>MEOH01000001.1 GCA_001769535.1 Bacteroidetes bacterium GWF2_38_335
AAAACGATATTCTGCAACCCTTGTTCTTTAGGGGTGTTGATTATTTTTGGTTGGTTTTGGTTTTGGAGGTAGGATTAGACTTTATAATCTTACCTTCTGATTAATTTTATCATTCATTTCCGCCGGAATGAGGTTTTTCGTTCTGATGTGTTCATGGCCGGCGGGCCCCTGGGCAATTGCCCGGGGCTACCATAATATAAGCCCTCCAGGCTTATTAACACCCCGGCTTGACCGCGTATCGTTGAAGCTGCGCCACCGCTAAAGCTAAGGCGGCACGCGGTTTAACGTTTCACCTACGGCAAGTCTGAAGATAAACCTTTGGCGAACGAAGGGAGGCACAAAGCCGGGGCTGAATTGAGCTGGCCTTTCAGGCCGTTTGCTTAAAAGTATTTAGGTGTTTAATCAAAATATCCGGCTTCCAACTTCCGACTTCCAACTTCGGTCTTCCGACTTTTCAATCTTACCTTCTGAATAAATTCATGCTTCTTTTCTGATGGATTTGTCTTTGTTGTTTTTATGGCGACGCAAGCATTGCGTCACTGAACTTCCGACTTTACGAACTTTCGACTTGACAGACTTTCGACTTTACGAACTTTCGACTTTACGAACTTTCGACTTTACGAACTTTATGAACTATCCACCCTACATATACAAAGCAGCCTTCTTAACCAGATCTACCGTGTTTTTTGCTTCAAGCTTTGATTTGATATTTCGGCGGTGCGTTTCGACTGTGCGCTTTGAAATATCAAGGCGGTAACCGATTTCCTTGTTCGACAAACCTTCGCAGATTAAATTCAGGATTCTTGTTTCCTGCGGAGTTAAAATGTTTGTACTGACATAAGATTGATCCTGCAGCATGTTAAATAAATCGTAGACAATGACTTTGGAATACACATCGGAGATGTAGTTTTGCTTTTTGCTGATCTGCGTAATCGCCGATATCAGTTCTGATTCATCTGAACCGGCCGAAATCAGACTCTTGATCCCGTTTTCAAAAAACCTGCAGATGGTCTTTTCATTATACCCGCACAAAACCGCAAGCACCTTGTTTTTATTGATGGATTTTTTTATTGTATCAATCCTTGAAAACATAAAATCATTGTCAGATACCTGAAAAACAATGACATCCGGATTGACTTCCCGTATGCACTGCTCCAGATCGTTGTCGTCATCATTAAGTTCTTCAACAATCCTGATTTTTTCACTATTTCTGATTACTGTGGTTATGCCTGACATCAGGACAGACTTCTTCCCAACGATCATGACTTTTATTTTCTCTTCCATTTTTTCTCTGTGTAAGTGAGGTTACTTTGATTAGGTCGAATCAAATATAATTGGATTAACAAACACTGCATTATAAACTTGACAACCTTTGTTGAAAATTGACTAAGCGGCAATTATCTTCAACTGTTTTTTACAAAAAGATATTTTTTTTGATGAACGGTGAGATGGTAAGATCCTGAAAACTTTGTTTTCTAGGATGCTCGTCCTTTGATCGGCACGGTTGGGCGGTTAAACTATCCAAAAAAATAAACAATCCATTGTTTATTATTGACACCTAATTCAATGTAAATCGGATAATAATAAATTATCTTTGTTTTTTTAACAAAGGAAAAATGATTGAATTTAAGAGAAAAACATTGTCAAACGGACTAAAAATAATAGTCCATACCGACAAAACATCTCCCCTTGCTGCGGTTAACCTGCTGTATAATGTGGGTGCCAGGGACGAGGATCCTGATCGAACAGGTTTTGCGCATCTTTTCGAGCATCTGATGTTTGGTGGTTCCATAAATATTCCCTCCTACGACAATGCATTGCAAAGTGCCGGAGGTGATAACAATGCTTTCACAAACAACGATATAACCAATTATTATGTGACTCTTCCGGCCGAAAATCTTGAAACTGCTTTCTGGCTCGAATCAGATCGTATGCTGAGTCTGGCTTTTACAGAAAAAAGTCTGGAAGTCCAACGCAACGTGGTTATTGAAGAGTTTAAACAAAGGTATCTGAACCAGCCCTATGGTGATGAATGGCTGCTGCTCCGTCCGCTCGCCTATAAAAAACATCCCTATCTATGGTCAACCATCGGAAAAGAAATATCCCATATCGAAAATGCCCGTATTGAGCACGTAAGGGATTTTTTCTATAAACACTATGCTCCAAACAATTGCATACTTGTGGTTTCAGGAAATGTCAACCCGGTTAAGGTATTTAGTCTGGCTGAAAAATGGTTCGGACCTATCGAAAAAAGAAATGTGCCTGTAAGAAATCTTCCTGTGGAACCAAAGCAAACAAAAGCAAGAAAACTTGAGGTAGAACGTGATGTGCCTGTTGATTCGCTTTATAAAGTTTACCACATGAGCGACAGAAAATCCAAGGATTACTATTCCACCGATCTGCTTTCTGATCTTTTATCAAACGGAAAATCATCACGGCTTTACCAAAATCTGGTAAAAGAGAAGAAAATGTTTTCCCAGCTTGATGCTTATATTACGGGCAGTATAGATGCCGGACTGTTTGTTGTGGAAGGTAAACTTGCCGATAAAATTAAAATGAAAACCGCCGATCAGGCTGTGGTGGAGGAATTGGAAAAGATTTGCACAAAACCGCTGAAGAAAGACGAGTTTCAAAAAGTGAAAAACAAAGTTGAATCCACCCTTGTGTTTTCAGAAATGAGCATCCTGAACAAAGCCATGAAAATTGCTTTCCATGAACTGATCGGTGATGCGGCCGACATCAACAGCGAACCTGACAAATATCTCAAAGTCACCCCCGCTGATATCAAAAAAATTGCCAATGAAGTGTTTGCACCAACCAACTGCTCAACACTTTACTATTATTCAAAAAAACAGTAACCATGCAGATTAACAGAAAAAAAACTCCGGGTTTCGAGGAGATAAAAAAGATAAAATACATCAAAGCAAAAAAGACCAGCCTGAAAAACGGAATACCGGTTCATTATATCAACGCCGGAACGCAGGATGTGATTCGAGTGGACTTGCTTTTTAATGCCGGAGTATGGTTTCAGGAAAAACCTCTCGTATCAAGCACAACCAACGCCTTGATGGGCGAAGGGACAAAAAAATACAACTCACAGCAGATTTCTGAAAAATTCGATTTCTACGGTGCCCATTTCAATGCATCAGTTGATTATCATGCCGCTACTGTTAGTCTATATACACTGAGCAAATACCTCAACGAAACACTTGAGGTACTGGAACAGATTGTTAAACATCCTGTGTTTCCGATAAAAGAACTGGAAAATTATATCCGGAATAAAAAACAGGATCTTACCATTGAACTGACTAAGGTTAAAACTCAGGCACGCAGGGAATTTCTGAAAGCAATTTTCGGAGAAAATCATCCTTACGGACATGTAATTGAACCCGAAGATTACGAAAAAGTAAACACAAAGCAACTTTCTGACTTTCATAAGTGTCTATATAATGCATCCAATTGTAAAATCGTGGTTGCCGGAAAAATTGATGACAAGGTTCTTAAACTGATTAACAGGTATTTCGGAGGAAAAGACTGGCAAGGCAAAGAAAACATTGAAATAAAGAAATTTGCCGTTAAAACCACAAAAGAAAAACGAATTGTGGTTGAAAAAAAGGACGCAGTGCAGTCTGCCATCAGGATCGGTTGCGAGCTTTTCAGCAAAACCCATCCCGATTTTATCAAAATGCAGGTTCTTAACACAGTGCTGGGAGGATATTTTGGTTCCCGACTCATGACAAACATCAGAGAAGACAAGGGATATACCTACGGAATCGGGTCAGTGATTTTCTCGTTTAAGGAATCGGGTTATTTTGTTATCGTTTCCGAAGTGGGCGCAAAAGTTTGCAAGGACGCAATAAAAGAGGTGAAAAAAGAGTTAAAATGTTTACGTGAGGAACTGATTCCCAAAGAGGAACTAAAAAGAGTAAAAAGTTATATGCTTGGCGAAATGCTCAGAAATTTCGACGGTCCTTTCGCCCTCGCTGATGCCTTTATAGGTGTTGATGCTTATGGCTTAAAATATAAATTTTACGATGAATTTGTTCAGACTATTAAGGATGTTACACCTGCTGAACTAAAAAAACTTGCGGTAAAATATCTTGATGATAAAAAAATGATTGAGGTTATTGCCGGTAAATATTAATGCCGAGATTATTTAAAATATTGCTTTTTCTGGTGCTTCCGCTTTTTGCCGGGGCAAATTCCGCATCATTGCGGTGCCTTGACGTGAAATCAAACGGCGACGTGCTGCTCTCATGGCTTGAGCCAACAGATGTTTGCGGAGGATTTGACAGTTACGAAATTTACGCATCTGCCGATGGCATCGCTTTCACACTGATTCAGACAATTACCGTCCAAACTACTGTTTCTTATCTTCATGTCAATGCTAATGCACACCTTGGCCAAAGATATTACTTTATTCGGACTCAAAGCAATTGCGGAATTTTCAATTCGGACACTCTTTCGACCATGTACCTGGAACTGAATAATCCGGGAACCGGAGTGGCACAAATGACCTGGAATAATATCCATTCACCTTCTTTGTCCACATCTTCAACAAATTATTCGGTTTACCTTGAAAACCCCACCGGAATATGGACAAATACCGGTTCTACAGCCATCTCAACCCCAAGCTATTCTGACACCATTTATGTGTGCAGGAAAATGATCAGCTATTATATTGAACTTACCGATGAATCGGGATGCATTTCAAGATCAAGCTCTGACGGAGATATCTTTGAAAACGCCATTCCCCCTGCCATTCCGGTACTCGATACAGTAAGCGTAAACATGAATACCGGTGATGCATATCTTGGTTGGTTCGAAAATACCGAGCCTGATATTGCCGGATACATCGTATTTTACTATTACGCCAGTGGTTCTGTTTTTGTGGATACAGTTTGGGGCGGAGCAATAACAAGTTACATAGATGATTTCGGTGTTTCGACCGATGATGCCAGCAAAAAGTCCGTTTCTTACAGCGTGGCCGCCTTTGACTCGTGTCAAAACCGTTCACAATTCTGCGATTTTCATAATACACTTTATGTGTTTCCATATCTGGATTCGTGCAACCGCAGGATCCGGGTTGACTGGAACGACTATGTGAACTGGGATTCGGGTGTAAAAGAATATCAGGTTTACAGCAAATCCGAGTCAGGCAACTATTCCCTTTACATAACAGTCAGCGGCAGCGAATCAGAAACTTTTTTCACATCAGTCTCTGATCAGGTACTTTATTGTTTTTATATTGTGGCCGTGAGCAACGACGGGCAAACTTCAACCTCAAACTACACCTGTATTTTTGTAAATCTTCCCAACAATCCTGATTTCATGAATGCCGATCATGCCAGCATTACCTATTATAACAATGTGGAACTTTCATTTACGGTTGACAATAACACCAGCATGCGGGCTTTTAAAATTCTTGAATCAGACAATTATTCAGGTCCGTGGGACACCATTGCCCGGTTTGGATCCGGGTCATCGGAAATAAGCTACAGCAAGTACATCGACATGGAATATGAGCTCAAATACTATAAAATCATTGCAGAAAACAGATGCCGGCAGAATATTGATTCTTCAAACCTTTCTAAAAATATTATTCTCAAAGTAACCAGTGATGAAAATTACAAGCATTATCTGACCTGGACTAATTACGAAGCCTACAAGGGAGGCATTGACCGTTATAATATTTACAGGATTGTGGACCACGGCTCACCGCAACTGGTTAACTTTGTTACAGATGCCACATTTGAATACGTTGATGATGTGAGCGGTTTTATAAATCCCGGTTCTGAAGGCGATTTTTGCTATTATGTTGAAGCCGTTGAAACAGATCTGAATCCATACGGCATCAAGGGAAAGAGCATTTCCAACATGTCATGTGCAGCAGTGAAACCCTATATTTTCATTCCGGATGCTTTCACCCCCAATCGTGACGGCAAGAATGATGAATTTAAGCCGGTACTGACCTTTGCTTCCAATGAAAACTATGAAATGATTATTTTTGACAGATGGAGCGGAATAGTTTTCCAGACCAACGACCGGCAGGAAGGCTGGAATGGTAAAACACCCGGAGGAAAAATTGCCCCAGAGGGAGTGTATGTCTATTACATCAAATTTGTTTCGGCCGAAAACCAGGTTATTGAGAAAAGAGGGTATTTTACTTTGATTGTACCTTAAAGAAAAAGCCGCCCATCAGGCGGCTTTCAATATTAATCTTCAATTGGATTTTGTGGTTCTGAAGGACTTTCAGGTTGCTGAGGGTGCTCAGGTCTCTGTGGTCTTCTGGGTTCGCCACGATGCTCGCGGTGCTCGCCATGATCTCCGCGGTCACCACGGTCACCACGATGTTCTCTGCGCTCGCCATGATGGTCGCCACGGTCACCTCGGTCACCACGATTATCCTGACGTCTTTCTTCCCTGGGTTCTCTTTCAACATAACCTTCGGGTTTTGGGAGCAGCTCTCTTCTGGAGAGTTTCATCTTTCCGTTTTTGTCAAAGCTTACCAGTTTCACTTCGATTACATCACCCACCTTCAGTTCTTCCTCAACTTTTTCGAGGCGCTTCCATGAAACTTCTGAGATGTGGAGCAATCCATCTTTATTTGGCATGATTTCAACAAAAGCACCATAAGCCATGATGGATTTTACTTTGCCTTTATAGATGGCTCCTTCTTCGGGTACGCCTGCAATGGCAGTAATTCTTGCCTTAGCTTTTTCAATGGCTTCTTTATTATCGGCAACAATGCTTACAATACCTTGATTATCTATTTCTTCAATAGTTAATATGGTTCCTGTGTCAGCCTGGATTTCCTGAATGATTTTACCACCCGGACCAATTACTGCACCGATCATATCTTTTGGTATGCTCATTTTCTCAATTCTTGGAGCATGTGGTTTGTAATCTTCTCTTGGTTCGGCAATCACTTCGGTTATTTTACCAAGAATGTGCATTCTGCCAGCTTTGGCCTGTTCCAGTGCCTGAAATAGAACTTCGTATGACAATCCGTCAACTTTAATGTCCATTTGAGTGGCAGTGATTCCGTCTTTTGTACCGGTTACTTTAAAGTCCATATCTCCAAGATGATCTTCATCACCAAGGATATCAGACAAAATCGCATATTTACCGGTTTTTGAATCGGAGATCATACCCATGGCGATACCTGAAACGGGTTTTGATATTTTCACTCCGGCATCCATCAACGCAAGTGAACCTGCGCAAACAGTAGCCATTGATGAAGAACCGTTAGATTCAAGAATATCAGAAACAACCCTGATTGTATAAGGATTTATGTCGGTATCGGTGGGCATCACTTTTGAAAGAGCACGGAAAGCAAGGTTTCCATGTCCAACTTCTCTGCGGCCTGTTCCTCTGTATGGTCTGGCTTCGCCTGTTGAGAATGGCGGGAAGTTATAATGCAGGATAAATTTTGAGTAACCTTTAATCATGGCTCCGTCAATCATCTGCTCGTCAAGCTTTGTGCCGAGAGTAACTGTGGTTAATGACTGTGTTTCGCCTCGTGTAAAAATTGCTGATCCGTGAGGACCGGGCAGATAACCAATTTCGCACCAGATGGGACGAATTTCGTCGGTTTTTCTGCCATCGAGACGGATTTTAGTATCCAGAACCATTTTTCTGACAGCTTCTTTTTCCACATCGTGATAATACCTTTTGATGAGCATGTCACGTTTTTCGTCTTCCTCAGTAAACTGGGCTTTAAATTCAGTAACAACCGCTTTAAAATCTTCGGCTCTCTGGTGTTTATTTGGATTTGCCTTAGCAGCAACAGCATAAGCTTTTTCGTATGTTTCGTCCCAAACTTTTTTCTTCAGGTCTTCATCATTGGTTTCGTGACAATATTCACGTTTCACAATGCCCATTTCCTTTGCAAGGTCAATTTGCATCTGGCACTGAGGTTTAATGGCTTCGTGGGCAAATTTAATGGCATCGAGCATATCCTTTTCAGAAACCTCGTTCATTTCACCTTCAACCATCATAATGTTGTCAAGGGTTGCAGCTACCATAATATCAATGTCGGCAATGGCTTTCTGATTGTAAGTAGGATTAATCATAAACTCACCGTTTACTCTCGCTACCCTGACTTCAGAAATAGGACCGTTAAACGGGATGTTTGAAACAGAAATGGCACACGAAGCAGCCAGTCCGGCCAAAGCATCAGGAATAATTTCCTTATCACCAGAAATCAGGTCAACATTTACAAAAGTTTCAGCGTGATAGTCATCGGGAAAAAGTGGACGGAGCGCGCGGTCAACCAGACGGGAAATAAGAATTTCATAATCTGAAGGACGTGCTTCTCTTTTGAGGAATCCGCCGGGGAAACGGCCAATGGCGGCATATTTTTCTTTATACTCGCATGAAAGCGGCATAAAGTCAACATCTTCTTTGGCCTCGGTGGCTGAAACAACGGTAGCCAACAGCATGGTGTTGCCCATTTTGACAACTACCGATCCGTCTGCCTGCTTGGCAAGTTTACCGGTTTCAATTTCAATAATGCGACCATCACCAAGGTCAATTTTTTTTGTTATAGCGTTGTACATATTAATCTTTGATTTTATTAATGAAAATTAAAAAAGGCAATTTGGTATTGCCTTTTTATATATCGGGTTAACGACGTAAATTCAGTTCTTTTATAATTGCGCGGTATCTTTGGATATCTCTGTCTTTCAAATAATCCAGTAAACTTCTTCTCTTACCCACCAGTTTCAGCAGTGCTCTTTGAGTGCTAAAATCTTTTTTGTTACTGTTCAAATGTTGTGTCAGGTGGTTGATACGGTAGGAAAATAAAGCAATCTGGCTCTCAGATGAACCTGTATCTTTATTAGACTTCCCGTGTTTTTGAAAGATTTCTTCTTTCTTTTCTGCGTTTAAATAATTTTCCATGTTTCTTTTTAAATTTTTTAATACAAGAACGCAAAAGTAAGAATAATTTTCAAGGTAACAATGAGTTGGATGTGAATTTTTTTGGATTATTGAAAAATGTGGGGTTGATGGGTTGATAGGTTGATAGGTTGATAGGTTAAAACGATACTATCAGACTATCAATTAAATAATTTAAAAAAGAATTACTTAATCTCAATTCTTGAAAATGTTTAGGACAGAATTGAAATGAAAGATTGAACCAATTAACAAATTATTATGATCGTAATCAATTTAAGAAATTGTCTGATGATTTCTTTGGAAGATCAATAATTTCATAATTTGTTAGAAAAGCCATTTTTATTCAATTGGTTTAAAAGTAAATTGTTCTTTGCTTAGTCCAACTTCCAAGAATATTCTTAGTTTATCAAAAAAATTTAAATTAAACGGAATACTATGATTTAAATACCATCCATCAAAAATTTTTGGATGTATTTTAAGCTTTGCCCTGTATATTTTTCCTCTTACATAAAGTACTTCTTCTGTCCAACCTGTCTTTAAAGGGATTTTTAACCATTCGTTTTCAAGCCGATAAACAAAATTTTCATTAAAGAATAATGAAGTCAATAATGTTCCTCTTGCTCCCCATTGATCCATTATATCGGGTTTAAGTTCAGAATCTGTTGTGAAATGTGAAAACCATTGATTACAATTTAGTGAATCATCACCTTTAAAATGTATATCATATAAAACATCATCGTCATCATCACTCATAAAAACAAAGATAATTTTCGTCTTTATTATTGGATTAGTAGATCTAATATAATATTCAGCTTCTATTGAATTATATTCAATAATATACATTGAATTATCTTCAAAACGCTTTTGTATCCACTCTTTCCAGTTTGTTGGTTTCGATTCTGACATAAGGAAATTATTATATAACAAAAATAAGTAAATTCTTATTTCAAAAAAATATATAATTATCAAACATTTACACCTCCTAATTTTCAAACAACGACTTCATATCTTCCAGATCCAAATCCCTCAGCGGATTGTTTGAATTGATAAAATCATCAGCCAGTCCGGCTTTAAATATCTTCAGTTTCTGAATTTTTTCTTCTACGGTATTTTCAGAGATAAATCTGTACACAAACACTTTTTTGTTTTGCCCGATCCTGTGTGCCCTGCTCACTGCCTGCGATTCAACAGCCGGATTCCACCACGGGTCAATGATAAAAACATAGTCGGCAGCTGTGAGGTTCAATCCTGTTCCCCCCGACTTCATCGAAATAAGAAAAACCTTGTTATCTTCATCATCCTGAAACCTGTCGATGGCTTGCCTGCGTTCATTTTGGTTCATCTCTCCGGTTAGTAATGAATATTCAATTGATTTTTCTTCAAGAAATCCCCTGAACAATTCAAGATGTCTGACAAATGAGGAGAAAATGAGCACCTTATGGTTTCCCGCGGCCAGCACCTGGATTCTTTCTGCGATTTCCTCAAACTTACCGGATAAATCATTGTAACCCGGATCAATGATTTTCGGATGACAGGCTATTTGCCGCAGTTTCATCAAACCCTGAAGTATAAAAACGGCCAAATCATTTTTACCCTTCTGTTCAGTGATGTTTTCAATGATGGCATTTCTGATTTTCGATTTTTCGGTCTCGTAAACCTTTTGCTGCAATTCAGACATCTCACAAACCACCTCTTGCTCGGTGATATCCGGAAGGTCCTTTTCCACGTCATCTTTTCGCCTGCGCAAAATAAAGGGTGAAATGAGTTTTTTAAGCTTTTCGGATTTTGCTGCATCCGAGCACCTTTCAATGGGAAAAACAAACTCTCTTCCGAAAAAAGTAAGATCGCCAAGCAAACCGGGGTTGATAAAATTCATCTGCGACCACAGATCGGTGATGGAGTTTTCAACCGGAGTACCTGTTAAAACAATCCGGTATTCGGAATTTATCTTTTTTACCGCTGAATAAATTTTTGAGGTTGGATTTTTAATATACTGACTTTCATCCAGAATGGCATATAAAAATCTGAAGTCCTTCAGAGATTCATGGTCATTTCTCAAAACCCCATAGCTCGTCAAAATTATCTGGTAATTATTAAAAACCTTAAAATCCTTGGTACGGCTGACCCCCGAATGTACCAGGAACTTCAAGTGCGGGACAAATTTCATGATTTCGGCTGCCCAGTTGTGCAATAAAGAAGTAGGCATCACAATAATAGACGGTGGCTGTTTTGCCGTTTCCACTATTTCTTCCCTTGATGTAAACAAATCAACCTGAATGATTTTCTTTTCAACCACCGGTTTATCATTCTCATATACAGATGTAAGATGGGTGAGTGTCTGCAGGGTTTTGCCCAAGCCCATGTCATCGGCAAGGCAACCGCCGAAGCGGCTTTCGTGGAGCAGTTTCAGCCAACCCGCTCCGGTTCTCTGATACGGCCTTAGTGAGGCTTTGATTTTATCAGATATTTTATAGTTTTCAGGATTGTTACCATTGCTGTAAATTTCCCTCATTTTACTGAAAAAATCAATATTAAGGTCAGGCACAACATTATTAATGAGATGAACATGGTGCTTTGCAACGTTGATTTTCTCACTCTGCCCCCGGCTGTATTGAAGCAAGTCACGGTATTCGGTAAACCACTCCTCAGGAAGGATGGCTGTTGATCCGTCGGGCAGAATAAACTCACGATTTCCGGTTAAAATATTGTTCTTGAGCTTTATAAAAGGAATTTTAAATTCGCCAAAATGCACCACTGCAAAAACCCCGAACCAATCCTTTTCTTCGCTGCTGCTTTCAGAGAACTTTCTGATTTCAAGTGATATTTTATCCAAAAAGTACCTTTTACCATAAAAATCCTGAGAAAGTGCGAATCCGTTTTTTTCAAGGTTTTTAAGATTTTCATTGATCCACCTGATTAATTCGGTGTTTTGACTTTGCCTGTCTGCTTCAAATATCCCTTTATGACATTCCTTTAATCCCATTTTTGTCAGCAAGCCCGACAAGTAATTTTCCTTTTCCTGGTCACGGACCGTTTTTTTAAAGTGAAAAACCCCTTTTTCTTCAGTCTTTTCAACAAACACCGATACTTTATCGTTTGCCCTGATTTGAAGTCTGCCGTATTGAAACTCAAGAATCAGAACCGGCTTACCATCAAGTCCGGCCGAATACATCAGCATAGGTTTGATCTCCGGGTTTAACTCCTCAATGACAAAACCAGATGCATTCACTTCATAATTTCTGATGGCATTGGAAACAAAAGTTGTAAAATACTGCTTTTCTAATTTTGGGGGCACATGTATGTGTTCGCGTGAAAGGAAAGGGGATAATTTTTTGCTGTCGATATCCGAAAAAACATAAAGTACATGATCAATAATCATGACAGAGGGTTCATTCACAATCACTTCACCGGGTTTTCCGGTAAGGGAAATTTCTTTATTTCCGCTTTTAATAGAGAGAAAATACTTAGTTCCTTCAACATTTTTATGAAAATTGAACACTGTTTTTACCTCATTTTTTTCGACCATGATCTCATCGGAATCATAGATATTCGAGAACTTATCGTTTTTGTAATACAGCCGGATATCCGATTTAATCAGCACCAGCATTAACCGGTAAATTCTCTTTTCAATGTAAGGCCTTATGTGATTTTCAATAAAATCGGGCTTTACCTTATCAAAAAAATCTTTTTGTGTTTTGTAGTTTTTCGCGAATAACTTAAAAAGGTTCACCTCGTTGTATTCATTGACAATCCTCAGCAATTCTTCCTGGATTGGAGTAAATTTAAATGAATTTGATTTCAGCGAAGCCAGGGTCACGTTAGAGGAAACCACAGCAAATTCTGATCCCTTTGCCCTGTTTACAAGGTAAAGAAACGGAACAACCCCTAAGTTTTTGTACTTTCTTAACGCGACAATAAATTCCTCAGTCATTTTTAATGATAAAGCTTTTTAATAGATACAACTTGTAAAGATACGGATTTTTACAGACGGTTATCGTGGGTAGATTGATATTTATTATATTCCGGGCAGGGTATCAACGTCAGGGCGCGACTCAAAGTCGCACCCTGACTATACAAATTTTCCCAACTGCTCCTTAAACAACTTCAACCCTTCATCAAAAGAAACAGGATTGTAGCCCAGTTCAATTCGTGCTTTTGTAATATCAAAACCGGTGCGTGGCGGACGTTTGGCTTTTTCATTCAGACTGATTGAGCTGACAGGTGAAATAAGGGCTTTATCAAGGTTAAAAACTTCTGCAACCTTTAACGCCATTTCATAAATGCTGAGATATTGCGGTCCGGATATATGAAATATTCCCTGTGCATTATTTTCTGCCACAAGCAAACAGCCAAGGGCAAGGTCTTCGGCATAGGTCGGGGTTCTGAATTGATCATCAACAACCTTTATGGCATTTCCCTGTTCAAGATTGTTTTTTACCCAAAGTACAATATTTGAACGAACCATGTTTTTATTCAGTCCGTACACCAAAACCGTCCTAACAACAGCTTTACTTACAGCATTTTCAAGGACATACTCCTCTCCTGCCAGTTTGGAATATCCGTAAAAACTCACTGGGTTTGGTGTGTCGCTTTCGGAATACATTCCCTTTACCCCGTCAAAAACAAAATCGGTTGAAAGATGAATCAGTTGTGCTTGATATTTATTGCAACATTTTACCAGGTTTTTCACTCCGTTCAGGTTTATTTCCATCGCCATCACATGGTCGGCTTCGCACTCATCGGCATTGGTGGCCCCGGAAGCGTTGATCAACACTTCGGGTTTATATTTACTAATGATATAGTCGCATTCAGAAAAATTTGTGATATCAAGTGTTTCAAAAATGTATCCTGTGTTATCGGGAAAACGGTCAGGACTTTTTGATGTGGCTACCAAATTAATTTCCGGTTGGTTTTTCAGAAGCTGTATGAGCTTTTGTCCGGTTAACCCGTTGCTGCCGGTTATTAGTATGGTTTTCATTTTTTAAGTTTATACAAAAAACTGATCGAAAATTCTCTTGAACAGGCCTTAAGTTCTTGGTTTTTTATACATAATGTATCAAATGACAATGAAAATATTAAAATTCAGCAAATTAAAATAATTCAAATCTCGTAAATTCAAATTCATGAAATTCTTCTCCCTTGTAGCCGGTTTCCATTAATGTAATAATACATTTTCCATTTATTAAAATCTCATTAAGATTAAAGACATCAAGCTTTTTTTGTTTAGTATTCTGATCTTTATTTCCACTTTCTTCAAACTTTTTATACTCATCAGGATATTTTTCCTTCAAATATACCGCAAAATCCTTGACTAGTTTTAACAACTCCATAGATTCAATGGATGTCATTTTTTTAAGTTTGTCCAAAATCTCAATAATATGAGGATCATTTACAAATTTATATCCAGAAACAATTTCCTTGTTGCTTTTATCAGTATATAATTTGTTGAAAACACTCTTATATACCTTAGCTAAAAAAAGAACATAAACTGAATCAATATCACCATTTTGGTTTACAAAACACAACTGTTCCTTCCATTTACTTTGATTCACAAGTACAAGTTCATTTCCATTCCCTCTTAATGGAAATTGTGGTCCATTATTATTTTCACACCTATATGAAAAATCAGATTTGAAGGAACGGTCCCAAATAACTTCACCATTTTCCATATTTAATTTCATAATAACTGTATTGGTAATAATATTAAGTTCATGAACATTCGTTTCTTTTGGATCTGGTCCGGAAAAAGATTTACCTTTATGAAACACTTCACCAACAATATATAAACCATCATTTATTATAATAGGTTTATGCAAATGTAGAGATGCTTCCAATTTTCCTTCTTCATTTTTTTTCTTATATTCTAATAATTCCTTATCATACTTATAAAAGCCATCAAAATCCATTAAATCATAATATTTTATCCAAGATTGTTCACCATTAACATATCTAGAAATAAAGACTGCAGGTGAATAATAAATGTCTTTGTTCAGGGGCTTATCTTCTTTTTTATATCTTCCAATTACATAAAAAGAACTTTTACTTTCAAAAGAAATAATAATTTCTGGTTCTTTATCTCCTTTTGGTTCTTTTACTTTATAAGAAGGGGCTATTCTTTCACCATTCAAATCAAATCTAACAATTTCAAACTCATTTAAGGAATCCTTGCTTAAAACAGGTAATAAAACTTCATTGTTCATATTGTCAAAATACAATTTACCGAAACTGTCAAATTCCATTTCAACAATTTGCTTATTACTTAAATTAATTACATAAAGCATGTGTATGAATTTTCCTAAAACAGGTTTTAAATAGTTAATAAAAACTGTTTTTGAATTTACTTCCCAATTAAAATCTTCAGATTTTTCAATTATAAAAATATCACTTTTTAATAATTCCTTTGTTTTAAAATTATATGAAACTACCTGAGAGTTTCCGTTATAATAATAGCTGTTATTATATATGGCATAGACAATATCATCACGGAATATAATTTTACAGGGATTTTCATCAAAATCCTTATGATCGACCATAAATTCCTTTTCTTCTATAAGTTGATTATCAAAATTATATTTGGATAGTACTTTTAACTGATTTTTTTCCCCATCTATAGTTCTAATAACAATATATTCATCATCATCCTGGGCTACTGAAACATAATTTGAATGAATAATGAATTCATTTTTATTGTCTTGTCCAATTAACCAAGTCACATTTAGAAATAATAAACTAATTAAAATCAAGGCTTTAAAAGATTTTGCTTTCATTCTTGTATATTAAAAATTGAAAAATTTTTCTAATTTAATAAGAAAAGTAATTTGTTCAAAATAATATTTTCCGTAAAATTAAAGTATTGTGCTGATTACTAACTTTAGTAATTGATTCAGAATGCCTTCGCTTAAAAATTTTTAAAGAAAATAACGGTTATTGGTGAAACTCTAATAGGACGGTGAGCCTGTTTTAAGCAAATGATATCCAATATTACAATAAAAACACTTTTTTAAATCGCAATACTCATTTGAAAGTTGAAGCAAGGCTTGCGTATGCGCGGCATTTTCAGCAAAAATTCCCTGTTTTTTCCAATTTGTTATTATGGAGTTTTCCTCGGGAGGGAGTTGATCAAGAATCTGCAGAATTTTTTCGGCCCGCTCTGGTTCAGAATAATAGCGATAATAAGAGAATTTTACAGGCACAATGGTGTTAATGAGTATGGCATTCACGGCCTCTTTGCCCAGGTTTTTTGTTTTTTCAAGCGATTCGGCAGTAAAATTATAATGTGTTTTCCAGAAGCCATCAAGCTCTACGGTGAACAGCTCCCTCAATTGAAGGATGTCATCGGTTTTGATGATATCCGAAAACAAAGAACCATTGTCATTGATCAACTTTGCCAGAAAAGCAAGTCGGATTGTAGGGAAATTGACCGGACGGGTTTTCGAGAATTTCCACAGATACCCGTCAATACTTTTCAAACGGTATTTGTGTTTCAGAAAAAAGTACTCTTTTTCGAGTGAGACGAGATACCGTGGCTTTTCATTATATATTTCAGGCAGACCGGATTGTCCGAACAATATGGCTTCAATCTGAGGAAGGTTGCCTGAATGTTTTTTAAGCAGGGTAAGGCTAAACGAATTGGCCAGCAGTTCAAAAGGAAGGGCATTTTTACCAAAACCAAAGTTTCTGAACAGCACTTTGTAAAAGGTTTCCTCCCAGTCATTTTGATTATTCTCAAGGATTTTTAATATTTCATTGGATTTTCTTTCGATTCGTTCAAAAAGCAATCTGTCGAGCCAACTCTGCAGTACCATGGCATCAGTCTTTTCAAGCTTTCCGGAGCATAACTTTTTTCCTTCATTGCTTTTCATACCTAAAAAATCTGAAAGCAGATTGCGGTTGTAATTAAGTTTAACGGTTACCGGTTCTGACCCGCTTTCCATTTTCACCGGCCTGTCATATTCCTCTACAATATGCAATATCACATTATTATATGCCTGATCAGTATGATGATTATGTTTTTCCCAATCAGAGGATTTGACATGAATTTCAACATTGCCTGCCCACAGGGTTTCATTGATCTTTATTTTGGCATTGAAGAAATCGGGACCTGAATCATAATTATGAATTCCGGTGCTTATTACGGAAACATTTTCTCCTTTAAAAGAAGTAATATTTTCAGGATAAAACAATTTGTTTTTCCAGATAAAGTGAAGGAATTCCTCTGTCATTTGTTTTTAACAATAAAATTAATTATTTTGTTGTTAATTACAAAAAAGATGACATATTTTTTGCCGCTATGACGCGAATTATAAAAATCATTGTTTGGAGAAGCCAATAAAACCCTGGGATCAGTTCGACTAGATAATTTCAGTTCACTATCGCTCCTGAAATTATAGTCTCACTGATTTAAGTTTTCATTCGCACTCCCGATAATTATCGGGAAGCGGCAAAAATCAATTATTCTATGAAAATTACATCAGATTTTTCTTCTTAAGCAGTATTTCCATCTCATCACGCACCTCCATAGCTGCTTTTTTAACATGAGATGCAAAATCGGGTGTAGTATCCACATATATAATAGCACGGCTCGAATTTACAAGTAAACCACAGGTGCTGGTCATTCCGAATTCAGCCACTTCCTGTAGACTGCCACCCTGTGCCCCTACGCCAGGTACAAGCAGAAAATGATTGGGAACAATCTTCCTTATTTCGGCAAGTTTTTCGGCTTTGGTTGCTCCAACTACATACATCATGGAGTTGTGATCGGCCCATTTTTGTGAATTGCGCAACACTTTTTCAAAAAGCATTTCGCCTTCGGGGTTTTTGAAATACTGAAAATCCTCAGCGCCTTTGTTGGAGGTAAGAGCAAGCAGAATTACCCACTTATCCTTATACCCTAAGAATGGAGAAACAGAATCTTCGCCCATATAAGGGGCAACAGTCACTGCATCAAAATTCATTTTTTCAAAAAATGCTTTGGCATACATCTGTGAAGTGTTACCTATATCGCCGCGTTTGGCATCGGCAATGATAAACTGATCGGGATAGTTGGTTCTAATATAATCAACGGTTTTCTGCAGGCTAACCCATCCCTGAACGCCCATGCACTCGTAGAATGCGAGATTTGGCTTGTAAGCCACTGTGTACTCTTGTGTATTGTCAACAACAATGCGGTTAAATTCGAACATGGGATCTTCTGTTTCAAGAAGATGCTGTGGGATTTTTTTTATGTCGGTATCAAGCCCCACGCAAAGGAAGGACTTTTTTCTTTTGATGTTTTCGAAGAGGTTTTGTGCGTTCATGAAATTATCTATTTATATTTTTTTATAGTAGCAAATTTGCTTTTATGTTCGTCATCCGATAGCGGATGCGAGGATCATATTAACATCTGCTAATTTACCAATTTACGAATTTACGAATTTGCCAATCACCTACAATCCACTAACTTTCAGCCGTTCAGCATTTTCGGCCATCTGAAGTTTTTCAATAATTTCGATGATAGCCCCATCCATAACAACCGGAAGATTGTACATAGTCAGGTTAATCCTGTGATCGGTCATCCTGCCCTGAGGATAATTGTATGTTCTGATTTTTGCCGAACGGTCACCTGATGAAACCATGGTTTTTCTTTTCTGGGATATTTCATCCAGATACTTCTGATGCTCAAGGTTATACAAGCGGGTACGCAGTTCCTTCAGAGCTTTGTCGTAGTTTTTCATCTGTGACTTTTCATCCTGACAGGTTACAACAACACCTGTAGGCACATGGGTTAACCGTATGGCAGAATAGGTTGTGTTCACTGACTGGCCGCCCGGACCGGATGAGCAGTAAGTATCTTTTCTAATATCTTCGGTTTTTATCTCGATATCAAATTCCTCTGCTTCGGGCAGAACTGCTACAGTAGCAGCTGATGTGTGCACCCTTCCCTGAGTTTCAGTCTGTGGAACACGCTGAACCCGGTGAACGCCCGATTCATATTTCAAAATTCCATATACGCCATCACCTGAAACCGAAAAAACAATTTCCTTAAAACCGCCCATAGTACCTTCCATGGCTCGGGTAACTTCAATTTTCCATTTTCTTGATTCACAGAATTTTGTGTACATTCTGTAAAGATCGCCTGCGAAAATACTGGCTTCATCGCCACCGGTACCTGCACGAATTTCCATAACGGCATTCTTCTCATCCTCAGGATCAGCAGGCAGAAGGAGAAACTTAATTTTTTCCTCCAATGGATCAACCCTTGCTTCCAATTCATCTATTTCAATTTTTGCCATCTCGCGCATTTCTTCATCTTTCTCAACAGCAAGCATTTCCTTCGCAGATGTTATATTGTCAAGTACGTTTTTATAATCTTTATACGTTTCAACAATTGGTGTAAGATTCTTGTATTCCTTGCTCAGTTGAATGTATCTTTTCATATCGGAAGTCACAGCAGGATCGATCAGCAACCGGCCAACTTCTTCGAATCTATCCTTTACCCCTTCAAGTTTATCAAGTATCAGATTTTTGCTCATTATAATAATTTTAAAATTTAATATTCAAATTTTCCGAATTCTGACATAATTGTCAGTTTTTTAGAACTGCATTCTTCGCATCTGCCAACAATTTTGGCATCAATTCCAAAAGAAGCAGAAATATTTATGATTTCACCGGCAGTTTGTTGATCGGTATAGATTTCAAAACGGTGACCCATATTGAAAACCTTATACATTTCATTCCAACCGGTACCCGATTCTTCTTTAATAATCCTGAATAAAGGAGGTACTTCAAAAAGATTATCCTTAATAATATGCAGGTTGCTCACAAAATGCAGAACCTTTGTTTGTGCCCCGCCGGAGCAATGAACCATTCCATGAATTTTTTTCCTGTGCGATCCGAGAATTTTATGAATCACGGGAGCATAGGTACGTGTGGGCGATAAAACAAGTTTACCTGCATCAATTCCCAGACCAGAAATTTCATCAGTCAGTTTATATTTCCCTGAATAAACCAAATCCCCGGGTACGCTATGGTCATAGCTTTCGGGATATTTCGTTGCCAGATATTTTGAAAAAACATCATGCCTTGCCGAAGTCAGTCCGTTGCTGCCCATTCCACCATTATATTCTTTCTCATATGCCGCTTTTCCTGATGAAGACAATCCAACAATAACATCTCCCGGACTGATATTATGGTTTGAAATCACATCAGCTCTGCGCATCCGGCAGGCTACAGTTGAATCCACAATAATAGTTCTTACCAGGTCACCCACATCAGCGGTTTCACCTCCGGTAGACCAGGCAGTAATTCCCATATTTCTGAGAGATTCAAGAAGCTCCTCGGTTCCTTCAATGATGGCGGAGATTACTTCGCCCGGAATAAGATTTTTGTTTCTTCCAATGGTAGATGAAACCAGTATATTCTGAGAAGCCCCAACGCACAGAAGGTCGTCAATATTCATGATCAGAGCATCCTGTGCGATTCCCTTCCATACAGATAAGTCACCGGTTTCTTTCCAGTACATATAAGCAAGCGAAGACTTTGTTCCGGCACCATCGGCATGCATGATATTGCAGTATTCATCATCGCTACCCAGAATGTCGGGAATGATCTTGCAAAAAGCCTGAGGAAAAATGCCTTTATCAACGTTTTTTATAGCGTTATGGACATCTTCCTTTGAAGCAGAAACCCCGCGTGAGTTATATCTTGAAGTATTGGTCATTAATTCGTATTATTTCTTATAGGATAATAAAAAAACGTTCCGGAATTGATACCGGAACGTTTATACAAATATTTTAATGCAGCTACTCAGGTGAACCCGGTGTTCCGCCCGGAGTAGTAGGTTTGGTTGATTTAAAATCGTTAGCAATAATTTTAAATTCAGTCCTTCTGTTGAGCTGATGGGCACCTTCCTGCTGGTCAATTGTTGGCAGGGCTTTAATAAATTTTTCATCCAGGACATCCCCTTCCTTTAAGTATGGGTATTTTGCAAAATCGTCCTCTTTGGTCATTTTATAAGGAACTCTGGCTGCATAACCTTTCGCCACCATACGTTCAGGCTCAACTCCCTTTTCGATTAAGTATTTCACACATTCCTCAGCTCTTTTCTGTGAAAGTGTATCATTGGTAATTGGAATAGGTCTGATGTCAGTATGTGACATAAGTTCAATAACAATTTCGGGGTTGTCAGTCAAAGTTTTTACAAGCTTATCCAATTCAGGATAAGATTCGGGTCTGAGGTCCCATTTTCCCACAGTGTAATAAATATTTTTAAGAGCAAGAACAACATCTTTTGGCTGCAATCTGAGTTCCACTTTTATAATTGTGTCGTTTTCAATCAATTTAGTAGTGGTTTTCTCGTAGCCATTCAGGAACTTATCCATTTTAGCTTCGATTCTGTAATCCTTATTTGGTCCGAGAACCTGCTTAAAAGAACCATCGGGTCCTGATACGTGTTCAATAGGCTGATCACCTTCGGGGATAATGGTAACCTTTGCTCCCACAAGAATTTCGTCGGTTCTGTCATTTACCACAACACCTTCGAGTACAAAGGTAATCGGAGGCAAAATAAATGAATAGATGTCATCCATGCCTTTACCACCGGGACGGGAAGAAGTAATAAAGCCCTTTTCCAGATCACCTTCGAAAACAATACCGAAATCATCGGCAGGTGAGTTCAGTGGGTATTTCAGGTTGGAGACATTCCATTTATCGCTTTTATTTTTTTCAGCTTTAAAAATATCCAAGCCGCCCATACCTAAGTGGTAGTTAGAGGAAAAATAGAGTGTTCCATCCGGGTGGATATAAGGAAATGCTTCAGTGCCGGGGGTATTGATTTCGGGGCCAAGATTAATTGGATCCAAAACCCAGGGTTTTCCTTTACCTGGCCTTTTGATCATCCAGATATCTGTACCGCCATAACCACCGGGGAGGTTAGCGGCAAAATAAAGTGACATTTCATCTTCAGAAACAGAGGGGTGTCCAACCCAAACGCTGTCAGATGCAATTGCAAGAACTTCAACATTTCCCCAAACGAGACCTTGTTTGGAAGCCTGACAAATCTGGCAACCAAGAGAAACTTTATCTTCAACGCGGCAACGGGTAAAAAACAACATAGTTGCTTTAGGCATATTAAGTGAAGAGGCGCCTTCCTCATGAGGAGAGTTTACTTCCTGGTTTAGGGGAATCGGCTCAGTCCATTTGCCTTTTCTGTCGGCTGTAGTTTCAAAAAGGTCGGTAAAATTCATACCGGTCACCTGACTGGTTGCAGATCCGCTGGAGCTTGGTCTGGCTGAACTGAAAATTATTGAAGAATAATCCTTTTTAGCATAAGTGGCACAGAAATCAGCTTCTTTGGAGTTAAAGAAAGCCATATTTTCAACTTTATATCTTGTTGGCCTTCTTTTCCATTCAACAACCACCTTACATGATTCGACACCTTGTTCACCACGTGGATCTTCAGGTTTCAGAGTCTGATAGTTTTTGTACCAGGTAGTGGCCTCATCATATTTTTCGTTCATCTTAAGCATATCTGCATAATACAAGGCCACGAGTGGTTCGGGGTATTTAACTTTGATGGCTTTTTCAAACCAAAGTTCGGCAGATTTAGGGTTATTTGTACCCATAAAGCACAAGCCGATCTTGTATACGATTTCAGCCATAGCAGGTTTATTCTCAGTAAGTTCCACGTAAGCTTTCTTATAATATTCAATAGCTTCAGCGTACATACCAAGGTTAAAAGCATTTTCAGCTTCATTGTAGTTTTTATTCTTTATCTGTGAAAAAGAACTGATTGAAATCAGAAAAAGGGTAAAAGCCAAAACAATTTTAACGAGTCTCATAAATAAACATTTATTCAGTTTGCGGTAAAAATAAATAAATTTTCCATTAATAAAAAATATTATTCAATGAATAATCAAAACCTTTAACGCAATTAAACCTTCGGCTATTGTACTGTTTTCGGGTTTTTGCATTTTATTAACCATCATTTGTTGAATAATAACTCCCTGTATTTAGGCAATGGCCACATTTCATCATCAGTTATAAGCTCCAGTTTATCAACATGATATCTTATTTCATCAAAAAAAGGTTTGATGTCATCCGAATACATTTTTACTTTTTTTCTTATATCATCAGTCAGATTGGCATTTTTTCTTTTCTCGATCATTCGGTCGACCATATCATCAATTTTATTTACGTGTTCAGAAATTTCCTTGATGGTATAGATTTGCGTTTTGGTTGATGCCATAAAATCCTTGCCATCAATAATTTCTTTCATTCCCCTGACGTTTTCAATCAGAAGGTTCTGATATCTAAAAGCAATGGGAATGATATGGTTTTTAACCAGATCGCCCAAAACACGGGCTTCGATCTGAATTTTTTTGATATATATTTCAAGTCTTATTTCATATCGTGCTTCCAACTCTCTGTCATTAAATACTCCGGTTGAGCTAAACAATTCCTTTGAAGCAGGTGTCAGAAATGCATTTAAAGCATCCGGGGCAGATTTAATATTTGTTAGTCCCCTTCTTGCAGCTTCTTTGATCCATTCATCCCCATAGCCATTTCCATCGAAGATGATATTTTTTGATTCAACAATATACTTTCTCAGAACCTGAAAAATTGCTTCGTCTTTTTTAACTTTTTTACGTGTGAGAGACTGTATATCCTTCATGAAAGTTCGCAATTGGCCTGCGACTGCAGTATTCAAAGCAATCATTGGAGCAGCACAATTGGCGCCCGAACCCACTGCCCTGAACTCAAACCGGTTTCCTGTAAAGGCAAAGGGAGAAGTACGATTTCGATCGGTATTATCTAGTAAAATCGGTGGGATTTTTCCGATATCCAGTTTAATTTCTGTTTTTTCATCCGGTGACATTTTCTTTGAGGTCACTCTTTTTTCAATTTCCCCAAGAATTTCAGCAAGTTTTTCACCTATAAAAACAGACATGATTGAGGGGGGGGCCTCACTAGCTCCGAGACGGTGTTCGTTTCCTGCAGAAACAATGCTTGCTCTGAGCAGGTCGGCATGTTCATGAACTGCTTTTATGGTATTTATAAGAAAAGCCAGGAACTGAAGATTATTTTTCGGGGTTTTACCCGGAGAAAGCAGGTTTCGTCCTGAGTCAGTCATGAGAGACCAGTTGTTGTGTTTTCCGGATCCGTTAATTCCTTTATAAGGTTTCTCATTAAAGAGAACTCTGAGATTATGTCTTTTAGCGATTTTTTCCATAAGAATCATCAATAACTGGTTGTGGTCGACAGCCAGATTTGCTTCTTCAAAAACGGGAGCACATTCAAACTGTGAAGGAGCCACTTCGTTATGCCGTGTTTTTATTGGAATTCCCAATCTGAGCGCTTCGTATTCATAGTCCTTCATGAATGCATGAATGCGATCCGGAATTACACCAAAATAGTGATCTTCGAGCTGCTGATCTTTAGCCGAGGCATGTCCTATAAGCGTTCTGCCTGTCAACACCAGATCCGGTCTGGCCTGAAACAAAGCCTCATCAACCAGAAAATATTCCTGCTCAATACCCAGCGTGGCATAAACTTTAGTAACATTTTTATCAAAAAGGTTGCACACTGCCACAGCAGATTCATCAAGTGCAGCAAGTGATTTCAGCAAGGGTGTTTTGTAATCAAGGGCTTCGCCGGTATAGGACACAAATATAGTGGGTATACACAGGGTTTTATCAATCAGAAAGGCAGGTGAGGTTGGATCCCATGCAGTATAACCTCTGGCTTCAAAGGTATTTCTTATTCCTCCCGAAGGGAAACTTGAGGCATCAGGTTCCTGTTGAACCAATAATTTTCCATGAAAATTTTCAATTACCCCCCCATTTTCAGATGGTTCAAAAAAAGCATCGTGTTTTTCGGCAGATGCTCCATTCAAAGGATGAAACCAATGGGTGTAATGTGTGGCTCCTTTTTCAATGGCCCAGAATTTCATCCCTGAAGCAATCTGATCGGCCATTTTTCTGTTAATTTTTGTGCCTTTGTCAATAGCATTGATAACTTCACTGTATGCTTCGGCCGACAAATACTCCTGCATCTTATTACGACTGAAAACGTTTTCACCAAAATATTCAGAAGTCTTTTTTAATGGTCTTTCTGTTACCAGCGGTTTTCTTGACAACACTGTTTTAAGTGCATCGAATCGGATTTGTGCCATAATTTTTATGTTTGTTTTTGCGAAAATAGTATTTTTTTTCTTATACCCCCCCTATTTTTTTGCCTTCAATTTATTTTTTATTACTTTTTTTTATTTTTATTAATCCTAAAATGGGGGTATAATAAAAATTACTACGCTTACAAATTAAAATTAAAAAACCCGATCAATAATCTGATCGGGTTTCAAATAAATTTATACTTCTATTCTACTTCATCATTTCAGAAAAGTATTTGTAAAAATAAGGGATTGTTTCAATTCCCTTAAGGAAATTAAACACCGGATAATTTTCGTTGGGTGAATGAATGGCATCTGATTCCAGACCAAAACCCAAAAGAAGTGATTTGATTCCCAATTTACTTTCAAAAGTGGAAATTATGGGAATACTGCCACCGCTGCGTGTTGGCACAGGTTTTTTGCCAAAGGTTTTTTCGATGGCCAATTCTGCTGCTTTATAAGCGGGAAGGTCAATCGGACAAACGTAGGCCTGACCTCCGTGAAGTGATTCTATCTTTACTTTTACCGATTTAGGTGCAATTGAGAGGTAATAGGTTTCAACAAGCTTGGCAATTTTTTCATGATTCTGGTTAGGCACCAAACGTGTAGAGATTTTCGCATAAGCTTTTGAAGGTAAAACAGTTTTTGCGCCTTCACCTGTATAGCCACCCCAAATGCCACATAAATCAAATGATGGTCTGGTCCCGGTGCGCTCAATAGTAGAATATCCAGTTTCTCCGCAAAGTTCATTTACCTCGAGTGCCTTTTTATAGTTTTCCTCATTATAAGGTGCCTTGGCCATTAAAGTCCTTTCTTCAGTGGAAAGTTCCAGAACATCATCATAGAATCCGGGGATTGTTATATGTCCGTTTTCATCGATAGTTTTGGCAATCATTTTGGCCAGCACATTAATCGGATTGGCAACTGCTCCGCCGAAAATTCCGGAGTGCAGGTCGCGGCAAGGCCCGGTCACCTCAATCTGCCAATAAGCTAGCCCGCGCAACCCGGTAGTAATGGATGGAATATCCTGGGCAATCATTCCGGTATCAGAGACCAGAATAACGTCTGCCTTGAGCATTTCCTTGTTCAGATCGCAAAATTTTCCCAGACTGGGAGAGCCAATTTCTTCCTCACCTTCGAACATAAATTTCACATTGCAGGGAAGATTTCCACTTTTTACCATATACTCGAAAGCTTTCACATGCATAAAACCCTGTCCTTTATCATCATCAGCACCACGGGCATAGATTTTTCCATCGCGTATTTCCGGTTCGAAAGGCGGTGTACTCCAAAGATTTATTGGATCAACCGGCATTACATCATAATGCCCGTAAACTAAAATAGTAGGAAGTTTGGCGTCAATAATCTTCTCTGCATAAGCCACAGGATTGCCATCAGTAGGCATTACCACAGCTTTATCGGCGCCAGCTTTAAGCAAACTGTTTTTTAAGGCTTCAGCCATTCTGAGCATATCAGGTTTGTTTTCCGCCAGTGAACTTATTGATGGAATCCTTATTAATTCAAACAATTCATTAAGAAATCTGTCCTTATTTTCATCAATGTATTTTTTCAAATCTTCCATATATCAAATTATATTAGTTTACATTTCCTTTAAAAGCACCTGAAAAATATGCGTGCAATTGCAATCCAAAAAGAGGGTATCTGCGGTTTAAAGTGGCATAAGCTGATATTCCCAATCCAAAATCGTAAAATATTTTATAAGTGAACTCTGTTTTTATATTTATCCCAATATCCCTGTAAGAAGTAAAAAGATAATACTTGTGTATAGATCCTGTTGAGTCATAAACAGGAATCGGATTATAATAGTTTCCGACACAAAATGAGGGCGAAACAAAGCCCGAAAGGTGATACTTTTTTTCATCCTTGCAAAATCCAAAACCGATAAAAAGCTCATCTATTCTAATTGGTGGCCGATACAAAAAAAACTCTTCACTGGAATGATGGTAACCCGCATTAAACCATAAGTCCTTTATCCTGAAATGAAAATAAAGTGAAATGTTATTTTCGTAGCTTGATACGCTACTGATCAAAGAGTCATCAAGATATAAAGATTCACTCTCATGAAAATTGTACCCTATGCCAACATTAAGCGATAGCCAGTTGCTGTAAGGCTTGTATATTTTGTTGTCAAGAACGAACTCATCGTATTTGCTTTCCTCAACAACAATCTGACTGTAAGAGTCATTTAGCAGAGCCAGACTTACAATAAAAAACAGCAATATTTTTAAATGTAATTTCATCCTATTACAAAATAAAGAAAAACCATTTAAAAAACCATACAGCAAACGACAAAAGAATCGTTTCATTGTCCGAACGGTTTGTTATACCCTTGGAATTTTATCAATATTTTCTGCTGAGAACTTCAATTGTTCATACCACTCCTCACCGTATTTCCTGATAAATGATTCGCGGCAGAAACTGTAAAGATCGATATTTTCCTTTTCACCTTTTTCAACCGCACATTTGCATATATCCCACCTGTCGTAGTTTACGGCCTCAAAATCTTTGTATTTCTTAATCCTTACCGGGTATAAATGACATGAAACCGGTTTTCTGAAATCAATTTTATTCTCAAAATACAGCTTTTCAATCACGCATTTGCAGATTCCGTCCTCAAAAAAGGAATATGCACATTCTTTTCCGTTGTTTAATGGCGTGACCATATCACCCTCACTGTCTTTTAAAAACAATCCCTGGTTCTCAACTGAATTTAATCCTTCCGGAGTCAGATGTGTTTTAATAATATGACCAATTTCATTCAGTTTTTTCATTTCCTCTTCCGTAAGCGGAGCGCCTGAATCACCATGAACACAGCAAGCTCCTTTGCATACATTCAAATCGCAACAGAATTTTTTTTCAATGATATCCAAACTGATTATAGCATCACCAATCTGCAGCATGGTTACTTCCTCTGATTTAAATTTTACCACTACACAAGAGATTTACCAGTCATTTCACGGGGAATTTCCAATCCCATAATTGTAAGGATTGTGGGTGCCACATCGGCTAAAATTCCATGCTTCACTGATTTATATTTATCACTAACAATTATACAGGGTACAGGATTTAGCGAGTGTGCGGTATTTGGACTGCCATCGTGATTGAGTGCATGATCGGCATTTCCATGATCGGCAATAATGATGGCAATATAATTATTTTCGATAGCGGTTTTTACCACTTCTCCAACGCATTGATCAACGGTTTTTACCGCTTTCCTGATTGCTTCATATATTCCGGTATGTCCAACCATATCCCCGTTTGCAAAATTCAGGCAAATAAGGTCAAACTTTCCTGTTTTAAGCTGTTCAACCACAGCATCCTTAACCAAATAAGCACTCATTTCGGGCTGTAAATCATAGGTTGCCACTTTGGGAGATTGGATCAAAATGCGTTCCTCATTTTCAAACACATCTTCCCTGCCTCCTGAGAGGAAAAAAGTAACATGGGCATATTTTTCGGTTTCAGCAATTCTTAATTGCTTTTTTCCGTTTTTAGAAACAACCTCGCCCATTGTATTTTTAAGGTTATCTTTATCAAAAACAATGTGGACATTTTTAAAAGTATCATCATACCTGGTCATTGTCAGATAATACAATTCCATAGTTTTCATTTCATACTCAGGCATATCCTTCTGAGTTAGCGCAATTGTAATTTCCCTGAGTCTGTCGGTTCTGAAATTAAAACAAATAAAAACATCTCCTTCCTTCACACAACCAACGGGATTGCCATCCTTATCAACCTTAACAACCGGTTCAATAAATTCATCAGTTATCCCATTGTCGTATGATTCTTTCATTGCACCCAGAATATTTTGAGTGGGTTTGCCCTTACCGTTAACCAGCAAATCATATCCCCTTTTTACCCTTTCCCATCTTTTATCGCGATCCATTGTGTAATATCTGCCACAAAGAGATGCAATAGTTCCGACAGATTTTTCAAGATGATTTTCAAGATTTTCGACAAATGCATATCCACTTCTCGGGTCTGTATCGCGTCCATCAGTGAGTGCATGGATGAAAACATTTTTCAATCCGTTTTCCTTTGCCATATCACACAAATGGTAAAGATGCAAGTCGGATGAATGAACACCGCCATCTGAAACCAAACCGATAAAATGAACACTTTTATTGTTTGTTCTGGCATATTCGAATGCACTGGTAAGAGTTTCATTAGAGTTGATAGATTTATCGCGTATTGCCTTATTAATCCTTACAAGATCCTGATAAACAACCTTTCCGGCACCAATATTCAGATGTCCTACTTCAGAATTTCCCATTTGTCCCATTGGCAATCCAACATCTTCGCCTGAGGTTTTAAGGGTAGAGGAAGGGTATTTTTCATACAAATTATCCATATTTGGGGTGGGTTCACAATAAATTACGTCACCTTTTGATTTATCACCAATTCCCCAACCATCGAGGATCATTAAAATTACTTTCTGATTGACCATGTTTATCAACTTAGTGTTTAAAATTCAATATTAAATACTTCACCATCGTGGTAAACGGTGACAAAATTATCACAACTACCTGTTCCAAAATCGATTTTTTGAGTCGAAGAATTATAAGGCGTCAATTCCTTTTCTCCGGTTACAATAGTACCATAGCCACAGGATTTCTGAAAATATACCGGACTTTTAATACCTGCTGAAAAGGTTTTGTTATTTCTTGCTGTTCCCCCTGATAATCCTGCAATGATAAATGCATCATCCACAAAATCGGAGAATGTATCAAAACCCTGATACCAGGTTAAGTAATAATCAAAATTATACTTTATCTCGGTTTCAAAATCAGGAGTGATATTAATGGAAGTGCCCTTGATATTAATATAAGGAACGTCAGCTGAAATGGTATCAAATAAAATCAAAAAAGATCCCGTAAAGCCCTGATTATCTATTTTAAAAGATTCAAGACTAATAGTAAGGGTTCTGTCCATTTTGGTGAAATTCCATAAGGTATCGGATGACAGACTTAATTTTCCTGTCAGGGTTTTTCCGTTTGAAGCAAGAAAGCCATTGCCAAAATCAATATTAATAGTAAACCCTGCTGAATCATTTTCCGCAACAATCAGGGGGATCTCAGACACAGTATCATTTTGAGAGGAATACATAATTGCAGTTTCATTGGCAAGGGTAAATATATCCAGCACTGCAGCCATGGCAAAAACATCATCCTTACATTCCTGTATCTGATTTACTTTATCCTTTTTACATCCCGCCAATAAAGATACCATGGCAGACAAAGCAACAGAAGCAAAAATTATACTCAGTTTTTTCATTTTGTAAATTCTTTACCCGGATACAAAGTTAAATAAACCAATATGAATAATGTAATAGTCCTTCACTTTTTTAACTAATTCTAAAATGTAATACAAAATAGCCTATAGTACATTAATAATATACTTTGTGTAGTAGTAAAAATAAAACAAAAAACCCTGAGAAAATCTCAGGGTTATTTTTGTTTTATGCTTGAGCAGTAGGCCCGCCGAAGTTCATCGGTATTGAATGGCCTCCGCCTTCAGGAGTTTTAATTACCCCGTTTGCAGTCTCAAATTTCTTAATGTTATCGGCTAAAGCCATCATTAAGCGTTTGGCATGCTCAGGAGTAAGGATAATTCTTGATTTAACGTTTGCTTTTGGAATTCCGGGCATAATTCTCACAAAATCAATTACAAATTCAGAATTAGAATGGGTAATCACTGCGAGATTTGAGTAAGTTCCCTGAGCCACGTCTTCTTTGAGCTCAATACTTATCTGCTGACCGATATTTTTTTTATCTTCCATACTATTAGTCTTCAAGAATTCCTACACTTTTATTTTTAGAGCCAATCAGTTTCTGATATTCTTCCATAGATCCAACCACAATATCAATAAACCTGCGGTTACCGGTACCAGCCGGAATCAGATGACCCACAATAACATTTTCTTTCAAGCCTTCGAGTTCATCAATTTTTCCAAAAATTGCTGCCTCATTAAGTACTTTCGTTGTCTCCTGGAATGAAGCGGCAGACATAAAGCTTTTGGTTTGAAGTGCAGCTCTGGTAATACCCTGAAGAACCTGACTTGATGTAGCAGGAACAGCATCCCTGGCTTCAGCAAGTTTCATGTCTTTGCGTTTCAGCAATGAATTTTCATCTCTGAATCTCCTTGCAGAAATAATCTGACCAGGTTTGAAAACTTCAGAATTTCCGCCATCAATAATAACTTTCTTTGCATAAATAAAGTCATTTTCCTCCATGAATTCCCATTTATCAACAATCTGTTTTTCAAGGAATTTTGTATCACCCGGGTCAACAATTTCAACCTTACGCATCATTTGGCGGACAATAACTTCAAAGTGCTTGTCATTGATTTTCACACCCTGCAAGCGGTATACTTCCTGAACTTCGTTTACAATATATTCCTGAACTTTTGTTGGACCTTTGATAGCAAGAATATCGGCAGGAGTGGTAGCACCATCAGACAATGGAGTTCCGGCTCTTACATAGTCATTTTCCTGAACAAGGATTTGTTTTGACAGAGGAACCAGATATTTTTTGATTTCACCTGCTTTTGATTTGATTACGATTTCGCGATTACCCCTTTTAATTTTACCAAAGGTAACTTCACCATCAATTTCGGATACAACTGCTGGGTTGGATGGGTTCCTTGCTTCGAAAAGCTCGGTAACACGCGGCAAACCACCGGTGATATCACCTGATTTTCCAACAGCCCTTGGTATTTTCACAAGTACGTGACCCGTTTTAACCGCATCACCTTCGCTAACAACAATATGTGAGCCAACGGGCAAGTTGTATGATTTAAGAATGTCTTTTGTTTTAGACATAATCTTAACCATTGGGTTTTTGGTTTTATCCCTGGTTTCGATAATTACTTTTTCTTTGAAACCGGTTTGCTCATCAGACTCATCACGGTAAGTTATACCGTCAATCAGGTGTTCAAAACTAATCTTACCAGCTGATTCACTGATAATAACAGCATTATACGGGTCCCATTCACAAACTTTCTGTCCTTTTTTAACAACATCACCGTTTTTAATAAACAGTTTTGAGCCGTAAGGTACGTTATGAATGGTCAGAATAATACCTGTATTTTTATCAACAATTCGCAATTCAGCAAGACGACCGATAACAATGTCAACTTTTTTGCCTTCATCATCAACGCTTTCAACAGTCCTCAATTCCTCAATTTCAGCGATACCATCATATTTGGCAACGATCTTTGACTCAGAGGTTATGTTTGAAGCGGTACCCCCAACGTGGAAAGTACGAAGAGTAAGCTGTGTACCGGGTTCCCCGATAGATTGGGCAGCAATAACTCCAACTGCTTCACCATTTTGAACCATTCTGGCGTTGGCGAGATTTCTTCCGTAGCATTTTGCACAAACTCCTTTTTTGGATTCACAGGTAAGCACCGATCTGATTTCAACCTGTTCGATTGGAGAATCTTCAATAACTTTGCAAATTTCTTCGGTAAGTTCTTTTCCAGCCTTAATGATAAGGTTTCCGGTAAGCGGATGATAAATATCGTGAAGAGTAACCCTTCCAAGTATTCTGTCGGATAGTGATTCAACAACTTCTTCATTATTTTTGATAGCTGTTGCGACCAAACCTCTCAGTGTTCCACAGTCATGTTCTGAAATAACCACATCCTGAGAAACGTCAACAAGTCTCCTTGTAAGGTAACCAGCATCAGCAGTTTTCAGAGCGGTATCGGCAAGACCTTTACGGGCACCGTGGGTAGATATGAAGTACTCAAGAACCGACAAACCTTCTTTAAAGTTTGAAAGGATGGGGTTTTCAATAATTTCCGAACCGGTAGCTCCAGATTTCTGAGGTTTAGCCATAAGACCCCTCATACCACAAAGCTGACGAATCTGTTCTTTAGAACCCCTTGCACCTGAGTCAAGCATCATATAAACAGGATTGAAACCCTGTTTATCGCTACTCAGTTGTTTCATGAGGATATTGGTAAGCTTTGCGTTGGTATGTGTCCAGATGTCAATAATCTGGTTGTATCTTTCATTATTGGTGATGAAACCCATGTTGTAGTTCATCATTACTTCATCAACCTGTCCATAACCTTCGTTAATCATTACCATTTTATCTTCTGGAATAATTACGTCATGAAGGTTGAATGACAATCCACCTTTGAAAGCGGTTGTAAATCCAATATTCTTAATATCGTCAAGAAATTTGGCAGTAGCTGCAACCCCTGAAACTTTCATCACCCTTGAAATGATTTCCCTGAGTGATTTTTTAGTCAGAATTTCGTTAATGTAACCAACTTCCCTTGGAACAACCTGGTTAACAAGAACGCGTCCAACAGAAGTTTCAATCATTTTATTTACAAGAATGCCATTTTCAATATCATCAACTTTTACTTTTATAATAGCATGAAGATCAATGGCTTTCTCATTATATGCAATAATTACTTCCTGAGGTGAGTAAAAACTAAGTCCTTCACCCCTAACAATGAATTCCGGTGTACTTTTCCTTGATTTTGTAATATAATACAATCCAAGAACCATATCTTGTGAAGGAACAGCAATCGGGGCACCATTAGCAGGGTTAAGGATGTTGTGTGAAGCAAGCATCAGCAATTGTGCTTCAAGAATGGCAGCATTTCCCAAGGGAAGATGCACAGCCATCTGGTCACCGTCAAAGTCAGCGTTGAAAGCAGTACATACCAGCGGATGCAGTTGAATTGCCTTACCTTCAATCAGTTTTGGTTGAAACGATTGTATACCAAGACGGTGAAGAGTCGGAGCACGGTTAAGCAATACAGGGTGTCCTTTGAGTACATTTTCAAGAATATCCCAGACAACTGGATCTTTCCTGTCGACAATTTTCTTTGCAGATTTAACAGTTTTTACAATACCTCTTTCAATCAGTTTTCTGATAATAAAAGGTTTGTAAAGTTCCGCAGCCATATCCTTTGGCAAGCCACATTCATGCAATTGCAGTTCAGGACCCACAACGATAACGGAACGTGCGGAATAGTCAACCCTTTTACCAAGCAAGTTTTGACGGAAACGACCTTGTTTACCTTTTAAGCTGTCGCTAAGAGATTTAAGAGGTCTGTTTGCATCAGTTTTTACAGCATTGGATTTTCTTGAGTTATCAAAAAGTGAATCGACGGCTTCCTGAAGCATACGCTTCTCGTTTCGGAGGATAACTTCGGGAGCTTTGATTTCAATGAGTCTTTTCAACCTGTTGTTTCTGATAATTACCCTGCGATAAAGATCATTAAGGTCAGATGTAGCAAACCTTCCACCATCAAGCGGAACAAGTGGTCTAAGTTCCGGAGGAATAACCGGGACAACCTTAACAATCATCCATTCCGGTTTATTTCTGCCTTTAGAGGCTCTGAAAGCTTCAACAACCTGAAGTCTTTTCAGTGCTTCATTTTTTCTTTGTTGCGAGGTTTCTTTTCCTGCTTTATCCCTGAGGTCATAAGAAAGAGTGTCAAGGTCAAGACGGGCAAGAAGGTCATAAAGAGCATCCGCTCCCATTTTAGCAACAAATTTATTTGGATCAGCGTCATCGAGGAACTGATTTTCTTTTGGCAGAGAATCAATAATATCAAGATATTCTTCCTCGGTTAGAAAATCAAGGTAATTAACTCCTTCGGCATGTTTGATACCAGGATTAATAACCACATAACGTTCATAATAAATGATTGAATCCAATTTTTTGGTCGGAAGACCAAGCAAGTATCCAATTTTATTAGGAAGAGATTTAAAATACCAGATATGAGCAACAGGAACCACAAGAGAAATGTGTCCCATTCTTTCCCTTCTGACTTTTTTCTCGGTAACTTCAACACCGCAACGGTCACATACAATACCTTTATATCTTATTCTCTTGTATTTTCCGCAATGGCATTCATAATCTTTTACCGGTCCGAATATACGCTCACAAAACAAACCGTCGCGTTCAGGTTTATAAGTCCTGTAGTTGATGGTTTCAGGCTTAAGGACTTCACCGCTGGATCTTTCCAGAATTTCCTCAGGTGAAGCGAGCCCAATTGAGATTCGTGTGAAGCTGCTTTTTACTTTATTATCTCTGAAAGCCATATATTGAGTTTTATTTATTCAAAAAAAATACTTATTTGATTATTCCAGGTTAATGCTTAAGCCAAGACCTCTGAGTTCATGCAGAAGCACATTAAGTGACTCGGGAATTCCGGGCAATGGCATTGGTTCACCTTTAACGATAGATTCATAAGCCCTTGCCCTTCCAAGAACGTCATCAGATTTAACTGTAAGAATTTCCTGAAGAATATTGGCTGCACCGAAAGCTTCGAGAGCCCATACCTCCATTTCACCAAAACGCTGACCTCCGAATTGAGCTTTACCTCCAAGGGGTTGCTGGGTGATAAGTGAATATGGACCGATAGATCTTGCGTGCATTTTATCATCTACCATATGGCCGAGTTTAAGCATGTAGATAACGCCAACTGTTGCAGGTTGGTCGAATCTTTCGCCTGTTCCACCATCGTAAAGATATGTTCTTCCGAACTGTGGTACTCCAGCTTTATCTGTATATTCAGTAATTTGTTCAAGTGTAGCACCATCGAAGATAGGGGTTGCAAACTTAACACCAAGTTTCAATCCGGCCCAGCCCAATACAGTTTCGTAAATCTGACCGAGGTTCATCCTTGAAGGCACACCAAGTGGATTAAGAACTATATCAACATGAGAACCGTCATCAAGGAAAGGCATATCCTCTTCTCTGGTAATTTTTGCAACAATACCCTTGTTACCGTGGCGTCCGGCCATTTTATCACCCACTTTCACATGTCTTTTCTGGGCAATATAAACCTTAGCCAACTGAACAATACCGCTTGGGAGTTCATCACCAATGGTAATATTGAATTTCTTCCTCTTGTTTTCACCTTCTGTTTCCTTGTACTTCACATTATAATTATACAGGAGGGTTTTGATGAGATCATTTTTCTTTTTATCAGTGGTCCATTTATTAGGATTGATATTCAGATAATCAAGATCTTGCAGGGTTTTTAAAGTGAATTTCACACCTTTTCCGATTACATCTTCGTTAAAGTAATCTTTAACACCCTGGGAAGTTTTTCCGTTAACGATAATAAAGAGTTTATCGATCAGTTTTTCTTTGAGTTCGGCAACTTCCTTATCAAATTCCTGATCAAGTTTATCGATCAGTGGTTTTTCAGAGGTTTTAACTTTTCTGTCTTTCACGGTACGTGAAAACAGTTTTTTGTCAATAACCACACCAGACAGTGAAGGGGGTGCTTTCAATGAAGCATCTTTCACGTCGCCTGCTTTGTCACCAAAGATGGCTCTGAGCAACTTTTCTTCAGGAGATGGGTCTGATTCGCCTTTCGGAGTAATTTTTCCGATCAGGATATCGCCGGCGCGAACGTTAGCACCAATACGGATAAGACCATTTTCGTCAAGATTTTTAGTTGCTTCCTCGCTAACATTTGGGATATCGGCAGTAAGTTCTTCAAGACCGCGTTTGGTGTCTCTTACTTCGAGTATATATTCATCAATATGCACAGAAGTGAAAACATCATCTTTAACAAGACTTTCAGAAAGCACGATTGCATCCTCGAAGTTATATCCTTTCCATGGCATGAAGGCCACTTTCAGGTTTCTTCCAAGAGCAAGTTCGCCGTCTTTAGTACCATAACCTTCGGTTAGCACCTGTCCTTTTTTAACCTTTTGTCCTTTTACAACAATTGGTCTGAGGTCGACACAGGTATTTTGGTTGGTCTTTTTATATTTAGGCAGATGATATGTTTTGGTATCATCATCAAAGCTGACAAATTTTTCCTCATCAGATCTGATATACCTTACAGTAATTTTATTAGCATCCACACTTTCGATAATTCCTTCACCTTCAGAGGCAATCAGGATTCGAGAGTCTTCAGCCACTTTCTTTTCAATTCCGGTACCAACAATAGGTGCCTGAGGGCAAAGCAATGGAACTGCCTGACGCATCATGTTAGAGCCCATGAGAGCACGGTTGGCATCGTCATGTTCAAGGAATGGAATCAGGGAGGCGGCAATGGAAGCAATCTGATTGGGAGCTACGTCCATCATGTGTATTTCCTCAGGAGCAGCGAGAGGATAGTCGGCTTCGTAACGGGTTTTAATTTTCGAATCAAGGAAACTTCCATCATTATCGATGGCTGCATTTGCCTGAGCGATAATTTTATCCTCTTCTTCTTCGGCGCTGAGGTACACGATGCTCTCCATGTCAAGGAGTACCTTGCCACCTTCAACTCTTCTGTAAGGAGTTTCGATGAAACCAAGGTCATTGATTTTAGCGAAAACGCAAAGAGAAGAAATCAGACCAATATTTGGTCCCTCAGGAGTTTCGATGGGACAAAGTCTTCCGTAATGGGTATAATGAACGTCACGGACTTCAAAACCAGCTCTTTCTCTGGACAAACCGCCTGGGCCGAGGGCCGACATACGGCGTTTGTGAGTCATTTCAGCCAATGGATTGGTTTGATCCATGAACTGAGATAACTGGTTGGTTCCGAAAAATGAATTGATAACTGAAGAAAGAGTTTTTGAATTGATCAGGTCAATCGGTGTAAACACTTCATTATCTCTGACATTCATTCTTTCTCTTATGGTACGGGCCATTCTGGCCAAACCAACACCAAACTGGTTATATAATTGTTCACCAACTGTTCTAACCCTTCTGTTGCTCAAGTGGTCAATATCATCCACATCAGCTTTTGAATTGATCAGTTCAATGAGGTATTTAATAATCTCAATAATATCTTCCTTAGTAAGGATTTTTACAGAGATTTCCGTTTGCAGGTTAAGTTTCTTATTAATTCTGTAGCGGCCCACTTCACCCAAATCGTAGCGTTTATCAGAGAAGAATAGTTTTTCAATAACATCCCTTGCTGTTGCTTCATCAGGTGGCTCTGAGTTTCTGAGCTGACGGTAAATATGCAGTACAGCTTCTTTTTCAGAGTTACATGGGTCTTTTTGCAATGTATTATAAATAATTGCAAAATCGTTTTGGTTTTGAGTTTCTTTGTGAAGCAGAATTGTTTTGGCTCCTGATTCCAGAATGTCATCGATATGTGAATTTTCAAGGATTGTTTCCCTATCAATAATCACTTCATTTCTTTCGATGGAAACTACTTCACCAGTATCTTCGTCAACGAAATCTTCGATCCATGTTTTCAGCACCCTGGCAGCAAGTTTACGGCCGGTAAGTTTTTTCAGACTTGATTTGCTGACTTTAATCTCATCGGCAAGGTCGAATATTTCGAGAATATTTTTATCACTTTCGTATCCAATAGCTCTGAGAAGCGTGGTTACCGGCAATTTCTTTTTTCTGTCAATATAAGCGTACATGACATTATTGATGTCAGTAGCAAATTCGATCCATGATCCTTTGAACGGGATAATACGGGCAGAATAAAGTTTAGTACCATTGGCGTGCAGACTTTGACCGAAGAAAACCCCGGGAGATCTGTGAAGCTGAGATACAACAACCCTTTCGGCACCATTAATAACAAATGTTCCTCTTGGAGTCATATATGGGATTGTGCCCAGATAGACATCCTGAACAACTGTATCAAAATCCTCGTGTTCGGGATCTGTGCAGAACAGTTTCAGTTTTGCTTTTAACGGCACACTATGCGTTAGACCTCTTTCAATGCATTCTTCAATGCTGTACCTGGGAGGATCGATATAATAATCCAGGAATTCGAGGACAAAATTATTTCTTGTGTCGGTAATTGGGAAGTTTTCAGCAAAAACGCCGAAAAGTCCTTCATTTTTTCGTTTTTCAGGAGTAGTGTCAAGCTGGAAAAAATCCTTAAAGGATTTAAGCTGAATTTCGAGGAAGTCGGGATAATCCAGTTGATTTTTTGCTGACGAAAAACTTATTCTTTCTTTTATTTCAACAGAAGCCATTTTAAACAACTATAAAGTTAGAACTTAATTTATAAATAACACAAAAAGGCTTAATCCCGGAAACCGGGACTAAACCTATATTATTTGTAGTTGATTAGTTGCTATTTAACTTCAACTTCGGCTCCTGCTTCTTCTAATTTAGATTTTAACATTTCTGCTTCTTCTTTAGAAGCTCCTTCTTTAATTGGAGCTGGAGCAGAGTCAACAACTGTTTTTGCTTCTTTCAGTCCAAGACCAGTAAGGTCTTTTACTAATTTAACGATCTGAAGTTTCTGAGCGCCTGCGTTTTTAAGAATTACATTGAATTCTGTTTGTTCAACTGCGGCGGCAGCAACGTTTGCTACTGGACCAGCAACTGCTACAGCAGCAGCAGCGGGTTCGATTCCGTACTCATCTTTTAATACATCAGCTAATTCTTTTACTTCCTTAACTGTTAAATTAACTAACTCTTCTGCTAGCTTTTTAATGTCTGCCATTTTTTTTAAATTTAATGTTGTGAACAATTAATTTTTCTTTTCTGACAAGGTCTTTACAAGACCCGCAATAGTACTACTTCCTGAAAGCAATGATGAAACAACGTTCTTCATTGGAGATTGGAGCAGTAATATTATGTCACCAAGGAGTTCATCCTTAGATTTCACGCTTACCAGTGCATCGATTTGATTGTCGCCAATATAAATGCATTCTTCAACAAAAGCTGCTTTTAATATTGGTTTATCATTATCCCTTCTAAGCTCTTTAATAAGTTTAGCAGGAACATTACCGGTTTCAGTCAGCATAATTGCCGAATTACCTTTTAATGCGCTGAAAAGCTCATCGTATTCGCCTTCAATTTTTTGAAGGGCGTTTTTTAACAAAGTGTTCTTAGCCACGATCAACTTGATCTGATTTTCAAAACACTTTCTTCTTAAACTACTTGTTTTTTCTGCATTTAGAGCAGATATGTCAGTAATATAAAAATGTTTAGCATTTTGCAGTTCGTGAGCAAGGCTATCAATCACTTTATTCTTTTCTTCTCGAGTCATACTAATGAACCTTTTTTTGAATTATTACTCAACTGATTTTGTATCAATCTCAAGACCTGCGCTCATTGTGCTTGACATGTAAACACTTCTCATGTAAGTACCTTTAGCAGAACTTGGTTTCAACTTGAGGATTGTCTGGATTAATTCTTTAGCATTGTCTCTGATCTTTTCTGGAGAAAAAGAAACCTTGCCAATGGAAGCGTGAATTATTCCATATTTATCAACTTTAAAATCAATTTTTCCTTTTTTAACATCCTCAATTGCTTTCCCAACCTCCATGGTAACAGTACCTGATTTTGGGTTTGGCATAAGACCGCGTGGGCCGAGGATTTTACCGAGCTGACCGACTTTACCCATACAAGCGGGCATGGTAATGATGATATCCACATCAGTCCAACCCCCTTTAATTTTTTCCATATAGTCGTCAAGACCAACATAGTCAGCTCCGGCAGCAGTAGCTTCATCAGCTTTGTCAGGTGTAACCATTGCAAGAACCCTTACAACTTTACCTGTTCCATGAGGAAGTGTAGTAACGCCACGTACCATTTGGTTAGCTTTTCTAGGGTCTACACCCAGACGGATATCTAAATCTACAGAAGCATCGAACTTGGTAGAGGTAATTTCCTTAACAAGTTTAGCAGCTTCGTCAAGAGAGTAGACTTTTTCAGCACCGATTTTTTCTATCGCTTTTTTTCTATTTTTTGTCAATTTAGCCATTTCACTATAATATTAGAATGGTTTCTCACCACTGATTGTTAACCCCATACTTCTGGCAGTACCTGCAATCATTTTAATTGCGGATTCGATTGTAAAACAGTTTAAATCGGCCATTTTATCTTCGGCGATTGCTTTAACCTGAGCCCAGGAAACAGACCCAACTTTTTGACGATTGGATTCCGGGGAACCTGATTTAAGTTTAGCTGCTTCAAGTAACTGTACAGGTGCTGGAGGAGTTTTAATAATAAAGTCAAAAGATTTGTCTTTATAAAATGAAATCACTACCGGCAGAACTTTACCTGCTTTATCCTGTGTTTTTGCATTAAACTGTTTACAGAATTCCATGATGTTGATCCCTTTTGAACCAAGAGCAGGTCCAACAGGTGGTGAAGGGTTTGCAGCACCGCCTTTAATCTGTAATTTAATAAAACCTTCAACTTCTTTAGCCATAATACCTAATAATAATATAACTTTAATAATTATTCTTTTTCAACCTGCATAAAACTGAGTTCAAGAGGTGTTTTTCTTCCGAAAATCTTCACCATTACTTTCAGTTTTTTCTTTTCATCGTTAACTTCTTCAATGATACCTGTAAAGCTGTTAAACGGACCATCAATAACTTTCACTGATTCGCCCACAAAGAAAGGAACATTGAGTTCTTCATCGCTATCGGCCAGTTCATCTACCTTACCAAGAATCCTATTAACTTCGGATAACCTGAGGGGTACAGGATTTCCACCTTTTTCGGCACCTAAAAAGCCAATAACCCCGGTAATATTTTTAATAAGGTGAGGCAATTCGCCTACAAGTTCTGCTTCAATAAGTATATATCCAGGAAAATAATTTCTTTCTTTACTTATTTTTTTGCCGTTTCTGATCTGATAAACTTTTTCGGTAGGTATAAGAACCTGAGAAATAAGATCCTGCAAATTACTGTGCTGGATTTCACTTTCGATGTATTCCTTAACCTTTTTTTCCTTACCGCTTACAGCTCTAACAACATACCATTTCTTTCCGGCAGCACTCATTGATCAGACCTATTAAATTAAAACATGTTATAAATAAGATGCATGACATTTTTCAGACTATAGTCCATAACAAAAATGATTCCTGCAAAAATCAGCGAAGCAACCATAACCACGATGGAACTGCCTTGAAGTTCTGACCATTTTGGCCAAGTAACTTTGTGAACCAGTTCGTTGTATGATTCTTCAAGATATCTTTTAATTTTTCTCATATTAAAAATACTTTGCACGGGAGGAGCGACTCGAACGCCCGACACCTGGTTTTGGAGACCAGTGCTCTACCAACTGAGCTACACCCGTAAATAAACCGATAAATACATTATCGATAAACTTACTTTTCATTATTTCAAAATAAACAATAAGGAAATCCGGCAGACGAATCTGCCGAATTACCTGATTATTTAGTACGTTAGATTACTCAACAATTTCGATAACCTGTCCGGCACCAACTGTTCTACCACCTTCGCGGATAGCAAACCTTAATCCCTGGTTGATCGCAACCGGATAAATCAGGTTAACTGTGATGGTAACGTTATCGCCAGGCATAACCATTTCAACACCTTCAGGAAGCATAGTTTCCCCGGTAATATCAAGGGTTCTCAGATAAAACTGAGGTCTGTAGTTATTATGAAATGGAGTATGACGTCCACCTTCTTCTTTTTTCAGAACGTAAACTTCAGCTTTAAATTTGGTGTGAGGTTTAATCGAATTGGGTTTTGCGAGAACCATACCTCTTTTAATTTCTTTTTTATCAACGCCTCTGAGGAGTAGACCAACGTTATCACCAGCTTCACCTCTGTCAAGAATTTTTCTGAACATTTCAACACCGGTACATACAGTTTTTCTGGTTTCTTCACCCAGACCGATAATATGAAGTTCATCACCTGTGTTTACAACACCGGTTTCAATTCTACCAGTTGCAACTGTACCACGTCCTGTGATTGAAAACACGTCTTCAACCGGTAAAAGGAATGGTTTTTCGTTTTCCCTTGGAGGAATTGGAATATATTCATCAACGGCATTCATCAGGTCCATTACTTTCTCAACCCATTTTTCTTCACCGTTCATTGCACCAAGAGCAGAACCTCTGATAACAGGAGCGTTATCGCCATCAAATTGGTAGAAAGTAAGAAGATCTCTAACTTCCATTTCAACGAGTTCGATAAGTTCTTCGTCATCTACCATATCACATTTGTTAAGGAAAACGACAAGTTTTGGCACGTTTACCTGACGAGCAAGAAGGATATGTTCCCTTGTTTGGGGCATAGGACCATCGGTTGCAGCAACAACGATGATGGCACCATCCATTTGAGCGGCACCAGTAACCATGTTCTTAACATAGTCAGCGTGACCTGGACAGTCAACGTGTGCATAGTGACGTGATGCAGTTTGATACTCGATGTGCGCAGTATTAATTGTAATACCTCTTTCTTTTTCTTCTGGAGCATTGTCAATTGAATCGAAATCTCTGATTTCTGATAATCCTTTTGCAGCCAAAACCATTGTAATAGCGGCAGTCAAAGTAGTTTTCCCATGGTCAACGTGACCAATAGTTCCGATATTTACGTGCGGCTTGGACCTGTCAAATTTTTCTTTAGCCATAGCGTTCTTTTGTTTATTATTTAATTTTTATCAATTATTTACTTTTTCTTTGAGCCAATGATGAGAATTGAACTCATGACCTTTTCCTTACCAAGGAAACGCTCTACCCCTGAGCTACATCGGCTTGTTAAAAACTAAAGAGCGGGAGACGAGACTCGAACCCGCGACCCCAACCTTGGAAGGGTTGTGCTCTACCAACTGAGCTACTCCCGCGACTTTTAACTTTTTATGAAGTGGGGAGAGCAGGATTCGAACCTACGTAGGCATAAGCCAACAGATTTACAGTCTGTCCCGGTTGGCCACTTCGGTATCTCCCCAAACATAAAAAAGAGCCGATGGAGGGATTCGAACCCCCGACCTGCTGATTACAAATCAGCTGCTCTGACCAACTGAGCTACATCGGCACAAAATTAAAAGAACCGTGTTTAAGGGATACCCCCAAAAACGGTTCGCAAATGTATGACATTTTTTTTTATAATCACAATTTAATGTGATTTTTTTTTATTTTTTTTTCTTATTCACTGCGCATCTTACCTTTATGCTTCTTTAATTGGCGTCTCAGTGCTTCAACAGCGATATCGGTGGCTGCTTCAAAAGTTTTTGATTGCTTCTTTGCAAATAAATCATTTCCAGGTATTTCAAGTTTAATCTCTGCGATTTTATTTTCAGCATTTTGAGCTTTATCAAGTCTCAAGGTTACTTCGATGCCAATAATATTTTCAAAATACTGATTCAATTTTTCAACTTTTGATTCTACGAATTCTTCCAGCTTTTGATCCGCATCAAAACGTAATGAATGAATTGTTACTTTCATGGTAATTTCCTCCGTATTAATTAATTAGTTTTATTCTCTTGGATGTGCCTGTTTATAGGCTTTGATTAGTTTTTCAAATGTATTGTGTGTATATATTTGTGTGGCAGACAGATTGGCATGACCCAACAACTCTTTAATTGCATTCATATCTGCTCCATTATTTAGCATATGGGTCGCAAAAGTATGGCGCAGAACATGAGGACTCTTTTTCTCGAGTGTTGTTACATATCCAAGATATTTGTTTACTATTCTGTAAACCAACTTATCGTATATTTTCATTCCAGCCGCTGTCAAAAACAAATAATTTAAATCAGTCCCAAACTCACTATTCCTATACGTAATATACTCGGATAAGGTTTTTCTTAATTCAAAGTGAAACGGAATAATTCTCTCTTTATTTCTTTTTCCGAGAACTTTTATTGAATTATTATACACATCCACATCGCCAAGTTTTAGATTAATAAGCTCTGAAAGCCTGATTCCGGTTGCATAAAAAAGTTCAATTATGGTTTTATCGCGGATACCTTCATAATTATCTTCAAAATCGAAATTATCAATTAAGGTATCCATCTTTTCAGCTTCGACAAAAACCGGGAGTTTTTTACCCATTTTTGGAGAAATAACCCTTTCCATGGGATTTTCAACAACAACTCCCTCTCGCATCAAATATTTATAAAATGATTTAAGTGTTGATAGTTTTCTTTTAACTGATCTGGGAGTTGTGCCATTATTTATCATGGTTAGCACCCAGGTTCTTATTGTTTTATGGGTTGTCTTTGAAGGATCAAAAGGTTTCCCCTCTCCCTCACAAAACTCAAAAAACTGATCAAGGTCGGCAGTATATGACCTCAGAGTATGCTGAGAATATCGCTTTTCGTGTTGCAGGTATCGTAGGAAGGAATCCTTGTGCATATATAAAAACAATTGCCTTCTCTTCTACGAAGAAAAGGCAAAATAAGTTTTAAGAAAATTTTAAATTCAGTAAAAACTAAATTTCTTCCTGTTGTAATTGCTGGATGTAAACGGCTTTAATTCTTACTTCGCGGTTTTTAACAGATGGTTTTTTAAAAGCCTGTCTTTCCCTTAACTCTTTTACAATTCCTGTCTTTTCAAATTTTCTTTTGAATCTTTTCAACGCCCTGTCGATGTTTTCACCTTCTTTTACTGGTATAACTATCATAATTACTTTGTTTTATATCTAATTTTTTTTTTAATCGAGCCGCAAATGTATGAAAATGATTTATAATAATCAAGTGTTTTTTTAATTTAATTTTTGAAATCACTATATAATAATGCGTGCTGAAAATCTTATTTATTCACCTTTTTCCACACATGGGCCTCTGCCCATTCCCGGGCCACCATGTCCGTGGCCTTTAAATTCCTTGAGTAAAGTTTGTTTGAATTCTCTTTCGGCTTTTATCAGTTTCACTACTTTTTTAATTGGCAGAACCTTTTTTACGTCGTCGTAATAGGACTTATGTATTTTTGCTTCCTCCAAATCATATTCAGCAAACTGGTCGACCAGTTTTGTTAGTTCTTCATCAGAAAGTGTTTCTGCCTCTTTGTTTATTTTTTTCATCACGCCCTTTCTTTTTTCATGAATCTTGTCCATATCAGCTTCATGTTCATTATAAACGGGCCAGAATTTTTGCGCTTCCTCAACTGACAGATCTAATTTATCGGTTATAAAAGCAACTTTTTTTGCCTGTATTTTTTCTTGTGGATCAACCTCTTCGTCCTGTGAGAACGAATTAACAAATGCAAATACTCCAATAAGCATGAGTATTATGGTTTTTTTTGAGTTGTTCATGGTATCAGTAATTATCAATTATTGTATTAATATCAATGTTGTCGGCTATGTAATCGTACAATTCATCCTGTGTAACACTGTCGGATGCAACAGTTTGCTCATAAGTGTAGAAATCAATTATTATACTCTCGTCAAACTCTTCAACTATCTCGGCGGTGGCAATTTCAATATTAATGGGCTGCGGATTTGCAACCTTGATAGTTAATAATTTCCCGGATTGCACTGAGTTATTTGAATTAAAATTTAAAACCACAGTCACACCGATAATAAGTAAAACTACAGCTGCAGCAGCATAAAAAACGGGCATCATCTTTCTTACCAATGTTTTTTCAGATGTTTTTTTCACAGGCATTTCTGCAATCCTGCTTTTGATTTTTTCAGGAAAACTTTCGAAATAATTATCTGGAACCCTAAATGGATTATCCTTTTTTACTCCTTTTAAATCTGGCGATATGTCATTAAAATCTTCCATTTGTTTATTTGATGTATTTTGTTTCAAAAAGTTTAATTGTTTTCAAAAAATAATTCGATTTTTTTTACTGCATGATGGTAAGATGCTTTAAGTGCCCCGACCGAAGTTCCCAAAATTTCGGCCATATCCTCATATTTTATGTCATCAAAATATTTCATATTAAACACCACCCTTTGTTTATCAGGCAATGTTAATATCGCTTTCTGAAGTTTCAGTTGGATTTCATCTCCGTCGAACCATGAATCACTTTCGAGCTTTCCGTAAGCCGGATTTTCAACATCATCATAATCGGATGCCCTGAACTTTCTTTTTTTCCTTTCTAAAAAAGTCAATGCCTCATTTGTTGCAATCCTGTATAGCCAGGTGAAAAGTTGGGATTCAGATCTGAAACTGTCCAATCCTGTCCATACTTTAATAAAGGTTTCCTGTAAGACATCATCAGCATCCACATGAATTAATACCATCTTACGGATGTGCCAATAAAGTCGTTCCTGATACTTCTTAACAATCAGATTAAAAGCAACTTCTTTGCTTTCTCCTTTTTGCCAGAGATTGACAATTTCTTTATCTGAGTAATCAGTCACTTAATAAATTTAGGGTAAAAGTAATTAATTTATTCATTAGATACTTTTACCCTTAAATGGTTTAATTTGAAAAATATATTTACCTTACAATTAAGGTGAGACATCCGAACACAACTGAAATTACAGTGTTAAAAGTTCTATTTTCGTGTAATAACTTTTTCGCAGGCAGAAACAATATCCTGCGTATCGATATGGTATTTGACAAGGAGTTCTTCGGGTGTGCCTGATTCTCCAAATTTATCATCAACCGCAACCATTTCGAGTGGCGTGGGGCAGTTTATTGCAAGTAGCTGAGCTACACTGTCACCCAATCCTCCATTCATCATGTGCTCTTCTGCAGTTACCACCGCGCGGGTTTTTCTTACAGAATTCAAAATGGCATCTTTATCAATTGGTTTGATTGTGTGAATGTTTATTAGCTCAACTGATATTCCTTTTGCTTCAAGTATTTCAGCGGCTTCGACAGCTTTCCAGACAAGATGACCAGTTGCCAAAACAGTAACATCTTTACCTTCATTAAGCATTAAAGCTTTTCCAATTTCAAATTTCTGATCATCAGAAGTGAAATTAGGCACTTTTGGTCTGCCAAACCGAAGGTAAACCGGTCCTTCGTACTGAGCAATTGCAACAGTTGCCGCTTTAGTCTGATTATAATCACAGGGGTTGATAACCGTCATGTTTGGCAACATTTTCATCAATCCGATGTCTTCCATAATCTGGTGTGTGGCTCCATCTTCGCCCAAAGTCAATCCTGCATGGGATGCGCAGATTTTAACGTTTTTATTTGAGTATGCAACAGCTTGTCGGATCTGGTCATATACCCTGCCTGTAGCAAAATTGGCAAATGTGGAAGCAAAAGGAATTTTTCCCCCAACTGCTAATCCGGCGGCCACTCCAATCATATTGGCTTCTGCAATACCAACCTGAAAAAATCTGTTTGGATATTCCTTTTCGAAGGCTTCCATTTTAACTGAACCGGTAAGGTCGGCGGTCAGAGCCACAACATTTTCATTTGCTTTTGCTGCGATCATTAATCCGTCGCCAAAGCCTGACCGGGTGTCTTTCTTTTCAGTATAGGTATATTTTTTCATGCTTAAATGTTTTAATAATTCAAATTAATACTCAGTGCTTTTCCGGCTTCCATAGTAAATGTCTTTTCAAAAGTGCTTAATGTGCTTTTTCTGTCAGTTTTTCTAAGAACCACTTTATAGTTTCCCGGAATAAAATAAAAAATTTCCTTTTTTGCCTGTGAATCGAGGTTTACCATCCATTCCACATCGCCGGAATCGTTAATTTTATATATACTTCCAAAGCCGGGTGTTTCGGGATAAACGGTCAGACATCCAAGCTGTGGAACTTTCAATTCAGTTTTTGTACTTTGCTTAATTTCAACATCTTTAAAATATATGCGAGGGAAAGTCAGCACCTCGATATCATATTTTCCCACAATATATTTCTCTGTACTATTCAGATATTGTACGTCAAGAGTTTGATTATCGCCGGCTTTTCGCACGATAAAATTAACTTCTTTTTCAAAAGGATTAGCAGGGGAAGTGAGAATAAGCTGACCCTGAGGAGCATCAATTCCGACTATCAGGTGTTCATCAGGTTTTAATTTAAATTCCTGAGAAAATACCGGGGGGATAGTATGAACTTTAATCTTATAGGTAATCATTGGATCCAGATTGAGTGTATCAGGCTTACCTGCAGCATTCAATGTGTGTATGTAATTATGAATCATTCTACCGGAAAAAGCATCATAAAAAGTCATGTTTACATTTGTTTCCAAAGGTTTTTTATTGATGTCATACAAATCAACCTGAGCTGATGATTTACTCATTACCTGAGTAATGACATCGTTCAGTGAGGAAGCAAAGGACTCCGGGCTGGTGGCATCGTAATAGCTTCCTATGCATTCAAACTGTGATTTCAAATCAACCTCCAGGCCAACACCAATTACAAATGGTTTGAGGATAATTCCTTTTTTTTGCAAAGCCAATGAAATCTCGCAAGGATCGCCATCGCAGGCTTCAATACCATCGGTAATCAGAACAACAATGTTTCTGCAGTTTTCGCATGGAGGAAAATCGTCGGCACAAGCTTTAAGACTGTTTGCGATTGGTGTTGTTCCTTTTGGCCGGATATAATTTAAATAAATTCGTATTTTTTCAGCATTATTGTCATCAAAGGGTATTTCAAGTCTGGTATCATTGCAGTTTTGAGGGGGGACCGGACTTTGATGACCATAAACACGTAAGCCCACCTGCACATTTTCAATTTGTTCCAGACTATCGACCATTTTTGCAAGGACTTCGCGGGCTGTATTTATCTTTACCTTGCCTTTCCATTCGGTTGTCATACTGTTTGATGCGTCCAGAATAAAAAGAATACGGGTAAGGGGTTCCTTGGGTTTTTGAGCTTCTGACTTAAAAACCGGGAACAGTGCAAAAACAGAAAATAACAGAAAAAATCTTTTCATTTTAATAATCGCCAATTGTTTCTTTTAATTGACCGAGGGCATTGGCCAGCTGGTTGTCATCGGGAGCAGATCCATGCCATTTATGTGTGCCCATCATAAAATCAACACCAAAGCCCATTTCGGTTTTCATTAATATAACGTTTGGCTTTTGCTTAAAAGTATTTTTCTTCACTGTAGTTAACACATCAATAACAGATTGCATATCGTTACCATTCATATCGTGAACTTCCCATCCAAAAGATCTCCATTTGGCATGAAGGTCGCCCAGACTCATAACTTTGTCGGTGGGACCATCGATTTGCTTCCTATTATAGTCTACAATGGCAATGACATTATCAATTTTGAGGTGGGCTGCAAACATGGCTGCTTCCCAAATTTGTCCTTCCTGAAGTTCGCCATCACCGGTAAGGCAATACACCAATTTGTTATCACCGTTCATTTTTTTTGCAAGAGCTGCGCCACAGGCTACAGAAAGACCCTGGCCCAGAGAACCTGAAGCAATTCTTATTCCGGGTAATTTTTTCTCCACACAGGGATGTCCCTGTAAACGAGAGTTAATTGATCTGAATGTTTTCAATTCAGATACAGGAAAATAACCTGAACGTGCCAAAACACTGTACCACACCGGAGAAATATGTCCGTTTGAAAGGAAAAACAAATCTTGATTTTTACCTTCCATGGTAAAGTTTTTGGAATCATGATCGAGCACCTCGAAATAAAGAGCAGTCATCAGGTCAGCACAACCAAGAGAACCTCCGGGATGACCTGAGGCATTTTGGTGAACCATTCTGAGAATATCGCGCCTCACCTGAGTTGCGGTGTTTTGTAAGTCTGAAGTTAGGGCCATTTTTTATATTTAAATATTTCGGGTTAAAAGTATCTTTTTTTTAAATTGGAATGGTGTATGGTTGATAAATTGTGAAAAAGATAATGGATGGTTAAATGATTAGCAGATTTGTTGATTAGCAGATTAGTTGATTAGCAGATTAGTTGATTAGTTGATTAGCAGATTTGTTGATTAGCAGATTAGCAGATTAGCAGATTTGTTGATTTGCAGATTTGTTGATTAGCAGATTAGCAGATGGAATATATATCCAATTTTTTTAATTGGTCTTTTCCATTATACCATGCCGTATATTTCTATTATTTCACAATGTATATAACAATTATTAATTTTGAAAAGCTATTTTTGCAAGTGAAATTATAAGAAAAAAGAAAATGGCATTACAGTGTGGGATTATCGGAATTACAAATGTGGGAAAAACCACATTATTTAATTGTATTTCAAATACAAAGGCAGAAACTTCGAGTTATGCTTTCAGTACGAATAAGTCAAATGTAGGGGTTATTAAAGTTCCCGATCAGCGTTTGTATGAGTTGGAAAAATACCAGCCAACCGAAAAGATAATTCATGCTACAGTTGATATTGTTGATATACCCGGACTTACAAGAGGATCGAGTAAAGGTGAAGGAGTCGGAAATCAGTTTCTGGCCGACATTCGTAACTGCCATGCACTGATCCATGTATTAAGATGCTTCGATGACGAAACCCTTCCTCATGTTGATGGTTCGGTAAATCCTGTAAGAGATATGGAGACTGTTGACCTGGAACTTCAGGTAAAGGATCTGGAATCGGTCGAGAAAAAAATGGTTCGATTGGAAAGAGCAGCAAAAACAGGTGATAAGGATGCAAAAAAAGGTTTTGAAGTTCTTCAGGTTTACAAGGATCATTTTGAGAATTTTCAATCGGCACGAACCGTCTCCGTCTCCGAAGATGATAAAAAACATGTGGAAGATCTGTTTCTGTTATCCTCCAAACCCATAATGTATGTTTGCAATGTTGATGATGCAAGTGCAATAAACAGAAATAAATACGTTGAACAGGTAAAAGCAGCTTTGCAGGGGAAAGATACTAAAGTTCTTGTCATTGCCGGCAATCTTGAAGCTGAAATCGCTGAACTGGAAAGCGAAACAGACCGTATGGAGTTTTTGAAGGATGCAGGACTTTCAGAGCCCGGAATGCATAAGTTGGTGCAGTCGGCTTATGATTTGCTGAATTTACAATCATTTTTTACTGTTGGTCCGAAAGAAATCCGAGCCTGGACCATCAAAAAGGGCATGTCAGCTCCACAGGCAGCCGGAGTGATCCATTCAGATCTCGAGCGAGGATTTATACGTGCTGAAGTAATGAAATACAATGACTTTATTACACTTGGATCAGAGCATGCATGTAAAGAGAAAGGGAAACTTGCTGTTGAAGGTAAAAATTATGTGATTCAGGATGGTGATATACTCCACATACGGTTTAATGTTTAATCTGAACACAATCATTTTATTATCCTGAGTAGCAAGTTCTATTTTGAATAAAATGTAAAGTTAGCGATCACCTAATAAATTGACAATTAGAAATTTACCTATACCCTACTCCCACATATCCCACCCAGTGATTGAGGTTTGCCGGAGCGGTTTTGCCCATTCCCATATCCTCCACCGGAATGCGGTCATGATCGATACTCGAATAATATTTAATAAAAGTACCCTTAAGAGCGGGAGATGAGGTAAGTTCCTGCAAATGATAAGAAACAAACAATCCGAAAGGAATAGAATATCTGCCACACCATGACCATTTGTATGCTTTATAGTCGTTGCTTTGGACGGTATAAGAGTTAAAAAGTTTGATTTTTTCCGGTGTAATGGAGTCAGTTAAACAGGAATTGACAATTTTCATTTCATAATTAATGGCTTTATTGTATCCCTCATTATCGGTGCCAAATTTGGCATAATTTTTTCCACCCCAATCCTCATCTCCATAATGAACAGCATCGTTACTGATAAGTATTGCCACATCCTCGCCCCATTTCAGTTTTCGGGCTTCCATAATTTCTTTTAAAGCTGAAGCAAAGCTTTTCGAAATGTGATCCATTCGATCGTAAGTCATGTAAGGTACCAGAACAGAAATAATGTTCACATCGCGGTTATAATATTGAAGAAATGGTATCATGGCTTCGACTGAGTGTTCAACCATTTGACAACTATCGTGGACTATAAAAATATCTTCCGAAAGTTTAGATTTCAGTTCATCTCTTATTTCTGAAACAGGAATATTACCGTAAGGGCCTTTCCAGGAATCAAAGCTGTCAAATACCAATACATTTTCAAGATTAAAACGCTGGGCTTTATGGCAAACACCAAAAATAATCACAGTTTTTGCCTTGATGTTCTGGAGAACCGATACATAAAGCGGACCGGCATAAGTGTAGTCGTCATGAGGACAAATAGCTGTTTTCCAAATAGTTTCCTTTGATATTCTGTTTTCCTTAAGATACAACTCCATTTCGAAGCCAAACTGTTCCTTGATTCTCGATACAAGTTTATCCATTTGCTCAGGGCTATTTGCAAATCCAACCGAATCAACAGGTTGCCTGGTATTTTCAGTCACAATTCCGGAGGTAAAAATTAAAGCAATCAGTAAACCGGTTATTGATAAAAATAATTTAAAAATCATAGTTAAAAGATTACATAAATACAGGGCACTGCTGATGAACAGGCAGTGAGTAAGGTTTTGGTTTGCTGAAAATATAAATCATGGATAGCTCCAGTCCGCCTCTGCCCATGCTTGCCACATAAAGTTTTGAATAGTTTATATCGTATGACAATCCGAATTTTATCCTGTGATAATCGAGTCCCATACCAAGAATGGCAGCATCCTTATATCTGAACCAAGCAGTAAAATATATGGCTTTGAAAGAAATATTATCCATTCTGTATTTAAGGTCAGTACCGAACATAAACTCAGAAAACCAACCCTGTTGAAGATACAATATTCCCGGAAATAAAGACAGGTTTTCATTTACCCTGTAAGTCATATTGGTAAAAAAATTGAATTTTCTGTATAGTTTAAGGTTTTCGAGTCCGTCGAAAGAAATCCTTGGTTTATTGAGGTGATTGAGAGACAAGCCCGATCTAAAAGGCATTCCGTTATACTGCCATGAAAGGCAAGCGCCAAATTCGAAATCGAAATATGAAAGACTGTTTTCATTAAAAAACTCATATGAAGGCAGTTCGGGATTATAAACTGAGCCATTATATTGTGAACCGTAATATAAGTCATTATAATTTATGCTCTGCATATTATAGGTGATCGCCAATCCGCCTGAAACAGCCATTGTGGAATCGCTCTTGAGATAACGGTGGTAAGAGAGCGGGACACGGATTTGAGTAGTACCAAAATCAGAGTCACCCTCAATATCGGTATTTAAAAGAAGGCCCGCGCCGAAGAAGCTTTTTGGAACTTTTATTCCAGTAATTTTTGTATCAAAAGAAGCAGAAAAAGTGCGGAATGGTACTGTTACGGACTGCCATTGGTTTCGGTTATTCATAACCATTCGGTAATCACCGTCAAAGTATCCTGTAAGTGCAGGATTTAAGTTAATTGGAGAAGCATTGTGCTGAGAGAAATGAATATCCTGTGCAGTCAATCCGCATGTTAAAAAAAGGGCTATATGGAAGAAAATCCTTCTCAAATTATCTTATAAGTGTAATATTGCCTTTCTTTTCAAAGGTTTCTTTACCGACACAAGTAGCCTTCAGATAATAATCAAAAACGGCAGGATCAAGCTCATTCCCATTGAATTTACCATCCCATCCTTCATAGATATTATCAGATTCAAAAACAATTTGTCCCCATCGGTTAAAAATGGCAAAGTACATTTCAGTAATGACATCACCATAGACAAAAAGCACATCATTTATTCCGTCACCATTTGGAGTAAATGCATTAGGTATATATATATATGGTTCGGCACAAATAATATCATTAATATAAATAGTAATGGAATCGGTGTTTGCGCAACCCTTTTCATCATAGACTGAGACAATAAAGGTAGTTGTTTCATCGATTTCTGTATTTGGATTTGCATCCAGCGGATGGTCGAGCAAAGTGGGAGGAATCCATGAATAGGAATAATCCTCATCCCAGGTCGCATGCAATCCTGTTTGCTGACCTGTAAAGAGAAACTGGTCATCGGCGGTCACGTCAACCGGAATAGGCACGGGGTTGACCATCACATCTACAGATAGTTCCACAGTGCAACCGAGGTCATCAGTAACAGTTACTTGATAAGTACCATCACAAAGTTCGCTAATGGAAGAAGAGCTCATTCCGTTACTCCAATGGTAAATATAAGGAGGTTGCCCGCCGGTAAAATAAACGGTAGCTGATCCATCGCAAGCTTCAATGCAGCTGGTCATGGATGAAGTATCTGAATATTCAATGGGAAGGGGTTCGGTAACCGTGTAATAAACTGTGTCCTTGCAATTGTGGCTATCAGTAACGATAAAGGAATAAGTGCCTTGTGCAAGATCATTTGCATATTGTCCGCTTATTGAAACCGGTTCATCCCAAAAATAAGAATAACCGGGAGTGCCGCCATCGGCTTCGCCAAAGAGATCAACAACATCGCCATTGCAGACCATGCTTTCTGTTTCAGTAATTTCACCTTCCACAGGTGATGGTTGGTCAATTGTGATATAAACAACCCTGATGCAAATTTCAGCATCCACAACGGTTACAGAATACAATCCTGAACAAATCCCTGATATTGAATTATCTGTATCACCAAGTCCGGCCCATGAATAGGAATAAGGTGGAGTTCCCAATGAAACGTTTACCTCGGCTGAGCCATCGCAATAGCCGAAACAGGTTGGAATATTTGATCCACCGAGAGCAAGCAAATCAGAGGGGTCAGTGATAATAACTGAAAGAACAGTATCACATCCATGTTCATCGGAAACAGTTACATAATATTCACCAGCACAAAGAGAATCGGCAACAAACCCGGTTTGGCCATCCACCCAGGAATAAGAGTACGATGGTGTGCCCCCCGAAGCATCAACGGATGCAGAGCCAATGCAAAAGCCATCACACAATGTACCTGTTGTGTCAGAAATAAAAGCATTCAAAACAGGCGGTTCGGTCAGGGTAAAAGAATGAACTTTTTGACATCCAATATGATCGGTAATGGTAAGTGTGTAGGTGCCGGCATTAAGTCCGGATAATGCAGCGGTCACCTCATCATTACTCCAAAGATAATCGAAGGGTGCTGTACCTGAGCTTACCAGAACATTAGCCGATCCCGAGGATTCGCCGTGGCAATCGGGATTTGAAGTATTAAAAGAAAACTCCACTTCATCAACTTCAATACTCACATATTGAGTTTTATGGCAGCCATACTCATTTTCAATATAAACTGAATAGGTGATATTTTCAGCAGGACAAACGATTGCAGTTTGTGAAACCGAATCGCTTATAAAATATGATGCAGTACTCCAGTCATAAGTGTATGTAAAACCAGATGCAAAAGGTGTGGCAACCAGTTCAACAGTATCACCTAGACAAACTATGGTATCGGGGCTCAGTAAAAAGTCGGCATTATAAACATGAACAATTACCGGTTGCTGAAAAACACAGGCGGCATTTGAAATACTCACATAATAAGTTGATTCGGCAAAGGGAGAAACATTAATATCGGAATCGGAAAGGCCGTCATTAAGCATATCAGAAAAAGATGCGTTGGAAGACCAGTGATATTGGTCGCCGGAGGTGCCAGTGCTTGCGTTAAGGGATATCGATTCGCCCTGACAGATAAAGGTATCGGTGACCATTGAAAGGTCAATATCCCATACGGTAATGTATTTTTCGATCTGGTCACCGAAGTTACATGAAGTGGTATCTTCCACATATAATGTTACCAGATAGGTACCAGGAGTGTCATAAGTATGAGTGGGTTCAAATTCGGTTGAAGTATCGCCGTCGCCAAAGTTCCATAGAAAATCGTCACCATTAAGACTAAGATTATCAAATGTGATGTCGAAAGGAGCACAAACATCGTATGGAGCGTCAAAATCGGCCACCACGAGAGGTAGGTTAAAGTCGAATTTAAAAACTGCGAGGTTACAATTTGAGTTATTTGTATTTGACCAGGCTCCGGGAGTAGTTGGAAAATCAGAATATCCCGTAGGGTATCCACAACCGGCACAAACGGCTTCATACACTTTGCCTTTTCGGTCGAAGCGGCTTGTACCACCATCAACATGTTCAGAGCTGGTGCTTCCTCCCATAAAAGTAGCATAAACAAGTTCGGAGGCATCGTCTTCGAGTACGATTATATAAAAATCAGAGCCGTCGGTAGTGGAGTCAAAAGCATCAGAAGTAACGGGGAATCCTGCCAAAGAGCCACCCGGACCACCATATCCGAGAGCGTTGGTATTTCCACCCCAACCAGAAATATACATTTTATTACAGTAATCAACAAGGAATGCTGTTGGAGAGATAACCGGCTGTCCGGTTCCATTTCCAAAAACAGTTGAAAAATCGAGTGTATTGAGATCAGGGGTTATTTTTGCGACAAAGTGGCCTGAGTTGGGAACAGAATAAGCTGCATTAAATACTAAAGTAGAGCCAGGTGCATATGTTTGTCCGAGAACATAAACGTTTCCATCATTGTCAAGTTCCACAAAATAACATTGATCGGCAGTGTTTGAGCCAAACAATGTTGACCTGATCAAAGATCCGGTTTGTGAAATATGGGTAACATAACCATCAATTTCTCCTCCGATATAAGTTGGATGGATTGTTCCTGCCGAAGTTGTAAAATTTGACGAGGCAGTTCCACCCGAAATGAAAATGTCGTCATTTTGATCCAGAGTAACAGAATAAGCTGCATCATCGTTGCTGCCGCCGACATAGGAACTCCATAACATTGTAGTCAGGTTATTATTCATTTTAAATATGCAACCATCCTGGCTACCTCCGCCATAAGTAGTCTGAAAAGCTCCGGCAGTTACCGGAAAATTACTTGAATTGGTACATGAGACAATGTAAACATTTTGCTCGGCATCGAGCATTACCTCACCTCTCATTTCATCAGCATAGTTGTTGCGAAGAGCAGCAGCCACATTGATGCCATCGTTTGAAGTACCACCAACAAATGTTGAACCAAGTAATGCTGTTCCATCATTTTTAAGTTTTGTAACAACAATGTCACATCCAACGGCATAATTCATACCCAATCCAGTAGGTGTAAAAGAAGTTCCTCCGTTAAAAGAAACATCAAAAGCGCCCGAAGTTGTAGGGTAATTTGAAGATCCGGTTGTTCCCAGAATAAAAACTTCGTTATAGTCGCTTACATAAATACTATGAGGCAATTCATCATCAATACCTCCGATCAAAGTTGACCAATCAAAAGAAGTTCCGTCAAATTTCCATTTTGTTATTGCCATATCGGTATTATCACCACCAAAAGTTGTTTGATAAGCACCGGTGCTGGTCGGGTAATTTGGTCCGAATGCTGAACTTCCCGAATAAAGATTACCCTTGGAGTCGAATGCAGCGGTATAACCAAAATTATTCGAGTAAGATCCTGAAAATGTTGAAAACACAAGTGTAGGCGGATCAATAATCAAAGGGTAGTTTTCATTGTACGATTGGACAATGAAACTAAGTTGCTTGTTTTTAAGTTTGTATCTGCATTCAAGGAAAACTGTATCTGAGCCAATCAACTGATAAGCCAAAGGTTTTGTTTCCCTTATTTCAAGAAAATCAGTTTTTATTACCAGATCATTTCCTAAAATATAAACATTTGAGGCGCCCTCAAAGCTAAATTTAATATCATCGGGGTTACCGCCGGGATACACAACTAAATCATATTTAAGTGGAACTTCGCCCTCCTGATAAACCACCATATTAATATTTTCGTAAAGATCCTGATAAGTAAGCATTTTAAAGGCTCTAACCCTTGATGCCCATTTAGACTGATCGTTACCAAGGAAATAATTGTAATAATGTGAAAAAGGGTCAGCAGGAATAACACGAAGATCAGGATTACAATTTACGAAGTACTTTTTAAATGCATGGAAATGCAAAACATCACCAAAATAGGTATGTTGGTCTTCATCATGTTCTCCATTAAAATCAACAGGGTGTTCACACTTATGGAGATCTTCCTGGTTAAACATATTAAAAGTAAAACAGTTTTTTTCAAGGAATAATGCACCAGAGGGAATGTCGGCCTTAAACAATACCCGATTGTCCCACTGATTCTTGTTTTCAATAAATTGCAAATAGTTTTGTGCGCTAAGCGAAAACTTCAGCAAGACAAGGGCAAACAGAATAAAAAAGACTGCAATCGGCTTCATGAAAAACGCATTTAAAAAAACACCTTAAGATACAAAAATAAACTTACAAAAGCAACGCTTTATATAATATTACTTATTATTTGACAAATAAACGATATAAAGGGTTGTCTGTGGTGAAAATTTATTTTAAATGTGATACTTAAAAAGCCTGTGTATAAAAAGAAATCGATAACCGGGTTACTTTTGGGATAAAAGAAATTTATTTATCAATTCAGAAGCAGCAACAAAAGATGACATTTCGCCATTTTGCACTTTGTTTTCATAGTTTTCAAGGCTGTCTTTAATTTCAGGCTTGTTAAAAAAGTCACTTTTCAGGGTATCATAAATGGATTCATACATCCAGTAACGGGCCTGTGATTTTCGTCTTTTGTCAAAATAACCGTTGGTTTTCACAAAATCGACATAGTTGCTAATCATATTCCAGACCTCTGAAATACCTGTGTTTTTAAGAGCAGAACAAATTGTGGCGCCCGGAATCCATTCCGACTCAGAAACAGGAAAAAGGTGAAGAGCATTTTGATATTGATTTCTGGCATTTTCGGCATGTAATATGTTATCGGCGTCTGCTTTAGTAATAACAATGCCATCGGCCATTTCCATTATTCCTCTTTTTATTCCCTGCAATTCATCGCCCGCGCCGGCCAGCATGAGCAAAAGAAAAAAATCGACCATTGAGTGAACAGCTGTTTCGGATTGACCAACGCCAACTGTTTCAATAAACACGATATTATATCCGGCTGCCTCACAAAGGATAACCGTTTCCCTTGTTTTACGGGCAACACCTCCAAGGGAGCCGGCGGAGGGTGACGGACGAATAAACGCGTTATAATCAGCAGAAAGATTCTCCATACGGGTTTTATCTCCGAGAATACTACCCTGTGTTTTTTCACTGCTGGGATCGACAGCCAAAACTGCAACTTTATTGCCTACTGAAGTTAATTGTTTTCCAAGGGCCTCAATAAAAGTGCTTTTACCAACACCCGGAACACCTGTAATACCAATCCGAACAGATTTTCCCGAATATGGAAGGCAATTTTCAACAATTTTTGCAGCCAGTTCACGGTGTGCAGGAAGGGAACTTTCGACCAATGTAATTGCCTTGCTTAATATGGTTCTGTCGCCTTTAATTATTCCATCGGAATACTCCTGTGGAGAAAAAAGTTTTTTCTTTAAATCCTTAAATCTTTCGACAGCCTGTTTATTAATTATTTCGGGTTGAGGGACACCATCATTAACTTTAAGTCCCTTAAATTCTCCACTGTTTTCTATGTGTTTTTGCTTGCTCAAATGAACTGATTTGCAGTAAAAGTATATCTAAAAAAGATGCGATTATTCCAACAATATAAAATTTTCCAATATTAATGAGAAAACACTTCAGAACAAATCCAATACTAATTAATTATTTGGCGGATTTATTGTACTGCTGCTATCCTCAACATAACCTGAAATACGCAATAAAGTTGACGAGTTTTTCGGATCATTGGTTATAACAGTAATGGTTTTATTCTGTTTTGCCTTTTTACCTCTTGAGTTAAAAGTTGTTTTTATAACGGTAGCTTTTCCAGGAGGAATAACTGTTTCGCCTGTATTTACGGCAGTACAACCGCAACTTGCTTTTGTTTTACGGATTATCAGGTCAGTTTTTCCTTCATTTTTGAGTTTATACTCAAATGTAACTGATTCACCCTGTCTGATCGTATCAAAATCATATTCCTTACTTTCCCAAATTGCAACAGGAGCTTTTGCAAGCTGCTCGGGAGTCCATTTTGAAAAATCTTCTTCAATGGTAGCGCTGACTGAAATCCTGTTACGGCTGTCATTATTACCATTTAAGATCATGTTTACTCTGTCGATAACAAATCCCCAGTCATTTTTCTTTTTAGCATCATAAGTGACAATAATTTTTCCCTCTCCACCCGGCGCAACAGTTTCAGGATCAGCAACAATTTTTATATGTTCGGGCACATCAGCAAAAGTAATTTTCACAGGTTGTTGGCCTGAATTAATAAAATCGGTCGACTCGGTGCGAAATTCATCATTTCCGATTTTTGTAAAAGCCACATGATCATTTTTAAGTCGGAGGTCACCTTTTTGATAACGGTAAACATCTTCCATAGAAACCGGTTTGGCAATAACATCTCCGCTAATTCTAAGTATTTTAGTGGGCTCCAGAGCATTGGATTCAACGGTAACTGTTTTATCAAATTTACCGGGTCGCTTTTCAGGATTGTATTTAGCAGACACGACTCCTTTCCCTCCCGGGGCAATTGGTTCCTTTGTCCAGTCAGGAGTTGTGCAACCACACGAAGCCCTGACCTTAGAAATAATAAGTGGTTCACTTCCTGTATTGGTAAACTCAAATTTGTAGGTTACAGGTCCTTCTTCTTCTTTGATAGTCCCAAAATTGTGAGATTCCTTTTCGAATGAAATATTTGCCTGTAACTGTTGTCCTACAGAACAAACTGCAAAAAGCAACAATAATAATATTGATAATACTGCTTTTTTCATTTTATTTTTTTTAAAATTTTATATAAGATATAAAAAATTTATTCGTTTTGTTTTTTATTGATAACTTTGTAAAATTAATGAATAATTTTAATCGGAAGTAAAATTAGATTCTTAAACAGGTTTATTTTTAATTGAAGATAGCTTTTAACATATCATTAACAAAGACTTTTATAGCTTTTATCGCCCTCATTTTTTTTGCCAGGGATGCAAAATCACAATTTTATAATGGGCATCAAATGGATTTTGGCAAAAGCAGGGTTCAATACATTGATTTCTATTGGCAATACTATCGGTTTAAAAAGTTTGATACTTATTTTTATGTAGGGGGCAATGAGCTTGCTCAACAAATCAGCATAATTGCTGACAGAAAAATAAAATCAATTGAAAAAATGTTTGATTATGCTCTGGACAAGCGAATAATCTTTATTGTTTACAACAAACATTCTGATTTCAAACAAAGCAATATTGGACTTGTTACTGAAAATGATCAATATAACATTGGCGGGGTTACTCAGATATCCGGTAATAAGGTTTTTATTTTTAATGAAGGGGATTTTAACAAACTTGAAAAACAGGTAAATGCTGCCATTGCCGAAGTTGTTATCACCGAAATGCTTTATGGCAGTGATTTCAAGGACAAGGTAGCCAATTCTACACTTTTATCCCTTCCTGATTGGTATACGAAAGGATTGATTTCCTTTGTGTCAGAGGAGTGGAGTTTTGAAACAGAAAACATGGTAAGGGATGGTATAATAAGTGGAAAATATGAAAAATTCAGCAACCTTCAGGGAGTAGATGCTGTTTATGCAGGGCATTCGTTATGGTATTATGTTGCTACTAAATACGGAAAATCCGTTATTCCAAATATCGTATATCTTACCAGAGTCAGTAAAAATGTTGAAAGCGGCTTTCTTTTTGTAATTGGAACAACACTCAAGTATTTATCCTATGATTGGCTTACCCATTATGATCAGATGTTTTATGATGCCGATCAAAAGAGAACCATGCCCCCTGAAGAATCAAGGATAAATAAAAAATATAAAAAGAACAGAGTTTACAAAAACCCCAAAATCAGTCCGGACAGCAAATATCTGGTTTATACAACAAATATTTATGGCAAGTACATATTATGGTTGTATAACACCGAAACAAAAAAACATAAAAGAATCATCCGGCGGGAGCACAAACTTGACCAGCTTACCGATTACAGTTACCCGGTTGTAGCATGGCACCCAACCGGCAGTCTTTTTACTTTCATTACTGAGGAAAAGGGCAAAATCATGCTTACTTTTTACATCATGGAAACCGGCAAACTTGAAACAAAAGAGGTTTTCAATTTTGAGAAAGTGCTTGACATGTCATATTCACAATCCGGAAAATATCTGATTTTTTCTGCTGTTAAAAACGGCTATACCGATTTATATCTGTATACTGTTTCTTCAAATACAGCCGAACAACTTACTGATGACATTGCAGATGATCACTCTCCCAGATTCATCAATGATTCAAAGCAGATTGTATTTTCCTCAAACCGTTTGAATGACACCATAGTATTCAAAAATTACAGACAAAGCTCGATGGGGAAAAACGACGACATCTTTATTTATGATTTCGAGACCCGCAATCCTGTATTAAAAAGATTTACGACTACCCCATATATTAATGAATCCCAGCCATTCCAGCTTAAAAATGATGTTTTCACCTATCTCAGCGACGAAAACGGCATTGTGAACAGATATGTGGCAGTTTATGACAGTGCCATAAGTTACATCGATACTGCGACTCATTATTATTATTATTCAAGGCCACACCCGGTGACCAATTTTAAAAGAAACATTTTAGATCAGGATGTAAACGCCGCTTCGGGTTCAGTTGCCCAAATAATTTACCATAACGGAAAATACAAGTTGTTTAGTTCTGATTTAACAACCGAAAAAAATTCCTATTCCGGCAAATTTTTCAATACTTCCTTTAGGAGAAAAATTACTGATAATTACAAAAAAGCTGACAGCCTGACCCTTATTAAAAAAGATTCTCTTCAGCTTATTAACAAGAAGTTTGAAGAACTTCTAAAATTAAAAACAGATTCTTCCTTTAACGATACTATTATAGACATCAATAATTTTATTTTTGAATTAGAACGATTAAAACTATCCACATTAAATACCCCAAGAGATACCAATTCAGTAAATCTGCAAAATGACAACCCTGCTTTTCCAAAACAACTGATATATTTCACATCATTTTATCCGAACCAGTTTGTCAGTCAATTTGACTTTGGCTTTTTAAACGCGTCCTATCAGGCATTTACGGGCAATGCAGTATATTTTAATCCTGGGATGAACATGCTTTTTAAAATTGGCGCACAGGACCTTTTTGAGGATTACCGTATTACCGGCGGAATAAGATTGGCAGGAAATTTTGAAAGCAATGAATACCTGCTTTCTGCTGAAAACCTGAAAAAAAGGTTTGATAAACAAATGGTTTTCCACCGACAGGGGTTCACCAATCTGGTAAACAATTACTATTACAAAACTATTTCACACGAACTCTTTTTTATTACCAAATATCCATTTTCACAGGTGTCAAAAATAAAAGGTACCGCTTCATTGAGACATGATAAGATTTCGGTGTTGTCATCAGAATATTTCCCATTAAATGCCGAAGGATCATTTAAAATATGGGGAGGGGTTAAACTTGAATATATCTTTGACAACAGCAGGAGTTTGGGTTATAACCTGAATACCGGTACTAAATTCAAAGTTTTTGGTGAGATTTATAAGCAGATTAATGAAAGCGAGTCGGATCTTCTGGTGTTGGGAATGGACTACCGACACTACATCAAGTTGCATAAATGTTTAATCTGGGCTAACAGATTCGCCTCGAGTCTTTCCTACGGATCAAGCAAGCTCATTTATTATTTGGGTTCAGTTGACAACTGGATTAACCTGTCACCCCGGGTTGAAAAATTTAATTTGGGAATACCCATTAATGACAAAGTGAACTATGTTTATCAGACATTAGCAACCAATCTTAGGGGATTTACGCAAAACATCCGTAACGGGACTCATTTTGCAGTAATAAACAGTGAACTTCGCTGGCCAATTGTAAAATATTTTGCCAACAAACCCATAAACTCTGATTTTCTTGAAAATTTCCAGGTAATCGGCTTTTTTGATATTGGATCAGCCTGGTCGGGATCATCGCCCAATTCAGACGAAAACGCTTACCAAACACAGACAATAAGCACTCCGCCTGTTACAGTAATCATTGACCGCGACCGTGATCCCGTTGTTTTCGGATATGGTTTTGGAGTCAGAACCCGTCTGTTGGGTTATTTCGTGAGAGCTGACTGGGCCTGGGGCGTGGAAAATTCAACTATTCTGGATGGAATCTTTTACCTTTCTTTAAGTCAGGATTTTTAATATGGAATTATTATCGAAAATTAAAGAGCTGAGTGCTGCTTATTACAAGGAAACTGTAAAAACAAGGCAGTACTTGCATAAAAACCCCGAACTTTCCTTTAATGAGGTAGGAACATCGGAATTTATCTGTGATTTTCTGAAAAATAACAAAATCCCATTTCAGAAAGGAATCGCAAAAACAGGAATACTTGGAATTATTGAAGGTAAAAAACCAGGGAAAACCATTGCGCTGCGTGCAGATATGGATGCTTTACCAGTTCCTGAAAAAAATATACTGCCATACACATCAAAGAATAAAGGTGTCATGCATGCCTGTGGACATGACATGCACATGGCTTCCCTGATGGCAACTGCAAAAATACTGAATTCAGTTAAAGACTCCATTAATGGCCGGATCCTTCTTGTATTTCAACCGGCAGAAGAAAAACTCCCCGGGGGAGCAAAAGCAATGCTTGAAGATGGACTCTTTAAAAAATACAAGCCCGATCATGTAATTGCACAACATGTGATGCCCGAACTTGAAGCCGGCAAAACAGGATTCAGGGAAGGAATGTATATGGCCTCAACTGATGAGATTTACATGACAGTTAAAGGAAAAGGCGGACATGCTGCCATGCCACACCAGATTACCGATACTGTACTTGTAAGCAGCCATATAATTGTTGGTCTGCAGCAAATAGTAAGCAGAAAAGGAAATGTTTCCGTTCCCTCGGTGTTGTCTTTCGGAAAAATAATTGCCCAAGGAGCAACCAACATCATTCCGGATGAAGTAAAAATTGAAGGCACCTTTAGAACAATGGATGAAACCTGGAGAAAGTCAGCCCACAAAGAAATTGTTAAACTGGCCAAAGGAATAGCGGCATCAATGGGCGCAGAATGTGAAATTGAAATTGTCAAGGGATATCCATTTTTGGTAAATGATTCAAAGACCACAGCCATGGCCGAAAAAGCTGCTTCAGAATATTCAGGCAAAAGGAATGTTACACAGCTTGATATCAGGATGACAGCCGAAGATTTTTCTTATTTTACACAGCTTTATCCATCTGTAATGTACCGTACCGGCACAGGGAATGTAAAAAAAGGAATTGTTGCCCCCTTGCATTCGCCTTCATTCAATATCGACGAGAGTGTTCTTAAGGAAAGTCCGGGAATTATGGCCTGGATAGCCATTTCATTGCTGGCCGAATAACTATTATTTTATTCTGCTCAGACTTTCAAAATAAATAGTTGAATCCCTACCGAAAGATTCAATTTTATTGTCTTTAATTTTAAAAGTACATTGTTCTCCGGCTCTCCTGGAAAAAAGAATTTCATGTTCTTTATTTTTCCCATCAACCATAATAATTCTGGCAAGGTTTTCATGGATTGCTTTATGTTCCAGATTTGCATGACAGATAGGGCAGAAAAAATCGACCAGTTCACCTTTGAGGAACTCAAATGACGGGTGGTTCACATAGGAATAATTTCCCATTCTGGGATTCATAATAATCAACCCATATTTTTTATCAAGAGTCATAGTTGAAAAAATGATCATGTTGTTTATTCTGAGATGACCTCTGCATTTTGGGCAAATATATTGTTCCATGATTCAGGTTATTATTTCCTTTAAAAATAGATAATTATTTTAAATTTACAATCTTTTGTCTTTATTAATAATAAAAAAACCGTCATTAATCAATGATAATAGATTAATTACCTGATTTTTCAATGAACTTATTATTCGTCATAAATAATAAGCCTTTCAAACCATCTAAACTACAATAATATCAAAAAATAAAAAATTATGATTTAAATCATATCCTAACGCCCTTTTCTATTTATAAAATAGTATATTTTTGCGTTGCTGAAAAAACCTATAAAAATTGAAGCACGAGAGAAAAAAAGTGAATAATAAAAAATAATTACTAATTAAATTTAAAATGCAAATGAGAAAACTTTACCTTATTTTGATTTTCTTTTCGCTTTTGGCATTTAAAGTGTCGAATGCGCAGGAAAATTTTGCCACTCCGATAGTCATCGGAGAACTGGTTGGGGTCTACGATTGCGGAGCAGTCTACTCAAACAGTCAAAACACATGTGGTTTTGCAAATGACTTTGCCGGTTATTATACGAGCGCCGATGTTGTATATCAATTCACCGTTTCGGCTACTTCAACTGTTGTATTGGACATGTGTACAGGAACCGACTATGACTCGTATCTTTATTTATGCGATCCCAGTCAGGCAATTATCACTTACAACGACGATTATTGCGGCGGAGCAAGCTACCTTTCCTATACTGTTGGACCGGGCACCTATTATATCGTAGTTGAAGGATTTTCCTCTTACTGCGGAAACTATACACTTCAGGTAAGTCTCTCTGATGTTACTGCTCCGGTACCTGATGTTGCAACTCTACCCAACGTAACAGGTGATGGCACCGTAAACGTTTTAACAACACCAACCGCCACAGACGCTTGTGAGGGTTCAATAGCCGGAACAACAACTGATCCATTAACTTATTCCGTTCCCGGAACCTACACAATAACATGGACTTACAATGATGGTCTTGGAAATACCAGCACACAAACACAAACTGTAGTTGTTGTAGCCAATCCTATTGTTATTGGCGAACTGATTGGTGTTTATGACTGCGGTCAACCTGCCTATTCAAACTCACAAAACACTTGTTTACTTACCAATGATGTTCAAAACGGCAGTGGAGACGCAGTTTACCAGTTTACTGTTTCAGCAAATGCAACTGTTGTAATGGACATGTGTACTGGAACTACATTTGACTCATTTATTTATTTATGCGATGCCGGAATGACTGTTCTTGCATCTAATGACGATTACTGTGGAACAGCAAGTTATCTTTCATATAATGTTACTCCCGGAACTTACAATATTATTGTTGAAGGTTACTGGGATGGCGCTTGCGGCAACTATACCCTTCAGGTTAGTGTTCCAAATGCTGCACCAATACCTGTTTTAGCTACCTTGCCAGATTTAACCGGCGAATGTACTGTTACTGCCACAGCCCCTACCGCTACCGATTGCGCAGCAACTATTACAGGAACAACAACAGATCCATTAACCTATACAACTCAGGGAACCAGTACAATTACATGGACATATAATGATGGTGCCGGGTTTACAACAACCCAAACCCAAAATGTAATAATTGATGATATTACTGCTCCGGTACCTGATTTAGGCACATTACCTGATCTTATTGCAGAAGGAACTGTTACCGCATCTGCCCCAACAGCAACAGATGCTTGCGTTGGAACTGTTACAGGTACTACAACCGATCCATTAACTTATACAACTGAAGGAACATATGTAATTACCTGGACATACAATGATGGCAATGGAAACACTATTACTCAAACACAAAATGTTACCGTACTTCCTTCACTAATTGTTATCGGTGAATTAATTGGCACTTATAACTGTGGCGTTCCCTATTCAAATTCACAAAACACCTGTTATTATTCAAATAACCAGATGGGAAGCAGCAACGATGTACTTTATCAATTCACACTTTCTGCCGATGCAACTGTAGTACTTGATATGTGTGCTTCCGGAACAACCACCTATGACTCATATCTGTATTTATGTAACGACGCAATGGGTGTAATAACTTCGAATGATGACTACTGCTCTTATGGCGCAAGTTACCTGACAGCCACTATTACTGCAGGAACTTATTATATTGTTGCTGAAGGCTATAGCACCAGTTGTGGCAACTATAATTTACAAGTTAGTGTTCCCAATACTGCTCCTGTTCCTGACGTAACCACCTTAGCTGATGTTACAGGTGAATGTACTGCAACTTTAACTGCTCCAACAGCTACTGACGCCTGTGCAGGCGCAATTACAGGTACCACATTAGATCCAACTACTTATTCTACAATTGGAACCTACTTGGTAACATGGAGTTATAATGATGGCAATGGAGGAATTTCGACACAAACACAAAATGTAATTGTGGATGATTTTACTGCTCCCGTTGCTGATTTAACCACACTGCCTGACATTACAGGTGAATGTAGCGTAACAGTATCCACATTCCCAACTGCAACAGATGCTTGTATTGGATCAATTACCGCAACAACAGCAGATCCTTTGACCTATACTACATTAGGAACTCATCTGATAACTTGGACTTATACCGACTCTGAAGGTAACAGTTCAACCCAAACCCAAAATATTGTGATTAATGACCTTACTGCTCCCGTTGCCAATGTTGCAACATTGCCAAATGTAAATGGTGAAGGTACCGTAACTGTATCTGCCCCCACTGCTACTGACAACTGCGCCGGAGCAATAACCGGAACAACAACAGATCCTTTAACTTATACAGTTCCTGGAACTTATACAATCACCTGGACTTATGATGATGGCAATGGAAATACCAGCAGCCAAACTCAAACAGTAAATGTTGTTCCCAATCCGATTGTTATCGGCGAATTGGTTGGCGTTTACGATTGTGGCAATGTTTATTCAAGCACTTTAAACACTTGTACACTTAACAGTGATGTTCAAAATGCAAGCGGTGACGCTGTATATCAATTTACAGTTTCTGCAAATTCAACAGTTGTAATGGATATGTGCACCGGTACAGATTTTGACTCATATATTTATTTATGTGATGCAGGCATGACTGTTATTGCTTCAAACGACGATTACTGCGGTGGTGCAAGTTATCTTTCTTATAACGTTGCTCCCGGAACCTATAATATTATTGTAGAAGGATACTGGGATGGCGCTTGCGGTAATTATACCCTTCAGGTTAGCATTCCAAATGCTGCTCCGGTTCCTGATGTTGCCACACTGTCCGATATTTCAGGCGAATGTGTTACAGTAACCACTGTACCTACAGCAACTGATGCATGTTCAGGTCCGGTAAACGGAACAACTATCGATCCGCTTTCATATTCTGCAATAGGCTCCTATGTTGTAACCTGGAGTTACGATGATGGCTTTGGTGCAATTTCAACCCAAACACAAAATGTAATTGTAACAGGTGATGTATCTGCTCCTATTGCCGACTTAACAACCCTGCCTGATATTTTAGGCGATTGTTCTGCTACTGTTGATGTTTATCCGACCGCCACTGACAATTGTGCCGGCGCAATTACAGGAACAACAACTGACCCTGTAACCTATACAACTGCAGGAACTTATTCAATTACCTGGACTTATGATGATGGCAACGGAAACACCAGTACTCAAACACAAAACGTTGTTATCGATGACGTTACAGGACCTATCGCTGATGTTACCACTCTGCCCGATGTTCTTGGCGAATGTGATGCTGTAGTTTCAGCTGTTCCTACTGCCACTGACATTTGTTCCGGTCCTGCTACAGGAACCACAACAGATGCACTGACATACAACACACAAGGAACACATGTTATCACCTGGACATATACCGACGGTGACGGAAACACTTCAACTCAGACACAAAATGTGATCATTGAAGATGTTACTGCTCCGGTTGCCGATTTAGTTTCTCTTGTAGATGTAACCGGCGAATGCAGTGTTACAGTTTCAACTGTTCCAACTGCTACCGACAACTGCGTTGGTGCTATTAACGGAACCACACTTGATCCTATGACCTATACTGTACCCGGTGACTATGTAATTACCTGGACATTTGATGATGGTAATGGAAATACCTCAACACAAACTCAGAATGTTTCTGTAACTGACGAAATATCACCTGTTGCAGATCTGACAACACTGGAAGATATTACAGAAGAATGTTCTGCTACTATTAGTGTTTTCCCGACAGCTACTGACGCTTGTGCAGGTGCAATTACCGGAACAACAACTGATCCTTTAACTTACACTGCTCAGGGAACTTATACTATTACCTGGACTTACGATGACGGCAATGGAAACTCAAGCTCACAAACACAAACCGTTATTATAAGCGATGAAACTTCACCTGAAATTGCCTGTGTTGACAACATGGTTATCAACCTGAATGATGGTGAAACTTTCTATACTGTTGTTGCAGATGAACTCAATCCCGCATCAGTTGATGACAACTGTGGTGTTGACTCATATTACAACAGCGTAAACAGTAGTGCTACCCTTACAGGAGAAGAACTTGCAATCGGAACACATTATATTGTCTGGACAGCAACTGATGCAGCCGGAAATATTGATACTTGTGAAACAATTGTTGTAGTTAATCCTTATGTTGGTATCAGTGATCTCAGCAAAACAGGTTACAGTGTGTACCCAAATCCTTCAGAAGGAACTGTATTTGTATCACTTGAAAACAACAACAGCGCAATCATTTTTGTAAGAGATGCCTTAGGCAGAATTGTTCTTGAAAAACAGGCCAACAGCAATCTGATCGAAATTGATCTTAACAATGTAGAAAGCGGTGCTTATACCATTGAAATCAACAACAATAATGTAAAAACCTACGAAAAAGTTATTATAAAATAGTTTTAATAACTGCATAAATTATAAAAGAGACTGTCTTTAAAAAAGCCAGTCTCTTTTTTTATTTCCATATTTTGAAATTTCTACTATTTAAATTACATTTGAACAAACATAAACAAATATGGCATTCCGATTAACCCCAAAACTAAATCTCGAGCTTTATGGTTTATTGATGGTAATTACACCATTTTTGCTTTTGCAGAATTACCTTCAGGATTCGATGGGAATGCTTTCTCGATTAAGTTTTTCTATGGGTGAGAATGATTATCCTGTATTTTTGTTTATTGCAATATTGTTGGGTCTTGCATCAGTGTTTTTCCTAATCAAAAATTTTACCCTGAACCGTTTGTACGGTCTGATACTGGTTTGTTTCCTGTTTTGGGTAGGATATAACACCAGTGATTATTATTACAATCATCACTTTTATGACATCCAGCATAACTGGCACTATTTTGCCTACGCAATTTATACATGGCTCGCCTGGAGGTATTACCTTTCCAAAAAGTATCCTGTCGAAAAGATAATTCTGCGAACCTTTTTACTTGCACTGGGTATTTCAGCAGCTGATGAACTTATTCAGGTTTTTATTTCAAACAGGGTTTTTGATCTTTCTGATGTGGCAAAAGACCTTTGGGGGTGTATGATCGGACAGGTTTTTATTCATTTTGTCATATTTAATTTGGAGAATCTTTCCTTTAAAAAATTTTGGCGAAAGGGTATAAAAGACTGGACAAAACATGGATTATATCTGCTTATTTTAGAAGTCCTTTTCGCATGGGTTTTCTTAAATGTTTCATCTCTGATTTCTGATGCAAAATATGCCGTCAACGTACTGTTTATCACATTATTAATTTTTACCATCCTTTCATTCCTGCTTCATTTAGCAGGTAAAAAACCAATGAGGTATTATGTAATCGCCCTGACCGCATTTCTTATTATATATCCACTTGTGCGGTTGAAATTCTCGGAACCTAAAATTTCGATTACATCGGGAAACATCATTATATATAAGGGGCTGCCCGTTCCATATTTTGACCTGATGATTTATCCTAACGGGATGATGAGGCCTGTGGATAAAAAAACCAGCTTCAACGTAAGGGATAAGAAGAAAATAGAAGCTATAGGGCCTGATATTCTGATCCTTGCCACTGGGAAGAAAGGACAGGGAGGAAAGGGATTTCAGGACCAGCTGAAAGTTGAAATGAAGTATAATTTTGAAAAAGATAAAAATTACCAAATTATCAAACTCCCAAACAGGGAAGCATGTAAACTTTATAATAAACTAGTGAAAGAAGGAAAAAAAATATTAATGATCATACATAACTCATGAAAATTGACCGTTTTGCATCTTATGTAATTTTAAGCTTTTATTCATTGCTGATTGTGTTTGGCATAATTAGTCTGATGAACCCCTCATGGCTGCAACAATTATCTGAACCCGGAAGGGGTTCTGAAGCACGGATCAGTTTTGAGCAAGGCAACCAACTGATGTATCAGGGTGCATTTGATAAAGCAATAATTCCTTATACAGAGGCACTTAATATAGATACTGCCAATCCTAATATTCATGGAAACCTAGCCATTGCCTATGTTAAAACCGGGAACTTTGTTTTGGCCGACAAACATCTTAAGGAAGTTTATCGGCTTAGCAAAGGACTCGACAGCATTGCTTTTTTCACTTACTTAGAAACCCGGGGAAATCTGGAAAAAGCAATCGGTTTTCAAAAGGTGCAGGCTGGTCAGGATGGTTCAGCCAATTTCAATAATTCAATGAAATACTACAGAGATGCGATACAAGTTATGCCCTTTGAAGCCAACCTTAATTACAAGTATGCTCACCTGGCTATGACACTGGGAATGGATTCATTGGCAATGGCCGAGTTTGAAAAAGGCATTTTAAAAGATCAGAATATTAACAGTTATTACTATGCAGCCCTTTACAGTGAATATTCAACTGCAATGGCAAATAAAGAGAATGAAACTGCTGAAAAAGTGAGAATAAAAATCAATTCGGAAGAACCAATTCCATGGGAAAATTACGATACAATCACTATTATCAACTTAAGACAAAAAAATCCCCAACTTGCTCTTGCCTTATCTGAACTTGGAGAACTTTACATGAAAAAGGGCCGTGTAAACGAGGCTGAAACACTTTTCAAAAAAAGCACTTCCATCAACCCTGCGCTGATCAAAAAGATAAATGATATAAAAAAGAAATATACAATGGTACAGCCCGTTAACCAATAATAATCTGGTCCATTTTTACATCATATTTGTCGCAGGGAATACTTTCAAAATACTGGAAATCAAAACAAACACCGATTTTAACAGCTTTTGTTGAAGTAAGCAGTTTGTCATAATAAGCCTTACCCCTTCCCATACGGTTATTGCTTTTGTCGAAAGCTACTCCGGGCACTATTATTAAATCTATCGAATTCAAATCAGTGAATTCCTCCCCTATTGGCTCCATAATTCCGTAACTCTGGCCAGTTTTCATATTTTGCTCACCGGAATACTTTTTCAGAATAAGCTTATCGCCAGAAACAACGGGTAAAATAATGGTTTTTTTCAGATACCATTTTTCAACCACATTGTGAGTTTGCACCTCATCATCCATTGACCAGTAGAGCATGATTGTTTTTGCCCCCTCAAATGAATCTGTTTTTTCAACGCTTTTAAAAATCAATTCAGATCTTCGCATTTTTTCATCCAATGGGATTTGTGATTTCAATTCCCTTATTATCTTCCGAAGCTCCTTTTTTTGTTCATCTACAGTCATATCGCTTACATATAAAACAATTCCGGCTCTGATTTTGAATGTATCAGAGCCGGAAAAGAAATTTATTTATTTTAGTGCGAATTCATTATTGGTTTTGCATAACAAGGTAAACAATACCGCCAATAACTGCAAGTCCGGCAACAACTGCCAATGCAATTTTAACCCAGCTCCATGGTCTTTCACCCTGAACCTCACCGGTACGGGCATTTACCATAAAACGATATACTTTTTCTTTATACCTGTAAGCACTGATCCATACAGGAAGAAGTACATGCTTGAATGTGATATCATTATAAGCAGTATTTACAGAGAAAATTCTTTGGTGGTCACCGCCAATGTTTTTCTTGATGGTTACCCTTATTTCACTGTCCATGATGACCTTTGCCTGATCAAAGCCGTCTTTAAGCTCAACCTGATAGGATTCGGTTTTAAAACCGGCAAGGAATTTCTCATCAAATGGCACAAGATTTTTTAAATCCCATGGTTCCAACTTGTCGGCTTTCTTTTTGGGAAGCGACTTACTGGCGAGAATCAGGATGTCGTCAAAAATGTTATTGACTCTGCCACTTACGAAAGTCCAACGGGTCTTTTTAACCTGTCTGGTTTTTGACTGTCCGTTATCAGTGTAGGTTTCAGTAACGTAGTAATCATCACCCCGCTGACCGGTGTAACTTGAGTCGGTTTTTGAATCGTATGTCCAGTAAGGAATATACATTCCCTGTAAGCGTTCGGCCTGACGGGCAAATTCTTTCAATCCGCTTGGAGCAAACCACAATTTTCTCAGCCATTTTCTAAATTGCTCGAAAGCCTTATCTGAATCATAAATAAAGGGAAGCAAAGATTTTGGCTTGATAACCGATTTGTTTGTACCTTCCTTTACCACCATCGGTGTTCCACAAAAAGCACAAAAATCAGAAACCACATTGGGTTTAAAAGTTGTTTCGGCACCGCAACCTTTACATTTTACGGTAACTATTTCCTGTTTATCCTGCCCTACTGTATTTTCTGACAGAAATTTCTCAAAATCAATCTCTTCAATATTTTCCTGTTTGATATCAATGGGATTTTCTGCACCACAATGATCGCATTTAAGCATGGTTGAACCCGGCTTAAATTTTAGACTCGATCCGCAACTGATACATGCAATATCATCCTGAGCAGTTTCCTGAATTTTCTTTTCGTTATTTTCTTCCATAATGTTTCAGTGTGTTTGGTTTTGAAAAAAGAGAAGCAATCTTTGCAGATTGCTTCATTTTTTATTTTAATCAGTACTAGCTTTTTTTATTGACCCGGCATTGGTGGAGGAGGAGGTGGAGGAGGAGGAACCGCTCCGAAAACAGAAATCAGTTCGCCTACTTGTCCGGCCTGCATCCATCCCGACATTCCTTCTTTCCATACCATTGATTCCTTGGTGAAAGTTTTCTGGGCAATCATGCCTTTTATTGTATTAAGGTCGAACGGACCGGTTTGTTGTCCGCCTGCTGCAACATAATACATTGATTGAGCTGGCATTGGAGGAGGTGCTTGTGGACTATGCTGCTGGGGCTGCTGTGCCTGGCCCATTGAGCCCATCATTGCAGAACCCATTGCCATTCCCATACCCATGCCCATGCCGCCTGCTGCCATTCCGCTGCCGTCGCCACCGGCTTTACCCATGTCGCCGATTGCCTGACCGGTTTGGTACTGCTGGAATTTGCCCATATCGCCAATGATACCCATACTTGAGCGTTTGTCGAGAGCTTCTTCCACATTCTGGGGCAAACTAATATTGGATATCAATAATTTGGTCAGTGACAATCCGTATTCCTCAAATTCGGGAACCATTTTGTCGTGACAGAATTTTGATACTTCATCATAATTTGAAGCCATGTCAAGAACCGGAATTTTGCTTTCGGCAATAGCATCGGTAAATCTTGACAGAACAATATTCCTTAACTGTTCGGTAATACCTTCGGTGGTAAAATTACCATCAGTTCCAACAACGTCCCTGATAAATTTCACGGGATCTTTTACCCTGAACTGGTAATTTCCGAAAGCCCTGATACGGATCGGACCAAATTCCGGGTCGCGAAGCATGATCGGGTTTGGGGTTCCCCATTTCTGATCGGTAAAGTTTTTGGTATTGATGAAGTAAACTTCAGCAAGGAACGGACTGTTAAATCCATATTTCCAACCTTTCAAAGTAGAAAGGATGGGTAGGTTTTCGGTAGTCAGTGAGTACATGCCCGGCTCAAAAACATCGGCCAGTTGTCCTTCGTTAATAAATACTGCAACCTGAGATTCTCTTACAGTGAGTTTAGCACCGTTTTTAATCTGGTTCTTGTATCTCTCAAATCGATGAACCAGTGTGTTATTTGTAGGGTCTAACCATTCAATGATATCTACAAATTCGCCTTTAATTTTTCCTAATAATCCCATTATGGTACTGTTTTTAGGTTTATACTAATCTATAAATTCAAAAATACTTTTTTTTATTCAAAATATCAAATACAAAATTAATTTATTTTTTTGTGGTGTAAGTATTAAAAAAGCTTAAAAATGTGAAATTAGTGTTGGGGAGGGTTAATGGTTAAATGGTTCACAGTTCCGGGTTGACTGTTCCGAGTTCCGGGTTCATGGTTCCGGGTTCCTTGTTCTGGTTGGGTGTGGGGTATTAAAAAATTTGGTTTTGAGATATTCAGCCATTTTGTTTGCGGTAATTGGTTTTATTATTATTTATTTCTTATTTTTGTATTGTCAGATATTATATTGTTAGTTAAAAATCTTGTTATATGAAAAGCATATTGACTTTTGTTATGGCCGTTTCATTTTTCATGAATGGCAACTCACAGATGTGGAGTAATTTTGAATGTGGTATGGTTGGGGAAGTCTGGGACATGATAGAATACCAGGGAAAACTGGCTGTGTGCGGCAATTTTACACAAGTAGATGGCCTGGAAACACAGGGGTTTGCATTATGGGATGGAACCGATTGGACAGTTACCATGAATGGCTTTGATTTGGGCTTAAAGATGGCAATTAACAATGATACTTTGTTTACTGCTGCACAGGACAGTAGCACGGTCAATATTTACTATTGGAACGGTACCAGCCAGGTTCAATATGCAAGAAAATACTACGAATATTGTGATGAATTAATAAGTTTGAACAACCAACTGTATTTATTTTCTTCCCTTAATCAACTTCAGATAATTAAACCAGACACCATCCAATTCCATGAATATATTGACAATAGCGGACCCCCAATTGTCTATAAAAACAACTTTTATTTCGGAGGTTGCTTTACCTCAGTAGATGGAGTTTACTCTCCCCACTTCGTTTCATATGACGGAATGGAATTCCATGCATGTGATTCTGGTTTTTCAGGCGGCAGTGCCTCGGTGCAGGAGATGGTTGTTTTTAATGACACCTTGTTTATTGCCGGAAGTATTCATACAGAATGGGGAAATCCGGGTAATTATCTTGTAAAATGGGATGGTGAGGATTTTTTCCCTATGAATGAAGAACCCGACAGTAATGTTTATTATTTGAAATCAACTGACGACATGTTATTTATTGCTGGCAAATTTGACAGCATAGGCAATACTTACACGAATAATTTTGCCATGTACGACGGAACAGAATACCACTCTTTAGGTTATTTAAATTACGGCATAGGTGATGTCATCAAATATGGAGACATGGTTTTAATGACTGGGATTACAGTAGACAGTGTCCATTATGGTCCAATTGTCCAATTTAATTATTCATCCTCAGTCAAGGAAAATTCAGAAATCACTGTCCAGGTCAAGGTGTTTCCCAATCCGTGTTCGGATAATATTCATTTTGCAATCAAAAATGCACCTGAAAACGAACAGTATCATTTAAGGATTTTCAATGCCAACGGTTTGTTGATTAAGCAAGTCCATGACATGAACGTAATTAAAACGACCATTTCGCTGCAACCATTCAACCCGGGCATTTACTTTTATGAAATATACTCAGACTCCGGTTCAACCTACCGAGGAAAAATAATTAAGAGCGAATAAAAAGAACCCTGCTGTTTTTTCCGATTGTGTTCCTCCTAGTTTTATCTGCAAATATATTTTGCAGTTTTTCACATAAAACAATATCTTTACAGACCATTTAAAAAAGACAACAATATGGAAAGAGACAATAAAGTTTTTGACCTGATTGAACAGGAATATGAACGCCAGTTAAACGGAATCGAACTGATTGCTTCCGAAAATTTTGTCAGCGACCAGGTGATGGAAGCCATGGGCTGCGTGATGACAAACAAATACGCCGAAGGATATCCCGGAAAAAGATATTACGGTGGATGTGAAATCGTTGACCAGACCGAACAACTGGCCATTGACCGTGTTAAACAACTGTTTGGTGCCTGTTGGGCAAACGTACAGCCACACTCGGGTGCTCAGGCCAACGCAGCAGTGATGCTCGCCTGTCTGAACCCCGGTGATACTTTTCTCGGTCTAGACCTTTCTCATGGTGGTCACCTTACCCACGGATCCTTTGTAAACTACAGCGGTATTCTTTATCGTCCTGTGGCTTATCAGGTAAAAAAAGAAACCGGCCGTGTTGATTATGATATGATGGAAGATCTGGCAAAGAAAGAAAAACCAAAAATGATCGTTGCCGGTGCATCTGCTTATTCCAGAGATTGGGATTTTAAACGCATGAGGGAAATTGCCGACATGGTTGGCGCTATTTTGATGGCTGACATCTCCCACCCTGCCGGACTGATTGCTGCAGGTTTGTTGAATAATCCATTTCCACATTGCCATATTGTTACCACCACCACACATAAAACATTGCGCGGACCACGTGGCGGACTGATCATGATGGGTGAAGATTTTGACAACCCATTTGGAAAGAAAACCCCGAAAGGCGAAATACGCTCCATGTCATCATTGCTCGATTCAGCAGTTTTCCCAGGCATCCAGGGCGGACCACTGGAGCATATTATTGCTGCAAAAGCCGTGGCATTTGGCGAAGCACTGACCGATTCATATAAAGGATACATGAAGCAGACACAGAAAAATGCTGCTTTAATGGCTGCTGAATTTATTAAAAGAGGTTATCATGTAATCAGCAACGGTACCGACAACCACAGCATGTTGATTGACCTGAGATCAAAATTCCCGCAAATCACAGGAAAACAGGTTGAAAACACTCTGGTTCTGGCACACATCACTTTGAACAAGAACATGGTTCCTTTTGATGACCGCTCACCGTTCCAGACATCCGGAATGAGAGTCGGAACTCCCGCCCTTACAACAAGAGGCGCAACCGAAGAACACATTCCAACCGTTGTTGAATTTGTTGACAGGGCCATTTCAAATATTGAAAACGAAGCTGTAATCAAAGAAATCGGAAATGAAGTTCATAAAATGATGGATCAGTTTCCTTTGTTTGCTTATTAGGAATTGATTGATCGATAGGATGATAAAAAAATGGGATGCAAAAATTTGCATCCCATTTTTTTTCGTGAACCCGGAGAGACTCGAACCCCCAACCTTCTGATCCGTAGTCAGATGCACTATCCATTATGCTACGGGTCCATTTTTTTTCAGACTGCAAATATAATAAATAAAATTGGACTGTTCAAAAAAAGTTTTTTTTAGGGGTAGGGAACCCACCCCTGCCCCCTCCGGAGGAGGGGATTACTCCATCTGCAGGATGGAGAGCAAGGTGGTGAGATCAACTGGTTTTTGTTCGCCGGTGACCATATTTTTTAGGGAGATTTTGTTTTCGTTCATCTCATTTTCGCCGATCATGGCCACAAATGGAATTTTTCGTGAATCGGCGTAGCCCATTTGCTTTTTCATTTTTGCTGCATCGGGGTATAGCTCGGCATTGATTCCGGCTGCCCTGATTTTCTCAAGCAGGTTAAGACAATATGCTGCTTCCTTGTCGCCAAAATTGACGAAGAGGATTTTAGTGGTATTTAAAGTTTCTGTGGGAAAAGCGTTTAACTGGAGCAGTACATCGTAAATCCTGTCGGCTCCGAATGAAACGCCTACACCTGAAACATCGGGCATACCAAAAATGCCGGTCAGGTCGTCATACCTACCGCCACCGCAAACACTGCCAATTTCAGCATCAAGTGCCTTGACTTCAAAAATGGCTCCGGTGTAATAATTCAGTCCGCGCGCCAAAGTAAGATCAAGCTCAACTTTTGTTTTAAGGTTTAAGCCATTAATAAAATCGTAAACTGTTTTTATTTCACTAATTCCTTTTATTCCTGTTTCTGAGCCCTCTAAGATTGTTCTTAGCTTGCACAATTTTTCAGCAGATTCACCTTTAAGGAATAAAATTGGCTTGAGTTTTTCAATGGCCTCATCCGACAGTCCTTTTTCCTTAAGCTCTACAACCACTTTATCTATACCAATCTTATCAAGTTTGTCAATTGCTACGGTGATATCAATCATCTTATCTGCTGCACCAACAGTTTCGGCTATTCCGGCAAGTATTTTGCGATTGTTGAGTTTAATGACCACATTCATTTTTAGTAAGCCAAACACCTCATCAATGATCTTGATCAGCTCGACTTCGTTTAGTAGGGACGGACTGCCAATCACATCAACATCGCACTGGTAAAACTCGCGGTAGCGGCCTTTCTGGGGCTTATCCGCACGCCAAACGGGCTGAATCTGATATCTTTTAAACGGAAAAACCAGGTCATTCCTGTGCTGCACCACAAAACGTGCAAAGGGAACGGTAAGGTCATAGCGTAAACCTTTTTCGCTGATTTTACTTTGAATCGCAGCAGATTTTTTTTCTTTCAGTTCATCGTCGTTCACACCGGCAAGAAAATCACCCGAATTAAGAATTTTAAAAAGCAGCTTATCTCCTTCTTCACCATATTTTCCAAGAAGGGTAGAGAGATTTTCCATGGCCGGGGTTTCGATGGGTAGGTAACCATACTTATTAAAAACTGATTTAATATGGTCGAAAATATAGTTTCTGCGGACCATCTCAACGGGTGAAAAATCACGGGTGCCTTTGGGGATTGAAGGAGTTTGTGCCATAATGATTAAAATTAAGGTACAAAAATAAGGTTAATATGTTGAAAAAAAAATTGGGGGTTTGGGGAAGAAGGTTCTTTTTGTTCTTTTTGTTCTTTTGGTTCCTTTGGTTCTTATTGTCCCGAAAATGAAATTTTCGAGGATGCTCGACTTTAGTCGGCATTCCTTTGGTTCTTTTGGTTTTTGTTTGTTTAGTTGTTTCCCATCACCCTGTTACCTTGTTACCTTGTCACCTTGTAACCCTGTCACCTTGTAACCCTCTCAACTAGCAATTACAAGATTTCCGGTGAACAATTTTTCTGGAGATCCAGAATCGGTAACCGCCTGAAATTGAAATCCCCCACGGATGTGAAATGGATGTCGAAATGGTTACCTCGCTTTTCTTGCTCAGGTAATAATTGAACTCCAGTCCGGCATTAAACATGATATAATGTTGGAAATTATCAGTCCCAATCCATCCGTCTTTTTTATATCCTTCCATATAATACCAGGTGCTGCGGTAATTAAGGGCCGGACCAATTCCGCCGCGCAAAGAGTGCCTCCATTTTTCGTAAACCCTCCACCACATTCCCAAAGAAAGGTAACCGGCAAACTGGTTGGCCCCATCAACATAAAGGCCTTTGGTAAATCTGACAGACTTAATAATATCCATTACAAAAAACTCATAAGACAGCTCTATTCCGGGTTCAAAGACCATTACACCTTTTGAATCAAAATTATTTGTCATGATGCCCGAATTGATATTTCCGGCGGGATTCAGAGAAATAGTTTTAAACTTAAGGCTTATATTGTCCTGTCCCTTTGAATGATACAGAAAAACCAGCATTATAAACAACAGAAATATTTTCCTAATAAGGTTCATGCAGTTAATTTCGTGTTAAAATTAGGAATTATTTTTTTATCCTGCGATACATAATTACATTTGAATAAAAAACTCAAAAACCATGAAAAAAGTTGCTTTACTCATCGTTATTTTTACATTTTTCCTGTTTTCTTTTCAGGAAGATAAGCCCGCTTATAAGATTTTTGATTCTGAGGGTAAGGAAGTTGGATATAATTCCATGCTTGAAAAAATCAAGGAAGCTGATATTGTTTTCTTTGGCGAATTGCACAATAATGCCATCGCGCACTGGATGCAATATGAATTAACAGCAGATTTATTCAAAGCCAAAGGTGAAAAACTGGTTTTGGGAGCAGAAATGTTTGAAGCTGACAATCAATTAATGATAGACGAGTATCTGAAAAGTATCATTTCCGAAGAAAAATTCGAAGATGAAGCCAAGCTATGGCCCAACTACCAGACCGATTACAAACCCCTGCTGAATTTTGCAAAAGAAAACAAGCTGCCGTTTATTGCAACCAACATTCCGCGTCGTTATGCCGCAGTAGTTTATAAAGAAGGATTTGAAGGCCTGGAAAAACTTTCTGATGAAGCAAAAAAATTCATCGCTCCGCTCCCATTCGAATACGATGAAAACCTCAATTGTTACAAAAGCATGCTCGAAATGGGCGGAATGAAAAAAGGCATGGGTGCAGGAAATAATAATCTTCCTAAAGCACAGGCAGCAAAAGATGCCACCATGGCTTATTTTACTTTAAAGAACTGGGAAAAGGGAAAGACATTTTTACATTTCAACGGTTCATATCATTCAGATAACCACGAAAGTATTGTATGGTATTTGAAAAAGAAAAACAAAGATTTAAAGATTGTAACCATTACCACCATAACCCAAAAGGATTTGACCACAATGGATGAGTCGGCCAAGGGGACTGCGGATTTTATTTTGGTTGTTCCCGAAACAATGACAAATACATACTAATGTACGGCCATGCATCTGCATGGCCAAATTTATATACCCAAAAACCAACCGTTAGTCAACCCGCTGCCACCGTTGGTAAAACGGAAGCCGGGGGGTACATACCAAAAAATAATAATATCCGTTAAATATACAAAGCGAACTGCTTTGGATTAAATGGTTACAAGTTAATGTCCTTGAGTTTATTGGTTACGCGGAAGGGAAACGGTCGTTTCCCTTCTTTATTTATTGGCAATAATAAAAACACCTAATATTTGATACCTTATAAGCACTCCTTTTTCAATTTTAAGTAGTTTTCTTATAAACACCACCTTAGAGTACAATAGAAGCATACTTTAAAAGTACTTTTAATTCAAAATTTTTGACTACAACAACATCGCCCCTAATCCGCCAACACACTCCAAAATGATCAGTTTTCAAATTATAAATATTTCATATTTGGACACAAAAAACATCCAACTTCTTGCTTTTCACTGTTTAAGTTTGTATATTTAACACTCTTATTCAGAATATTATGAAGCCAACAGCCAACAGCCAACAGCCAACAGCCAACAGCCAACAGCGTGTTCATTGGCTTCAATTCAAATTTTGCCATTATTTACATTCCACCTTGATTCCTCCGTAAATAATCACATAGATATTCCTAAATCTGATTTTTAATACTTGTTTATTATTTTTTCATGAATCAATTTTTCATTTCCCTTATGATTGTTTTTTCTGCTTTTGAATCTTTCTCACAGATACACCCCGAGCACAAAAGAGCCAACCATTGGTTTTTTGGCGAAGATGAGAGCGGTGTAGGAGGAGTACACCTTGATTTTAACTCGGGAACCATAGAGGTTGGAACAAGTCCTGTGATTGGGGCAGCAGGTGCTTCTCAAACAACCATATCTGACACAGCGGGTAATTTTTTGTTCTTTTATAACGGGAACTTTATAATGAATAACGAATTTGATCTTATCGAAGGTGGGGAAGAAGTTTATGGACATGAGTTTTCTCCAAACGGAGCAATGTTTTTGCCTGTCCCTGAAAATGACAGTTTGTACCTGTTATTTTATTCTTCATGCTGGGACAATAATTTTTATGGGGGATTAAGGTATGCACTCATTGATTCAAAGGCCAATGGAGGGTTGGGAAAAGTGTTAAGCTATGACAATCTTATTCTTACCGGAGCTACCGGATCAATTTCTGCAACTTACCATGAAAATGGAAAAGACTTTTGGCTGATCTCTGCTGACACAAGCAGTTATTTACATTCTTTTTTGATTGACAACACCGGAGTACCTCAACATATTGATTCACAAAAGATAATAACCGTTTCGAGTCTTTTTGGAACGCCCATTTGTAAAATAATACCAGTTTTTACTACAAGACCGGAAGGAGATTTAATTGCTGTTTCATCAATTGACCTTGAGGATGGATTCAACTCTGATTATTCATTATCAATAATAAGGTTTAATAACCAAACCGGAAATTTTAACACTGAGCTGTTAATTGAAGATCATGCCGGAGAATTGGTTGAGGGAGATTTTAATCCTCTTCTTCATGCCTTTTCGCCAAATGGCGACTGGTTGTATGTGCCATTCAATGAGAACCCATTGCCTCGTAACGGTTATATCAAAAGATATGGCAATTTATATGGCTCAGTTGAACCAGCAGATATAATTTCAGAAATTGTATTTGAAACCGAAACTCATCAGGCACCATATACAATTCAATGTACTCCTGTTGGGTCAATGTTGTATTATTCTTTGCCCGGTGATGACAATCCCGGCTCAATGAATACACCATATATTTCTGAAATTCTTTATCCGGATTCAACCAATCCGGTTGTTTTACACAACAATATATTAACGGATGTTTATTTTACCCTGAGTCCTAACAATAATCTTCCTCCACATTGGTATTACAGACCAACCGGCTTTACAAACAGCTCTGAAAAAACAAAATATGAACCCCTTCTTTGCTTTCCAAACCCGGTTAATGATAAACTATATTTTTTAAACGGGTTTACAGATATTGAAGAGGTTAAATTCGTAAATTATTTGGGAGAAGAGCTTACCGGAACAATTCTCAACAATTATGAGATCGATGTCAGTCGCATTAAAAACGGTATTTATATTTTAAAAATCAGGTTAAGGAATAATTTGTTAAAAACAACAAAAATTATTGTTCAACATTAACATTTTTCACCCTTAAACTTATAAAAATGAAAAAAACAATTCTATTTGCCTTAATGGCATTATTATGTCCGTTTATCATATTATCACAGGGAATTAACTGGAAAACAAACGGCAATTCGGGTATTAATTCAAATAACTTTATCGGAACCATCAACAAAGCTGATTTGATTTTTAAAACACATGATACCACCCGTATGGTAATTGGCCAAAACGGAACAATTGAAGCTTTCGATGATGTTAGGGTACATGGAACGCTCTTTGTTGGGGATAGTACTATTGCCTTAACTGATAATTCTCTATCTCAGACACCTCCTTTACTCACCGCCGAAATCACCTCCGGCAACGGACGTATGGCTTTAGGCAGGTCAAGTTTTACAGGTCTTCCGTTTATTGCATCAAATTTCAGTCTGGGAGTTGGTGGCAGTCACCACCAACACAAAGTCCATATCGAAAGTCAAAGCAACAATGTGGCTTTCGAAGCCCGCATCGGGTTTACCAACAATACAACCGGGCACAATGCAAGTACCTTAGGTTCAACTGTCGGTTTAATAAACGGGAGCAGGAATTTTCTTATCAACCAGCAGGAAAACGCCAGCATCTTTTTTAACACTTCGGGGTTGCCAAGAATGAATATTATCGGCAATGGAAATGTGGGCATTGGCGACTACTCCGCTTTTACGCCTTTCAGAAGACTTGATGTTTTTGATGATTCAGATGTTCCGCAATTTCGGCTCACATACAATACAGGTGCTGCAATAACTGACTTTTATGTAGTTGAAGAAGGTTTTCTGTTGATTAATCCGTCCAAGGCAAGAGTTGGAATCAACTTATCAGATGTCAACCTTCCAACTGAAGCTTTGGATATAAATGGCGATGTAAGAATCAGACAAATGCCTTTGAATAATACCCTTACCGAGGTAGTTGTAATTGATGCCAGCGGAAAGCTATTCCGAAACACAGCCATTGGATCAGGTGGTGGCGGTGGTGACGCAGATTGGTATGAACCGGGAAACACAGCTCCCAACCACATTGATGATGATATTTTCACTTTTAATAATGTCAGTATTGGAGCTTCAAGTTCATTTTCCTCAAGATTATATTCTTATAATGGAATAGATAATGCTCATCATCAGACAAACATGAAACACAGCATTTATTCAAATACCCTTGTTGACCCAACATATGCAGGTGGTTCAATTTATGGAATTTATAGCTATATGGTAAATTCCAACCCTTTATTAAATGTGAAAAAATTTGCTGTTCTGGGACATACTGCCTGTAATTCAAATGAAACTTTTAATGTAGCCATAAAAGGTGATATTTCAGGCGGTTAAAAAAATATCGGAATTTGGGGAACTGTCCCTTTAGGGGATTTAAATAACTGGGCCGGATATTTTGACGGCAATGTCCAAATTAACGGAAACCTAGTTGTTACCGGCACCTACCCTACCTCTGATATTATCTTTAAGGAAAATATTGAGGATCTATCAGGTGCTTTGGCAATTATCAATCAATTAAACCCCAAAACCTTCAATTTTAAAACCGAAGAATATCAAAGGATGCATTTTTCAGAAGGGCAGCAATTTGGGATGATTGCACAGGATGTGGAACCTATTCTGCCATCACTTGTAAAAGATTGTTATGCTGTTCCTGTGTTTGATTCTGCCGGTATTGAAATCGAACCTGAATTAGAGTATAAATCCTTAAATTACAACGCCTTTATTCCAATCCTGATCCAAGGAATTAAAGAGCAGCAAGACAGCATTGACGCTTTAAAAGAAATTATTTCCTCGTACGAATCCCGCTTCCAGCAAATCGAAACCATGCTCGCTGCCTGTTGCGAAAGCGGTGCAAAAAACGCTGAAGTTGATGTGGAATCTGACATTACCATTTCACTTGATCCTTCTGTCAACGATGAGCAAACAAAACTCTATCAGAACATTCCAAACCCGTTCAGGGAAAAAACAACTTTCAACTACAAAATCGGCAAAACCGGCTTTGTAGAACTTGAAATAACCGACGAATTTGGAAGAATGGTTACTACGCTTGTGGAAACAAACCAGGAAACCGGAAACTATTCGGTGAACTGGGACACAAATGACCTTGCCCCCGGAATCTATTTCTACACTTTGAAAGTGGACGGAATGGTTTGGGTCAAAAAGGCAATCAAGATAAAATAGTTAAACAAAAAATCCCGTCGTAAACGGGATTTTTTTTATTTATTAAAAATAAATTTTTTGGCTTTATTTATCGCCCCCTCAATCCCCGCCGGGTTCTTTCCCCCTGCGGTGGCAAAGAACGGCTGTCCGCCGCCGCCGCCCTGAATTTCGGCAGAAATTTCTTTGATGATGGCTCCGGCATTCAATCCTTTTTCGGCAATCAGATTGTCTGAAATCATCACCGCCACATTGGCTTTACCATCAATTTCAGCACCAAGAATGAGTACCAGGTTTTCAATGTCGGCCTTGAGCATATAGGCAATGTCTTTAAGTGCTGCGGCTGAACTGACTTCCAGCTTTCCTGCAAACAGGTTTATATCGCCTTCTTTCACAATTTTAGATTTCAGCTCCTGTGCAATATTTTTCAGGCGGTCCTTCTGAAACAATTCTATTTGCTTAGCCATTTCAGCATTCTGGTTCATCAGGTCCTCAACCCCTTTCACTAAATCCTTTGAGCCCTTCAATGTGGCCTGCAATCCTTTAATTATTTTAATCTGCTCGTTGAGATATTGCTCCGAATGTCTTCCGGTGATGGCTTCAATCCTTCTGATTCCTGCTGCTATGGCCCCTTCTGAAGTTATTTTGAAAAACCCGATTTTTCCGGTATTATGAACATGTATACCTCCGCAAAACTCCATGGATTCGCCAAATCGAATAACCCTTACTGTTTCACCATATTTTTCGCCAAACAGCGAAACGGCGCCCATGCTTTTAGCTTCATTTATGGGAAGATTGCGCTTTTCATCAAGGGCAATGCATGATCTGACCACATCATTCACAATGGCCTCCACTTTTTCAATTTCCTCATCAGTCAATTTCTGAAAATGGGCAAAGTCGAAGCGCAAATGATCGGGATTGACCAATGAACCCTTTTGCTCTACATGATTTCCCAACACCTGTTTTAAAGCATAATGTAAAAGATGTGTGGCCGAATGATTGGCTGCAGTATGCTCACGATTTTCATTATTCACCACTGCAGTGAACGTTGCATTAAGATTTTCAGGAAGTTCATTTACAAAATGGATGATCTGATTGTTTTCCTGTTTGGTGTCAATGACTTCGATTTTTTCTGTATCGTTTGTCAGATAACCGGTATCACCAACCTGTCCACCCCCCTCGGCATAGAACGGAGTTTTATTTAGAACGATCTGAAATGATTCTTTGCCTTTCATTTTTACCTTGCGGTATTTAACGATCGCCACTTCAGTTTCTATTTGGTCATAACCCACAAACTCAACCTTTTCAATTTTTGAAAGTTCGGTCCAGTCGCCGGTATCAATTTCGGTGGCTTTTCTTGACCTGTCTTTCTGGTTGTTCAGTTCTGCCTCATACCCTTTTTCATCAATATCCAGTCCGTATGTTTTGGCAATCAAAGCAGTTAAATCAACAGGAAATCCGTAAGTGTCATATAGATCGAACACCAGTTTTCCTTCAATAATTTTTGATTTTCCCTGATTTATCAAGGTAATGCAATGCTGGTCAATTCTTTTTAGTCCGGTTTCAAGCGTCCTGTAAAAAGAAATTTCTTCTTCCTGTATGACTTTCTCGATCAACATTTTTTGGGTTTCCAGTTCAGGGTAAGCTTTTCCCATGTGATGAGCCAAAGCGGGAACCAGTCTGAACAGGAACGGTTCTTTAAGGTTGAGTGATTGATAGCCATAACGAACGGCGCGTCTCAAAATTCTGCGTATCACATAGCCGGCACCGGTATTCGATGGCAACTGACCATCGGCAATGGAAAAAGAAATGGCTCTGATGTGATCGGCGATCACGCGCATGGCGATGTTGATGATTTCGGCCTGTTTGTGATTTTTATCTTCGGGGCGGTAATGCAATCCTGAAATATCTTCAATTTTTTTGATCACCGGCTGAAACACATCGGTATCATAATTTGATTCTTTTTTCTGAACAGCCATGCAAAGGCGTTCAAAGCCCATTCCGGTGTCAACATGTTTGGCAGGCAGGGATTCCAGACTACCATCGGCTTTGCGGTTAAACTGGATAAAAACCAGATTCCAGATTTCAACAACAAGCGGATTGCCCGTATTAACAAGCGAAGCGCCATCCACTTTTTTTCTTTCCTCATCGCTGCGCAAATCCACATGGATTTCGGAACACGGTCCGCAAGGGCCGGTATCGCCCATCTCCCAGAAATTGTCTTTTTTGGAACCTTTCAGGATTCGGGCTTCGGGGAGGTATTGTTTCCAAAAGTTAAGAGCTTCAGAATCTGCGTCCAGTTTATCGTCTTTGCTACCTTCGAAATAGGTGGAATACAATCTCTCTTTATCGAGTTTCATGACAGAAGTCAGGAACTCCCATCCCCAGTCGATGGCATCTTTCTTAAAATAATCGCCAAAGGACCAGTTGCCCAGCATTTCGAACATGGTATGGTGGTAAGTATCATGTCCAACCTCTTCAAGGTCATTGTGTTTTCCCGAAACCCTGAGGCATTTTTGGGAATCGGCAATTCTTGGGTATTTGGCGGGAGCATTACCAAGAAAAATATCTTTGAACTGATTCATTCCGGCATTGGTAAACATCAATGTGGGGTCGTTTTTAACAACCATCGGAGCTGAGGGAACAATATGGTGATTCTTTGATTTAAAATAATTTAGGAAGGCATCTCTTATCTCGTTGGCTTTCATCTGATAAAAATGTTAATAATAATTAAATGTCTTAGTATCGTTTTTTTATGGTTTGCAAAGTTAGTTTATTTGCCTAAATTTGTAATAATATAAAGAAAATAATATTAAATCCTTTTGGGGTTTTGTCAAACGGATAATGCATGGCAAAAGGTAAATACAGGTTTAATCCTGAAACATTAAGTTACGATAAAATTCAAAAATCTCTGAAGACGTATCTGATAGCAATGATACCAAGTGCTATTTCAGTTCTCTTCACATCGCTGTTTTTGTATTTTGTGGTGTTTGACTATTTACTTGAATCGCCGAGTCAAAGGCAATTGAGAAAGCAAAACGAGCAAATCACTGCTGCATATAATGAAATGAAAAAAGAGCTTGACCGTATGGATAAAGTTCTGGATGATTTTGCCAAGAGGGATGATAATCTTTACCGGCTCACATTTAACGAGGAACCTATTCCGGCTCGCTTAAGAAATCAGGGTGTTGGAGGATCAAAAGACTATACCGAATATGAAAAATACGAGAATTCTGACCTGATCATTGATGTTGCGCGCAAAATAGACATTCTGGAAAGAAAGATTGTTGTTCAGTCAAAATCATTTGACAGACTGGTTTCTCTGGCCAAAACACGTCAAAAAATGCTTCGTTCTATTCCGGCCATTCAGCCGGTCAGGAAAAAAGACCTCAATCACATCGCTTCATTTTTTGGCATGCGTAAACACCCGATTCTTGGATATGTAAGGATGCATTCGGGCATTGATTTTTCAGCCCAAAGAGGCAAGCCTGTTTTTGTAACCGGTGATGGACGTGTAACCGAAGCCGGATGGTCAAAAGGCGGTTATGGCAGGGTGGTAGTGGTTGACCATGGATTTGGTTATACAACTGTTTATGCGCATCTTAACAGGATCAATGTGCGCGAAGGACAAAAAGTAAAAAGAGGAGAAAAAGTTGGTACAGTTGGAAGTACCGGACTTTCAGTTTCCCCGCATCTTCATTATGAAGTCAGGATGAACGATGTACCCATCGATCCCATCAATTTCTTTTACAGTGATCTTAGTCCGGAAGAATACGATAAAATTCTGGAGCAATCAGAAAAAACAAATTAATTTTCTACTATGAAATTATCAGGTTTTATTTTACTGGTTTTTGTCGGCGCGGCTTTATATACCCCGGCAAAAAGTCAGGCCACCAGCAATATCAAGGATACGATAACGGTAATTGGTGTTGGAGACATGATGCTGGGATCGGGGTTTCCCAGTGCTTCGCATCTTCCCCCCAACGATGATTGTGATGCTTTACTGAAGCCCGTCTGGCATATCCTACAAAACGCTGATGTGACTTTTGGAAATCTTGAAGGATGCTTTCTCAATAGTGGTCCGACAACAAAAAAATGTTCAGACCCTTCGAGATGTTATGCTTTCAGGATGCCCGACCGTTATGTGCATGGATATCTCAATGCAGGATTCGATGTGGTAAGTCTGGCCAACAACCATTCAGGTGATTTTGGTGAAGCCGGAAGAAATAATACCATGAAGCTGCTTGATTCGGTGGGAATTAATTACGGAGGACTGTTAGTCCACCCAACTGCTTCTTTTATGATTGATAGTGTAAAATATGGTTTCTGTGCATTTGCACCAAACTCAGGAACATGTGATGTTAGGGATATAGTATCTGCAGCCGAAATTGTAAAAAAGCTGAAAGCCGAAAATGACATTGTAATCATTTCGTTTCATGCAGGAGCCGAGGGCAGCAGCCGCCAGCATGTTACACGAAAAACCGAAGAGTTTATCGGTGAAAACAGAGGAAATGTTTATGAATTTGCCCATTCGATGATTGATGCCGGAGCAGATGTGCTTTTTGGACATGGTCCGCATGTTACCCGTGCCGTTGAATTGTACAAGGAAAGGTTTATCATCTATTCAATGGGGAATTTCTGCACCTACAGTCAGTTTAATCTTGCAGGCGTAAGCGGATTGGCTCCCATTGTGAAGGTTTTCATGAACAATAAAGGAGAATTTCTTAAGGCAGAGGTTACCCCGACAATTCAGGTTGGTGAGGGCGGATCAAATATTGATTCACAAAAAAGGGTTATTAAAGTTATTCAGGACCTAACCGCTACCGACTTTCCTGAAGGCGTGTTAAATATTTCGAATGATGGTTTGATCACAAAAAAATAAATTATGGATCAGGAATTAGAAATGAATGAAAATGCTGAAGTAAAAGAAAAACTTTATTACAGCATCGGCGAAGTGGCCGAAATGTTCAAGGTTAATCAGTCGCTTATCCGTTTCTGGGAAAAAGAGTTTACCATTATCAAGCCTTATCGAAATAAAAAAGGAACCAGATATTTCACCAAAAAAGACATTGATAATTTTCACCTGATATTTCATTTGGTAAAGGAGCGCGGACTAACTTTAAAAGGAGCGAAGGCAAAGCTCAGGGAAAATCGCGAAGACCAGGAACAGAATTTTGAAGTGGTGAAAAAACTTAAGGAAATAAAAGAGTTGCTGGTGGAGATGAGAGATGGTATTGAGTAGGAGTTTGGAGTTGGGAGGTTTAAATATGAGGCGTTAATCGGAATAAACAATAAAATTTAAATGAAACTTAAGGAAATAATTTCTGTTTTTGAAAAAGAGGCTCCGCTTGCCTGGCAGGAATCCTATGATAATTCAGGTCTGCAGACAGGCGACGAAAATACCGAGATTAAATCGGCGCTTCTTACGATTGATGTTACTGAAGAAGTAGTAGATGAAGCCATTAAGAAAAAATCAAATTTAATTATTTGTCACCACCCGGTAATTTTCGGCGGGATAAAAAAGCTTACAACAAAAACCCCTGTAGAAAGGATACTCCGCAAGGCCATACAAAAAGACATAGCCATTTACGCTGCACACACCAATCTGGATAATATAAAAAACGGTGTTAATTCAAAAATCTGTGACAAACTCGGATTGAAAAACCGAAAAATACTGTCTCCGGTAAAAAACAGTCTGAAAAAGATTGTGGTATTTGTTCCGGAAACCCATGCCGACAAAGTAAGAAAAGCCATTTGCGATGCCGGAGCAGGTCACATCGGCAATTATGATTTCTGCAGTTTTAATGTTCAGGGGACAGGCACATTCAGAGGTTCAGAAGAAACAAATCCATTTGTTGGAGAAAAAGGCAAGATTCATTTTGAAAAAGAAATCAGAATAGAAACCATTATTCCCTCATTTCTTCAAAACAGTGTGGTCAATGCAATGAAATCGGCACATCCATATGAAGAAGTTGCCTATGACATTTACCCAATTGAAAACAAAAACGAAGAAATAGGTGCAGGAATGACAGGGGAACTTGAAAAAGAAATCGAAACCCTGAAATTTTTCAATTTTATTAAAAAGACATTCGGAGTTAAAAGCATCCGTCACACCGAAATTACCAAAAATAAAATCAAAAAAATTGCGGTCTGTGGAGGAAGCGGAAGCTTTTTAATCAGGGATGCCATTTCATCCGGGGCAGATATTTTTATTACCGGTGATGTAAAATATCACCAGTTTTTTGATGCAGAAAACCGAATAATAATCGCAGATATAGGACATTTTGAGAGCGAACGCTTTACAAATGAAATTTTTTATGATTTACTTACAAAAAAATTTCCTAAATTTGCAGTCAATTTTTCGGAAACGAGTACGAATCCAATTTATTATTATTAAGTATGAAGGAAAAGAAAACGAGTATTGCTGAAGTAACTGAGATCTCAATTGAAGATAAACTCCGCGCTTTATATCAACTGCAAAAAGTTGATTCAGATATAGATAAAATAAGAATTCTGAGAGGCGAGCTTCCTCTTGAAGTACAGGATCTTGAAGATGAGATTGCCGGACTCGAGACCAGGATTGCCAATTATGAAGAAGAGGTGAAAAAATTTGATCAATCGATTGTCAAGAAGAAAAACGAGATCAAGGATTCGGAAACCCTTATCAAAAAATATCAGGAACAGCAAAACAACGTCAGAAACAACCGTGAATATGATTCACTTTCCAAGGAAATCGAATTTCAAACCCTTGAAATTCAGCTTTGTGAAAAGCGAATCAAGGAATTCACCAGTGAAGCTGCTCAGATGAAAACAATGATTACCGAATCATCTGAAAGGCTCAATGAGAGAAGAACTGATCTTGATCACAAAAGAAAAGAACTGGAAGACATCATTGCAGAAACACAAAAAGAAGAAACCCAGCTTTTTGATTCTTCACAAGACATTGAAAAAATCATTGAAGACCGTTTGCTGACTGCTTACAAGAGAATCAGGAAAAATGCACGCAACGGTTTGGCAGTGGTTAGTGTTGAGCGTGATGCATGCGGAGGATGTTTCAATAAAATACCACCCCAAAGACAGCTTGATATTAAAACCCGCAAGAAAATTATTGTCTGCGAATACTGCGGACGAATACTTGTCGATCACGATATTATGATTGATTTGGTTGAATAATACCGAAATGAATTATAAAATAGTCCATAGGCCAATTATTTTGTAATTCATTTCGAGTATTAACCATTGTAAAATTATAAAACAGTCCAAACTGTTTTATAATTACAATTGGAATAAAAACATTTGAATATAAAATAAACAGGGGCAATCTAGCGATTGCCCCTGTTTATTTTAAAATGGCGCATTATTATCCTCAAAATCCTTATTTGCAGTAATATCAAAATTCCCCGATTTATCTTCAATATTCATTTTTGAAGAATAACTCGAAAATCCTTCCGGGATTGAAAAGTCAGGATCGAGTTCCACAAACTTGGCCTGTTCTTTAATGAATTTCAATTGCACATCACCTGTGGCTCCGTTACGGTGCTTGGCTATGATGATCTCAGCAATACCAATCAGCGAATTACCTGCTTCATCTGAAGTTAAACCATAATATTCGGGACGGTGTATAAACAATACCATGTCGGCATCCTGTTCGATGGCGCCAGATTCACGAAGGTCGGATAGCTGAGGCTTTTTATTCCCTCCCCTGGTTTCAACTGATCGGTTCAACTGGGAAAGGGCAATTATACAAACCCCCAATTCCTTAGCAATTGCTTTCAGCGAGCGCGAAATCATACTCACTTCCTGCTCACGGTTTCCTTTATTATCACCTCCTGCGCTCATCAACTGCAGGTAGTCAATGATAATGACCTCAACGTTATACTGCATTTTCAATCTGCGGCATTTTGCCCTGAGTTCGAAAATGGTGATGGCCGGAGTATCATCAATATATATTGGTTTGTCAGTAAGATTTTTTATTTTTATTTCCAACTGCTCCCATTCAAACCGCTCCAACCGTCCGTTTTTAACCTTTTCAGAATTCAGTCCGGTTTCAGCAATTATCAAACGGTTTACCAATTGTACCGAAGCCATTTCGAGGGAGAAAATGGCAACCGGACGGTTATGGTCAACAGCCATGTTTCGTGCCAGGGAAAGCACAAAAGCAGTCTTACCCATAGAAGGACGGGCGGCAATGATAACCAGGTCGGATTTCTGCCAACCCGAGGTGATCCTGTCAATCCCTGTAAAACCTGAGGGAACACCACTCAATCCATCTTCACGTTTACTTGCCTCCTCGATCATCTGGATGGCTTCCTTGATCAGGATGTCAATTTTCGTAGTCTCTTTCTTGATGTTTCCTTCCGCCACCTTGAATAACTGGTCCTCTGAGAAATTAAGGAGGTCAAAAACATCAATGCTGTCATCAAAAGCACGACCTTGAATTTCAGTTGAAATCCTGATCAATTCACGCTGAATGTATTTCTGTGCAATAATTCGGGCATGAAATTCAACGTGAGCGGCCGAAGCAACTCTGTTTGTAAGCTGGGTAATATAAAATGGTCCGCCTACCTCGTCTAACAGTCCGTTTTTTCTTAATTCCTCTGTAACGGTAAGAATATCTATAGGCTCAGTGCGAGTTGAAATAGAAACAATAGCGCTGAAAATTTTTTGGTGTGCTTCCTTATAAAAACTATCCGGTTTTAACACATCAAGAACCGTGACAACCGTATTTTTTTCAAGCATTAAAGCTCCCAACACCGCTTCTTCCAAATCCAATGCCTGCGGGGGAACTTTTCCATATTCAAGATTAATAACAGGGGCAGTTTTTGCCTTATATTTTTCAGCCATAATATTTCAAAGTTATGCGGCAAATTTACTACAAACCAACTGGTGAAATTTTATTTCATGGTAATTTCTTTTTAAACAAATGTTATTAACAATTGTTTGAAAAAAATAGCAGTCAGAAAACCAAATTATTATAACGTACACAGCCTCTTTTAATCTTTATTAACTGACAATAATTAAGACAATCGGCAATAAATGAGTATCTTTGAATCCAGATATGTTTATCCTGTCATGAAGACAGCTCAGATACTACAAAATTACTGATTATAAGATTAAAAAATGGCAATACTATCAGGAGGAGTTTTTAAGCAAAGAAAGGCAAAGCCGTTCGATTACAAACCCCGGTATTTCAGTCCGGAAAAACAGGAACTCGAAAGCAGGGTAAATGAATCCAAACGCAAGTACGGTGATCAGGAGGCAAAAAGTAATGTTCCTGATTATGAGACAAATATCCGGAATAACTTTCGTCAGAATAAGGATTACAAAGCGATGAAAGAGCGTAACTTTTCCAGAATGAAACTGATGATCAGGATTATTACAATAAGCATGATACTGATAATCGGAGTTCTTGTTTACCAACTTTTAAGAATGGCTTCTTAGATCCATGTCAGACATCATCAAATTATTACCAGATTCCATTGCAAACCAGATTGCAGCGGGTGAAGTGATTCAAAGGCCTGCTTCGGTTGTAAAGGAGCTAACCGAAAATGCCATTGATTCGGGGGCAATGAGTGTGAGCGTGGTGGTGAAGGATGCCGGACGAACATTAATACAAGTCATTGACAGCGGTTGTGGAATGTCGCCCTCGGATGCGCGCATGTGCTTTGAAAGACATGCTACCTCAAAAATCCGTAAATCGGATGATCTTTTTGCCATACGCACCATGGGTTTCAGAGGTGAGGCGCTTGCTTCGATCGCTGCTGTAGCCCAAGTGGAACTGCGTACCCGGCGCATGGAAGATCAGCTTGGAACCGCAATACAAATCGAAGATTCAAAAGTCATCCTGCAAGAACCGGTCTCCTGTCCTTCGGGAAGTAATTTCCTGATTAAAAATCTTTTTTATAATGTACCGGCACGCAGGAAATTCCTGAAATCAAACAATGTAGAATTCAGGCATATAATCAATGAATTTTGCAGAGTTGCCCTCACAAACGATGGTGTATCCATGACTCTGATACATAACGACGAGGAAATCTACAACCTGCCCGCATCAAATCTCAAACAGCGTATAGTTGGGGTTTTTGGGAAAAATATCAGTCAGAATCTTATTCCTGTTAAAACAGAAACCAGTCTGGTTAACATCTCCGGATTTATCGGAAAACCCGAATTTTCAAAGAAAACTTCAGGCGATCAGTTCTTTTTCGTCAATAACCGGTTTATGAAAAATCCCTATTTTTACAGGGCGGTGATGAAAGCCTACGAAAATCTTATTCCCGGCGACATGTTTCCTTCTTTTTTCATTTATCTGGAAACCGATCCCAAATCCATTGACATCAATATCCATCCCACAAAAACCGAAATTAAGTTTGAGGACGAAAATGCAATCTGGCAAATAATCTATGTAACGATAAAAGAAGCCCTGGGCAAATTCAATGTTGTTCCATCATTGGACTTTGACCGTGATCCTGCTTTTAATGTCCCGGTTTTGAAAAAGGGCGAAGATGTGAGACAGCCTTCCATAACCGTAAATCCCGATTATAACCCTTTTAAGTCCGAAAGACCTGCCGGGGGAGGATACCGCGAAAAGATCCGGCAGGAAAGTGTGAAATACTGGGAAAATATGTATGAAGGTTTAAAAACAGAACCGGCTGTACAAGGCAGTTTGCCTGTTCCAGAGCCTCTTGCTACCGGACAGATCGAAAGTTCATCCAGTTTTTTCCAGTTCAAAGGTCGGTACATCCTTACCTCTGTAAAATCGGGATTGATGGTAATTGACCAAAAAAGGGCACATGAACGAATTTTGTTTGAAGAATATATTGGAGTCATCAATACCAAATCCCTGATATCGCAGAAAACACTTTTTCCGGAAACACTTCAGCTAAACCCCACGGATTATGAGACGCTGAAGGAGATCAAAAATGATTTGCTCAAATTGGGCTGGGAAATTGGCATGAAAGAGAAAAACACCATCGAGATATTGGGCATTCCAGGGTATCACCAATTTGAAAATCCGGCTCAAAATATAGAGAAATTTATTGAGGCATATAAAACCACCTCGCCCGATTTTAATGAGAAAGCTGTGGAAAGAATTGCCCTGTCGCTGGCAAAATCCACTGCCATTCAATACGATGCTACCCTGTCGTTCATGGAAATGAATAACCTGTTTGACCGGCTGTTTGCATGCTCAAACCCCAATTATACGGCTGATGGCAAAAAAGTGATTTCCATCATCCCCACCGATGAAATTGTTAAAAAAATGAATAATTTCGCAAAAAACACTGACGATGAATAATTTTAGATCAGGATTTGGAAATATACCGCCGGTAGTTAAAAATCTGCTGATTATTAACGTGCTGTTTTTTCTTGCAACACTTGTTCTGCAGGCAAGAAACAATTTTGACTTAAACGGATACCTTGGGCTTTATTATCCGGCTTCAGAAAATTTTAAGCCTGTTCAGTTTGTGACTTACATGTTCCTTCACGGTAGTTTTTTCCATCTTTTCTTTAACATGTTTGCACTGTATATGTTTGGAAGGATGATTGAAATGGTTTGGGGTCCAAAAAGGTTTTTCATTTATTACTTTGTAACCGGAATCGGTGCAGCCATCACACAACTAGCCATTGCGTATTTTCAGGCAGCACCAATTGAAGCACAGCTTCCTGCAGAAGCAATTAATGCAGTAATTAAAGAAGGTCCGGCAATCCTTGACACACAAAGAAACTGGTCTGATCCCTTAATTGGAAAACTCAACCTCATTTACAACATTCCCATGGTTGGTGCATCGGGTGCAATTTTTGGAATTCTTCTTGCTTTTGGTATGCTTTTTCCCAACGTGGAATTGATGTTGCTGTTTCCTCCCATCCCCATTAAAGCAAAATACATGGTGATTTTTTACGGATTGGCCGAGTTTTATTTTGGTGTTGCCAACCGCAGCGGTGATAATGTAGCTCATTTTGCGCATCTTGGCGGGATGTTGTTCGGAATTATTTTCATTTTTGTCTGGAACAAACATAAATTTAACCGGTTGAATTGATATGGCAAGCATTGCTGATGAAATAAAAGAAAACTTTAAGAGCGGCTCCATGCTGACAAAACTCCTGTATATTAACATCGGAGTTTTTGTTGTTTCCCTGCTGGTGAGGATGGTTTACTATCTTTATGATAAGAGCTGGATTGATTACGAATTTGACTTTGTCAGGAATATTGCAATTCCTTCTGATCCTGACATTCTTTTAAACAAACCATGGACAGTCTTTACCCACATGTTTGCCCATATTGACCTCCTGCATATTTTATTCAACATGCTTTGGTTGTATTGGTTCGGAAAGATTTTCCTGCATTATCTGGACGGGAAAAAAATGCTTGGACTTTACCTGATGGGCGGATTGGCAGGGGCACTTGTTTACATTGTTTCATTTAATGTGTTTCCGGTTTTTGAAAAGGATGTGCATGTATCGGTGGCCCTGGGGGCTTCTTCCGCGGTTTTTGCCATCATTGTGGCAGTGGCTATGCTGGTGCCCGACCAAAAGCTTTACCTGCTGTTTTTTGGTCCGGTTAAAATAAAATACATTGCTTTGGTTTCGATTGCCATCGGAACAATAATTGGTTTTGAGGAAAACACCGGAGGGAAACTGGGGCATATAGGCGGAGTGATTCTTGGCTATCTGTATATGCTGCAGTATAAAAAAGGACGTGATATTTCAAAGGGTTTTCTTGGATTCTTCTCCTTTTTTGGTAAGCCTTTCAGAAGAAGAAAGAAAATGAAAGTGACCTATAAAAGTCCACCCCGCTCCGATTACGATTACAATGCCGACAAAGCAAAAAAACAGGAGCGCATGAACCTGATTCTCGATAAAATTTCAAAATCGGGATATAACAGTCTGACCAAAGAAGAAAAGGAAATTCTTTTTAAAATGAGCAACCGCAATTGAAAAAAGCACTGAAAATAGCAGTCCTTTCACTGAATATTCTGGCACTGGTTTCATTGCTGTTTTCCTACCTATCAGTTTATGTAAGTCCGGCCTCTTTCTGGCCCTTCGCTTTTTTCGGATTATTTTACCCCGTAATTTTCATTGTAAACCTTTGTTTTCTGGTTTTCTGGATCATCAGGAAAAAATATATTTATGCTGCTGTCATTGGTTTTTTGGTTATTATTGGCTGGAATTTTATTTTCCGCACTTTTCAGATAGACTTTACGGGAACGCGCGAAAGAACGCCCGAAACCCTAAAGGTAATGAGTTATAATGTTAGATTGTTTTGTCTTTACGACTGGAAAGACAATTATCAGAAAAGAGACATGATCATTGAGTATTTTCTCGAAGAGGACCCCGACATACTTTGTTTACAGGAATTTTATTACGAAGACAATCCCGAATTTGAAACACTTGACACTTTGATAAAAGTTCTAAAGGCAAAAAATTACCACACCTATGATGCAGCAGTCTTGTGGGATAATTATCATTTTGGGGTAGCCACACTCAGTTCATATCCAATAGTAAACAAAGGCCACATACATTTTGACAACACATCAAATTGCTCCATTTTTACTGATATTGTTTTCAGGGGAGATACCATCAGGATTTACAACAACCATTTGGAATCCATACGTTTTAAGGAAGCAGAATACAACCAGATTGACAGTTTGACAGAGTCTTTTGATGAGGATAAATACAACGGAATTATTCAGAAACTGAAGCACAGTTATTCAATCAGGGCAAAGCAGGCCGAGATTGTATCGGAACATATCGCCAAATCACCTTACCCCGTGATTGTTTGCGGAGATTTCAACGACACACCGGTATCCTATGTTTACCGCAAGATGAAAGCAGGATTAAATGATGCTTTCAGAAAATCGGGAGCCGGCATGGGCACTACGTATAATGGTAAAATCCCCTTCCAGCGTATTGATTACATTCTCTATGGAGATGAATTCAAATCATCCAATTACACCACCGGAGATATTTCATTATCTGATCATTACCCTATTCATTGTTTGATTGAGTTGGATGAATAAAAGATAATTCATGCCCTGCATGCATTTTGTTTAATGGGTATGTCCTCCCAAATTCCAACACAATCCCATAATTTCCAGGAAATTTCATCAAAAAAAATACCAAAAAGGCTGTAGGCCTTTAATTTATGTAGCCCAATGTGCAACATTGGCATGCAAAAGGCTGTAAGCCTTTAATTATTAACAATTCTTTATCAGTCCACATTTCATTTTTAAAAAAAACTGCCGTATTTTTGCAAATTAAACCTGAATACACTTAGAAAAACGATGAAGACTATTTTATTTGCCCTGACCATTTTCATGGTCACAAATTTATTTGCTCAGAATACCAATGTACCTGTTTCAGTTTCTGAAAATTCTATACTCATTAATGATCCTTCAACAACAATAATTTGGGAAAATCCTGAAAAAGGAATTGGGAATGCTATTGAACTTTCCGGCACTGTTCAGAAGGAATTTACCTGTTTTGGTTTTGGTATTTCTACAGGTTCTGAAATTTTAGACCTTGACGAAATTCAGATTCTTTTCCGCACAAGGGAAAACAATAAACAATGGTCTGAATGGAAAACAACTGAATTCGATGTGTTGCCTTCTGAAACTCCCACTGAAATGTACTGGACTGATTTGTTGTTTAACTCAAACCAGAACCCTCACGCTGATTTTGAAATACAAATTACAGGTTTAAACATTGAAATTTCATCCGTCAGGGCCGATTTTATTAATATTGGTAAAAGTTTACCCGGAATAGAATACTCTGCTCCCAAACCCGGTGGCTGTCCCCCATTCCCCACAATCATTACCCGCGAAACATGGCTGGTACCGTATTACGGTGAACAGTCATACACACCCACCGTTATTTACCCAACCCACGTGGTTATCCACCATGGTGCATCGCCTGATACCTATACCGACGGAGCTGCCGTTGTACGTTCATACTGGAATTATCACGTAAACACCTTGGGTTGGTCTGATATTGGTTACAATTATTTATGTGACAAATACGGAAATCTCTATCAGGGCAGGAAAAACTCTGATATGGAAGGTCAGGATGTGCGCGGAGCCCATGCCGGAGCATCAAATGACGGATCAATCGGAATGAATTTCCTTGGCAATGCCGATGTAACAGTACCAACAACCGTTCAGCTCGAAGCCTGCTACGCTTTGCTCGGATGGTGGTTCGATACCCGCGGTTTTGACCCTACCAGCTCGGCTTCACTCATTTTGCAAAGCACAAGTGCAGCGGCAGTTGTGCCAAGAATTCTTGGTCATAAGGATACCAACATCGGAGGAACATCCTGCCCGGGCGATGTGCTATACGCCCAGCTTGCCACCATGCGCACTCAGGTAAAAGCAGTGATCGACGCCTGTCTTTCGGTTCCCACAACTTCTGTGGCTCCTGTTGCAGGATGGCAAACAACCAATTTTAACGCCTCTTTCACCGATGCCGATCAGGAAATAAGTTTTTATCAGGTGCTTGACAACAACGGAACCGAATGGCGCGCCAACGGCTCACACGGATTTATCAATGATAATTTTACTTCGGCCATTCATCCGGACTGGACTTCCATTTCGGGTAACTGGATCATCAATTCAGGTCATTTGAATCAAACCAATGAAGATTCGAGCAACACCAACTTTTACATTCCGGTGACTCAGGTTTCCGGAAATGCTTATATATATCATTTTCAGATGAATATTGGTGGTTCGGGGAGTAACAGGCGGGCCGGACTGCATTTTTTCTGTGATGATCCCGACATGATACAAAGAAACAATTCGTACATGATCTATTTCAGGGCCGACAACAATAAATGTCAGATTTACAAAGCAGTTGATGACAACATTACCTTGTACACTGATGATGACTGCACCGTTGCAGCCAACACCTGGTATGACTATAAAATTATTTTCAATACAACAACAGGAGAAATTTCGGCTTTCCAGAATGATGTGCTGGTTTCTTCCTGGACTGATCCATCGCCCTATACAGCAGGAGGTTATCTGTCATTGCGCACAGGAAATTGCAACGTTCAATACGATGATGTTAAAGTGTACAAGTCAAGGACAGCCACTCAAAATGTTACTGTAGGAAGTACCTCGGCACAGGTAAGATACTGCAACTCATCACCTTCAACCCCTTCGTGTCGCATTAAATCAGTTGTCGTCAGTGAGTTTGATAAAATATCCCTGATCGATGGTGAAGATGTAAATGTTGACTGGACTGCCCCAGCTTCTTTCCAGGTATATGATGGCATCGCATCAGACATTGATACATTTTACCTGAATACAGAAATCACAGGAAGCTGGGATGCTACAACCGACGCAAACTCAGGTGTTTCATTTTACGAATACTGCGTGGGCACCAGTTCGGGTGGAACAGAAATTGTTGGTTGGACGAACAATGGAACAAGCACTGAGTTTACCCTGACAGGTTTGTCACTGACATATTCTACTGATTATTTTGTTTCGGTAAGGGCAAAAAATAATGCCGGCATATATTCAACTGTGTGCATTTCAGACGGGCAATATCTTAAAGAACCCTTTGCTGAACCCGTTTGCAATTTTACCTGGTCATCGGCTGAAATTTGTGCCGGCGATTCAATAGTGTTTATCTCAAATTCAACAGATGCCACTGCCTATTCATGGAGTATTACCGGAGGAATTCCTTCATCATCATCCAGTTCGAATGTTGTGGTTTATTTCAGTGAGCCCGGAATTTATACTGCATCGCTTTCGGTAACCGGACCAGGAGGAACAGATGAGCTTTCACAGGATTTTGAGGTGATTATTCATCCCATTCCACTTGCACTTTTCAATGCAATAGAAACATATCTGCAAATTCCGGAAGCCGTTGCCACATTTGTAAACAATTCGGAAAATGCAGACTGGTATCACTGGGATTTTGGAGACGGAGGGACCTCTTCCGATCAAAATCCCTGGCATGAATATACCTCAACCGGGATGTTCGACATTTTACTAGTGGCAGGAAATGAATATTGTGGAGCCGATACTACTCTTCTCACTTCTTATATCGAAGTAGTTGACCTGACAGATGTTAATGAAATAACCAAAAACAACATTACGTTATATCCCAATCCATTCACTGATGCATTTACAATAACTTCAAATGAATCTTTATTGGGTTCCAAAATAAAACTCATTGATATTACAGGTAAAGAAGTATTTTCGACCATTATTGAAAAAAATGTACTGAGTGCGGAAATAAAAATTCAGGAAGAACTTTCATCAGGAATCTATACCATTCAAATCTTTAAAAACGGTAAACAAAATAACCTGAGGATCATCCGCCGGAAATAATACCGGTTGAAAATAGTTTGTTTTGCTCTTTTTTGCTTCATTATTTTAACAAAACTGCCATACAAATACTTGAAAAGGCATAATGTTGCACACAGTAATACCTTTTTTAACGATAATAAAAATATCGTTCATGTTAAGAATAAAAAAGATTATCAAAAAAAAATAGTTATTCTGTGTTTTTTGATTAATTTAAAGGAAAAATTTTTATGACCTTCAGCGGAGAAAAATATCAATGGAAAAATAAGATAATCCTTATTGTTGAGGACGAAGACATAAATTATTTCATCATTGAAAAGCTTCTCAGCAGCAGCAATGTAAAAATCCTTTGGGCAAAAAACGGCCAAAAAGCTGTGGATTTATGCCTGTCAGATGAAAAAATCGATTTGGTATTAATGGATTTGCAGTTACCTGTTATGAATGGATTTGATGCAATGAAAAAAATTAAAGAGCATAAAAAAGAACTTCCAATAATTGTTCAGACTGCCTACGCCATGAAAAGTCATAAAGAAAGAGGGTTTGAGGCCGGAGCAGATGAATATCTTACTAAACCATACTCTGAAGAAACTCTTTTAAAAGCAATTGACAAACACATGAAATAGCTTATTAAACAAAAAAAACGCCGGAAAACCGGCGTTTTTTTTTCTATTTTTTCTTCCTTTTTGGAACCACGCTCATAATAGGAATATCCGCCGTATGGATAATTTCCTTTGCAAGTGAACCGATAAAATATTCAACAATTTCGGCCTCCTGCTGAGTCATGATCAACATGAGATCACCATTAACCTTTTTTGAATAATTGATTAGAGCTGCAGCCATTTTTTCATTTTTGGCAGCAGATTTTACAATACTGCTATCGCATTCGACACCCTCGTCCCTGATGTGTTGCTTAACCTTTTCAAGCTGTGTTTTTAGTCTTCTCTTGATATACTCGTCGCTGGTAGTAACCACAGAAACTGCCCAAACTTTGGAGTGGAAAAACTTAGCCATCTGGATAGCTTTGCTAACCTTTTGGTTGGTTTCTTTGGTAAGGTCAAGTGGCAGAATAATGTTGCTGCAGCTTTTTCTTTTCGCACTGTCTTTAACAGTAACAATGGGGCAATTGGTTTCACGGATCAGACGAAGTGCATTTGATCCAACAATTTTTTGCATGATGTTCTTTGAACCGGTAGTTCCAACAACAATCATTTTTGCATCAATATCATCAGCTACTTTGATAATGGTATCGATCAATTTTCCCTTTTCCAGGATGGTTGAAACCTTAACATTCTCTTTTTTGGCAATTATTTCGGCATAGCTTTTTAGCTTTTCTTCAAGCTTTTTTACTACATCCTTCTGTTCTTTAGGAGAAAAAACGCTCCAGAGACCGCCTGAATCAACTATAATATGAAGAAGTACAATCTCAGCCTGTGAAAGACGGGCAAAGATGTATGATTGTTCGAGACCGCTCATTGAGTGCTCCGAAAAATCCAACGGAACCAGAATTTTATTTGTTGCTTGTGTCATAATAATTGTATAGTTTTGAATATTAATTATCAGGATGCAAAAATATTATTTCTGAACGATGAAAACAATAAAAGAATCAGAACTTATCATTAATAATGACGGAAGTGTGTATCATTTACATTTACGGCCTGAACATATAGCCGAAACTATTATTTTAGTTGGTGACCCGCAACGCGTTGAAGTGATCTCAGGTTATTTTGATAAGATAGAGCATAAAATATACAACCGTGAATTTATCACACATACAGGATATTATAACGGGAAAAAGTTGTCGGTGATTGGAACCGGTATCGGCACCGATAATATTGACATAGTGGTAAATGAACTGGATGCCCTGGTAAACATTGACCTTGAAAAAAGAACCGTAAAAAAAGAACTGAAAAAGCTTAATTTAATACGCATTGGAACATCCGGAGCCTTACAGGGAAATATTCCCATTGATTCTTTTCTGATTTCAGAAATGGCTTGTGGTTTCGACGGCTTATTGAATTTCTACGGAAAAAGAAATGATATTTGTGATCTTGAGATTGAATCTGCTTTCAAAAAGCATACGGGATGGAACCCGCTTCTTACATCACCCTATTTTATTAAGAGCTCGGATTATCTGTTCAATTTATTAAAAGAGAAAGCTGTTCAGGGTGTTACCATTTCGGCTCCTGGTTTTTATGGGCCACAGGGCAGGGTTCTGCGACTCGAGACTGCCGACCCAAAACTCAACGACAAAATTGAAACTTTTGAATTCAAAGGAAAAAAAATCACCAACTTTGAAATGGAGTGTTCAGCTTTGTACGGATTGTCTACTTTACTCGGACATAATGCAATAACTCTCTGCGCTATTATTGCAAACCGTGTTGGAAAAAAATACAGTCCCGATTACAAGAAAACCGTTGTCAAATTGATTGAATATTGTCTTGAAAAGCTGACAAAATAATTTTTCAAATACAAAACTGATAATTAGAATTTAAAGGATAAACCCAGTCCGAAAACTTCCATAAACTGAGCCCGCGGACCCCTTTTAACAATATTCTGGTTATTATCGTATATATTAATCATCACATCATCATCGTAAATGAGACGGGTTTGAATGTTTGCAGACAAAAACTTATTTATTTTCATGGCGATGAGCAATTCCCAGTTCACGTCAATGTTTTGAGGTTTATTTGAATAATTCGAGAACAAATCGAGTTTGGTGGTAAGTGCCACATTTTTCATGAGGTTTGTTTTAAACATGGATTTCAGATAACCTCCAAATTCCTTTCTGGATTTTTCACCAACCTCCAAACCGTATTTAACTGTTAATGAGGCATCGTTTACAAATGTAACTTTGCCGGTAACCGGAGCAAAAAACACGGTAAAATTATCGCTGGGTTTATAGTCAAGTCCCATGGCAATCAATAAATAAGCCGGAGCCATAAAGTTTGAGACCGTCACATTTGAGTCCGGAAAATTGTAATCGGGAGTTCGTGTCATTTGCGATTTAAAATTGAGCATTCCGGCATAATACCAGTTTTTATTGAATGCCACCCTACCGTATTTTGATGAAAAATCGATCCGGTCCTCACTTTTCTGAAAAATGCTTGCATCCTCATTTCCCTGTTTTATGGTACCATATCCCAAATCAAGCGTATTGTCCCATGTGGATTTTCCCTTTTTATAATTGGCAAACAAATTAACAAGACTGTTTAATGCGATTGAATTTTTACCCCCTGCAGCCCAATTTTTAACGGTAGTCTGGGCAAAGTTAATAGTTGTAACACCACCCATTTTCCATCCTTCAGTGGAATCCTTTGCTTCCTTCTCTTTGTCTTTTTTGGGTGTTTTAATTTTATCCTCAAGTTCAGTAACCTGCGAATAAGCGCACATAGCATAAACAGCCAAAAATAAAGCTATAACAATAGTTCTCATAGTTGCAATTTTATATCGCAAAATTATAAATAAAAAGGGGGGATAAAAAAAAGGGGGGATAAAAAAAATGTCCGCAGTTGGCGGACATTTTCAATTTTTTATTAAGCCGGGTGGATTGCTTCAACCGGACAAACATCAGCACATGCACCACAATCAGTACAAGTGTCTGGATCAATTTTATAGATGTCACCTTCTGATATCGCTTCAACTGGACATTCGTCGATGCAAGAACCACAAGCTGTGCAATCGTCTGAAATTTTGTAAGCCATTTTTTTTAATTTTTGGTTAATAATTACCACAAAGATATCTGTCAATTTTAAAATAGAAAAGATTTTACCTGTTTTTTTGTCTAAAAAATACCTGTAAAAGCCTAAATGATTGTGTTATAAAACATTGTACTTGTTAAACCTCTTAATTTTTCTTCTGACTTTTTTATTCATATATGCACGATTCTCACCAATGCACATTAAATTTGCAGAATATATGCAATTCAGTACCCAGGAAATATTATTTGCATTCGGACTAACACTTTTCGCAGGGTTGGCAACCGGTATCGGAAGTATTTTGGCTTTTTTCACAAAGAGCACAAACAAGAAATTTCTTGCTGTGTCTCTTGGTTTTTCTGCAGGAGTAATGATTTATGTTTCCATGGTGGAGATTTTCTTCAAAGCAAAAAATGCCTTGATCCTGGATCATGGTGAGAAAATAGGATATTGGATAACCATTGCAGCTTTTTTCGGAGGTATTCTTATTATTGCCATCATTGATAAGCTTATTCCTGAAGCCGAAAATCCACACGAAATGAAAGGCGTAGAAGCTATTCCTAAAGATAACGATCCAAATAAAAAGCTCATCAGAATGGGTCTTTTCACTGCACTGGCAATCGCCATCCATAATTTTCCTGAGGGAATGGCTACTTTTGCAGCCGGACTGGCCGATCCATCTATTGCTTTGCCCATCGCCGTTGCTATTGCAATTCATAATATCCCCGAAGGAATTGCCGTTTCTGTCCCCATTTATTTTGCAACCGGAAATAAAAAGAAGGCTTTCTGGCTTTCATTTTTATCAGGGCTCGCCGAACCGGCTGGTGCCATTATCGGATTTCTGATTCTGGCACCTTTCATGAACAACACTGTTATGGGAATATTATTTGCCTCGGTGGCCGGAATTATGGTTTTTATTTCTCTTGATGAATTATTACCTTCGGCCCGTGAACATGGCGAGCATCATTTGTCAATTTACGGACTTATTGCCGGAATGATCATAATGGCTGTTAGTCTTGTTTTGTTTGTATAACTTAATTTTTTTCATATGATACAGAGAATTCAAACTGTTTATTTACTTTTTTCACTGATTGCTTCAGTGGTAATGTTTATTGTGCCGGTTATTGGCTTAAATAGCGCCTCATTTAAAATTACAGACGAAGGTTTTACTTCTCTTGGAATACTTACCGGAGCAATTTGTGCCATTTCATTTGCTACAATTATTCTTTTCAAAAAACGCACCCTGCAAATCAGACTGTGCCTGTATAATATGATCCTGTTCTTTTTCTTTTACGGATTGCTTTATTACATCTTGCATTCCAATGAGATTTCAATCTCTGATGTCGATTTCGGATTCGGAGTCATCCTCCCGGCAATATGTTTCATCCTTACTTTCTTGGCTTTCAGAAGTATCAGAAGAGACGATGCTTTGATTAAATCCATGGACAGATTGAGGTAGGGTTGGAAGTCTTTAAAGTCGAAAGTCTTTAAAGTCGAAAGTCCTTAAAGTCGAAAGTCCTTAAAGTTCGGAGTTGAAATTCTGAAGTGGGAAGTCAGAAGACGGAAGACCGCCCTCCTTCGCTAAAGCTACAGAGGGTAAAAAGTCGGAAGTATTGATTAACCCTTTGAATCCAAAAAAGCAAACAGCCTGACCACCTTTGCTGAAGCTTTGGTGGTTAAAAAAGGCCAGCTCAATTCAGCCCCGGCTTTGTGCCTCCCTTAGGTCGCCGAAGGCTTGCCGTAGGTGAAACGCTATAGCTTCAGCGACACGCGGTCAAGTCGGAGGGTTAATAAGCCTGGAGGGCTTATATTATGGTAGCCCCGGGCAATTGCCTAGGGGCCCGCCGGCCACAAACACATCAGAACGAAAAACCCCATTCCGGCGGAAATGAATGATTAAATTAATTAAAAGGTAAGATTATAAAGCCCATCAAGTCGAAAGTCCATCAAGTCAAAAGTCCATCAAGTCAAAACCCATAATCCACAAACTAAATAAGTTCTTTTGTTATAAACTGCTTAGTTTAATTCTATTTTTTGTAATTTTGCAATAATAAAAATACAATTACCGTTTTCTTTTAGATGAGGTTTTTAAAACAAATATCAATCGTTTTCCTGATTTTTTCCGCAATGAATTTATCTGCGGCAAAATTGCTTATCCCCATGGATGATTCACAAAAAAATCACCTCAAAGCATACGGTATCGCATATTGGTCACTTCAAAATGCTGTCGAAGTGCAGTGGCTCCTCAATTATCGCGGTGGCAGTTTCATGATAGACAATCTGAAAGACATCGAAAACGAATGCATCATTCGCGGCGTAAGTTATGAAGTGATTGCTGACGCCCAGGCCAGTGGCATTCTCAATGAAATAAGTCAGGCCGATGTAAACATGGATGCAGTCAAACTTGAAAAAGCTCCGAAAATTGCAGTCTACACTCCGCCCGGCAAACAACCCTGGGACGATGCCGTTACCCTTGTACTTACCTATGCTGAAATTCCCTATGATGCAATTTATGACAAGGAAATTATTGACGGCAAGCTGGCCGATTATGACTGGCTTCACTTGCACCATGAGGATTTTACAGGACAATACGGGAAATTTTATGGTGCTTACAGATATGCTGCATGGTATCAGGAACAGCAAGCCGAATCAGAAGAAATGGCCAAAACTTTCGGCTTTGAAAAAGTATCTGAATTAAAACTTTATGTTGCCAAAACAATAAAAGCTTACGTTCAGAATGGCGGTTTCTTATTTGCTATGTGCTCCGCATCTGATACTTATGATATTGCTTTGGCTGCCGAAGGCGTGGATATCTGCGACGGAGTATTCGACGGTGACCCAATGGACCCTCAGGCCCAGTCGAAACTTGATTACAGCAAAACTTTTGCTTTCAAAGATTTTACCATCACTAAAAACCCCCTTGAATACGAACATTCGGATATTGATGTGTCACATACCAGAAAAGTTGCTGAAAACGATGACTATTTTGCTCTGTTTGAATTCTCTGCAAAATGGGATCCTGTTCCTACCATGCTTTGCCAAAATCACACCAGTTTAATCAAGGGTTTCATGGGACAGTCTACTGCCTATAATAAAGATAAGGTCAAATCGAATGTCTTAATCATGGGCGAAAACAAAGCAGCCAATGAAACCCGTTATCTACACGGCGAATTTGGTCAGGGCACATGGACTTTCTATGGCGGTCACGATCCTGAGGATTTCAGACATTATGTGTATGATGAACAGACTGAGTTGGAACTTTTCCCCAACTCTCCGGGCTACCGCCTGATACTGAATAATGTGCTTTTTCCTGCCGCTAAAAAGAAAAAACTTAAAACCTGACCGTGCAAGAAATTACCGGTAAAAAATATTTACTGCCTCTTACCTTAACAACCTTATCGGTTGCGTCATTCTTTCTGAGGTTTTTTTCCCTGCAACAAACAGAATTTGCCAACGGGTGGGATGGCTATTTTTATCTTGTCCAGCTGAAATCCTTTTTCGAGGAGGGCAGCATGCATTCGTCCGATTATTCGCTCATTTATCCATTAATGTTTGTGATACAATGGCTTACGGGCGATTACGTTCTGACTTACAAAATAACCTCTGCCCTGCTTTGTGCACTGTTCACTCTGGCTGTTTCTGTTTTTGTATTAAGATATTCCAAAAACAAAACTCTTTCTTTAATGGCCGGGGCTTTCACCGTTTTTAGTCCGCAACTCACCTTTTTCGTATCGCAGTACCCGAAAAACCTTTTGGGGGTTGATATGCTGATTTTATACATGGCTTTTTTCAGGCACCGCTATAAGGCGCTACCGGCCGGACTGTTCATCCTTAACCTTTTCGGGCATCGTGTTACTTTTATTCTTTCAGTTGTTTTTACCATTTGCATGTTTCTTTCACAAAAACACCTGAAATGGCTCTTATATGGTTTCCTTGGAATTGTGACATTGGGTACCATTACCGTTCTGATTCCCGGATTGATTAACCTGCATGATTTTGAAAGGTTTTCAGGAGAGTTTTCTTTGACTCCGCAATTTGCACCGCTCTCATTTATCAACGAGTTCACAAATGAAAAGCTCACCATGCTATGGAAAGCAGAAATTATGTTTGCAGTTCTGTTTTACGCTTTTTCGGTTTTTCTTTTAGTGCGGATGTTTCTGAAAAAAGAACATAACCGCATCCATTTTTCACTGATTATTTTATTTGCAATTCTATTGTTTCCCTTTTTCAGATGGTCACTCGAAGGGTTCAGCTTCAGGATGTACCTGCTTTTTGTAATTATGGTTCCGCTTCTGTTTATCAATCTTCCGGGAAGGTTAAATACTGCTTTTATGGTTACCATTCCTTCACTGCTTGTGTTATCTTTTTTTTCAACCCAAAGCTACGATCCGCAAAAGCACGATCCACCTTATGCAAAATATGAGGTTGTGGCGCAGAAAGTCAGCCAATCCGGATTTGATATTGAATTGATCATCGGCCACAAAGCCCTTGCCGAATATGTTACCTATTCATCGGGAATTGATGTGATGCCCTGGATTCCCGATTACAAAATAGAAAAGGAAAAATTGTGGAGAATTGCTGCAGATGTCCGTGAACTGGAGCTAGAATACTACATCGGCGAAGAAAACATGAAATATGTGAAGCGTCTTAACATGGGATATTTTCTTATCCGCGAGGACCTTTGGCAGCTTTTCTTAAAGCTTGTTATTGAAAAAGACAATGACACAGAGCTGTACAACAGGGTAAACACCTGGAAAAATCCCAGTGAGGTTCGGCCTTATTATTTGGGGAAGAATCGGTAAGTTTATTGAAAACTGAGTTAAATCAATTTAAGCCACCATTTTATGTTCTTGCAAAAACAATCAAAGAATTAATTTCACCTTTATCCGCCTGTCTTACAGCCGTTAAATAATTAGTTCTGGCCACTCCTCTTTTGTTCAAATCATATCTATTCCATGAAAAAACCGGTTTGCCAAAAATTTGGCTTATTATTATATCTGCAATCAATCTCGAGTGCCTGCCATTACCATTTGGAAAACAATGTATAGTCACAATTCTATGTTTAAATCTAATGGCAAATTCATCATCAGTATATGTTTTGTTCTTTAGCCAAAAGAGACTATCATCCAATAACTGCCTTAAACAAATTGCTATTTGATACTTTTCAACGCCAATATTCTTATTGGTTTTTCTAAATTCACCTGCCCATTCCCATACATCGGAAAACATTTTTTTATGGAGTTCCCTGACAAAATGTTCAGAAAGAATATATTCCGGATTCCATTTTTTTCCAAAAGTCAACTGAATTGCTTTTTCAATATTAAATTGCTCAAATTCATCTAACTCACCCCTGGTTGTAATTGATTTTATCAATAATCCTTCTTTTTCATCTTCATCAATTGGTGTTTGTCCTTCAATATATTCAATTTTTAATCCCATAAGTACTTTGGCATTTTAATTTTAATTTCATCTGCTCTGTTTTTTATTGCCTTTTTCAGTCTTGATTTTGAATTTTTCTGATTTTCAAGCTGCATTGTTTGTGAAGTTCGCATAACAATTTCTGTTGCAATCTCCAGTGCTCTGGCCTCAATCATTTCCTCAATGGTTTTTTCCTTGGGGACAAACCCATAAACGAGCTTCATATCAATTGCAGCCCCGGCTTCCCTAAGCCCTTTTAATGTAATTGATCCGTTGGCTTCGCGTGCTTCTAACTCTTTTACACTTTGCGGAGATATTTTTAACCGATTACCCAATTGTCTCAATGACATTTTTAAGGCAGTCCGTATGGTATGCACCCAACCCTTTTGAGGCATTTGCACTGATCTCAAAGGATAAAACACAGCTAATTTTCTATCAACCTGTTCAATCAGTAATTTTTGTTTTAAAATATCCATCAGGTTATATCTTTAATTTTATTTGTCAAATATAAGGTTATAATATGATATTTGCAAGTATTATTTAAGGTTAATACCTGATTTTTTTCAATTTATCAGAAACCTGTTTCATATTTTCAGATATGCGTTGGAAATAGTTGACCACATTCATTGTTTTGGTAATATTTTGAAAACTACAATTTTATTTTAATTTTGTCAGATACAAACAGAAACCATATGAAATCAATTATCGTGTCAGTGTTATTCGCTTTTTTAATAATACTACTTAATGGTTGTGGAAATAATTGCCGCACACCAAAAGAAACGCTGGACGCTTTTGTTGCCATGGATAAAGGACTAAATGATGCTTTGGTGCAAATTGAACAGCAAAATGAAATGATTTATCAGGAGTTTGAAAAACAATACCAATTATCAAAAAAAAAGGTTGAGAAATGGAAGAAATTAGCCGATGCAGTAAAACTTAAGTCAGAAAAACTCAGCAATGGTATAAACGATATTAAGGTTAAAATCATTAAGGAAGCAGATGAAAATATGTCTTTATTTCTTAAAGATGGTATAATGAAGGTTGATGCAATTAAAATTGCTTCAAAAGACAACATAGATTTTCCAAAGAAAGTTTTGTTTGATGATGCTGCTGGTAGTTTACTCAGAAAAAAAATGGAAAATTACCATGAATTTTTAGAAAAAATATTGCTTGATAATAAAGCAGATGAAGAAATTATTCAGAAAATAAAGTTATTACTTAATACCGGGAACCATATTTCTGAGGATGGTGAAGAAATAACATGGGAAGAATATTTGTTTGAGGGAATGCCTTTGATATCAGTTATTGCAATGCTTACAAAAATTCAACTTGATGTTAGAATTGCTGAGAATTTAGTAACATTATTTTTTATGAGACAAATATCAGGAGATGATCATTTCAGTTTTAAATTAGAAGCATTAGTTCTGTCCAAAGCCACAGAAATTATCGAAGGAAGCGATTATCAGGCTGAAATTTTTCCGGCTGTTTTTGACACTTTGGTAAGACCAGATATATATATTGGTGATTACAACCCCGAGACCTTCGAATTAGGTAAAAACGCAATTAAAATAAATATTCTTAATAATGGCAGGGGAAGGTATATTATTAAAGATCCATCCTTAGGGGAACACACTTATAAAGGATTTATCAAATTGTCAACACCACTTGTAGACAAATACTATCCTTTTGAAGGGAAATATAGAGTTTTGCCAAGAAAATAGAATAACATGAAAAACTTAACAGCAATAATGTTTGCAGCTGGCATAGCCATTTTCTCTCATTCATGCACTCCAAAGGAAGAAAAAAAGCAGGATGAAATGGTGGATGCATTTGTTATTGTCAATGATGGCTTTGAACCAAGCAACGAAGTCACCGATTATAGCAATGATCTGATTTATTCGGAATTTGAAAAACAATACGCAATCAATAAAACCAAAATCAAGCCATGGAGAGACAAAGCAATGATAGTAAAAAGCCATGCCGATGAGTTGATTAATTTTATGGAAGATTGCAAAATAAGGATTTTGGAAACCGCATCAGAACAGGAAGCCATAGTTAAGAAAAATGGAGCGAGAACCATAAACTTATCCAAAGTTGATAAAAAAGACAACCAGATAACTCCAACCCAAATAATGATTGACGAAGAAAGGGGAATCCAATTAAAACAAAAGATTCATGATTTTAGTGATTTTTTAATAAAGATGATAGAGGGGGAAAGGGGGAATGAAAGTGTAACCTTAATTAGTGGTCTTCTTAATGTAGAGGACCATATGGGAGAAGAGGGAGATTTTCATTCATGGGAGTCCAATAATTTTGAGTATCTTCCTTTAATGGCCGTCATTACCATCCTTTCAAAGATTCAGGGAGATGTTCGTAATGCCGAAAACATTGTGCTAAGGTGGTTGTTGAGCAATATTTCCATGGATGATAATCAAACCCTGATTGGCTTTTGTGCGGTGGTATGTCCGTCGGATGCAAAATTGAATTATGGTGAGGATTTTAAAGCAGAGGTATTTTTGCCATTAAGCCAGTTGAATCAAAATGTTGAGATTTATCTGGGAGAGTTCGAAAAAAGCACCCTGGAACCAAAGCCGGGGGCAAAGAAATTAAAAGTTACTGACCAGGGAATAGGAAAAGTATTCATCAAAAAACCTGCTGTGGGAAAGCACAGTTTCAAGGGTTTTATCAGAGCAAATGTGGATGGTAAAATCGGGGTGTGGGATTTTTCAGTTGATTTTTTGGTGGAATAGAGAATATTTCATAACGAAGATATTAGAGGTTTCAAATCCGTAAATTTTTTATAACGATACTAACACAAACCCTGGCTGCTGATAAACTTATAACAAATTGATTTATATATCTTTTTTTGGGAATTTATTCAATTAGGCGCAGGGTTTAGCAACATTCCATTTTTTTTCTTGCATAAAAAAATCGTTTTCATTTCCACCGCAACAGCATCATCTTTCTTAATAGCCCTTTGGGCGGCGGTTATTACCGGTTTACACCTTATTTCTACAGAGAGTACGGTGCTCTGCACCTTGTAAGCATTTTATTGGTGCAGAGCACCTTGCCCTCTGTAGAACATATCAAGCAAAATAAAAAAAGGTGCAGAGCACCGTGCCATTTTATTTTATTATTTATTTTTGATTTTGCCTGCAGGCCTTATTATTCCTTTTTTTCTTTCAATTCAAGGGTAAAGCAGAAATAATCAACCCGCCTCCTTTTTGAACTACAATATTTTCTTTGATGTTCATGTTTAGTTTTCCATTATTTTTCATCAATAAAACACCTCCGTTTTCAATTATTAAAGTTCCTTTCCAGATTGAATTATTGACTCCCGAAATTGTACCTCCATCCAAAATAATTTTACATCCACTTTTTATAACAATTCTGGCTTTGGCAGGAAGCTCAATTTGAGAGGTAATAGTTAATTCGGTCCTGTTTTCTATAATTAAATCCTCAAAAAGTCTTTGGAAAAAATTCCAATATTCCTTTTTTGAAATGATCAATGGCTTATCTGAATCATAACAATCATCATTAATGTATTTATTTATAGTGAAAAATCGAGTTGATCTCTGCATTTTTGCAATTTGCAACGGTGATAGATATGTTCTGCTGCCTACCTGATTGGACATAATGTTATTTGTCAGGCGGTCATGATGTAGCAATGTTGTATCATAGGGATCTGCATCCCAATTGTATAAAGGCAAGGATTTACACTCTTCACTATTACATGAACTTGTTATATGCGGTGCATTTCCGGGAAAAGGTAATCCAAAAACATCATAATGCCAGTCTTCATTTTCCTTCATTTCCTCAACCGTTTTTCCTGTACCCCCTCCCAGATATGTGTGTCCAAGTCCGAAATTATGACATGTTTCATGAACAATCCCTCCAATATTTGCCCAATCTCCACAAGTCGGATCGGCTTCTTTCTCATTGAATCCTTTTACAAGTACTTGTGATAATTTTTTTGAACAGTCATTAAACAAAGGAATTGACCCATAGGATTGCTTATTTTCGGATTCCGTAAAAAAGATATTTATCTCGTTAAAATGATCAGGATTTCTATTATTATCTGAACAAACAAATATTGAAAACGGACTACTATTTCCAATTATATTCTCTAATTCTCTGATGTTGTTTGAAGAAAAACCCTTACTGTTCCTGTAGAAATAAATATTATTTAATTCAAAACGAATTCGGGTATCTGCAATTGAGACAACACCATTAATGTAATCTGATGGTGGAAAGAGTTTACTAAATCTTTGATTCAATCCATTATATAAATACAATAACCTTGGAACACCATACTTTTTAGAATACTCAGAATTATCATTGATGTTTTGGAAATTACCTGTTCCATCATCTTTTTGCATTACAATAAAGTTTATCATTACTGTTTTAACAGGCGAATCAGGTGAAGGAATATAATTAATTAAGTTTTGGTATTTTTCATAATATGTTGGAAATTGACTTTTTAAAGTAATTTCATTTTCTGAATTATCTTCTTCCAACGTCTCATTGCATGAGATAATTGAAAATATTAGCAGTATTATGGCACATGGTTTCAACATTCAATACATTTATAGCTATTATCAATACCCATAATTCTGCACCCAATGATACCCATACTTTTCATCCTCATAACGGTAGCATCCACAATAAACCCATTTTGGATCGATGGTGTTGTAACGATGTCCGCGTGAGCTGATGCCGTCATCAATGAGCAATTCAATAACCGGAACACGGGCGCTTTCAGAGGAATTTCCTGCCCCGTTTTCGTTGCCGCTTTTTAATTCAGGACATTGTTTAAGGATTCGGTCCCAGGGCATGCTGCCATCACTGCCTTCATGGGCAAAGTAACCACGCTTTTGGGAATCCTGTCCGTGCAGTTTGGCGGCCTTATATACACATTCGCTGGGTTTTAATATGGTCAGGGGTTTCATGGTGTCGAGCTCGGCAATGATTTCCATTCCGGCTTCATATTCATCCGGACTTAATCCGCCCCATGCGGCACTTTGCTGACTGAGGTATTCGGCAATGATTTTTGAATACACTTTGGGATAGGCCCGTGCAAAATTAATTTCGAGAATCATGCGCTTTTCGGCAGCCGACATGTATGTGGCATTTTTGGCTGTGTTCAGTTTGTTGAAATCCACACCTGAGCTGTCAACCCTTTCATTAAATGTATATTCAATTTTTATGCGGTCGCACCTGAACCCGAAATTAAAGCTGTACCCGGTAAGACTCTTATTAAAATAAAGTCCGATATATAAGCAGTTGGGGTCATGCACATTATTTGAAATGTCACATACATAGGACAGGGCATCATCAGAAAGTGTTCCGCTTGACGAGCCCGAGGCCGAACCGCACAGGGTGTTTGTGCCTTTATATTCAGGATTGAGGTCTTTGTTTTCGACCGACTTTCTTCCCTGCTCGACCAGTCCGGGGTCCCATATTGCCTTTTCAATGGGCTTGAGTTTTTTCAGGCGTTCGGCATATTTAGGATTGTACTTTTCAATTTGCTCTTTGTACTTTGTATAGAAATCGGATGGCTTTTCCCTTGCCATATTGATGAGGTCAAAAACTTCCTTTGCTTTTCCGGCGGGCTGGGAAAAAGCAACCAGGGAAATTAGTGTAAAAACAACAGTTAGTGTTTTCATTCAAGATAAATTAATGTGCACTCATTTAACGAAAAAACAGCTGACATTGTTTTAAATTTGACCTGAATTTGAGAGCAGGCATTTCCACTTATATATTAATAGTTAACAGCCCAATATGTTTGAGAAAATCAGAATTGAGAACAACTTATATGATTATTTATTTCTTAAACCAAAAAAGCAATGCCACCCCAAAGGAGCGGCATTGCAGAGTCGAAAAATATAGGCCTGTGAGTGATGCTTAACTTTGTTCGAGGACGGGGTTGAGCTTTGTTGTGATGCCTTCGGTGATGTTGATTTTGAAGGATTGGGTTTTGTAGCCAAAGCGGGCAAAGACTATTTCGTAGCGTCCTTTTTCGATGTTTTCAAACCTGAAATTTCCTTTGTCGGTTGAAAGGGTTTTATGCGTGGTACCGGTGAGGGTGACCATAACATCTTTAACGGGCAGGCCTGATGCCGAATCGGTTATTTTACCACTGATTGAGATCTTTGTTGTTTGAATGTTTATTATTTGCCTTGACTGCTGGTACAACAGGTAGAATTTGGGGCTGGTGCTTTTGTAAGCCCGCATTTCGTAATCGAGGCGGCGGTTGAGGATGTTTGAAATGTCTTTTATGAGTGCCGAGATTTGCGATGTTGCCAGTTTTCGGGCGTTTTTGGCTGTTTGCGGACTGTCAATGAGTGTGACAAGGGCATCGCGGTTTGTCACCAGGGTGTTGTTGAAAGCTTCGGTTAACCCATAGGGCTCCAATACTGCCAAATTGGCCACAGTGAACTGGTACAGGTTTGTGGCCTTGTTGGTGAGTTCCTCGGCCTTGGTACGCATGAGGTGCGTGCGGCTGTAGTCGAAGAGGTTGTAGATGTCGTCCTGTCCGGTTTCATCGGCATAGGAAAGTACAAAGCCTGCTATGTCGAGGATGCGGTCGACAAGGGCGGTGAGCTTTTCTTTTTTTTCTTTGGCGATGCCGGTGAAGTCTTTTGTTTGAATTTGTATGTTGTCGTTGATTTCGGACCTTTTTTGGGTGATTGCAATTACAACATTGTGGAAGGGTACGTTTCCTGACCAAACGGAGGAATTTTTGTTTACGAGATCGAGGGTTGTGTCAACCATACGGATAATCTCAATTTCATTTTTTTTCATTACTAAAGATTTTAGGAATTTGAACTAATATTATTTATAACATTTATATTTGTTTTTTATTATGTATATTTTAATTTATTTTATCAAAATATTTATTAGCAGTGTTTTTTATAGGACAAACGGTTGATTTTTCAATTTGTGGCCATAAATGGGTAATTGTTCTGTTATCAGAAGTCAATTTTAATACTACAGGCATTAGTTGCTGATTTAGTGATGTTTGCCCGGACATGAGTGAAGTTTGCTTGACCTTTAGCGATGTTTGCTTGATCATGAGCGGCGATTGCTTGAACATGAGCGACGAATGTTTGATCATGAGCGACGTTTGCTTGACCTTGAGCGACGTTTGCTTGACCTTGAGCGACGATTGTTTTATCCTGAGTGGTGTTTGTTTCGATGTTACCGGGCTTTGTTTTTGTTTTATGGGTGTTTGACTTTGTTGTATGTTTTGTTGTTAAGCGGAGAGCGTGTTTTGTTTAATGCGGTATTTATTATGTTGTTTAATTATGTTGGTGATTTGGGATTAGCTTTTATGTGTATTGCTCAATGATGGGATTTAGGTTCTTTATATTATTTTGTCCTCAAGCCGGACAGGCTTTTCTTTTTTGTCTGCCACACAAAAAAGAAACAAAAAAAGTCACCACGGCTGAAAAACCCGGGCTAATCCTTCGCTTAGGCCATTATCCGCTAGCTGGCGGACAAGGATTACCCGTTTCCTGAAGTTTCATTCAGGGACGCACCATCCCGATGTTGCAATCGGGATGTAAACACACTTGGACGAGCCGACGCACTTGACAAACCTGTGCGACAGATTTTGGGCAAATATGCCGCAAAACACGCTTCTCTGTTTTCCTTAACAGACAAAGGATACAAGGAACCATACCGGCAACCTCAAAAAAATATTTCATTTTAACTGTCTACTTTTTGCCTTCCTGTGCATCATATAGGTACAAAGAGTAATTAATGAAAATCAATTATTTGAGAACTATGAACATCCTGCCCGGTTTTTTTTGGCCGGGTGGGTTTTTTTTGTAATATTGTATGATAAACCTGATATATGATAAAAAGTTGTGGATATGGTACCGCTTTTGGGTGGATGTGTGCGTGTTTGTGCTGATATTTTCAAGTTACCGCCAAGTGTAAAGACGACAACCATCCTGCAAACAGCTAATTTCCAAATATTTCAAACCTATACGAACTAAGTTTGCAAAAGAACTGTTTTTTGATTGTACTATCTGAAAAAAAAATTACATTTGCATCAAATGCTAATTATTTGATTATATTCTCTAAATAATATGAGTAGTACGATTAAGAATAGGATATAAATAGTTCTAGCAGAGCAGGAGAAAACGAATAGATGGTTAGCTGAGAAAATAGGAAAGGACGAAACCACTGTTTCAAGATGGTGTACAAATAGAGTTCAATCTAATTTGGATACTTTAGGTGATATAGCAATTGCCCTGAATGTGGATATTAGAGATTTAATTGCACCAATGCATTTGAACACTAAAAATTAGGAGTTGTAAATGAAAAATCTTCTTGACATATTCAAAAAACTCAGTATTAATAGAGAGAATGGCCTCTTTATTACATCTGAAAATTTATGGAAAGAAGAGTGTCAATTTTCAAGTCGCATTGAGCGATTAATTGGGAATAAGCTTAAGCCTGATGCATTCTTCAATTTTGATAACAAACCATTAATCCTCTTTTATGATAACCCCAAAAACACTGAAAATATTCATAAGGCATTATGGAATTTTAATGAATCGCCAATTGTAATATTTGCTTTTGATGGGAAAATAGAGGTCTTCAATGGATTTACTTATCTGATCGAAAAGTCAACATTACAGTTTATTGGAAATGAGGACTGTCTTGGAGACTTTAATTATTTTGAAATTGTTTCTGGTAATACATGGGAAAAGTATCAAGAAAACTTACGATATGAGAGCAGAGTTGATTACCGGCTTTTAAAAAACATTGAAGTAGCTAGAGATATTCTAATCAAACAAAATAAGCTAGATGCCTCGATTGCGAATGCCTTAATTGGGAAGGTTATTTTTGTTCGATATCTTATTGACCGACAGGTCAAAATTGGTTATGATGGTGAAAGTAGGCTCTTGTCTAACGATGATCTATGCTCCATTCTTTCAAAAAGAGAAAAAGCTATTGTTTTTTTCAAATACCTGGAGGAAAGATTTAATGGCGATATGTTTCTATTGGAAGATCGTGATTACCAAAATATAACTGATCGTTCTTTTAAAACAATCATTAGTCTTTTGAGCGAAGACGATATGGGAAATGGGCAAAAATCACTTTTTAAATTGTATGACTTTGCCATAATTCCGATTGAGTTCATTAGTAATGTTTATGAATCTTTTATCGGCAATCAGGAAGAAGATAGTGCATATTACACTCCACTATTTTTAGTTGATTATATTCTTTCTGAAACTGTTGAAGGTTATTTAAAAAGCAATCCCGACGTTTATAATTGTCGAGTACTTGATCCAGCCTGTGGTTCAGGAATATTTTTAGTTGAGACACTTCGGAAAATAATCGAAAAATTTATTGCTTTAAATCCAGATATTAAGGAAGATTCAGACGAATTTAAAGATGTATTAAAACAATTAGCGATTGATAACATTTTTGGAATTGATAAAAATCTTTCTGCCATTCAGGTTGCAATATTCTCACTACAATTAACTTTACTTGATTATCAAGAACCAGCAAGTATTGAAAAATTTAGGTTTCCCAAATTATTGAATACTAACTTTTTCGAAGCTGATTTCTTCAATACCAAACATCTGTATAATGATTTATTAGGGAAGAAAAATTTAAATTTTATTATTGGGAATCCTCCATGGAAAAGAGGAAATGGTGAAAAATCGCCATTGTTTGTAAAATACATCAATGAAAGAAACAAGAGAGAGAAAAAAGAGTATTTAGAAACAGAGAATAGGATTACTATTAGCAACAATGAAATAGCGCAGGCATTTTTATTGCGGGTAAGTGACTTTTCAATCTCAGATACAGCATCTCTGATTGTAACAAGTAAGGTTTTATACAACCTCAATGGTAAAAATTTTAGAAAATACTTTTTAGATAATTTCATTATCCAAAAAGTATTTGAATTGGCTCCTGTTAGACATCAAGTTTTTGATAAATCTAGTGATCCATCAATTGCTCCAGCTGCAATATTATTTTATAAGCCTGCATTAAATCAAGATACTACAAAAAATATAATTAAACATATCTCATTGAAACCAAGTCGGTTCTTTAAGTTGTTTAAAATATTCTCATTGTATCGTACCGACATCAAAGAGGTGCAACAAGTAAAGTTAAAACAATATGATTGGCTTTGGAAAACCTTAGTATATGGTTCTTATTTGGATTTCAATTTAATAATTAGGTTAAAAACAGACTATTCTTCGATAGAAAATGAATTAAGCGATGAAACAAGATTTTTGAAAGGTCAAGGGGTTACAATTGGAGGTTCTGATGAAAATGACGCATCCCATTTATTAGGGTTGCCTTTTTTAAAGACAACAAGAAAAAACATACAACCATATTGGATAAATTTGACAATTGAGGACAATTGGGAATATAATATTATTCATAGACCTAGAAATGAAGACCTTTTTAGAGCTCCTATGCTGCTTTTAAAAAAAGGTATTTCTAATGAATTTAAAATGACTTCGGCAGTTTGTGAAAAGGATGTTGTTTTTACGGATTCTCTTACAGCAATCAAAGCATACAATTCGGAAGATTTACCAAAATTGCACGTTGTGTCGTCAATTATTAATTCCTCTTTATTCTCTTATTATGCATTAATTTCATTTTCATCAATAGGTGTAGAAAGAGAACAAGTCCATGATAAAGAAAAGATGCAAATTCCGTATGTTTTTAATACAAGCATATTAGAAGCATCTAAGGAAATGGAGTTTTTAATTGAATCAATTAATGCAAAAGATAATATTTTGGATGATCAATTGACTGAATATGAACTAAATGGGAAAATAGAAAAAATAGATTTTTTAATTTTTAAAGAGTTTAATTTCACCGATATAGAAAAATCTTTAATTGATTACGCCAATAACATTGTTATTCCAGTACAAATGCAGCATACAGGTTATGAGAGACATTTCGAACCTATGCGCTTTAATGATCCAAATTTAGAATCTTATGCTCAATTATTTATTGATCGTTTTAGCTCATCATTAAATACAGAGAAACAACAATTCGTGGTTGAGATTTGGCATTCAAATCAAATTATTGGAATGTTCTTTAAGGTCGTGCCAAAAGATAGCAACCAACAAAGTATCGTTTGGGTAAATAAAGCTAAAGAAAAATTATTGTCAAAAGCGATTGAGTTATCATCGCAGAAAATAACCGACCAACTATTCGTTCAAAAAGATTTTCGTGGATTTGAAAAGAAATTCTTTTACATTATTAAACCAAATGAAAAAAGGTTGTGGCATAAAGCTATTGGTTATCAAGATGTAGATGAATTTATGGATGCAATCCTCAAAACAAACAGGAGGACGTATAGTGGAAAATAAGTTGGATGCCTCTGAGTTTTTGTTTAAGGATAAAATATGTACTCGTGAATTCGAATTCATACTCTCTAATGTTACTTGTTGCTATAAAAAGATGATTGTTAGCAATAAACCAATTCCGCTTAACAATGAAAATGGAATTAGAGATATTCTGTTGCTTGATTATTTAAAAAATTCTGATATAAAAAAGGAATTGAATTTGACAAACTATCTATTTGATAGAGAAACAAGTGAAAATAGTTCAACCGGACGCGTAGATATAAGGGTTATGCCTGTTAATCCTTTAGTATCCGATGATGCATATTATATTCTTGAATGCAAAAGGTTAGACAATCATGCACGACGAGGTGTTTCTGGATTAAACTATAAATATATTGACAATGGAATTCAAAGATTTACAACAGGGTTCTATTTTTCTTATTATAAACTAAATGCAATGGTTGGTTTTGTAATTGACTCTTTGGATATTCATAGTAATGTTGAAGATATCAATTACCTTTTAAAGAAGGATTTCAAACAAATTGACACAACAGTCCCACTGACAAAAGAAAATTTTATTAACAACTTTGAATTTCATTATAGTTCAAATCATCTGACAAATGTCAATCAGGATTTAAAACTGTATCACTTAATGTTTTCTTTTGTAGAATGATTATGATATACTTTGTGACTATACTAAAGAAAAATGATAGAAAACAAAAAACACTAATTTAGTCCCACAAAACAAGTCAAAGTGAAAACCACGATAGAACACCTGCCGGTTAAGAACCGGAACGAGATAAACGGGATTGTTTCGGTATTGCGGAGCAAGCTGCCTGCGCAAATGATCATATTGTTCGGGTCGTATGCACGGGGGGAACAGGTGAACGACAAGTATGTGGAGGATGGCATTACATACGAGTACCAGAGCGACTATGATATTTTGGTGGTGATGGACAGCGAGAGCCATGCCGTTGCCAAAGAGGCAGAGAAACGGTGGTGGCACAAGCTTAAAACCGTTGTGGACGATACTACCCCGCTTAGTATTATTTTTCACGGCATTGAATTCCTGAACGCGGAAATTGAACAGGGGAATTACTTTTTTACGGATATTTTAAAAGAGGGCGTTTTGCTGTATGACAGCGGCAAACATAAACTTTCGTCTCCCCTGCCCCTTAACGAAAAACAAAGGAAAGATAAAGCGAGGATGTATTTTGAGAAGTGGTTTAAAAACGCCAACATGTTTTTTGGTGATTTTGAAGCTAATTTATTAAAAGGGGCACAGGACCAAGATTTTTATAAACTTGCATCTTTTCTTCTCCACCAGGCAACCGAGCGCTTTTACATGACCGTTTTACTGGTACACACCGACTACAAGCCCAAAATACATGACCTTGACAAGCTTGACAAAATGGTTTGCAAACTTGACAGCCGGTTTAAAACTGTTTTTCCGAGAACCACCGTGGAGGAGAAACGGCTTTTTGACCTTTTGAAGAGGGCTTATATTGACTCGCGGTATAAACTGGATTATGAGATCAAGAAGGAGGAACTGGAATGGCTTGGGGAACGAGTGGGGGTGCTGAGGGAAATGGTTGAGGGGCAGTGTGAGTGTGGCGGCGTGATCCCGAAAACCTGAGGTTTTCGGGGATGCCTGACCCGTAAGACCGGCACGGTGGAAGGGTAAAACAGTTGGGCGGTTGGATGGTATGGACATGAAACCTGATATTTTGATAACTTTGCTTTACTATTGTAAAAAATAGCATTTTAATTTTATTTCAACTTGCCAATGAAAAATATTTTATCGTTACATGAAGCAATTGTTGTTGCTTTGGTAAATAATTGTGACCGAAAAGCAACCTATGCAGAAATCGCATCTTTTATAGAAAAAAGAAAATTATTCACTAATAGAAAAGGGAATATATTGCTTGAGGAACAGGTACGTTTGAGAGCAACATTAAGCTCAGGCGGGTATAAACATTTATTTGAAGTTATAAATAGTGAAACCATTAAATTGAGAAATATATGATAGAAAGAAAAATTGAATTAATTAAAATATTGTGGTCGGGGCCTTATACTCCGGATCAAATAAGGAACAACAAGAAAATTGGTTTGTATCAGATTTATGGAACACACCCTATATATGGCAGAAATGTGCTTATATATATTGGTGAGACAACAACGAGTTTTATTGATAGAATAAAGGCTCATCAAAATTGGATGCAATATGAATTGGATGAATTGGTTTTTTACACAGGAGAAATTCAATCTGAAGAACAAAACAACATCAGGTATATTAAAGAAGCAGAAAAAATGCTTTTATATTATACCTGCCCGGCATATAATTCCAATTTGATTTCGGATTATATGAAAAGTAAGGATTTTGACGATTTTGAAATAATTATTATGAATTTTGGAAAGATTGGAAGCCTTCCTTATGAGGTTTCTACGTTTCATTATGATTCGGAGGTTTGGGACAGGATCTACTAAATCATTTTTTCTATCTTTTGAACAACAAGTTTTTTTTAGTATTTGTTCATTTGCAAAAAAAAATGACGTTTTTTCAAATATTATGATAATATTTCTAATTTTCAATAATTTTCATTTTTCCTGATTAACGTATGGTTTTTGACTTTTATCGTTAAATTTTCACGTTTTAACGTAATTTGACTTTTGCTATTGTTTTTTCATTTACAGCTCATTAACTTTAAAAAGCAATTTATTTAAGTAGAATCTATAATCTAAAAAAATGAAAAATCTGTATTTAATATTTATCGGAATTGTTTGTTCATTTTCTGTTTTTGCACAAAACGCACCATCAGATGTACACCTTAATCTTGAACTTACACAGGGAAAAGTTATCCCTACAGAAGTAATGGACACATTGACTGATCCAATGATTTTGCTCACATCAAGTGATACAGTCAGTATTTCTGTTTTCATGGTGACAAGTGATACAACAACATTGAGCAAGATACACGTTAAGCTTGGCTTGACTGATGGTGGGTCGGAACTGATCCAGTCAACATTCATTTTTGACGGAACACCTCCTTCAGGACTTGTATATTTCAGAGATGAAAATGTTATAAAACTAAGTCTGGGACAATTCACCTATAACCAGGTTTTTTATTGTGAAGTATATTTTGAAGACAACTCCGGTGTGTTATCCACAGTTACAAAATATTCAACCAATTAAGCATTTCCTATTTTAATCAGCCACTCAATGAAAAAGCTTGGAATACAGTTATTGATAATGTTTGCTGCAATCAATATTAATGCAGCAGACTATCATATTAAATGGACACAGGTCACTGGGGCAACCTATGATCTTCCAACCTATACAATTACAAAAAACGTAAATAATTCGTGGAACAACTGCGGGGCAATTTCTTCAAATTACCTGAAAGCAAATACAGATGGAAAGGTTGAATTTGTAGTAAATAACCTTACGGAGAAAAAAGCATTCGGCCTTTCTCAGTATAATACAAGTCCAGGGCTTGCCTCATTGGACTACGCATTATATGTTAATGAAGGAAAGCTTTTTGTCATTGAAAATGGTGCTATCTTAGGCAGATACGGCAATGTGTCTCTTAATGATGCTCTTTATATTGAAAGAGTCGGATCGACCATTTATTACAGGCAGAATAAAACAACTTTAAGACAGGTTAGTACAGATCCTGCCAATATATTATATGCTGATATCACAATTTTTGCCCAGGGATCTTCTTTTAATTCAGGAATCACAGCAAGTTTTGCAGTGGACATGAGCGTGACTTACGATTTGGTCCATGTCAATTGTGTAACAAATACACGCGGTTCTATTTCAGCGAACATTACCGGTGGTGAAGCTCCTTTTACATACAATTGGACAACAGGGGGAACATCGTCCCAGATAACAGACCTTAAAATCGGAAAATTCGGTGTTGTGATCAATGACTATCTTGGTCAGTTATTCAAGGCAGATTTTGAGGTATATAACACAACATTTTGGAACAATCCGACCGGGGCAAATTTTTCAAATGATTATTTTACAAAGAATACCACTGACGGTTGGGACAACTGCGGAGGTGTTTCCTATAACGGGCTGAACAGCGGAGAAAACGGGTATATAACTTTAAAAATCGACAATAATATTGGCAATAAGGCAATAGGGCTTTCCAATTATAGCTCACAAACAGGATACCTTGACATCAACTATTGCTTTTTTATCAATGGCCCAAAACTGGATATCGTTGAAAGTGGGATTGTCCAGGGAACATTCGGAACCCTTGCTGATGGTGACATTGTTTCTATAGAGCTTAATTCAGGTACTATTTTTTACTATTTGAATGGCAAAGAGATCAGGAAAGTTGTTGAAAGCTCATCAAAGAAACTTTTTGCAAAGTTCTCGGTGTACAACCAGGGTGAAACACTTGAACCGGTGTATTCGTCGTTCTGTTTCCCTGAAATAGAGCTTCAAAGCTCAAATGTACATGGTCAGGCATATTGCTCCGAAAATGTTACACTGATACCCATTGGCGGCTATCCTCCCTATTCATATCTATGGCCAGACGGGAACACATCTCAGGTAAGACAGGATGTGTCAGTTGGAAAATATGACATTACCGTATCAGATAATTACAGTCATTCAAACCACAATATGGTTGCTGTAAACACAATGATCCAATGGACAGATCTTGTTGGAACAACACTCAACGGAGAAAAGCTTGTTAAGACAGGAACTTATGGTTGGGGTACCGGTGGCGCAGCATCTTTGAATAAATTATATACCGGTGAAAACGGGTTTTTGACCTACACCATTAATCATCTTGGTGATGTCTATTGCCTTGGTCTTTCTTCGGTCAATACAGACGCCAATTATACTTCAATAAATTATGGGTTCATGGTTGACGGTTCAGGCAAGATATTGATTTTTGAAAACGGGGAAATGAAAATACCCGTTTCTATAGCAAAAGCAGGGGATGTATTGAAAATTGAAAAATCGGGTCTGGATATCAAATACTTCTATAACGGAGCCAATATCCTTACGACGAACCTTAAAAACAATACCAGTTTAATTGTTGATGTGGCCCTTTTAAAAACCAACGCTTATCTTGACCCGGTTTACGTTTCATTCTGCCCAAAACCTGAAATTATCACAGATTACACGGTTTCATTCGATGAGGATTGCAACTTGGGTAATGTTGACCTTGAAGTGACTGGCGGGGTCGCTCCTTTCACTTATTTATGGAGCACTGGTGAAACAACACAGGACTATTCAAACAAAAAAGGAATCTACTATGTAACGGTCACTGATTTTGCAGGCACCCATAAAACCGTTACTGTTAACCTGATACCAGATATAATATGGACAGATCTTGTCGGAATTGAGCTTCAGGGTGACAAACTGGTAAAATCTGCTATTAAAAACTGGGGCAACGGGGGGGCAGCAAGTGAAAACATGCTTTTTGCTGACCAGAATGGCTATATCGTTTATACGGTCAATGAAATTGGTCCTAAAAGTTTTGGACTTTCACCAATCAACCGTGATGCCGGGTATATGTCCATTGAGTATTCATTCTACATCAGCAACAATGGATATGAAATCATAGAAAGAGGTACTTTGATCGGAAATTATGGCAAATACGCTCCCGAGGACCAGTTGAAAATTGAAAAAAATGGCCGAAGTATTAATTACTGGCTGAACAATAAACTAATAAGGGCTACTGTGATCAACGACCCGGTCAATTATATTGCCGATGTGGCACTGTTTGAAACGGGGTCATATTTTGAGGAGTTGTATGTGTCGTTTTGCCCTGTTCAGCCGCTTCAGGCACTTTATAAAACAACTCCTGTAACTGAAAATTCTATTGGAAAAGTATCTCTGGAAATTTCAGGAGGGGTTGCCCCGTATTACATTGTTTGGGGGGAAGGTTCTTTGCCAACTCTTGATGATATTACCATAATGATGGATACAATACCTGAACTTGATTCGTTGGATATTGATGAAGATGAGTACTATAAAGAACTACTGTCGAGTGTGTATCAAAATACTAGTAACTGTTATTCATCGCCGGGAATATATCCCTGCAAGGTTTATGACAGCAACAATGAGATAATTGAGTTTTCAATCCCAGTGGGAAGACCATTGCAATTTGTAAATTTTGCCGGAATAGAAGTTGTTGGAAACCAGATTAACAAAACCGGCCAAAGCGGATGGGGAACTTCTTTTGCAACATCCAATAATGTTGTTAACCCGCAAAAAGAATTCACCCTGGCGTTTTCTGTTAAAAATACCAATACAATATTTGCAGCCGGGCTAAGAAATAATTCTTTATCGCAGTCAAGAAGTTATACGGATATATCGGACGGTATTTACATAAACAACGGAATGCTGAATATTATTGAGCAAGGTCAAATTGTGAGCCAATCAAACAGTTTTAACCCCGGGGATATTATTAAAATGATATCGGCTGCAGCCGGTTATAATTATTACATCAACACTGCATTGGTATATTCGGGTATTACAAAACCTGCAGGAATATGTGCGCTTGACTATGTGATTAATTCTGTTGAAGAAAATGAAAACAACCTACCTTATGGCCCGACCGAAGCCATAGCAATTTATGAGCTCTACCCATTGTGCCCGACAATTGAAGCAGTTGAAATAACAAATGAAGAAGGATGCGAAGCATTAAACACCGGGGGGATAAGTGTTGACATCAATTCAAACGGATATTCAATTACTTCAATCAAATGGTACAATGGAGAGACCGAAGTGGGTACAGGACCCGGTTTGGTAAATGTAACAGCTGGAAAATATACCCTGAAAATCACTTTTGTCAATGATCTTGGAAATTCTGTTACAATTAGCAGAAATTATTTTGTTAGTAGAAAACTATTATTTCAATATCCAATCAGAAACCATTTCTATTCAGAAGAAATTGAGGATTATTCTGATATTGCCACAAGTGGATTAATACGAGCAAGTGATGTTTATGGTGATAACGAATTACATCCTGAATTTAATAATCCCGGAGGGGGAACAGTTACGACAAAGCTTGAGGAGGCCCAATCTGGCTGGGTTGAATTTGATATCATTAATGATTGGTCACCATATAAAAATGATCTTTTTTATTTTGGGCTTTCAGAGTCTAATGAGATTGTAGATAATAGTTTTAAATATGGGATAAGGTTATTAAGGATAGATACTTATCCTTATCGGCTTCTGAAAATTTCAAGAATAATTAATAATTTTATTATTGATGAATCAATTGGAATTGTACAAGAATCGAGTGTTATTAGTATTAAAATTGAACGAGATAATTTTAACAGGATAGTTTTTTATCTAAATAATCAAACAATTACTGAATTCACTATCAATGATGCATCTGATATAGAATTAGTTGGTAAATGTCTTATTAATTCAGTTAAAAGTATTGTTGAAAACACAAGGGGCAATTTTTCCTGCAATATACAAAATGAGCTATTATGCAGCGAATTGCTTCCCGATGTGGATAATTCAAAAAATTACATCAAAACAAAAACACCTGAATTTCCTGTGCCTGATATTTCAGAAATGAAATGGGACGACGTGGACAGGTTTGACGAAACCATAACTTATTTTGACGGAATTGGCCGTAAAACACAAGCAAATGCAGTTAAAGCTAACAGTGAAAAGAACGATGTCGTTCAATTATTTGAATATGACCCCATCGGAAGGCAGTCAGTTGAATACCTGCCTTATTCAAGTTGTACCAGAGGTTATTTCGACAATAATGCATTAATCAACCAACAGTCATTTTATTCTGCCCCACCGGTAAATGTTGCATCAACCAATATTGCATATTCTCAGAATGTTTATGATAACTCGCCGTTAAACAGGATTGTGGAGCAAGGTGCCCCCGGAGAGGTATGGCAGCTTTCTGCAGGACATACAAAGAAAGTTGAATACCTGACCAATAATACAAACGAAGTTAGAAAATGGATAGTAAACAACTCGAACGGTAACTGTGAATACTCAGGATTCTATGATAAAAAGGAGCTGTTTGTGACAAAGACCATTGATGAAAACGGTGTTCCCAAGAAAGAATACAAAAATAAACTGGGACAGGTAGTCCTTTTAAACTCATATATTGAAAAACCAATAGAGGAAGCCCCGGAAACAGATTATTCAGAGCCAAAAAGCTTAACAACCTATTGGTCGCCGGTTAGTACTTATTTTATATATGACGATTTTGGACTGTTAAGGTATGTTATTTCCCCACAAGGGATTGAAGAGATGGCCCAGACAGATAACTGGACCTCTACCACTTCGCCAACCTTTATTGACAAATGGATCTTTGTGAAAAAATATGATAAAAAACAAAGAATGATTGAAAACAAAATTCCGGGAAAAGAGGTTGAATATTATATTTATGACCCTGCTGACAGGATAATTGCTATGCAGGACGGTAATTTAAGGGCTGAAAACAAATGGAAGTTTTTTAAGTATGATGCTTTTAACCGATCGGTTATGTCAGGAATCACAAGTTATTATATTGGTTTTTCCAGAGCAGATATGCAATTATACGTAGATAATTTTATTGGAACAGGGTTGTTGTTTTCATTAAACGAAAAAAGATCACAGGGGACAGGTTCTTTGATGGGATATGCCAACAGTACTTTCCCCAATGCAAATAATCCCGGTAGTGAAATTATGGAAGTATATTATTATGATGATTACGACTTTGTTAACATTGAAAATGGATTTTCAAATGATTTCCTTTTAGTCAGTGCGGAAGGATATGATGAAGAATGTTATAATATGGTAAATGGCAATCCGACAGGAAGTAAGATTAAAGTTATCGGTGAAACAGATTGGATAAACAATGTTAAATACTTTGATAAGAACAACAGGGAAATACTGCTGATTAGCTCAAATCAAACAGGAAGTGCTGATAAAGTTTACAAAAAATACGATTTTGCAGGGAAATTGGTTGCGTCGAAAACAATACATCAAAATCCGGTTGCAGGAAATATAGTAATAAATGAAAGAAACGGTTATGATCATTCAGGTAATTTAATTCAAACTTTTAATAAAATTAATGACCAGCCTGAAATTATTTCAACAGCATTTGAATATAATGCAATAGGTCAGTTATCAGATAAAAGATTATACTCAGAAAATGTTGCCGAACCTGTTTATGCCCAGAATATTGATTTTGAATATAACGTTCGTGGATGGCTAAAAAAGGTGAACGATGTCAACAATATGGGTAATGACCTGTTCGCTTTTGAATTAAATTTTGAGAACGGAAATGCCACACTGGATGCCCCAGGATTGTTCAATGGGAACATTTCTGCAATGAAATGGAGAACTACTTATACTGATTATATACAGGAATACGGTTACCAGCATGATGAGCTAAACAGGATAAAACAAGCCAAATATAAGGGGAGTGATGTTGCCCTGGTTGATTGTTTTACTGAATCGGGAATAACCTATGACAACAATGGAAATATTTTAACACTTAACAGAAAAGGTTTAGTTGGCGAAACAAGTCCGGGAACCCCTCAGTTTGGAAATATGGATCAATTGTCCTATTTTTATATTGGCAATAAACTCATCGGGGTTGATGACGAAGCTGATGATACAGGGCTTGATGATTTTTTGGACAACGGGAGTATTTGCAACGATGTAGAAAACGGAACCATGAACATTGAATACAGCTATGATGCAAATGGAAATATGATAACTGATGAAAATAAAAATATCAATGTTGTATATAACATTTTGAATTTGCCTGAGATTGTTGATTTCGGAAACAATTCGAGAATTGAGTTTGACTATACTTCCTTGGGTATCAAAACAGAAAAAAGGGTTTACCAGGAAGGGGTGCTCATTCAGAAAAAGGTTTACAGTAACGGGTTTGTATATAATGATAGCCAGTTTGAGTACATGAATACAAGCGAGGGAAGGATTGTTAAAAATGATGGTTTATTTGAATATGAATACTTTTTAAAAGACCACAGGAACAATGTTTACGCATCCTTTAAAAAGAACAATGATGGTCTATGCCTGTTGCAGGAAAACCATTATTATTTACACGGTATGACCTTTGGGGGTTTAAATTACATATCTAGTCAAAGTTCAAGTATTAATAAAGTCACATATCAATCGCAAGAGTTGAGTGATGACTTTGGATTGAATTGGTATCATTTTAAATGGAGGGATCAAAATGCCCAAATTGGTCGTTTTATTAGTGTTGATCCGTTGGCTTCTAAGTTTCCATGGAATAGCACTTATGCATTTTCTGAGAACAGGATAATTGATGGAGTTGAATTTGAGGGATTAGAGACCGTTTCTATTCATGCTGATGCCAGAATTTCGCTGTTTGGCACACTTTCGGTTAGCGTTGGCGCAATGATTGGTCCTGATGGAGTTGCCTTTTTCGGCACAGGTGGAGGTGGAGGAGGACCAATAATTGGTTGGTCAGCTGGGGGAGGTATATCTTTTTTTCCTGATGCCAAAATTGAGGATTTAAAAGGATGGGGAGTTTCTTATGGGACAACATTGTTCTTTTTTGCAGGGGCAGAAAAAACAGCCAACATTGCTCCAAATACAATGGGATTTACAATTTCTGGGGGATGGGGTACGTCTATTGGTTGTTTTATTGAAGCAACTTATACGATTACCTCACATTATTCTTGGGAGGAAATTGGACAATTGATTTATGATAATCTTCCACAGAACCTTCAAAAAGTGACTGACCAAAAAGAAATGGAAAATATGGTGAAGAATTATTATAAAGAACTTGCTATTAAACCAATAAATAAAGAAATTGAAAAAACTCAAATGGCATTAGATTGGATAGAAACTCTTGAACAATACTATTTAAAAATGAATTCAGAAGGGAATTTATCAAGTTCCATGAAAAAAGATTTAGAGGAATTATTGGAAAGCAAGAAAAAATATGAAGACGAGATTGAAAAATATCAAAATGCAATTAAGAAAATAAAAGAATTATAGAATGATTATAATATATTATATTTTAATGTGTTTGATTTTGGTTCTATCTATTTTTATTGATTCAGAACTTAGAAAAGAGCGAAAAAAAATTTGTAAAAAATACTCAATTAAACAATCTGATTTATCAAAGGCGTATAAAAAAACAAATAATATAGATTTAGTAAATGATTTTAGGTTGTATAAAAAGAAGGGCTTTCATTTGATAATTATATGGTTTATATCTATTGTTACTGTTTTTGTTATATTATTGATTATCAATTTTTACGAACATTACTTAAATAGGTGATTATTATTATATAATAATAAAAAATATATGAAAAATCAACTAAAAAATATTTTTATTTCATGTTTTTTTATTTTTTGTTTATTGCATGGGATTATTTCTAATTCCCAACCCATATTAACCTCAGAAGACATCACTCCCTTGCCAGGTGAGACCTTTACAATGAACTTTATGGAATACACTTGGATCGATGCAGAAAACAGCGGGGGTGAAAATAAGATATGGGATTTTTCTGATTTGGGAATTTCCAGCAGTTATGAAATGACATGCCTGGAAGTTACCGGTTCACCATTTGAAGATTATTTTGGAAGCTCAAGTTATTGTATATTAATTGATTTTTCATCTCCTCGATATCTATATTATTCTATTGAGAATAATTTTTTAAATGAGGAAGGCTATGGAAGTATTAATGTTGTTGAAACCTCAGAAGATCCTATTTCATGGGTTCATTATCCGATTACTTATTCAGATATTTTTATTGATACAATAAAGACTTCATATTACACAACTGCAGGAGATACTTTTAGAACAGATGAAGGTATATGTCATTGTAAAGCAGATGGTTACGGCACACTTATATTATTTGATGCAACTTATGAGGATGTTATTAGAATTCGGTGCATTGATACATTTAGAGTAATTGATTTGGAAGACACATTAGATATTATTGGCAATAGATTCTATTGGTACAAGGAAAACTTTCACCATTATATCTTTTTATTGGGAGGAAATACCTCTTATAGTGCTACTTATGTTATTCCAACACCTAATATTAACTTAGAAATTGAAAATAAAACAGACCCTTCTGTTTACCCAAATCCAATTGTTGAAGACATAAATATCGTTATCCCTTTTCACTTTGAAGAAGCAGTAATTGAAATAATGGATATAAATGGGAACAAGGTGTTTAATGATAAAATATCGAGTTCAAGGTACAAAGCAGATATTGGGTTTTTATCGCCGGGATTTTATTACGCCAGGATTTTTGTGAATAGTGAAGTTTATAATTATAAAATAATAAAAATAGAATGAAGAAGGTAATTACAAATAGTATAAAAGCATGTTGCCTTTTGTTTTGCCTGATACAAGGGCAAATAGTAAATTCCCAACCAGTATTAACCCCTGAAGACATTACTCCCTTGCCGGGCGAGACCTTTATGATGAATTATATGGAATATACATGGATTGATGCAGAAAACAGCGGAGGAGAAAATGTAGTATGGGATTTTACTGATTTGGAGGTAACTAACAGTTATGAAATGATATGTATAGAGGTAATGGGCACACCTTATGAAAGTTATTTTGAAAACGCAGAATATTGTTTATTAACAAATTATTCTTCACCAAGTTATAACTATTTCTCGATTGAAAATAATTTTCTTAATGAGGAAGGATATGGCAGTTTAGATGCTGTTGAAACTTCTTATGATCCTATTTCATGGGCTCATTTTCCGATTACCTATTTAGATTCATATATTGATACAATAAGCACTGTTTATTTTACTTTTTCAGGTAATACTTTCAGAACCGATAACGGTATTTGCCATTGCTCTGTTGATGGTTATGGCACATTGTTGTTGCCAGATGTTGTTTATGAAGATGTGGTAAGGATACGTTGTATTGATACGATAACAATAATTATTGGTAGTGATACTGTTGAATTAAAAAGCAATAAAATTTTGTGGTACATGCAAGGTTTTCATCATTATATACTTTTGTTAGGGGGCAATACCTCTTACTCAGCATATTATTTTTCTTCAACGTCAAATGATGCTTCTAATAATATAACCAGCAATATTTCTGTTGTTTACCCAAACCCTTTCAGAGATTACATGAATATTGATATCCCTTTTTTCTTTAAAGAGGCAGTAATTGAGATAATGGATGTAAACGGGAATAAGGTATTTAATGATATAATAGTGAGTCCAAAGTATAAGACGAACCTTGAGTTTTTGCCTCCCGGCTTTTATTATGCAAAGATTATAGTGAATAGTGAAATATATGAATATAAATTAGTTAAAATATAATGAAAACAGTTTTGAACTTAAAATCAATATTAATAATATTTGCGTTTTTAACGAATAATATTAATAACTCAAATGCTCAGGATTATTTGCATGTAAAGGATTTCGTTAATATAGACAGGATTACCCCTCCATCACCTACCGCTTCATCACTTGGGGAGTATGCCGAAGTCCCTGTAAGTTTATTCACAGGAAAACCATCAATAAACATTCCTCTTTTTAATGTACAGGTAAACGACTTTTCAATGCCTGTTGAATTGAATTATGCATCAGGAGGAATAAAGGTTGAAGATCAGGCATCCTGGGTTGGATTAGGATGGTCATTAAATGCTGGTGGGGTAATTACCCGTACTGTTTGTGGGCTGCCAGACGAAACAACCCTTGGATATTTTCGAATAGCAAATGATTATGATGACATTATCTTTTATGGATTTAGTGATTTCAGCCCTGTTTCAAATTTGGATGAAGATGCAATGGAGTATTATAATAAACTGCATTTGATGTCACTTGGGCTAATGGATGGGCAACCAGATATTTTTTATTATAATTTCAATGGTTATTCAGGGAAGATTATCTTTGATGAGTACAGAAAAGTAAATTTTATTTCCGGAGGTAATTTAAAGGTTAATTACTTAACGGAAGCAGACGGTTTTACTATTTGTACGTTTATTTTCACAACACCTGATGGGGTTCAATATAAATTTGATGCAAAGGAAATAACAAAACCTATTACCAAATCAGGAAAATTTACCGAATATGATTATATTACCTCTAACCCAAATGGCCCTTGGGATTTTTCAGATAATGATTTTAATCAAAGTGATTTTGTTTCCAGTTGGTTTTTAACAAAAATTACTTTTCCAAATTCATATGAGTCAATTGATTTTATTTATGAAGATGAAAACATATTTTTACCTGTCACAACAAGTTCAATGTTTTACAATTCGGATGAATTTCCTGAAATGGAAATGATAAGCAGGACACAAGAATGGCATAGGATTTTTGGAAAAAGATTATCAGAAATTGTTTGGCCAGGGGGAAAATTGGAGTTTATTGAAAGTAATGAGTTTAGAAATGATGTTAATGATCTGCCTGCAAATTTGGAAAAAGGACATTTTTTAAAAGAAATAAAAGTACTAGACAAACCGGTCAGTGGGAATGTGGTTAAATCTTTTAATTTTAACCATTCATACTTTCAACCATTGGTATCTTCATATGATATTGATATGTTTTCAGACCACCCCAGTTTTTTTAAAAGATTAAAACTAGAATCTGTTTATGAAACTGATAAAAATGGTAAGAAAATGCCACCTTATAGGTTTGAATATAATGGGGTGGAACTTCCAGAAAAAGTATCGAGCGAAGTAGATTACTGGGGATATTATAACGGCAATGGGGCAAAAATTAGTAAACCAAATGTTTATTGCAATCCAGTTGATCCGGATATTAGTTTGTTTGATGGTATTTATTCAATTTATAATACTGGGGATGCTGATGAAATTAATATTATTGATGGGAGTAATAGGGAACCAAATGGGGCATTTAATAAAGCTGGTGTACTTGAAAAAATAATATATCCCACTGGAGGTTTTCAGTCTTTTGAATATGAGACCCATGAGTTTTTGATTAATAATGAAATTAAAAAAGGAGGGGGATTAAGAATAAAACGTATTGTTATGCACGATGGTGTTGATGTTTCAAATGATATGATAACAAATTTCACTTATAGTACTAATGATGATTTGTGCTCTGGAAAAATCACTAAAATTCCGCAGTTCTGTAAATGGAACTACGATGCTTATAATAAATTGATTCTTGGCCATCCAGAACTATCTTCGTATGAAGTTAGTAGAATTACGACAACAAGATATTCACAGGGTTTAGGTGGACTTGGAGGCACAAAAGGCAGTTTTATTGGTTATACCCAGGTTACAGTTTCAAAAAATGGCAATGGAAAAACAGTTTATAATTATGATTTTCCAGCATCTTATGAAGATAATGAGGATTTAATAAATCAAGATAATGTATACTTATATCAAAAACCAGTGCTTCAAAAACCAGCTATTTACAACGATCTTTGGATGATTTATTCAGCTGGAGGTTTTTCTCCTTTAATTTATATTAAGGACAACTTCCCTTTCCCCTCTAACCCTGATATTGATTGGGGCCGTGGAAATATTATCGAAGAAAAGACCTTCGATGAAGGAGGAATATTACTGAAGAAAACAGAGTATATTTACAATTACCCAGAATGCCTCAGGTTTTTACCTGAAATCAAAGCGAATTTATTTACAGTAGAAAGAGGTTTTTTAAGTTCAGGCTTTTTGGATAAGGACGAAAATGGTGAAACTATATACTTTGGATTTATTAACTGCGATTTGTTCATGACTGACATTAGATGGAGTGTATCAAGAAATGTTTCGGGAGGGGTAAAAACTCTAAAACAAAAAATTGAAACAATTGATAATGTTACAACAATTAAAAATTATTTCTATGAATCTTTTCCTGAGGGTGCATTTTATGCAAATCAGCAAAATAGTTCTCACATGTTTCTAAAATCTGAAACTACTCAATTAAATCCTACAGATGAAATAAAAATTCAGTATAATAGGCCTTTGGATATCGGTCCAGAGGTAATTTCTTTAATTAACAAACATATTTTAAATCCCGTTCTTGAAAAAATAACCAGTCGCAATGGATTGATTACAAGTTCAACAATGGTTGAATATGGAACTTTTGGCGAGTTTAATGATTTAATACAACCTTATAAAATTTATAGTATTGAGACTGATCACCCATTGACCTCCAGTGAATTTGAAAATGGCTTTTATACTTCAAACATTAATTATTCTAAAAAAGCCCAGATAAATTATAATTCAAAAGGGAATATATCAGAAATACAAGAAATTGGCCAAGCCCCGGTATCATTATTATGGTCATATAACCAACAATATCCCGTTGCCAGATCAACAAATGTTTTGACAAGCAATGATGAAGAAAAGGCATGGAGTTACCTTGGTTTTGAAAACAATAAAACAGATAACAACAACCCTGATAATGATTTTTGGCCTTTACTTGGTAAAACTATTGTTAATGATGGATATACAGGGAAATACTGTTTAAAAAACCTCACTGGCGAAATTTGGGGACCTGTCCGTACTTTAAAACCTGAAACAGAATATCAAAATGAAAAGTTCATCTTTTCGGCTTGGGTAAAAACTACAGCTTCATGTGATGGCAGATTATTTATTGAAATAAAAAATTCGCTGGGTGAGAATTTGACAGAAAACGCTGCAGACTGGACATTTTCTTCAGAAATGTTTGGAAATACGAACAGTGTTTGGAAATATTTCGAAGTACCGTTTGACCTAAAGCAGGTCAGAACAATAACAGGGGCGGCAGCAAACGAGCAATTTACCATTAATTGCAAATTATGGTCCCCAACCGGGAAAGAGTATAAAATTGATGATATTAAAATTAGGCCGGAAAATTCACAAATGGTGACATATTGTTATGACCCTCTTGTTGGCATTTCTTCAATAGTGAACGAGAAGGAAGTGGCATCGTTTTATGATTATAATGAGTATAATAAACTTACAAATATCAGAAATTTTGATAAAAACGTCATTTCAAATTTTGATTATAATTTTGCAAGTAGTGCAATTCCAGAAGAAAATGCACTTGAAATTACAGATTTGTATTTTTACTCATTGACAAGCCAGGCGATTGTTGAATTTGCTGGAGGTCAGGCACCTTATACTGCAAAAGCTTGTCTTTTTGATATGAGTGGCAATGAGATTTACTGTATACCCGAAACTACTATTGTACCTCCTCTTTTGCATTTGCAATGGAATGTATCACTACTTGGTGAAGAGTATTATACTCCCGGAGAGGAATATGTTGTTGTTTTTACGATAACTGATGCAAATGGAGATGAGGTTTCTGGAAATGTGATTTATCATATTCCCTAAATAAAATAATATTTTACCAGTTGGAATCATTTATAAAAGTATTTTGGCAGGTCAGTAATTCAGGTTTTTCATCAATTTTTCTGATTTGAATTGAACAGTTTCAATTCCAGAGGGATTTTCCCTGCTGTGCTTAAACTGTTTTACGAATACCGGAATAAGTTGTTATATTGCCGATTCCTTTTAAGAAAATCCTGTTCATTGAGTTGTAACTATATTGATTAAGTGTGCTGAATGCTTTTTCGGAAATATGAATATCCATTGGTTTTGCTTTTTTTTCTAATCTTGATGTAATATTAACTGTTTCACCAAAAATGTCAAAGAGGAATTTATCGGCACCGATTATTCCCCCGACAATATCACCCAGATGAATACCGACTCTGATTTCCCATTTAATTTTTCGGGACCGGTTTCGTTCATTCAGATAATCGAGTATTTCATTAGCTGCATTTACCATGTTTTCAACATGGTTGCCGTTTTTGTATTGCATTCCGCTTACCGCAAAATAAGCGTCTCCGACGGTTTTTATTCTTTCACATGAATTCTTTTTCATGACAGCATCAAAAAAGGAAAAAATTTCATTTAATTCATTGATCAGTACTGTTAATTCAATATGTGAAGACATTTTTGTAAACCCGACAATATCAGAAATAAAAACACAAACATCAGTATAAAGAGCAGGTTTCGCAATGCCATATTTTTTCAGTTCATTGGCAACATTTTCGGGTAAAACTTTCTTTAAAAGCAATTCGACTTTCTCTTTTTCGGACCTGATAATCTCTTTTTGCCTGTTTATTATCCTAAAGGATTCAGAGAGCAACATGATCGAGGATATCCTTGCTTTCATCTGGTTTTTATCAACAGGTTTGCAAATAAAATCGTTTACTCCGCATTCAAAAGCATAATTTAAAGTTTCATAGTCATTATTTTTATATGTACACATGATTACCGGAATTTTCGATGTTGCCGGATCTTCTTTTAACCTTTTAACTAATTCAGGGCCATCAAATTTTGGCATTTCCCAATCGGTGATGATCAAATCGGGTTTATTGTCCAATGCCAGTGATAAAGCTTCGGCTCCATTGTCAGAAGAAAGGACTATAGCATTTTCCAAAATTTCTTTAATGATCCATGTGAGCAATTTCAATTGAATCAAATCATCTTCAACAATCAATACACTTTTAATTGTATTCATTTATAAATTCGTTTAATTATTCATACGGTTAATAATGAAAAATGGACAAGACATGCTGAAAATCAGGTATTTTTACTTAATCTGACCGACTCTTTCTTTTCTATTCCAAATCATTTGCTCTTCAAATTATACTATAATATGACTATCGGGAAAGATTAATGATGTTTTCTTTAGTATTTATATTTGCTTTTAATAATTAACAGGTTTTTATAAACAGCACTTAAAACAACTTATTAACCGTCATCCCATAGTCGTTCATTTTACAAGATTGTGGAAAATAGTATTTGTTGGTTTTGATGATATATATTGGTTTGATTTATCTTTTGTCCTCGAGCCGGACGGGCTTTTCTTTTTTGTCTGCCACACAAAAAAGAAACAAAAAAAGTCACCACGGCTGAAAAACCCGGGCTAATACTTCGCTCAGGCAATTATCCGCTAGCTAGCGGACAAGGATTACCAGTTTCCTGAAGTTTCATTCAGGATCGCACCATCCCGATGTTGCAATCGGGATGTAAACACCCGTGGACAAGCCAACGCACAAGGCAAGCTTTCCCGATCTGTTTCATTTATAGGTACTTTATTATAAGTCCATTAACTTGTAAGGATTTTCACGATGACGATTATATTTTTTATGTTTCCCGATTGTCATTTACCATAAAACAAAAAACCGGGTGGTGTTCCCGGTTTACCGATTCTTCCGGAGGGGTAATTTTATCATTTGGCCAAAAAAATAAAAACTCCGGAACGCTATATGAAATCTTTTTTAATCATCCCATAGGCAAATCGTTTTTAGGTTATTTAATGCTAAGATAAGACAAAAAGGAAGGTGAAATCAACAATAAAATACTTGTTTTAGCAGTGGTTTTTACCTTTTTCGGACAAAACCCTGCAGGTATTTTAATCTTTCAAAAAAGTATTATGCCATAATTGTATTAATTGGAAATTACTGACAACCGGAGAATAATAGATTATACTCAATATTTCCCAATCCGGATAATGAGGTATACCAATGTAATATTTCCGGATGTCTTTTCTTCCTTTTCTCAAATTTTTTGTGATAACTTATTGCTTTTACAGAGAAATTTGCTTTTTTTGTATATCAGATCTATTAACAATGAACATAATAATACCAAAGAAAGAAGAGGAAAAAATCACAAAAGTCAGAGCAATACTTTGTGAACTTGACCGACCGGTAATAACCTATGTGAAAGATGATCAATTTTACATATACACGGAGTTTGATAAGGAATCAACATATAAAAGTTTTATCAGGGAATTGGAAAAATCGGGAATTGGGACTGAAGGCCTATATTAACGTTTTATCTATCAGATATTTTTTAATGGTTTTTTTAAGCAATCCCAGGTTAACCGGTTTTGTCAGATAATCATCGAAAGGGGATTCTTCTTCTATCTTATCAGAATTTATAGAAAAAGCTGAAAGTCCGATAACAGGGATATTAGGCAATTGTGATTTAATTATTTTCGCCGCACTATATCCATCCAATACCGGCATTTTTATATCCATAAGCACCAGGTCAATTTTTTGAGTTTTACAAATATTGACTGCTTCTTCTCCGTTTATTGCGTGAATCAAACTGATATTTTTGTTATCATTTACCTCAGATAAATAGAAAAAGTTAACTTCCTCATCCTCTGCAACCAGAATATTAACTATTGAAGTGAAATCAATGTCGGAAAATACAATTTGACCTGATTCTTCAACTGATCCGACTTTTTTAACCGGGATTGAAAAACCAAAGGTTGAGCCAAGTCCGGGAACAGACTCCAGACTGATAGTACCACCAAGCAATTCGATAAATCCTTTGGAAATGGAAAGTCCTAATCCTGTACCGCCAAAATTTCTTGAAATAGACTCGTTTGCCTGACAAAACCTTTCAAATATCTTTTCCTGATCGTTTTTTTCAATTCCAATACCTGTGTCCTTTACAAAAATTTCCAAACTGTGCTCATGCAAATTGAAACCGACTGTAATATCTCCTTTTTGGGTGAATTTAACAGAGTTATTTATCAGGTTGGCAATAACCTGCCTTATTTTATTGACATCAGAAATGATTTTTACATTTCCAAAGCCATTGGTCACAATGGAAAAGGTTAAGCCCTTTGCTTCAACCCTGGATTGGAAAATTGAATGTATTTCCCAAACAAATTGGGTCAGGTCAAAAACAACATCATCAACTTCTGTCTGTTTTTTCTCAAGGGATGAGATTGTCAGGACATCATTTATAACTCCAAGTAATTGGTTTGAACTGCCTGCAATAATTTCTGAGTAATGTTTGATTTTATCTTTTGAAAGCTTTTGATTGTTTATAAGTTCTGCAAAGCCAATAATTGCATTAAGTGGTGAACGCACTTCATGTGAAAGGTTTTGCAAAAATGCTGTTTTTAGCTGGTTTGCTTCCTCGGCTTTTTCCTTTGCTTTTTTCAATTCAAGTTCAACAAGCATTATTCCGGTTATATCCTGTACGGTTCCAAATACCGAAACAGGTTCATTGTCTTTGTTCCTGATTACCTTTGACCTTTCTTCCACAAACCTGATTTCTCCATTGGGCAGGACAATCCTATGCACTATGTTTATCTCCAGGCTGTTTTTTAACCCTTCATCTCTTGTTTTTAAAAAATATTCAAGATCATCGGGGTGAATTGTTCTTTCAAAATTTTCTATTGAGACACTAAAAGTTTCTTTTGAAACACCGAAGATATTGAATATCTCATCGGACCAGGTCAATTCTTCCTTTAGTATGTCCCAGTTCCAATGCCCAAGATGGGCTGTTTTTTGGGCTTCTTTGAGTTTTTCTTCGCTTTCTTCATTTTTTGCAACCAGGTTACTCAGGTCCTCATTATTCTTTTTAAGTTCAATTTCGAGTTTTTTCCTGTATTCAATTTCCTTTTTTCGTATTAAATTTTTGTTTTGAATAATAACCAATAAAACCAAGGTAACAATAAACAATACAACAATCAGGGTATGTTCAAACAGTGTTACCAGAGCTTTTTTTCGCCAGTTACCTGCATTATAGTCCATTCCGTACACGGCAATAACTTTTCCAGTTGTACTGTCCTTTAAAGGGATCAAAGCACTTCTCCATGTACCCCACCTGTCGGTAAGGGGGCTTGTAAGAACAGGTCTGCCTGTATAAAACGGGCTGATGTCCTCCTGATCAGCTTCTGTAAACTCCTGTCCGGGAGGTGAATAATTCTCTGATCCTTCATCCTCAGAGTCCATTAAAAAAAACACCTTGCCGTTTCGGAGTGTATAAAGATATGCGAAGGTTGCCTCGGGGTTGACTTCCAGCACTTCATGCATTTTACGTTTTAAGAAATGATAGGAAACCTTCTCCTGATCAGTTAAATCAGCATTAAGAGTTTTAATCTCTTCTATAGAGAGCATTGCAGATATAGACTGAGCTTGCCGGATAGCCGTTTCTTCAAGGTTGCGGTTTACTTTATGCCATATATAATAGATATATAAAAGGCCCAAAACCATGAGTGTAACAATAAATCCGATCTGGATTGTGAGAGAATGTTTTTTTGGCAATATTTTCACAAAAATAGATTTAATACTCAAAAGTAAGAAATAACAACAATAGAATGGTTACCAATGCCCATAAAATTGGAGTTTTTTTAAAAAAAACTTAATATTCGTCATTAACAATATTATCTCTTATTTCTCCCTGCTCACAATCAGCAAGATGCAATTCTTTAAGTTTTTCTTTTAATCGTAAATGGAGTTCGTCTGAACTTGAGTATAACATCTCGGTTTTTATTTCCCCAATTTCCTCAAGGATACATATAACTTTTTTTTCGCAAGCAGCATTCATATCTGTCATTTCCTGTTTTTACAGTTACCATTCAAATATATGATGCAAAAACATTGGAAAAGTAGACAGTTTTTCAAAAAAAATAATAATATGGAATTATTATAAAGAATTTCTCAGTATAAATCTGACAGTTTATTTGGCTGATAATAAAGTATTTCAAAGCAAACTGAGGGGAAATCATCATTTGTTCGCTTTCCGGCAAATAACATCCCTGATATCAATAGCTATCCAAACAAAACTAAATTATTGCAAACAACTGCCAATTTTAGGTAAAATGATAGCAGAATGACTTTTTTATGCTTTAATGAAAGCCAAAAAATCTTTAAGGTTAATACTCTACAAGAGAAATAAATCATAAAAAACACCACATACAATATCATTCTATGATCCAAAAGTACCGGCAATTGCATCGGGGAACTGTTTTCCGAAATGTTCGGAACACCACTCTTTCAATTTCTGAATTGAGTTTTTATCATCACCCATGAATGCAATCAGTTTCCTAAGTTCTTTGCTGAATAATTGTTCGCTGAATGATACGCCTTTTAAAATTGTTTTTGAAAAGTCAAGCATAGTTCTGGTTTTAGTTTTTAGGTGAAATAAAAATACAAACTATACTTGCCTGAGTCAATAGGTTGACTTGCTGAAGTTATCAGGTAAAAATACGTGAATCGCAGTAATTACCATTAAATATAGCCTTTAGGGTTTATGAAAGGGCAGGCTATTTTCATCAACTATCAGTATAATAAGGTATCTGAAACTTCCGGTCATGACGGTCACAAAATATTCATTGATAAATTAAGTGTTGGTTTAGCCATTTATCTTTTCAAAATCAGGCAACTCCCCCACCCCAAAACACGTCTATACAAAACAATCCTTCTATGAAAAACAAAATACAATCTCTTGCCGCCGGTTTTGGTTTTTTGTTGGTGAACTTTTTATCAACCAATACTCTTTGTGCACAAATGACCATCAACTCCGCTCCTGCTCCTGAGTCGAACATTATGTATCTCAGTACAGGTTTCGACTGGACCGGTAACGTGCAGTACCACGGTCAGTATTCTGCCTCGGGACCCAGTCAGATTGGATCATTTTCGGGCTATGTGCCCGGGTTTGACTTTATGGACGGAATAGTACTCAGCACCGGAAATGTCGACTTTATTCCGGGGTTATCCACCTCAACCATCAACACAACAACCGGAACAGGCAGCGACGAACATCTTGAAAGTTTAACGGGTTATACCTATTATGACGCCACATCATTCGAATATGATTTCTATACTTTTGACGATACACTGGTGTTCCGAATCATCTTTGCCTCCGAAGAATATTCCGATTATGTTTGCAACCCCCAAACCGATGCCATGGGCGTGTTCCTGTTTGGTCCGGGCATTCCGGCCCCCGGTGTGAACATTGCCAAAATCGCAGGTACCGAATATAACATCGGCATCAACTCTGTCAACAACGGCACACCAAGCTACGGAAGCGTTCCTGACAGCTGTGAGTCGCTCGATTACGCCTCACTTTTCGTTGAAAACTACCCCACCGGAGAAATGATCGCTTTCAACGGCTACACCAAAGCCCTGACAATAAAATACCCCATCATTCCCTGCGAAACCTATCACATCAAATTCGTGATAGCCGATGGACTTGACAGCAGCTTTGACTCGGGTCTGTTCATCGAAGCTACTTCCATGGTGGCCTGCGTGCCGTATTTTGAGGAAACACTTACAGGCAGCACCGGCGACAGCATCCCTGAAGAAACCGGAATGGCCAAATATACCTTACACATGCTTTGCGAATATAGTTATGATACCTACGAACCTATTACCATAGAAGGTTCTGCAATAAATGGTGTGGATTACGAGTTTGTTGCCGACAGTATTTTGATCTATCCCAACACCGACACCGGCTCGGTTAAAATCATACCCATCGCCGACGGCATCACTGAACCTGCCGAATCGGTCATCATCTCATATCAGCAAACCTGCAACATGTGGGAGGTTGACACAGTATGGATTTATGATGGAGAACCTTCTTTGGCAGATTTTCCCGAATCAAATACGAAGCTTTCGGTATACCCCATTCCGGCCATACATACACTAAATGTAACCGGAATAAAACCAAAAACCGGCTATGAAATTTCCGGTATCACCGGTATCACTGTGAAAAAAGGTCTTCTGAATGATGATCAAACCATTTCACTTGAGGGACTTGATGATGGATTTTATATGATCAGGTTTGAAAATGGGGTTCGTGGTGCTTTAAAATTTATTATCAATCGTTGATTTGACATAGTCAGGGGGTGACTTGGAGTCACCCCCTGACTAATGCCAAATCGAAAAATCCTATCCAAAATTCCTTCTAAATCCGTTTTTTTGTATATTGCACAAAAAAACAATCAAAATGAAAAAGATCATACTCACCCTTACGTTGACATTTTATGCACTGATCAATCTGAATGCGCAGAGTAATAAAATTGATATTGGATTATTTGGCCTGTTGAACAGAAACCTGAGTTTCTCCTTTGAACATACCCTTTCAGACTACGCTACTTTTAGGATGGGAGCAAGTTATATGCTTACAGGCGAATTGCCCTGGCTCGATGCCAGCAAAGGACTCCTTGATTCGTCAGGCACTGAAGGATATCTTGAAATTGCCCTGAACAAATTGAGAATTTCTGCTTACAGCTTTACCCCCGAATTCAGATTTTATCCCAAAGGAGCCGCAATGACAGGCTTGTACATTGCCCCATATCTGAAATATGCCGATTATAGGTTCACCTCCGTTTATCAATCGGATGTTGACTATTTTGATGCTGATTCTTTGTTTACAGCGGAAGATGTGGTATTCGACCTCTCCGGACATATTCGAAAAGCGGGTGCCGGACTGGCAATCGGTTACCAGTGGCTTATTTCGGATGCTGTTTCACTTGACTTTTGCTTTTTTGGTCCCGGGTTTGTTTATGCCTTTGCCTCCTCAACCGTGGATGCGCCTAAATTCCCGGCTTCAAGAGATATTGGAGAATTTACTCAGGAGGAACTTAGTGAGATTCCGGATATCCTCGGATTAATTGATGTTGAACAGGTAACACCTACTCAGGCTAAGGGCACATGGAACAAGCTGTTGCCAATTTATCGGTTTAATATTTCCATTGGATTTGCATTCTGATATGGATAAAACAGAACAAGCTGTTGCCTTGTACAAGAAGGATTATCACTGCTCCCAATCGGTCTTTGTTTCCTTTTGTGAAGAGTTTGGCATTGGCCGGGAACAGGGATTTAAGCTATCTAAATTTGCCGGCGCGGGTTTTCTGTGGTACGGCGATTTTTGCGGAGCCATTACCGGAGCATTAATGATTTACGGATTAAAATATGCCCCGGGCGAAAAACAAGACGAATTTGCAGAAGAAATATTTTTTCATGTGTGCAATGAACATATCCGTCGTTTTGAAAAAATCCATGGTTCAATCAAATGCCGAAACCTGCTTGATAAAGACCTTTCGAAAGAAGAAGAACTGACCGAAATAAGGGAAAACGATTTGTTTAACCTGAAATGCCCGGGATTTGTTAAGGATTCTGCAGAAATTTTATCGCAAATAATTAAGGAAACAGATGAACGAATGTTGAAATTTCGTTCTGCATCCGAATAAATAGACAAGGGGTGACTCAAAGTCACCCCCTGACTAAATAAACTAAATATACTAAACCTGAATACTACATTCCATTAATTACCGGACAAATAATTTCCGGTGTTTTGTCTTTTTTTCCGAAAAGCATGGTAAAAGAAATTTCATGGCTTCCTAAGTTATTGTTTTTCAATTTGCTTACATAAAGCACATAGTTATACCCAAAGGCAATTTTTTTATGGACAAACCCTAAAAGGATATGGTAATTATCGTAATGCAAAATGTCTGAGCTTTCATATCCAAAACCCATTCTGTACCAACTTAATGCTGCAGTGCAAGAAATTCTGTAGAGTACAAAATCCCTTATTACTTCAACTCTGGCTGTTGGAGTAATTTTTACTTTGCTTTCAGTAAATAAATTTACTCCTCCATGAATGTTATATCTCCTTGGTAATACAGTTTCAGAATAAGTTGCTCTCCAAAAACTCATCAATGGTTCTGTAATATTATGAACTGCCAACCCTCCAAAATACTTTTCATTATACAGAATAAACCCGGCAAAAAAATTAAAAAAACTTCTTTTGTTGCAGTCAATTTTATCCGTGTATGGGTTTTGAGTAAACATATTAGTATCAATAAACTTCTCCCCAAATTCAACCTGAATGGCAGGTTTAATTATCAGGTTGCTTGTAATTGGAATATAGGCAGAATAAACAAGTGCGCCCGAATTAAATTTATAATACCCGTCATCATAAATAAAATTTGATACAATCAACCCTATACCGCCTTTGATTTTATCAATGTATAGATCAGCAGCAGCAGTATATCTCATATTTTTGTAACCAAGCGCAGGTCTGTAATTGAAATAATTCAGATTCAACCTTGGCTCTCCGGCCGATCCGGCAAATGCAGGGTTCACTGAAAGTGGTGAACTGTAATTTTGGTTCAGCAGGATCTCATCCTGTGCAAAAACTATCAATGCACAAAATGAAAGAATTAAAGTGGTTAGCTTTTTCATTGTAAAAACGTTTTATTATCTAAAGACCAAAACAAATATTATACTAATACAAATATATGGTTAAATCTCACCCCATACTATGTAAAAGGTTTCAATTTCTCTGTGTTTTTTATTAGTGGGCTGATTGGATACATTACTGAATAAAATAATTGCTTTAACAACCATCATTAAAATGTAATTATGATCAACATTTGATTTTCTTTGATAAACATCTAATCTAAATAGGCTACGCTTTTTCAAAATAGCATCACAAAGAAAAACATCCCTTGTTTTCATATTCCCGACAAATAAAATAAGGGTTATACCTAAAAAATAAAATTTAATAGTTAAACTGCCATATAAAAAAAAGGGGCGAAACTTTATGCCCTGCCCCAACTAATACTAAACCTGAATATTATATTCCATTAATCACCGGACAAGTAATCTCCGGAGTTTTGTCTTTTTTTCCGAAAAGCCAGGTAAAAGAAAATTCATGGCTTCCAAGATGTTGATTATTCAATTGACTTACAAAAAACACATAATTATATACTATTGAAAATTTCTTGCCAACAAATCCTAAAAGCAAGTGATAGTTGTCGTAATCCATTATACCTGATCTTTCATACCCCAATCCCATACGATACCCTTTTAAGGCTGCAGCACAAATAACCCTGTAAAGTTCCATTCGGTCGGTAATGACAATTCTCGCTGTTGGAGTGATTTGTATTTTACTTTCTGTAAATAAGTTTAATCCGCCATGAATGTCATATCTCATGGGCAATACATAAGAATCAGTAGTTTCTTCTATACTTTTTTCTGTATACATGTAAGGTTCTGCAATATGATAGACCATTGCACCTCCAAAGTATTTTTCATTGTATATAATAAATCCGGCCGAAACATCAATGAATCTGATTTTCGAATAACCAAATTGTTCCAGGAAAATAGGTTTAAGAGAAGGGTTCGGTGGTGGAGGAAAACAAAACTCAGTCATTATTTTTTTATTTCCGAATCCTAACTGAATTGCCGGTTTGATAACAAGTTTTTCTGCTAACGGAATGTGTGCCGAATAAATTAGCGAATATGATCCGAAATTATAAACTCCATCCTCTGCAACAAAACTTGATGCAATTATTCCGATCCCGCCCTTTATTTTACCGAAATAATGATCTGCTGAGACAGAGCTCTTCACATTTGTAGAACCCGTACCAGGGTATTGATTAAAATAATTCACTGCCACCCTTGTTCTCCCTGCCGATCCGGCAAATGCAGGGTTTACCGATAAAGGTGAACTGTAATTCTGGTTCAGAATGATCTCGTCCTGTGCAAAAACCACCAATGCACAAAATGAAAGGATTAAAGTGGTTAGCTTTTTCATTGTGAAAACGTTTTATTATCTAAAGACCAAAACAAATATTATACTAATGCAAATATATGGTTAAATTTCACCCCATACTATGTTAAAGGTTTCATTTTTTCTGTGTTTTTTATTAGATGGCTGATTGGATACATTACTGAATAATTAGCATAGCCAAAAATTCTAAAATTAAAAGCTATTATGATCAACATCAGATTTTCATAGATTAACAGTTAAATTTTATCGTCATTTTTTTAATATGCCCCATTGAGCAGCTTCGTGAAGACTTTTTTACTACTTTTACCTGGTTAAAAATCCTGCTGACTATGAACAAAAAACAATGGTACGAATCACTGTTTGAAAACTACGGTGAAAAATATGACTCTGAATGTTTTACTCAGGGAACAACCGGCGAATGTGATTTTATTGAAAAAGAACTTTCAGAAAATAAAAAACTGAAAATATTGGATGTGGGATGCGGCACCGGAAGACATGCCATTGAACTGACAAAAAGAGGATACTCTATCACAGGTATTGACCTCTCCGAATCGCAACTGGCAAGGGCCAGAGAAAAAGCAAAAAAATGCAACCTCAAAATAGATTTCCAAAAACAGGATGCCCGAAACCTGCCCTTTGATAAGGAATTTGATGTGGCCATCATGCTTTGTGAAGGCGGATTTCCATTGATGGAAACCGATGAAATGAATTTTGAAATTCTGAAAAACGTTGGCAAATCATTACGCATTAATGGGAAGTTTATTTTCACCACCCTTAACGGACTCTTTCCATTGTATCATTCTGTGGAGCAGTTCTGCGATTCAGTAAAAGGCGAAGGAAATGCCACCTACCGCAGCAACACTTTTAATCTCATGACTTTCCGCGACCACAATATTACTGATGTAGAAGATGATCATGGAAATAAAAGAACCCTGGAATGTAACGAACGATATTACGTGCCCAGCGAAATAACCTGGCTGCTAAAATCACTTGGCTTTAAAAAAATTGAGATATTCGGAGCCAAAATCGGTGCTTACTCTAGAGAAGATCAACTTACTACCGAGGATTTTGAAATGCTGGTGATTGCTGAAAAATAAATTTCAAGTTTTTGTTTTGTGCTTTTTGTTTACGCCAAAGATTAAAAAACAGGGTGTGCAGATTTTATGAGATGCTTAATTGATAAAAGATTATAGTTCGGTACTCTGTACCTTTTTATTCAATACAAATTTTTACCTACAAAGAGAGTGGTGCTCTGCACCTTATAAGCTAATTTAATAGGTGCAGAGCACCATAATTTCAATAACATAAATAAAAATGATAACCAAAGGTGCAGAGCACATAGCCGTCAGGTTTATTTTGCAACAAAATGATTATCAAGTTATAACAAAGGGATCCCTCACTGCGTTCGGGATGACAGCTCGTATTATGTGTTGGGTGGGGAGGTTGAGGAAGGCAAGCCTTCCTCAACCTCCCCACCCTTATTCCAAAATGACCATTGTCATCCCGAACCACCCTAAAGTGGTGAGGGATCTCTTTGTAATTACCGATATTTAATTTTTAAAAACTTTAACCTGACGGCTATAAAATGATAATGATTTAAGAACAAGGAACATCGATATTCGATTTGAGAAGTTTTATTAAGTTCATAAATCAAAAATCGGTGTTCCTTGTTCAATATTCAACTTTTCTAAAATTTTGTATATTAAAGCCATCGTCTCAGGTAGAGGTAAAAAATAATTAAAACTATCTATAATCATGCTAATTACAATTATTAAACTGACGGCAATGTGCAGAGCACCGAAATATTGATTCTTATTAAAACAGCAACTCTTAATTAAAATTTCGTCGTTTTCCAAAAGCCCCTGTCAAACACCATAGACTCTTCATATCCAATAGCTTTCAATACAGGTATGACTTCATCATACTTACTCGTAATTTCATTAATATGATGGCTGTCAGAATTAAGCGATATTTTTATCCCAAGCCTTTTCATTTGTTTTATAATGTCATAAGCCGGATAGGGTTCTTTAGTGTATCCCTTATAGATTCCCCTGACATTGATTTCAACAATTACTCCTGAATTTTTAATTTCAACCAAAACATCCTTAAGCAGGTTTTTGTACCATTCCTCTGCTTCCAGTCCCGGAACCGTTCGCATCAAATGAAGTTTTACTTTATCGAAATGACCCAACAGGTCGGGCTTATCGCTTTTCAGAAAATCGCAGGTTTTTTCGTAAAAATTATATACCAATGCCTTTTTATCACAATCAAAAACCTCTTTGAAACCTTTTTCAAAATTTTCATACGGACCGTCAATTTCAAAAATCTCTCCTCCTTTTTCCACAAAATGTACTGAGCCAATCACATAATCAAGCTTGTATTCCATGAATTTTGCAGGTCCTGTTATTCCTTTTATGTAATCAATTTCCAAACCGCTGTAAACATCAATAATTCCGGCATATTTATCTTTCAGAAGATTTATTTCCTCAAGATATTTTTGAAAATTCTCCTTCTGAATGCACCACACACTTTCAAAAGGCAATGGCGCATGACCTGAAAAACCATAGCTTTTAAAACCCAAGCGAATGGCTTCGGTCAGGTACTCCTCAGGACTGCATTTTCCGTCATCAAAGCATGAATGACTGTGAAAATTGTACAAATACATAAATATTTGCTATTTTTCGTTTGTAATTGAAATTCTGTGCATAAAAATAAAACATACCGAGCAATTATTAATGATAAGCTTAAAATCTTTTTATTCACATTTCTTATAGTGGGTGTTCAGTCCCTTTCACAAAATTTTCAGACCGTGCGTGGTCAGGTCACCGATAAAGATACTGACAGTCCTTTGCCCGGAGCATCAGTCGTTTTAGTTCAAAATGGTGAAAGTATCGGTGTTGGCACCGATGAAGACGGAAAATTCATTTTTGAAAAAATCCCTGTGGGACGTCAAACCTTCAAAGTAAGCTTTATAGGATATAAAGATGCATGGCTCAGGGATATTGAAATTGTTTCGGGGAAACAGACTGTTTTAAATGTTCAGCTTATTCCGGATGTTTATAGCATGGGAACTGTTGAAGTGAAGGGAACCAGAAGAAAATCCGAGACAGTAAATGAAATGATTTCATTAAGTGCCCGTACCTTTTCAGTTGAAGAAACCAGCAAATATGCAGGAAGCTGGGGCGACCCGGCACGCATGGCGGCAAACTTTGCCGGAGTAACTGCCTTGTCGGATAAGCGTAATGATATTGTAGTTCGCGGCAATTCGCCCCTGGGTGTTCTCTGGCGCATGGACGGAATGGAAATTCCGAACCCCAACCACTTTTCAGTTGCCGGCAGTTCGGGTGGGGCCATCAGCATGATCAACAACAACTTGCTATCAAATTCCGATTTTCTTTCTGGAGCTTTTCCCGCCGAATACGGAAACGCCACCTCCGCCGTTTTCGATTTAAAAATGAGACAGGGAAACAATGAAAAATTTGAATTCCTGGGGCAGGCCGGAGTAAACGGTTTTGAATTCGGTGCCGAAGGTCCGTTTAAAAAAGGAGGTGCTTCATTTCTGATCAATTATCGGTATTCTACATTAACTGCTCTTGAGAAAATCGGAATAACCATCATTGATGCCGAGCTTGATTTTCAGGATCTTTCCTTTAAGCTGAATTTCCCGGTTAAAAAGGGAAATCTGTCATTATTCGGAATTGGAGGCATGAGCAAAGCAAATGAATTTGCCGAAAAAGATTCAGTAAACTGGATTACAAGAGATGACAGGTTGAGCAGTGTCAGCGGAGCAAAAATGGGAGTTACCGGATTGACCTTTTCCAAAATGTTGTCTGAAAAAACCAACCTGAGAATTAATATCGGTTACTCGGCAAACAACCCGTATTTCAGTAAAGACTCTCTGGGACATGACTATCAGCGGTTTGAGCTAACAAAGCTTGCAATGAATGAAATTAAAAAATCCGCTTCGATTCAGATAAACAGCAAATTAAACCAGAAAAACAAAATAAGAACCGGAATAATTTTCAGAAACATTGCGGTGGATAATGATGCCTGGTATAAAATATTTTCCCCGGAAGAAAAGAAGATTACTTACAGCACTGTCAAAGGAAATTTGAACCTTGCCGAAGCTTTCATTCAATGGAAATGGTACTTTTCTCCATCAATGACACTTAATACCGGAATCCATGATCAGTTTCTGACATTAAACAACAGCAATTCCATTGAGCCAAGAGCTTCGGTCACATGGAACATCACACCTGTTCATTCACTTAATTTGGGTGTGGGTATGCACAGCCAGATGCAGCCTACTGCAATTTACTTTTCTGAATTTACCGATGAAGCAGGAAATATTTTATACAGAAATAAAAATCTGGATTTCACAAAAAGCACGCATTATATTATATCATACGACCATCAGATTTCGGAAAACATAAGATTTAAATCAGAAATTTACCTGCAGAAATTGTACGACATTCCTTTGGGCACCCAAAATCCCTATTATTCCCTGATAAATTTCGGATATGATGACGACATCTTTTCACATGAAATATTTGTAAATAAAGGAAAAGGTGAAAACTATGGAGTGGAGTTTACCTTCGAAAGATTTTTCCATAAAAATTATTACTATCTGATAACCACATCGCTCTATAATTCAACTTTTACCGACAGTTACAATTACAAAAGAGAAACCAGATACAATTGTAATTATGCATGGAACGTTTTGGCGGGTAAAGAAATCAAACTGAGTGAAAATAACCTGCTTGGCTTCAGTGCTACAGTTGTCAATATCGGCGGCCAGAGATATACCCCTATTGACATCGAAGAATCAGCAGGCGCCGGACGAACAGTATATATAGATTCACTTCCATTTTCAGAAAAATATCCGGATTTTTTTAAAATTGATATCCGCATCAGGTTCAGGAACAACAATAAGAAATTTTCACAGGAAATTGCTTTGGAGATGGCCAATATTCTGAATAAAAAGAACATCGAAAATCAATATTTTGATTTTGAAACAAGGCAAATCAAATACTATTATTTGCTGGGAAGAATTCCGGTCGCTTTTTACAGAATAGAATTTTAATGCTATTCCGATTTTTCCAAAGCCTGATCAATCAGTGGATCCTTTTGTATTTTCATCTTTTTTGCTTTCCACAATTCAACGGCCTGACTATAAAACATTGCAGCTTTTTCGTTTTCGTTTTTCATTGCAGAAAGTTTGGCGTAAAAGAAATAGACATCGGGATTTTCAGGATCAACAGCTTTGTAGATGAGCAGAAATTTTTGCGCATTTACAAGATCTTTGTTTTTAAGTGCATTGTTCGAATATGAATAAGCGACAATACTCATGTAGCTGATGAGTCTTGAATACATCTGGCTTTTAAATCTGTCGGAAGTCTGGCCCTCAAGTTTTTTAACCCGTTCCAATTCCGATTTCCACCAGTCTGCATTTTCAGTCTGGAAAGCCTTCACATAATCCTGCTGTAACTTTATCTCTTCAACGAGGCAGGTATTCAGTTTCATCTGAATATCCTGAAGATTTTCGGTACTAATCTCAGCAATCCTTGATTTCAGTTCTAAAGGATCGATGAGTCCGCTAAACGACTGAATAAATCTTTGCATAAAAACATATGACTCGAGAGGCTCGGAGTTAATATTGATAGAATCGGATACTGACTTAATATAGCTGTAGTTAGACTTTATTTTGGCTTCGTCTTTTTGTGTACTTTTTACCATTTCCTTGTTATCCAGAAGAATAAAAACCTGCTTCATAACTTCAGTTCCGGGCCATTCATGCTTCCCCTCAAACATGATAAATTCATTGCTGATTTTTTTCGCAGAGAGGTTCTGGTTCAGCGAGATCAATTCAAGGAAGTTAAAATCGCGGGTACCTGCAATTCCGATAAAATCATAGTTAATTTTGGCATTAACATCAGCAATTCCACCTCCGCACCCAATTACGGTATTGATTTTGAATGCCGAGGCAAACAATGAAGCAACCTTGGCACCACCAGAGAAACCCAGAGCATAAATACGGGATGTTTCAATGGAAAACCTTGAAATAACATCAGTGTAAATGGCATCTCCGGCTTTTTTAATATCCTCGGGGCCCATACCGTTTTCAGTAGAATTGGATCCAACCAGAATTACGCCAAAATTCTCTGCCAAATCCTTATACAATTCAACCGGCTGTGAGCCAACCGCGTGGGGATCGAATGAAAATATTACCGGGAATTTTTTGTCACCGGAGTAATTCGAAGGTAAATACAAGGCATAACTAATAGTAGAGTCTTTAGAACATTTAACATTTTTATTGACAATTCCTGTCTTAAATTCAGATACACTATTGTTTTGTTCTGAATTGTCTCCGCTCCCGGAGCAGGCGACTATAAAAAACATCATTAAAACCGGCAAATACATAATTTTTTTCATCTTAATTTTTTTTTGAACTTCACACAAAAATCAGTTTTTTTCCATACATCAATTCTCTGTACTCTGGGGGAAACCCATAGTATTTATCAATAAATCCGTCAATCTCATTTTTAGTTTTCACAGACAACAACTCATTAATTTCAAGTATTACTTCTTCAGAAACCAAATAGGGAAGCAGTCCGGGGTTAAGATATTTTCCCTTGCAGAGGCAATAAGTCTGATATTCGCTGCAATCGCTCAAAGGAGTTTTTTTAACAATACAGTGAGAAAGCCAATCCTTTGAAGTCAAAAGATTATTTTCAATTAAAAGCTCATTTCTTTTAATGAAATCGACATTTTTCCTGAAATAATTTTCAATATTAGCGAGCGATTCAGTTGAAAGAGATTTTCGAAGTTCCAGACTGCACTCCATACAAATGGCATGCTCAAAAATGGTAGTTTTCCTGTTGTTGTTAACCTGAAAAACCTTTTCGATCATGTAATCCGATTGAGAGTCAATCAATTCCTTACCGCAAACAAGGCAATGGGACAACTGTTTATTATCCAGATCAGAAAAAAACTCTTCAGGAACCGGAATTTTATATAATTCAGATAATACTTTCATTGTTCGAAGATATGAAAATGTTTTTCAAGATGAATAAGTTGGTTGAACGAAGTTACAAACTTCGTTCATCTTTACAAACTTCGTTCAGCTTTACAAACTTCGTTCAGCTTTACAAACTTCGTTCAGCTTTACAAACTTCGTTCAGCTTTACAAACTTCGTTCATCTTGCAATGCAACAAAAAAAGCCCGGATAAAGTCCGGGCTTTTTTAATATTATGAAGATGTTTTGGTTTAGAACTGGTCGAATGAATTTTCCTTATTCATAAATCCGACAAGAACAGCGACGCAACCGGTTGGTATTACATCACCCAGTTCGTCAGTAGTGTTAACCTGTATAGAGATAACCAATTGCTGGCTGGTTTGGAGAATAAAGTCCCATACTTTAGAGTAATCATTTTTCTTGTTGTCGTATAAAACATTTCTGTCTTTATCCATTACCTGAAAATGAATCTGGGGCAGTTCATCCACACCGCAAATAGCTATTCTATATTCCTGACCTGAGTAAAAAGTTTTGTAAAGTTCAACAGCATCACCTTCCTGAAGAACGGCAGCGTTATAAATACCGTCGTGTACATAAGGAACGAGTTCGAGCATACAGACCTTTTTAGCAAAGTTCTTACACTGGGCATTTGCATCAATTGATGAAAATGCGATAAAGGACAGGAAAAGAGAGATAAATAAAATGCGTTTCATAATAAATTATTTTACTATGTTATTTCTATAAGTTTCAACTTGTTTGCACAACGCTTTATAAACTGCCGGATCCAGTGGAGCTCTTTCTTCGGTTGATTTGAGCGTGGTCACTTTGGTAACAGGATCGGTAACCGGTTCAATTTTAGAGGTTGTCACTTCAATTTTGTCAAAGATCTGTTTCAGTTTCAGCAATTCCTCGTGAACCGATGCGATATCCTTGCTTTCTTCGATATACTGTTCGAGTAAGCTGATTAATGTTCCCAGTGATAATCTCTGGTCAATAATCCTATCGATCAATTCGTCAGCTGAACTGGTTGTCTGAGAAACTTTACATGCGATGTAAAGTCCTTCAATCCATCCGCCAACAAGAATCATAGCAGCAATTTCTGCTCTGCCGTTTTCTTTTAAGAACGAATTGGAATTCATAAAAGTTTCAGAAATGATATCAATAATAGAATCCTTCTGATTTATATTGCTTTCAAGCCTGTCCATGATCGTTTTATCGATGGCATTTAAAATACCGATTTTATCAGCCAAAGTTTTTGACGCAGACATATACTTGATAGAGGTCTGGGTCTGATCAAACAGACTGGCAAAACTTAAGTCCGCACTATATACACCCAAATTTAATGCCATACTTTTATTTCCCATGTAATTTTTGGCATTTGAAACCGGATTAAGAAGGCTTTCATCGTATTTTGCACCAGCTCTTTTAATAAGCATGGCAGTTTCGATGGGTGAAGGCAATGAATAAAATACCTGCTTAGCCTTATTAATGTCATTCATCATGTCATCACCTTCAGCAACCTGATTGGTATCCTGTGTTTCGGATCCCTGCTCTCCGGATTTATCAGATGAACAAGAAAATAAAAAAGTTGCAAATACTGTTACAGCAACCAACGGTAAGAATTTTAAATTAATCTTCATAATTTAACTTTTATAATTCGTTTTACAAAGTTTAGTCAAATGGCAAAATTACCTTTTTTTTTCAAATATAAAAAAATACATTTGAAATAAAACATATTATACCATTATTTTGTTTCAGGTCTTGTTGGAGTAAAAATTAAAATCGATAAAAAAACCAAAAAAAACACTTATATTATATTGACACATTGTTATTTAGTGTTTTTGATTTTAAAATTTGAATATTCAATGATATTATTAGCGAAATGAAAATAATTCTCTGATCACAGGTAAAATGCCACAAATAATATATTTTTGTCGACAATTAGATATTAAAATGAGCAAGAAAACAGACCAAAAAATACTAAATAACCTAAAATCAGATAGTGAAGCTGTGGTGGTTTCGGCGATAAAAGAACTTCGGAACAAGGGAAACAGGCATTATATAAATGAACTTGTTTCTTTACTTCGCCGAACAGATAAGGATGTGATTAAAAACGAACTCCTTTTGCTGATTAATGATTTATGCGACAATTCGGTTGCTCCTGATATTATGACAGAAATCAAAGATCCTGTGAACAGTAAAATCATGGGTTTGCTGGTTTCATCATGCTGGCAGTCGCGGCTCAACTACGCCGATTACTTTTCCGATTTTGTTGATATTGCTCTAACTGCTGATTATGAAACCACCATCGAAGCCATTTCGGTAATTGAAAATATACTCATGAACGAGGGAGTTGATGACCTGACAATATCGAATGAGCTTTATAAGGTTAAGGAACGAATAAGTTCTTGTCAGCCTGAAAAACTTCTGCTGATTCAGGAACTTGTCAAAATACTTGGAAAAAAATAAGGCTGCCGAAGCAGCCTTATTTTTTTTATGATCTTGAAGAAAAATACTTCATAAATTGTGACCGCTCGTAGGCCAGAGGATTTGAAATACTTTTATAGTTCATCTTCCCTCTGAATTCATCCAACTTTTTATAGTTATATTTTTCCATCCACTTTTCAAGTTCTGTAAGAATATTTGAAATCTCTTTCAGTCCGCTTTTGTAAAGAACACTGCAAATCTGAACAGTTTTTGCACCGGCGAGAATCATTTTAAAAGCCGATTCACCATCATGGATTCCGGTAGAAGCTGAAAGTTCAATTTTATCGATCTTACTTGAAGCAATACCAATCCATCTGAGAGACTGCCTTAAATCGCCTGAGGAACTAAAAACATTCGTAGCAGTGATAGACATTGTATTCAAATCAATATCCGGTTCATATAGCCTGTTGAAAAGCACAACACCTGCAGCACCTCTGTTTTTCAATTGATTGATAATATAAAGTACGTTGGTAAAACCGGCACTGATTTTTACGGCAACCGGAATTTTTACTGCAGCTTTCACCTTTTCAAAAACCTCAAGGTATTGCTTTTCAATTTCCGCAGCGGGTAAATCAGGGTTATTAGGCACAAAATTGATATTCAATTCAATACCATCTGCCCCGGCTTTCTCAATTTTTTTGGCAAAGTCAGTCCAATCGGCAGCACTAACGCAGTTAATACTGGCAAAAACCGGTATTTTAACCGATTTTTTTGTGTCAGAAATAAGTTGGAGGTAACTGTCAAGTGAGTTGCTCTTAATGTACCCTCTAACATAGTCATCTGCTTCAGGGGAGCCTGAAAGGTCCTTTTTCAGAACTTCACCGGCATCATAATTGATTTGTTCCTCAAATAATGACTTGAGAACAACAGCCGCTGCTCCCTGCTCTTCAATCTTTTTTATTCCGGCTGCAGTGCTTGTAAGCCCCGAGCTGCTTATAATTATGGGGTTTTTTAATGTTATCCCCATGTAGGTAGTTTCTAAATTTGCCATATGGAAAAATTTTAATATCTTAATAATTTCTTGATCCGAAAATTGAACTGCCTATTCTTACCATTGTACTGCCTTCTTCAACAGCTATATGATAATCGTCGGACATTCCCATCGAAAGAACGTTAAAACAATTTTGGTTATAAAAATAGTCATTTTTTAATTGATTGTAATAATTTGACAAATTTTTAAACTCCAATCTTATCTGTTCGGTGTTGTCAGTATAAGTTGCCATCCCCATTATTCCACAGATTCTAATATTATTCATGCTTTTAAATTCCTGTGATTCAAGCATATATTTAGACTCTTCAGAATTAAAACCAAATTTACTTTCTTCTTTTGCAATATGAAACTGTAACAGACAGTCAATCACCCTATTTTTTTTCAAAGCTTCTTTATTGATTACTTCCAGAAGTTTCATGCTGTCAACACCATGAATCAATGTTACAAAATGAGCGATGTATTTAACTTTGTTTGACTGTAAATGACCAATCATATGCCATTCAATGTCCTTTGGAAGTCTTTCATATTTTGCGACAAGTTCCTGAACTTTATTTTCACCGAAAACCCTTTGGCCTTCATTATAAAGTTCAAGAATATCCTCATCAGGTTTGGTTTTGGAAACCGCAACCAGTTTCACCTGTTGAGAAAGTGAATTTTTAATTTTGTAATAATTTTCTTTTAAACTCATAAAGACAATGCCTTAGAAAAACACAGGACCCTGAAATAAGGGTCCTGCGCTTTCAGAGCAAAATTTTATAACTGATGAATAACAAGTCCGCTCCTGAGTTTTGGTTCAAACCAGGTAGTTTTGGGCGGCATGATATTACCGGTATCTGCAATATTGATCAGTTGTGTCATTGAAACAGGGTACAAGGCAAATGCAACGGCCATTTCGCCCTTATCAACCCTTCTTTTTAGTTCTCCCAACCCGCGGATTCCCCCTACAAAATCAATTCTTTTATCTCTTCTGAGATCTGCAATACCAAGGATTTTATCAAGAACCAGATTTGATAAAATTGTCACATCAAGAACTCCGATGGGGTCGCTGTCGTTAAAACGGCCATCGCGGGCTTTGAGTGAATACCATTTTCCGCTAAGGTACATGCTGAATTCATGCAATGACTTTGGCTTATATATTTCAGAGCCTTCATCTTTCACGATGAAATCACTGTTTAGTTTCTCAATTAATTGCTGTGGGGTATTTCCATTCAGATCTTTCACAACTCTGTTATAGTCAATGATTTTAAGCTGATTATCAGGAAAATGAACAGCCATAAAAAAGTTGTATTCCTCATTACCTGTGTGTCCTGAATTTTTCTCTTTTCTTTCGATACCAATTCTTGCAGCAGCAGCAGTGCGGTGGTGGCCATCGGCTACATAGGTGCAGGGAACCTTTTCCAAAAATAATTTTTCTAGTTTTTTATTGGTATCCATATCTTCAACAACCCAAAAATGATGTCCAAACCCGTCTTCATCGGCAATAAAGTCATAAATTGGTTTGTTGTTTTTTACGATCTCGTCAACTATTTTATCAATTTCGGGAACTGCTTTGTATGAAAAGAAAACAGGTTCGATATTGGCATTGGTATATCGGGTAAGAATCATACGGTCTTCTTCTTTATCCGGACGGGTAAGTTCATGTTTTTTGATTTTACCGGTGAGGTAATCCTCACAAGCAGCACATCCAACAATTCCGTATTGTGTTCTGCCATCCATTGTTTGAGCATAGATGTAATATCTTGCTTCTTTTTCCATTACCAGCCATTCTTTTTTCTTGAACATCTCAAAATTTTCTACAGCTTTGTTATAGACCAGTTCTGAGTGCACATCTGTACCGGCAGGCAAGTCGATTTCAGCCTTGGTAATATGCAAAAGAGACATTTCTTTGCCTTGAGCCATTTGTGCAGCTTCATCGCTGTTCATCACATCATAAGGCAATGATGATAATTTTTTTGCTATTTCTTTCGGAGGGCGCAATCCCTTAAATGGTTTTATTATTGCCATTTTAATTCAGTTTAATGGTTATACAATTATTTTAAAGAGCAAAACCCGGATAATTTCTCTTAATTAATCGAAAAATACTTTCGAGGTTTTAACAACAATTTTTTTACTTAAAAAACTTAATAATTTCATCAGCAAGAGTAATACTGATGCGTTCCTGTGCTTCATGAGTTGCTGCTCCCACATGGGGTGTAACAGACACCTTTTCGTGGGTTACCAAATCCTTGCGGGGATTGGGCTCATTGCAAAAAACATCAATCCCGGCACGGTTGACTTTTCCAGAATCGAGTGCATCAATAAGGTCGCCTTCATCAATGAGTGCACCTTTTGATGCGTTGATAATGATTACACCTTCCTTCATCATATCAAACTCCTTTTTGGTAAGAACGGGGTCATGATCATCAGGAATCGGCAAATGGAGTGTAATATAATTACTTTCCCGGATTACCTGATCACGGGGAACAGTAAGGACTGTAACTGTTATCCCTTTAGTGCCCTGAATATCCATGTGGATATTAGCTTCAGTAACATAAGGATCTGATGCAAGCACATTCATTCCAAGTCCAAGCGCTCTTTTTGCAACTTCCTGACCGATACGGCCAAATCCAATAATGCCAATAGTTTTTCCGACAATCTCAATTCCATCGCAATAACTATCCTTTAATTGTTTGAAATTGTCAGATTTTGGCATTTTTCTATTTGAATCAAACAGATTTCTTGATAAGGAAAAAATATGTGCAAAAACCAATTCGGCTACAGAAGGAGCAGTATCCTTAGGTGTTGAAATAACCTTTATTCCCTTTTCAATAGCATATGCAACGGCGATGTTTTCCATGCTTGAGCCTACTCTTCCGATAATTTTAAGTGAAGGGCATGAATCAATGAGTTCACGGGTAACATAGGTGGCACTTCTGACCAGCAGCACATCATATTTTTGCTTGTTTATTTCGGCTATGAGATTATCCTGGGGAATGCAAATATTATCAAGATGAAAGCCGGCTCCCTTCAGTAAATCACAGCCAGAATTGGACAACCCGTCATTTGCAAGAATTTTAATCATATATTAATATTTACGTTTTATAAACTTGTTTATTTTTAAGTTTATCAAATTAGCAGATTAACAAAACAGAAAGTTAAATTTTTATTTGTCAATCTGCTAATTATCTCTACCGAAAAATTTCGGATTCAAATTAAACTATTTATTTACTTTATAAGTGGCATCACCATTTTCAAGGAATGCAACAATTTGTCTCATAGCCGCAAATCCGGCATTGATATTGGCTTCTTCGGTTTGGGCACCCATTTTATTGGGGGTGAAATAGTATCTGCCTTTGAATTTTTCTTCGAAAACAGCTTTATTACCCGGCTCGATATCTGAAACATATCTGAAATCAGGTCTTTCTTCCATGAGTTTTACCATTCCTTCTTCGTCAATCACTTCCTTGCGGGCAGTATTAACCAACATGGCGTTCTTAGGCATTTTTTTCAAAAGATCGTAGTTGATTGACTTTTTGGTTTTGTCGTTGGCGGGAATATGCAGAGATACGTACTGGCATTTGCTGTAAAGTTCTTCAACAGAGCTAACCGGAGTAACATTGTCTTTTTTGATTTTATCCTCGGGAATAAAAGGATCGTAAGCATATATTTTCATTCCGAAACCTTTAGCAATGTCAGCTACTAGTTTGCCAACGTTTCCATAGGCATGAATTCCCAAAGTTTTTTCCTTAAGTTCAGTGCCGGATTTTCCACCGAAACATCCGCGGGCCATATAAACCATCATTCCTAGAGCCAGTTCGGCAACAGCATTAGAGTTTTGTCCGGGAGTGTTCATCGCACAAACACCATGCTCGGTACAGGCAGCCAGATCAAGATTGTCATAACCGGCTCCTGCCCTTACCACAATTTTCAGGTTTTTGGCATGTTCAACCACTTCGCGGGTAATGAGGTCGCTGCGAACGATCATGGCATCCACATCTTTCACTGCATCTAAAAGCTGTTTCACTTCGGTGTATTTTTCCAAAAGCACCAGTTCGTATTTGGCTTCCTGAGCAATTTTTTTAATACCTTCCACGGCCTCTTTTGCGAAAGGTTTATCGGTTGCAATAAGTACTTTTTTCATATTTCTAAGAATATTAAATCCTCACCAGCAATGCCGGTGAGGATGTTATTATTGTAAGTTGTTTAGTTAATAGATTCAAATTCCTTCATACAATCAACAAGTGCCTGGACAGATTCGGTCGGACAAGCATTGTAGCATGAAGCGCGGAAACCGCCTACTGAACGGTGACCTTTAATACCGACAATGCCTTTGCTTTTTGCAAAATTCATGAAGTCGGCTTCTTTTTCCTTATACTGATCGGCCATTACAAAGCAAATGTTCATGATGGAACGGTCTTCTTTAACTGCTGTTCCCATAAACATTTTGTTTCTGTCGATTTCGTTGTAAAGGAGTTCGGCTTTTTTGTTGTTGATTTTGCTCATTTCAGCAACACCACCAAGTGATTTCAGCCATTTCAATGTTTCGTACATCACAAAAATTGAAATAACAGGAGGTGTGTTGTACATGGAGTTATCTTTAGCTTCTTCACCGATATGGCTTCTGTAATCAACCATTGAAGGAAGTTTCCTGTCAGCTTTGCCTAGAAGGTCTTTGCGCACGATTACGAAAGTAACGCCGGCCGGACCAACATTTTTCTGTGCTCCACCATAAATCATGGCATATTTTTTTACGTCAACAGGACGGCTAAAAATGTCAGAACTCATGTCGGCTACCAAGTTGATTGGGCAATCGATGTCAGTTTTTATTTCAGTACCGTAAATGGTGTTGTTGGTTGTGATGTGGAAATAATCAGCATCGGTTGGAATGGTATATCCTTTTGGTACGTAAGAAAAATTCTTATCTGCAGATGAAGCCACAACAGCTACTTCACCGTACAATTTAGCTTCCTTAATGGCTTTTTTAGCCCAAACACCTGTTTCAAGATAAGCAGCTTTTTTATTTAACAGATTGGCTGCCAATGTATAAAACTGGGTAGAGGCACCACCGCCAAGGAACAACACAGCATATTCCTGAGGGATATTCAGCAAATCTCTCCAAAGTTGCTCGGTTTCAGCCATTACTTTTTCCCATCCGGGGGTACGGTGAGAAATTTCAAGGATTCCGATTCCGGTGTTGTCGAAATTGCGGATGGCATTGATTGTAGCTTCAATTGCGGGTTTTGGGAGGATACACGGACCAGCGTTAAAATTATGTTTTTCCATATCGTTTTGTTTTATAAAATTTTAAAAAAATTTCATTATTTAATTGCGAATAAAAGTAAAAAGAATTATTCACATTTTTAAATATTTTGGGGGATATGTTGATATGTTTGATAGTAGATTTGTTGATTAGCAGATTTTTTATATCAAAATGTTATGTTTAACGTTTTTTTTATATATTTGCTTAATTAATTCAAAATCTTACTCATATGAAAAGACTATTCCTTTTAACAATTTTTTCTGTTTATCTGGGACTTACAGCAAGTGCCCAGCTGACTATTTCCATTAATGATATTGATGTGACCAACCAGGAGGTATCGTTTGATTCGTTACCTTTAAACCAGAACATAAATCATATTTTCGTTATTCATAATCAGTATTCTTATGATATTATTTGCAATTTTTTGAGGAAGGACATTTGTCCGCCATCTGCTTACACCCACCTATTTTGTTTAGGTGACCATTGCTTTTCATCTTCTGTTTTTGCTGAGGACGAACCCATACTTGCCGGTGCCGAAATGGATTTTCATCCAACAATCATGCTTACAGGAAATACAACAGGTTATGCTTTCAGGTACACTTTCTGGAATTCTGTTGCCATTGCGGACTCTGTCTGGATGATCCTAAAAAACGGGACTTGTGGAATGATAAACGTGGACAACCCTGTTTACAATAAAAACATTTCCATTTACCCCAATCCGGCCATCAATGGTTTTGAGCTTGAATATGATTTGGATATTTCAGAGGGTTTGCTTGAAATCAGGAGTATGGTTGGCAGCACTGTTAAATCTGTTCCCATTGAAGCCAGCAAAGGCAGGTTATTTGTTGAAACTGCTGATTTGCCTGAAGGATTATATGTATGCTCGGTTTTATCTGAGGGCAAGGTAATCAGGGTTTTGAAGTTGGTGGTGGGACGTTGAGTTTGTTTTACCTGCCCTTACAGAGCGTTTTATTAACTCATGCTAAATTACCCAAGGCGTTCCGCGTGTCGCAGTAGCTTTAGCGGAGGCACTGCCTTGGGCTGAATTGAGTTGCCCTTTTTTAACCACCGAAGCTTCAGCAAAGGTGGTCAGGCCGTGTGCTTTTTGGGATTTAAAGGATTGATAAATATTTCCGACCCACAACCCATAACTCATAACCTATAACTCATAACCCATAACCTACATATCACCCTCGCGGCCGCCTTCGCCGCCCTCACCCTCTCCTTCGCTGCGCTTTTGTTTGTAGTTGTTAATTTTATAGGAAACGCTAAAAGTAAAAACAGGAGCTTTGCTCAGGAATTTTGAGTAAGAATAATATTGTTCTCCCCAGCTTTCAGAGGCATGTTTCATTGACCCGAAAACATCGCGAACCCTGAATGAAACAGAAAGTTTGCGATCGAAGAAATCTTGCCTTACTGCAATACTGCTCATGAAAGAACCTTCACTTTTTTCCTGCGGTTCGATGTGCGGAGCTCTGTAATTACCATTAACCTGAATTTTAGTTCCCCATTTCAATTTAAAAGACAAACTTGCTCTGGCCGACCAGGTATTGTTGGCATCAGAAACATCAATCCCATCGATTTCTCCTTCAAACTTATATCTGTAAAAATCAAAACCAGAATTTAGATTAAACCATTTTGTAAAATCAAAATTGCCTGTAAGCTCAAAACCTGTGGATTTATCGCTGTTCATATTTGCCATGGTGTTGTACATGATATTGTCGGCACCTAAAGTTGAAATATGGCTGATCAGATTGGTGGTAATACGGTGATATCCTTCAAGTGAAACAAACCCTTTTTTAAATTTTTTCTGAGCACTAAGATCATAAGAATCAATGTATTCTGGCAACAATGCAGGATTACCCATTCTCACATTAAGCGGATCGGAATAATTTTTAAAAGGATCGAGGTCCCAGTCGCGGGGCCGTTCAATCCTACGCGCATAGCTGGCCATTACCTGGAGTGTTGCGTTAATTGGTCTGGATATATGTAAAGTCGGGAAGTAGTCATACAGATCAACAATATAACTTGTATCAATTATTCTTGAAACGATTTCCCTGTTTGTATATTCGCCCCTTAACCCGGCCATAAATTCAAATTTTTTGAACGATCCCGAATAGGTTGAATAAACCGAAGAAATGGTTTGGTTAAAATCAATCCCGTTGATTTGCGAAGGATCTTCAACCCAAATCTGTGTGTCAAAATCATAATCTTCGAGCTGGTAATCTGATTTGCCGTTATAAATCCGGGCCTGCAATCCAGCTTCAAGTTTCGATCCTTCTTTTTTAAATGGTTTCACATAATCGGCCTGAATTCTTTTATTAATTGATTGATCTGTTGATTCGGTCCTTTGTCTGAGAATCTCGTCAGTATCGGTATAATAAAAATTTTCATCACTGTCGTATTGTTTCAGCACATCATCATCATCACCATTGTTTATGGTGTAAATTCCCTGAACAGACAATTGATGATCCTTCTGTTTAAATTTATACAGATAAAAACCATTAATATCAACATAAATGTTTCCGCCCTTAAAATAACTATCTGTAACATAATTAGTATCAATAAGTTCGGGCGTAGTGTATTGATGGGTTTTATTAAAGGATGATCTTCTAAATCCTCTGTCACCGTAGGTTCCCGACAAAGTAACCGAGTTCCTGTCATTAAAGGTATAATCCAAACCACCTTTCAATGATGTGCCGTATCTGCCTCTGGCCCTTTCACCATCCTGAACAATGTAGCTGGTGATGGAATCGTAATAATTTTCCCTGACACTTTGGCTTGTTCCGGGTCTTAAACCATTACTGGACTCGGCACCCACAAAAAGATTCAATTTGCTCATTCGGTAATTAAAAAGGAAATCGCCACCCAGGCCCGACTGAGTATCTGCATTAACATTTACAATACCGTTAAATCCCGGTTCCTTTTTCTTTTTTAAAATTACATTTATAATACCTGCCACTCCGTCGGGGTCATATTTAGCCGATGGGTTTGTAATGATTTCAATGCTTTCGATGATGCTTGCGGGAATTTGCTGAAGAGCTTCGCTGCCTTGGAGCGGACTGGGTTTTCCGTCGATCAGAACGGTAAAACTGCCTGAGCCGCGAAGTGAGACATTGCCATCAATATCGGTTTGCACCGATGGAGTATTTTCCAGAATATCTACTGCATTTCCGCCAGTTGCTGACAGATCCTGGCTTACATTGATCACTTTTTTATCAATCTTGTATTCCACGTACTTTTTCTCACCAACCACCTCAACAGTTTCGAGTTGTGTTACTGATTGCTTTAGCTCGATTTTTCCAAGATCCACTTCTTTTGATTGTGGATTAATCAGTACTTCAGTTTTTATGACCTTTTTGTATCCAATAAAATCAATTTCCACAGTAAATTTCCCATAAGACAGATCTTTAATGACAAAATCCCCTTTTTCGTCGGCTACAGCACCATTGATAATCGATCCATCGCCTGCACTTTTCACAACGATATTGGCATATTGAACCGGAGTTTTCAAATCAGCATCATAAACCTTACCCTTAAGAATTCCTTCTTTTGGCATATTATCAGAACCTCTGTCGCCCTGAGGCCTTTCCTGAGCAAATAAAACAGCTGAATAAAACAGCAGTGTAAAAAGTATAAGAAATTTCATTTTTCAAAATTAAGTAATCAATCGATGATTTTGACAAATAAAAAGTTAAAGAGTTTAACCAATTGTTAAAATCCACGGTATAATTATATCAAAAGGAGTTTCTGTTATAGATTATTGTAGTTCACCAATACCCTGCCTGATAATTTCCATTTCTTCGCCTGTACAGTCTATTACTGTTGATGCTTCATTATTACCAAAACCGCCGTCAATTACCAGATCCACAATATCCTTGTACTTTTCGAAAATAAGTTCGGGGTCGGTAGTGTATTCAATGACTTCATCGTCATCGAGCACCGAAGTGGTCATAATTGGATTTCCCAGTTCCCTTACAATTTCGCGAATAATGTTGTTATCGGGAACACGGATACCAATGGTTTTTTTCTTGGATTTAAAAATTTTAGGAATATTGGCATTGGCTTCGAGAATAAAGGTAAAAGGACCCGGGAGATTCCTTTTCATGGATTTGAACACATCATTATTAATCTGCCTGGTAAACTCCGAAATATGGCTGAGGTCATAAAAAATGAATGAAAAGTTGGCTTTTTCCAGCTTTTCACCTTTAATTTGGGCAATACGCTCAACTGCCCGGGGCTTATTTATGTCGCATCCCAGGCCATAAACCGAGTCGGTGGGATAAATAATGATGCCTCCGGAATTCAGTACTTCAACAGCTTTTCTTATTTCCCGGGAGTTGGGATTATCATTGTATATTTTTATGAACTGGGCCACTTTTAACCGTTAACTTTTTTATAATCGGCAAGAAATTTTGCCAGTCCGATGTCAGTTAGCGGATGATTTAGCAAACCGAGGATTGCATCAAGCGGACAAGTTGCCACATCGGCACCCATTTCAACGCATCTGATAATGTGCATGGTATGACGAATCGAAGCGGCCAGCACCTGGGTTTCGAAACCGTAAAAATGATACATGTCAACAATTTTTCCAATTAACTCAACACCGTCGGTTGAATTGTCATCCAGGCGACCTATAAAAGGAGAAACATAAGTTGCTCCGGCTTTAGCTGCAAGCAATGCCTGACCCTGAGAAAAAACCAGGGTACAGTTTGTGCGGATGCCGTTATCAGAAAAATATTTAATGGCTTTGATACCTTCTTTAATAATGGGAACTTTAACCACGATCTGTGGGTGCAGGGCAGCCAGTTCCTTACCTTCCCTGATCATTCCTTCATAATCAGTGGAAATTACTTCGGCACTAACATCACCATCAACGATGTTACAAATATCAACGTAATGCTTTTTGATATTTGCTTCACCTTTGATGCCTTCTTTGGCCATCAGCGAGGGATTGGTTGTTACTCCGTCAAGAACTCCCAAAGCCTGGGCTTCTTTAATTTGTGCAAGATTTGCAGTATCAATAAAAAATTTCATAATCGTTTTTTTTGGATGGTCAAAATTAGAAATGATTTCTTTTGGGTTTGAAAATGAAGGGGAGTTTTTATTAACGATAAAGGGGAGTTATAAACAAGGGAGATGATCAAACCCCAAGTCGGGAGACTTGGGGGAGCGTGTTATAAACAAGAATGATGATCAAACCCCAAGTCGGGAGACTTGGGGGAGCGAGCGGGAGAAAATAGAAGAAAGTTATTATCTTTGCAGCAATAAATAAAAATGACAAAATACATAGAAACGGATATTAAACCCGAAAGGGCAGTTTTAGTTGGGGTGGCAACACAAAACCAACCGGAAAATCAGATTCATGAGTATCTGGATGAGTTAGCATTTCTTGCTGATACTGCCGGAGCTATTACTGTGCGTAGATTTTATCAGAATCTTCAGTATCCGAATCCCAAGACTTTTGTGGGCACAGGAAAATTAGAAGAAATCAGGATTTATGTTGAGAACAATGACATTGATTTAGTAATATTTGATGACGAACTTTCCCCATCGCAAATCAGAAATATTGAGCGGGAAATGAATAAAAGAGTGCTCGACCGCACCAATCTTATTCTGGATATTTTCGCCAAAAGGGCACAAACCGCACATGCTAAGGTGCAGGTGGAACTGGCACAATACCAATATCTGCTGCCACGACTTACCGGTATGTGGACCCACCTGGAGCGACAGCGTGGTGGAATCGGATTAAGAGGTCCGGGTGAAACTGAAATCGAAACCGACCGCAGGGTGATCAGGGATAAAATTGCACGACTAAAGGAACAATTGATTAAAATTGATAATCAAAAAGTCACACAGAGAAAAAACAGGGGAAAGATGATCCGAGTGGCCTTGGTGGGCTATACCAATGTGGGAAAGTCAACCATCATGAATTTGATCAGCAAGTCGGATGTGTTTGCCGAAAATAAACTTTTTGCAACATTGGATACCACCGTGAGGAAGGTTGTAGTTGACAATTTGCCTTTTCTTTTATCGGATACTGTCGGATTCATAAGGAAATTGCCTCACGGACTGGTTGAGTCGTTCAAGTCAACACTTGATGAGGTGCGCGAATCAGATATCCTGCTTCATGTTGTGGATATTTCGCATCCCAATTTTGAAGAGCAAATTCAGGTTGTCAATGACACCCTGAATGAAATAGACTCTGCTGACAAACCCACTTTCATCATCTTCAATAAAATTGATGCCTTTACGTATGTGAAAAAGGACGATGATGATCTGACTCCTAAAAACAGGAAAAACTATTCACTCGAAGACCTCAAACAAACGTGGATGGCTAAAGAAAATGCTTTTTGCATTTTTATCTCCGCCAAGGAAAAACAAAACATTGATGAGTTTAAATCACTGCTTTATCAGAAAGTAAAGGAAATTCATGTGTCACGCTACCCGTTCAATGATTTTCTTTATGAGATGGACTGATTGGTATGGCGGTAATACCAGTTACCTGAGACGGGTTGCTTTTTCCCTGATGATATCCTGAACAGATTTTCCCCGGATTTTACTTTCGAGCCAGGAAACTATGTCGAGATAAAGGAAAGGACGTCGTTCGAACGGGTCATCCTGTAAACGCGACAATTGGCTGTGCAAACCCACAAATTGTGTATGCAGATCGGCTTCGGAAATATAACTGAGGTTTCGCAGGAATTTGAAGATGTATTTCTGAACCTGGTGCAGGTCGTCCATTTTTGCAAGGAAACGGTACACCGAGATAACCTGATAATCCATCAAATCCCTGTTTCCCAGCTCAAAATGACTGATCAGATTCAGGATTCTGGCAAAACAGTGAATATCTTCGCGAATGTTGATATCCCTGAGGTTGATGATCCGATTCAGATATTTGATGGTGTTTTTGTAGTCACCCGACCCAAAATAAAGACAGGCAATCTTATAATCGAAAACCAAAAGCCGGTGCTTGTCCATATGCATTTTATATATTTCCATGCCCTTTTCGATCTCCGGAATGATTGCCAGTCCATCGGTGAACTTCCCCTCCATAAAGTACTTGCTAATCAGATGGATATATTTAAAATTGAACAATAATATCGCGGTATTGTCATCTTTTTTGAATTCCTCATTATCAGCAAGATTGCATAAAACATCCAGAACTTTCACGTATCTTGAATAATGCTGAGTGAGGAATAATGAAACCAGTAAATTGTTAATTCCTTTCAGATAAAGATCGGCATAAACGATTTTAAGTTCTTCGTCTTCATCAAACAAATCAACCCATTTCTGCGCATACTTAAAGCAGTTCAAAAAATCCTGAATTATCAGGTTATACCATACATAACACTGATAAATATGCAACTTTTCAAAAAAAGTACATTTTTCAATTTCAAAAGGACGGATGTTGTCATTAAAAAACTGTCCGGCCATTGTGAGGTCCTTCTTATTTCTAATGTACCCGACTTTGATATATAAGCCGTAAAGTTTCAGTGCAACATTGGCAAAATGGTTTGAGTTTTCAATAATCCGGAGTGTGTCGTTTGCCTCAAGGGCTAGCTCGGCCGATCGCGTTTCCATGCTTCGGGTAATGTATTGAAGTTCAATTTGTCTTTCAAAATCAATTACCTCATAATGAATCGAGTATCTTTTATATTTAAGCGTCAGTGCTTTTAATTTCTCGAGGATTTTCAGACTCTGAGTATACAATCCTTTGTTATACAATACCTTAGCATGATCAAGCTGTTCTCTAATGCGCAAATCTACGTCACTTGAAATATTAACAAGACGTAAACTGATGAGTAATTGCCTGTATAAATGCGCTTTTAGGTTTGATAACTGGGAAGGTTTAAAATCATTTGAATTTGAAAGAATAATATCCTCATTGTAATCGTCCATTTTTGAAATAAGGTCGAAAAGCTTCAGAAATTTGGTGTTTTCTGAACTGTTACCTGCTCTGGTCACATACAATCTGAAATTTCTTTTTTCAGATTTTGACAGTGATTTAACAAGCTGAAACAAATGATCTGTCTGCTGTTTGTGCATATATTTGCCCTTTTCTCAATAATTAATTCTTGCTGTCTGCAGAAAAAAATGCATTAACAGTAATAGCAAAGTTATCAATTTTGGATTAATTTTATAGCAAACTGATTTTTCATCCTGCTGATGATAAAAAAACTGCAAATATTGATTGTATTCCTTTTATTTGTTTCCTTTTGGGCTGATGCTCAGGAAGAAAAAAATATTGGACAGGATTTTCTTGAGGAACTTATCGAGGAAATCTCTGAGAATTCGGATGAGGATATTGATTATAGCACATTACTCGAAGACCTGACCTATTTTCTTGAAAACCCTATAAACATTAATGATGCGAAGAAAGAGGAACTTGAAAAACTGCATCTTTTATCGGAATTTCAGATAAAAAGTCTGCAATATTACATTGAAAAAAACGGTAAACTTTTGAGTATTTATGAACTTCAGCTTGTGCTTGGCTATAATAAAGACCTTATTTACAAGATCCTTCCATTTATTACCATTGAAGAAAAAACTGTTTCTTCAAGCTTATCACTGAAAAACGCATTTAAATACGGAAACAACCAATTGTGGTTCAGGTCTACCTCAATTATTGAAGAGCAGACCGGATTCAGTGATGCCACCGATTCCATGCTGGCAGAAAGTCCGAACTCCAGATATCTGGGAAGTCCCTTAAAAATATATTCCAAGTACCGGTATTACTACAAAAACAAATTATTTTTCGGAGTAACGGCTGAAAAAGATCCGGGTGAGGAGTTTTTCAAAGGAACACAAAAAAGGGGATTTGATTACTACACGGCTCATTTTCAAGTCAATGATATTGGCAAAATCAAAACATTGTGTTTGGGTGATTATCAGGTTCAGTTTGGGCAGGGACTAACTGTCTGGTCGGGAATGTCATTTGGAAAATCGTCCAATTCGATGGGAATAAACAAAAAGGCGGGTGGGGTAAAAAGATATTCCTCTGCCAATGAGAATCAATTTCTCAGGGGAGCAGCCACGACATTGCGCTTTGGCAAAACAGATGTATCGCTTTTCGGTTCATACAAAAAAATCGACGGCAATGTGGTAACCATGGACACGCTGAGCGAGGAAGTTCTGGAAATTTCATCATTTCAGATCACCGGACTACATTCTACTCCGGGAGAAATAGCCGACCGGCAAACCATCGGAGAAAAGATTTTTGGCGGTAACATCTCACACAGAAGAGATTTCTATAAAATAGGCCTCAGCTATATTTCTTACATGTTCAGTGGTGAATTGAACAAAGACGGCAGTCCGTATAATTACTTCAATTTTCAGGGCAAATCAGGTTCAAATCTGGGATTAAATTATCAGATTTTTTACAAGAACTTCAATGTTTTCGGGGAATATGCTGTTGATGAGAATCTAAGCAGGGCTTTTGTAAACGGAGCAATTTTCAATCTTTCACCGCAGGTTTCGCTTGCCGGACTGCATCGCAAGTACGACTTTGATTATCAGGCAATTTATGCCAATGGTTTTTCAGAAGGATCTTCGACCAACAATGAAGAAGGAATTTATCTTGGTACAATTATATATCCTGTCAAAAAAGTCAAGTTATCAGCCTATTTTGATTCATTCAGTTTTCCATGGCTTAAATTCAGGGTAAATGGGCCATCACAGGGAATTGATTATCTGTTGCAGGCAGATTTTACCCCATCAAGAAAAGTTTCCATGTACCTCAAATTCAAGCAGGAAAAGAAAGAAATTAACGAATCAACCGACTATGTGACCTACATGGCTCAATTGCAGGATGTCATTACCACAAAACTCAGATATCACATAAAATATCCCGTTTTAAAAGAATTCGAATTTCAAAGCCGGGTAGAATGGATCAATTACAAAACAGGGGAAAACCTTCCCGAGCAAGGTTACCTCGTTTATCAGGATATAGCATGGAAACCAAAAAAGAAACCCCTTACACTTTCGGTTCGATGGGCAGCTTTTGATACCGACAGCTGGGAATCCAGAATTTACGCCTATGAAAGTGATTTGCTTTACGCATTTTCAATACCAGCATATTATTCAAAAGGGACAAGATATTACCTCAACATGAAATACCGGGTGAGTGACCGTATTGATTTTTGGTTAAAATATTCGAGAACTTACTATAATGACAAAGAAGTAATCGGGTCGGGACTTACCGAAATAAAGGGGAATGTGAAATCCGAAATCAGGGCTCAGGTCAGAATAAAATTTTAACGAAAAAATTTTTATTTACAACTGCTTACCTGTTCCATATATTTTTCAATATCAGCTTCGGTTGCCTCAGGCTTGGGGGTGTATAGCTCGTCACACTTTTTAATCATTTCCTGATCAGGCTTGTCTTTATTGCTTTCTTTCACGCAGTCGCAAAATTCAGGGTTACCGTCCTTTTTCTCAGCTTCAGGTTCAGAACTGCATGAATAAAAGGCAAAAGATACACCTACGAATAAAAGTATCAGGATTTTTTTCATAACCTTCATAGTTAAATTTGTTTATCAAAGATATAAATTTTAACGAAATGAATCAAAGTTTGATTTGATACTTTTTGAATAAAACCCTTTTGGGATTAAACAATGAATGAATTTTTAAATGATTTACTAATCAACAATAAGCCCCACAAACGCAAAAAAGCCACCAAACGGGCAGCTTTTTATATTTTTTTTCGAAAAACCTTTATTTTTTTTCTTCAATTTCCTTTTCTTTCTCTTTATAGCATTTTTCAATTTCGACCATAACTTCTTCGTCGGTAAGTTTCTCGAATTTTTTTTCACATTCTTCGTCCAGTTTTGCATCCTTGTTTTCGCTGAAGGAATTTTCAAAGCATTCGCAATAATCAGGTCCACCGGAACAGGAAAACATCATTGGCACTGATGCTGCAATTAAAAAATATTTAAATCTTTTCATTTATCAGAGGTTAAATTAACGGAATTTTCCGTGTCAAAATTATCATTAAAATAAAAATATGCAAACTATTTTACAATGTTAAAAAAACACTTTTTGATTTAGATCTCTAATCCTCAGGATTTTCCAAACTCCATCAGGAATGCTTTCATAAAAGGGTTCAGGTCGCCGTCAAGAACAGCCTGAGTATTTCCTGTTTCAAGTCCGGTGCGGAGATCTTTTACCAGTTTATAAGGATGAAGCGTGTAATTTCTTATTTGTGAGCCCCATTCAATTTTCAGTTTTTGGCCTTCGATTTTTGCTTTTTCCTCATCCCTTTTCCTGAGTTCGATGGCGTATAATTCTGATTTCAGCAATCGCATGGCGTTATCTTTATTCATGAGTTGCGACCGTGACTCCTGATTTTCAATTACAATTCCGGTTGGCAAATGTTTCAGTCGAACAGCTGTTTCGACCTTATTTACATTTTGTCCTCCTGCCCCACTCGATCTGAAAGTTTCAAAAGTAATGTCGGCCGGGCTGATCACAATTTCAATTTCATCATCCACCATGGGTGCCACAAAAACAGATGAAAAAGTAGTTTGTCTTTTTCCCTGAGCATTGAAAGGTGAAATACGCACCAGTCTATGAACACCGGTTTCACCTTTTAAATATCCATAAGCATAATCACCGATAAACTCAAGCGTCACAGTTTTCACTCCGGCCTCATCGCCAGCCTGAAAATATTGTTCCTTCACAACATAGCCGTTGCTTTCGCCCCATTTGATGTACATGCGCATGAGCATGGCTGTCCAGTCCAGACTTTCAGTTCCGCCAGCACCCGAGTTGATTTTAACCATGGCGCCTAGAATGTCTTCCTTTTTGCCCAGCATATTTTTGAGCTCCAGCTCTTCAATGAGTTTTTGGCTCTCATTGAATGCTTCCTCCACATCCGATTCACCTGCATCGCCCGATTTAAAATAATCAAATATAATCTGAAGGTCATCAACGGAGGATTTTATTTTAGCATAAGCATCCGTCCATTTTTTTATGCTGTTGATTTTTTTAAGCTGTTTTTCAGCTTCCTTTGAGTCGTTCCAAAAATCTGCTGCTTTGGTTTTTTCCTCTTCGATTTCTATTTCTTTGAGCTTTTTGTCAATGTCAAAGATACCTCCTCAACGCGGCTTCGCGTTCGCACAGGTCCTTGATGTGGTCGGTTGTAATCATTGTATTTTTTTTTGCCGGAAGTCCGCCCTCCTTTGCAAAAGCTATGGAGGGTAAAAAGCCGGAAGTCCGAAGTGATGACAAAAGTAGTTTATTTTTCGGAGATGAACAAGGGAAAGAAGCACTTGAGGTGCCTTGAATTTTTATAGTAATTCATCCAAAATTTTAAGTGTCAGTTCAGTTTCAAACCCACGGCTTTGGGCAAAGCGAATGATTTTGGCCTTACCGGCATAGGTATTGATTCCCTTTACCGATCTCATTTTATCCTTCAGCAATTTTGAGAGGATTTTTTCATATTCACCTTCATCAATTATTTCATCAAATGCATTGTGAATAAGGGCTGAGGGAATTTTTTTCATTCTCAGATGATATTCGATTTTTACTCTTCCCCAATGTTTTAATTTGTAACTGTCGGTGGTGAAAAATTCAGCATATCTGGCCTCATCAATATATTTTTCTTTTTCGAGATCGGCAATGACCTCTTCGGCCATATCTTTTTCTACTCCCCATTTCATAAGGGATTCAAATATCTCAGATTTGCATTTTTCCTTTCGGCTGCAAAGATTTTTTGCTTTTGAAAGAACAATTTTTTTATCAGGCTTTTTTTCCATTTTAATGTTGATTATACTTTACAACAACAAACCGGTCTTTGCCGCTCAAATCCTTTAAAATCTCAACCTTTCCTGATAGCTTCTGCTTTAGCATACCGGCTGTTTCCCTACCGAATTTTTCATTTATTTCCAGAAAAAGATTCCCGTTATCTTTGAGGTGTTTTGCACTAAAATCTGCAATGGCTTCATAAAACACCAAAGGATTATTGCCCTGAAAAAACAGTGCTGATGCCGGTTCATAATCCAAAACATTTCTGCTCATTTTCTCTTTATCCTCTATGGTAACGTAAGGCGGGTTGCTCACAATCAAATCAAATTTTTCAGAAACTGCCACCTTATCATGATTCAGGATGTCAGCTTTTAAAAATTCAACATCTGTCATGTTCAAACTTGCATTATTACGGGCAATTTTAAGAGCTTTTTCAGATATATCCAGTGCCTGCACCCTGCTTTCAGGGAGATATTTTTTCAGGCTCACAGCAATGCAACCGCTGCCGGTACCAATATCGAGTATGTTTTCTGCGCTGATTTCTTTTTTTTGCACTGCCTTAATAATCATCACCACCAGTTCCTCTGTTTCGGGTCTGGGAATCAATACTCCCGGCTGTGTAACAAAATCAAGATCGCAAAAATTTGTTTTCCCGATAATATACTGAATGGGCTCTTCATTTCTTAATCTGTAAATAATTTCTGCTATATACAGGTCTGTTTCCGAAGATGTTTTTTGATCCTTGTTTAAGATTAAATCAATTTTTGAGTAATTTAGCAGATGTTCAAAAATGATGTAAGTGAATGAATTGATTTCATTAACATCATAAAGCACAGACAGTTCCTGCTTTATTTTTTTTATATGGTCGTTTACTGTCATGGTTCAAATGTAAAAAGTTTTCAGATTAAAAAAAATTAATGGTTCATTCTGCCGAAGATATTGCACACATGAAAAGATGTTTTGAGCTTGCCCAAAACGGACTGGGGAACACCTATCCCAATCCGCTTGTAGGTTGCGTCATTGTGCATGAAGGCAGGATAATCGGAGAAGGGTACCATAAAAAATGCGGCGAAGCACACGCTGAAATTAATGCCATTGCGAGTGTAAAAGACAAATCGCTTCTCAGTCAATCAACCTTGTACGTTAATCTTGAACCCTGTTCGCATCAGGGACGAACGCCTGCCTGTTCGCTGAAGCTTATTGACCTGAAAATACCCAGAGTGGTTATATCAAACAAAGATCCTTATTTCGAAGTTTCGGGAAGAGGGATCGAGATGCTGAAAAAATCAGGAGCAGAAGTAATTACCGGGATTTTAGAAAAAGAAGGCGCTGAAATCAATAAAAGGTTCTTTACCTTTCATACAAAAAAACGGCCTTATATTATTTTAAAATGGGCTCAGACTGCAGATGGATTTTTAGATAAAAAAAGAACTTCTCCAAAGGAAAAACCTGTTTGGATAACCAATGAAATTTCACGTTCGGTGGTACACAGATGGCGCACCGAAGAAAATGCCATCATGGTAGGATATAACACTGCCCTGCTCGACAATCCGGCGCTTAATGTAAGGGAGTGGACGGGCAATCAACCGGTCAGAATCGTAACAGACAAAAACCTTATTCTGCCCGCCAATTCCAAACTCCTTGACGGGACTCAGAAAACCCTGGTTTTTACAGTAAACCCTAAGCATCCCCAAATTAAAAATACTGAGTTTATTTTGGCTGATTTTTCAAAAAACTCCGTTGAACCAATCTTAAACGAGCTTTACAAAAGAGACATTCAGTCGGTAATAGTCGAAGGGGGCGCAAAACTCCTTAACAGTTTCATTTCTCAGAATGTTTGGGATGAAGCCCGCATTTTTACCGGATCTTTGAAATTCACCATGGGAGTAAAAGCTCCGGTATTACCTGAAAAAATGATTGTGAATGTGACGGAACTTGGCGGGGCCGGACTGGCAATCTATCGGAATTCCTCAAATGCCTGATCGTACTGATCAATGATGTTTTTCCAGTCGTACCTTTTTACGTGTTGTATTAAACCAGCATCTCCATCAAACGGGAAATTCCTAAGAATGTGTTTAAGCTTTTCCAACAATTCTGCTTCATCAGCATACAAATATTTTTCCCGGAGATTTTCAGGAATGTGTTCGGGATAGGCAAGCCGGTCGGGCAACAAAGGATAACATCCCGCATTGATGGCCTCGATCACACTCATTCCAAAAAAATCGTGGTTTGAGGTAACAGGCAAAATATCTGCAGAAAGCAAAAGCCGCAGGTACTTTTCGTAACTATCCACATATCCCCAATGCAGAATTTTATCTCCAAGCATGGAAGAAACAGATTTGAATATCTGAGGCGCATTTTCATAAGATTCGCCCAATACGATGAGCTCAAATTCAAAACCTTCCTTCTTCAATTTAAAAAGGATTTCAAAAAATGAATCGGGATTTTTATCATGTTCCCATCTGTGGTTCCACAGGAAAACCGGCACCTGATTTTGTTTTCGGGTATGGTCGGCATGTTCAAGATTCATTCCGGGGTACAAAACACGGCTTTTTTGTGAAATCTGTTCAACCAATCCGGTCTCATTGTGATCGGGAAAAGAATTGAGAAAAGCAGGTAATTCGCGGGTAAAAGATTCCAGATGATGTTGTGAGTTAAAGAAAATTTTATCGGCGCAAACCGCGGTGGAAAAATTAATGAAACCATAATGGTGGTCTCGCTTTAGCCGAACATCTTTATCGGTATAGTTCCAGGGATAGGTAAGCTGGTTTTCGTGAAAATATACCATTTTGGGAATACCAAAAGTTTTTTTTGCGGTGAGGGCCGAAAAAGTAGTAAGGTCAATCATGTCGGTGGCCAGGATGAGATCGGGAGTATAATCAGATTCATTGAATTTTCTGGCCAATGTCACTGCACCCCCATGCATTCTCCATTTCCAGTGATGGCCGCTCATTCCTGAAATATGAATGTCGTGACGGCTGAATTTTTTCAGTTCCTCGGCCCAGCGCCTGTGGGATCCTGTGAGAAAGGGTTCTAAAAGGAGAATTTTCATGTAAAAAGTACTTCAAGTGCCTAAAATACTTCAAGTACTTAAAGTACCTGGAGTTAAAAAAGTTAGCTTATAATAGAAATTATTGTATTAATTAAATTTCCTGAGTAAATACTCAAGTTTTTATTTTCTAATAATCACCGAAAATTGTGGTGAAATCGCCATTGTGCACGGTAAATGTAATGACATACCAACAGTCAACGGACTTGCCTTTCTTCTTTGCAGGTTCCCAATCCATAGGCAAATGCCTTGTAAGCCGCAATATTTCGCGGGCAAGTGTCAGTTCCTTATCTTCGTGTTCGCTCAGAAGCTTGAATTCACCCGCTTTTCCTTCACAGTTGACAATAAAACCAATCGATACTCTGAACACCATGTCCTTGGTGCGCTTTTTATCAAATGCGTTGTTGTTGTAATATTTGACCAGTCTCCACCATTCTCCCTTATATTCAGGTTTTTCCTTTGGCTGATCCAGCTTTTTTCCAAGCATTTCTTCCAGCAGAAAAAAATCGACTGCATATAAATCCTTTGGGTGACAAACCTTAAAAACAACGGAATCTTTTTCAGTTTTGGGAACACTGTCCTTTACTACGACAGCAGCTGAATCCTTATGGACTTTAACAGTGTCGGTCTGGCTGAACACCTGAGAAACAGATGAAAATAACACCAAAATTATAAGCAAACGTTTCATAATTTTTTCCTTTTAATAGGTATATCAATAATTATTCCCAAGTTAAAAAAGATCTTTGTTTTTCCTTTTATAACGGCGATAAATAATTAAATCACTGATGTTTAGATAAATTGTTAATAATAAGCTAACGAAGAATACAATAATAATTGCGTTGTTGAGCGGTTGGTTTGGCAGATCGAGTCCGGTAATTTCATTAACGAAAAAATGCGTATAGGAATCCGACATGATGGGATTGCCGAGCATTTCGCGCACCTGCCAGTGCCAGTCAGTATAAAAACAATATCCCCAGCCAAGCCAGTACCCTGCTCCGAACCATGAAGCCAAAGTAAGCAGCATGGTAACAAGATGAATTTTTCTGGTCCTTCTCCATATCCACCCGCTGATATTAAACAAAGTGAATATCAAGTGAAAAGCCAGTAAAAAATAATCCAGTACTATGAGTAATGTATATGGCATATTTTTTATAAAAGTAGAAAATTTTACTGTGCGGGACAAATATTGTCGGGGGACATTTTTTGCATTTTTGAGTATTGGTTGGTGGTTTATTGGTTTATAAGTTTATTTGTTTATGTGTTTATGTGTTTATGTGTTTATGTGTTTATGTGTTTATGTGTTTATGGTGCGGTTGGTTTTACCGTTATTTCCTTTTTCAGTTAAAGAACATTTTCGTTTTCAAACAAGTCAGCATTTTTTTTTATTACATTTGTTTGTTAAATAAATTACATATCTAATCATAAGATAATGAAAAATACTGCATTCACTAAGTTTCATGTTGACCTGGGTGCCAAAATGGTTCCATTTGCAGGTTATAGCATGCCGGTAGAATACACCGGAATCAATGATGAACACGTAGCCGTTCGTCAAAAAGTTGGTGTTTTTGATGTTTCCCATATGGGTGAATTTTGGGTAAAAGGCCCAAAAGCTTTGGATTTTCTGCAGAAAATCACATCAAACGACGTTGCTGCTCTTTTCGACGGCAAAGTTCAGTACTCATGTTTCCCCAATGGAAAAGGCGGAATTGTTGATGACCTGCTTGTTTACAGATTGAAAGCCGATCATTATTTTTTAGTTGTCAACGCAGCCAATATTGATAAGGACTGGGCATGGTGTGTAAAGAATGCCGAAGAAATGGGATTGAAAATCGGAACCGAACTAATCAATGCATCTGATGAATTTGCACAACTGGCAATTCAAGGTCCGCTCGCCCTTAAAGCCATGCAGAAGCTTACCCAGGCAAATGTAGCTGACATGGAATATTATACTTTCCAGATCATCGAGTTTGCCGGAATTAAAGATGTGATCTTCTCAACCACCGGCTATACCGGCTCAGGGGGATGCGAAATATATGTGAAAAATGCCGACGGAGCAAAACTGTGGAATGCAGTTTTTGAAGCAGGAAAAGAATTTGGTATCAAACCAATTGGTCTGGGTGCCCGTGATACTTTAAGACTGGAAATGGGATTTTGTTTATATGGAAATGACATCAATGACGGCACATCACCTATTGAAGCCGGATTGGGTTGGATCACAAAATTTACCGACACCAAAAACTTTATCGATAAAGACCTGATGCTGAAACAAAAAGCCGAAGGTACAGCAAGAAAACTTTGCGGATTTGAAATGATCGACCGTGGTATTCCCCGTCAGCATTATGATGTGGTTGATGCCGAGGGAAAAGTAATTGGCGAAGTAACTTCAGGAACCATGTCGCCCATGATGAAAGTGGGAATCGGAATGGCTTACCTCAATAAAGGATTGTGGAAAGAAGGAACAGAGATTTTTATTTCCATCAGGGATAAAAAGCTAAAAGCGAAAGTTGTAAAACTTCCAATTTATAAAGGATAAAAAAAAAGAGGCGAAAACGCCTCTTTTTTTTTATCTATATTTTTCATTTTTCTAAATTGTTCTTCCGGGATATACCTTAAGCGCATGAGCCAGCACATCCATGGCATGAATCAGGTCTTCCTTTTTCAGAACGTAAGCAATACGAACTTCATTTTTTCCTTTACCCGGTGTGAAATAAAATCCTGAAGCCGGAGCAACCATCACGGTATGGTTCTGGTATTCGAAATCTTCAAGAATCCACTGAGCAAATCTGTCAGAATCATCAATTGGCAATCTCACAACAGCATAGAAAGCGCCTTTTGGTTTGGGACAATAAACGCCTTCCATCTGATTTAATCTTTTTACCATCAAATCGCGTCTGTCGATATATTCCTGATACACTTTATCGAAATAGCTTTTCGGAGTTTCGAGGGCGGCTTCACTGGCAATCTGGCCAAGAGATGGCGGACATAATCTTGCCTGGGCAAATTTCATGGCGTTGGCAATAACCTCTTTGTTTTTTGTAATCAAAGCACCAACTCTTACTCCGCACATGCTGTAACGTTTAGAAACAGAATCAAGTAAAATCACGTTGTTTTCAAGTCCCTCGATATTCATTGCTGAAAAATGTTTTTCACCGTCGTAGCAGAATTCCCTGTAAACCTCATCAGCAAACAGGTACATATCATGTTTTTTAATGATAGTGGCAAGCTGGCGCATTTCGGCTTCGGAGTACAAATAACCTGTTGGATTATTAGGATTGCAAATAACAATTCCTTTTGTTTTTGGAGTAATCAGTTTTTCAAATTCTTCAATGGGAGGCAAAGCAAAATCATTCTCGATATGAGAAGTGATGGGCTTTACAACCACATCCGACATGATAGCAAAACCGTTATAATTAGCATAAAAAGGTTCGGGAATAATAACCTCATCGCCCGGATCGAGGCAAGTCATGAAAGCAAAAATAATAGCTTCGGACCCGCCATTGGTGATGATCATGTCATTGGCGGTAACATGAATATTCAGACCCTGATAGTATTTTGCCAGTTTGTGACGATAGGTTTGGTTTCCTGCAGAATGACTGTATTCCAGAACGGTTTCGGTCATGTGCTTAACAGCGTTTAAGGCAACATCCGGAGTTGGAATATCAGGCTGACCGATGTTCAGGTGATACACTTTTCTACCCTTTTTCTTTGCTTCCTCAGCGAATGGAACCAACTTCCTGATTGGCGAAGATGGCATCTGTTTTCCTTTTTCAGAAATTGTCGGCATAACTAATGGATTAAATTTTTAAAATTCGTTTATTATTGTTTTTTTGGTTGTTTATTGGAATCTTCCGTTTTCTGTTCTTTTTCAGGTTCATCAACCACTGTTCCTTCAACTCTCAATTCTACCTCTGAATTTTTTGCATTTGAATAAACCGAAATGGTTTTTGAAAATTTACCTGTTTTACTGGTATCGTATCTGACTTTAATAGATCCTTTTTCTCCTTTAAGAATTGGTTCTTTTGACCATTTGGGAGTGGTACAGCCACAGGTAGCTTTCACATTCTGGAGTACTATTGGATCTTTTCCCGCATTTTTAAAGATAAATTCACAGGTGCCCTCAGATCCTTTTGCAATGGTTCCGTAATTGTAAACCGTTTTTTCAAATACAATAACAGAGGTTTTCTTTTCGGATTTTTCATTGGTTTTTTTCACTGCATCCTGGGCATTGCCAAAAATCACGGCAAATAAAAGCACTGCTAAAAATGATATCTGTTTCATTTTGTCTCAGTTTTAAGTTTCAAAATTACAAATCTTTATTTTACAATTGAATAATTGCTTAATGCTAATTAACATCAAATTTTAATCCAATGTTTTTTTGGAGTTTGTATTTGCATTGTGTTAACATTGTAAGAGGGTGACAAGGTGACAAGGTAACAAGGTTATAGGAGGTTGGTTAATAAAATTCACATTTTGCGTTTCACATTTTGTGAAAGAAAGGTTTGGATTGAACAGTTTCATTTTGCGACCCCGAATTATTCAATTAATCTGTCCACTGGGACACCAGCGACCTGACTCAAGGAATCTCTTTCTTTACTTCTAAAAGTGGGCGGAATGGTTTGTGTCAAAAAGGCAATCCAGATAAAATAATACCATAAAAAAAGCCCGCGATGCGGGCTTTTTCTTTACATGCAATGAAAATATTTTTCAACGAGTTTTCGGATTTCTTCTTTTTTGCCGAAGAGCTCCTCGCTCATGTTTTTATCGTTGTATGATTTGAGTTTTTTGGCAAGATTGTCGATGTATCCGGCAGGGAAAATGCCGTTCTTTTCGAAAAATGCGCGTTTTTCGAGCAAACTGTCAGCTGATTCTGAGCATGAAGCAGGCAGTTTATCTAACTTATCAAGAGTGTTTTTATTTTCATCCTTGAAAATGTTCACATTCACGTAAAGTTTTTCAGCCATTTTCAGAGAATCCTTCATGGTCAAACCATGCTGGGTGGCCAGACAAAGGGCTGCAAGGGTTCCGTAAATATCGGCTGAGCCGTCGGCTGAGCGCAGTTCAACGGTTTGTTTACCTCCAACCTCGGGAATGGTTTTCTGTACCGGGTTGGCATCCTGTACCATGCCTGTTCCTGCAGTCCATCCAAGCGGAACGCGCACCAAGACCGAACGGTTCCTGTCACCCCAGCAAATATTGGTTGGTGCTTCCTGATGCGGTACCAGTCTGAGATATGATGTAGGTATGGTATTTCCAAAAGCTGTAATCGGCTTTGCCAGATCAAGGATTCCGGCTATCATTTTTTTGGCTGTTTCGGTCAGTCCGTTTTTATCAGCCATGATATTTTTTCCGTCTTTTTCAAGAAGCATGTGAAAATGCAACCCGCTGCCTGCTTTACCTACGGTAATTTTCGGGGCAAAACTTAAATCCACTCCGTAGTCATCGCCCAACATTCTTAAAATCCATTTGGCAATAACGAGCTGATCGGCTGCATCCTGAATATCCATGGGTAAAAATTCAATCTCATGCTGCTCAAAAGTATTGGTATCGGTAGAGAAATTTCCTACCTCAGAATGTCCGTATTTTACCTTACCACCGCACTGTGCAATTAACTGCAAAGCTTCGGTACGAATATGGTCATAAGCGGTAAACGGAGGAGAGGCATGATAACCCTTCTGATCAACTGCCGGATATATTAGTTTTTTCTCACCAACCACATAATATTCAAGTTCACCAAGGGCTTTCATGTTAAATCCGGTTGCTTTTTTAAGCTCATCATGTGCTTTTTTCAGAATGTACTCGGGAGCCGATTCCAAAGGTTTACCCTCATTATTGTAAAAAGAACACAGGATGTCGAGGGTGGGGACTTCGGTAAAAGGGTTCAGGAATGCAGTGCGGTAGCGTGGTACCACATACAAATCACTTGAATTTGCTTCTACATAGGAAAATAAACTTGATCCGTCAACGCGCTCGCCCGATGAAAGTACATTGATTAAGTGTTCTTTGCTGTTGATAACGAAGTTCAGCGTTTTCAGTCTGCCGTCTTCTCCAACATACCTGAAATTTAACATCTCAATATTGTTGTCTTCAACAAAACGCACAATATCTTCCAAAGTAAACTCACAAGCGGGCTTCTGCAAATGGCGGACCAGCAGGTTGGGATTCATTTGAATATCAGTATCTTTCATGTTGCTTTATTTTCAAATATTGTTAATAAAATGTTGATAAATATACAGCATTTTTTTAAAACAGCAATACCATTGGCTGATGCTATAAAAAATAACCCTTGCACAGTTATATCTTTTCAAAATTGTTATTCGTATTTTTGAAAAAATTTGCCATGCTTTTTTTTATCAGAATTTTCATTTCATGCCTGATAATGATTCTTTTTTCCTGCGAGAAAAATGAAGTGAAAGTTTATTTCATTGATATGACACTTCAGTTAAAATGCGATTCCCTTTCCGTTGATGCCACAATCACCAGAAAAAATGATTCACTTTTTATTCTAAGGACTGATTTTTTCTATGAAAACAAAAAAACCGGCAGTGATTTCAGGCAATTGCCCTTCCCTGTTTTCAAATTTATAACCGGTGATGTGGACCGCGACGGCAACCCCGATCTGATTCTCGGCACCATAAAAAAAACCCGGTTTGATAAGGAACCCGGAAAAAGAATTTCCATTTTTTCATTGAAAGATATGAAGATAAAAACCCTGTGGATGGGTTCGCGGCTCAGCCGGCCATTAGTTGATTTCAGGTTTGACGACGAATCAGGGAAAATTATTTCCCTCGAAAAAGAACAAAACGGAACCTGGCTGGTGGCCGAATATCAATGGGAAAAATTCGGACTGAAATTTATACGCTATATCAAAAGAAATTGTAATTTGGTGCAAACAATTAATATGATTTATAACCCAGGCTTTCAAGCCGGGGATTGATACTGAAACATCATTCTATGAAAAAAACACTTATCCTATCCGCCCTGATCTTCTTTATCCTGTTCTCCTGCGACCAGACAAAAGAAAGCGATCAAACCCAAGAAACAAAAGATTCAACAGTTAGTACTTCTGGTGATGAAAACCCTGAGTTTGAAATCACCAAAGACACCGTTTATGAAGGCGGTGAAATCATGGAACCCTATGACAAGGAACAGTTTGCACAATATTATGGCGAAAGGGTGCTTCCTCCGGTTTATAATTTTGACGTGAAACTGGAAACCAAGTCATTGGAGGAATTGCGTTACCTGAGAAACGAATTTTTTGCCCGCAAAGGGTATCTCTTTAAAGATGCCGTTACCCGTGGCTATTTCAACGGAAAGAAATGGTATCAGCCACCTTTCTGGGAAGTGGATTATAAAATCAAACTGACTCAGAAAGAGGCCGATTTTATTGAAAAAATAAAGGTTCTGGAAAATAAATTACTGAAAGAAAACTATATTGGCGAGGGAAAAAACAAAAAAGCCAATTTTAAGAATATTGTCAATCTTTCCCAATTCAAAAACCTCGACGAAAAATTAAAAACCAAACTATCCGAAAATGGATTCGCCATTGTGGAAAACAACAATATACAATTTTTTCATATTTACGAGCAAAACGATTACAACCTCATTCCCAATTTCGTTACAACCGATATGTTCCTCCAGCTTTTCCACATGTACTTCAGCTATAACCTCAGGGTTATCGAAAAAGAAAGCTTTATTCCTGTTCTCACTGAACTTGTTAGTTCTTTGCATAAGGAATCGGAAACGGTCTATAAATCTGCTTCAGCCAACACAAAAGAAGTTGCAGCATTCAACATGTGTTATTATGCCATTGCCTATAATCTGTTAACTGGCAAAAAACTTAACGTTCCGGCAGGTTATGAGACTTTTTATGAAGATGAAACTTCAAAAGCTCTGAATGCAGCAGGAACCGGCTCCGAAATGCTGAAAGATGAGGAATATTCCTATTCATTGTTCAAACCCCGCGGGCATTATTCGCGCGACGAGGAATTCAAGAGCTATTTCAGGACAATGATATGGCTTCAGACTGCCTCAATGTGCATCAAAGACAACAATGCCGTAAGCAACTTTGTTTTTACTTCATGGCTGCTCAAAAATAAAAAATCCTCCAAAGGAAAAAGTCTGTTCGAACTGTATAAAAATATCTTCGAGCCGGTGGTATTTCTTGTGGGTGAGCCCGATAACCTCTCAACATTGAATATTCTTGAGATATTGACTTCAGATTATTCATCAGCCGATATTTCAGAGGTTTTAAAATCTGATAATGTTGCTGCAATCAGTAAAAAGCTGAAAGAAAAACTTAAAACCATCAATAAAATCAAATTCAAGGGTTACGGCGAGGACAAAATGTGCCTCGATCTGATTAATTTCATGCCCCAACGGTACCTTTTCGATAATGAAATATTACTCGACATGATGGTTCCCGATCTGCGTTCTTACCCAAAATCACTGGATGTTTTTGCCACCCTTGGTGATAAACTGGCGAAAGATATTTCCATTGATGAAAATAAAAACACAAAGTTTAAAGGATACCCCGAACTGCTTGCAAAAGAACAGAAGAAATTCAAGGGTAAAGTGGACTGGAACAAATCGGTTTACAACAAATGGATGGAAAGTTTAAACACCATGCTCAAACCCGATAAAAACTACCCCTGGTTCATGCAGACAAAACAGTGGGGAAAGAAAAACCTGAACACTGTTCTTGCTTCCTATGCTGAACTGAAACATGACGTTATTTTGTACGCCGAACAGCCCATGGCAGCCGAATGTGGCGGTATGGTTCCCGATCAGCCGGTTACTCCGGGATATGTTGAGCCAAACCTCAATTTCTGGAAAAAGGCCAAGGAAATGCTTACACTGACTAAAAAGGTTTTTGATGATAACGGACTTATGTCAGATGAACTCAATGAAAAAACAAACCAGATTGATGAAATGCTCGATTTCTTTATCGCGGTTTCTACAAAGGAAATAAACGGGAAACACCTTTCAGATCAGGATTTTGAAACAATAAGGATCATTGGCAGTACAATTGAATATCTCACTTTATCCCTGATGGAAGATAACCCATCCGAATGGTATTTTGTTCAGGGTCCGGACCGCTCTGTTGCCGTGGTTGCAGATATTTTCACCAACACCATGCAAAAAAAGTGCATTGAAGTGGCAACAGGTTATGTGAATGACATTTACGTGGTGGTTGAAATCAACGGCTTATTGTACATCAGCAAAGGTGGCACATTCAGTTTCCACGAATTTCTGCAGGATTCAGATAACCGCCTCACCGATGAGGAATGGCAACAAATGCTGGAAAATAAAAAGGCAACGGGCATTCCCGTGTGGATGGAAGAAATCATGGTGCCCGTAAAACCGCTGGAAGTGGCTCCGGGATTTTATTATAGTTCGGGATGTTGATGATTAGTTGATTAGTAGATTAGCAAATTAGCAGATGAACTTCTATACGGCGTCATTGCGAGGAACGAAGCAATCTCTTAATTGGGAGACTGCTTCGTTCCTCGCAGTGACGTTAACAATTGTGCTTTTTCTAACTTCCTGCACCCAAAAACCCGAAAAACCCCAATCCTTCAGCATCTGCTTTGCGGGTGACCTGTTGTTAGATCGAGGTGTCAGAACAAATATAGAAATGTATGGCGTTGACTACCTTTTCGAAGATGTGGATTCACTGTTTCAATCATCCGATTTTGTTATCGCAAATCTTGAATGTCCCGTAACCACCGACTCCACTCCCATCAACAAAAAATACATTTTCAGGGCTGAGCCCGAATGGTTGGGCGCGGTTAAAAAATCAGGAATCACGCATCTGGGAATGGCCAACAATCATTTCAATGATCAGGGGCGCGACGGTGCCATCGACACCTGGGAAAACATCAAAAAATACGGAATGACTCCGGTTGGATTTGGCAACAACGCCAAAAACTCATGCGAGCCGGTAATCATTGAAAAATACGGCACCCGTGTGGCTATTTTTGCAACAGTTACCATTCCGCTCGAAAACTGGTTTTTCGCAGAAAACAAGCCCGGTTCCTGCCAGATGGACATCAAACAACTGACCGAAAAAATCATCGCGCATAAAAAGGAAAATCCCGATGACCTCATCATTGTGTTTATTCACTGGGGTACAGAAGGAATAGAAACCCCTTCATCAAACCAAAGAATGGAAGCCCGTTTGCTTATCGATGCAGGGGTCGACGCCATCATCGGCCATCACCCGCATGTAATTCAGTCCGTTGATTATATTGACGGCAAACCCGTTTTTTACAGCATAGGCAATTTTGTTTTTGATCAGAAAAAACCTTCTATGAGCAAGGGAATCATACCTCAGATATTTTTTGATGATGGGGAAATTTCGGGGGTTGTTGTTCACTCTTATAGGATTGAGAGGGGGAAGCCGAGGTTGATTAAAAAACAATAATAATCAACTAGTCAAACATTAATACTCAGCAATCAAAGAATCATAAGGAATATTCAATTTTTTATGCAGATTTCTGATCATTTTCAGGGAAAGTTTTCTTTTGCGACTGAAAATCTCTGAAACTCTGCTCTTATATCCTATTATGGAAGCCAAATCATTATTATCCAAATTCATCTGCTCCATCCTGAATTTAATTGCCTCAATCGGATCGGGTGCTTCGATAGGATAATGCTCATCTTCGTATTTTTCAATCAACAATCCTAGCAATTCTGCTTCATCACCTTCGGGAGTATTAGCCGGTGCATCAAAGATAATTTCCAGTCTTTTTAATGCCTGCTTATATTGTGCTTCTGTTTTTATTATTTTAATTTCCATACTCCTTAAATTTTATCTGCATCAATTTTATCATACTCATTATGTGTTCCTATAAACCTTATAAATACCCATTGTCTTATATAGTTTATCTGAACAATTAACCTATATTTATTTCCACAAATATTAAAAACAACTCTGCCTCCTTTTAAGATACTTGCCTTTGGATATTCTGAAAGAATTTCACCTGGTGTTTTCCATGATGACTTTGAGGATTCCTTGTACCATGTTTTTAGCTGTTCTTCAGAATCAGTTTTCTTTTCCCAGAAATCACGTAATATCTTTTTTGCAATAACCCTCATTTATTTCTAATAATTACGACAAAGATAATACAAAGTTACCAAAATGGTAAATTTTTTAAAGTTTTCTATTAATAAGAACCCTTTTTCTTACCAATTTTTCAATTGCATTCATTTTTTCCTTCATAATTGAATTATTCTTAAAAACCAATCCACAATTTTTATAATTTTGCATTTCGATTAATAAAAGTATACAATGGAAATACCCACAAAATACGAACCGCAAGCCTGCGAAGACAAATGGTATAAATACTGGAACGATAACGGTTTTTTCAGATCTGTTCCCGATGAACGTGAGCCCTACTGCATTGTTATTCCGCCACCCAACGTGACCGGAGTTTTACACATGGGCCATATGCTCAACAATACCATTCAGGATGTGCTCGTACGCCGTGCACGGATGTTAGGCAAAAATGCTTTGTGGGTTCCGGGAACCGACCATGCTTCCATTGCCACCGAAGCCAAGGTGGTTGCCAAACTTAAAGAAGAAGGTATTGATAAAAACACCCTCTCACGCGAAGAATTTCTGGAACATGCCTGGAGATGGAAAGAAAAACATGGTGGCATTATCCTCGAACAACTGAAAAAACTGGGTGCTTCATGCGAATGGGAACGTACCAAATTTACCATGGATGATGAAATGTCTGAATCCGTTATTGATGTGTTTATTGATCTTTATAATAAGGGATTGATTTACCGTGGTGTCCGCATGGTTAACTGGGATCCGCAGGCAAAAACTGCGGTTTCGGACGAGGAAGTTATCTATACCGAAGAAAACTCGAAACTCTATCACGTAAAATATCAAATCGAAGGCACCAACGATTTCATTGTTATCGCAACCACTCGTCCGGAGACAATTCTTGGTGATACTGCCGTTTGTGTAAATCCGGCCGATCCCAGATACACCCATCTGAAAGGTAAAAATGTAATAGTTCCTATGGTCAACCGCGTTGTTCCCATTATTTTTGACAGCTATGTTGATATGGAATTCGGAACCGGTGCATTAAAAATCACTCCGGCCCACGACATCAACGACTATGAGATCGGAATCCGTCACAATCTGAAATCAATTGATATTTTCAATGATGATGGTACCTTGAGCGAAAAAGCTGAATTATTTATTGGTGAAGACAGATTCAAAGCCCGTAAATCGGCCAATAAACTGCTTGAAGAAATTGGCGCTTTGGTGAAAGCTGAAGATTATATGAACAAGGTGGGAAGATCAGAACGTACCAATGCCGTAATCGAACCCAAACTTTCAATGCAGTGGTTCATGAAAATGACCGAGATTTCAAAGCCGGCTCTTGTTAATGTAATGAACGACAACATCAAACTGATTCCCGAGAAATACAAAAACACCTACAAGCACTGGATGGAAAATGTAAAAGACTGGTGCGTATCTCGTCAGCTTTGGTGGGGACAACGCATTCCGGCCTTTTATTTGCCCGACGGTCGTTATGTGGTTGCAAAAACAGAACAGGAAGCTGTTGTGCTTGCTAAAGAAAAATACGGAATTGAGCTTACTGCAACAGAATTAAGACAAGACGAAGATGTCCTCGACACATGGTTTTCTTCATGGCTGTGGCCAATTTCAGTATTTGACGGAATAAGATATCCCGAAAACGAAGAAATAAAATATTACTATCCAACCAATGATTTGGTAACAGCACCTGAAATTTTGTTTTTCTGGGTAGCCCGCATGATCATTGCCGGATATGAATATCAGAAAGACCAGCCATTTAAAAATGTTTACCTCACAGGAATTGTCCGCGACAAACAACGCCGAAAAATGTCCAAATCATTGGGAAACAGTCCGGACCCCCTCGACCTGATTGCCAAATTCGGTGCCGACGGAGTACGTGCAGGCATGCTTTTCTGCTCACCCGCAGGCGGTGATTTACTTTTTGATGAAAGTTTAACCGAGCAGGGAAGAAATTTCTGCAATAAGATTTGGAATGCATTCCGTTTGGTAAAAAACTGGGATGTGGATGATAAAATACCTCAACCAGAAGCATCAACCCTGGCGATTGAGTGGTTTGATAACAGACTGAATCAGGTAATCGAAAGTCTGGATGAACAATACGACACCTACCGTTTATCAGAAGCCCTGATGACCGTTTACAAATTATTCTGGGATGAGTTTTCATCATGGTATCTGGAGATGATCAAACCCGCTTATGAATGTCCGATTGATAAAAAAACCCTGGATGCCACATTGGTATTTTTCGATAAACTTCTGAGGTTGCTGCATCCTTTTACACCTTTTATCACAGAAGAAATCTGGCAGTATATTGAAGAAAGAAAACCAGGTGAAAGCATCATGGTTTCTGAGATGCCAAAAGCAAAAAAATATGACACTGCAATTCTTGATCTGTTTGAAAACTCAAAAGAAGTAATAGGTAACATCCGAATGGTTCGCCAGGAAAAGAATATTCCTTTAAAAGATGCGATGAACATTCAGATTATTAAAAGCAAGGCGTTTTCAGATAAATTCAATCCTGTGATTGAAAAACTGGCCCGACTCGAAAAAATAGAATACATTACAGAAAAGCCGGCCGGAGCGTCATCCTTTATCGTAAACACAGTTGAATATTTCATTCAGCTTGGTGATTTGATCAACAAAGAAGAGGAACTGAAAAAGCTCAACGAAGAGCTGAACTACACCAAGGGATTTTTAAAATCAGTAATGGGCAAACTCAGCAATGCCAGTTTCGTGAACAATGCACCAAAAAATGTTGTGGATGCCGAAAACAAGAAAAAGGAAGATGCTGAGATGAAGATTAAAACACTGGAAGAGCAGATTGCATCACTTAAGTAGAAAGTTATAAAGTATAAAAAAAGCCATCTGCTTGCCGCAGATGGCTTTTATTTTTTAAACAAATTCTTATTGCTTCACTATCTTCTTAACAATGGATTCTTTTTCAGAATTAATCCTGATAAAATAAACTCCATTTTCAAGGTTGGAAATGTCAATTCTGTTTTGGTCACTTGTAAGATTTCCTGATAAAAGTATTGATCCTTTTATGTCGGAAATTCTGTAATTTCCTGATTCTTCAATATTAACAAACAAATCATTTTGTACTGGATTCGGATAAATAGTCACTTTTGTTTCACTTATTTCATCCATTCCAACAGTCACCTCAATGGTATAACTTACAGTTGTACTTCCGCAATCATTTGAAGCAATAAGCGTAACAGTGTAAGTTCCCGGAATCATATAATCATAAACCGGGTGCTCTTCCATAGAAGTACCGATGAAATCTCCAAAGTCCCAACTGAAATATGTGGCATCTTCAGTATAGCTTGTAAACTCAACATGAGTTGAATCCATTACATAGCTAAAATCAGCTGTGGGAGTTGGCAGATTGCAGTCGCTTACTGCAAAGTCATCAAAAGCTAGACCTTCATTGGCAATCATCCCGCCATTAAGTGCAAACCTGAATTTTACGGATGAATATCCTGCGAGATCAGGAACTACATTTACTACAGGCAACCATCCTGCCGAGCTTCCTGTCCATGTTCCGGTCATTCCGTACCAATTTGTTGAAGTGGCTCCGGCAGCCAATGTGTCCCATGTCATGCCCATGTCGGTTGAATATTCCATGGTTGCACTTCCCAAAATCATGGTAAGTTCATGCCACAGATTAAATTCAATGCGCGGGTTGCTCAGTGAGGTGAAATCAAAACAGGGGCTTACAAGATATGAAACTTCATTGGCAGCATGGTTTCCTGTGAGATTTGTAACCCATGAATTTGTTCCGGAGGCTGCATAATTAATAACTGTAGCAGCAGGTGTTCCAAGATCCCAGGTGCTTATTTCGCCGGCCGGACTCCAATATGCTGGTGCAGATTCAAAATCTACTGTGTAAGGAAAAGTGGAAATTTCTGGTGCATTGGCAACAACTTTACCTGCAGCATCGTTTTCAAAAATCGGATCACCTGAAACGATGGTCCATGCTTCGATGGTATATTCGCCAATGGTTGAAAGATCAGCACCAGCAGTAAAAGTATAATAATCGGTGCCGCCAGTCGGGATATTCAGGGCAGTGGTTTCGGTAACGGCCGGACCGCCGTTGATGCTGTAAGCCACGTCAAATCCTACAAGAGGATCTGTTCCGAAATTTGCTATCAATACGGTAACAGTTTCAGAATTTGTCAAGCCGCAGTTTGATTCAGGAGTAATAATTGAAGTTACACCGCCATCTTGTGCAATCAGCTCATATATTTCTATATCAAAGGCAGTGTTGGGGTTGAATCCCATGAAGTCATAGGTCGAAACAATGATGTAATAAGTTACAGCTCCTGTTAAAGCAACATTGGAAACAGAAACTGATCCTGCAGTTCCTTCAGCGTAGGCAACACATGCCGGAGCAGCATCCGGACAGCCGTCCATAACAAACAGTCCAACACCCGGACCGGTATTTGTAAGATTCACATTAACCATCATGTTGGCAGAAGGTGTAAAGGAAAACACATAGTCTTCGCCCGAAAGATAATCACTGCCGCATGCGGTACCATCATAATTATTTACTGAACCGGCAGTAGTCATGCCTGTCTGTACAAATGGCAGGATGGTCACAAAATGTGGAGTTGTGCAATCCACTCCGGTTTGTGAATACGAATTTCCGGAGAACAATAAAAGTCCGAGAAAAGCAAAAATGTAAAATACTTTCATAGTCTAAAAAATTTAAGTTAATAAATGGGTAGAGCAAATGTAATTATTAATTTTGTAAAAATCAATCACAAAGCACAAATGAAAATTAACCTCACCTTCTTTGGAAAATTCAGATCGCTGGCCGAAAACAAAACCATTGAAATTCAGGATGAAACAAGTCTGCAATCACTTATAAACGAATTAAAAACAATATACCCCGAAATAAAAAACGAAGATTTTCTGATGATGGTAAACGAAACATTTCAAAATCCAAAAACTGTTTTAAACGATGGCGATAAGGTTTCGGTGATATCGGTTGTGGACGGGGGATAGTTATGAGTTATGGGTTCTGGGTTATGGGTTATGGGTTATGAGTTATGAGTTATGAGTTATGAGTTATGAGTTATGAGTTATAAGTTTCGGGTTTCGGGTTTCGGATTGCACATCCAACATTCACCGCACCCCGTAGGGACTTGCCTCTGCAAGTCCGCCTCTGCAAGTCCGGTTTTACCCAAACATCATATAAGCCACAAAAATTGCAGCCAGCAATCCGGCCAGATCAGCGATCAGCGCACAGGCAAGTGCATGGCGCGTTTTCCTGATGCCTACAGAACCAAAATAAACAGCCAGTATATAAAATGTGGTGTCAGCTGCTCCCTGGAACATGCATGACAAACGGGCGGTGAATGAATCGGCACCAAAAGTTTCCATTGAATCGAGCATCATTCCGCGCGCACCGCTCCCGCTCAAAGGCTTCATGATGGCGGAGGGCATGGCATTCACCACGTCCTTATCGGTTCCCAGCGAGGCAAAAAAGTTCATGATATAATCCATGGCCCCCGATGCCCTGAAAACCGCAATGGCAACCAAAATGGCAACGAGATACGGTATCACCCGAATGGCAATCTGAAACCCTTCCTTAGCTCCTTCAATAAATGTTTCATAAACATTTATTTTTTTCAATGCAGCCACTGAGATAAACAAAATGAGTATCAGAAAAATAAAGAAGTTGGCTCCGAATAATGAATAGCCATTGACTTTTTCGGGCGGTAAAGAAGCAAAAAACCAGGTGATTCCTGAAATAATAAGTGTAACCGATCCAAGGTAAATCAGAATAATTGGCTTCAGCAGATTAATCCTCTGAAACAGCGAAACCGCAATGATTCCGGCCAGTGTACTGCAAAAAGTTGCAATCAGAATGGGAATAAACACATCAGCGGGGTTGGCAGCTCCCATCTGCGCCCTGTACATCATGATGGTGATGGGAATGATGGTCAGTCCCGATGCATTCAAAACCATAAACATGATCTGCGCATTGGAAGCAGTATCTTTATTCGGATTGAGTTCCTGCAGCTCGTTCATGGCTTTCAATCCGATGGGTGTAGCTGCATTATCCAGTCCCATCATGTTGGCAGCCATGTTCATGGCAATAGAGCCATGGGCGGGATGGTCTTTGGGAACACCTTTAAATAGCCGGGAGAATAATGGAGCAACTGCACGTGCCAGGGCTTTTACAACACCTCCGGCTTCACCAACTTTCATGATGCCCATCCACAAAGTCATGATTCCGGTCAACCCCAGAGCCAGTTCAAACCCTGTTTTTGCCGAATCGAATACAGCAAGCATCATATCAGGAAAAACGGCTGCTTCGCCAAAAACGAATGCCTTAATGGCACCTACAATAAAGGCGATAACAAAAAAGCCGATCCAGATGTAATTTAAAACCATATCAGATTTTTCTTCCTTTCCAATTTATGGTTCCGGTGTTTCCAAAGATACCAATAAAACTTACATAAACAACATACAATGGCTGCATGGGTATCAACAACCAGAGTAAATAACGTTTGTTGAAAAAGCCCGTGACCTGAAACAGAAATATGGCGTCAATAATGGTTTTTGAGCCGGCAATAAGCAAAAACGGGAGCAAAAAAACCGATGAAAAAAACGAAGCAAAACCTGTTGACAAAAAAGCCAACGAGGTTATAAAAACGATGATGGCGGTGATGATGCTCACCGGTTCACGGTAATATCTGCTTTTGGATGCCCAGCGCTTTCTCTGGGATATGAATCCTGAAATTCCGGCAGGCGGCTGAGTCCATACAACTGAATCACGATGATTTAAATAAACGATTTTCTTTTTTGCTTTTGCAAAGCCGTGGAGCAGAAAAACATCATCGCCCGAGGAATGTTTGTCAAACAATGGATTTTCAAGCTTCTGATATTCTTTTTTGTCAAAAGCCATATTGGCGGCATTACAAAATATTGGATATCCGCTATTGATGGAAGATGCGCCGGTGCCAACCAGACTTAAAAACTCGAGGTTCTGAATTTTTTCAAAAAAGCCAACGGGTTTGACAAAGTCAACCGGACCGGCAATCATGGCGGGTTTTGATGAAATGTAGCATTGGGCAAAGGAGCTAAGCCAGTCGCTGCCAAAAGAACAGTCGGCATCGGTGGTTACGATCATTTGTCCGCGTGCTTTTGAAAAACCGTTTTTTAAAGCCGTTTTTTTTCCGGTCTCTGCATCCGATAAGCTGATGATCACATAGTTTTCTTCGAAGGAGTTTTTTATGATACGGGCTGAGTTGTCTTCAGAATGGTCATCAATAAATATCACCTCGAAAGATTCTTTGCGCCACGATTGTTTTTGCAGAGAAGCAAGAAGAACAGGAAGATTTTTCTCCTCATTTCTGAACGGGATAACTACGGTGATAAAGAGATTGGAATGATCAGCCGGGTTGCAGTTTTCCCTTTTAAACCAGAATATAATCAGCCGGAAGATCATAAAAAAATACAATCCGGATACCAAACAGGCCGATATAATAAAAGCATCCAATGCAGGCAGTTTAATAAATGTTGTTTATTTCCTGGTCAGAATCTGATAGGTGTACGGAAATTCATTTTTTTCGTTCGCCGCAACCGTTTCCTCAGAAATCACTTTCCATTCTGTTTCGCTCACCACAGGAAAAAAAGTATCCGCCTCGAACGAAGCATGGATCCTTGTCAGATACAATTTGTTCGCATGGGGCAAAAACTGCGCATACACCGATCCTCCGCCAATAATGAAATTTTCCTTTTCATTGCTCATTTTGCTGATGGCATCTTCGATTGAAAAGGCCATGGTGCAGCCCGGAATCTGTTCGCCGGCCATATCTGTAATCACTATGTTTTCACGGTTGGGTAATGCACCTTTTGGCAGCGAGTAAAACGTGCGTTTGCCCATGACCACCACGTTTCCGGTTGTCAATGCTTTAAATCTTTTGAGGTCATCCGAAAGATGACATAAAAGATCATTGTTGCGACCTATTGCGTAGTTTTCAGCAATGGCTACGATTATGGAGATGTTTTTCATTTTTTCTGTTTCTTTGCTCTTTGGACAAAGATATATAAAGTAAAAATTCCCTGTCAGACATGTTGATAAAAAAGAAATAACTATAAAGCCATTGCCCTCAATCATGATTAAAAACATAACCTAACCCCGGAAAACCTATTAAAAAACATAGCCTTTCGGGAATATTCGCCGGCATTCCGCTGTACTTTTATCAATGAAAAATCCTATAACTCTGTAAAATATTATGGCTGAATTTATTTACGAAAAACCTTTTCAGATTGAGAAGGACCCAACCATTTACCGACTGCTTTCGAAAGACTATGTTAAAGTTATTGATGCCGGCGGAAGAAAAGTTCTTAAAGTTGATCCCAAAGGATTGGAACTTTTAGCAAAGGAAGCGGTTTCTGATCTTTCCTTTTTTCTGAGAAGTTCTCATCTCGAAAAATGTGCAAAAATCCTTGACGACCCCGAAGCTTCCGATAATGACAGGTGTGTTGCCTACATCATGCTTAAAAATACTGTCATTGCTGCAAAAGGGGAGCTCCCATGGTGTCAGGATACCGGAACTGCAATTGTGATTGGAAAAAAAGGTGAAAGTGTTTGGACCGGGGTTAATGATGCTGAGCATCTTTCCAAGGGGATTTACACCACTTATCAGGAAAAAAACCTGAGGTTTTCGCAGATTATTCCTTTGACCATGTTCGATGAAAAAAATTCGGCCACCAACCTGCCTGCTCAGATTGATATCTACTCAACTCCAGGCAATTCCTATGAATTTTTGTTCATCACCAAAGGTGGCGGATCTGCAAATAAAACATTCCTGTACCAACAGACAAAGTCCTTGCTGAATGAGGAATCACTGACCAAATTTGTGAGGGAGAAAATCAAAGACCTGGGAACATCGGCCTGCCCGCCTTATCATCTTGCTCTGGTAATTGGCGGAACATCAGCCGAAGCAACTTTAAAAACCGTGAAGGAAGCTTCTGCAGGATATTATGATTATCTTCCCACTACAGGGAACGCTTCAGGAAGAGCTTTCCGCGACATCGAATGGGAAAAGAAAATCGAAAAGATGTGCCAGGAATACGGAGTCGGAGCGCAGTTCGGAGGAAAATATTTTGCCCACGATGTTCGGGTAATCCGCTTGCCACGACATGCAGCAAGCTGTCCGGTTGGGCTCGGAGTAAGTTGCAGCGCCGATCGCAACATCAAAGCAAAAATCACCGAAGACGGTATTTTCCTTGAGCAGCTTGAGAAAAATCCTGAAAAATACATGCCTGCAAAAGCACCGGAATTTGAAAAACCTGTTGAAATAAATATCGACAGACCCATGAAAGAGGTGCTTGCTGAACTGACCAAATACCCGGTAAAAACACGGCTTTGTCTTACAGGTACTCTTATTGTCGCAAGAGATGCTGCCCACGCAGCCATCAAAAAAATGATTGATGACGGCAAACCCATGCCCGATTATTTCAAAAACCACCCCGTTTATTACGCCGGACCGGCAAAAACTCCTCCGGGCATGGCTTCAGGAAGCTTTGGCCCCACAACAGCCGGAAGGATGGATGCATACGTTAATCTTTTCCAAAGCATGGGTGGCTCACTGATAATGCTTGCAAAAGGCAACAGAACCCGCGCGGTGATCGACTCTTGCAAAAAACATGGAGGATTTTATCTGGGCTCGATTGGCGGACCGGCTGCAATTTTAGCTGCAGAAAACATCAAATCGGTCGAAATGGTTGCCTTTGAGGAACTGGGTATGGAAGCCATCAGAAAAATCAAGGTGGAAAATATGCCTGCCTTCATCATCACCGACGATAAGGGGAATGACTTTTTTGATGAGTATAATAAGTAGGTATTAGCCGCGAACTTAGCGAAGCGATCTCTCGCAGCGAAGCAAGAAATGCGCGAATGATTTTTTGGAAAATACAATAAAAAGTCATTATTGACAATTTCCAGATTCTCATTCGCATTTTCGGGGCAAAATAAAATGGCCTGACTTGCTTTATTGAAATTATGGATGTGAAAAAGATCAGATCAATTAATCCCCGTTTTTGTTTCTGACTGATATTATTTTATTTAAGACCTGAAAATGAGAATAAACGGCTGATTTCATTATTCTCTTAATTTTTGTATATTTGTCTAATGGATTTAATAAACCGAAATAAAGACAAACTGGAAAAACTTTGTGAAAAACATAAAGTGAATGAATTATATGTGTTCGGTTCCATTTTAACAGATGAATTTAACGAATTAAGCGATATAGATTTTCTGATTCAATTTCTTCATGTTGATTTACCGGAGTACTTTGATAATTATATGGATTTGAAGGAAAAATTGGAAGCATTGTTTAACCGTCCTGTTGATTTAGTTGAAGATCAGGCAATAAGAAACCCAGTGTTCAGAAAAGTTGTTGACCGAAATAAAATTTTGATTTATGGGAGAAAAAGCGCTTAAGTATCTTTATGATATTAAATACTCAATAGATGAGATCAACTCCTTTTTTCTGAATAATAAAAAGACCTTTGAAAATTACTCAAATAATATTCTCCTGAAACGTGCTGTTGAAAGAAATCTTGAAATTATCGGGGAAGCAATGAGCAAACTATTAAAGACAGACCCTGAAATTTCAGTTCATAATGCCAAAAGGATTATTGGTTTAAGAAATCAGATTATTCATGGCTATGATAGTGTGTCGGATGAAAATATCTGGGCAATTGTGATTAGCCATCTCCCAAAATTGAAGGAAGAGATTGATGATTTAATTGAAAAAAACCAGTAGAAAAATTTATATGTGCGGAATTGCCGGTTTCTTTTGCTCTGATAATATTTTCACCCGTGAAGAAATTCACCGGATGACCGATGTCATTGCACACCGTGGTCCGGATGCCGAAGGTCACTACATTAATGCTCCGGCCGTCCTGGGACACCGCCGTTTAAGCATTATTGACCTCTCGGAGCAGGCCAACATGCCCATGTATTCGCGATGCGGAAGATTTGTGATGGTCTACAACGGTGAAGTATATAACTTCAAAGACATTGCCAGACAGCTGGACATCCCGCTCAGAACAACGGGCGATTCTGAAGTAATCCTTGAAGCATACGTCAGATGGAAAGAGAAAATGCCCTCCAAACTCATCGGAATGTTTGCAGGGGTAATCTATGACATTGAACATGAAAAGCTTTTTATTTTCAGAGACCGCATGGGCATTAAACCCCTGTTTTATTTCAGGGATGAAAAACACTTTGCCTTTGCTTCCGAAATAAAATCATTGCTGCAGCTTTCTCCTGTTTCCAAATCAAGAATGATTGACCATGAGGCGGTGACCGAATTTCTGCATCTGGGTTATATCCCCGAGCCAAAAACAATTTACCGTAATATCAGGAAATTCCCTTCCGGATGCTACGCCGTATATTCCGCAAAGTCATTTGAAATAACCCCTTACTGGAAAGCTGAGGACTGCATCAAACCCGAAGTTTTGTCAAATGAAAAAACCGCATTGTCCAAACTGAATGAACTTCTTGTTGATTCGGTGAGAATGCGGTTGATATCAGATGTCCCCTTCGGAACCCTTCTCAGCGGTGGCATTGATTCCTCGCTGGTTACCGCAATTGCCCAAAAAGAAAGCGGAAAAAGTATCAGCACTTTTTCAATCGGTTTTAAGGAAAGCAAGTTCAACGAAGCAGGATATGCCCGCAAAGTAGCTGAATACCTGAACACCAACCACCACGAATATTTTTTAAGTCAGGAAGATGCACTGGCAACCATTGACGATATTTTCACTTCATACGACGAGCCCTTTGCAGATTCTTCGGCCATCCCGACCATGCTGGTTTCAAAGATGGCCCGGAGTAAAGTATCCATGACCCTGTCGGGTGACGGGGGTGATGAACTGTTCCACGGTTACGGGGCTTACAGGTGGGCTAACCGTTTGGAGATGCCCATGATAAAGTCCCTCAGAAAACCCATTGCCTCTGTTTTAAGCAAAATGCCCGACCGATACAAAAGGGCTTCAAACCTGTTTTTGTATCCTGAGGAAAGAAAAAAAAGTCACATATTCAGTCAGGAACAATATCTTTTTTCACTTGCAGAAACTGAAAAAATAATCAGAGGCGATTTTTACCTTCCTCCCGGATTTTCTGAAAACTTTAATCTGAACAGAAAACTAAACCCGGCCGAGCAGCAGGCATTTTTTGATCTGAAAATGTATCTGAAAGATGATCTTCTTGTGAAGGTTGACCGTGCCAGCATGAAATATTCGCTCGAAAACCGTGTGCCACTGCTTGATCACCGGATTGTGGAGTTTGCGCTTAATTTGTCACCCGGATTGAAAATAAAGAACGGAGTACAGAAATATCTGCTCAAAAAGGTGTTGTACCAGTACGTCCCCGAAAAAATGTTCAACCGCCCCAAATGGGGATTCTCAATACCCCTTGGTACCTGGATGAGAAAAGAGCTTAAAAGCAAAATTGACGAATACCTCTCCGAAGAAAAAATAAAACAAACAGCAGTCCTGAATTTCGATGAAGTGCAAAAACTGAAAATCCGCTTTGAAAAAGGCCAGGATCATCTTTACAACAGGGTTTGGGCAGTATATGTTTTGATGAGGTTTTTGGATGACCAACGTTGATTTATTTTATTCATGAATTGTTTTCATTCATTGAATATTCCATCGATTTCCCATGCATTAAATTTTCGTTTCCATTTCCGCCGGAAAAAGCATCATGATTCTTTATTGTTTAGGGCCGACGGTTTTTCATTTTATTGCATATACCCCCGCTTGAAAGCCGGGGCTATTATTTTTCAACTTTACATCGGATCCACATCTATCGAAACAATCATTGACTTGTAGCCCGGCTGCAGCCGCAGGATTTCAATTTTCTGAAAAATAAGTTCTTTGGCTTTTAAACCGGCTTTTTCACGCTCAATCTTTATCAGGATGGTCTTGAGATACCAGTTTTGTATGCGGTTGATGACCGGATCTTCAGGGCCCAAAATCCTGCTGCCAAATACCGATCTCAAAAGTTTGCCGAACTGAACTGCCCCGGCATCCAGTGTCTGTTTGTTTTTGTGCTTTAATGTGATTTTTATCAGCCGGTAAAAAGGGGGATATCTGAAATTTCTGCGGTCGAGCAACTGATCCTTATACATTCCCTTGTAATCATTTTCAATCACCTGTTTTATTATTGCATGTTCGGGATTGGCTGTTTGAATGATGACTTTTCCCTGCCTGTGCTTCCTTCCTGCCCGTCCGCTTACCTGAGCCATCAATTGAAAACTCCGTTCAAATGCCCTGAAATCGGGAAAATTGAGCAGGTTGTCGGCGTTGAGAATGCCAACCAGACTAACATGATCAAAGTCCAAACCCTTGGTAACCATTTGCGTTCCAACAAGAATATCAATATTTCTTTGTTCAAATTCGCCAATGATTTTATCAAATGATTTTTTTGCCCGTGTGGAATCTGTATCCATTCGTGCAATCCTGGCCTCAGGAAAAAATATTTTTATTTCATCCTCAATTTTTTCGGTGCCGAAACCTTTTGTTTCTATTGACAGACTGCCACAGGCACCACATTTGCCAATAAGCGGAACGGAGTATCCGCAGTAATGGCATACCAGACTGTTGATTCCCTTGTGATAGGTTAAGCTCACATCGCAGTGGTTGCATTTGGGCACCCAGCCGCACACCGAACATTCAACAAATGGAGAAAAACCACGCCTGTTCTGAAACAATATCACCTGTTCCTTATTTTCAAGCGCCTCGCCGATATGGTTCAGTAGGGTTTCAGAAAAATGCGAGTGCATTTTCCTTCTTTTACGCTCATACTTTGTGTTGACAATAATGATTTCGGGGAGCTTAATCTCAAGATGTCTTCTGTCCAGCGAAACAAGAAAATACTTATTGTTGATGGCATTGAAATAGGATTCCACTGAAGGTGTGGCTGTGCCCAGGAGAACTTTGGAATTATGCAGCTGGGCCAGAACTACGGCTGCATCCCTTGCATTGTATCTGGGCGCCGGGTCATATTGCTTGAAAGAATTTTCATGCTCCTCATCAACAATAATTAACCCGAGATTGCTGAAAGGCAAAAAAACGGAAGAGCGCACACCCAAAATTATTTTGTACTTTTTTTGGTGCAATATATCCCGATAGATTTCAACCCTTTCGGCATCCGAAAATTTGGAGTGGTAAACACCAACATCATTCCCGAAAACCGATTTTAAACGGTTAATGATTTGGGCGGTAAGGGCAATCTCGGGAAGCAGATACAAAACCTGTTTTCCCTGTTCAATGTATTCTTTGATCAGATGAATATACAGCTCGGTTTTTCCGCTTGATGTGACCCCATGCAGCAGGCAAACCTGCTTGTCCTGAAAACCGGTTCTTATCTCAGAAATGGCTTTTTCCTGATGCTCACTCAGTTCCTTTAATTCATTGACGTTTACTGTCTCTCCGGGCAGCCGGTCAACCGTTTTTTCATATTCCTCAAGAAATCCCTTAACAACCAGACTTTTAATAACCGCAGCCGACACACCTGATTCCTCAACCAACTGCTTTTTAGAAATGATATTGGGAATTTTTTTATTGAGAACTTCTGAAATCTGAATAAATTTCATGAACCCTTCGAGCTGTTTTTTTGCCCTTGCCAGATCATCAAAAACAACATGCAGTTTTTCATGATCAAGGGAATATGAATTTGCCAGCCGGATATAAGTAACTGTTTTGGGTTTATAGCTTTCGGCGAGGTTTTCCTCGAGATAGAGGGCGTTTTTTGACAGCAGGGAATTTATCACTGAAATTGGTGACTTGCCTGATATTACCTTTCCGATATCTGAAACGGTCAGAATATTTTTTTGTCCCAGTAAATCGAGAACAGCCATTTCGTTTTTTGAAAGTTTTTCAGTTTCAACAAACTCCTCATTGTACACCACACGCGTTTCACTTTCAAGTTTTAATCCGGATGGAATAGCAGCTTTATAAACTTCACCTTCAGTGCACATATAATAACCGGCAATCCATTTCCAGAAATCAAGCTGGAAACTGTTGACCACAGGTTCATCGTCAAGCACATCAAGAATATCCTTAACCTGATAGTTGGCAGGAGCAGAATCCACAAAACCCGAAACAATTGCCGAGTAAAGTTTTTTCTGGCCAAATTGAACAATCACACGCTTGCCGGGGGAGGCCATTCCTGAAAATTCAGGCGGAACAGAATAGGTGAACAGTTGTGGCAAAGGCACAGGTAATATCACCTCAACATATTTTCTGTTCTCATTTTTCATGGTGAGGTAAAAGTATAATTTTTATGGGGAATGGATTTAAGAAAAGGGGAGATTTTACAAACAGCAATCGTAAAAAAAAAGGCGGTCACCCGCCTTTTTATCTATTTCTTCACAACCTTTTTCAGGTATAAATTATTATCAATCCTCACCGTAAGGAAGTAAACTCCGGGTGTGAGCGGCTGAACAAATTCGTCGAGTTTGTAATTGTATTCTCCTTCGCCTAATTTCAGTGCTACAGGATTTATCATTTCCTTTCCGGTAACATCACGGAGATACATTGCAAAATTTGCTCCTTTTCTTAAAACACAACTGACATTGAGTTGATTCTCAACAAGAGTTGGATATACTTCAATAGTGAAATTGTCGGATATTACCGCTGTAATACCAACCGACTGTGAGGTGGTATCAATATATTCGCCTCCGGCAGTAGTATCCACAATGAAATTGAGATCGGTGAATGTTGTGTCGTCCGGAGTTACATTGATGTCATAGGTGTTGACCTGTGGATATCCCGGAATATCAACTGTCAGAGAATAGGCGCCTTCTTCAACATCCAAAAATCCGTAGTTACCGTCAGCATCTGTTTCGTCACAGGCAATGGGTTCGCCCTCAGGTTCCTGCTCGAGATAAATCTCGGCACCCGGAACAGGTTCTCCAAAATCTTTGGCTCCCGATAAATAATAAATTGTTCCCGAAATGTCGCCATAACCTGTTGATGCTGGCGGTGTAATCTCAAACATGTGGAAAGTAACTGTGCTTGAAGAACCATATGTGACCGGAATTGCAATTGCCTCAGCCCAAACAAATGCACTGTCATAATAGCTGACTGCCAGATTGGGATATAAAAATCCGTCATTGACAAATGCCCTTAGATAGTAATCTCCTTCATCGGGCATTCCGCTAAATTCGAAAATTCCTGCGGTTCCACAATTCATTGTCTGCATCAGCATCATGGAAATACCATTATTATAATACAATTCAATTGTAACATCATCTGCATTGAAAACTCCTGTGCTGTAAACAACTGTTCCGTTAATTACCGTTTCAGGCCCGTTGTTGATGGTTGCTGATGTGCCTGCAGTACATCCTACAGCATCGATAACTGTTACTGTGTAAATTCCGGCACACAACCCTGTTATATCAGAAGTTGTTTCAAAATTTGACCATGAAAACAAGAACGGTCCAACTCCGCCTGATGCTGATGCACTTGCTGTACCATCACAGGCCCCAGAATACGATTCGTCGGTACTTGAGGTTAAAGTAGCTGTCAGTTCATCGGGCTGGGTTATTTCTGTGGATGAATATGCTGTGCATCCATAATCATCGGTAACGGTAACTTCGTAAATTCCGGCACAAAGCCCTATTAAATCAGAAGTGCTTGAACCATCATTCCAGATATAATAATATGAACCTGAACCTCCTGTGACAATTGTTGTAATTGTTCCATCACAGGCCCCGTAACAAACAACCATTGACTGTCCGAGTGAAATGGTTATCACATCAGACTCAGCTACAGATGCTGAGACGGTGGTTGAACAGCTGTGAGAATCTGTTATTGTAACAGAATATGTGCCTGCCGGAATGCCAGACAAATCTTCAGTTGAAGCACCTGTATTCCAATTAAATCCGTAGGTAGGTGTTCCTGTATTGACAGTCAGGTCCAATGCCCCTGTGCTCATGCCATTGCAAAGAACATCAGTAGGAGTAATTGTACCTGTAACCTCAGGAAATAATGTAATAGTAACATTGTCAGAAACTGCCAGACATGTTCCGTTTCCAGTTGTGGTAAGGGTCAAAGTGACTGAACCGGCTGAAATATCACCTGCTGATGGAATATAAGTTGCATTTAATGCAGTATTATCAGGAACAAAAATGCCGGTGCCCCCTGTCCATATCCCACCAAGCGCACCTGAAACATTTCCTGACAGCGTAATTGAATTTCCTGCACAAACTCCCATATCCACTCCTGCGGTTACAGTTGGGGCAGGGGTAATGGTGATATTTACAACATCATTTGCTGCTGTACATGATCCGTTTCCTGTTGTAACAAGAGTCAGTGTAATACTTCCTGCAGATATTTCAGATGCTGTCGGTGTATAAATTGCATTTAATGCCGTATTTGACGGGGTATAGGTACCCGAACCCCCTGTCCAGATTCCCCCTGTTGCAACTGTAACTGATCCTGAAAGGTTTACATCTGAATTATTAGCGCAAACCACCATATCACCGCCTGCATTGGCAGTAATTGCTGCCGGTTCTGTAATTGTATAAGTCGCTGATGTTGTGCATAAATTAGCATCGGCAACAGTAACAGAATATGTTCCTGCACACAGTCCGGTCAGGTTTTGAGTTGTCATCCCCCCGGTCCATAAATAGGAATATGAAGGTACTCCGCCAGAAACAGTAATACTTAATGATCCGTTACACAAACCGAAACAGGCCACATTTGTCTGACTTAAAAGAGAGATGTTGATTTGTGGAGGTTGTGAAATAGTAACATTTCCTGCAGTGGCACAGCCATTTTGGTCGGTAACAGTGTAGGAATATGTTCCGGCAGTTAAAGAGTTTATCGTTTGAGTGGTCTGGCCTCCCGGAAGCCAGCTATAAGTGTATGTTCCAGTTCCTCCCGTGGCATTAACAGTTGCTGAACCTGTGGCATCACCGTAACAAAGAATATTTGTCTGGGTTGTGGTTGCAACCAAAGTGGGAGGATTTATTAATGAGATCATTGAATTGGTAGTACAGCCGTTAAAATCTGTAATGGTTACACTGGCTGAACCCATACATAAACCAGTTTCTGTTGGTAAACTTCCCCCTGACACCCATGCGTAGCTGTATGGGGCAGTACCACCCGAAGGATTTGCTGTGGCTGTACCGTTGCAGGCACCTGCGCATAATGGATCAGTCTTTGTTAAAAAGTTAGTGAGTATTGGTGGCTCAATCACAGAAACCGAACTTGTTTTCTGACATGAAAGGGCATCGGTAACAGTAACACCATATGTGCCGGCAGCCAGTCCGGTTATAGTTTGTGTTGTTCCGCCGTTGGACCATAAATAGGTATATCCTGCTGTGCCTCCGGTTACACTTACTGTAGCTGTGCCATCAGACATTGAATTACATGAGACACTGGTTGAAGATGTGCTTATAATAAGATCAGCCGGTTGACCAACTGTTCCTGTACTTGTTGCTGAACATCCGTTCATGTCTGTGACTGTGACATTATATGAGCCCGGGCAAAGGTTTGTTGCCACTTGTGTTGACTGGGAACCGGGATCATTCCAACCATATATGTAAGTTGGTGTTCCGCCTGCCGGCATTGCCTGTGCATATCCAAAGCAGGAACCAAAACAGGGGGTATTTGTGATACTTACTGAAACAGTGGGATTAGGGTATACATTCAGCAGCATATTTGAGGTAGTAACCACACCACAATCATTGATTACCTCACAATAATATACTCCTGCATTTGTATTATTGACAGCTCCTAACGAAAGTGTACTCGAATTTATTCCTACCGGACTTCCTTCAAAATACCATTGGTAGGATAAACCTGTTCCAGTAGCTGCAATTGTTATGTTGACATTTTCGCCATCACAGACATGCATGCTGGGTGAAAGGTTTGAAGTGATAACGGGAACTGAGCATAACCATAGCTTATTAATAAACATATCATAGTTTGTACCGTTAAATGATTTACCAACAACATATACCCATTTGTCATAAATTGCCAATGCCTGCGCCTGATCCTCGTTTAAAATGGATGTTATAACAGAACCTGAACTTCCAAATGATGCATCAATTGATCCGTTGGCCAAAAACCTGTGAACAGAAAACTTATAGCTTCCGGATAAAACGTAACCGCAGGTAACAATTTTACCATCGGGCTGAAGTTTGATATCGTTGGCAATATGATGGTCTGAGCCAAGGTTATAAGTTACGATGCCATCTCCACTGAAAGATGCATCAGCAATCCCTGTTGCTGTCAATCTTACCATTGTCAGGTAATTCAGCCCGCATTGTGAATATCCTGCTCCGATTATTTTTCCATCGGGTTGAACAACTACATCATAACCGTAGTTATAATTGCAACTGATATGGTTAGTATAAATGCCTGTACTGTTAAAACTATTATCAAGTGTTCCTGTCTGGGTAATTTTTGCAATTACAAAATCACTTGTGGTTGCAGTTTGACCAGCTATAACATAACTTCCGTCAATATGTTGTTCAATTCCATAACCGAAATTGTCATAATTTCCGGAATCAAAAACAAGAAAACCGTTTCCGTTAAAAGTATTATCAAGCTCACCAGTTTCAAGGTATCTGGCAACAAAAAAGTCAAGATTTGATCCTCCGTTTGCTTCACCTGTAATTACAATTTTCTTGTCTGTCTGAACTGTAACATCTTCTGCAGTACAGTTTTGTACAGAAATTGGGGTCACAACATACCCTGATCCTGATCCAAATGTTCCGTCATTAGTTCCGTTGGCATTAAACCTGTAAACAACAACTTTTTTATAGGTGCTGATGGTTGTGTAACCAACTGCCACTATTCTTCCGTCATCCATTACATCAACGCCGTAGAAAAACTCATCACCGGTGTTAATTACTATCTGTCTGTACCCTACGGTAGCAAATGTAGGGTCGTAAGAGCCGTCAGGCAGAAAACGGGCAATAATAAAATTGTAATATGTGCCAACTCTTGAAGCTCCAACTGCAACAACTTTTCCGTCACTCTGAGCCTCGACATCATAAAATTCATCGTTTCCGGGGCCAAAAGTAATGACCCTCTTTCCATCTCCATCAAAAGTATTGTCAAAGCTGCCTGCAGTTTGCGATTGAATTGTTCCAATAAGACAAATCGCTGATGTTAAAAAAAGTAATAGTTTTTTCATATTATTCGGTTTTTCTTTCTATAAGTCAGTAAAAGCCCTACAATTTACAAAAAACTGGAGGAGAATACCATAAATTCAAATACAATTTGATAAACAATCATTTTTACCTTTTGAAATGAAATTTTATTTCAATGTATTTCAAACTAATTTCTCAAGTCATGGATAATAATCCCTCATAACCATTTATTGCTTTGTATTTCACACAATTTTTGTCTTTGCAGTTTGCTCATAATTTAGTATATTTGCAGATTATTTTTTGAGAATGAAAAACATTAGAAATTTTTGCATTATTGCGCATATTGACCACGGAAAAAGCACGTTGGCTGACAGATTATTACAAAAGACAGGTACTGTAAGCGACAGAGATTATCAGGATCAGGTGCTTGATGATATGGATCTTGAGAGGGAACGTGGGATTACTATTAAGAGTCATGCCATTCAGATGAACTATGAATTGAATGGCGAAAAATATATTTTAAACCTCATTGACACCCCCGGTCACGTAGACTTTTCATACGAAGTGTCACGTTCAATCGCCGCTTGCGAAGGAGCTTTACTGGTTGTTGACGCCACCCAGGGCATTCAGGCGCAAACCATTTCTGTTTTGTATCAGGCCATTGATAATAACCTTGAAATTATTCCGGTTATGAATAAAATGGATTCTGACAGCGCCATGCCCGATGAAGTTCAGGATCAAATTGTTGATCTTATTGGTTGTGAACCTGAGGATATTATCAGAGCAAGCGGCAAAACTGGTGAGGGCGTTGATGAAATTCTTGAAGCCATAGTAAAGAGAATTTCACACCCAAAGGGTGATGAAGAAGCTCCTTTACAAGCACTGGTCTTCGACTCTGTTTTTAATTCTTTCCGTGGCATTATTTCTTACATCAGAATTGTCAATGGTCAAATCAGAAAAGGCGATAAAGTAAAGTTTTTTAATACAGGCAAAGAATACGAAGCCGATGAAATCGGTGTTCTAAAGATAAAGCAAGACCCCCGCCCTGTATTAAAAGCAGGTGATGTGGGATATATTATTTCCGGAATTAAGGTATCAAAGGAAGTTAAGGTCGGCGACACCATTACTCATGTTGAAAACCCTTGTCTCACAGGCATAAGCGGTTTTGAAGATGTAAAACCCATGGTATATGCCGGTATTTACCCTGTGGATGCCGATGATTATGAAGATTTGCGTGCTTCTATTGAAAAATTACAGCTAAATGATGCATCGCTTACCTTTATACCTGAATCATCAATGGCACTTGGGTTTGGTTTCCGTTGCGGATTCCTTGGACTGCTGCATATGGAAATTATCCAGGAACGTTTAGACAGAGAGTTTGACATGGATGTTATTACAACCGTTCCCAACGTCAGTTTTAACGTTTACACCAAAAAAGGTGAAAAAATTGAGGTTCATAATCCCTCAGGATTGCCCGAGCCCAACCTTATTGAAAGAATTGAAGAACCCTATATCAAAGCTCAGGTCATAACCAAATCCGACTGGGTAGGCCAGATCATCAAACTTTGTCTGGATAAAAGAGGAACCTTGCTCAATCAGGTTTACCTCACCAGCAGCAGGGTTGAAATGACCTTTGACATGCCTCTTTCTGAAATTGTTTTTGATTTCTATGACCGGCTAAAGAGTATTTCAAAAGGATATGCTTCATTCGATTATCACCAGACAGGCTTTAAAGATGCAAAACTGATCAGGCTCGAAATCCTGTTAAACGGCGAAAAAGTGGATGCTTTATCCACACTGATCCATGTTGATCATGCCTATGATTTTGGCAGCAGAATGTGCAAGAAACTAAAAGAGTTGATTCCAAGACAACAATATGACGTTGCCATTCAGGCAGCCATCGGAGCAAAAATCATTGCCCGCGAAACCATCAAAGCAGTGCGAAAAGACGTTACAGCTAAATGTTATGGCGGTGACATCACCCGTAAACGGAAACTCCTCGAAAAACAGAAAAAAGGTAAAAAACGCATGCGACAGGTAGGAAACGTTGAGGTACCGCAACAGGCGTTTCTGGCTGTGTTGAAATTGGATTAGAATAACCCCGGCATTAATACCGGGGTTTATGCACATGGTAGAGACGCAATATTTTTCAGAGACGCAAAATATTGCGTCTCTAACCATTTTTATTCCCCAATAACATAACCGATTTTCTGTTTTTCCGTATAAAAATCTTGCGTAAACCAAATTCCATGGAATCAAAAAAAATAATTTTAATATTTTTCATTTTTATATTCGGTTGTTCTTTTTCACAAGATATTGAATTTAAATATCTTGGCGGCGGATACAATCTTTCTTATTCGGCATTGCGGGGTTTTAACCGTTTTGTGGATATTTACAACAAGGATTCAGTAAAAATCGGAGGTAGTATTTTAGATGAAAAAATGGATTACCTGACAACCCCGACAGGTAAAAACCTTGCTTTTGGATTGTCAATCGGAGACGGAATATTAGATATTTCTTATACCAAAAGAAGGGATGAATGTTCGGGGCATTATTCAATTCCTGAAGAACACTCCCGTGATTTTTTATACAAAACCGGCACCCTGGGATTTGGTTATTTGTTAAGGTCAGATGCTTCGGGCAGTAAACTGGAACTATATTATGGATTGCACCTTGATTTCAGCAGAGGCAAATTATTTACTATGCTTACCAATTTAAATGATGATTGGGTTTCTGTAATGACCTTCGGAAACTTTGCATTCACTCCATGTGCTCAAATCTTTTTTCATCCTTTCAACGGCCCTGTGTTTTTCGGGGCAAGGGCTTACTGGCAAATGAATTGGGGTAAGGTTGATTTTTCACCAATCCATCCCCATTTTGACTACACATATGCTGCAGATGTTACTAAACCTTTAAAATCATCAGGCGGCAACATCGGAATCATGTTTCAGGTTTTTGTAAATCCCTTTAAAATTAAACTTCCGGAAAGAAAAATTGAACCCGATGTGCCTGTACTTGCGGATGTCAATCTGTCCGGACTTGTTAAAGATGCCGGAACCAATGCGGAAATAGGGGAAGCCACAATAAAAATTGAAAAATTCCACGAAGGACAATATATTGAGATCATTTCAACAAAAACCGGCACCGGAGTTGGCAGCTATGAGGTCACACTACCCAGAAATGCACGGTACAGAATTTCTGTCGAAGCATTTGGGTACGATAAAAAATCTGAGGAGTTTGAACTTAACGATTACTCACCACAGGACTATAAAAAGGATTTTCTACTTCCGAAATTTCAGGTGGGCCAGACTATCGTTCTTAAAAATATTTATTTCAAAAAAGCTTCGGCTGAATTATTGTCTGAATCATATCCCGAACTGGATAAGCTCTATAAATTCATGAACATGTCGCCTACCTGCGAAATAGAAATTGCAGGACATACCAGTTCCGAAGGCAATGACGATTACAACCTGAAACTTTCACAGGATAGGGCACAGTCGGTTGTTAATTATCTAAAGGGAAAAGGTATTGCAGATAACAGGATGGTCCCCAGAGGTTACGGTGAAAAAATGCCAATTGCCGATAATGATACCGAAGAGGGAAAGGAACTGAACAGAAGAGTAGAATTTAAAATTCTTAAACAATAGTGCACCAAAAAGTTATTATATCACTGATTGCACTGATTGCTTGCATTTTTTCATTGAGAAGTGAAAAAACCGACAGTCTGAAAAATATTATTGCAAAAAATGGTGGAAATCCTGATCTGTATCTCAAACTGGCCGATCAGTTCATTGAAAGCAATACCGATTCGGCATTGTTTTATGCTGAAAAAGCAATGCAATCTGGATTAACGGTTAAACCTTATCAAAGAGCAAATGCATTGTTTACAATAGGAGAGGCCTACTATCAACAGGGAAATTATGAAATTGCCCGCGATAGTTACAGAAAAGCGCTGAGCATATATGAAAGCATTGACAGTCTTCAAAAATACTCTTCGACCATAAACAATATCGGCATGACCTACGAACGGGTTGATCAATACGATACAGCTCTGGTATATTATAATAAAGCGTTAAAAATCAATCTGGAAAATAAATTTTCAATTGAGTTGGCGCACAATTATAATAATATTGGTATGATTTATTACAATTGGGGAAAATACGATGAAGCGATCGCTTATTATAAAAGAGCCATGGCCATCGATAAAAAACTGAAAAAAAAATCTGACCTGGCTATTGATTATAATAATATAGGATTGAGCTATTTCTATTTAAAAAACTTCGAACTGGCTCTTGACTATTTTAATAAAGCAGTTGACCTTGAAATTAGTCTGAAAAAGGAAGAAAATCTGGCTCCATATTATAATAATGTAGGGTTGGTTTATTATCAGCAAAAAAATATTGATGAAGCAATCAAATATTTTGAACTTGCACTGAAAATAAGCGAAAAACTGAAAAATGCCGAAAATGTTTCTCTGTACCTCACAAACATCGGGGCAGTTTATATTGTTTCAAAAAATGATTTTGCTAAGGGGTTTGATTATTATAACCGCAGTATTGAATTATCTTTAAAACATGGCTTTAAAAAATCGCTTGCAGGCGCCTACCGCGCTTATTATAAGGCATACGTAAGATTAAACGATTATAAAAAAGCACTTGAGTTTTTCGAATTGCATAAAACTTATCTGGACTCCATATTTAACGAAAACAGCCAAAAGCAAATCGATGAGTTCAAAATTAAATACGAAAGCGAGAAAAAGGAAAAGGATAATTTATTGCTGAAACAGGATAACAAACTCAAAGAAATTGAAAACAGAAAGCAAAAAACACTTATCTATGTTTTTATAGGAGGATTTGTTCTGATCCTGCTATTGTTGTTAATCATTTACAGATCGCTGAGAATTGTGAAACATCAAAAGGAACAGATATCCGAGAAGAATGAAGAATTAAACCAACAAAATGAAGAAATTGCTGCCCAACGGGATGAGATTCAGTATCAGAAACAAACCGTTGAGGAACAAAATAAAAATATCAACGACAGCATTCATTACGCAAAAAGAATCCAGAAAGCAGTTTTGGTACCCGACGAAGATATTACCCGTTTGCTTCGGGGACATTTCATCCTTTTTAAACCCAGAGATATTGTGAGTGGAGATTTTTTCTGGACATCAGTAATGGGGAATAAAATAATCATTGCCGCTGCCGATTGCACCGGCCACGGAGTACCGGGTGCTTTTATGAGTATGCTGGGGGTGTCATTTTTAAACGAAATTGTTAGCAGAAATGCAGATTTGCATGCAAATGAAATCCTAAACAAACTAAGAAACCAGGTTATCAAAGCCCTGCACCAAAGTGAAAAGGAAGTTGGTACAGATGACGGAATGGATATTTCTCTTTGCATCATCAACCAGGAAGAAAAAAGCATGGAATATGCAGGAGCCAATAACCCATTGTGGCTTTTCAGAAAAGATGAAGTTATTGAATATGCCCCCGACAAAATACCTGTGGGTATTTACAAAAAAGACATTGAAAGTTATACCCTGCATAAAATTCAGTTGCTTGAAAATGATATGGTCTATCTTTTTTCTGATGGATTTGCCGACCAGTTTGGCGGAGATGGAAAACGAAAACTCATGAAATCAGGATTTAAAAATATTCTGCAAAAAATTCATAACCAGCCAACTGACATACAACGCGATGTATTGTGGACATTTTATTCAAACTGGAAAGGAAACCTGCCGCAGGTTGATGACATTTTAGTTATCGGGATAAGAATTTAAACAATACCCATTTGCTTCATTAGCAGGGAGGCATTCATTTTTTTTGTAATGCCATTGTACAATTTGTAATCAAAAAATATTTCGGAACCATTGATTTCAATCTCAAAACACATATTTTTTATTTTCCCCGGATGAACCATTTCAAGCTCCCCAAGTGAAATATCGTGGGTAGCAATAATTCCTGAACCCTTGTGCTCAATGAGTTTTTCCATGAATGCCCTGGAACCGGTTTGTTTATCCTGTGAGTTTGTTCCCTTTAGTATTTCATCCAAAATGATAAAGCGTTCTTCCCCGTTTTTTAAAATATCTGCCAGTTCTTTCAATCGTTTAAGTTCAGCATAAAAATAGGATTCATTTTTTTGCAATGAATCACTGGTACGCATGCTTGTAAAAATCTCTACCGGATAAATCTTTGCATACGATGCACAAACAGGTACTCCAGCCATTCCAAAAACCAAATTTACCCCGACAGTACGCAAAAAGGTACTTTTGCCTGCCATGTTTGCACCGGTAATAATCTGAAAGTTACCATAATCCTCGATGCTGAAATTATTACAAACTCTGTTTTCGGGATTAAGCAATGGATGTCCGGAATCCTTAAAAATCCATACCGGCGAGGAATCATCAATTTCAGGAAAAACATACTCTGGATTGTTGTATGCATATCCCGACAAGCTTTCGAGTGCATCAATCTGAGCAATCACTTCAATCCACATTTTTATATTGTCGCGGTTTTTAATTTGCCATTTTTCAAGCCGCAAAACACATTGAAGATCCCATAAAAGGATAGAATTCAGAATAATACCCACAAACATATTCAAACGACTGTCAAACGCATTCATTAATCCGGCGAGATTTCTTATATTTTGTCCGGCTCCCTCGTGATCATTATCAATACCGGCTTTAAGTGAGATAAGTAAATTTGCATAAAATGATTTTTTTTCAATCAATTCAGATAACCTGGCATATTTAAAAAGAATCTCAAGCTTTTTACCAAGTGACTGATGTATTGAATTGACTTTTCTCAGATTGGCTACTGAAATAGTCCATTGTGCAGTCAAACATAAAGCCAGAACAGATAAGGGAAGCAATCCGGCTACCACAAGTATTAGAGAAATAATTGTAACAGTCGGAACAAAAAAAGCAATAAATCCGTATATTTTTTTTCTTAAAAAATGTGGTTCACCTGCAGCCCATTTTAAAATCGTTGCCCTGTTTTCATCTGACTCTTTGAAAATCATTCCGGTTGCAATAAACCTCTGTCTGAAATCAAGATCATTTGCCAATTCTTTCACTGCCTCCTGCCTATCGACAATCAGCTTTTTACTCTTGAGAGGCATCGACAACATCCCGGCAAGAATTTCACTGCCTCCTGAAGTGCAGGTGCGATTGATATACTGGTAAAGCGACTCCTCTCCAAAAATATCCATATCACCTGAAAACGGGTGATCTGAATCAACAAACTTTTTTCCGCAATCAAAGGCACTTAAATCGCGATTTAAAGCCTTCATTTCATTGTTGTTAATATCAAATAATGCGCGAGCAAAATCAAGTTTATATGATAATGCAGACGACCACCTCAGTAAAAAAATAAAAACTCCCGCAAATAAAATAAAAACAATGAAAACCGTAGCCAGATCAGTTTTCAAAGAAAAATAAAAAGCCGCAGCCCATGATAGAAAAACAACAAGTCTCAATAAAGAAACCACCCTGATTTTTTTTCTCAAACCCGATATTTCATTGGTGTAACGATCACACAATGAAGAATAAATTTCTTTTCTGCTTTCCATGTGAAATTTTATCATGCTAAGATATATCGTTCATAAATTGATTAAAATAAAAAAACCACCAAAAAAAGGTGGTTTCGTTAATTATTGTTAAGGTTGATTTGTTAAAAACCGTTTAGAAAGGCCAAAAATCATTGTCGTTCCAAATTCTGTGCTTGAGATCCTCATCCAGTTCATGCAAAATCTGGTGATGACCCATCTCCCACTCAGCCAACCATTTATAAAACTTCTTTTCTTCGGGATCGGTAGCATTTTCGGCCTGCTGGCTGTACACTTTTACTGCACGTGTTTCAAAATCAATGGCTGCAGCTATTGCGGAAGCTTCGAAACTTGCTGCTGAAATTTTTACTTTTAGCCGTTTTGAAAGAATCTTATCAGAGGTGTTTTCAACTTCAGGATTTAAAGAAATCTTTTTAAACTCATGCGTTTTGGTAAAATGTGAAAACTGCTCTGTAAGGAATTTAATGTGTTCATCTTCCTCCTCGGCCATCGACTTAAAGAAAGTTTTCACATCAGGATCCTGAGCTTGAAAGGCAACAGTCGAATAAAATGCTTTGCCGCGTCTTTCAAGCAATATAGCTGTTTTCAGAATTTCAAGGGTTCTGTTCTGATTCATATCTTCTGGTTTTAATTTGTATAATATTTACTTAATATCCATCACAAATATAATTAAAAATATCTATTCAAGCAAATAATTACTTAAATACTTATTGCTTTTTCAATACAAATTTCATTGTCACATTATAAATTAACTGAACGGATGGGTCAACCATATTTGGATTCATCACAAAATCAAACGAATTGCTTGGATATTTGTTGTAATAAATATTTACCTGATATTCTGATTTCCTGATTTTTTTTCCACCTGCTTTTACTTGTTCTCCTTTATCATTAAAAGCTGAATAAGATGAGTACCTTTCAATGGGGTAATATGCTCCGGTTGATTCCTGAACAGTTTTATAATCTGCATTAAACACAATGCCCATTTTTTTATAGTCTTCGACTTTTCTATTCATGACTTTTATGCATTCATTACGTATTGAATCATAAACCTGATCGAGGTTTGAAACAATATACTCAACCTTTATGATGTCGTAAATTTCATTTTTAGCAGCCTGAATAAGCAATTTTTCGGCAATGGCTTTATTGGTGAAACGAATATGTAAATTTTTCTTGAGTTCAAATCCGGCGGGAATCTCATTGTAAGATTTGCTGAAAAGCTTTTTTTCAAGTTCCAGTTCAAAAATGGGAACCTGAGAAATAAAATCAATATAAACGTCTTTTTTACTAATTCCCAGGGCACTCAGGCTTTCAATAAAATCATTTATTCGTTTATTGATCAGTTCATGGCATGTTTCAATGGTTTCATCGGTTTGCGAAATGCCAAGGATCGCAATATAGTTATCAGCATTGGTATTGATCATTCCGCTAACACTAATCTGAATAGTTGTGTCGCTGACATAAGTCGGGTATACGGGAGGCTTATAGGCAGCCTGTTGGTAATAACCGCTGTAATCATATTCACTATTAGAATTACTATTAGAATTACTGGATAATCTTGCCGCCTTATAGTCGCCTTTTGACTGGTTAATTACATAATTGCCCGCACCCTGTCCGAAAGACCAGGCATACGCAAACGAAAGTAAAATGATAAAAAATTTTGATTTCATAATTCAGGTTTTTAATTATTTAATTGAAAATAAAGATACAAAATAAAATTCAGTCGGTTAAGATAAAAGTAAAAAAAGAGGCTGTTCAATGAACAGCCTCAATTGGAACGGGATAGAAAACACTTTATGGAATCCCTGAAAAGTTTTTATCCGTTATATATGAAAAAGCTTTTTTTAATCCGCATCTTCCCCAAAAATAAAATCCTCCAGTTTATCTGCACTGCTGTTATATGTAAACGATCTGTTTACCATGAAATAATTTTCAGGATCCTGTGTGAAATGATAGGCAAACTTAGCAAGTTCAAGTTTATTTGATTCATAGGTTAGCAACTTCATCAGTTCTGCTACCTGCCATGCATCAACACCCCCGGTTCTGATATAGTTTTTTGCTATTTTAAGTCTTTTGCTGTCAAAAGGCTCATCTGTAATATAGTCGCGCAGCTCGGAAAAACCATATCTGCCATCGGAGTAATAATAGTGTTCGCCGGAAAAGCTGCAATGTCTTCCGGGTTCTGAATACTGTGCACTTGATGCCAGTGCAACTAAACAGAGTATCGGTATGTAATAAATTGCTTTCATAATCCTTGTTTTCTTTTATGAAATCAATTTGTATGCCAATAAAATCTTTAAGGGAAATAAATATCAAAAGAATTTGTAAACCATTGAATTTAATTCAACTACATCAAAAACAAATTGAAGTTTTTTTCTGATTGCACTAAATTCATGTGTTACTCCGTTCAGAAAATTATCCGAAACTTTCTTTCCGGTAATTCCATCAAACCGACAATTAGCTATAATTCCATGTTTAACTTCCATATATATTCCATCGGGTTTGTTGGTAAATGAATAGGCAGGGGAATATCCAATATTCCATTCAAATGTTCTGTATTTTTTTTCGGCAAGTGATTCGGCCAAATCAATCAAACTCTCTTCAATCTGAAAATCCTTAAGATCTTTAAAATCATAAAACAAATATTCCTTGAATCCTGCTATGAATTTTTCTTTGTTTAACTTTAATACTTGCGACAAATTAAAAATTTCGGTACGTGCCGAGGGCACGCCATTGTGCTCATATAGTCCGGTTGAAATTTTAAGCGCGGCCGACAGTTTATTCAAATCAGAATTAAAAAGTATTGTTCCATGGTGCAATACCCTGTTTTTAAATAAATGGGCTGCATTCCCCGAAAACTTCAATCCGTTCATTCTCAAGTTACTTTTACCTTCAAGATTAGCTTCCAAATGCAATTTGTTTAGGAAACCTGTTACCGGCGAAGTGTATTTTTTGAAATCTATAAGGTTTTCTTTAGCTCCGTTGATGATAAAAGAGTAATTGATATTGCCATAATCATGGTAGACAGTTCCTCCCCCGCTTATCCGTCGGATTACCGGTATGTTGTTCTCATGCAAAAACCTGAAATTCATTTCGGCATAAGCCACCTGATGTTTTCCGGTTACAACAGATGGGCTGTTTATATACAGAAAAATGAAATCATCTGTAGTGTTTTTCAGAAGAACTTCCTCCATTGCCAGATTAAAAAACGGATCGCTATTTGGTGAAAAACAGTAAAACATAGGTTAAAGATAAAAAAAAAGCCCCGGAATACGGAGCTTTTTACAAGGTTGTTTTTTATTATTTACTTCCGCTGCATTTTGATTTGCAGGAAGATTCTTTTGCTTTGCTATCAGGACAACATGCTTTTTTATCAGCTTCTGGGCAGCATGCTTTTTTGTCAGCTGATTTTTCACCATGTTTGCATTTTGTTTCACCGCTTTTGCAGGTTGAAGAACATTCGCCGGTACATTTATGTTTCTTACTTTTTTTGTCCTTTTTTACTTTATCTCCATCGTCTTTTTTATCTTTTGCAACAAGCACCTTATTAACTGAATCACTACTTGCAATAGCAGGTACTACGACGCTTCCGACAAACACAAAAAGAACTAAAATCACCAGTATTTTTTTCATTTTTCTAATTTTTAAAAGTTTATAAAACAAAAATAGTCTAACAAGGCAATGCTTCCTGTTAAAGCGCAGTTAAAAAAACTACTGTTTTCATAACAGTTTGTTAAAACAACACATTAATTTTTATAAAAGATTGGCTTGAGAATTCGGTGAATATTATTTTAAAGCAGCCAAAATGGTTAAATTCCCACTTACCTTTTGATTAAGTCTAACTTTTATCTCTGCATCAAGAGGCAAAAATATATCTACCCTGGATCCGAATTTAATAAATCCCATTTCTGTATTTTTTTTCGCTTGCGAATCCTCTTTGGCGTAAGTAACTATTCTGCGGGCAACGGCACCGGCAATTTGCCTCATCAGAATAGTTTTATTCTGCTGATTTTTAACAACCACAGTAGATCTTTCATTTTCTGTGGACGATTTAGGATGCCATGCCACAAGATGTTTTCCCGGATGATATTTACTGTAAATCACCTCACCATTCAAAGGATACCAATTAATATGAACGTTCAAGGGTGACATAAAAACGGAAATTTGAATCCTTTTTTCATTAAGAAACTCACCTTCAAATACTTCCTCTATAACGACTACCTTACCATCAGCCGGACAAATTATTTCGTGATCAGCAGAATTATTTACGCGATGAGGTTTTCTGAAAAACCAGAGAATGAAGAATATAAATATGGCTGATAGAAAAGTAACAAACACAGGAATCAACCACAAATCGGGTAAAAAAAGATAAAATGGAATATTTATAATCATTAATAAGATCAGAACGATTATTATCGTGGTATTTCCCTCTTTATGGATTTTCATTATCTGACAAGTTGGAGATAAGTAAATACAAGTGGTATAGCTAAAATAAAACTATCAAAGCGATCCAGAATGCCTCCGTGACCCGGCATTATTTTACCGGAATCTTTCACTCCCACAGCCCTTTTCAGCATAGATTCGGTCAAATCACCATAAGTTCCAATGATTATCACGATTCCTCCAATGGCATATAGCTCATACATTGAAAGTTCTTTATAAAATACCGAAATAAAATAAATTAGAACAAGCGTGGAGGCGGCGCCACCCAAAAATCCCTCCCAGGTTTTTTTAGGGGAAATTTTTTCAAAAAGTTTGTTTCTTCCGAAGGTAAGTCCGAACAAGTATGACATGGTGTCGAATGACCAAATCAGAACAAAAACCACCAAAAGAATTTTAGGTTGGTAAATGATGCTGGTATCCTTTGAAATCAGACTGAAATAGTTTACTACCTCGTTAATGGCATCCAATGAAAAATCCTGTGTGACCTCATAACTTTCGACAATATATTTTGTATCAAATACTATATGAGGCAGAATCGAGAAAGGAAATGCCACATAGATTATTCCCATAAAAGTGGCTGCAATATTGATAAATGGACGTTTTGAATCCTGATATATTTCAGTAATAAAGACCAATATCATAAAAGGAATAAAAACAAGAAAAAACTGAATATCAATAATATCAATAGCATAAAGAAAGTTGATAAAGTAAAACAGAACTCCGATAATTACCCCAGTAATTTTTTGCGGATGTACTTTATTAAAGTTAGACAGTCTGTAAAATTCCACCATTCCGGCAATCATAATCGCCAGAAAAACCAACAAAAAAGTAAAACTGCTAAAAAGCAAACTTCCGGCAATCAATGCCACAAAAAGAATTCCGGTTACCGAACGGGCGAAAAAATTATCCATTGTTATAGTATTTTTAAACCAGTGGCCCTGGTTCAGCAGAACCATTGGCGTTAGCGAGAAGCATTTTCTGTTTCTCCTCTTCTATCTTTTCATGCTCAATTTCTTCTTCGCGGCTTTTAAATTTTCTAGGGCCAAAAATTTCAATTAGATCATCTTGGAAAATCACTTCTTTTTCAAGCAGTTTTTCAGCAAGTTTAACAAGTCCATCACGGTTCGCAGACAATAAAGTCTGTGCTCTGAGATATTGCTCCTCAACAAGAAATTTAACTTCAGAATCAATCATTTCGGCTGTTTTTTCGCTATAAGGGCGATTAAATGCAAAATCGCTTTGACCTGTTGAATCATAATAGCTTACATTTCCGACTTTATCGCTCATTCCGAAAAATGTCACCATTGCATAAGCATGTTTGGTAACTCTTTCAAGGTCATTTAAAGCGCCTGAAGAAACCATGCCGAAATTTATTTGTTCAGATGCGCGACCTCCAAGCAATGCACACATTTCATCAAACATTTGCTGCCGGTTGGTAATTTGTCTTTCCTCTGGAAGATACCAAGCGGCTCCAAGTGCTTTTCCTCTAGGAATAATGGTGACTTTAACAAGCGGATTTGCATATTCAAGCAGCCAGCTTATAGATGCATGTCCGGCTTCATGATAAGCAATTGTTCTCTTTTCATTTTTGGTAATTACCTTACTGCGTTTCTCCAAACCGCCGATAATTCTGTCAACAGCATCCAGAAAATCTTGTTTATCAACGCTGGTATGCTCTTTACGCGCAGCAATCAGTGCGGCTTCATTGCAAATATTGGCAATATCGGCACCTGAAAAGCCCGGTGTTTGTTTTGCAAGAAAATCAACGCTGACATCTGTTCCGACTTTTAGAGGTTTCATGTGAACTTTAAATATTTGCTCACGTTCTTTTAGTTCGGGTAGCTCAACGTGTATCTGTCTGTCGAAACGTCCTGCGCGCATGAGCGCTTTGTCAAGAATATCAGCACGGTTTGTGGCAGCCAGAATAATCACACCGCTATTTGTTCCAAAACCATCCATTTCGGTAAGCAGTTGGTTTAGTGTATTTTCCCTTTCATCATTTGCTCCATAATTGGCGTTTCTGCCTCTTGCACGACCGATGGCATCAATTTCATCAATAAAAACGATGCAGGGCGCTTTAGTTTTTGCCTGTTTAAAAAGATCGCGAACCCTTGAAGCTCCTACTCCAACAAACATTTCAACAAAATCGGAACCCGAAATTGAGAAAAAAGGAACATTGGCTTCGCCGGCTACTGCTTTTGCCAAGAGGGTTTTTCCGGTACCCGGAGGACCAACCAGTAAAGCGCCCTTTGGTATTTTTCCCCCCAGCTGGGTATATTTTTTAGGGTTTTTCAGAAACTCCACAATTTCCATTATCTCAACCTTTGCCTCCTCTAGTCCGGCCACATCATTAAAATTAACCTTGATCTGAGCTTCCTTATCAAAGAGTTGGGCTTTGGACTTGCCTATATTGAAAATCTGACTGCCACCACCTGCTCCTGCGCTCATTTTTCGGAAAATGAAAATCCAGATTGCAACAATAACAATTATTGGCAGTAACCATCCCAGTACATCACCCAAAACATTCTCCCTTTTTTCGGGAATTGGAATAACTTTTTCTGATTCTGAAACGTCTTTCTGTATTTCCTCAACTTTCTCCATAAATTTATCAGCCGGACCGGTCTCAAACTTATAATGCGGACCCTCACCTTCGAGGTCTTTGTAATTAGCCAGACTGTCTTTTTTAATAAAAATCTCGGCAGATTCGCCGTTAACAAGAATTATTTTTTCCACATGGCCTTTAGCAAGGATTTCGTGAAACTTTTTTGGTTCGATTTCCTGACTCTCAACCCCTGTATTCAGGAAAGTAATTGCAAGAAAGCCTAATGCAAGGATTCCGTATATCCAGTATATATTGAATTTAGGTTTATTTGTTGGCTTTTGATTTTTCTGATTATTATCTTCCATCTTCTCCTCCGCTTATTTTCTAATTAAACTTTTTAATTTTGGCATCTGCCCATAAATTCTCAAGGTTGTAAAAATTTCTATATTGAGTCTGAAATACATGCACCACAATACTTGCGTAATCAAGCAATATCCATTGAGAATTTTCGGTGCCTTCCCTTTTCCAGACTTTTTCGTTCAGTGTATTTCTTGTGAATTCCTCAATTGATCCGGCAATGGCATTGACCTGAGTAGTGGAATCAGCATGACAAATAACAAAATACCTGCAAACCACATTCTGATGTTTTGAAAGGTCAATACTAATAATATCACTGCCTTTTTTTTCCTTTATTCCTTCAATTATTGCTTTAAGAAGTTGATCCGTATTATCTTTGCTCATATATATTTAAATAATATGCAAAGTTAATATTTTTTTATGGTTCAACATACAAGTAAAAAATTTAATCCACCTTCGGGTTTATTTCGGTGGACTAGTAGGTTAAGTTAATTATGCCCTGCAGCGCTTTTAACCAGAGTTATGAACTGACACAGAGGTTAATACAATTTAACAACTTTAATTTTTTTAATCTAAAATGAGATGAATTTCAGACAAATAAAAATCTACAGGCCTGAACAAACGAATTCAACAAACAGTTTTGCATCAAACCTCATCAATGAAGGCAAAGAAAAGACTGAATTTGTTGTAATCACGAAACGGCAGGATAAAGGAAAAGGCCAAAACACAAACAAATGGGAAAGCGAACCCGATAAAAACCTGACTTTTTCCCTTGCAATTTTTCCTGAACAATTTCCTCCTCAAAAACAATTTTTAATTTCAAAAGCAGTTTCACTTTCAATATTAGAGGTGCTGATAAATGAAATTATGGGTGTTTCAATAAAATGGCCAAATGACATTTACATAGGAGATAAAAAAGTTGCAGGAATACTCATTGAAAACACGATTAAAGGATCTGTGCTTTCCCACAGTATTATTGGGATTGGGTTGAATGTTAATCAGGAAATATTTATTTCAGATGCACCCAACCCTGTTTCTTTGAGAATGCTGACCGGAAAAAATTATGATACTGAAGTTCTTTTCAAACTAATCATGGAAAAAATTGAAAAAAGGTTTACAGAAATCTTTAACGGTTCTTTCATAAATACTGACATTGAATACGAAAAAAGCATGTATCTAATTGGGAAAGAAAGCCGCTTTCTTGAAAACGGTATTGAATTTTCAGGGGTCATTGAAGGAGTAAATGACTACGGACAATTAAAAATCAACACCGGAAAACTGATTCGTGTTTTCAACTTTAACGAAATCAAATTTATTATATAATGGCACCAAAAAAACGCCAAATCAGCGGTGTTTTACTATTTTCCCCAATTTGCAGGATCTACGCGCCATACCTTAAGAGCTTCAGCATCTTTCTCAGTTATATAACCGGTTTCAAGAGAAAGCTCAATAAGTGCGTTGTAATTGCTGAGAGCCGTCAGTTCAACATTTTTGGCTAAAAACCCATCAGTTGCTTTTTGAAAACCATAAGTAAAAATTGCAACCATTCCCAAAACGTTGGCATTGACATTTCTAAGAGCATCCACAGCACTCAGACTGCTTCCGCCGGTTGAAATAAGATCCTCAACCACAACAACTTTTTTGTTTTCGGGAACAACTCCTTCAATCTGGTTGCCAAGACCATGGTCTTTAGCCGAACTTCTGATATAGATAAAAGGTTTGTTAAGTTCCTGTGCAACCAACGCTCCAATGGCAATTGCTCCGGTTGCAACACCGGCAATCACCTCAACGTCGGCATATTTTTCCCTGATAACTTCCACAAACTGGTCTCTTATAAAGGTCCTGGTTTCATGAAAAGAAAGGGTTTTGCGGTTATCACAATAGATGGGTGATTTCCATCCCGAAGCCCAAGTAAAAGGATTTGCGGGTTGTAATTTTATTGCTTTAATTTGCAATAAATGTTCTGCAATTTTTTTTTCTCTTGTTTTCATGTTGCAAATGTATAAAGTTTTTTACAACGACCGAATAGTTTTTATAACAGATAAACCTTTAAAAAAGGATATCGACAAACATATTTTTTGTGACAAAAAAAGTTTAATTCAAGTATTAAATGTATTTGAAAATAGTCCGGAAAAAAAAGAGCTTCAGATTGTACACAAATACCCAAAGGAAATTGTTAAAGTGATTGCGGGGATTTATACTTATATTGAAGCTGCCGGAGGAATTGTAATTAATACCAAAGGAGAATTTCTTGCCATAAAAAGACTTGGAAAATGGGACTTTCCCAAGGGCAAAATTGAAGTCAACGAAACACCCGAAATTGCTGCAATCAGAGAAGTTGAAGAAGAGTGTGGTATTGTTGGTCCGGTTATTAAAAAGGAATTGGATTGCACCTTTCATTTTTATCAATCTGGCGAAAAGAGATTTTTAAAAAAAACCTTTTGGTTTGAGATGTATTATGAGGGTACAAAAAATTTAAAACCACAAGCCGAAGAAATGATTGAATTTGCGGGTTGGTTTAAAAAAAGTGCGTTAAAAAAAATTGCTTTGGAAACCTATTCTTCCCTTGGTGATTTGCTTGAAAAATCAGGCTATGTGTAAAATTATTGTTTGTCGCGATCAAACAAATCATCAAATATGGGACTTTCTCTTTCATCGGGCGGACCAAACTTCTTAATAAATTGTTTATCGAAATACTCTGAAGGTGCGTTGGCAGGTGAAATAAAAAACTTTCCTTCTTTATCAATTACAAAACAGGTCGGATATGCCGTTACCCCGTACTTTTCAAGAACTGATTTATCCTTGCCTGCATACAAAAAAGGTATTTTATAATTTTTACCATTTAAAAATGCAGTTATATCTTCATGTTTTTCATCAGCGGCAATCACTAGTATCTGCAAGCTATCCCCAAATTGTTTACTGATTTGCGAAAGTTGTTCAAATTCCTGTTTGCAGCCATATTTCCATGTTGCAGCAAAAAGCAGATAAACATATTTGCCCCGATAATTTTTAAGAGAAATGTCTTGTTTTTTTTGGTCAGGCAAAACAAAATCGGGTGCTTTAAAACCAGGCATCAAACAGGTAACTTTTTCCTTTATATTCAAAGCAATAGCTTTAAATTCGGCGATGTCAGTTTGCAGGCAAAATGAATCCAACATCATCAGCAATTGATTTGAAGGAATACGATTTTTAAACATACCCACTTCGGTTGAGAAATTGTAAAAACCATCATGGATTCCTTTTAAAATAACAAGATCTGCCAGCGTATCATTTTTAAAAATAAGGTTTCTCGACAAAATAAATTTTTTCATTGCCATATAACTTCTTTCCTTTTCAACAACTGAAATGATTTCAGCATTGTTAACGGTTTTGGCAAAGGCAATAAAAAAGTCCTGAAAAACACTATTAAAAAGTTCCATATAAGCAGGATTATCAAACCTTACCGGATTAAAAGTAAAATAGCTTCTGATGGCATTCTCAGTGGTAAGTTTATGAACCATTTGCCTTAAATAACCAAGCTTATATTTTTTATATGTTTGAAAATACGGATGTTTGCAGAAAGAAAAATAGTTGTTAAAAATAACCGCAACTGTATCCACCTGTCTAATATAGTTTTCTGCAGCAATTGTGCTGTTGGAAAGAATAAACCTGTTAAAGGTAACATCAAATGTACCAATTACATAATTTAGTTCTTTTGAATTTGTGTCATTAATAAAAATTTCCTGATTTATAGGTTCAAAAAAAGGATTGAATTTATCCTGATCGGTAGGCAAGGTTTTATCAGGCAATTCGATGTCATAAGTTTTTCCGGGTTCAATAAACATAGAGCCCTTAAAAACGTACAGGTCAAAATAAATTAAAATAATCTTGTCGGTTTTGATAACTGTTTGGAAAGTTCCATCGGGTTTAAAAGAAATTTCAGCAAGAAGCAGTTTTTCGCCGGTAATATAGTCTTTTACAGTATAAACAGGAATTTTATCTGTAGTATATCCCTTTGCTTTTCCTTTTAGGATAACATCAGATCCAAAACTATAAAATGAAATTATTAATAAAAGCAGTATCCCGGTTTGCGATTTCATTTATTTTATTTTTTCAGGTCAACGGCATCAGGAACAAACATGCTTGCATCGCCTCCATTTCTGACAATATCACGAACAATTGTCGAATTTATGGGTGTAAGTTCAGGGGTTGTAAGCAGGAAAACAGACTCGATATGTTTCGCAAGCATTTTGTTAGTCTGGGCAATAGCCCTTTCATACTCAAAATCAGCTGCGGTTCTCAATCCTCTTAAAATATACTTTGCTTTCATACGGTTGCAAAAATCAACAGTTAAACCCTGATAAGCTTCAACAACAATTTTCGGTTCATTTTTAAAAACATCTTTTATCCAGCCCATCCTCTTTTCTAACGGGAAAAACCCGTCTTTATTTGAATTATATCCAATGGCAATAATAATTTTATCAAAAAGAGGCAAAGCCCTGTTTACAATTGACTCATGTCCCTTGGTGAAAGGATCGAAAGACCCCGGGAATATTGCGATTTTTTCCATATGCTGATTTTTTAACATCCAAATTTACAATAATTGTTTAAAAAAGTGATTTAAATGACCGGCTAAAGTGAAAACAACAAAACCAAAAAATACTCAATCGCTGTTAATCAATTCATTGATATAGTTAAGAAAAATATTCTTTTGGCTTTCCACTGAATATCTTTCAACAACTGTTTTACGTCCGTTTGTTCCGATTTTTAATCTGAGCTCAGGATTTTCAATTAATAAGGATAGTTTATCGACCCATTCTTCTTCATTTTCTGCCAAAAAACCATTTTCACCATCATTAATAATTTCAACGTTAACTCCAACCGGCGACATAATGGTGGGTATTTCCATGGCCATGTACTGGAGGCCTTTGAGTCCACATTTACCTTTGGCCCATTCATCATTTGGAAGAGGCATTATTCCTATGTCAAATGAATTCAGAATTACTGTTTCATCTTTTTTATTCCAAGCCAAACCTTTAATATTCAACTCTTCATTTATATAGGTGCTGTCGCCAATAACCTTGAAAACAACCTTTGAACCATATTTTTTCTTTATTCTTTTCAGGAATGGAATTGCATAATCAAAATGCTGAATTGTTGTAATACTTCCACTCCAGCCAATGCAGACGGTCTCAGGGTTTTCGGTTTTTTCAAGTTTGTAATACTCTCTGGTGTCTATTGTTGTAGGGATAATTCGTGTGTTTTTATTATAATTCAATGCATAATCTGAAAGATAACAATTGCCTGCAAAAACCAAATCTGAAAATGAAATAATTTTCGCTGTTTTTTGTGGATTTTTTAACCAGTTAAATTTTTTATTTGCATCTGAAACATTTGGGAGCCAAATTGAATCATCAAAATCAAATATGACTTTTGTTTTTTTTGCGAACCGCTTCTCAAAATAAGTAAACCCTAGAAAAAACGCTTCTCTCTGAATAAAAACCAAATCATATTTTGACGATCGTGAAACATCTTTAAGTCTGATAAAAAAATATTTAACCATCAAGAAGAACTTTCTAATTGCCTTTCCCTTTGAGTAAAAGACTTTATCATCTTTTTCACTGACAAGATAAGAAAAGGTATAATCAAATCCATTTTCACTAAGAAAATCAAGATATTGCTCAAACCTGAACCTCTGGCTTGGAGCTCTGTCTTTTCTAAGTGGGGCTATAAAGAGTATTTTGTTTTTCACCAGGATAATTTTATTCTTGCCAAACTTTCGGGAGCTTTTCAAACAACTCAATTTCCTTGAATTTTGGAGTCTCCCTGGCACCATGTTCCTTAACCCATTTTGCCATTTTTTCAACTCCCTCCTTTAGTGAAATATGATTTGCTATTTTGAAAATGTTTTTTGCTTTTGAATGATCAGAATATGCGTTTTGAACTTCATTTCGTGGAGGGAGATACCTTATTTCCTCCTTAATTTTCATCACATCCATAATTGTATTGGCAAGTTCATTTACTGTATATTCTTTATCTGCCCCAATGTTAATTATTTGATTATAAGCGCTTTCAATAAACACAGAATTAGCGATATAAGGAGCAACATCGCCAATATAACTGAATGCTCTGGTTTGAGTACCATCACCAAAAATTGTCAATGGCTTACCCAATAAAAGCTGGTTCATAAAAATTCCCAGAACATTTCTATACTTGTCTGCAATATTCTGATACTCACCATAAACATTATGAGGTCTGAATATAATATATTTCAGGCCAAACATTTCATGGGTAACAAATAAATCACGCTCGACAGCATATTTTGAAATGCCATAGGGATCTTCGGGTAAGGGAACCATATCCTCACTCATGGGAAGTTGTCCTGCCCCATAAACTGCTATTGAAGATGTGAACACAAAACATTTTATCTTATGCTTCACAGATTCATTGATCAGATTAACACTCCCAATCAAATTATTGGTATAATTGAATCTTTTGATAAAATGGCTTAACCCTTCGGCAGCGTATGCAGCAAGATGATAAACGTAATCAATTTTGTAATCATTGAATAGCTTTTCCAAAAGCTTATGATCTGTAATGGAACCTTTGATGAAAAGAGCTTTAGGATTAACATTATCAATATATCCACCACTTAAATCATCCAAAACAATTACATTATGGTTCAGTTTTATTAATTCATTTGTGACATGAGCCCCAATAAATCCCGCACCGCCGGTGACTAATGAATAATTCATATAAAAGTTTTTACAAATTTAAATCAAATAATTAATTTTCTATACACCGACTCATACAAATCAATTCCTGTTTCAAGGGAAAAGAATTTTTTTGCTGTATTTTTTATTATTTCCGGGTTATATTTTTTTGTCGTAATAATTTCAGCAGCTTTTTTCATTTCATCAATTGAAAAACCATCTATCATTACTCCAAGATTTTCATCTTTCATAAACATATCAGTATCACCAATACCTGAATTGCACACAACAGGTATGCCCATTCCCATTATTTCACCAAATTTTGTAGGAGATGATGCTTTTTTAGAAAAAACAGGTAATATAAAAAACAAAGAAAAATTGCTTAATGAAAGGAACAAAGGAACCTCATTTCTTTTTGCCTCTTTAATAATAATGAGTGATTTATTCAAATTTAATTTTTCTGCTTCTCTATAAATTACCGAAGGGTCATCCCTTGTAATAAAAAGAAATTTTGCTTCGGACTTATATTCAAGAAGGCATTTATAAAAAAGCATCATTTCGGGGAGCATATACCAGGTTCCGACTGACCCCAGGTAGCTCAAAACAAAATCATCATCTTTAATTCCCATTTTTTCTTTAATTGTTTTTCTTTGAATTAAAGTAATATTTTCAGAGTTAAAAAGTTCTAAATCTGCACAACAGGGAATAACCTCTATTTTATCATTATAACCTAAATTGGTATTATCGTTTATAATTTTTTTTCCGGCGTGTGTCAAACTAATAATATAGTCTGCTTTATTAAGATAAGTCTTTTCCTTTTTCTTAAAGAAGTTGTAAATAGCTTTAAATAAAATATTTTTTGTGTTCCAGATTTTTCCATCAACCCGTTCATCAGCCCAAAATCCCCGCATATCAAAAATGAATTTTACTTTCTTTTTTTTCAATGCAACGCCTCCAAAAGAAGCAATATAGCTGCGACAATGAACCAAGTCAAAATTGTATTTTTTATGAAGTTGCCGGGCAATAAACAGAATTTTAATAATATCATAAATCGTTGAAATAATTTTAGGTTTGGCGGTATATATTTTGGGTATCCAGTTGATATTATTTGACTTCAGCAGCTCATTTACCTCTTTACCCTGAGAAACAAAAAACTGTTTCTTTTCAAAACTCAGAAGATAAATGCTAAATCCCTTATCAGACAAACCAATCAGGTATGGAATTACCTGTGACTGTCCCAGCTGGTCAGTCATTCCATCATACGATATGTATAAAACCTTTTTAATAATCAAAATTTACAACTGATAAAATTAAGGATTAATTACAAAGTGACGTGAAAAATTGCTTAATTTGTTTCACTTTTTTTAATTTAAGATTTATGCATTTTCTTTCTCCTTGGGATTTGATATTGCCTCCATTCTATTTGGGGATAATTTATCTTATTGCAAGAAGCATTCAAAAGAAAAATATTGCAAAAAATCCTGAATACAAATATTATATTGCTGGATTGTTTACGAAAATTATCGGGGGTATTGGTGTTGTGCTGATTTATTGTTTTTATTATGTGGGTGGCGATACCATTGGTTATTTTGAAGGATCCACCTATTTAGGTAGAGTTTTTTTAAAGGATCCAGTTTGCTTTTTATCCATTTTTTCAGGTAATCTGTCTCCTGAAAACTGGACCTGTTTTGATATGAATACAGGGTATCCAATGTATTATCCGGACTATCAGTCTTTCTCCGTAATACGATTTACTAGTTTACTGACTCTTGCAGGAGGAACCAGTTTTATTGTCACAACTATTTTAATTGCCTGCATTACCTACCAGGGCCTTTGGAAACTATTCAGACTTTTCAGGGAAGAATTTCCTGAATTGGAAAAAGCTATGGCTTTTGCAATTCTTTTCATGCCATCTGTGGCATTCTGGGGATCGGCCATTTTAAAAGATTCATTCACCCTTTGTGCTTCAGCCTGGCTGGTTTATTGCAGCTATCAGATTTTTATCAAAAATTCACAGATTGGGAGAAATCTGGTCTATATCTCAATCAGCATATATGTACTTATATCATTAAAACCCTATATTTTCTTTGCCGTATTTCTTGGTATTATGATCATGTTGAGTCATTTCTGGATTAAAAAAATTAAAAATGCTTTTTTAAGATCTTTTCTAATTCCAATGCTGTTCACACTTTTATGGGGTGGAGGAATTTTATTGATGATCCGACTCGGATCAACGGTTGGCGGGGCTTATGAATCTGTTGACTCAATGCTTGAAAAAGCTGTTATTACACAAGACGATTTAAAAACATCTGAAAGATATGGTAAAAATACTTTTGACATTGGAAAATTTGACCCTACCATTCCGGGGATATTAAAAAAAGCTCCGCTTGCAATGGAAGCAGGTCTTTTCCGTCCTTACCTTTGGGAATGTAATAACCCGGTTATGTTGATATCCGGAATTGAAAATACGGTATTGGTAGGATTGTTTGCCTTTGTTATTATTTTATCCTCGGTTGCTTTTTTCAGACTGGGTCCCAAATATATGTTCAGTGCGATGTATGATAACTCATTAGTGGTATTTTCAATAATTTTCTCGCTTTCCTTTGCCTTTTTTGTTGGTCTTACAACAGCAAATTTTGGCGCTTTGGTAAGATATAAAATTCCGCTTATTCCATTCCTTATGGCTGCCTTGTTTATTATTATCAGGAAATATAACCGTGAAAAAGAGGACGAAAAGGAAAGACAAAAAAGCGTTCAAAGTTCATTTAAAAAATTCCACAGGGGCAATTTTTGAACTTAGCAACGCAAATTACTCGTAAATATCCTTTATAAAATAGTTCGGCCGGTCCTTGGTTTCAATAAAAATCCTGAAAATATATTCTCCCAATATTCCAAGAAAAAACAATTGAACACTTCCGAAAAAGAACATTCCCAGCATGGTAGAGGTCCAGCCGGTTACTGCATCTCCAATTATCTTTTTATAGATTACCACTCCGGCTCCCACCAGGGAAATAAAAATTCCAATCATTCCAATAACTAAGGAAAGTTTAATTGGCAATTTTGAAAATGAAAAAATAGCATCAAATGCCAACCGCGTCAGTTTAAAAACATTCATTTTGGCTTGTCCTATTTCACGATCCGGACGATCATATTCAACCTCGCCCTGATTAAAACCGATGTAATATCTCAAACCCGGCAAATATCTGTTTTTTTCCCTCAGTTTTAATAATGCATCCAGTGCTTTCCTGTTCATGATCGAAAAATTTCCCACATTTTCGGGTGCTTTTAACTTGGTGCTGTGCCTGAAAAACTTATGGAATATCCTTATGGATAATCTTTTTGGCAACTTTTCCTTTCTTGTTTTCCTTTTGCCATATATGATGTCAAAATCCTCTTCAGTTAGTTTCCTGTACATTTCGGGAATCAATTCAGGGGGATCCTGCAAATCACCATCCATCATTACAACAAACCCGCTTTTCGAATATTCAAGTCCAGCCGTATAAGCCGCCTGATGACCAAAATTCCTCGACAACTCAATGGCTTTTACCCTCGGTTCCTTCTTCCGGTATTCCAATAATTCACTAAGTGTGCTGTCAGAACTCCCGTCATCCACACAGATTATTTCAAAATCATCAGTGATTTTTTTTAAGGATTCAGCAGTTCTGTCAAGAAGCAAAGGAATGATCTTTTCTTCATTGAATAAGGGTATTACAGCAGATATTTTTACCATAAACGGTGTTTTTGCAAATATAAAAAATTAAATGGAAATAACCCCTGCCTTTAGTCAGGGGTTTATGACATGAAAAAAAATAGTGGTCTTTTATCATGATTATGAATAGTAATTTCGCACATGTTAAAAATAAACTTAATTGATAAATTATTTTCAGCCAATAAACTATCTTTACCCCCGTTAATCATATCAACATGAAAAACGATTTTAAAAAACTTTTCGAATCTTTTAACAACAAAAATATCCTCATCATCGGGGATGTGATGGTCGACGCTTACATCTGGGGAAAGGTGGAAAGAATCTCTCCCGAAGCCCCCGTGCCCGTTGTTTCAATTACCCAACGCGAAAACCGGCCGGGCGGTGCAGCCAATGTGGCTCTTAATATTAAAGCGCTTGGTGCAAACCCAATTATCTGCTCGGTAATCGGAGAGGATGAAAAGGGCCTGATTTTCAAAGATATGCTTAAGTCAAACGGCATGATTTCAGATGCTATTCTTACATGCTCCCTGAGAAAAACTACCAGCAAAACCCGTGTGATCAGCAATGGCCAACACCTGCTGCGCGTAGATGAGGAAATTACCAGTCCGCTTGACCACGAAACCGAACAGAGCTTCATAGCACATCTGGCCACCATCATCAAATATAAGAAAATTGATGCCATCATTTTTGAGGATTATGACAAGGGGGTGATCACTCCTACAGTTATCGATAACCTTGTAAATATTGCCGGAAAACTTAATATTCCGGTTACCGTCGATCCCAAGAAAAATAACTTCTGCAATTACAATGGGGTAACCCTATTTAAACCAAACTTTAAGGAACTTAAGGAAGGCCTTAAACTTGATATCGAAAAAGGCGATTTTGAAGGCCTTTTCAAAGCAGCTCTTGTCCTTCACAAAGAGTACCAGCAAAAATTTGTCATGATTACCCTCTCTGAACTGGGGGTTTTTATATCTGACGGAGAAAAATATCAGGTCATTCCTGCCGAATTCCGCGATATCGTTGACGTTTCGGGTGCCGGAGATACTGTTATCTCTGTGGCAACACTTTGCCTGTGCTTAGGTTTGCCGACCGAAGAAATTGCCAGGGTTTCCAATTGTGCGGGCGGACTGGTTTGTGAAAAAGTCGGGGTGGTTCCCATAAACAAAGATGAATTGCTTACAGAAATTCTTAAATAAACTGTGTTTTTTGTACTTTCAAAAATATTGATGTTCCTGATCCAGCCTGTTATCTGGATTCTTGCCGTTTTTATCTATGGCCTGTTTACCAAAAACGCCAAAAGAAAAAAACGTTCGTTTCTGGCAGCTCTTATAATGCTGCTCTTTTTCTCCAACTCTTTCATCCTTGACGAAGTGATGCGCTCATGGGAGGTTGATGCTGTTGCCTGGGAAAAAGTGGACGGTGTTTATGATTACGGAATTGTACTTGGCGGTATGATCTCCTACGACAAAGAGTACGACCGCATCAATTTTTTAAGGTCATCAGACCGGCTCATGCAAACCATCGAACTTTATAACAGGGGGAAAATTAAAAAGATATTTCTTTCGGGAGGTTCAGGCGATTTGCTCGATCCTGATTTTAAGGAAAGTTTACACATTAAAAAATATCTGGTTCGCATGGGCATCCCCGAAGAAGACATACTTGAAGAATCTACATCCAGAAACACCCACGAAAATGCAATCTGCTCTGCCGAAATCCTGCTCAAAAACAACAATAATCCACGATGCCTGCTCATTACATCGGCCTTTCACATGCGCCGCGCTTTGGGATGCTTTGAGAACGAGGGACTGATTGTTGACCCCTTTGTGACCGACCGGTACGCCGGACCACGTAAGTTTGAATTTTCCCACCTCATATTGCCCGACATTGAAGCCATGGGCGTGTGGACATTGCTCATCCACGAAATCACAGGGTATGTTGTTTATGATATTTCGGGGTATTTGTAAAATCAAACTATTTTACCTCAATAGTATATTATCTCCTCTTTTTTATACATCTGTAAAAAATATCGCCTTAATTTTCATCACATTTTTTCTTTTCTTATCCCAATATTGCTAATTTTACAATGCCAATTTAAAATAATTTATCATTATGAAACTGACACTTTTTGTTCTCGTATTCTCTGCTTTACTTTTAACTCAATGTACTGATGTGAAGGAAAAAGAAATGAAAGATAAAAAACAAACCGTCGAAAAAGGCGTGAAAAACATCGAACAGGAAGACATTGACAATGTAACTTCCATGCTTGTTGAAAAATACGGCGACGCACATAAGGACCGTATCAAAAGAGGTGTGACTCAGGCCGCCGCTCTATGGAACTCCAAAGACGGCTGTAAAAAAGACTTCGAAGAGTTTTGCCTCAACTATTTCATCGCTGATGAAAAAGAACGTGAGATGGTTTTTAATAAAATCTCCACAAACTTTGAAATCCTTCGCGGAAATTTCAATAAAATGTCGCTGGACCTTAAACGTCCGCTTCACCTCGATATCGGTGAAACCCATCCCATAGACGATATTTTTGGTGCTCTGGATCCCAGTGCCCACATGGAATCTGATCTTTATGAAAATAAAGTGGCTTTCATTGTCATCCTCAACTTCCCCTTCTATTCCCTGAAAGAAAAAACCGAAATGGGCGAAAAATGGTCACGAAAAGACTGGGCTTATGCCCGCCTTGGCGATATGTTTACCGCCCGCATTCCGGCCGAACTGTACCAGAATTATTCAAAAGTCACTACCGATGCCGATACCTATATTTCTGAATACAACATTTTCATGGGCAAGCTGGTTAACGACAAACAGGAAACCTTATTCCCCGAAGACCTTAAACTTATTACCCACTGGGGTCTGCGTGATGAGCTGAAATCAAACTACAACATGGAAAACGGACTTGTCAAACAAAAAATGGTATACGAAGTAATGAAACGCATCATTACCCAGGAAATTCCCAAAAATGTGATCAATAACGGTGAATACACATGGAATCCGACCACCAATAAAATATATGTAAACGGAAAAGAAGCCGATTCACCTGCCGAAGACAATGTACGCTATCAGCACATGCTCAATATTTTCCATGCTCTGAAAGCCATGGATGAATTTTCTCCGCAGCTTCCCTCCTACATCCTAAGAAAATTTGAAGCCGAAATGGAAATACCCATGGCCGATGTGGAAAAACTTTTTGTTGATCTGGTATCATCACCCCAAGTAAAAGAAGTGGCTGCCGTAATTAAAAAACGCCTTGGCCGCGAACTGGAGCCTTTTGATATCTGGTTCGACGGTTTCAAATCAAGAAGTTCATTAAATGAAAATGATCTGAACAAAGCTACAACTTCAAAATACCCCAATCCCGAAGCACTTAAAAAAGACCTTCCCAATATTCTGGTAAAACTTGGATGGTCAAAAGACCGTGCCGAATTAATTTCTTCACGCGTTGCTGTTGACCCGTCACGCGGAGCAGGTCACGCATGGGGCGCCGAAATGAAAGGCGATGTATCACATCTTCGCACCAGAATCGGAGCAAACGGTATGGATTATAAGGGTTACTGCATTGCTGTTCATGAATTTGGTCACAATGTGGAACAAACAATTACCCTGTATGATGTGGATTATTACGCCATGAAAGGGGTTCCCAATACCGCATTTACTGAAGCTGTTGCATTTATGTTCCAGAAACGTGATGTTGAACTGCTCGGAATGAAAACCGGCAATGATCTGAAAGCCGACCTCGAAGCTATTGATAATTTCTGGGCTTGCTACGAAATCATGGGCGTTTCACTGGTTGACATGGCCGTGTGGAAATGGCTGTATGAACATCCTGATGCCACTGCATCTGACCTGAAAGAAACTGTTATCAGAATTTCCAAAGAAGTATGGAATAAATACTATGCCGATGTGTTCGGTGTTAAAGACCAACCCATTCTGGCCATCTATTCACACATGATTGACGCGCCTCTTTACCTGTCGGCATATCCAATCGGACACCTGATTGATTTCCAGCTTGAAAGCTATATCAAAGGAAAATCATTCTCGGGCGAACTGGAAAGAGTTCTGAAACAAGGCCGTCTGATCCCCCAGAAATGGATGAAAGATGCTGTTGGCGAAGAGCTTTCAATTAAGCCGCTGCTCGAAGCTACCAGTGCTGCAGCAAAGAAACTTTAATTCATTTTAAAAGAAGATTAATGTTTCTGAAAGATTCGGTTGAACAGAAAGATCTTGAAAAACTGGTTGAAATCAGGGCGGAAGAATCTTTATCGCTTGAATTTGTCAATGGCAGCGAACTCAATCCTGCCAGCGAATCAAAAACAGGCAGGATTACCATCCTGATCTCGGCTTTTGCAAATACTGCCGGAGGCACCATTATTTACGGAATCGAAACCCGGAAAAAACGTGCCTCCGGTTTTTCATTTGTCAACGGTAATGAAGTGAGCAAAGAATGGCTTGAGCAGCTTGCCTCCTCAAGAATCACGAAAAATATTCCCGGATTAAAAATACATTCCGTTGCTTTCGACAATGATCCCCTGAAGTCGGTTTTTGTCATCATCGTTCCCGACAGTCCGCTTGCCCCACACATGAACCACGACTACAGATTTTATAAAAGATCGGGGTTCAAGGAGCATATTATGGAGGAACATGAAGTCAGGATGAAATATCTTCAGACCAATGTGGCCGAAATAGAGTTTTTCGGTGTCATCAACACCAATGGGATTCCGCTGATGAACGACGGTAAATTGTCTTCCATGAGTTTTTACCCTAAGTTTCTGATCAGAAACATCAGCAAAAACATCGAACATTCATATAAAACAGAAATTTCAGTACCTGCCGATCTCTATGACAGTTCATTTACCTATTTGCAGGAATATTTTGTCCGCCACGACGGCAACCACAATGTTTTCTCTGTTCCCAACCGCAGTCCGCTTTTCCAGGAAGAAATGGCAACGGCCCTTGAACTGAAACTGACTGTCAACAAAAACAATTTTGAGGTTTTTGAGAACGAAGAAATCCATGTTAAAATATTCTATTCCAATGGAATAAAATCACATTCATTTAACCTGAGGGAAACTTTCAGGTACAAAAACAAAAATCTGAATATTGATGATTTTGGTTTGGCCGTAATTGATAAAACTTCAGAAACCAATAATACAACCGGCAGTTGATGATGAACTCCCAAAAAAAACAAACCCTGATATGGCTTGCGGTGATATTGTTTGTTACACTGCTGGTTTATTCGCCGGGTTTTAAGGCGGAGTTCACCAATTTTGACGACAACCGCTATGTTACCGAAAACCCAATGGTGTGGAGTTTGTCGGGCGAAAACATCACAAATATTTTTTCAACATACTACGACGGGCATTATCATCCCCTGACTATGCTTTCTATGGCAATTGATTATTCGATTGTGGGAATGAAGCCCTGGCTCTTTCATGCCGAAAATATTTTCTTTCATTTGATCAACACCCTGCTTGTTTTCTTTTTTATCAGGAAACTCTGGGGCAAATTTGATGTTGCGGTTATTGCCTCGTTCCTCTTTGGGATACATACCTTTCACGTTGAATCGGTTGTATGGATAGCCGAAAGAAAAGATGTGCTTTTTGCATTTTTCTTCCTTCTTTCGCTGATTTCTTATCTTGAATTTCTTAAAAAAAACAGTTGGAAATACCTGGTTTTATCATTAGTACTCTTTGTGCTTTCATGTTTAAGCAAAGGACAGGCAGTTGCTCTTGCTCCAACAATCCTTGCAATTGATTATCTGAAAGACAGAAAATTATTAAGCAAAAATGTGATCCTTGAAAAAATTCCGTTTTTTGCCATTGCCCTGTTTTTCGGGATCATTGCCATGCAGGCACACGAAACTTTTCCGTATCTGGGCAAGACAGAAGTGCCTTTGTTTGACAGAATTATTTATGCCTGTTACGGATTTATCCTTTACATAGGAAAACTGATTTTACCACTTAATTTGTCGGCTTATTATCCATACCCATCAGGTTCTCCCGGAACAGTTGATTATATTTTCCCCATACTCGCCATTGCCTTTGTTTTTATCATTTTTTGGCAGTTCAGAAAAAACAAACCGCTGGTATTTTCCATGCTATTTTTCTTTTTCAATATTGTTTTGCTTCTCAAGGTTTTTCAAGTTCACCTCCAGACAGGAAAGTTTGTGATCGCCGACAGATATTCCTATGTTTCATCAATAGGATTTTTCTTCCTTGTCGGATATCTTTATGAAAAATATACCGCAAAGTATCATTCGAAAAAAATTCTGCTCACCGCCATCCTTTCTTTGTGGATTTTAGTGATGTCGGTGATGACCTTTAACCGCAGTCTTGTATGGAACGACAGTATTACACTTTGGAATAACGTAGTGGATCAGTACCCTGAATTATCATGGGCTTATGGTAAAAGAGGATTGGCAAAAGCCGCCCGGAATGATGTAAAGGGAGCCATTGAAGATTATACACTTGCGATAAAATATGACCCTGACGATCCCCACGCATATAATAACAGAGGAAATATTTACGCATCAAGGTTGGGTGATCTGGAGCTTGCCATGAAGGATCTGAACAAGGCCATTGAGGTCGGACCAAAATTTTTCGAGGCATATTCAAACCGAGGGTTGGTCAGGTTTTATCAAAACGACCTTAAGGGAGCCATGGAAGATCTGAACTTCGCAATTGAAGTAATGCCAACTTACGCCGTTTCCTGGTTTAACAGAGGACATGTATTTTCAGCTTCGGGAAAATTTGATCTAGCCATCTCCGATTACAATGAAGCCCTGAATCTTAATCCCCGGTTGAAGCAGGTTTACCTTTATCGGGGTATTGCCTACAATAAAACAGGGAATTTCAGAAAGGGACTTGATGACCTGAATAAGACACTTGAAGAAAACCCAAAAAATATTCTTGCACTTCAGAACAGGGCTGAAACATTTGCCGGACTAAAAGACCTGAATCGCTGCATTGAGGATCTGAACAAAGTACTGTCCATTGATCCCCGTAATGTAAAATCCTATTTCGATCGCGGAAATGTTTTGTACTGGAAAGGGGCCATTCCTGCTGCCATAAAGGATTATCTGAAAGTAACAGAATTGAATCCTGAAAATTCCGACGCCTGGTACAATTTAGCTGTAGCTTATAAAGATACAGGAAACAAAGAGGAAGCTTGCAGATGTATTAAAATTGCCGAAGAAAAGGGAGCAAAAATCAACCGGGAAGTGTTCAACCTGAAGTGTGAGTAATTTTACTCGTCATATAACTTCAGAAATTCATAAGTATTTCCCGAGTTTTCCATAAATTTCATAAAATCAGAAAAATCCAGTGTAAGCGTGGCCGTATTGATGCAAGGATGAAAACTGACTCTTTTCGAATTGAGCAAATTAACATCAAAAAAAACATGTACATGGCTTTGGCTATCACTGATCAACCCAAAAGGAGTGACTGAACCGGGTGTGAGTTCAAGGTATTTCATAAGACGTTCGGGTGAGGCAAAACTGAGTTTTCCCTGCCTCAGTCTTTTTTCCAGATCATGTATATCGAGGTTTTTTGTATGCTCGATAACCACAAGATAATGCCTGTCACCCTTGTGATTCCTGAAAAAGAAATTTTTACAGTGTGTTGCATCTATTTCAGTCCAGTATTTTTTAGCTATTTCGATGGTCGGAGCTTCGGGATGCTCGTCATACCTGAATTTTATACAGAGCTCTTCAAGTTTCTGATACAATTTCGGATTGCCATTCATAATCCCTGGTTTTTGATCTCAAATGTAAAAAAAAACGAGAAAAAACCCCGCTTTAAACTTTTTTCTTTGTCAATAAATAATTTTTCCCTACCTTGGTAGGTTCAGTATTTTACTGAATTTTAACAGTTTTTGGTTACAATAAGAAACCGCAAATTGAAAAAAGGAAATAAGTTTATAAGGATATTTTTGCTGCCGTTAAGTGCTTTGTACGGTATTGTTGTTTCGGTGCGGAATAAAATGTTTGATTACAACATTCTTAAATCGCTTGAATTTAACATTCCGGTTATCTCCGTTGGAAATATTACTGTGGGCGGAACAGGAAAGACCCCGCACATTGAATATCTTGTCTCCATTCTTAAAAACCAATTCAATGTAGCTACACTCAGCAGAGGTTATAAAAGAAAATCAAAAGGTTATCTGGTTGCAGATCAAACCTCAACTGTTTACGATATCGGTGATGAGCCCAAGCAAATCAAACAAAAATTCAATGATATAACAGTCGCGGTTTGCGGAAGCAGGGTAAATGGTATAAATAAACTTTTATCTGGTGAAGCCGACAAAAAACTTAATATCATTTTACTTGATGATGCATTTCAACACCGATATGTACGGCCCGGATTGTCAATTCTGCTGATAGACTATAACCGTCCGATCACCAAAGACTTCCTGCTTCCATACGGAAACCTGAGGGAGCGAGCGCACCACATGAAAAGGGCAAATATCATCATCGTTTCTAAAACTCCGAAAGACCTTAAACCCATAGATCGGAGAATCATGGAAAAAGAGTTGGAAATTTTCCCATACCAAACCATGTATTTTACCAGTCTGAAATACGGAAACCCTGTTTCTGTTTTCGGGCAAATCAAAAAGAATTACTTGCTTGACGAAGAATCTGAAATACTTCTTGTAACAGGCATTTCAACTCCACGACCTCTTTTTGAATATCTGCAAAAAATTACCCTGAAAGTTGAGCATCTTGTTTTCTCTGATCACCACAATTTCACAGAAAAAGACATTGAACTGATCAAATCAGAGTTCCATAATATGGAAGGCGGAAATAAAGTGATTATTACCACTGAAAAAGATGCCATGAGGTTTCAGGACCTCGAATTCAGAGAGGTATTGGAGCAACTTCCAATTTTTTTCATTCCCCTTGAAATAGATTTTATATTAAAAGATAAAGAAAAGTTTGACAAACAAATCATTAACTATGTTACAACAAATAAAAGAAACAGCAAGTTACATTCTTGAAAAAGTGAATGTAAAACCAGAGGCAGGAATAATTTTAGGAACCGGACTGGGTGGATTGGTGAAAGAAATTAATATTTCACATGTTTTGGATTATGAATCAATACCCAATTTTCCAGTTTCTACCGTTGAAGGTCATCAGGGAAAACTGATTTTTGGTGAACTGGGCGGGAAAAAAGTAGTGGCAATGCAAGGCAGATTTCACTATTATGAAGGTTACGAAATGTGGCAGGTTGTTTTTCCTGTAAGAGTAATGAAATATCTTGGAATACAAACCCTGCTCGTATCAAATGCCAGCGGTGGCGTAAATCCCGATTACGAAATCGGCGACCTGATGATTCTCAACGATCACATAAACCTGATTCCCAATCCACTGCTCGGCAAAAACTTCAAGGAACTGGGCGTGCGTTTCCCCGACATGAGCCATACCTACGACAGCAAACTTATTGAGATAGCTGCTTCAATTGCTGAAAAAAATAATATCAGAATCCAAAAAGGAATCTACTGCGCTGTTACCGGCCCTACTTTGGAAACCCCTGCCGAATATAAATATTTCAGGATTATTGGCGCCGATACCGTCGGAATGTCAACCGTACCCGAAATTATTGCCGCACGCCACATGGGATTGCCCTGTTTTGCAATTTCAATCATCACCGATCTGGGTGTTCCCGGTAAAATAGTAAAAGTAACCCATGAGGACGTACAGGGTGTTGCAGAAAAAGCCGAGCCTAAAATGACTCTCATTATGAAAGAACTGATCAAACAACTTTAATTGCAAATAATATTAAAGCTATGATTATCAAATATCTACCTGTTTTTGTTATTTTATCTGTTCTTTTGGTTTCATGTGGACCATCCACCGAAAAAGCCATCGAGTATAATGATGCACTTGTTGCCGAACATGCTGCTGTCACCGAAAACATTCAAATGCTTTTTCAGGATATCAGCGGGTTTAACATGACACGCATTGACGAAGATTATAACAACACAAAAGAATCCATTAAAATATCGACAGGCCATATTGAAGATCTGGGCGATTTTTACGGAGATGATTCATATAAAAATGCCTTTATTGAATATATGGATCATGCGGGCAAAATGATTGACAATGAAGTGAAACAGGTTATTGACATACTTAAACTGGGCGATAAAATAACCGCAGTTGATGAGGAAAAACTAAATCAATTAACTGATAAAATTTATAATAAAGAAAAAGAAGCGAATAAAAATCTGGAATTAAAACAAGCTGAATTTTCTGAAAAATATGAATTTGATTTAAAATAAAAAAGGGTGCTTTTTTGCACCCTTTTTTATTATTTTCTTTAAACTATTTGCAGTTTTCTTTCACCCATGCCTCGGCCTTTTCTTCGTCGTTTTCAAATTTATCTTTCAATACCTGATCGCAAGCTTCTTTATTTTCCTGATATGATTTATCATCAATGCACTTGCAGGGATCTATGGAATCCTTTGATTCACCACAGGAAGAAATGGCAAAAAAAGCATATCCTAATAAAAGTAAAGTAAGAATTTTTACAGATCTTTTCATTTCGTTGTTAATTTTTACCGCACCAAAAATAAATAAAAAAATTTAAGATGCAAATTTATATTACCCACTTGCATCTTAAATAATTATATATCAACTATTTTAAATTTTCAACAACTGTTATTTTGCAATGACAACTTTCTGTTTATATACCTTGCCATTCTGCTCTGCCGCAATGAAATAAATGCCGTTTTCCAAAGCACTTATATCTACTAAACCTGACTGAATACCCTTTTTGGTTAATACTAATTCACCAAGGTAATTGCAAATTGCCAGGTTTATTTCACCAGACTTATCAGCACTTACATATATAAAATTGCCGGCAGGATTGGGGAAAAATTTCACATCCATTTCCCGGGTGAGCTCCTCATTTCCAACATAGGCATCTCTGCTGTGCCTATTAAAAAATTCCCATATTTTAATAGTATAGGTAATATCATTACTTGGTTCAAAAAGCCATTCGTGGTCAGCACCAATTACTTTGTAAAACTCAACTTCTGAACTGTAATCCCCACCTGAATATATATAATGGTCAACAGTATAGCCATCGGCAGCAATATCTGGAAGAGTTTCATTAACTGAAGGTGCAGGGTCACAATTGTTTTTGGTAATCCAATAATTCACAAGCTCTTCTGCGTCATTTCCATATTCGTTTCCAACATAAAGAACCGTTGAATCTGCAGTTCCATGAAAATGACATACCGGCATGGCAAGCTCAGGTGTTGTAGTCATTGTATTCCCAATGGTTCCGGCTACAGAAGCAACAGCCGCAAATACAGAGTTCATTTCACAAGCAAGCTTATGGCACATAAATCCGCCCATTGAAAAACCTGTAACGTATATTCTGTCCGGATCAATATTATACAACGCTTTGGTTGAATCAATCATCGCTGATAAAAACCCAACATCATCAACTGTCTGGTTTAGTACAATTCCCATATAACTGGCTCCTGAATTCCATGCAGTTCCAATTTCATAAGTGTAATAATAAGCTACGAGTGCCTGGGGAGTAAGTACAATAAAATTTTCATATTCCGACAGGGTTTGCATTCCAATTCCTGAAAAATTGGTCATGTTATCGCCCAAGCCGTGCAAACAAATAACTAAAGGCACAGCTTCTGTTTCTGAATAAACAGAAGGTACATATTCAATATATTGACGGTTTGTTCCGTCCCACATAAAAGATTTTGTTGTCTGAGCAAAGCTCTGAACAGAAATAATTGCTAAAACAATGAGTATTATTTTTTTCATGGCAAAAGAATTTTGGGTTATCATTGGTTAAAATTAAACAAAAAAATGTAAAAAAAAAAGCACAGTCATCAAACTGTGCTATCAAACAAATGATAGTTTAACTATTTTTTAACTTCTTTTACTGTGTATTCAAAACTCTCCATAATTGGATTGATGAGGATTTTCTTGCATGCTTCCTCTGTCATTGCTTCCGCTTTTTTCTTATTTTCAGCCTCAAGCTCAAAAATAATATGCTTGCCTATCCTCACATTTTCAACGGTTTTAAAACCGATGTTTTTCATAGTCTGGTTGACTGCTTTTCCCTGAGGATCGAGGAGTGCCTTGAGTGGCATCACATTTATTTCAACTGAAAATTTCATTTTTGCTTATTTTAAATTTTTCGTAAAGTTAAAAAAAATAGGAACTGTGTTTTTATAAGTTTTCCACTAATTGTTAACAAATGTAACCCCAAATTCATTCCGGCGAAATCCATAAAGCCAATCATACTTTACTTTATAATCGCTTTTTTGATGAAGCTTGTAATATCAGTGAAAGTAAGATATACAACCATATTATCAGTGGAAATGCCAAATACTTCAGAAAAATAATCATTGCCAGAGAACAAAAAACAAATATGTACTTCACTTCATTCCCTTTGAAACCAAATGACTTCATTTTTAGTGAAAACATTTCAATCGGAGCCACCATGATCGCCGATTGAAACAAAACAACGGCCATTACCACAAATACATTTAATAGAATATCGGAATACTCATTATTATTCAAAAGAATCAATGGCAATGAAGATATCACGATGGCGTTGGCGGGAGTTGGCAATCCTTTAAAACTGTACGTCTGACTGTCATCTGTATTAAACTTTGCCAGTCTGATTGCCGAAAAAACCACAATCAAAAACGGCATGGCCAGCATAAGCTTCAACAACCATGGATTAAGGTCCTCTCCCATCTGATTTTGATATTGTATCAGCGACGACTGCATAATCTTATACATGATTACTGCCGGGGCCAGACCAAAACTGATGAGGTCGGCCAGTGAGTCGAGCTGTTTTCCAATCTCAGATCCTGCCTTTAGCATTCTTGCTGCAAAACCATCCATAAAATCAAGCACTACAGCAATACCAATTAACAGTGAGGCAACAAAAGGCCTGTTCTCAAGAATGGCTACAATTGCAATACTTCCTGCTGCCAGATTGCACAATGTGATGATATTCGGAATTTGTTTTCTGATCATATCCTTTTTTAAACAATATTTCAGACAAATTTAAGTTAATTTATGAAACTTGCTAAAAATTGATAACTATTGGCAGTTTTGACGAAATAATTTATCTTTACATCTTATATCTGTAAAAATGAAGCTTAAACTTTTCATACCTGTGTTTCTGTTGTTTGTCTCAATGAGTTTTTTATCACAGGGACAATCGGCACCCAAATACTCAAACGAGTTTTTATCCATTGGGGTAAGCGCCAGATCAATGGCCATGGCCAATTCATCGATTGCTTCGGTTAACGATGTTACTGCAGCTTACTGGAACCCGTCTGCCCTGACTTTGATTCCCTGGGATCTCGAACTGGGCGTGATGCATGCCGAATATTTTGCCGGCATTGCAGGATATGACTATCTGGGTGGTGCTGCAAAATTAAATGAATCTTCAGCTTTTGGCGTTTCTATCATCCGCTTTGGCGTGGACGACATCCCAAACACCCTCGAACTTATTGATAATGAAGGAAACATACGCTATGACCGTATCAAATCTTTTTCAGTAGCCGATTGGGCTTTCCTCTTCTCTTATGCTAAAGTTTCAAAAATTGAAGGCCTTCGCTATGGCGGAAATGTAAAAATCATCCGCAGGATAGCCGGAGACTTTGCCGGTGCATGGGGATTTGGCTTCGACCTTTCTGCCAGATATGAAAAAGGAAACTGGATTTTTGGAGCCATGGGTCGCGATATCACCTCAACTTTCAATGCATGGAGTTTCAATACCTCCGAGCTTGAAGAGGTTTTTATCCTTACAGGAAATGAAATTCCTGAAAACTCCATGGAAATTACCCTGCCAAAATTGTTGCTCGGCACTGCATATAAATTTAATATTTCCGAAAAATTCTCAGGACTTGCCGAGGCCGACCTCGATCTCACATTCGACGGTAAAAGAAATGTATTGGTCAAAGGCGATCCCATCAGTATTGATCCACATCTGGGCTTCGAAATAGGCTTTAAAGACATTCTCTTTTTCAGAGGTGGTTTTGGCAATTTCCAGCAAGTACCCGACTACGACAACAACAACGATTTCACATTCCAGCCCAACATCGGATTAGGGATTAAAATCAAACGTCTGGCCATTGACTACGCCCTCACCGACATCGGCGACCAGTCTATTGCCCTTTATTCGAATGTTTTTTCGTTACGATATGGATTGAATAAGGTGGAGAAATAAATTCAGTTTTAATTTTCCTAATGTCGATTATTTGCCATTTATTTCATATTTTTAAGTGTTACTAAAAATTAAAATATGAGATACTATTTACTTGTATTTTCTTTGTTGATTTTTTCCTTGTCTTTTGCACAAAACACTGTAACAGCCGGCTTCAGCATAGGCCCCGACATGGGTCTGAAGGTTGATAAAACCGACAATTACCAACTCACAAAAAATAATACCTGGTCTTTTGGCGGGGATTTATATGCCGGAATCCATTTTCCTGGAGATATCAACATTTATCCCCGTATGGCTTTCACCATCTTTAACGGAGAGTACAAAATGATCAATTACAACGGCTCCGATAATCCCCTTGGTGAATTTACTGCTTTTGAAAATACCGGAACTGCGCCACTGCAGTTTTATACTTACGATTACACCACTGAAAAATCAAGGGCACGTACAGCTCATCTGACCTTTGGAGTGAACATTACCAAAACATTTTTTGAGAAACTCGAACTGGGCGGAGGAATTTTCATGACCCGGCGGCGCACCCTCATTAAAGATTACATATCGCACGATACCTACAAATATTATGGCTCCTCGGGTACGCATACACAACACTATCAGCTTGACGAGTACACGCTTGATACAGTATCTACCGATAAACGCCCAAGCAGCAAGACAACCGTGATTGCTTCACAGCCCGAAATTTCCTTTCTTGCCAGATACTATTTTGTAAACAACCCCGGTTTCAGGTTTGGCCCCGAACTGGATGTTTTTATCGGCAAAGATGTATTTTATGTTTTCAGGTTCACATTCCGCTTTACCCTAAAAAACAATGAAAATGTCACTCAGTAAACAAAAAATAGTTTTTTTCACAACCATACTATTTATGACGGTTTCCATGTTGGAAAGTTGCCGTCCCGTTCAGGGATGTACCGATCCCAACGCCTATAATTACAATTCCAGCGCCGACGAAGATGACGGCTCATGCGCTTATTATCCCGGCTGCACCGATCCCAACGCCATCAACTACGATCCAAATGCCGATATTGATGATGGTTCATGTGAGTATCCCGCCGGCTGCACCGATCCCGTTGCCGACAACTACGACCCCACTGCTCAGGTTGATGATGGTTCATGCTGGTATCAATACGGCGAAAATTCAGGTAAAATAACCGTTTATCGCGAAGGCGAATGCTGGGAAAACAATGTTGATGTATATTTCGGCGACAGCTTCGAAGGAACACTGACCTCCTTTTACACCACCCTCCCCGATTGTGATGCCAATGCCGAAGCAGGTAAAATCATAACCTTTGTTGATTCATACGGCGATTACGATTTCAAAGCCACCTCCGAAGCCGGAACAGAATGGAAAGGAAAAGTCTATATCCCCCGAAACGGATGTGTTGATGTGAAACTCCGCTGTGGCGGATATATCGGAGGAAATGCCCTGGTAACAGACAACACCAAAGGCGAAATCATGGTATGGACCAAGCTCGACCTGCCCCTGAATATTTCCGTACAAATCAACGATGCTGATGCAGGTGTTATCAGAACAAACTATGACTCCATTCCCAATTGCGGCGCCAGCGGCTGTGTCACTAAATGCAGCCTTACCCCCGGCACCTATACCATTGATGCTTCAAGCGGTTCATACACCTGGAGCAACTACACCATTCAGGTTTTTGGTGGTGAATGCAGTAAGTTTGAGTTGAAGTGAAAGTTGATTGTTAGTAGTAAAGTTTGAAAGGTCGAAAGTCCTTAAAGTCGAAAGTCTGTCAAGTCTATAAAGCATATTCTTCCGCAATCCAGGCCTGACCACCTTTGTTAAAGCTTTGGTGGTTAAAAAAGGCCAGCTCAATTCAGCCCCGGCTTTTAAGCCTGTAGGGCTTAAATTATGGTAGCCTCGGGCAATTGCCCCGGGGCCCGCCGGCCATGAACACATTAGAACAAAAAACCCCATTCCGGCGAATATGAATGATGAATTTAATCAGAAGGTAAGTTTATAAAGTCCATCAAGTCAAAACAAAATAAAGTTTGAAAAACAGCTTGCCTGAAATAAAGTCATACTTTTCCAGTAAAATCAGCACATAAATGACCATTATTACTTGATATATTGCTCCCTTCAATAATTTTTTCCTCATACTAATGTAAAAATTTCAACAAATCCCACTATTTTTGTATACTAACATTTGAATTATTGACACAGCACATGAATCAGCCACCTATTGAAACAAAGGAAAAAAAAGAATCACTGAATTTTATTGAACAGATTATTGAGGAAGATATCCGCAACGATAAAAATGGAGGGAAAGTTCTTACCCGCTTTCCGCCCGAACCCAATGGTTACCTTCACATCGGTCATGCCAAATCCATCTGCCTGAATTTTGGTTTGGGCATCAATTATAATGGCAGTACCAACCTGCGCTTTGATGACACCAATCCAGCTAAAGAAGATATTGAATATGTTGATTCCATTCAGGAAGACGTAAAATGGCTGGGTTTTAAATGGAACAATGAACCGCTCTATGCTTCTGATTATTTCGATAAATTATACGATCTGGCCGTTGAGCTTATAAAAAAAGGAAAAGCTTACATCTGTGAGCAAAGTCCCGAGGAAATGGCCGCATACAAAGGCACCCCCACTCAACCCGGAAAACCTTCGCCATGGCGCGACCGTCCGGTTGAAGAAAGTCTCGACCTTTTTGCCCGCATGAAGAACGGAGAATTTGAGGAAGGCACAAAAATGCTCAGGGCAAAGATTGATCTGGCTTCACCCAACATGCACATGCGCGATCCGATCATGTACAGAATCAAAAAGGCCGATCACCACCGCACCGGAAAAAAATGGTGCATCTATCCCATGTATGACTACGCCCACGGGCAATCTGATTATTTCGAAGGTATCACCCATTCAATTTGCACCCTCGAATTTGAAGTCCACCGCCCCCTATACGACTGGTTCCTCGATCAAATGGTTGAACCCGGCGGGTACAGACCAAGACAAATAGAATTTGCACGACTGAATCTTTCCTACACCATTATGAGTAAAAGAAAGCTTTTGCGTCTGGTTCAGGAAAAACATGTTTCGGGATGGGACGATCCACGAATGCCTACCATTTCGGGATATCGCCGAAGAGGATATACTCCGGAATCCATCCGTAATTTTGCAGAAAGAATCGGAGTAGCCAAAAGAGACAACCTCATTGACGTTTCTTTACTTGAGTTTAGCGTACGCGAAGACCTGAACAAAAAAGCACTCAGGGTTATGGGCGTGCTCAACCCGCTTAAAGTAGTCATCACCAATTATCCCGAAGGAAAATCAGAACAGTTGGATGCCATAAACAATCCTGAAGATCAAAGCATGGGAACCAGAAAAGTTAGTTTCGCGCGCGAAATCTTTATCGAAAAAGATGATTTTTTGGAAGAAGCTCCAAAAAACTTCTTCAGACTTTCTCCCGGCAATGAAGTCCGCCTGAGATACGCATACTTCATTAAATGTACCGACGTGGTTAAAGACGCAAACGGTCAAATTACAGAACTTCACTGCACCTACGACCCGGCAACAAAGGGAGGAAATGCACCCGATGGCCGAAAAGTCAAAGGAACCATCCACTGGGTTGATGCTTCAAACCACGTAAATGCAGAAGTAAGATTATACGATCGCCTTTTCAATGTCGAAGAACCCGATGAGGCCGAAGAAGGAAAAGATTTCCTTTCACACATAAACCCCGACTCGTTAAAAGTAATCAGGGCTTTTGTCGAAAAAGCAGTTGAAACAGGGAAACCCGGAGATAAATACCAGTTCGAAAGAATGGGCTATTTCTGCATTGACAAGGATGCTGCTCCCAATAATGTTGTTTTCAACAGAACAGTTACCCTGAAAGATACCTGGGCTAAAATAGCTAACAAATAACATGAGGCGTATTTACTTATTCCTTTCATTTTTAATTGGATTCGGCTGTTTATTCTCACAGCCTGTCGAAAAACAAAAGGGTTTTGATTGTATCAAAGCTTCATCTCTCATGAAAACAGTTGAAATGCTTTGCTTACCTGAACTTGAGGGCAGACTGCCCGGCGGAGATGGTTATAACAAAGCATGTGATTCCATGTCGCAAAGATTTAGGTCTCTTGGACTGATGCCGTTTAATAAAGACGTATATTATCAGGAATTCACCATTGAACACAATACAATCCTGTCGCCCTGTTACATGAAACTTTTTCCCGGTAAAAAAAATGAGGAGAAATGGAGTTTGGGCAAGGACTTTATATGCAGGGGTTTCACTGGAGGTGGAAATCCAAAATCAGAAGTGGTTTTTTGCGGTTACGGAATTACAGATAAAACTTCGGGATATGACGATTACAAAGATGTTAATGTTAAGGGAAAAATAGTTCTTATAATTAAAAAAAATCCCGACTGGAAGTTAAATGATGCCGGATGGGGCGACCTTTCTATCCGAAAAAAAGCACAAATTGCCAGCGAACATGGAGCCACCGGAATGATTCTGGTTTCACATCCCTCCGATTGGCAAACAGTTCCCATCGGAAGCGTGATGGAAGGAACAGGGGAACAACTTACAGGATTTCCCCAAACACATATAACCATTGAAAATGCAAATAAAATTCTTTCTGCTTCAAGTAATTCGATTGCAGATTTATGCAAGAAAATAGACACGGAAAAGAAACCATTCTCTTTACGTACTGGTGCCAATATTGAGATTTCTATCCAAACAAATTATCAAAAAACTACTACAACAAAAAATGTAATCGGAATAATGGAAGGTTCCGATCCTGAACTGAAAAAAGAGTATGTTATTATTTCGGGACATCTCGACCATGTTGGCAGTCAGGGTGGCGGCGAAATTTATTTCCCCGGTGCCAACGATGATGCTTCAGGCTCTGCTGCCGTTTTGGAAATTGCGCGGGCTTTTTCCTCAACAGGAAGACGCCCTTTGCGTTCTCTCGTTTTTATCCTTTTTGCCTGCGAAGAACATGGACTCGACGGTGCCACCTATTGTGCAAATAACTTTCCCTTTCCGTTGGAAAATGTAAAAGCCATGCTCAATTTCGACTGCATTGCTTTTGGAGACAGCATAAAAGTTGGCGGTGGAGGAGCTGCCCCTGAACTTTGGAACATGACCCGCACAAATGATAGTCTGTTTGTCAAAAAAATGGTTGAGGAAACCTGGGAAAGCGGAGGCGCCGATGCAACCCCCTTTGCCGAAAAAGGTGTGAAAACCCTTTACTTTGTAACCACCAATAGTTATGGTCACCTGCATCAAATAACTGACAAACCTGAAACACTCAACCAGAACCTTTTTGAGAAAGTGGTAAAACTTGGCTTTCTATCTGCTTTTGATGTGGCAAATAAAAAATAACCTTATTCACTCATTTTTCAAGTATTCTTGAATATTAAGATTTTAATTGTTTGTATAAAACACAAAATAAAAGATCATTTTTTTCGTATTATTGTTCATTAAAAATTAAGATTGACACTGAATATTAAATATCTGAAAATTATTATCCTGCTGTTGCTCCCGGCTTCATTATGGGCACAGACCATTAAAGGCTATGTATATTCCAGTGACAACACCCCCGTTCCCTACGCCCACGTATATGTGAAACACACCAGCATTGGCACTACCACCGACGAACAGGGACGATATACTCTTAAGCTTGATGAAGGTGATTATGAAATTGTCATCTCCAATTTGGGTTATAAAACTACGACCATCCCCATGGTATTGTATAAAAAAGACCAGGTGAAAAATTTCTGGCTTGAGCCATCTTCTGTAGAGGTTCAGGAAATTGAAGTGAAAGCCAAAAGACGCGATCCCGCTTACGACGTTATTAAAAAAGCCATTGAAGCCCGAAAAGATAATTTCAGACAGGTAATGTCTTCAAAAAGCAACGTGTATATCAAAGCCAAGGAAATCATCAGTGAAAGAGAGAAGAAAAAACGCGAAAAAGAACAGCAGTTAGAAGAAAATGCAGCCGAACAAAAAGACAGCCCGCTCCTCGAAAATCCCGAAGACCAGAAAAAAGCCGAGCAACAAAAAAAGACTGCCGAGCAAATGAAACTGGCTAACAGCATGAATATGGTCGAAATACAAATGGAACGCCATTATCAATATCCCGATCTGGTAAAGGAAATCAGAAATGCCTACGAAGCCCACGGCAGCGCCTATGATTTGTTTTTTCTCAATACAACAGAAAATAATTTCAATTTTTACTCAAACCTCATCAGCGCAGATAACCTGAACGAGGTCCCCCTCATTTCACCACTCAATGCCACTTCAATAATATCCTATAAATTCAGACTCGATAAAACATGGTTCGAAGGCAATTCCATGATATACCATATCATCGTTGAACCAAGAAAACAGGGCAATGCAACATTTACCGGATCAATCGACATAGTAAATGGTTCTTTTGCCATAAGAAGGGTTGACCTTTCTCTGCATAAGGGCGGACTGCTTTTTTATGATGATTTCAGAATAAAGCAGGAATATGAATTGTTCAATGACACCCTCTGGATGGTAACCCGTCAGGAATTTGATTATTTCACGAAAGCAGGAAACAGAGACTTCAAAGGAAACACCGTGGTAAAGTTTGATAATTTTGAATTTAATGTCTCTTTTCCAAAACGTTATTTTAAAAATGAAATCTCTGTTACAACCCAGGAAGCTTACGAACGTGATTCAACTTACTGGGATCAGATAAGACCTGAACCCCTTACAATTGAAGAACAGCGCATTATTTTTATTCAGGACAGTCTCGAAGGCGCCCGCAACAAAAAAGAATACCTCGATTCAATTGACCGCGCTTACAATAAAGTTACCTGGGGCGACTTCTTCCTTTGGGGTATTGGCAATTTCAACCGTGAAAAAGAGCAGCATATCTGGGTGTCCGGAATTACCGGTTTCATTAACCCGATTGCCATGGGCGGAGTAAGATCTGGACCCGATTTCCTGATCTTTAAAAGATTTAAAAACAAAAGATATTTCACTCTGTACTCGGGTGTCAATTACGGTTACCGAAATAAAGATGTAAAGGGATCAGCCAGCTTCAACTATATGTATAATCCGAGAAAGCTGAGCAGGATCTCGTTTCAGGCAGGACAAAACTTCGATGTGGTACAACCAAATTATTCTTTTGCAGGAATGATGGACCGTACCAATTGGGTATTGTCAAGGTTTGCCAGTGTTGGCCATTCCCATGAAGTGTTCAATGGTTTTTATCTTTACCTATCGGCTAATGTTAAAAGAATTATGCCCATAGATGACTATACTTTTGGAAATTTCAGCGAAAATTTTGTCAAAAACAATGTACCCCGATCATTTAGTCCGTATAACCTTGTTTCCCTTAAAGCCGAAATCAGGTACACCCCTTTCCAAAAGTTTATGACCGAGCCCTACCAGAAAATAGTACTTGGGAGTAAATGGCCCACATTTTCTCTTTCAATTCATAAAGGCATTCCGGATATTTTTGACAGCAAAGTAAACTTTGATTATCTGGAATTTTCTGTATACCAGGATTTCAAAATCAGCACCATCGGTACATCAACTGCAAAGGTTGGGTTTGGCCAATTCCTGAATACCAAATTGATGCAGTATGAGAATTATAAAATATTCCCCCGTGGCGACAAATGGTTCTTCTCAACCCCAATGCAAAATCAATTACAAGACTCCACTTTAATTACCGATGACAAGTTTTTTGAAGCACATTATGTGCATCATTTTAACGGAGCCATTGAAAATAATATTCCTTTTTTCAAAAAATTAAAGATTTACACCTTAGCCGGAGGAAATTACACCTACATCCCTCAACATGAATATCATTATTACGATTTTTATTACGGAGTCGAAAAATCATTCAGAATTCAAAGGCAAAGGTACAGAATAGGAATTTATTTTGTTTACGGCGGATCGAACAGGCAACTGTCCAAACCTGCCATCCAGTTTTCCATTAATCACTACGGGAAGAACGAAAAAAGCTGGGAGTATTAAGGTACAATTGTACTCTTAAAACCAAAAATCTGTCACTAAACTGTTTTATAATTTTACAATGGCAGAATGTGCCCGAAACACCTTTCGGCATTAATACTCGAAATGCATTACAAAATAATTAGTCAATGGACTATTTTATAATTCATTTCGGTATTATTCTATTTCATCTAAAACAAAATGAGTATGGTACAGTTTTTGAATTCGACAATTAAAAACGAAATATGAAACTGATCTACACCTTTACACTTCTTTTACTTATTTTAGCACTAACTTCATGCAACAAAGGCGAATACCTCAACGAACCCGTATATGTTTATCTGGATCCTGAATTTGGAACAGACATCAAAACTGAAGGCAAGGCCATTTATCTCGTAGATGACAGCGAAACCTACTATTTTGAATTGATTTATTGTCTTTCCGACCGTTTAAACAACTATAACATATTCATTTGTGAATCACCCGTTGGATGTGATTTTGAAATTGAGATAAAGGATTTTGATCTTAAGGAAAAAATTAATCCTGAAAAGCGCATGGACAATGGCGATGAACTAACATTTGACCTGAGAAAGTGTAAAACAAACGTAACTTATTCTCTTTACAAAGGCAACAACAAACTGATGCATGCCACACGCAGCGATACAGACCAGGAAAAACTGATTTACAAACATGGGGATTATTTAATAGAAGAACTGAATTCAGCGGTTTTTCTTCAGCAGATAGACCGCTGTGCCGATGAAATATCCCGACAGATATCAAGAAATATTGCAGCTTACTACAATTAATAAAAACAACCGGCACTAAAAAGTGCCGGTTGCTAAATCTTTTTTTGTATTTTCAGACTACCAGTTTTCGGCTTTCAATTGGAAGAAATCCTTTGGAAACAGGCATGCCGGACAATTTTCAAGTGCTTTTTTTCCAATATGCACATATCCGCAATTAGAACATTCCCATTTTACTTTGTCTTCTCTTTCAAAAACGCGATTTTTTTCAATGTTTTCAAGAAAAGCACGGTATCTTTTCTCATGTTCCTCTTCGACTTTAGCAATCATCTTAAAAGCAGTGGCCACATCTTTAAAACCTTCCTCATTGGCTATTTCAGCAAAAGCAGGATATAAAACCGACCATTCTTCATGTTCACCTTCGGCAGATGCTTTAAGGTTTTCGGCAGTATCACCGATTACACCGGCAGGATACATGGCTTTGATTTCCACTCCGCCGCCTTTTAAAAATTCAAAAAACCTGTGCGCATGTGCGAATTCCTGCTCAGAAGTTTCAAGAAATACATTGGCAATCTGAATAAAACCTTCTTCTTCGGCCTGTTCAGCGAAAAATGTATAACGGTTTCTTGCCTGCGATTCACCTGCAAATGATTTCAGTAGGTTTATTTCAGTTTGCGTTCCTTTAATTAATTTGCTCATTTTATATTTTTTAAAATTTGACCTTTAAAAGTAGTAAAATTGATTGATTAATCCAATCGAAATTGCAATTCAAAAACAAAAATTCTTACCTTTAAATAAAAAAACCATGGAAAATCAGAAAGATATCACCGTCGATTATGCTGCAGCTATTCCGGTCGGACACCATGTAAAAGTTTGCAAATACAAAACTGTATCAGGGGATTTGCTTGAAGGCCTCTGGATCAAAGATCATGACACGGGTATTGAATATGGCATGAGTCACCACTTTGAAGACCGCAAACTTGTTTCCTTTTCAAAAACTGAAGTCTGGCCCTTTGATGTTCGTCCCGATCTGAAAATTGAAATTCAGGTAGAAGGAAAAGTGCTTCGATGCCGTCTTATGTCCCTAAAAGTTAGTAATGACTGGAAAGTACAAACGAGAATGCTAATTGAACTGGTTTAATTACTTAATAACCGGAATAAATACAATCATTGACGCAGTACCAACACATCCTGCAGCAATAAAAATGATGTAATAAGGAAATCCTGCAAGAACAGATGAAATTCCGATCATAATCCACATGATTGTTATCGAAATCACTTTTGTTTTTACAGGAATTCCCCTTTTTTCTTTATATTCTTTTATTCTGCTCCCGACCAATTTATTACTGATCAGGTAATTGTAAAATCGTTCAGACCCCTTATAATAAAGTCCGGCTGTGAGAATCAAAAACGGAGTGGTTGGCAGTCCGGGAATAAAAATTCCGGCAATTCCAAGCACAAGCGAAATTGTACCCAACAAAATAAAAATAAGTTTCAGGGTCATGAAATACGAATCCCGATTAAATTAACCCGCGTTTTTTCAGCAGTGGTTTAATGTCCGGTTCGCGTCCCCTGAATTTTTTATACAGTTCCATGGCGTCAACTGAGGATCCTTTTGAAAGAATATTATCCCTGAAGGATTTTGCAGTTTCCTGATCAAAAAGCGAAGTTTCCTTAAAAGCTTCAAAAGCATCCGAATCTAATACTCCTGACCAGATATAACTATAATATCCTGCGGCATACCCACCTCCGAAAATGTGTCCGAAATAGGTTGTTCGGTATCTGGAAATAATTTCGGGAATCAATCCGATTTTATCCAACGCATTTTTCTCGAACGCTGCCACATCATAATCGTCGGTACTTTCAATAGTCTGATAATTAAGATCAAGAAAAGAAGCTGCTAAATATTCAACAGTTTCAAAACCCTGGTTGAATTGTCCGCTTTTGATGATTTTTTCGATCAGGTCATCAGGAATTGTTTCTCCGGTTTTATAATGTTTGGCATACATCTTCAATACTTCAGGTTCAAGTGCCCAGTTTTCCATAACCTGTGAAGGAAGTTCAACGAAATCCCTTGACACTGCTGTTCCTGAAATGGCACGGTATGTTCCGTCAGAAAGCAATCCGTGAAGAGCATGGCCAAATTCGTGGAAAAGCGTGAGGGTTTCATCAAGGTTTAGCAATGCAGGTTTATCACCGGTTGGTTTTGAGAAATTGCAAACCACTGTGATAACCGGAGTAATTTCCTTTCCGTTAAGACGGCGCTGGCCTCTGAATTCTTCCATCCAGGCACCACCACTTTTACTTTCCCTTGGAAACCAGTCAACATACAGTATTCCCTGATGTGAGCCATCTGCATCAAAAACTTCGTAGGTTTTTGCTTCAGGATGGTACAAGGGTAAATCGTTACGTTGTTTGAAAGTTAATCCATAAAGTTTATTTGCTACAGAAAAAGCGCCTTCCAAAACATTCTCAAGTTTAAAATACGGACGCAATAGTTCATCATCAAAATTAAATTTTTCCTTTTTAAGTTTTTCGGTGTAATACCACCAGTCCCATGATTCAATTTTTACACCTTTTCCCTCCTTGTCGGCAACTGCTTGCAGTTCTTTCAGTTCTTTCTTTGCATTGGGCAAAGCTGCTTTCCAAAGTTTATTTAGCAATTCATATACTTTTTCAGGAGTTTTTGCCATATTTTCCTCCAAAACAAAAGAGGCATAATTCTTATATCCCAGCAATTTTGCTTTTTGATAATTGATTATGCTGATTTTTTTGGCAGTTTCCTTATTATCAAATTCATTTCCATTGTTTCCACGGTTAATATAACCCAAATAGATTTTTTCCCTTAATTCCCTGTTATCAGCACATTGAAGGAAGGGTATCAAGCTTGGTTTTTGCAGGGTGAAAAGCCATTTTCCATCAAGATTGGCCGCACTGGCCGCTTCTGATGCGCCTGCAACAACTGATTCGGGCAATCCGGCAAGATCTTCCTTTTTTTCAATAACCAGCTGAAAACTATTGGTTTCCTGCAAAAGGTTTTCACTGTATTTAAGCTCAAGGAGAGAAAGCTCTTCATTAAGTTTTCTGAGTTTATCCTTATCTTCAACCGAAAGATTTGCTCCTCCCCTGACAAAAAATTTATAGGTTTTTTCCAGCAACCTGTTTTGTTCAGGAGTAAGCTCGGGCTTTGCATCATAAATTGCTTTTACCCTTGCAAAAAGTTTTTCATTTAGTTTGATGTCATCATCATGTTTGGAGTCGATGGGTGCCAGCTCCTTTGCAATATTCTGCATCTCATCGCTCGACATGGACTCAAGCAAATTATTAAAGATGGCATCAATTTGTAGTAATAACTGCCCACTGTTGTCAATTGCTTCAATGGTGTTTTCAAAGTCAGGGGCATCAGGATTGTCGGCAATAGCATTGATTTCATCCATGTGCTTTTTGAAAGCCACTTTATAAGCAGGAAGATAATGCTCAGGTTTTATCTTATCAAGTGGAGGGACACCAAAAGGGGTGTTAAATTCCTCAAGCAATGGGTTAGTAGTGCTTTCCTGCTTACCTTCCTTTTTGTTTTCTTCTTTTTTGCTTTCACAGGCAGACAATACCACCGCAAAAGCCAACAGCAATAAAATCCTTATTTTCATTTTAGTAAATCTTAAATTACATATTTTAATACAGCAGTAAAATTAATCAAATGAATTTAATCTCATACAATTATTATATGAGTATGGCAAAATAATATAAAGGAGATGCAAAAGCTAATACCTGCAAATTGAAGCAATCTTTTTAATTACTGTTAACGAATTGTAAAAAGCGGCATGATTTTTGGATTTGTTTTAACAAATTCATCTAAACCCTTTAAAAATTTAATAACATGAAACCAAAAAAAAACAAAAACGCAGACCTGGAACGGCAGAAAGGGATTTTCTTCCGTTTTGGGTTGCTGTTCGCAATGGCTCTTGCCCTGCTGGCATTCGAATGGGCTGTTGAGGACAGAAAAATTGAGGATCTTTCTGATAATGAAAATGTAGCCACACTTACTGAAATGGCAGAAATTACCATTATAAAAGAAGAAAAACCCGCGAAAGTCAATATGCCTCAAACAATTGAAAAAATTGAAGTAAAACCGGATGATGCGATAATAGAAAAACCTATTGAACTTCCTGTTTACACTGAACCACAGCTGAACAATCTGCCCACATTACTCATGAAGGAAGATACAACAGACGAGGTGATTCCCTTTGTTCTGGTTGACAAAAAGCCCGAATTTAAGGGTGGAGACAAAGCGCTTATCGAATATCTTTCAAAAAACACTTATTACGATCCTGAGGCTGTAGGCGCAAATATCCAGGGAACAGTTTGGGTAAGGTTTGTAATAGACAAAAATGGGGCTATAACCAATGTTGGGCTTGAACGTGGCAGACATGACCTGCTTGATAAAGAAGCATTGAAAGTAATACGTAATATGCCTAAATGGATTCCCGGCAGTCAACAAACCAAGCCGATAAAAGTCAGCTATGTTATACCGGTAAAATTTGTTCTTGACTGATGTCTTAAGAACGCGTTAACAAAAAATTGACGAATAATTTTTAAAAAACATTGATATAAATAAAGAAATAATTAATTTTAACCCGTTAAAATACGAAGACCATGGAAAATAAAAAGAACACCCAGGTAAACCTGGAAAAAAGAAAGAGTGTATTTCTCCAGGTTGGTTTAGTGATAGTCCTGGCACTGACATTATTTGCTTTTGAATGGACTGTTACAGATGCCAAAATAGACAACATCGAGAACACACAGGTAGTTCAGCTTGAACAAGAAATGGAAGTTGATGTAACCCAACAGGAAAAGGAAGAAATTCAGCCTCCTCCCGCTCAGGCAGTTATTGACGAGATTCAAGTTGTTGAAGATGATGTTGTAATTGAAGACGAACTTGAAATTGAAGAAATGGATATGGATGAAAATACCGAAATTGAAATTCGTGATATTCAGGCAGATGAAGAAAATGATGAAGTTTTCCAGTTTGCAGTAATTGAAGACAAACCTGAATTTCCAGGTGGAGATGCTGCACTGATTGAATTTCTCGGTAAATCAACCAAATACCCCGAAATGGCCGTTGAAGCCAATATCAAAGGTACAGTTTATGTTGGTTTTGTAATCGGCAAAGACGGATCTGTTGGCGACGTAAAAGTTCTTCGTCCGGTTGACCCCCTTTTAGATGCTGAAGCCATCCGCGTTGTAAAATCAATGCCCAAATGGAAACCTGGCAAACAAAGAGGTAAAAACGTAAAGGTTTCTTATCAGGTACCTATTAAATTTATCCTTGCTGGCTAACCCGAAAAATTATATTCTAAAAATCCCGTTCCGGCGGGATTTTTTTTTACTTCATCATTTATGTCAATATCAAATGAAACCAAAAAAAGCCGCAATTATAATACTGATTCTGTGTGTTTCATTGTCAAAATTCAGTTTGTCACAAACAGACACATCAATAATTCATACAGATTCAATTATTGAAGAAAACATATACCTCTTTAAAGACGTTGAGGTCAAACCAACATTCATGGGAGGCGACAAAGCCATGCTTAATTATATTTGGCACGAGGTAAATTATCCTGACCAAGCAGTAGAAGAAAATGTTGAAGGAACTGTTTACGTACATTTTATCATAGAAAAAAATGGTGTATTAACCAATATTTGTGTACCCGAATCAATTAACAAATATCTTGATGCTGAAGCAATCAGGGTGGTAAAAAAAATGCTTGCATGGAACCCTGGAAAGCAAAATGGTGAATTTGTCAGAGTAAAACATAGAATACCTATTAAATTTGTTTTAACATGATATTAGTTCAATTATAAAAAACCCGCAAATAACGTATTTTTTTTTTCTCATTAAGATTTCATACTTTTATGCAAAATTGTTAACGAAAAGCAAACAGGTATAAATTTTGACCGTATTTTATTGTGATCAAAAAAAACAAATTATGAACAAACTACTTACCTTTCTGATTTCAGGGCTCATAATAATTTCTTCATGTGCCCCCGCCAAATACTATTACAGGCAAGGCGATTATAATATGGCTACGTATGAAGCAGTTAAAAAAATCAGGAAAAAACCTGAGAAAACAAAAATAATTGAAGTTCTTAAAAAATCGTACCCTATTGCAAATCAGGCAGATCTTGACAGAATTAAGTTTCTGAAAGAACAAGGCACTCCCGATGTTTGGGATGAAGTTTTTGTCCGCTACTCTGCTTTAAAAGACAGGCAAGCAGCAGTAAAAACCATTCTTCCTATTAGATATACCGGTGGTGTGGTTGATTTTCCACAAACCGACTATGACAAGGAAATTGTTGCTGCCAAACAAAAAGCGGCCGAATATTTTTATGTCCATGGACAGAAACTACTCGCAGAAAATGACCGCTTCAAAGCCCGCGAAGCTTTTTATGAGTTTCAAAGAGTTAAACAATATTACGCCGATTTCAGGGATGTTGACCAACTGATAAAAACTGCCCGCGAAAAAGGCATGACCCATGTACTTGTTAAAGTTGAGGACAATACCATCTTTAAATTGCCCAATGCTTTTAAAAATTCTCTGATTCCGCAAGACCTTACCCCTCTGAATTCAGAATGGGTCGAATACAGCAACGAACCAAAAAGCAATTATTACCACTATCAGGCAGGAGTGCACCTGAACAACATTATTCTTACTCCCGCTTCAGTAAAGGAAAGAGAATACACCGAGTCAAAGGAAGTACCCGATGGTTACGAATACGTTCTTGATGCCAGCGGAAACGTAATGAAAGATTCTCTTGGAAACGACATTAAAAAACCTAAATACAAAACAACTACCTGCACTGTTCTTGAAACCGTTCAAAGAAGAGACATTTCTCTGGCAGGCGCAGTTATTTATACCGACCTGCAAACTAACCAGGTTGTGAAAACTGTTCCTGTTGTGGCTGAACACTATTTTGAAAACATCTTTGCACTTGCAAACGGTGACCTTACAGCCCTTCCGGAAAGAGTTCTAAACCTGCTTAAAAACAAACCTCTTGTCATCCCGCTTGACTTAGATATGATTTTTACTGCCGGCGATGTTCTTAAAGGCGTAGTTGCTAATGCCCTGCGAGATCACCGGCTGGTCCCAAGATAAAAAATAAAAAAAGGTGTCTGTTTGACACCTTTTTTTATTCTGCCCTCCTGAATTATTTAAAAAATCCGTAGGTTTGTCACAATGAACCGTTTCATATCCATATTGGTATTTTTGTTTGCAATTTCCGGGATCTATGCACAGGATTATAATTCAGTGTTTTACTCTGATAAAAAAATAAATCCGGCAGATACCGGAAAAATATTCCTCAGAATTGAAAATGTGAATTTTCTTAAAAACAATGAATATTTCAATCATACGGTGGCCGGACATACAGATTTTGGTTATTTTTTGAGACCATCGGCTGTTTACACACCCTTTCCCCGATTAAAAATTGAAGCCGGAATTCATTTGCTGAAATATTCAGGCTTAAGCAATTTTTCGCAAACAGAACCGATATTCAGAGCCCACTACAGTGATTTAAAAGGCTTTAATCTTATAATGGGATCACTCTATGGAACCGTGAACCATAATTTAATTGAACCTTTATTCAGGTTTGAACATTTCTTTGAAAGAAACACTGAAAATGGCCTTCAGGTAATTTTTGATAAAAAATATTTCTATTCTGACTCCTGGCTATGCTGGGAAAGATTTATTTTTCAGGATGACCCATATCAGGAAAGGATTTTTTTAGGCACAAACTCGAAATTGCTTCTTATTAATAAGGATAAATTTAAACTTCACATCCCGTTTCAATCGGTAATATTTCATGAAGGCGGACAAATTGATGTTTCCTCCGACCCGGTTACTGCCTATACGAACACTGCATCCGGAGTAAGTTTCACTTATATGCCAACTGGAAATGACCGAAAAAAAATAACCTTCAATTCATGGTATCTTACCTATTATGATATTTCTGAAATGAAAATCAAAAAGTATGATACCGGCTATGGGATATATTCCAGCGTCCTTGGAAAGTTAAACAACTGGCAGGCATTCTGTGGCTTTTGGCACGGAGCAACATTTATCGCCCCAAAAGGAGAACCCTATTTGCAGTCTGTTTCCCAAATCTATGGTTCTTATTCAGAACCTGAGAAAGACATTCTTTTGATAAAATTTATGTACGACAATAATATCTATAACGGTGTAACCCTCGGGTTTCGGTTAGAAACCTATTATGAATTTTTGCACAAAGAAATGGATTATGCTTACGGGGTGCACCTTATTTTCAACCGGGATTTTTTCCTTGGAAAGGTAAAATAGCTGATTTTAATATTTTTTAGACAACTCCCTGTCAAGCACATATAAACTTACCTGAATTGCTCCCTGCTCATTATAATAAAATTTCTTTCTGAGGTTTTCTATCAACAGTGTAACATCGCGTCTTAAACGATTATCGTACTTTTTAAACAGCTCGGTTCCATAATCATTGATCGCCCTCCTGAAATTATCATTCTCATTATAAGGCGCTAAGGCGTTTTCCTTGAGATTTCGGGTGTATTTTTGAAACAGACTGCCAAACAGTTCTGTTTCATGTATTTTCCTGTTTCTCAGGCGAATTTCCTGAGCCAGCGTAGTGGTTATATATTCGCTTAGGACATCTGTTCTGAAAGACCTTCTTTCAGCCAATGTGCTTGTTGTTCCAAGGAAAATTGCTTCAATATTTTTAAAATATTCTTCACTGATATCAATAATATCACCTGTATAATCAGATTTAACGGTATGTCCATCTTCAAAATTTATCGCATACAAATAATTCTGGATATCCTTTGAAATCTGCTTCTCATTATAATAATAGATTGATTCCTTAACTTCCTGCAAAACGTTATAATCGTACAGATGAACCAGTGAATCAATAAACCCATCGGGGATGTTTTTCTTCAAATCAGTCGATTTTTCAAAGAAATCCCTAACCATCTCCATGGTAAACAGTTTTTCTGTTTTGGCATATTTAAGCAGAAAATTATTGAAAATAGTTAGTGATTGTCTTCCCGAGAATCCCTTCCTTCCTTCGGTTTCAGATTCACTGAGCATTTCCTTCCTGATTTTTCTGTCAAATCCCTTTATGTCTTCTTCTGTTAACCAGTCTGGAATTTTGCCGGAATACACATCCATCTTAAGCAACAGAAAGTTCTCATCCTGATATTTAATGTACATATCAGGTCTTTTAATCCATTTCTTCATCACCGGAGAATCCGCATTCAGGCGGGATGAAATTATTATTTTTGCAAAATTTTTCAGTACTCTTGGCAAAAACCATGTTTCCAGCTTATTTCCGAATTTATCGGAGTAAATAGCAACTTCGGTATTATAGTCGAGAATATATGGAATATTTACGTTGGTAATGCGGTCTTGAAAAGATTTCATGGAATCGAAATTTATCCTGTCTTCGGGATTAACAAGACCGACAAAAAGAGTGGCAATCTTTTCTTCTACTGTTTCAACTTTATGCACCCCGTCACTGATAATTCCGTGCAAACCTTTTAGTCTTTCGATGTTGTTTTCCTTAATATCCATTAAAGCCAGCACTCCGTTGTTGGTATTAGCCAGATCTGAGTAAATATATTTGATATCGTCAGTGTCGAGCAATGAGCTGATAGAGTTTTGGATGGAAGGATTGGAAATTGGCTTGACAACTCTTTGGTCGCCTGGATTGAATACCGAAATACCTATTCCAAACTGCCTGTTAAACTGCATTTTACGGGCATTAATCATCTCGAATACCAACATAGGGTCACCCACCCGATCAAAAAGATGTTTGTAAATTGAACTACAAACACTGCATGGATTGCCTTTTAAAACCCACTCATATTCACTGGAATTAAAAAGTTTTTCCTTGAATTTTCTTGATGTGATGAGCTCATCCAGAAATTTCATCCTGAATGACTTTGGAATCTGCAGGATTGGATGGTCGTGATTGGGACAGGGCACATCAATGTACCCGCTTTTTTCAGTAAGTTCGCGTAATTGTTTCTGTAATACCGGATCATTGGTTTCACCAGCTATTTTAGCAAGATGGTCTTTAATTTCAAAGCTGCCCCTGATCTTTTCCACATCAAGTCTCCAAACGGTTTCATACATTTCGCCAAACCGGGTTTTTGAATATTCCTCCAGTTTAAAAAGCAGGTTGTTCAGAAATGTACTTTTTCCGCTACCTGGAGGCCCTTCAAACAAATAAATCCTGTTGGTTTCAATACCCTTTTTAAACCCTTCTACAAGATTCATAAAACGGTTGGCAAACAAACGGTCGGCAAAAAACGGGTCATCACATCCTTTCTGGAAAAGGTCGGAACAATTATAGTTCATGAATCCTATGGTGTCCTCGGTGATCTCATACTCATCTTTTCCCTCTCCCACATAATGTTTGACCATATCATAAAAAAGCTGGAAGATGTTTCTGAAAACATGCTCGGGCTCTTCTCCAGCCAGGAATAAAAAATCATTGAAAGAAACCGGAACAAGTTTTTCCTTCTCCTGTATATCTTTGCTGATGCGCATCAGGGCTTCGAGGCGGTATGCCTTTTCCTGAAGCTGATTCATATTTGTTCCTACCTGTTTTCTAACCCTTGCCATATCTACAGATTGGTTTTGGTAACTTTTTTATCCTTAATCGTATAAATAACTTTTCTGAATTCGTACAACGGATCACCCTCATTTTCAATGGATTTTTTCTGTACAATATCCGTTGTCTCAAGCTGAACCTGAGCGCCCCATAAATATTCTATGCCAAGCAAGGTATCAGGAATGAATTGCTGAACCAGTTGCTTACCTTCAAAATGATGCACCAGATAAAGATTATTGTCATTTGTTTTTTCAGTATCCACAGTAATTCTTGGTGGATGGTAAAGCGAATCAATGAGCATTTGCTTGTAATCAGCGGCTTTTTTGCTTTTCACGTAATACTGAATAACATTCCTTGTTTGATCATACTTCTGACCTACAACAAAAAGATCATATTCATCCACAAAGTCCTGACTAACAAATGAGTTTATCAGGGTAAAATCAGAGAAATGCTTACGAAGTTTGAAAATAGATTCTTTGCCTTTTCCTGTATTTTTGTTGTAATTGTTCCTTTTGTCAATACCGGTGATCAATTCAAATTCCCTTGAAATCCTGCCTGCATCCGATAATTTCTCTACATGTTCAATTAATCTTAGTCCGATTGCGTATGGATTTAGTCCCACCCGCCTTAAAGAAGTCACCCCGGCATTTAAAATCGAGTAACCTACTTCATGTCCGGCAATTCTTGGGTCGGTTCTGAATAAGTTATCATGCCAATAACTTGCCCAACCTTCGTTGATAATTTTTGTTCTGATCTGCGGTTGAAAATAAACGGATGTATTCCGCACAATATTTAATATCAGTTTCATCCAGGAATTTTCTTCCTTATTCAAAAAAGGTGAATAATCATGCACAAACTGCATCACGTCCACAACATTGACCTTTTTTACAGATGCATATTTTTCATATTTTGCCTGAAATTCAGGAAATCTAATTTTAACATCTGCAAAAAATGCTGCATTTCCTGAATCCCTGTTGCCTGACAATAATGAATTATACCTGTCAATTTCTTTGTATAATTCATGGTCCGGCACTTTGGCTATATCCTGCAAAAAAACATCAAAATAAAAAGCAACGGCAGCCTCAGGATCAAGTTCATTATTGTAATTGATCATTGCCAGATAATCAAAATATCCGACAAGGTTGTCAATGTTTCTGGTAAATTCAATGGTATAATCGACCCAGCGACCGTATTCGGAACGCAAACTTGCAATGAGTCTTTTGTCGGCCAATGCCTGTCCAACAAAATCGTCATTCCAGGTCCTTTCAAACATTTTGTTGTTCTGAAAAAAGTCAATGTGAGCCAAAACATGATAAAAAATCATGATATTCATCCAGTCGGGATTGTTGTCATTGTAAAATGAGATTGCCGGACGGGAATTGATCACTGTTTCGTAGGGGTTATTGGGATACAGTTTATATTTACCGTGTCCCTTCAGCACCTCAACATCATGAACCCAATAATCATACAGAGTGGGAATCATTACCTTGGGAGACAGTTCGACCATGTCCTTGTTGGTAACAATATACTCCAATGTTTCATTGTCGAAAGAGAGGCCGGCATCTTTTGCTCTGGCCTTGCACTCTTCCATGATTTTTTTTGTTCTTTGGCTAATTAACTCCATTGAACTGTTTTAAGTTTATTTTATACTGATTCCAGTTTATCAAATTCTTTTTCTTTTGGTTTGCTTATTGACCTGATATAATTATTCAGCATTTTCCCCAAACCATCAATATTATTCATAAAAAGCTGGAAGTCTTCTTCCCTGATGAGATTTCTGTTGAATGCCTTTGTAAGCCAGGTCTTTGTTTCGTAAAGCGCACCCCGGCTATAATAAGCATATTGCAGGGTTTCACGGGGATTGAACCTTCCGAATCCGGTACTGATATGGGCAGCAATCTGATCAGCAGACAAAATCAACATCTTTCCAATAGCCTCTTTTGAAAAACTATCCCAGATTTCGGTCAATTTCCATACGTCTTCACCAAATTCGAGGGAGAGGTTGTAAACTTTAAGTTCTTCAATTTTCATTGTTTCTCAATATATAAGTGTAAATAGGTTTCATAATCAGCTGACCAGTTTTTTAATGCCTTCGATGATTCGTTCTTCGGAAACATTTGTTGCCGACATCCCATCCATTTTTATCAGATCAGATTTTTCCTTAAGCAATCCTGAGGATTCTATGTTTTTTTCCACTGTGGTGGTTTTATCATCCGGAGTCCAGGAATTTTTTGCAACCGTAATACCCAGTCTGTTGGCATACTGAAGCGTTTTTCTTATTTCGGCAATAAGTTCCTTTCCGTCCGAATCCCAGTCATCACCATCGGTTCCGTAAAAAACATAAATATTGTAATCAGTCATCAGTTGCTCTTCCTCGATGATCTTATTCATCAGCTTAAATGCCGGGGCCACTTTTGTTCCACCGGCAACCTGTGAAGTATAATATGAATAAAAATCAGGAACTTCCTTGGCTTCGGTATCATGTACGATGAATCTGGTCATAACATTGTTCTGATATTGATACATCAGCCATGAATAAATCAAAAGATGCTGTGTGGTCACAAGCTGAGTGGGATCGCCCTGCATGGAGCCTGAATAATCTCTCAGGAAAAAAACCACTGCCTGAGTTTCAAAATCCTTTTCCTGTGACAGAATCCGGTAAACAGTGTCCTGTGGATTGATAAGCAGATTTTCAGGGTTAAAGGGTTCTCCCGGTTTAATATTTTCGAGCAGAATATTTGATTTTATAACCCTCCTGAGAGTTGCCTTTTTATCCAGCAACTGTCCAAAACCCCTGTTTTGATCGGTAAGATCATAGGTATACTTTGAAAATGACCTTTTCTTTCCCTTATCCTTAAGGTTAGGCAATTCAAATTTTTGTGTAATGATTTTTCCCAAATCATACGCTTCAGAACTCATGTCGTGACTGGCCGAATCGCCCTCACCTGCTCCCTGACCTTCACCCTCACCGGGTTGGGGCTGAGCCTTTTGTTCACCGATAACTTCTCCCTCTTCGCCTTCGCCTGCTCCTCCGGTTCCTTCTCCTTCCTCCTCATCTGTTACCGAATCGTCATGATAAAACTTTGGTTCGGTAGTTGAAGGGACCACAATAACTTTTCCCTTATTGTCCTTTGAAGGTTTAACAAGCTTTCCCAGTCTGATCCTGCGTGGGAACCCGTCAAGTTCTCTAAGTTTATCCTGTTCAAGAAGTTCTTCAAGGGTTTTTATTGCGGCAAGGATATCCGGTTTTTCGGGCAATAGCTGTTGAAGCACAGCAAGATCATGAAAATCATAAAAACCTGTAAAGTCAGCTGTTTTTTTATATACAGTTTCTTTGTTGTATATCTCCCTGCATGATTGCAATTCATTCTCAATCACCCATTTTTCATCGGGGGAAAGATCTCTGCCCAGGTATTTTTGAAATATTTCAGGAAAAATCTCCTTCATTCCTTGTTTCCTCAGTTCAGTTAATTGGCATCATCCTGTGTACAGAAATATTCAATGGTTTTTTGGGCACATGTTGAGCAGTATCCAAGTTTATTAACCATTGTGTCGATCATTCTGTTGTAAAGCTTTTGGTTTTCTTCGTTGGTTCTGTTCGACAAAGCACCAACCAGACTTCCTGCGCCGGCAACATCCGATTTCAGCCGCACATCAGTTACAGCCTTTACCAGATCGTTGTTATCCATAAAATTATAATTGGGATCTTTGATCATTTTCTGACCGTAAATTTTAGAAATTGTTGTGCGGTAGCTCTGCTTTTGTTCCATATTTTTCAATCCCATCCTTTCCTCAACGCTGTTAATAAAAGTCTCATCTATTTTAAGCGGAACAAGTTTACCTGTCTGTGGATCACGATAGGTCCAGATTTTATCGGAGCCAAGGTTTTTGGCATCAATACCAATGACCATATTCACATAATTCATTACATCCTTTTCAACGGCATTAGGTTCATCCATGTATGCATTGAAAATAGTGGTCATAATATTTTTACGGTGCAACCCTTTGGCAATTTTCAGGTCATTGAGGTATTTTGCCCTGTCGTTGGGATCCTGAACATAGTCAAGGACAACGCTTTCGATGGCGGGAAAAATATCCCCTGCGTACATGCATTTTCCTTCCTGTGTTCCTGATTTTTCAAGTAAAATCTGAATAGCCCGGCCAAGATTCCTGTGTCCCAAACCTTTTTGACCGAAGCGTTTTGTCACATCAGGGTCACGGTTCAGATCATCAATCACCTCTGTAAGGGTTTTTAGTGATTTCTCTCCAGCAACTTCACCGGCAGAAAGCTTCATCATCTCGATGGGTGTGAGTTTGTCTGAAGCAGGCATACGTGAAAGAATAAAAGAAACCGAAACCGCATAATTAAGGTTTGGATCGGTATGAAGTTTTTCACCGGTAAATGTAGTCTTTTCAGCACTTCCGATTGAATAGGCAGTAAGTCTTTCCTGTTGTCTGTAATTGGTATTATGTGACATATAGGTTAGCCTGCAACGGTCAACAATGGGAGCTTGTTCTTTTTCTTCCAGGAATCGTGAAAACTCGCTGTTGTTACTTGTTGCAACGATCAGGGTATCAAGTGGCCATTTAAATCCTTCAATTTCAATGGTCCTGTTTTGAATCACTCCCAGATATACCTGAACAAGGTCTTTCTTGTTTTTGAAAACCTCATCAGCAAAATGGATACCTCCACCGGCTACACGTGCAAGAGCACCACGGCGCAGATCAAACCTGTAGGGATTATCAGTATCTGTAATATGCAACAGTCTTGAAATTGATTCTTCGCCCAATAGATCTACAGCTGAAGAAGTGATTTTATCTTTGGCAGCGTATTTTCCTGTAAGAGTACCTCTTGATTCACTGATGGGTACCTGAACAATATCAACAAATTCAAGTGCTTTATTTATATCACCGTTGGCATAATCCTTAATCTGTTCAAAGATAAAATATGAGCAGGCGCCAAGGGGTCTGTAATTTTTATAAAGTTTTTCAATCTGGGCATCCTTAAATCCACAGGTGCTGAGATATTTTTTGTTTTCGTCCTTAGATTCAAAAAGATTCATGGCCAAAATCATGGGATCTTCGTAGGTTTGCGACTCAATATTCCTTATTTTACCATATCCTCCAAGGTGTTCGAGTCCGGTAAACCTAAAAGTAAACCTTCTGTTTTCGGGCATTTCAACAAATTCACGGTATTTTTTTCCGAGAAAATCCACAAAAAAAGTTTTTCCGTTTCCGGGCTCACCGATTAAAACAAAAGCCATTTCTGCTGATGATCCGCCTTCTGCTGCATCCTTAACGAAAGAAACAAAACTGTTGATTTCGTCATACATTCCAACAATGTGTTTTTTCTCACCGCGAAAGACTTTAAAATCATAAGTGGTTCTACCATTGACGGTAACCTTATCAATTTTTCCGGGTCCGTCGAGGATCATTCTTGAAACAGACTGGAATACATTTTCGAAGCGTCTTTTGCCTGAAAGAACATTTTCAGCATGAACCTGCAAACTGCTTTTCGGGCTTGTTTTCTGTATAGTTTTCTGGGCCATTGAGATACCTCCTAAGATTATTTAATAATTGTCTAAATGTAATAATTTAATTTTTCACGCAAACACAAGAACATATAAATCTTTTACAGAAAATTTAAACGGCAAAAGGAAAATAAAGTTTGTATCCAATGCTTGTTTTTTAACAATTATCATATCTTTGTTAATGGCTTATAACTTCAAAAATGGTTAAGTATATAATTATCATATTGCTGCATATACTTATTCCCCTGATATCATTTCCACAGGAGAACAAAATTATTATTGAAAACGAGAATCCCGATGAATTCTCAATTGCCAGTTTTATTTACACTCTTGAGGACAAGGAAAATAACCTGAGCATCGAAAACGTAATTCTTAAACATGAGAATGAATTTACCCTCAATAAAACAGAAAGTGTAAATTTTGGATTTACCCGCTCTGCATATTGGCTCAGGTTTACAATTGTAAATAAATCTGCACAAAGGCAAAACCTGGTTTTTTCCATCAATTATCCCCTTATCAATGAACTTGATTTTTATGAAATAAAAGAATTCCGGCTAATAAGAAAAATAAAAACCGGCGAGCACAGGGTTTTTTCATCCAGGGATATTGAAAACAAGGATTTTGCTTTTAACCTGCTTCTTAAACCTTATTCGGAATACACCTATTATATAAGGGTTTATAATCATGGCGAAACATTACGAATTCCCATGAAACTTGATACCATTAAAAACTTTTTTATTGAGGAACAGAGCACCAGACTGGGTGACGGAATGTTTTTCGGCTTGTTTATTTTTGTAGTTCTGTTCAACCTTTTTCTGTTTATCACCATAAAAGAACGGCTTTACTTCTTTTACTCTCTGTATGTTTTGTTATTTACAATGCTGATATTCAACACTGACGGATATTCCTTTCAGTATCTTTGGCCTAACAATCCCTATTGGGCAAACACATCCACAATTGTTATAGTTTCACTGGCAAATTTCTTTTTGTTGCTCTTCACTCAAATATTTCTTGATTTCAAAAACCTAAGTCGTAACGTTTGGATCATTAATTATGGATTTAAAATTTTGTTTTTAGTAATTAGTGTAATTGTCTTTTTCGGAGGATTTTTCAGCGTTTTCGCAATGAAGTCGATCAACATTGTTTCAATGTTTGCTGTAATCTTTGCGATTATCACTTCCATTGTGGCGTTGAAAAAACACACCATGTTTGCCAGATATTTTCTTATTTCCTATTTCCTTTTGATGGTGGGGGTTATTATATATGTATTCCGAAATCTTGGTATTGTCCCAAACAATTTGCTTTCATTGTATGGATTAAAAGTGGGTTTTGCCATCGAAGTTATTTTGCTTTCAATTGCTGTATCCGACAGGTTTAGAAGAATAAAGGAAAGGGCAAATCAGGAACTTGAAGGATTGGTTAAAATCCGGACAGCCGAAATCAGGGCGCAGAAGGAAGAAATTTTAACACAGCGGGACGAAATTGAAGCCCAGCGCGATTCAATTATTGAGCAAAGAGATAAGATTGTTGAACAAAATCAGGAAATAAAATCCAGCATCATGTATGCGAGTCGAATTCAGAAAGCAATTTTCCCTCCGCAGTCAATTTTTGAAAGATATTTGCCAAATCATTTTATTTTCTACCTGCCAAGGGACATTGTAAGTGGTGATTTTTACTGGATATACAATAAAAACAACCTGCTTTGTTTTGCAGTTGCCGATTGCACAGGACATGGCGTTCCCGGTGCTTTTATGAGTGTCCTTGGCATGACTATTCTTAATGAAACTGCTGCAAAAATTGAACAGACAGATGCCGGGATATTCCTTGATGAGCTAAGGGAAAACCTGGTTAGGTCACTTCACCAAAAAGGAATTGAAGGGGATACACAGGACGGACTTGACATTTCGCTGGTTATTTTTGACAAGGAAAAAAGGGAGTTTTCTTTTGCCGGAGCCAACAACCCACTTTATCTGGTTTGTAAAAACATTCCTTCATGGATTGATGAATCAGACCGTTTTTCGCTTTTTCAGAATAACAACCAGAAAAACAAAAATGTTTTGGTTGAAATCAAAGCAGATAAAATGCCCATTGGAGTTCACCGACATTATAAAACAAAATTTACCGGTCACAACCTCTCCCTTCCTGGTGATTGCACTATGTATCTGTTTTCTGACGGGTATGCCGATCAATTTGGCGGAAGCGAAAAAAAGAAATACAAATACCAACAATTCAAGGAAATGTTGCTTTCAATAAGTCATATGGAACTACCCGACCAAAGAAAAATCATTGAACGTGATTTTGAAATGTGGCGGGGTGAACTTGCCCAGATTGATGATGTGCTGATACTTGGAATAAAAGTTTAAACAGAATTATTCAGGAAATCTGAACCCATTCAGAAACATTGATTTATAATTGTAATTTACCTCTTCGAGTGAATAAACCATCAAGACAGCGAGAAAATGATTGTCGGCCCACGCTTTAACGTCGTATTGATATAATTCGGCATCTTCCCAAAAATCAATTACTCCGGTTGCATTAGGATTCGACTCAAGTGTATGTCCCATTCCATAGCCAGCTGCACCGGTAATGTTAAGCTGAGTCTGCAAATAATCGAGATATTGTGTTAGCAATCCATCCAGTTCTTCTTTGCCGGATTCAGCAAAGGCATTCCCCAAGTCAACAAGAATCATGGAATAAAAAGCACCTCCGAAATTTACTTCACCAATATACATATTCAGGCTGTCCTCTGATTTTTGAAGTTCAAAACTTCCCGGATCAGCAGGAAAATATGCATAGCAACCTGATGTGGAAACCGGATATTTTGCAAACCTTGGCACATCCTGAGCCATAGAAACAACAACGGTACCAATCAATAATAATGTAAGCAGAAATTTATTCATAATGTTTTTTTTTCAAAATTACAAAACCCTAAAATGTCCTTGACAAACTAAACAATAAAAACAAAAATAAGTTCATTGACATTTATTTTTGATGGTTTAATACCCTAATTAACTTTAATTAAATATTTTTGTTTCGTTTGAAACAAATTATTTTATAATTTTGATTTTACAGAAATTTAATAAAAATACAAATGAAAAAATTAGTTATACCGATTATTGCATCAGCATTTATTGCTTTCAGTTGTTCAAGTCCAACTCCTGAAAACAAAGAAAAATCAACTAAGGAAAAAGAAGAGGGATTGGAAGAAGCTCTCGAACAGCTACCTACCGACACTGCTGCAGCTAAGGAATTTGAAGACGAATACAATAAAGCAATGCAGGAGGTAAATGAAGACACCAAACTGACCAAAGATACCAAAACCGAATAATAATTACTTTTTAATTTTTTTATACATCCGGGATCTCATGTAAGGTTTCGGACAATTATATTTTTTGCCACATGAAAAAACTTATTTTTATCCTGCTTTCCTTTTCTCTTTTTATTTCTTGCAATAAAGATCTGGAAAAAAAGATTGTTGCTTCGTTCCCTGATGGTAAACCCGAACAAATTGATTATTATAAACCCGGCTCTGAAAGCAAAGAAGTGATCAAGCAGGAAGTATATTATCCAAGCGGAAGTTTAAAATACAGTTTATCTATAAAAGATGGCAAAAAAAATGGCCTTTGCACATATTTTTTTGAAAACGGGAAAAAATGGTCAGAACAGTATTTCGTAAATGACACAAGTGAAGGCGATCACCGTTTATATTATGAGAATGGTGAAATGCGCGAATTTGGAAAGTTCGAAAAAGGAAAATGCGTTGGCACCTGGTATTTTTATGATGAAAAGGGAAATATTATCAGGGAAGCCAAATATGTTAACGGGGAGGTCATTCAATAGTTATTCGCCCTGCGGAACCAAATAAATAGTAACATTTCCGTAACCAAGGCTTATGAGACGATTTGAAATAAAATCCAGACTGTAAATATCATTTCCAATCTTTATATACTTTCGTTCATCAATAAATTCCCAGGTCGACTCCCGGGTTAACCCTGTATCGTTTGATGTGAGTCTGAATGTTCCATCGTCTTTAAATTCATAGGTAAAAAACTCTGTATCGTCTGTAAAATCATTATCGTTGTTAACGTATGTTTTTACAATCCATATATTTCCGGTTAACCGTTCCTCTACCGAATAAAAACTGAAATGTTCTTTAACGCAACCGGTTAAAAGAAGCACAAAAGCAATTATATATAAAAAATTCCTCAAATTCCTGTTATTCTGTTATTTTGCAAAGTTTAAAGGTCTCATTGACTCTAACTCCCTTTTCGGTATTGTGTACAGTGCAACATTCATTATACAAATCATGTTCAAAAAACAAAACATATCCTTTTTCGGCGGCTTCATTTAAAAACGCTTCTTTTTCATCAAGAGTGAGCAGCGGTCTGGTATCATAGCTCATAACGAAAGGAAGCGGTATGTGTGCCGCAGCCGGTAAAAGATCACCCATAAAAACGATGGTTTTATCTTTATATTGTATATGCGGAATAATTTGTCCGTCGGTATGTCCGTCGAACATTACTGCCCTGAACCCCGGAACAATTTCTGTTTCCTTATCCAGCAATTTCAGGTTTGGGATCATTGGCAAAATATTTTCTTTCAGAAAAGAAGCCTTTTCTCTCCTGTTTGGAGAAGTAGCCCAATTCCATTGCTTTGCACTTACCCAATATGTGGCGTTTTTAAAAAGAAGTTCATGCTCATTTGTTTCCTTGTTAAAAATAACTCCGCCTCCGCAATGGTCAAAATGCAGGTGGGTTAAAACCATGTCAGTTATATCATCGGGCGAATACCCTGCATTTTTAAGTGACTCAACCAGTGTAACATTTCCGTTTGGATAATAGTTTGAGAAAAATTTTTCTGATTGTTTGTCTCCCATTCCATTATCAATTAGAAAAACTCGTTTTCCGTAATCAACAAGCAAACAGCGCATTGCCCAGTTGCAAAGATTTTTTTCATCTGCCGGGTATAATTTTTCCCACATCACTTTTGGCACCACCCCAAACATTGCTCCTCCATCAAGTTTCAGGTTTCCGGTATCAATTACGTGCATTTTCATCGTCAAACAGATTTAAATTTATATTTTTGAAAGTCCAGCTTTCTTTTATGTGGGCAAAGATAATAACAATATCTTTTGACAAAGAAAAAAAAACTTATATGAAAGTTCATTTTATAGCAACAGGCGGGGCAGCCATGCACAATATGGCCATCGCCCTTCATAAAAAAGGTTTTGCCGTTACAGGTTCGGATGATGAGATTTTTGATCCGGCAAAAACACGACTTGAAAAATACGGACTGTTGCCTGAAAATCCGGGATGGTTTCCCGAAAAAATTACTGATGATCTTGATGCCATTATTTTAGGTATGCATGCCCGCGAAGACAATCCTGAATTGATAAAAGCCAGGGAGCTTGGTTTGAGAATATATTCTTTTCCCGAATACTTGTATGAAGCAACCAAAGATAAAACAAGGGTTGTTATCGGAGGCAGCCATGGTAAAACAACCATCACAGCCATGATTATGCATGTGCTCAATTACTTAAAAATTGACCATGATTACATGGTGGGCGCACAGCTCGAGGGCTTTGAAACCATGGTGAAAATTTCTGACGCTCCCATTGCCATTTTTGAAGGAGATGAGTATCTTTCTTCTCCCATCGACCGCAGACCAAAATTTCATTTGTACAAACCCAATATTGCTTTGCTGAGCGGAATTGCCTGGGATCACATCAATGTTTTTCCCACTTTTGAAATTTACGTGGATCAGTTCAGGCAATTTATTAACCTGATTGAAAAAGATGGTAGCCTGGTTTACTTTGAACAAGATGAAAACCTTCAGATGCTTGCTAAAGAAGCAAAAGGCGTAAAATCAATTTCCTATGGAACACCGGATTTTTTCATTAAGGATTTTGTCACCTATCTGAAAAGAAATAATCAGGAAACGCCCCTGATGGTTTTCGGTGAGCATAACCTCCAGAATATCATGGGTGCCATGAATGTTTGCAAGCAACTTGGAATAGAAGAAAATAAATTTTTTGAAGCCATCAGCCAGTTCAAAGGTGCTTCAAAACGTTTGCAGTTGCTTGAAAAAAATGAATGTACCAGTATTTTTCTTGATTTTGCCCACTCACCATCAAAACTGATGGCCACAACAAAAGCCGTTAAAGAACAATTCCATCGCAGAACACTGGTCGCCTGTATGGAACTGCACACTTTTTCAAGTCTTAACGAAGATTTTCTGAGTCAGTACAAGGGAACAATGGATGCTGCGGAGGTTGCCTATGTGTATTTTAATCCGCATACCCTTGAGCACAAAAAAATGAAGGAAATAACTATCGATCAGGTTGCAAAAGCCTTTTCCCACAAAAACATGGTCGTTTTCAATGATTCTGAAAAGCTTGTAAACACACTGAAATCAACAGATTGGAAAAACAAAAACCTGCTTTTGATGAGTTCTGGAAATTTTTCGGGGATTAAGTTTGGGGAGTTTGCAAGGGAATTAATCTGCAAATAATGTATTTATTTATCCCTTTATTCTTTCTTCCCAAAATCGTACCCGACCGAAACAAAAGGAATCATACCCAATTCACGGTGGGTGGCAAAAGCGATATCCACTTTAAACTTTCCCAGCGAATAGGTGATTCCGAAAGAATTCTGCACAGGATTTGTTGAAATTCCTGCCCTGAGCATCAGTTTTTCAATCAATCGAAATTCCAGTCCTGCCTTAAAGACCGGATTATAATCAATATCTTTTTCAGTTTCAATGGCAAGAAAAGCTTTATCCCTGAAATTGTATCCCATACCAATTCTGAACAAAGTAGGGATTCGTTCGCTATTATATTCGGCAATTTTCGCTTTTGTTGGATTAAAAAGATGCCCTCCAATAAAAAGATTTTCAATAGGCTCTGCAATAAATCCAATTTCACCGGTAACAGCTCCATGGTTTCCATACATGTTGGAAATATAGGTATTCAGGTAATCGAGCTGTATTCCAAGAGAGAAATGTTCGGCAAGCTTCTTTCCGAAACCCAGTCCGATTTTCGATTCGTTGTATTGTCCATAACCAAAATAGGACAGATTCAAACCGAACGTGCCTGACTGTACCGGAAATGCACCTGAAAATGACTGAAGGCTGTATTCGGGAATGGCAAATTTATTTTCAAAATGAAATCCCAATTGGGTAGTTTCAATATTTCCCAGTCCGGCTTGATTGTTATACCCCGACCAAACATCAGAAAGCATGACAGAAGCATTGCCCATTCCCGAGGAACGTGCACCGGTAGGGTAATTTTGTGCCCAAAGCTGATTCAGAGACAAACCAGATACAAGCAATATTATAAGTAAGTATTTCAATTTGTTTTGTATTTAAACTGTATTTTAGAAAAATCATTGTTAGCCTGAACAATTTTATCCTTAAGTTTTTCCTTATATGCTTTAAAGGATTTTGCAATTTTTTCATCGCCCGAAGCAAGAATTTGAGCTGCTAAAAGGCCGGCATTAAGTGAAGCGTTTATGCCAACTGTGGCAACGGGTATTCCCGGAGGCATCTGTATAATCGACAACATCGAATCCCATCCGTCAAGGGAAGCATTAATCGGAACACCAATCACAGGCAAGGCTGTTGAAGCTGCAATAACGCCGGGAAGATGAGCGGCCATACCAGCAGCAGCAATTATTACTTTTATTCCCCTTGCCTCGGCATTTTTAGCAAATTCCTCAACTATTTCGGGTGTTCGGTGGGCAGAAAGCGCGTTAATTTCAAACGGGATTTCAAATTCATTTAGTAACTGGGCTGCTTTTTCCATTACCGACCAATCAGAGGTACTGCCCATAATGATGCTAACTTTTGGTGTCATTTTATTTATCAATTAATAATAGTTCAAGATACGTAATTTTAATCCAAAAAACTTAAATCAGACTTCGGTCTTCCGACTTCCAACTTTTTATACTACAAAAATAAACTAATTTCCCAATCGTAATATTTTTTTCACTTTGTATTATATAATATCTTTTTTAATGTAAAAATTTCTTTAATTTGTTGTTTCCGGTTTCTTAAGAAGCCTAAAAACAAAACAACACAACAAATGAAAAGAGTAAAGGTTTTAGACAAGGAATTTGAACTGTGTATACCCAGCGCTCAAATACAGGAAGCTGTTGAAAAAATGGCGAAAAAAATTGAGAAGGACATCATTGGAAAAGATGCAATTCTTCTTGTCATTCTCAATGGTTCTTTCATGTTTGCTGCAGATTTATATAGAAAAATATTTGTTGATTGTCAGATTTCTTTTGTGAAACTTGCTTCTTACAGTGGCACAAAATCATCAGGAGAAGTAAAAAGTTTAATAGGACTAAACGAAAATCTTAAAGGTAAAACCGTTATAATCGTTGAAGATATTGTCGATACCGGGATAACCATTGACAACATTATTAAACAGTTAAAAAAACAAGAGCCTGCCGATATTAAAATTGCCACTTTTTTATTCAAGCCCGACGCATACGTCATGCATTATAAGCTTGATTATGTGGGAATTGAAATACCAAATGATTTTGTTGTAGGATACGGATTGGATTACGATGGTTATGGCAGAAATCTGGATGATATTTACACCTTGATCCAGAAAAAGAAAACTGAAAAACTAAATGTTGTTTTGTTTGGACCTCCAGGTGCCGGAAAAGGAACTCAGGCTAAAAGTCTGCTTACAGAATATGACCTTTTACATATTTCAACAGGTGATATTTTAAGAATGGAAATTGCTGATGAAACAGCCCTTGGAATTGAAGCTAAAAAAGTGATTGAAAATGGCCAACTCGTTCCCGATAATATTGTTATTGGAATGATTGGTGCCCTTCTTGAGAAAAATACAGACGCAAACGGATTTATATTTGACGGATTTCCAAGGACCAGAGTCCAGGCGGAAGCTTTGGATAAATTGATGGAGGAAATGGGTTGGAATATTAACATTCTCATTACCTTAGATGTCCCTGACAATGAAGTTGTCAAAAGAATTCTGATCAGAGGAAAAAATTCAGGCAGAGCTGATGATCAAAATATTGATGTCATCGAAAACAGATTAAAAGTATATCATGAAATTACTTCCCCGGTTATTGAATATTACAAGGCTCAAAAAAAATACAGGTCTATTAATGGTACAGGAGCAGTTGATGAAGTGTTTGAAAGAATTTGCGACGTTATAGATGAGTATTAAACCTTCAAATATTATAATAAGCCGGACGGATAATATTGGTGATGTTGTATTATCCCTGCCAATGGCAGGTGTTTTAAAAAGCAGGTATCCAAACTGCAAAATCACCTTTCTTGGCAAATCATATACCCGTTCTATTGTTGATATTTGCACACAGGTAGATGATTTTATTGCATGGGATGATATTAAAGATCGCGATTTTCAAACCAATGTTGACTTTTTCAAGTCTTTGGACATAGACACTTTTATTCATGTTTTTCCAAACCCTGAGATAGCCCGAATTGCGGCAAAAGCTCGTATAAAAAACAGGATAGGGACAAGCAGAAGACTATATCATTTAACCACCTGTAATAAAAAGATTAATTTAAAAAGAAGGAATTCCAATCTGCATGAATCCCAGTTAAATCTTAAATTACTTGAACCCCTGGGAATCAAAGCTGATTTTCCTTTATTAAAAATTCCGGAATATTATGGCCTTAAAAAACCTGGTGTCCCCGATCCTGAGTTTTCAGAATTGCTCAGCAAATCGCGAATCAATTTAATTATTCACCCCAGATCAATGGGTTCTGCACGTGAATGGGGATTAGAAAATTTTGCAACGCTAATTCATTTTTTACCTGAAAACAAATATAAAATTTTTATTACAGGAACTAAGGAGGATGGAGAAAGCATGAAAGATTTCCTTTCGACTTACGAACAAAAAGTGATCGATCTTACAGGTAAAATGACATTGACACAACTGGTTTCCTTTATTAATGCCTGCGACGGACTTGTTGCTGCAAGCACTGGCCCCTTGCATATTTCAGCTGCTCTTGGTAAATTTACAATTGGATTATATGCTCCAATGCGGCCTATTCACCCTGGAAGATGGGCTCCGGTTGGCTATAATGCTGAATTTCTGGTAATCGACAAATCCTGTAACAAATGCAGAAAAACCAGTGATTGCGAATGCATAAGAAGCATCAGTCCGAATGATGTGCTGCAAAAACTCGAAAGAAATCTGAGTAACTTGTATAAAAGGTAAAAATGGAGCAAAACCAGGAAAATAATATATTTGAATCGTGGTTTGGCAAAACTGTGAAAACACCTTTTATTATAAGTGGTCCCTGTAGTGCAGAAAGTCTTTCACAGCTCACAGAAACCGCAAGATTACTTGCAGCAACAAATAAAATTTCGGTATTCAGGGCAGGCATCTGGAAACCAAGAACCCGTCCGGGAAGTTTTGAAGGTGCCGGAGAAAAAGGGCTTGGCTGGCTAAAAAAAGCCAAGGATGAAACAGGCTTCAGAACCATTGTCGAAATTGCCCACCCCAAGCATATCGACCTATGCAATAAATATGACGTAGATATGTTCTGGATCGGTGCCCGTACAACATCAAACCCTTTCAGCATACAGGAACTTTGCGAAGCAATAAAAGGAACCGACAAACCGGTTTTTATAAAAAATCCGGTAAACCCTGATATAGAATTGTGGATAGGGGCTATTGAAAGATTTAAAAACGCAGGAATTAGCAAAATTGCTGCTATACACCGGGGTTTTTACCCATTTGAAAAAACCATCTTTAGAAATATGCCCAAATGGGAAGTAGCCATTGAGCTGAAAATCAGATTGCCACACCTTCCTGTATTATGCGATCCAAGCCACATTGCGGGAGACAGACAATTTTTGGCGGAAATTTCCCAAAAGGCGCTTGATTTGAATATGGACGGACTGATGATTGAAAGTCATCCATGCCCTGAAAAAGCTCACAGTGACGCCAATCAGCAGATTACTCCTCAAAACCTCAATAAACTCATCGACAGTCTTGTTTTCAGAAAACCTGATAATGCTGCCGATGATTTTCATTCACTGCTGAACAAATACAGAGACCAAATCGACTCTCTTGATTTTCAACTTATTGATTTACTTTCCAAAAGAATGAATGTGGTCGAAAAAATTGGATTACTTAAAAAAGACAATGCCATCACCATTCTTCAGCTTAGAAGATGGCAGGATATTATCAAATCAAGAACAAAATATGGTTTGAAATTAGGGCTGAGCGAGGAACTTGTTGAAAAACTGCTTGGTTTTATTCATAAGGAATCAATTCAAAAGCAGACTGATATAATGAATGACAGGAAAAATCAGGAAAAATAAATTTAAAAAAAAACCACCTTTCGGTGGTTTTTCTTTTTATAAGTAAATGCATTATTTTTTTACATACTTGGCAATGAATTCTTTAATAGGACCAGCCAAAGTCGGAGTTCCGATTTCCTGTAAATCATAACCAACTTTCACACATGGCTTGTTGATTTTGATAATACGGTTAATGTCAAACGGAGTTCCAATAACAACAACATCACATGGGGTATTGTTGATGGTTTTTTCAAGGTCGGCTTTTTGTTCATCACCGTATCCCATTGCTGGAAGTAAAGTTCCAATGTTTGGATAGATTTTGAAAGTTTCAGCAAGTTTACCAACTGCATATGGTCTTGGGTCAACAAGTTCGCCTGCGCCACATTTCTGGGCTGCAACGGTACCTGCACCAATTTTCATATGACCGTGAGTCAAAGTTGGTCCGTCTTCAACAACCAAACATTTTTTTCCTCTTACCAATTCTGGTTTATCAATTGTCAGTGGAGATGCGCCATCAACAACCAAAGCATTTGGATTAACTTTTGCAATGTTTTGTCTAACAGTCAGAATGTTTTCAGGGCTAGCTGAATCCATTTTGTTGATAACAACAACATCAGCCATTCTCAATGTAGCTTCACCAGGGTAGAAATTAAGTTCATGACCAGGTCTGTGAGGATCCACAACAGTGATCAGCATATCTGATTTGTAGAAGGGGAAGTCATTATTTCCACCATCCCAAAGAATTACATCACAACCTTTAGGATCATTTTCAGCAGCCCTTAAAATTGCTTCATAATCAACACCGGCATAAATCACATTTCCACGTGATACATGAGGTTCGTATTCTTCCATTTCTTCAATGGTACATTTGTGTTTTGCAAGATCTTCGATGGTAGCAAAACGCTGAACTTTTTGCTCATTAAGATCACCATAAGGCATCGGGTGACGAATTGCAACAACTTTAAGACCAGCTTCCATAAGAAGTTCAATAACCCTTCTTGAAGTCTGTGATTTACCGCAACCTGTCCTGATAGCTCCAACAGCAATAACAGGTTTAGTGCTCTTTACCTGAGTGTCTTTTGCACCAAGTAGAATAAAGTTAGCACCTGCAGTATTAACAATTGCAGATTTACCCATAACCTGCTGATAGGTAACATCACTATAAGCAAACACACAATCATCAACTTTCATATCTTTGATCAGTCTTTCAAGTTCTGCTTCAGCGAAAATGGGAATTCCATCAGGATACAATTCACCAGCCAGTTCTTTCGGATATTTCCTGCCATCAATGTCAGGAATCTGAGCAGCAGTAAATGCAACAACATTATAGTTTGCATTGTCCCTGTAATAAGTGTTGAAATTGTGGAAATCTCTTCCGGCAGCTCCAATTATTAAAACGTTTTTTCGTGCCATAAATACTCCTTTTTTTTATATTAATTAATTATATACTTTGAAGTTATGCAAAGATAATTTTTTAAGTTCAAACCAAAATATTTGACAATTTTTTGTTATTAACCGCTCTATCACAGACGGGACATGCAATTCCCAACAAATATCTCTATTTTTTGCCTTTTTACTGTGCGTTCAGCAATATGTTAAGAAACAGTTTTTCAAGATTATGATATATTTTTTCGCAAACATCCTGCCTTTTTTTTGATTATCCCGTATAATAAATATCTTTATGCAAACATTTTGGTAAAATGAATTATCTGGCACATTTATATCTTTCAGGTGATAATGACGAAGTTCAGCTGGGAAATTTCATAGGTGATTCTGTGAAAGGCTGCAACTTTGAAAGGTTTCCTGATATGATGCGGAAAGGAATTATCCTTCACCGGCAGATTGATTCCTTTACCGACAATCATAAATTGTATCGTGTAAGCAGCAACAGGTTCAAATCACATTACCATAAGCACTCGGGTGTTATTACTGATATACTTTATGATCATTTTCTTTCCAAAAACTGGCATTTATACTCAGAGATTCCGGTTGAAAGCTATATCAGAAATATCTATGTTCTTGCTGTTTATTATCACAATATTCTTCCTGAAAGGGTAAAAAAGTTTCTCCCGTTCATGATAACAAAAAACTGGCTTGGCACTTACTCGACACTTGAGGGAATTGAAAGCATTTTCGAAAGGATGTCAAAACGCACTTCCCTTCCTGCTGAATATGAGTTTGCTATGAGGATAATAAATGAAAAGTATGATGATTTAAATGAAGAGTTTATTATCTTTTTCGATGATTTGATATCTTTTGTCAACGATAAGTTTGATTTAGGCATAAAAAAAAGGGGGATGTAAATTCCCCCTTTTTTATTTTTAATCAGGCAAAAATTACTCAACCACAATTCTCGTCGTATATTTTTTATTGGTTGAATATATCTCAATAAAGTACATTCCGTTTTCAAAGCTACCCAGATCAATCTGTGTGAAATCTCCTGAAACTTTCACAGTTTTAACTGCTTTTCCAAGCACATCAAGAATTACTATTCTGTCTGCTGCCAATCCGTTTAACCTTACATTAATTAAACCATCGGTGGGATTTGGGTACACAGTATATGAACCTGTTTTAACTTCAGTAATGTCACTTGTGAAAGTAATAGTAACGTTTCCGTTTACAGAACATCCATTAGCATCTGTAACAGTAACATTATAAATACCTGAACACAATCCGGTAGCCGGATTTGTTATCTGTCCATTACTCCACAAATAAGAGTAGGCAACTGTTCCACCTGTTACGTTAGCTGTTGCCTGACCATCACAAGCGCCTGAAGATGATTCGTTTACAGGGGTAATTGTTGGTATGGCAAGTACTGTAGGCTGGGTAACTGTAACTGATGAATTATATTTACAGTTATGAGAATCAGTAACAGTAATATTATATGTGCCTGCAGTTAATCCGGTAACTGATGCAGTTGATCCACCGCCAGTCCAGCTGTAAGTATAAGGCGAAGTTCCGCCTGTAGCAGTAACTGTTGCGGTACCTGTGTTTCCACCATAACAAAGAACATTGGTAGAACTAACAGATCCTGTGGGACTGGCATATACGGTAATATAATTTGTATTTGTTTTTGTATTTGAGCCAGCTGAATTAGTTGCTGTCAGTGCAATAGTATAAGTACCCGGAGTATTAAACACAACAGTTGGGTTTTGAGTTGTGGAGTTGGTTGCTCCTCCTCCAAAATTCCATGACCATGAAGTCGGACTATTGGTACTGTTATCAGTAAAGGTAATTGAACCTCCTGAACATACAGTAGTTGCTGATGCTGAAAAGTTAGCAACCGGAGCAACAGCTGCGCCCATTACATTCAATGTATAATCTTCAACCTCACCATAGGTAGTTGTTCCAGAGGATGTAAGGGTTTCGTTATAACCTAATCTGACGCGTAAGCGAGCTTCACCAATAGTTGCACTAACCGGAGGAGTAATTGTTCCTGTACCAACTCCTGTTGGGCTTGTACCTGCAGCGTATGATATTGTAAATGTTTCTCCTGCATCATCGAAATCGCCGTCAATGTTCCAGTCGGCCCATGCAGCCATAACATCACCATTATAATGTAACGCATTAGTTATAGTGATTGGATATCCTGTACCGGGTGTAACATTTGCTGAAATTGCAGTATAATCACCATATCCTGTGCATGCTGAGGCATTATCTATTGTTCCAATTACAACTCTTGAAATGTATTCATCGCATCCACCTGTAGCATCTGGGTATTCTGGGGCAGTTACAGTAATATAACTTGTTTTTGTTTCGGTATCTGAACCAAAACTGTTTGTTGCTACAAGAGTTACTGTATATGTACCGGGAGTATTATAGACAATCCCTGTTGGGTTTTGTGTTGTTGATGTACCCGGAGTACCGCCGTCAAATGTCCATGCCCATGAATTTGGCAGGTTTGTTGAAAGATCGGTAAAGTTAATTGAAGAGCCTGGAGTAACAGAGGTTGCACTTGCTGAAAAATTAGCAACCGGAGGAGTAGTTATTGCATTAACAGTAATATAATTGTTTTTTGTTTCGGTATCATTACCGGCAGTATTTGCACAATATAATGATACTGTGTATACACCGGGGGTATTATAAACAACTGCAGGATTCTGAAGAGTTGAAGTGTTCGGTGTTCCGCCTGTTAAAGTCCAGTTCCATGTGGATGGGTAATTTGTTGAAAGATCAGTAAAGGTGACCGTTGCACCAGCAGTAACTGTGGTTGCACTTGCAGAGAAATTACAAACCGGAGGTTCGGCAACAGCAATCACATGATCGGCAGAGTAAGTTGCAAGGTTAAAACCGGTTACTGTCAATTTAATGGTTCCGCTAAGTGAGTGGGCAATTGTAACGTTCCCTGAAGCATCAGTCAAAGCTGAAAATGGTTGTGGGTCTCCTGCTTTGTAAAGAGAAACAAGTGCGTTTTGGAATGGTGCTCCATCAACCTGAATCTGAGTTGTATAAGAACCTGGTGTAACTGAAGGGTTAGTAATTGTAATAGCCTTGGGAGCCATTGTCCTGCACTGCAAATTTGGATCACCAAAAACAGTCCATGTTTTATAGGTATCCCAGTCATCTGTTGCTGTTGATTCAGCAATCATTAATGCAGCTGCATTAAATGTGATTGAACCGTAAGTAGTTTTTCCATAAGTGGTATTTGTTCCGTTACCTGCCCCGGTTGTATAACTGAATCCCTGTGTCAGAATATCGTTTGCATAATCCTGACCTCTCATAGGAGGAGTCCATGGTTGGTTGATGGTCGCCATCCAGGTTGCAACTGCTCCGCCGCCACTTCTTCTCAATAATGCTTCTGCGAGACAATCAGTACCGGTATGGAATTCGCCCACAACACAGGCAACTGAAAACACATAAGGAAGTTTACTACCATTGGTTGCAGCATTTGCATTGGTTACTGCATAATTACTTGTAACCCATACATCATGCCCTCCATGGCCACAATAATTAATCACACTTAGCCCGGCATTGATTGCATTAGAAACAGTAGTTGTAGCAACACTTGCTCCATAAGCTTCAGTTACTGAAGTCCATGAGAACGGAATTAATCTTTCTTCCTTAATATTATCAATGTGGGTATAGTCTATTTCACCGTCATCGCCGATGCCCGATCCTTCATCCGACCCAATTCCAAGACCCATTGAATACCATGTTCCGCCAATTTCGGGAGTTTTTTCATAATTTATAGATTTGTCAGCCTGAACTGTTACATGGTTTGTAGATGATGCTGAAAAACGACCAATAATTATATCATGGTAATTATCCCCACCAACAACACAACCAAGCATGGGATCAGTTGGAGCACTTGCCGAAGTTCCCAGATCAGATTTAATATCAGCCCAGTCACCAACCAATAGTACATAAAGTAAGTTGGTATTTGCAGTGTATGCAGTTTGAATATTAGTTTTAACATTTGTACCTGTTGCAACCTGAAGTTCAGTAACCTTAATACCTTTTTGCTTTTTCCAGGTAATCCACGGTTGAATTACAGTTGCATCTCTCGAAGTATAAATCACCAACATTTCACCATGATCACCAACTTCCTGAGTCCAACGATATGGATTTTTGTTATAGTTCACAAACATCGATTCGTATACAGATTTCATTTCTGCCGCAATTGAAGTGCTTTCATTTGCAATTGGATTTACTGGTGCCTCTCCATTTTCAACAACTCTTAAAGTCATACTGGTATAAACCCTTAACTTTTTCTGAACGGGATTGTATTGAAAAGGATACACATGAATATTTTCACCTCTGACATCTCTCATAATATAAGGCTCAGAACCAATAAATAAGTCATGAGGATACCAGGCATCAACAATTGAAGCCGGGTCAATTACATAAGGAATGGTAGAAGGATCCTGATTTCTGTAAATAGTTCCCCTCGAAGGAAGAAGAGGTTTTTCCAAATCAATATCCACATAGGAAAAATCAACTACCTCAATGGTAACATTTTTATCCGGAGATAATTGAACTGAGGCATTAAGAAATGGCAATTCAGCCCATCCGGCTTTTACAGTCTTAACCGACCCCGGAAACTTGATTGCGGTAAATGTTTGTCCATTCTTTACCACATCATACACGCCATAATCTTCAATTGAAAAATTAAGAGTAAACATGTCACCCCTGTTTTGCTGGAATGATACTTCATATCCTTTGTCATTTGCAATTGATTGTAAACCAATAAAAACAAAGGATACTAAGAATAAGAATAAAGATGTAATTTTTGAGTTCATAAGTCAAGTGTTAAAATTAATTCTGAATATAAAAATAAGACTTTACTATCAGGAAAGCTATAGGTAGTAACCCCTACGGATAATAATTAATTTCTTCCGAAGAATAATAGTTATTTATTAATTATTTAAATATCTGCTATTTAAAACAGTTTTTAAGTGAAAAAAGCCAGTTTTTATCTCAAATAAAAAAAACAGTTTTTATATGAGAGCAAAAAAAATTTATACCAAAAAATCAGTTGTTAACCATTAATATTTCACAATTTATCCAAAAACGGCTGAATATTGACAATAAACCTGTGATGAATACCTGATGCAATTAAATCGTCACCACAGTATGCAACGATTCCAAAAACTAGCCTTTTCCCCTCAAATGATTGCAAAACAGCTTCTGTATTGACCTCCTTTCCTAAAGCAGTTGCTTTAAGATGATTCATTTCTATATAGGTTCCTACCGTTGTAAATCCCTTTGGCAAAGAATTTTGCACGCATTCCATTGCTGTATTTTCAAGAAATGCAATAAGGGCGGGTGTGGCCAAAACCTCAAGAGTTCCTGAGCCCAGAAAGGAAGCTGTGTGACTATTTCCTACAATAAAAGCAGACTGCTTTACACATCCCGGACTAATATTAATGTCCATAATTGAATATTATAGTTTGTTTTAAATCGGGGTGCAGGCTTTTTGAAACAGGGCAAGTGCGCGCCGAATTTTCAATCAGTTTTTTTTCCTTTTCCGAGTAACTTCGCTGGAAAAACAAATTAATTTGAATTTCTCCAACCCTCCTGGGATTTGAGTCCATTATTTTTGTTACCTCAGCAATTGTCCCATCAATATCATACCCTTTTTCCTGGGCATTTATTCCTATTATTGTCAACATGCACGAGGCAAGCGAGGTTGCTAATAAATCAGTTGGTGAAAACGCTTCACCTTTTCCTTTATTATCAACCGGTGCATCCGTAATTATTATATCTCCCGATTTTAAATGTTCAGCTTGTGTGCGAAGTGCTGAAAGGTAAGTAACTTTTGAGGTCATAGTTTTTTTTGTAAAAATAAAAAAAAAGGAGGAAATTTTCCTCCTTTCAAGATTTATACTTTTTTTTTAAAACAAACCCACAATATTTCCATCCTTATCAATATCTATAAATTCTGCTGATGGGACAACAGGCAAACCCGGCATTCTCATTATCTCACCTGCAACCGGCACAACAAAACCTGCACCCGATGAAATCTCAATTTCTCTGATTTTAATTGTAAAATCTCTTGGTCTACCCTTTTTATCCGGATCATCTGAAAGTGATTTTTGAGTTTTTGCAATACAAACTGCAAGTTTTTCGAGTCCAAGTTTTTTTATTTTCTCCAAATCCTTTCTGGCTTTAAGTGAATATTCCACACCGCTGGCGCCATACATCTTACGTGCAATAGTTTCAATTTTTGTTTCAATATCCCAATCAAAGGAATAGAGCGGGGTAAAACATGAGGGACAGCTTTTTGCAGCTTTTACAACTTTCTCTGCCAGATCTGTTGCTCCTGCTCCGCCCTTGGCCCATCCTTCTGTAAGTGAAACTTCAATGCCAAGTCCATCACAATGATTTTGCAATATTTCTATTTCACCCAAAGTATCTGTATCAAACCTATTGATTGCAACAACAGGCTTAAATCCAAACATACCCATATTTTCAATATGCTTGTCAAGGTTCTCCAGTCCGAGTTTTAGCGCTTCCTTATTTTCCAATTGAAGATCAGCTAATTTCGCACCTCCATGATATTTCAGAGCTCTGATTGTAGCTACTATAACCACTGCTCGTGGAGTAAGTCCTCCATATTGAGATTTAATATCAAAGAATTTTTCTGCTCCAAGATCAGAAGCAAAACCTGCCTCAGTTACGACATAATCTGATAAAGACAATCCCATTTTTGTAGCTATCAAAGTATTGGTTCCCTGAGCAATATTTGCAAACGGGCCACCATGAATAATTGCAGGATTTCCTTCGAGTGTTTGAACAAGATTTGGCTTAATGGCATCCTTTAAGAGAACTGCCATTGCTCCCTGTGCTTTAAGATCTCTTGCATACACAGGTTCACCAGCATAAGTAAACCCAATAAAAATATTTCCAAGTTTTTGCTTCAAATCATCAAGGTCTTTTGCCATACAAAGGGTAGCCATAACCTCAGATGCAGCGGTAATATCAAAACCTGATTCCCGTGGAATACCCTGAGAAGTGCCTCCAAGTCCAATTACCATATCCCGAAGTGACCTATCATTCATATCCATCACGCGTTTCCACGAAACCGTGCGGGGATCAAGTCCCAAATTATTTTTTTTATTTTGAATATTATTATCAATAAGTGCAGCCAGGAGATTATGTGCTTTTTCAACAGCAGAAATATCTCCGGTGAAATGAAGGTTTATATCCTCCATTGGAATGACCTGTGAATAACCTCCTCCGGCAGCCCCGCCCTTTATTCCAAAAACTGGTCCAAGCGAAGGTTCTCTGAGAACGACTGTTGCATGTTTTCCAATCCTGTTCAAACCCTGAGTAAGAGCAATTGAAGTTGTTGTTTTTCCTTCACCGGCAGGCGTTGGGGTAATGGCAGTAACCAAAATAAGTTTGCTTTTTTTAAGTTTCTCTTCATCAATAAGCTTCAACGGTAGTTTTGCCTTAAATTTTCCATACAATTCAAGATCGTCTTCGTCAATGTTTAATAGCTTTGCAATGTCCTTAACGGGCTTAATTTTTGCAGCTCTGGCAATATCTATATCTTTCATAGCGGTTTAACTGTTTAAGTATTAATATTTATTCATGACCATTTAAAGTCAAAACAAATATAATGAATTAATTTTTTATTTTTATTAAATCTAAATTAATTTTGATGAACTGTCATTTTTTTTGTGTAACTGATGAAAAAATAATGGAAAATGGAAAATATTTTTAGTCAATGTAAAATAAAATGGTACTTTTAGTTGTTAAAAAGAACTTGTTTTTTCAGTATAATCCGGTTTGAAAATAAAAATATCAAACATATCGGCCTTGCAGTATTTTCAGATAATCAGGTATGGTGTACTGATTCTGACCGGAATAGTATTCACAAAAAGTGAACCCTCATTAAGCAAGGGTGAAATCGGGTTGTATGAAACGTTCATTTTGTTGTCAGGAGTTTTGTGTTTTTTTTGGGTCACAGGGCTAATCCAAAGTTTATTAACACTTTACAACAAAAATAAAACCTACAACGAAGACGACGGCAAAAAACCAGAAATTCTGTTCAATTCCTTTGTATTAATCATTTTATTCAATCTGCTGACAATTGGAGTGTTTCTGGCTTTTAACGGTGTTATTGCCAATATTTTTACTGAAAAGGAGAGCATACCAAATTTTGACATTTTAATCGTTTATATATTTCTGATCAACCCCACTTTTCTGATTGAGTATTATTATCTGTTAAACAACAAACCGCGGTCAATCTTAATATATGGCACTTTGAGTTTCGTTGTACAATTTTTTCTCGTGGCAGCCCCCGTTTATTTCTCATATCCTGTTTATTATAGTCTGGTTGGCCTTTGCATCGCCGCTTTATTTAGATTCGGATGGCTGCTTGTAATAATCATCACAAAAAGCAGATTAAAATTTAACCTTGGATTTATTAAAGAGCATCTAAATGTTGCCTGGCCACTGATTGTCAGTTCCTTACTTGCGGGATCGGCACAATACACTGACTCACTGCTTGTAGCCGGATACTACAGCGATGCTGACTTTGCCATTTTCCGTTTCGGAGCACGTGAATTGCCTCTTGCTCTTTTATTAACGAATTCGATGTCAAATGCATTCTTACCAATTTTTTCAGATGAATCCCGATTTAAAGATTCGCTCAATTCTCTTAAAAATAAAACACGCAAACTTGCACATTTTCTTTTTCCTCTAACATTAATTCTTCTGATAACAAGCAATTTATTTTTCCCTGTTGTTTTTAATGAAGACTTCACTTACAGTGCAAAAATTTTCAATATTTACTTGCTTTTGCTTATCAGTAGAATGTTTTTTCCTCAAACGGTTCTCATAGGTATGCAAAAAACAAAAGTCATATTATTTGCCTCATTTATGGAAATTCTGGTAAATATAGTTTTCTCGATAATATTTATTCAATATTTTGGTTTAATTGGTGTTGCCTTTGCAACAGTACTTGCATTTTTCACCGAAAAAGTCATTCTTGTGGTCTCTCTTTATAAATATGGTATTAAACTCACAGAATATTCCCCATTAAAAGAAATTATTTTTTACTCAATATTGACTATTATAATTTACATGTTAACTGACTACATGATTTTCACGGATATTTAATCCGTATAATCCCTCAATTTCGCATAAAACTTAATAAACCTGATTTCGATTTTAGTTTCAAACTGAAAAAAGTATTTATATTTGAAACAGAAAGGACAAATTTTCAATTATTGATAAAATTACAGGAATGGATCACCTTGAAAGGTATTTTAATAAATTCAGGAGCAATATAATTGGAAATGATGCAGTGTATAAATCACCATATGGTGACAAAAAGATTATTTATGCAGACTGGATCGCCAGTGGAAGGTTATATAAAACTATTGCTGATAAGCTCACAAATGATATAGGCCCGTTTGTTGCAAACACCCATACCGAAACCTCTGAAACAGGAAAAAGGATGACACAGGCATATCACCATGCCCATGAGCTAATAAAAAAACATGTAAACGCATCAACTGAAGATGTGATCTTAACGACTGGTTTTGGTATGACTGGTGCTGTAAACAAATTTCAAAGGATACTACGTTTGAAAAGTTGTTCAGAATGCCCTACCAAACAAACTTGTGAAAAAATTAAAAATAACAGGCCGGTTGTTTTTGTTACACACATGGAACATCATTCTAACCATACATCATGGTATGGAACAAATGCTGAGGTTGTGGTGATTGATCCTGATGAGAACATGCTTTTTAGTGAAAAAAACCTTGAAATAAAACTTCAGGAATATAAAGACTGGCCAATGAAAATCGGTGCCTTTACTGCCTGTTCCAATGTGACCGGAATTATAACCCCTTATTATAAAATGGCAAAAATAATGCATAAACATGGAGGTTTATGTTTTATTGATTTTGCTGCCTCAGCGCCCTATGTGGATATTAATATGCATCCCGAAGATCCTGAAGAAAGCCTTGATGCCATTTATTTCTCACCCCATAAGTTTTTGGGAGGACCTGGCTCATCGGGTACTTTGATTTTTAATAAGAAACTTTATAACCGTGATATTCCTGACTGTCCCGGAGGCGGAACTGTAGATTGGACAAATCCCTGGGGAGATTATAAATTCATTGATGATATTGAGCTTAGAGAGGATGGAGGTACTCCGGGCTTTTTACAAGCAATTCAGACAGCCTTGTGTATTCAGCTTAAGAATGAAATGGGAACAGAAATGATCCGAGCCCGGGAAACGGAACTTGTTGAACTTGCATTCCGGGAGTTCAATAAAATCAAAGAGCTTGTAATCCTGGCAGATAATATAAAAGACCGCATTGGATGTATTTCCTTTTATATTCCAGGGATACATTATAATCTCATGGTCAAGCTGCTTAGTGACAGGTTTGGCGTACAGGTCAGGGGAGGCTGTGCCTGTGCCGGAACTTATGGCCATTTTCTGCTCAATGTTACACCTGAACAATCTAAAGCTATTACTGATAAAATAAATACTGGTGATCTCTCTGAAAAACCGGGATGGGTGAGACTCTCAATTCACCCAACCATGACCACCAACGAACTAATCTATATTATTGGATCCATAAAAGAAATAAACGAAAACATTGAAGATTGGAAAAAAGATTATTATTACGATTCAAAAACCAATGAATTCTATCACAACAGTTTTATAAGAAAAAATGGGTTTATCCACAAATGGTTTAGTCTGAACCAATAAATTTGGCCACTTTTTATATTGCCTTTTAAGTAAAAGAAATTTTATTCTGTTTTAAAAAAGTGTTAGCTTTGATGGATTATTAATACATACAAATATGACACTTATAGAAGTCAATGATAAAAAAACCCAAAGGGAATTCCATGATACAGCCAGAATAATCAACAAAAACGATAAAAACTGGATTTGTTTGCTTGATGCAGAGGTGGAAGGAATTTTTACTCCCGGAAAAAATGTTTCATTTCAGAATGGAGAAGCCATCAGATGGATATTAAAAGACAATGATGGAAAACTCATCGGAAGAATAGGCGCTTTTTACGATCTTTTAAAAGCAAAAAAACATGATCAACCAACAGGCGGAATCGGTTTTTTTGAATGCGTCAATGATTCTGAAGCAGCTAAAACACTCTTTGACAAGGCAGTCGAATGGCTTAAAACAAAAGGGATGGAGGCAATGGATGGTCCCATCAACTTCGGTGAAAACATTAATCATTGGGGATTATTAATTGAAGGTTATATGCCCCAGGGTTATGGAATGCCCTATAATCAACCGTACTATAAAGATTTATTTACAAAATATGGTTTTAAAACCTTTTTCGAACAATACACATACCATAAAGATCTTACACAACCATTTCCAGAAAGACAGGAGAAATTCGCGCGACACGTTGGAACAAAAGAGTCATTTAGCTTTGAACATTTCTCCTTTGCCAACCATAAAAAATACGTCCAAAACATTGTTGATATTTTCAACACCGTCTGGAAGGATTTTCATGAAGATTATACCCCGTTAAAGTTTGAGGATATTGAATTGATGCTCATGGAAGCTAAACCAATAATTGTCGAGGAGTATATTTGGTTTGGTTATGATAACGGACTGCCTGTTGCAATGGTTGTGGTTTTCCCGGATGTCAATCAAGTATTCAGCAAACTAAACGGAAAACTGAGTTTCTTTGGAAAACTTAAGTTTTTATATTACAAAAAGAAGATAAACAGAGTAAGGCAACTTATTACCGGAGTGATACCTTCTCATCAGAAGACCTATATAATTGGCGCCTTATTTCTTAAAATGGTAGATGCACTCAGAAAAAACAATATTAAGGAACTTGAAATGTCCTGGGTAGGCGACTATAATGTAACTGTGAATAAAATTTATTCAATGCTTGAACTTCCGGTGGTAAAAAAACATGCAACATTAAGGTATATGTTTGACCAAAGTAAGGAAGTAAAGAGATTTACCAATGAAAATAGCGATAAAATGCAAAAAACACTTAAGAATACTGAATAAAAGTTTTGAGATATTCAATTAAATTCTTAATTTTGCATTCCATTTAAAGATTTTGATATTAAAGAGTAAGAAAATGAAAAAAGGAATACATCCGACAGATTACAGACTTGTTTGTTTTAAAGACATGTCTAATGAATATACATTTATTACCAAATCCACAGTAAACACAAAAGACAACATTGAACTTGAAGGTGTTACCTACCCATTGGTAAAAATAGAGATTTCAAACACATCTCACCCTTTTTACACTGGCAAAATGAAACTTGTTGACACTGCAGGTAGGGTAGATAAATTCAGAAACAGATATCAAAAGCATCTTGACAAGAAAGATACTAAGTAATTATTAATTGATATAATCAGAAATCATGGAGAAATCCATGATTTTTTTTTTGCTTTAAATCTAATCATAGAACATCCAAAGAATCCCAAATCTAAATGCTCTGATATTAGCTGGGTAATGACATGCGAGAAAGTACTCTTTATCAAAAAACCCATACCCTGCATGTTCCAATTTAAAGAAAAATCGGGCCCGTTTCAATTTTACATTTAAGAAAACATCTATAAAAGGGTAATTACCAATTTTATCAACGGTCTGAGAATAAAACATTCCGGTAGCCGCATCATACCCTTTAGCATAGAATTCTGAATTTATCCTGAGATCAAAGCCGAGTTGGGATGTTAGTCTTCCTTCGGTAGCTTTAAAAAACCAATCCTTTTCCCAATAGGTGCTGTTATAAAAGGCTATCTCTGGTATACTTATAATAGAATTATCTGATGAATGCTGGTACTTAACTACATTTTTATAAAATACTTTACCGGTTTTAAAAGTTTTTTCTATAGTTGCAGCAATAACATTCAATGTAGATGTACACTGAGCAGGTCTTGCAAGATTGTTGAAATAAATATAATTGTCCAAAATAAAATATTCGACTTGACCGGCCAGATTAAATTTAGTATTTTTTGCTAAAAGAGATATTTCTGTCAAATCTTTCTTTAAAAATTCATTATTCCAGGAAAAATGATTTGAAATATATCTGTTTTCATAAAAATCCGGCTGTATTCTTTTAAAACCAGCGTTTATCTGTAAAAAGTTTTGTTTGATTTTTGAAAAGAATTTGACAAACCTCAAATTATAATCCATCTCACCTTTGCCATGACCAGATAAACCATGGGAAAAGAAAGAGTTAAAACGATACTTTTCAAATACAGTTTTAACAAAAGAAAATTCTGCATAATTTGCAGTATATAGAGTATCGCTTGCTGTATACCAAAAATAAGAATTGAAATATTCTGAGGTTTTGTTTTTAATAAATGCAGAGGTTTGAAAAAATCCGGAATTTGAGCTTGAAATTTTCCATTGTAAGCCGGCAGAATTTGAGATTTGTTTATAATGAAGAGAATCAAATGTTTTATCATATCTATAAAAAATATTCTCATAATAAATAGTATCCGCATCCTCTTCGTAATAATTTCTGTAATCAGAAGAAAAGTTAAACTTATATATCAATGAAATTTTTGGATCCAATGTCTTTTTTGAAACAGAGTCGTTTACTCCAATTAAAACTGGTTTGCCAAAGTTTAATTTATGCGTCATAAAAATGATATTTTGAACCATTTTTTCACTTGAGCCTGAGAGCCAAACTGGAATCCCAGCAATATTCCAATCAACCGAATCAGTGACAAATCCGTTATTCTGTATACCACCATTAAGCTGCGAGCTAATCCTGTTAATTATGATGCCTGCATTGAGGTTATACCTGTGATTATGGTATTCAGAAAAAAGAGTGACGCCAAAATTTTTTGTTGTTTGCCTCAAATATTGACCCACAGAATTTAGCAGTAAATAATCCAGTCCCAAATTCAAATTTTCATTTACATTTTGTGAATGAAAGACATTAAGCAGATATTCCTTTTTGCTACCCGAGGTATATTTTAGTCTGGTTAATGGTCTTTTTGTGTTATAAAAAACCACATTTTCTGGCTTTTTAAAATAGAGGCTATAAGGTTTGAATAAGAAAAAGTCACTACTTTCCAAATGAGATTTAATGTTATTTGATAAAGCTGGAAGACCAAGGTTTCCGAGATAGGATGGCAAAACAGGTGAATTTAGGACGGGATTATATATCTGGAAATCATTAAGAGAGGTATCTGGAGAATAAATTAAGGTATCATTATTGAAATAATTCCAGGCATGCACTAATTTTCCAGATTGGGCAGAAATATTGTTCCCTACTGTTAAAAGTAAAAAGGCAATATGCAGGAAAAGATATTTCATATAAATTTTTTCACGAATATAGTAAATAACTGAAATTGGGATAAAATATTATATAAAAAAAAACCCGGTTAATCAAAGACTAACCGGGATTTTAAAAATTCGGCAACGACCTACTCTCCCACAAATTGCAGTACCATCGGCGCAAATAGGTTTAACTTCTCTGTTCGGAATGGGAAGAGGTGGGACCCTATTGCTATAGTCACCTAAAGATTTTTATCCGAAAAAACGGATATCAATAAATTAAGACATACTGAAAGAAAATTCTGAAAGTTTAACCCAGTAGAAAGTTACGGGTAATTAGTACTGCTCGGCTTTTACGTTACCGCATTTACACCTACAGCCTATCAACGTCCTAGTCTAGAACGACCCTTAAAGGAGACCTCATCTTGAGGGGAGCTTCGCACTTAGATGCTTTCAGTGCTTATCTCTTCCAAACGTAGCTACCCTGCGATGCAGCTGGCGCCACAACAGGTACACTAGAGGTTTGTCCAACACGGTCCTCTCGTACTAATGCCAGGACCTCTCAAGTCTCCAACGCCCACAACAGATAGGGACCGAACTGTCTCACGACGTTCTGAACCCAGCTCGCGTGCCACTTTAATAGGCGAACAGCCTAACCCTTGGGAC
>MEOH01000002.1 GCA_001769535.1 Bacteroidetes bacterium GWF2_38_335
CCAGATTCCTGTGGTTGATCCACCGTAAATGGTTCCATTTAGCACTACGGTCGCTCCTACTCCGCATACAGTCTGGTCAACTCCCGCATTCACATACGGTGCATTGGTGATGGTTATCACCATATTGTCAGTAACAACAGAACAACCATCAGTTGACGATAGTGTGATTGTCACTGTTCCGGCTGCTGTGTCTGCAGGGCTCGGAGTATATGTAGCGTTCATGGCAATTAATAATGAAAAGGTTCCTGTCCCCGAACTGCTCCACTGGCCTGCTGTTGCTCCACCGGTAACACTTCCGTTCAATGTGACTACAGCATTGTTGGCACAAACTGTCTGATCGGCTCCAGCACTGACTATTGGGGTTGCAAGAATGGATATTACCATGTTATCTGTCACAGCAGAACATCCGCCCGTTGAAGTCAGAGTCAAGTTTACAGTTCCGGCTGAAATATCTGCTGCACTCGGATTGTAAGTAGCATTCAGGGTTGTGGCATTCGGTGTGAATGATCCCGTGCCTGAACTTGACCAGATTCCTGTCGTAGACCCAACAGTTACTGAACCATTGAGTGTTGTTGAAGGAGTTGTTGCACAAACCACCTGATCGGCGCCTGCATTGACAACCGGTGCTGGTAATATTTGAATCAGAATATTATCAGTGACTTCAGGACAACCACCATTACCTGTAGTTGTAAGAGTTAATGTCACTGACCCGGCAGAAATTTCACCGGCAGACGGAGTATATATTGCATTTAATGTTGTATTATTTGGATTGTATGAACCTGCGCCCCCTGACCAAATACCACCCGTTGCAACTGTAACAGAGCCATTTAGTGTATACGCTGGAGATGAAATACATACCATTGCATCTGCACCAGCATTTGCTGTAATTGCAGAAGGGTGCGCAATAACAGTTTCAGTATCAGTTGCACCAGGACAGCCAGTTGTTCCGTCGGTTACAGTAACAGAAACAGATCCGACGCCAACAGATACAGATGGTGTAGTAGCTGAGTTACTCCACTGATATGAATAAGGAGGTGCTCCTCCAGTAACATTAGCAGTTAAAGTTACATTGCTACCTCCAAAGCAAATAGCTGGATTTTCAGGAGTAATATTAACAGTCATACCAGAAACAAAAAATACCCTTACAGTATCAGATGAAGAAGAAGATGAACAACCGGTTGGTATTCCCTGTCCTACAAAATCAACATAAGGAGGATAACCTGCTGCCGCAGTAACGTAGGTAGTATCACATCCTGATATACAACTTAAATAAGAATTGTATAATCCATCAGGATCGGGAAAAATTGAATTCCAGGTAATACTGGATTCCTGAACACCTTCTATTGATAAAGTACCAGTGCAGCCCATTGCAAGTGTAATGTCGGGAGAGGCATAAACATTTCTTGCGGTTGTTATCTGGTATCTGTTTTTGTTTCCACCCGGTTTACAATACAATATACATAAAGAATCAGCACTGGGCACACAAATAGGAGTACCTGCTGCAAATGTATCTGTACAATTGACCATATATTCCATTCCCGGAGGGGTAGCACCATCAGCCATCTGAAAACTGAATTCATCAGCCATAGGATTTATCTTTACAATAAACCTGATACAGGGTGGTTCAGTGGCAGCACAGCAGGTTCCGTTTCGGGCAACTGAGGTTGGTGTGACCCAAATTGTATCAGGAGTTGCAGATAAATCAACATGATATGTCAGCACTTCACTATCCAGGCAATCAAAACACTGTGATTTTGAATCCTTTGGCGCTAAAAAAAGAATAGTTAGCAATGTGAAAAAAAACAACCAGGTTTTCATAAGCAAGTTTTTAAATACCTTTATTAATACTCGCATATTGACCAATAGGTTGCTTTTGTTTTATTACTGATTGATTTTACCCAATAAAAGAGTATTTTTTTATGACAAAAAAAAAAGGACACAAAAATGTGTCCTTTTTTTATAATAATCTCTAATAAATTATTTAGCCGGAGCAGTATGTTCCTGAATCAGGTCAGTAAGACTCTTAGCTTTTCTTTCAAATGTAATTGTACATTCTGAAAATGGGTTAACATCCAGACCATGATATAAAACAGGGTCGCCATATTGATCTTTAGTATTGTAGGTTGGCTGTACTCCTTCGCCAAATGTCCAAACCATTTTATCAGGATTGTCATCGTTGATGGTAACGCCTACATATTTAAATTTGTGATAAATAACCAAATCCATAGCATCTTCAGCAAATTCGGGTAAATCAATATTAAAAATGTCAAAAATCTCGGTAACGGTTTCCATGGTTGGGAATTTCATTTTTATCTCAATTGTAAAATTATCAACCACTTTGTTTTTATCAATAAACCACTCACCTTCTGTAAGTTGGAGATCAGCATATTTAAACACTTCGTCAATTTTTGAAGTAACAGAAATAAATTTACTGTCACCATAAACAATCCACATAAATAATGGACCTAGGGTTGAGTTAACTGAGTTCATATCATCCATATGAATCCATTGTGGGAAAAAGGCAACAACACTGTCCTTTTTTTCGCCACTTGTAGTATTGTCATATAGAGAATTCATTTCCCAAACACCTTCCATTAATTCATTGGTTGGAGTGGGATCTTCTGGGTCTTCACAACTGGTAATTGTTACTATTCCAGCGATAAGGGCCAAAACCGGCAGGGCTAAAAAGTTTCTAAATAATCTCATAGTCTTTTAATTGTTAAAGTTTATTTTAATTTTTTTTTATACGCAAAAAAAGTAATTTGGATACAAATTAACGATTTTTTCGTATTTATATCAATAGTTTCTACGAAAATCTTGCCAAAAATTCTTTTTTCTTGTTTGGAGAGAGTTCAACTTCACTGTCATCAGCCATAATAACCTGTCCACCCTTGCCTTTCACATATTTTTTAACGTATTGAATATTTATCAGATGCGATTTGTGTACCCTTAAAAAATCATAATCAGCAAGCAATTCCTCATAAAATTTTAAACTGCGGCAAATCATTTGTTTTTTTCTTTCCCTGAAGTAAAAAATCGTAAAATTATCATCACTCTGACAACGAATAATATCCTTAACCCTTACCACTTCAAAACCATCAATCAGTGGCAAAACAACTTTTTGGTTTTGTTTGTCAATATTCTGGAGGTTTTCGACGAGTATTTTGGACTGAACCGAGTTTTCATTTTTCTCGCGGCTTGCTTTTACCTTATTTACTGCGGCAATCAACTCGTCAATATCAATGGGTTTCAGAATATAATAAGACGCACTGAAATTAAGTGCTTTCACTGCATAATTGCTGTAAGCCGTGACAAAAACTGTTTCAAAATCAATATCCTCTACCCTTTCCAAAAGATCAAAGCCATTTCCGTAGGGCATTTCTATATCCAGAAAAATCAAATCGGGATGATGCTTTTGAATGGCTGCCAATCCGGTTTCAACCGAATCGGCTGTGGCAACGACCTGAACATCCGGACAGTATTTTGCAATATAGTTTTCCAGTGTTTCACGGCTGGCCTGTTCGTCTTCTACTATAATGGCTTTTAGTATCATATCAGTATTGGTTATCACCGGCCTAAAGACCAGATTATTATGGTATCCCTTGCCTAAAGGCCGGGGTTATTGACTACGTTTTTAATTATTATTTTCACGTTGGTTCCGGTCCGGCTTTCCTCGTCAATATCAATAATTTCAAGCTGAATTCCGGTATTATACAATTGATTAAGCGTTTTAACCCTGTTTTCGATGTTTATCAGTCCGGTAGAAATGGTGTCCTTCTGGTTTTTTGTTTTTAATTCCAGTGATTTTCTTCTCCCAATTCCATCGTCATTGATCTGAACTTCAATATTTTTGTCATGTTGTTTTATTTCCACTGATAAAAATCCTTTTTCTTCCTTATACCTCAATCCGTGCCAGATAGAATTTTCAATAAAGGGTTGGATGAGCATGGGCGGAATCTGAACTGCTTCTTTGTCAAAATTGCTGTCGACATTAAATGAATAATCAAACTTGTTTTCAAATCTGGAATGTTCAAGCTTAAGATATAGATCGAGAATGCTTATTTCACTGCCCAGGGAAACAAAATCATACTTGGAATTTTCCATGACCATGCGCATGAGCCGTGAAAAATCGGAAAGAAACTTATTGGCTGATTTCTCATCCGATTTGGAAATAAAATTATTGACCGAATTTAGTGAATTAAAAATAAAATGCGGGTTCATCTGACTGCGCAATGATTTCAATGCCAGCATCTGGTTTGCCCTTCTTTTTTGTCTTGAACTACGGTAAATAAGGTACGAGCCAACCATGAGAATTCCAATGGCTGCGATCAGGGAATAAATAACCATATTTTTTATCTGCTGCCCTGTTACCAGAAGCTCGATCCTCTCATTGTCAAGTTTGTTTTTTTCTTCAAGGTTTTCAATTACCTTTTGCTTGTCATTTAGCATGGTTGCCATCGCCAAACGATCGTCAAGTTCCTTTTCCTTTGCTTTCAACAGCGAATCGGAAAGCTCGACATATTGTTTATAAGACTCGATTGCCAGTGTTGTGTTGCCTGATTTCTCATAAGCCTGTGACAGGTTTTTAATGGCAACAACCTGCTGTTCAATATCCCCAACTTCCTGTGAATACTGCATAGAATTCTGAAGATAAGGAATCGCAAAAGTCACGTTGTTCTGTGCCATTAAAGCAGTTCCGATTTCCAGATTGTCATTGGCCAGCATGGTCTGATCGGTATTGGTCGCTGTCAGATTCAGTTCAATGGACTGCTGCCTGACTTCAATTTCCTTATCGTAGTTTTTCAATGATCTGTAATGTTTGCCCATTTCATTGAATGTGCTCAATTGGTTATCAACGTCATTATTTTCCTCAGAAACCTGCTGTGAATAGTTATAGTTTTGAATGGCCTGCTCCGATTGATTTGTTTCAGAATAAATATTTCCCAGCTTATTGCTTGCCTGAATTATTCCGTCGGGATTATTTCTGGATTTTTCAATTTTTAACCACTCCGATACATTTGAGATTGCCGAATCAACCTGCTGGTTTTTAAGCTGATAATCAGCAATTACTCCCCGGGCATATACAATATCATCGGTGTCCTTCTTCTTTTCTGCCTGTTGAAGAAACTTTTTATAATATGACTGGCTTAATTCACTTTCGCCGGCATTTCCATAGGCATCCCCCAGCTTTTTAAGGATTTTATATTGCCCTTTGGCAGATTTAGTTTCAACATACAAGTCCTCCGATTTTTTGTAAAACTGAATGGCTTTGGTATATTGGCCAATGGAATAATTGATGTCGCCCATCACCAGATAGCAATCGGCCTCGGACTTTTTATCTTTAGTATCCAGACTTATTTCAAGGGCTTTTTCAACAAAGACAACTGCTTCATCGGGTTGCTCCTTCATCAGCTTTTTTGCAGTGGCAAGCAAGGCCTTAACATCTTCATTTCCTTTTTGTTGTTGTACCTGACTTGTATTAATATTCATCTGGGCGAGCGAAACCGCAAAAGTAAAAATCAGTAATATGAAAGTTTTAATAATTTTCATTTACCAAATATACGATCAAAAAATGGAAAAGTAAAATTGCAAAACCTTAAAAACCCTTGTTTTGCAAGGTTTTTAACCGATTTTTAGCCATATATCCAACTGATCTGAACTGCTCACCAAGTGAAAAGGTTGTTTTACCAAGTTTGATTTTTTTTTTGATTTTTTTGAGTATAATTTTAGCCGCATATATTAAAATGGGAAAGAATAAAAAACATCAGAAAACATTAATAATATGAGATTCCTCACTTCGTTCGGAATGACAATAATTAATAAAAGTGGTTTGGGAGAGTGTGATTGGATGCGCATGGCGCATCCAATCACACTCTCCCTCAACAAAAACATTTAGTTGTCATTCCGAACGAAACAAAGTGTAGTGAGGAATCTCCAAAACAGTTTTTAGTCTTTTAAAAAAATAAAATATGAATATCGTTAAATCTCCCAAAAACCATCATCTCTTCATTATTATTGCACTTGTATTATATTGTGCAAACTCATTTTCGCAGGAAAACACAAACGACTCAGCCGAACTCATTCTGAAAATTAAACCAATCTACACCGGAAGCATCGGTTGGGGTGATATTTACAAATGTGAGGTTATTGAAGTCACTAAAGGGTCACTGAAAGACAGCACTATTTTATTGCATATTATGGTAAACAGCTACGATTCCCTGTTTTTAGAGATTCAGGAAAAACCCCAAAAAAGTAAAGCATTGAACAACATTCTTATCGGCTCATTTATACAAATTGAAAATGACCTGCCCTATTTAAACCCCGGCTACGCATTTATGGATAGTAAGAAACGAACCTGGAAGCTTGTAGGGATTAGCAGTCCCGATAGCTATCGGGAAGCAGATTAGTTGATTGAATGATTTGCTAATCAACACATTTGCAAATTAAGCAACCTTTGTTAATGAAATCCGTCATACTATAAAGCTAAATTTGTAGCTCTGGTATTTTGAAATTTTTCGGTGATTTCAAAAAACAGATCATAATAGGAAAACAATAAAAACATAAAATTGATTTATGAAAAGATTAATTATTCTATTTTTTTCAATAATTATTGGAAGTAATGCTAATTCTCAAAGTTGGGAATGGCTTAATCCATTGCCTCAGGGAAACACATTGTGGTCTGTCTGTTTTACAGACAACAGCACCGGATACGTTATTGGTTTGAAGGGGACTATTCTGAAAACAACTGATGGAGGAATAAATTGGGAATTTCAGACTTCCGGTACTCTGGCCGATTTAAATTCTGTGTATTTTGTAAATGAAAATACCGGGATTATTTCAGGAAACAATGGTACAATATTGAAAACCACAAATGGTGGAATTAATTGGATAAGCATCAGTGCAGGTATTTCATATGATTTAAATGAGGTTTATTTTATTGATTCAATGAATGGATATATTTCCGGAGATACTGGAACCATACTTAAAACAATTGATGGAGGAGATACATGGATAAGTTTGACTTCGGGTACAATTAAAAATTTGAATTCGGTTTATTTCCTTAACACTATAACTGGCTATATAGTTGGTAATTTAAGCACCTGCCTTAAAACAACAAACGGTGGTGCAAATTGGGAAAGTTTGACAACAAGCGCTGGTGGTAATCTGAATTCTGTTTTTTTTACAGATATTAATACCGGCTTTGCAGTTGGACAGTACGGAACATTAGTCTCAACATCTGATGGCGGTATAACCTGGGAACAACAATCATTGTCTTATTTGGGTGAATTACAATCTATAAAATTCACCAACTTAAATACAGGTTTTGTGTCAGGATGGGATTGTAATCTATTAATAACAACAAATGGAGGTATCAGTTGGGAATCAGTTGGCCCAACATGGATGAATTCGGTTTATTTTTCTGATGCCAACAATGGTTTTTCAGCTGGTGAATATGGTAGAATTTATAAAACTACTGATGGCGGAATTAATTGGACAAGTATGTCCTATGGTTTTACAGACAACATATATTCAGTTTGCTTTCCTGATCCTGATACAGGATATGTTTCAGCCTATTATGGCAGAATGTATAAAACCAACAATGGTGGAATTAGTTGGTCCGAAATGATTTCAGGAACTTCTGAGTTTTTATTTGATATATTTTTTATAGATCCAAATATCGGATGGGCTGTTGGTAATAACGGGGTATTAATTAATACAACCGATGCAGGAAACACATGGACAGATCAGGTTTCTGGCACATCGAATAGTTTAAGATCAGTACTTTTTTTAGATGACAATACAGGTTTTGCTTCGGGAAGCAATGGAACAATAATTAAAACGACTAACGGAGGTAATGATTGGACAAGCTTGGTTACGGGTACAACAAAGATATTAAGATCAATTTGCTTTAGCAATTATAATGTTGGCTATTCAGTTGGCAATGATGGCATTATACTTAAAACGACAGATGGTGGAGACACATGGATAATTCAGCATTCAGATTCACTAAATCACTTAATTTCAGTAGATTTTATTAATGAGGATACTGGTTTTGCTGCAGGATATAATGGGACTCTGTTAAAAACTACAGATGGTGGTGAAACCTGGAACAATCTTACAGTTGACAGTACACTTTTTTATAATTCAGTTGAATTCGCAGATTCTCTTACCGGATATTTGGCAGGACAAGGTGGTAACATTTTTAAAACAACAAACGGCGGAGTTAGCTGGGAAAATCATCAATGTGGTGCATGGACTACATTGAATTCTCTTGCCATTATCAATGAAAATACAGGCATTGTTGTTGGTGGAGGTGGTGCTATCCTTAAAGAAACAGCAGGATTCTCTGATGTAAACATCATTCCCAAACAATCAGGAAATCTTATTTTATACCCAAATCCCTGCTCAGATATTATTAAAATTGACGATTATTATTTTTCCGCTTCGGACAATTTTTTTATATCAATATATAGTTTACAAGGGAAATTAATGAAACAAAAACAATTAACAATTAAAGATAACGAGATTCAGTTAAATAATATTCCAGCCGGGATGTACATATTATTTGCAAATAATAATCAAAAGGTTTTTGTGGCAAAATTTGTCAAAGAATAGATTTTTTATCGCATCCTGGCCGTTCGTCTTTTGACTGTCGGCTTTTTTATTGTTTAAAATTTGCGCCTCTTAATACGCGAATAAGAAAATAATCATTCGCGCTCCCGATAGCAATCGGGACATCACATTTGCTAATCATCAAATCATTCGCGCATTCGCGGCAAAAAAAATCATGTTTTAAAACCTCAAATAAAAATCACACCCCCCTTATTTAGACTTGTACTTTAATTTTTTATTTTTACCTTTGATTGTATTAATTAACATACCTAAAAAACCTTAAGAATGAACTACGAAATTTTGATACTGAAAACAGCTGAAGGTATCGCAACCATTACAATTAATCGTCCGGAAGCCATGAACGCCCTCAACTCACAGTTTTACCGTGAGATGAATGCCATGCTCGACCAAATTGAAAAAGATGCTTCTGTTAAAGTGGTTGTCATCACCGGTTCGGGAAAAGCTTTCGTTGCAGGAGCTGATATCGCCGAAATGACCAACATGTCACAGAAAGAAGGATACGATTTTTCAAAAGTAGGACAAAATACCTTTGCCCGCCTTGAAAATTTCAGGGTTCCTGTTATTGCTGCTATTAACGGGTTTGCATTGGGTGGTGGACTGGAACTTGCTTTGGGATGCGATTTCAGAATTGCCAGCTCAAAAGCAAAATTTGGTCAGCCGGAAGTTAACCTCGGACTGATTCCGGGCTACGCAGCAACACAAAGACTTTCCAGACTTATTGGACCTGCTGATGCATTGTTCCTCATCACCACAGGCGAAATGATTACCGCTCAGGAAGCCCTCACCATGCGCCTTGTTCAGAAAGTGGTCGAACCCGAAGAACTTATGAACGAAGTTAACCGTCTGGCTCAGGTGATCACCACCAAAGGTCCGGTTTCCGTAAAAACAGGGAAAGAAACAATCCGCAAAGGATTCAACATGACGTTTGCCGAAGGATCTGAATTGGAGGCCAAAGCATTTGCCTCGCTCTTCACAACCCCCGAAATGAAAGAAGGAACACAGGCATTTCTGGAAAAACGTAAACCAAACTGGTAGAGACGCATCATTATGCGTCTCCAATACAGGCGTATAAACGCACGGTATGCGTCTCCGATACAGGAGTAAAGACGAAAGATAGAAGTAAAGCCGCAATGCATTGCGGCTCAACAACAGTAAAGACACAAGATATTGCGTCTCAGAAGTAAAGACGCAAAATATTGCGTCTCAACTAAACAAATAAACAGATAAACAAATAATTTATATATGAACTATACAGAAAGATTGCAAAACGTATCGGTGCTCGGAGCAGCCGGTAAAATGGGAAGCGGTATTCTGTTGCTGACTGCAATAGAAATGGCCGAACTCAGTTTGAAACCTGAAAATAAAGGAAAACACTTTATTCTTCATGCTATGGATGTTTCCAGCGAAGCATTAAACGGTCTGATGAAATACATTAGAGGTCAGGTCGTTAAAGCTGCTGAAAAGAAAACTGTTGCATTACGAAAAGTATATGCCGACAGAGCTGACCTAATCGAAAACTATGACATCATTGACCAATATGTAGCTGACGTGATGGCCATCATTCGTCCTACTACCATTCTGGAAACTACTTATCATTCAACACTTATTTTTGAAGCGATTAAAGAAGATCCCGAACTGAAAGTAAAAATCTTCTCACAGATCAATAAAAACAACCCAAATAAACCCTGGTTCTTTACCAATACTTCATCAATTCCCATTGGTGATCTGGATGAGAAAGCCGGACTTGAAGGTCGTGTACTTGGAGTGCATTTCTACAATCCGCCTGCCGTTCAGAAACTTGTTGAAATCATCAAAGGAAAAAATACCCTTGACGAACTGGATTCATTTGCAAGGGAATATTCAAAAAACCTGAAGAAAATTGTTGTGCCATCACACGATTTCGCAGGATTTGTTGGCAACGGTCATTTTATGAGAGATGCCCTGCATGGTATCACCGAAGCAGAAAAATTAGCTGTTGGAATGCCTCTGTACGAAGCCATTTATATGATCAACAAAGTGAGCCAGGATTTCCTCATTCGTCCAATGGGTATTTTCCAGCTCATCGACTATGTTGGTGTTGAAGTATGCTCATACATCATGTCGGTGATGAACCCGCATCTGAAAAATGAAGATCTGCACAGCACATTGCTCGATAAAATGATTGCTCAGGGAGTACTTGGTGGCCAGAATTCAGACGGTTCACAAAAAGACGGTTTCCTTAAATATGAAAAAGGAAAAGTTGTTGGCGTTTATGATATTGATAAAAAATCGTACGTTTCTGTTGAGATTTTCCATTCGAAATGCGACGAAAAACTGGGACCACTTCCTGCTTCTATCCTTCCCTGGAAAGCAGTTATCGGAAATAAAAGTAAAGACACTGTCCTTGCCGGAATTTTTAGCGAAATGAAAACAATGTACAGCACCGGCGCCGAACTGGCAAAAAAATACGGAGCCCGCTCCTGCGCCATCGGAAAACAACTCGTTGCCGACAAAGTGGCTTTTAATGACGAAGATGTGAACACCGTTATGCTTACAGGATTTTTCCATGCCTACGGCCCCATCAACAACTATTTCAATTAGTTATGGGTTATGAATTATGAGTTATAGGTTATAGGTTCAATTTTATAAAAATAAATACAATGAAATTACGAAAAAAAGTATATATGATCGCCGGTTACAACACCATCTCCATGGGAACCGGAAGACAGGAATTCAATCCTAAGAAAGCACGTGCCGGACTTGATGAGCTGATTATCGAAGCAGGACAAGGTGTGCTGAAGCAGATTGGTGGAGCAAAAAATGTTGACGAAGCCGTTATCGGTAACTTCATGGCTGCCCGTTTTAATAAACAGGGACATCTGGCTGCTTTCATTCCCATGATTGATCCCGGATTGAAATACATCCCCTGCACACGCGTTGAAGGCGCTTGCGGATCGGGAGCACTTGCTTTGGCTACCGGTATTAAATCTGTTTTGGCCGAGACTGCTGATGTTGTTTTAGCATTGGGAGTAGAAGTTCAGAATACCGTTAAAGCAATTTACGGTGCTGATATTCTTGCCGGAGCAGGTCATTTCAGCGAAAGAAAAACTGGTCACGCCTATTTCTTCCCCGGAAAATTCAGCGACCGCGCCGGTGCTTACTATGAGAAATTTGGCAGGGATTATGCCCGCAAAGGTATGGCCACCTGGTTTAAAAATGCCATTGAAAATGCACGGCTCTGTCCCACCGCACAGGAACACCACAACAAAACAAAAGATTTGATGGCTCTGGCTCTTATGGAACCAAACCCCAAATCATTTGTGGATAACATCAATGTTTTTGACTGTTCAAAGGTTTCTGACGGATGTTCAGCCATCGCTATTGTTTCAGAAGAAGGTCTGAAAAAATGCGGCGTTGCAAAGAAAGATGCAGTTGAAATTATTGGTTTAGGTATGGCAGAATATGCCATTAACCAGGCCCCCGAAGATCTGACAGTTATGGCAACCACTGCCGAAGCTGCCAGAAAAGCACTTGAATCAGCAGGCATCACCAAAGAACAAATCGGAACTGTTGAAACACACGACTGCTTTACCATAGCCGGAGTACTGGCTGTTGAAGCTATCGGTCTGGCTGCCCACGGAAAAGGAGCAGAATATGTAGCTGCAGGAAAAACTGCAAGAGATGGTGAAGTACCTTTCAATACAACAGGCGGACTGGTTGGTTGGGGACATCCCACCGGAGCAACCGGAGTACATCAGGCCATTACCATCTGGGAACAGCTCACAGGCAAAGCCGGTGATGCACAAATTCAAATCAAACCTGAGAAACCTTACGGTTTGACCATCAACATGGGTGGCGACGACAAAACGCTGGTTTCTATTGTTTATAAGAAAGCTGAGTAATAAACTTCAGATAATAAAAAACCCCGGTTGTGCCGGGGTTTTTTGTTTTATGTATTTCATTAAATAGTTATTTATATCAATGCATTGATACTTTTATTTGGTTTTTATATCAATGCGTTGATGTTTTTATCAAGATGACAATGTTATTACTTTATGGTTTTTTTGAGACTATGTATTGATTATCAAGTAATTATTTTAGTATCATTTTATATTCAGTCGTTTTAGCATCTGAAATTTTAATGATGCGACTCAATTTATCATTTTCATTATATTGTATTTCAATATTCGAGACATTGCCAAAATCTCCCATATTCATACTTATTCTAATCGGATTTTGACTTTCATCATAAAAAACATCACAATAATAAGGGGTATGAGCACAAGCAAGGCATCCAGAATAACCAAACCGTGAAATCCTTGATAAAGAATCATAGGTATAATAATAATAGCCCTGACCTATTCCCCTTAATTCTGATAATACCTTAAAATCCTCATCTACCAATAGCTTTTCATTACCATTAGTTACATATGTTTTTACATCTTTGAATTTTGGATTTAACAAACTATCAGGAAAATAGTGAATGATATGAAATTTTTCGTTTAATTTTTTAAAATCGAAATAATTTGATTTGTTTTCGAATCTAACGACTTTAGTTTGTAATACTTTACCTGATTTATCCTTATTAATAATTTCAATATCAAGACTGTCTGATTGACTAAACAGGCAATTTGAAAATAAAACTAAAGTAATAATTATTCTAAACATTTAATATGCTGTGGCTTAATTTCAAAACTAATTCCAAACAACCGGTCTTTCCTTTTTATCAACTCCCCCACTAACAGCTCCGTTTTCAATCAAGTAATCTATAATATCATTTACGCGACTGTTGTTTTTATAATCCAATAACCAATCTAATGCAGTCCAGTTGTATGAATCTTTTGCATTTATATCCACTTTACTATTTACATACAATTTTACCAAATCCAAATTAAAATGACTGCACGCCACCATTAGAGCCGTCATTCCCTCACTATCTTTTTCATTGATATCAATTCCTTTCTTTATCAGATAGTCAGCAATTTTCAATTCTCTTACGTTTACAATTACAGGTTTCCCCTGGTATTTGTCATTTACTTTTATAACCTTGATACTGTCAATTAAATATGAAATCACTTCAGGGTAATTGCCAAAAGAAGAAAGATAGAAAAGCTTTTTATAATCGGGAGTAATCGTTGCCTTAGAAAACAAATATTTTAAAAACTGCTTGTCATTTGTAAACATATCAAAGATTGTAGTGCCATTTTTTGTAACGGAATTAATGTTAAAACCCTTTTTTTCCAGCAAATATCTAATTGTGGTTTTATCGTGATTAATTGCCGCTTCAACTAAAATATTATGACTATCTTTTCCTGTTCGATATAAATCAATCCCTTTCTCCTCCATTAACATTAACATCTTTAATTTATTAGCTTCATCAGTGCAATTTTTTGAAAAGATGAAAAACATATCCAGCTTTCCATAATCATCTGCAACATTGGTTTTCACCCCTTTATTTATCAAATATTCAACACAATCGTAATTGCATCTTTGTAATGCATACATTAATAATGTCCGGTTACTTTGCAATTTCATATTTATATCTGCACCACTTTCGACCAAAAGTTTAACAACCTCAAATTCACCTTGTTGACAAGCCATTTCAAGGCAAGTATGTCCACGATAATCTATAAGATTTAAATCGACTCCGGCTTTAACCAAAGCAGGGATTAACTCAATATTTCGTTCATCTAAAGCATCAAATAAAACATAAGGGTCTATTAACCCTTTTTCTACGAGCAGGGTTTTTATTTTTTTATAATGACCATTTTGAGGATTACAGAAATCAATGACGTTTTTACCCTCACTGTTTCTACAATGCAGGTCAATTCCATTTCTAATAAAGTAATTTACATCATCAATAGTAGCATTTTTCACACACAACATTAAGCTGTTGTTGCCATTTTTATCCTTAGAATTTATATCTATGCCTTGAGAAATGCAGAATTTAACGAAATTTGTATCAATTCTTTGGGAGTATTTTGAATTTATGTAGGAAATCAGAATATTATCGTGATTGATTGAAATTTCGGCTATTTTTATTTTATATCTTGATTTTAAATACTCTAATTTTTCTAGACTTCCATACGAACACATTTTCACAACGTTTATAGTATCAATTGCAAGTTTTCTCTCTTCAATAAAATATTTAAACACTTCAATTCCTGGCGAAAAACAGGCAGCTTGAATTATATTTGCTGTATCAATTTTCATTTTCAATTCTTCAGCAAAATATTTTACCATTTGTAAATCGCCATTACCTGAAGCAAAATATAAAGGATTATAAGTTTCGTTACTGTTAGTATTAGCACCTTTTTCAACTAAAAATCTGACAATATCCAAATTTTTTGATAGCACTGCTTCTTCTAATAACCTGAATGGCTTACCCATTTGTTACTGGTAACAAACAGTATTAACATCCACCCCACTGTCAACAAGACTTTTGACCAAAGTCCAGTCATCATTTAATGCTGCTTCACAAATGCTTTGACTTTGTGAATGACTGATAAAAATGTTAAAAAAGAAAACAATGAAAAGAAAAACTCTTTTTTTTACCTTCACTTACATTCTATTATTTTATAACCTTTATACTTTGTAAATCCTTGTTTCCAACCACCTGCACAAAATAAACCCCCTTTGGAAAATTTTCCAGTGCACTGCCTATTTTTACGCTGCAATTTCCGTTTTCGTCGAATTCGGGGTTGAGGGTTGCAACTATGGAACCAGTGCAATTAATGACATTTATTTTTTTTATATCGTTTGATGCAACAGAAATTACCGAAGTTTCATCAATTGGATTAGGATAAACAAACAATTCATTAATAGTATTTGGTGTCTCAAAAATAGAGGTTGATGTAGAGTACTCCCATAAATCTTTATAACCAACAACCCATCCGGAGCCATCATAACCATTTGTAACATATCCTTTATCATCTATAGTAAATGCAACTGCTGCTTGTCTAACTGGTCCAGGCATATTTTCAATTTGTTCCCATGTATTAGTTATATTATTATATTCCCAAAAGTCATTTGTGTAACTTCCATCATAGCCGGTTCCAATATAGCCCTTATCTCCAATAGTGAAACTAACTGCATATTGTCTTGCTGTACCATCGAAATCTGCTTTCTGAGTCCAACTATTTGTTCCTGGATCATACTCCCAAAAATCATTAAGTCCACCACTCCCAAGACCAATATATCCTTTAGAATTAATGGAAAAAGCAGTTGCTCCACGTCTTCCTTCAGGCATATCGGTCAATTGTGTCCATTGATCTAATGTGGGATCATATTCCCAAAAATCTGTTTTATATGTAGGTGCCATACCTCCTAAACCATAATAACCTTTATTTTCAATACTAAAACCAATTCCTGACTCTCTATTGTCACCTGGAAAATTACTCTTTTGTGTCCATTCATCAGATGTTGGATTATATTCCCATAATTGAGTTTCCCAAGTCCCTGCATTGTTATAATAAACAACAATATAACCATAATTATTGATTGAAAAAGCTTTTAAATCATATGGGTTTATGGGTAAATTATTTTTTTGTAACCACTGATCATTTACTGGATTGTATTCCCATATTTCATTGTCGTATTCTATACCACAACCATAACTTTCTCCTCCTCCCACATAAGCTTTACCATTCACAACAAAAGAAAATCCAAAAGCTCTTTCGCAACCTCCATAATCTGCTTTTTGAGTCCAAATATCTTGTCCAAAAAGTAATGATAAGTTCATTACTAAAATCAAGGTTAAAATTGTTGTTTTCATATCAAATTGTGAAATTATTGTTAAATGACCGCTAACACCTATAAACCACTATTTCACAACCTTAACCACCTCAACCCCACTCTCGCCCATTACCTGAATAAAATACATTCCGTTTGGTTTGTTTTCAAGAACTTTACCAACTTTGATGCTGAGCATGTTGTTTCCATTGGTTGCTGGTGATATCTCATCAATTACTGCACCGGTATAATCAATAATTCTGATGGTTTTTACTCCGGCAGCCGGAATATTCATTACAGAACTTTCGTTTACAGGATTGGGATAGACGAGATTTTCAGAAATGGCTATTTCAGAAATTTCAGTAGAATTATAACTCTTCATACTCTGAGCCTTCAGGAAAATGTTTGAATCATACACTCCGTCGCCTGCATCGGCAATGGCCATTTTAAGGTGATAGGTTTGTGAAGGCACCACGTTTACTTTTGCAATCAATTCGGTAGTTAACCCATCAAAAACAAAATCTGTGCTGGCCAAAGCCTCATTGTCAATATAGAATTCCGGATTGGATGTAGCATTGACGTTATTGATGGCTACCGGCAGGTCGGTATAGGGAATCAATGCAATATTGATGTTGTCATAATCGCCGCCTTCGGGGTTCGGACCAAAAATAAAGAAGCCAAAAACATCATTGAAAGATGAGCCCACAAATTCGGGGTATTCCTCTGATGCAAAAACATAGGTAAATTCCAGTATATTGCCAACGGGCTCCAGATCAAATTCGAGCACTGAAGCATCGTAGGTGGTAACCCCTGATATCAACGCATCCAATTGAGGATCACCGGGGGCACTGTTGTAAAAATTCGAAAATGAACTTACGGGATCGCCGATATTGATTCCCCCGCTTCCCAATGAGCCGGTTGTAAGGACTATTCCCTCATTCATTCCAAGAATACACTCTCCTCCGCCTGAAAAAGTTCCCAAGGTGGAATCTGCTCCAGTATATTCGACATTCGAAGCGCTGACACCTGAAAGGATAAAACCATTTACCAGTTCAACGGTATTGGTATCGGGAACGACAACGATTTGGGCATTTGCAGTAAATGCTGCTGCAATAAATAATGCAATGATGAGGGTAAATTTTTTCATGGGTTTTATTTTTAATCAATTATTATACCAATTGTAATTATAAAACAGTCCAAACTGTTTTATAATTTTACAATGGTTAATACTCGAAATGCATTACAAAATAATTAGTCAATGGACTATTTTATAATTCATTTCGGTATTATACAGACTTTAAGCATATAAATATACAATTTTTTCTACATAAAAGCAAAATCCGGAGATTTTTATATAAGGATAACCACGCGCCGGCATTATTCTATCGCAACACTATCTCCTTAATCATCTCCTCGCCCATCTGCTCATTGATTCGTTTTTTTAGTTCGGTGCGGATCATCAGCAGTTCATTTCTTACAATTGACGATTTCAATGAAACAAACATGGTTCCTTCATGAAAATAAATATCTTTGGTGGCTTTGGCAACCATCTTACCAACAAACTCTTCCCATATTCTGATCACCATGAACTCCTTCATCTTTTTATCGATGTTCATGGATTTGCAGTACGCCTGAATTACATCATTTATATGTTGGGAGTCTTGTTTTTTCATGTCTGTCGCAGGATTACCGCATCATTTTCAATATCAAATATTCTGAATTCCGTATCAAGTTCCTTTAATATTTCTGCCGTACGGACAATATCGGTATCTGAAATAAATATCTGTCCGAAACTCTTTTCCCCAACCATGTTGATAATCTGCTTTACCCTGTTTTTATCGAGTTTGTCGAATATATCATCAAGTAAAAGAATTGGGTTGATTGCAACGATATCTCTTATAAATTCAAACTGTGCCATTTTCAATGCCAGCAAATAGGTCTTTTTTTGTCCCTGTGAGCCCACCCGTTTTATGGGATATTCACCGAGGTTTAAATGAAGATCATCTTTATGGGCGCCGACTGTGGTATATTGAAGTACGCGGTCTTTTTCGATTGATCCGTTCATCAGGGCACTGAAATCGGAGTTATGTAGTTGCGATTCATAAATCAGGTTAACCAACTCTTTTCCCCCACTTATGAATTCATAGTACTTTTGAAAGATGGGTATGAACTTTTCAACAAAGAGCTTTCTTTTTTCATGAATTAATGTACCGAACCTGATCAGCTGATCGGTCCAGATGTCAATACTGTCGCGGTCAAAGTACTTTTTTACGGCAAAATCCTTCAGCAAAGTATTTCGCTGAATGAGCACTTTTTTATACTGGATTAATGTTTCGAGGTATTCTTTATCAAACTGTGAAATAACACCGTCAATAAATTTCCGCCGCTCTTCACTGCCTTCCTCTATCAGATTGATGTCGGCGGGCGAAACCATCACCAAAGGCAGCAATCCGATGTGGTCGGATAATTTTGTGTAGTCCTTTTTATTCCTCTTAAATTGCTTTTTTTGTCCTTTTTTTATTCCGCAATAAATCACTTCAGTCTTTTCGTCCCGAATAAAAGTCCCCTGGATCATAAAAAAACCTTCATCATGCCTGATACTCTGAACATCTACGTTATTAAAATAACTTTTACAGAATGACAGGTAATAAACAGCATCGAGCAAATTGGTTTTTCCAACTCCGTTGTTGCCTACGAAACAGTTGATTTTAGGGCAAAACTCCAGGTCGAGTTGGGCGTAGTTTTTGAAATTTATTAATGAAAGATTACTTAAATGCATAGTCATCGGTTTCTATATGCAAATTTATACATTTATTCAAACGGTTAATTATTCTGTGAAAAACTTTATACACACTATTTCAATTTAAATTTAAAAGAATTACATTTGCGGTCTGTTTTGAATAAATAATAGAATTATGGCAAAAAACAAAAAAGCTGCACCCGAAGCACAAGGTATTGAAAACATTGAAGGTGCTTTGACTAGAGCTGAACAGTACATTGAGAGAAATCAGAAAATTCTGGCCTACACAATCGGTGGCATTGTATTACTTGTTGCAATCTACCTGGGTTATCAAAAATTTTACGTTCAACCGCATATTGAAGAATCAAAAGAAGTTTCTTACATGGCGGAACAGTATTTCCAGAAAGATTCTTTTGAACTTGCTTTGAACGGAGATGGTGTGAACTACGGTTTTCTTGATCTCATTGACAATTATGGAAGCACTCCCATTGGAAATTTATCAAATTTCTATGCCGGTGTTTGTTATATGAAACTGGGACAATATGAAGAAGCAATTCCATATTTCGAAGAATTTGATTCTGAAGATAAGGTGTTGGCTCCCATGGCTATAGGAAATATTGGTGACGCCAATTTTGAACTGGGAAACTACGAAGAAGCCATTGCCAAATATATTGAAGCATCTGAATTGTATCCAAATGACTTTGTTACGCCAACCTACTTATACAAAGCCGCTCAGGCCTATGAAGCCAGTGGGGATTTGAAAACCGCTCTCGAAACTTATGAAAAGGTTTTTAAAGAGTATTTCAGAACCTGGGAAGGACGAAAAGCTGAAAAGTATATTGCAATACTCAAAGAAAAATTAAACAGCTAATCCCGTTAAACCGGGATTTTTTTTTAAAAGACTGATTATGGCTACATCTTTAAAGAACCTGTCTGATTATGATATCACCTCGGTGCCTTCTGCCGAAAATATGAAATTCGGAATTGTTGTTGCCGAATGGAATACCGAAATTACCGGAGCTCTAGCGAAAGGTGCTCACGACACACTGATAAAACACGGGGCTAAAGAAGAAAATATTATAAAAAAATATGTTCCGGGAAGTTTTGAACTTACTTTGGGTGCCCAATTTCTAGCCGAACATACCGATGTTGATGCTGTAATTTGCCTTGGATGTGTTATTCAGGGTGAAACACGCCACTTTGATTTCATTTGTCAGGGCGTTACTTACGGCATAACCGAGCTCAACATGAAATACAACAAACCGTTCATTTTTGGATTGCTTACCACAAACAACAAGAAACAGGCACAGGATCGCGCAGGCGGACGACATGGAAACAAAGGTGATGAGGCTGCCTATACCGCAATTAAAATGGTCGCCATGAAACGCAGTCTTCTATAACCCGCGTTGCCACTCATCTCTTAAATAAGCCTTGCCGGGATTTTCAATTGCAAAACGAATTTGTCGTAAAAATTCTTCTTTGTCTCTTGACAAAAAACCTTTTAAAACCAGATAATTGGAAGCATGGTCGCTTCTGAAAACAGTATTTTCAAGATTTGTCTCTTTTATAAATAATTCAAGCTCCTCTAATAGTCCGTTTACCTTTTGCTCAATATATTCTCCGTCAAACTGTTTAATAAAATGATTAACCCCAAAAGGATGACTCAGTACCAGTGTCGATAGAAATTCAGGTTTCGCAGCACTAACGAGTTTTGCCGAATTGATTGCATGCTGCTCAAAGTATTTTTCTCCACCCAAACCGGTCAATATCATCACCGAACTTTTTATTCCGGCTTCATTGAGCTTAAGCATTGCATCAAGTGTCGAATTGTAGGTTTCCCCTTTATGAATGCGCCTCAGCACTTCATCATCGCCCGACTCAATTCCGATGTACAAAAGCTTTAGTCCAGCTTCCTTAAGTTTTATTAGCTCCTCTAAGCTTTTGTTGTTAATATTTTTCGCTATTGCGTAAGCCGAAACCCTTACCGGATTAAAACTTGAATTAAGCTTTTCAAGTAGTCGCAATAGTTTAGCGGTTGAAAGAACAAATGCATCCCCGTCGGCCAAAAATAATTTCTTAGCTCTGAAATTCAATCCTTTCAGATGGTCAATTTCGGAAAAAACATCTTCCTCATTTCTTACTTTAAAATTTTTGGATTTATACATTTCACAAAATGCACATTTGTTCCAACTGCATCCCAGGGTAACCTGCAGAATAAGTGATAAAGCCTCGCTTGGAGGTCTGAATATGGGCTCGTGATATGAAATCGGGTAAAACATAATCATAAATCTGGTCAGCAAAAATACTGTTTCCATTAATAATTCTCACTAATATTGCATTTTATTCTTTTCATGAAAACCGAATTGCGATTAACCGAGGATGGGTCACATACCCTGTTTGTTCCTTCACTGAATGAACACTACCATTCGGTGCACGGAGCGGTGCAGGAATCGACTCATGTGTTTATCAGGGCCGGATTGGATTACTGCAGGAAAAATCCAATATCGGTTTTGGAAGTCGGTTTTGGAACCGGTTTAAATGCTTTATTGACATTTATTTATGCAACAGAAAAGAACCTAAGAATAAATTACCACAGCCTTGAGCTGAATATTTTAGGGCCTGAAATATATAAAAACTTGAATTACCCTCAACTTTTTCCCGGATATCAAAATATTTTTTTTCAGCTTCATGAAAGCGATTGGGAAAAACCCTGTGAAATTTCTCCATACTTTTCATTGTCAAAAACAGAATGCAATTTGCTTGATTTCAATGATTTCACAAAATATGATGTAATATTTTTTGATGCTTTTGGTCCTGATTTTCAACCGGCATTATGGCATGAAGACATATTCAAAAAACTCTATGGTTGTTTAAACGGGAACGGCATTCTTACCACTTATTCGGCAAAGGGAAATGTTAAACGCGCATTGATGCAGGCAGGGTTTACAGTTACAAAACTTGCCGGTCCGCCGGGCAAAAGAGAAATGATCAGAGCTGAAAAGATAATTTGATTACTGTTTCTTATTGTTGTCCTTAAGAAAGTTTGAACTGATAAAAAGCACCACCAGCGAGGAAACAAAAATAGCCAGCAATGATAAAATGATATTATTGAACAATCTGTCTGATTCAATTTTTATCACATCCCATATAGCCAGAACGGCGACAATTGTTACCATTAAAACCAGGCCAATTAAAATATAGGAAACAAGTTTTTTGAAAGTATTGCTCATGATTAAACGTTTTTCATTTATTTACTTAACGCTAAAATCAGATCTGAGGTTGTGAAATATATTTTTTTTTCACTTTTTTTAACTAATTCCCAGCATATTCCTTCATTGCTGTCTTTTATCTCAATAATCAATTCAGAGCATTGATTATCAACGCAATATCCAATTCTATTAAGTGCATTTTCAGTCCACTTGCAGTACAATTCATTTCCCCTCAGCGCTACTTTGCGGGTAAATTCGCGGTTAATTACAAAATCCGCTCTTTGTTTGTCGAAAGAAATTCTGGTATTTACAAAAAGTCTGTCGATGGTTCCGTTTAACACAAGATCTTCCGGCGCACCAATGGTCACACCGGCTTTTTCAAGAAGGATGATTCTGTCGGTTTCTTTAAGAACAATGCTCAGGTCATGGGATGAAAAAAGTACGGCTTTATTTTTCTCATGTGCCAGTTTGTGCAACAGAGCAATTACTTCGTACCTGTTTTTCAGGTCAAGGTAAGCCGAGGGTTCATCCAGAATGATCACCGGAGTATCCTGGGCAATAGCACGGGCGATCATAGCGCGTTGCCGTTCCCCATCGCTCAGTTCATTGATAAATCTGTTGTGAAAACCTTCCAGTCCGACCAAACTAAGAGATTCCTTTACACAATCCCTGTCAAAAGTGGTTAATTTCCCATGCCAGCCGGTGTAGGGATATCTTCCCTGACTGACAAGTTCAAAAACGGTAAGGTGGTTGACCTGAATATTTTCGGTGGATACATAGGCAATTTTTTTTGCCTGTTCCGACACCGAAGTTTTCCCCAGTTCCTTCCCCGAAAGCATAATAGAGCCATTGATTGCCGGAATCAACCTGACAATGGTTTTCAATAAAGTACTTTTTCCTATCCCGTTTAATCCTAACAATGTAGTAAGTTCCCCGTTGAAAAGCGAAAAAGAGAGTCCTTCGGCAAAAATGGTTTTTCTGTGGTAGCCAATTTGCAGATCCTTAATTTCCAGTATATTCTCTCTGCCTTCCATTAATCAAACCGGTATCTCTTAATAATAATTAAAATAACAATTGGTATTCCGAGTAATGCAGTAATCGAATTTATGGGCAACACCACATCATACCCGGGCAAGCGTGAAATCAAATCACTGACAATCATAAAAATACCGCCAATAATTGAAGAACCGATCAGCAGCACGTACATATCAGCCGAACGGTAGAGTATTCTTGTAATGTGAGGAACAGCGATACCAACAAATCCAATAGGTCCGCAAAAAGCGGTAACACTTCCGGCCAGAATGCTTGTACCGGTAAAAACCAAAATCCTTGCCCATGTGATGTTTAATCCGGAAGTGCGGGCATAAGCTTCCCCAATTCTCAGCGCATTAAGAATTTTAGCAGATATAAAAGCCAGAATGGTACCGACAACAACAGAAGGAATTAAAACATTCAACTGGGATTTTGTCACCGAACCCAAACTTCCCATTGTCCATACAACATATGATTTGAGCATCTGCTCATTGCTAAAAAACTGCAAAATATTTACTATAGCCGAAATGGCTGATCCAAACATGATTCCAAGAATCAAAATGGTAAGAATATCCCTGACTCTCAATGAAACCATCAGTACCAGAAACAGGATCACTCCTGCCCCAATCCATGCAGCCACAACCATTGCCCAGCTTCCCAGAGCAGAAATCAGCGGAGCAGATCCAAAGCCCAGCAGTACCAGAGCAATACCCAAGCTGGCTCCCGAACTGATTCCAAGGACATATGGTCCGGCCAAAGGATTCCTGAAAATGGTCTGCATTTGTAATCCGCTCACCGAAAGCGCAACACCAGCAATAAGAGCGGTAATTACTTTTGGAAGTCTGAAATCGAGGACAATGGTTTTAAAAGTCTCTGACGAAGGATTTCCGCCAGTAAGTATTGAAATAATATCAGAAAATGGAATTTTCACAGACCCCAAAAACAAGTCAGTAATAAAGAGGATTACCAGTATTACCAGTAATATGAATGTCAGTACGATATTTCTGTTTTTCTGCTTATTCAATTTCAGATAAAAGAACAAAAATAGCAAAAATCAGCAGCTATCTGATCCTTTGGTAATAGAATAAATTGTGTTCAGGCAAAAGTGAAGGATGAAAAATGTGAATAAGATCTTTAAGTACCAGATGCGGGTTAACGGTTCCCGACTCCCAGTAATCCATTCCGCCCCCTTTGGTAATTCTTTTATTGTTGTTGAAAATTTGTCCTTTTTTGAATGATTCAAAGAGATTCAGGCGTTCATCTGTTTCAATCATATCCTCCTTTGAAGCTGACTGTCCGGGATTTATCCACACTGAAGCTTTACCAGCTTTTTTATAGATTGATTCCAGATCAAGAATGAAGCTTTCCCTGCCTGAATTTTCTTTCCAGAGATAATTGCCACCGGCATCAGCAATGAGCATGGCCTGATATGAGTTGCCTCCGGGCAGGTGCCATGCATCTTTCCATGGCATGCCAACAAGAACATCAGGTTTTTCAGCAACCGAATCTGTTAACTTTTTCAGCGAATAATATTCCTCTGTCACCAGATTAAAATAATCGCATGCTTCTTTTTCAAGGTTAAAAAAAGCAGAAAAGAATTTGATCCACTCGGCTTTAGCGAGAGGAGAATCCTCAAGATATTCACCCACAACCACAACTTTTATCCCCAGATCCTTAAGTTTATTGATGTATTTAACCGCATCACCGGAAATATTATATGCAAAAACCACATCAGGCTGCAGACTGAGAATCAATTCATAGTCAAGATCATCTTCATAACCCACATCACGGGCATCTTTAAGGTCGGAAGAATACACAAAGCCCGAACCGGAAATACCTTTAATTGATTCTGTTTTATCAATAGCGCTAATAAATCCAATGTGGGTGGTGGAAAGGCAAACAACGTTTTTTACAGGAATTCTGATAACCTCATCATAGCCATCCGTTTCAGGCATTGGCGCACCTCTGTTAACAAGCAGATAGCGGTAAACCACTCCTTTTGATTTTTGCCATGGATTGAAAACACTCAATGATTTGTAATTATTGCTGTATTCAATGTCAAAGCCAACCGATTCCGAGATTTTTGTAGATACAATAGAAGAATCAAAATCAGGAATAATTTCTCCATCAGATTCAGCTTTTCTGTTTTCGCTGAAGCAGGATGCCAAAAAGAGAATAAGAAGAAAAAAGTTAATTTTTAATAGCCTGGTAAAACTCAGCACTTTCAATGTTTTTATCGTTTTTATAGTATGCGACACCTCCCCATGACTGAGTAACCTCCCTGTATTCATTGGCAATACCGCTTCTCACAACAATATATCTTTTGATCTTTTTTGTTCTCATTTCATAATCCTCTCGGGTCACGCCTTCCGGATACCTGGTAGCCAAGTCTTTAAGGTATTTATTTCTATCTTCGTCACTGGCAAAAATAAGATCCTTAAGCTGTTTACTTTCCTCAATAGCCTTATCACACTCAGCAATTTTCGTTTTTGGATATTGTTCATCAGGTTTAATGCCCAAAGCGGCAGTGTATTCTTTTTTAGCAGCTTCCCATTTACCTGATCCAAAAAATCCATCCCCACGGGCAATAGCATCTTTATAATTCTGTTCTTTCTGCTTTTCTGCAGCAGCCTGATCAAGAATAGCAGTAATTTGTCCGAGTTTCTGTTTTGGATATTGTTCATCAGGTTTTATTCTGACAGCTTTAGAAAAGCTTCCTTTGGCTTCTTCGTATTTCTTGGCGTTAAAAGAGGCATCCCCTGCTTTGATAAGTTCGGCATATTCCTTATCGGCAAGTGCCTGATTTGCTTTTTTGGCAATGATGTCATCAATTTCCCTGATTCTGTTTTTCGGATATGCTTCATCAGGCTTTACCAAAGAAGCTTTATTGTATTCGGCTTTTGCCTCGTTCAGTTTATCGGTATCATAAAACCCATCGGCCTTGGCAATAGCGTCATTGTATTGCTTATCCTTTTCTGCGGTTGCTTTGGCATCTGCAAGCAGTTTATCAATTTCTGCAATCCTGTTTTTAGGGTGCAATTCTGCAGGTTTAAGAGCAAGAGCTTTGTTGTATTCTGTTTTAGCTTCAGCATATTTCTTTTCTGTAAAAAGAGCATCCGCAGCAAGAATTGCATCACTAAATGCTTTTTCTTTATCGGCGGCGCTTTTCGCATCAGCAATCAGCTTGTCAATTTCTGCAATTTTTGTTTTAGGATATTGTTCCGTTGATTTAATCGCCAATGCAGCGTTATAGCCTGTTTTGGCCTCATCATATTTCTTTGCATTGAATGAAGCATCAGCTTTGGCAATGGCATCATTGTATGCCTTATCCTTTTCAGCAGCAACTTTTTGATCGGCGATCAGTTTGTCAATTTCAGCAATTTTGGTTTTCGGGTACTGTTCATTTGCTTTAATTGCCAGAGCAGCGTTATAGCCCGACTTAGCCTCTTCGTATTTTTTTGCACTAAGCGATGCATCAGCTTTTGAAATCGCATCCTGATAGGCTTTATCTTTTTCGGCAGCAGCCATTTGATCGGCAAGGATTTTGTCAATCTCTGCAATTTTTGTTTTCGGATATTGTTCCGTCGACTTTATGGCAAGAGCTGAGTTGTAGCTGGATTTAGCTTCCTCATATTTCTTTGAATTGAATGAGGCATCAGCTTTGGCAATGGCATCATTGTATGCTTTTTCCTTATCAGCCGCAGCTTTTTGATCAGCTAAAATCTTATCAATTTCAGCTATTTTTGTTTTCGGGTATTGTTCGTCAGCTTTAATAGCAGTGGCTTTATTGTATTCGGTTTTTGCCTCGGAATATTTCTGAGTACCAAAGAACCCATCAGCTTTGGCAATGGCATCATTATATGCTTTTTCCTTTTCGGCAGCTGATTTTTGATCGGCCAGAATTTTATCAATCTCAGCTATTTTTGTTTTAGGATATTGCTCAGTCGACTTTATAGCAAGAGCTGCGTTGTAGCCTGATTTGGCTTCATCGTATTTCTTTGCATTTAATGAGGCATCAGCTTTGGCAATGGCGTCCTGATAGGCTTTATCTTTTTCTGCTGCAGCAAGCTGGTCGGCAAGAATTTTATCAATTTCCGCAATCTTTGTTTTCGGATATTGTTCAGTCGACTTTATAGCCAGAGCAGAGTTGTAGCCTGATTTTGCTTCATCGTATTTTTTAGCACTAAGTGAAGCATCGGCTTTTGAAATTGCATCCTGATATGCCTTATCTTTTTCGGCAGCAGCCATTTGATCGGCAAGGATTTTATCGATCTCTGCGATTTTTGTTTTAGGATATTGCTCTGTGGATTTTATAGCCAGAGCTGAGTTGTAGCCGGATTTAGCTTCCTCATATTTCTTAGAGTTAAATGAAGCATCAGCTTTGGCAATTGCATCCTGATAAGCCTTATCTTTTTCGGCGGCAGCTTTTTGGTCGGCCAGAATTTTATCAATCTCCGCTATTTTTGTTTTAGGATATTCCTCGGTTGATTTAATTGCAAGCGCAGAATTGTAGGATGATTTTGCCTCGTCATATTTTTTCGAGGCTAAAGATGCATCAGCTTTGGCGATGGCATCTTTGTATGCTTTATCTTTTTCGGCAGCGGCCATTTGATCGGCCAGAATTTTTTCAATTTCGGCGATCTTAGTTTTTGGATATTGCTCAGTCGACTTTATAGCAAGAGCTGCGTTGTAGCCTGTTTTGGCTTCATCGTATTTCTTTGCATTTAACGAAGCATCAGCTTTGGCGACGGCGTCCTGATAGGCTTTATCTTTTTCTGCGGCAGCAAGCTGGTCGGCCAGAATTTTGTCAATTTCGGCAATCTTTGTTTTCGGATATTGTTCAGTCGACTTAATAGCCAGAGCTGAGTTGTAGCCTGATTTGGCTTCATCGTATTTTTTAGCACTAAGTGAGGCATCAGCTTTTGAAATTGCATCCTGATAGGCTTTATCTTTTTCGGCTGCGGCCATTTGATCGGCAAGAATTTTATCGATTTCTGCGATTTTGGTTTTAGGATATTGCTCTGTGGATTTTATTGAAAGGGCTGAGTTGTAGCCTGATTTGGCTTCGTCATATTTCTTAGAGTTAAAAGAAGCATCGGCTTTGGCAATCGCGTCCTGATAAGCCTTATCCTTTTCTGCTGCAGCTTTTTGGTCAGCTAATATTTTATCAATCTCGGCAATTTTTGTTTTCGGATATTCCTCGGTTGATTTAATAGCAAGTGCAGAATTGTAGGATGATTTTGCCTCGTCATATTTTTTCGAGGCCAAAGATGCATCAGCTTTGGCGATGGCATCATTGTATGCCTTATCTTTTTCGGCAGCGGCCATTTGATCAGCCAGAATTTTTTCAATTTCGGCGATCTTAGTTTTTGGATATTGCTCCGTCGATTTAATTGCAAGAGCTGCGTTGTAGCCTGATTTGGCTTCATCGTATTTCTTTGCATTTAATGAAGCATCAGCTTTGGCGATGGCGTCCTGATAGGCTTTATCTTTTTCTGCTGCGGCAAGTTGGTCGGCCAGAATTTTATCAATTTCCGCAATCTTTGTTTTCGGATATTGCTCAGTTGACTTTATAGCCAGAGCAGAGTTATAGCCGGATTTGGCTTCATCGTATTTTTTAGCATTAAGTGAAGCATCAGCTTTGGCTATGGCATCCTGATATGCCTTATCTTTTTCGGCAGCAGCCATTTGATCGGCAAGGATTTTATCGATCTCTGCGATTTTGGTTTTAGGATATTGTTCAGTCGACTTTATAGCCAGAGCTGAATTGTAGCCTGATTTGGCTTCATCGTATTTTTTAGCACTAAGTGAAGCATCAGCTTTGGCAATTGCATCCTGATAAGCCTTATCTTTTTCTGCTGCAGCCAGCTGGTCGGCCAGAATTTTATCAATCTCTGCAATTTTTGTTTTGGGATATTGTTCTGTGGATTTAATTGAAAGAGCTGAGTTGTAGCCTGATTTTGCCTCTTCGTATTTTTTAGCATTTAATGAAGCATCAGCTTTGGCAATGGCATCCTGATAGGCTTTATCTTTTTCGGCAGCAGCTTTCTGGTCGGCTAAAATTTTATCAATTTCGGCGATTTTAGTTTTGGGATATTCTTCATTTGATTTAAAAGAAAGCGCTGAGTTATAACTTGTTTTAGCTTCCTCGTATTTTTTCAGATTAAAAGAAGCATCAGCTTTGGCAATGGCATCAGCATAAGCTTTTTCCTTATCGGCATTTGCTTTTTGATCGGCAAGGATTTTATCGATTTCTGATATTTTGGTTTTCGGATATTGTTCGGCAGGTTTCATGCCGGCAGCTTTATTGTACTCAGCTTTTGCTTCGGTATATTTTTGTGTATTAAACAAACCATCAGCGGCAGCAATCTGGTCCTGATAAGCTTTTTCCTTATCGGCGGCAGTTTTCTGGTCAGCCAGAAGTTTATCAATTTCTGCGATTTTGGTTTTCGGGTATTGCTCGGTGGGTTTGGTATTAGAAGCATCAGTATATTTTGCTTTAGCTTCGGCTAATTTTTTTTCAGCCAAGAGGGCATCGGCAGCAGCAATTCTTTCTTTATATAATTGGTCTCTGTCGCTTTCAGCCTGCGCCTGTGCCAGTCTCCTGTCAATTTCAGCAATTCTGTCTGCCGGATATTTTTCCGCAGGTTTCATACCCAAAGCAAGGGTATATTGATTTTTTGCTTCAGGATAATTGGTTGCAGTGAAAAACCCATCTCCTTTGGCAATAGCATCCTTATATGCTTTTTCCTTTTCAGCAAGAGCTTTCTGATCGCCCAGAAGTTTATCAATTTCGGCAATTTTCCCAATGGGATAAGCTTCATTTGGTTTTATTTTCAGAGCCGTTTCATATTCGGATTTAGCAGAAATATAAACTTTCTTCTCCATATAAGAATCGCCTCTTGCAATGGCATTTTTATAATCCTGCTCTTTTTTTGCAGCTTCGTCGGCTGCATTTTTATTTTTAAGAATATTATCAATTTCTGCAATCCTGTTTTTTGGATATGCTTCATTGGGTTTCAGTGCAAGGGCATCCTGATAGTCGGCTTTAGCCTCTTCGTATGCCTGATCTGCAAAAAAATCGTCTCCTGAAGCTATCAGGTCGTCATAGTTTCCTTCGTTCTTGCCTTGCTGAATCAACATTTTTTCGCACAGGTCAATCCTGATATCGGGGTATTCAGGAAACGGATCAACATCAATAGCTTTTTCGTAAATTTTTATAGCTTCCTCATATTTTTTTTCTTTATAGAGGTCATCTGCCTGCTTAATAATTCTGTCATACTCAGTCTTTTTCAACTGTTTATGCTGGGCCATGATTTTATCAATCTGCGATTTCATTGAATTGGTATATGCCTCATCAAACTGGAAATCACCGGCGCCCTGAGAAAATTTTATTACTGTAACGGGCTGACTGAGCGCAGAAACATCCAATCCGTCCATCATATCAAAAAGTTCAATTGTAAAGGGATAAGACCAAACATATTGTTTTTCGGTGACAGCTGTTTCAAACTTAACTTTTTTGGTCACAAAATTTGCCTTTGAAAACTCAAGTATATAGGTTTTATCCAGATCCAGTTTGACCTCAAATTTTCCTTGGGCATCAGAAGTAGTAGATTTAACTACAGAACCATTTTCGAAAACTGTAATTTTTGCACCGGGAATATTATCGCGTTCCTGTTTAATTTTACCTTTAATTTCAACATAACCTCCCTGTTGTGAAAATGCAACAATGGAAAAAGCAATTAATATTACCGTAATCAACGGTTTATATAATGAATAATAGAATGGTCGCATTAAGTTTTTCTTTTGATAAACCAAATATTGTGCCTAATTTATTAATTAGCAAATATAAAAAATTTAAGTCAAATAATAAATGACTGAATCAGGTTATTTTGATCAAAACAAAAAAGGCCAAAGAAATGTTCAATGGCCTTTAAAAACATATTTTCAGTAGCTATTCTTTGACTTCTTCTGCAGGTTTTTCTTCAATTTCTGCACTTTCTTCACTTTCTTCACTTTTTTCATCAAAATTAAGCAAGTCCATTTTCTGAAGCAAGTTATACCAAACAATAACTTTTTTAATATCAGAAACATACACCTTTTCCCTATCATATTCCGGAAGAATTGCTTCAAAATATGCTTTCAAGTTATCGGAAGATGATTTTGGATCAACAGCCAGTCCTTTATTTTCTTTTTCAGCAATTCTTTTAAACACTTCTTTTAACGCCACCTCTTCGCTTTCAGTATAAATAGCTATATCTTCGAGCGCACTAACCTTTGAAGTTGTGTATGCAGGAATTCTCTTTTTAGTTTCAAGCGATTCAACGATAATCCCGTTTTTTGTTTGTGAAACCATCTTAAACAAACCCGGTTGTCCTGCAATTGATAAAATATCTTTAAGCATAAATTATTATTTTAGTTCTGCTGCAAAAATAACACTACTGATAAATACCCTTTGACATGAAGAAAAAAACTTATCAACAAATATTGTGAAAACTAATGAAAAGGGAAATTAAAGATCTGTTACGGGTTTATTTGTATGATTTTATTATGAAAATGAATGATTTGAGGGATTAATGCATGGTGGCCATCATTATTAATAAAGACAGCATTTTTTTCAAGAAACTGAATGTCGTTCAATTGTGTTTTCATTCTTGCTTCAATTTCGCTTCTTTCCGATCCATCCCTTTCCATAACTCGTTGCAGTCTGACAGCATGCGGAGCAGTTACCACAATGGTTTCGTCAACAAATTCAGATGCCCCGCTTTCAAAAAGAATTGCCGATTCAATAATAACATAAGGGGATGATTGTTTTTTAATCCAATTTGCAAATGAGGAAAAAACATGTGGATGGATTAAAGAATTAAGCAATTTCAGTTTTTCGGGATTATTAAAAACTAATGAAGCAAGTTTTTTTCTGTCAATTTCCCCGTTATCCAGTTTAACATCAAACTGAGCAAAAATTTGATTTTTAAGTAACGAGTCTGAGTGAATAATTGACTTAGCCTCAATATCGGCATTAAAAACGGGGATGCCCATTGCTTTGAATATCATGCAGACAGTCGATTTTCCACTACCAATTCCTCCGGTTACACCAACTTTGATCATTTTTTTTCAATTAGGAATCTGACTTTGTTTGGAGAGAAATTTACTGTATGCAGCCATGAAGGATACTTTTCAATTCTAACCTTTGCTTTCTGATCCGTTTTGTCAATAGTTAAAAAATCCACAACCGGATTAAACAGTTCGGGTTTAACCTTATCGTAATCGCTTAGCAATACAGTACAAACAACTTTAACAGTAGATGGTAAAAGTCTGACGTTAAAATTTTCAGGCACATTGATTATCTGAATAGGTACTTCAAGAGAGGTTTCGGTATATTTCTCAACACTGATTCTGATCACAACTTCATTTTCTGAAAAATTCAAACCGGTGTGTGTTTTCAAATGTATTTTGCGGTCGACAGAAGTACTTAATCCTCTGTAATTCAACTTCTCTGTATAAACACACTTCATTGAATCCAAAATAATTTTTGGTCCGGAAACTTCAACAGAATCCGGAATAACAGAAGCATATCCTTTTTGGGCAAATTGTTTTTCAAATTCAATATCCAGATCAGGTCTTACCGGAAGTTTTTTCACTGTAAGTTCTGAAACATATACAAAAACAGTGTCGGGAATGACTTTAATTACCTCTATTTCACTACTGATTTGTGCTCTTATATCTTCAATATTTTCAGAAAGAAGGATATAATACTTATCACCGTTTCCTGAAAAAGTTTTGTGTAATGGAAATTTCTTAGGATTAAGAATAACAGGTTCCGAAGGCGGTGAAATGTAATAATTAATCAATCTGAATCCATCAGAATTCACTAATAATGATAGCGTATCGGGCCATTCGGCCACAATAGCGGTACCGGTTGACGGACTAACAAAGCTAACTGGAAACCGGATGCGTTCATTGTAATCCTTGTTCAGCACATTAAATAACCAGAAAAGAGAAGAAAGAAAAAGGAAGAAAATAAATACAAGCAATTTTTTATCCGGCCTGAGGTATTCAAGCTTAAACTCTTTAATCCTTTTAAAAAAAACTGAACTCAAAACAACAGTTGATTATTAATTTAAGGTCCAAATTAGTTATAATAATCCAAAAAACAAAAAAGGGTTATTACTAACCCCTTTTCATTATTTTTGCGGAGCTGCGTCCGTCATATCCTTTATGACAGCATTGATATCAATACGAAGCCTCATTTTATCTTCGACTTCTATAATAACAATATTATCTTTAATTTCAGCTATCTTTCCATATATTCCGCCTGTGGTAACAATTTTGTCACCTTTGGCAAGACTTTCCCTGAACTTTCTGAGTTCCTTCTGTTTTCTCATCTGAGGTCTGATCATAAAGAAATAGAAAACTCCGATAATGAGTACAAGAAAAAGCAACTGGGCTCCGCCGCCGCCTTCTCCACCTTCAGATCCGGCCATTAAAAATACAAATTGGTTCATCATGATATATAAATTATAATTGTTTACGGTATTTCAACCTCACCGGTAATGGTGAGCTTGTGTGTATTGGGTTGTGTGTTAGCCAGAATAGTTACAGACTTATTGATTTTTCCTTCTTTTCCGGAACTGTCAAAAATCACTTCAATTTCACCTTCCTCACCGGGTGCTACCGGTTCTTTTGAATATCTGGGAATAGTACAACCGCAACTGGCATTTGCATCTGTAATAACAAGGTCGGCATTTCCGGTGTTGGTAAATCTGAAAGTATATGAAACAGATTCGCCCTGAATGATTGTTCCGAAATGATGATCAGTATGCCTGAAAGAAATTTCAGGAAGTTTCTTTTCAGAATCACTTCCATCAGCCGAATCCGGATTTTTGATCATATTTGTTTCCAAATTTTCCTTTTCATCCTTATCAGAATTATTACAGGAATAAAAACTGGTAAGAGCCAGTCCGATAACCATTAATAAAACTACCTTTTTCATAATTTCAAAATTTAAGGACACAAAGTTAAACCTCTCCGATTAAACCACGTCCTTTTTTAACAATTTTTTTATCTTTTTTTAATGTATTAATAATTTTATCCAGAATCCCATTAATGAAAACACTACTTTTTTCAGTAGAATAGTACTTAACAATCTCAATATACTCATTCATTGTCACTTTTGTAGGTACAGCAGGCATTTCCATAACTTCGGTAATAGCCATTTTCATCAGCAATACGTCCATAAACGCGATTCTGTCAACGTCCCAGTTTTTTGTGTATGTTTTAATCAGTTCACTATTTTCATCATCATTTTTTATGGTTTTTCTGAAAAGATCCCTGACAAACTCTCTGTCTTCGTCATTTTTATACAAATCCAGAAGCTTGATTTCATCAGATTGATTTTCCTTAAAACCTTTTATTGTTTTGATAATCATGCTGATAATAAACTCCACATCATCATTCCAGTATATGCTCTGCTCTTCAAGAATCTGAAAAAGCAATTTATTTTCAGGTATATAATTCTGACAAATATCCAGAATTATCCTTTTGTCGTCTTCATAATTATTGTCTGGTTTATTGATATAGAGATTATATTCCTGTGAATCTTTAATATCAGCATATAAACTCCTTGCCAGCTCAGGATAATTGACCCAACTAAGCTTTTTGTTATTGAGAAAAGTATTAAGGGATTTATTTGATAAAATCTGGTTAATTACTCTGTTGTCTATAAACCGGGTATTCGGATTTAGGTCTTCACGGGTTGGAAGGTTTTTATGACGGGCAATATCCATTTTAGACTCAAAATATCTGGTTACATCTGTCAATAAAAGAAAAATATAATGATACAGGTCGTATGCTTTTTCAATACTGTAAAATAATTCTTTCTCAGATTTCTCAACAGTATGCTCATCAGTCTTGAAATATGCATATAAAATCTGCATTGCTTTAATCCTTAACAATCTTCGGCTTAGCATAAAAAGAGCGTTTTTTTAAATCGATTTGCAAAAGTATATGAATTTTAATTCATTACAAACTCTCCTGTCAAAAATAAAAGGTGCTTTAAAAATTAAATGCACAAGAAGCTGTTATTCTGATTGATACAAATTTTTATTAACCAGAATGTCATTTTATTCACAAATTTTACCATAAAAATAAATTATTGATTATTTTTGTTGTTATCGAATTGAATAATCAACAAATGATTTGAATAATGGAAGGACAAGAAAACAAAAGCAGAGAAAGGGAAGAGATTTTTTCTATTTCAGTCAGGGCAGGAAAAAGAACATATTTTTTCGACGTTAAAGCGACCAGGAGAAACGATTATTACCTGACCGTTACAGAAAGCAAAAAACGGTTTAACAGAGATGGGCGTTATTACTTTGAAAAGCACAAGTTATTTCTTTACAAGGAAGATTTTGAAAAATTTGCAGAAGGTCTTGCTGAGGCTGTTGAATATATTAAAAACAATCAGCCCGAATTACTTCCGGGTGATGATTATGATGATCACGATGAATTTGACGATAGAAACCGTGGTGAAAATGGCCCTGAAAGCCGTCATGAACATGTACGTCATATTGAACTTTCTCAACCTGAGGTTAAAGCTGATAAAGAATTTACCAACGTAGAGTTTGAAGATCTTGATGAAAAGTAGTGGCTGGTCGCCTATACTTTTTACTGTTTTTCCTGGTTATTCCTGCCGGTGAAAATTTTTTCTATTTCATCAATTTCCAGTCGTTTAATATTTGTAACAACAAAATCAGTATCTATAAAATTACCGTACCGGTTACATTCTCTGATCGCTCTTCTGAAAAGCTCCCTTAAATTTACATCAAATGGAACAAGTGCTTCAATTATTGAATATTTTCCGGTGAATTCAATTTTTTCAAGAATTGATTTTTTCGCTTTAAGTTCAGTTTCAAATTCGTTAATAATTATCTTTTCCCTATAATCACTCATTTCATACCCTTCCTTAACGGCAATCACCAACTGATACCTTAGCTTTCCATCCCGTCCGCCCAATCCTGAAGATAAAAACACCCGTGTTTCTTCAAGCAATGAAGCTTCCAGAAGCATGACGCTTTCCTGAAAAGCAAGTATTGCCCAATTTTTTAGTTCCCGGTCACCTGCATCAACAAACTTTTCAATAATTCTGTATGCCTCCGGACGATCAACTGAGGAAAGTAAAACAAGAATTTCCTTTTTACGATCTACTCCTGCATCTTTGCTGTACAATTCTGGTGATAGAGCAATAATTTCATCTCCCGATAAGGTGTTTTTCTTTTTAAGACCTGATGAAAACTCAAAATATTCCAATTGCAAACCAATATCGATTGTTCCATCAAAAATCTTAAGTTTATCGGGCATTTTCCCCAGCACCTCCCTAAGTTTATCATTAATGTTTTCATCAGTATTTTCCATACTCTAATGTACGAAATATTTAACAAACTATTGTTCTATAACAAAAAAAAAGCAGCATTTTTCAACGCTGCTTTTTTACATTTTTTATGGTCATCTTACCTTACAACAGATATTTTTCTCACAAAATTATGTCCATTGATGTTCAGATTTATAAAGTACATTCCTTCGGCATTTCCTGACATATCAAGTTCATAAGGATTCTGATTGTTTTCTGTTGGTTTTACCTCTATTTTTCTTCCTGTCATATCAAATACTTCAATATTAAATTGATTAACTTCAATACTTCCTAAATCAATATTAAGCATGTTATTTACAGGGTTGGGGAATAAAGTTATCTGTGAATTCTCAATATCAATTGTTTCAATTCCCACAAGACAACCGGTTACCTTAATCATCAGTGATGTATGTACATCAAAGATGTCTGTTGCTGTGGTCCATGCACCATCCTTTTTGCAAAACAAAGTATTGATTCCTGAAGGTCCACGATCTGAAGCCATATATGTTGCAAAAGTATCGGCTGTGGCATAGGAAATCTCAAATCCCACAAAAAACTCTCCGTCAACAGGAACCGGAGTATCAAAATTCACAATATTAAATAATCCGGCTGAAAGACTTGAAAGATTTACCTGTTTGGTAGCTATAATTTCGCCCGGTTCATCTTCGCCTTCCCAAACAATAAATTTTACTTTACTGGTTGATGCATAGGATTTAGCAACCGGAATGATAAATGAACTTACATCAGTAAAAGTATAATTTACACATTTATCGGCATAAGCTGTAACAAATTTACCATTATGGCCGGGTAAATACCCCCAGGTTGTTGAAAGTTGACGGAAAAGTATTGACTCCCCATTTACATTGCAAATGGTATCGCAAAGCATGTCCATGGGAAAATCTGACACAACGATGTAATCTGTTTTTGTAAGAGAACCTGTTCCTTCGCTATTGGTTGCAGTCAGTGTTACCTGATACATACCGGGACTTGAATAAGTAATACCCATTGGATGTTGTAAAGCTGAAGTTGCTGGTGATCCGCCTTCAAAGGACCATGACCATGAAGTTGGATAATCGGCTGACAAGTCAAAGAAATTAATGCTGGTACCTGCGACTATAAGTCTTTCATTAGCAGTAAAATCAATATCAGGTGGTGCAGTTATGCTGGTATCGGCCAAAACATGGATGTAATCAACTTTTGTAAGGGTATCATTACCCAATCCGTTTGCCACGGCCAGTTTCACAGTATAATCTCCGGGTGTACTGTAAGTAATAGCTGGAGGCGTTTGTCCGTCAAAGAAAAGGACATCAGCTCCTTCGAAAGTCCAGTTCCATGAAGTAGGTGCATTTAGAGAAAGGTCAGTAAAATTCACCGAACCGCCAATCATGATATTGGTGTAATCAGCAGTAAAGTCGGCAATCGGTGGATCTGTTGTTTCGACAACCTGTATGTAACCGGTTTTTGTTGTTGAATGAGTGTCTGTTCCATCGCCAACAGTCAGGGTAACATCATATAAACCAATAGTCATGTATTGAATATTGAGGGGGTTTTGATCTGTTGAAGTTCCGGTAACCGCACCGTCAAAAGTCCAGTCCCATGAAGTAACCGCACCGTTTGACATATCAGTAAAATCGACAGACTGTCCAACCAATACCACCAGTGGGTTTCCAACAAAGTCAGCATAAAGTTCATCAGCAGAAATCACATGAATATAAGCAGCTTTTGTTTCGGCATCTGTATTGGTTCCATTAGAAACAGTAAGTTTCACCTGATAATCACCCCATGAATTATACTGAATTCCGGCTGGATTTTGAGTGGTATTGGTAGCAGGAGTTCCTCCTGTAAATTCCCATGACCATGAAGTAATTGTTCCTTCGCAGGTTGAAAGATCGGTAAAATCTACAGTACCACCTTCAACAACTGTTAGGGGATCGCCTTCAAACTGTGCAATAATTGGTCCGGCTTCAATAACCTCAACCGTTCCGATATAAGGTGCTCTGAATTGTTTAGTAACAACAAGATCAAGTGCATCAGTAGTTGCGAGTGCGGTAAAATTAAGTGTAACAGAAGAACCTGTACCTGAAAACTCAGAGTCAAGCAGTACTCCGCCTTTTGAAATGGCAACAAGTGCATGATCCTCGGTTGTAACTGTTAGAGAGGTTGCTCCAACTTCAAGTGGTGCTGAGAAAGTACAGATTACATCGTCGGGAACGCCCATATAAGACATAATTGAAGGATCTCCCATAAGGTGATAAATTTCCCAGTAATAGTCTTTCATTCCGTCACCTGCTTGTTCAACAGCAAGATTTCCACCCATAATCATCATAGAATTGGTAATGAACCATTCATCTTCGCCTTCGGAGTGATCGTGGAACAATCTGTCATATGCACCAAGCTTGGTTGCGTTGTATGTTGGAGGGGGATCAGCCTGCAAAGTTTTATTTCCTGTTCCCCAATGGTAGTCTTCAGTCCAGTATGAAAAGTTCGATCCTCCGATATAGCCAATTGCACCTGCACCGGATTTTCTTAAAACAGCTTCTCCGAAGCATTCGCTATCATAAAAAGTAGCTGACTGACAGCAGTTTCCAATCATCAATCCAAATTTACTTGTATTTGTCATTCCGGGAACATCTGATGTTTCAAATGATGGATTTGCCCAACCTGCCGAGCTGCAATGTGCAGTATAGTTAGCTAAGCAAGTACCAAGATTGAAGTCGCTTCTGATGGCTGCTTCACTGGCAGGGGCATCTGATACAGGGTATAAATATTCATAAATTGCAATTCCATGGGCACTGTTAAAATAATTTTCCATTCCATACTGCAACTGTCCGTTTCCATTAACACTTGAAAAGCCGTTTGGATCGCCGCCTTCCTGGTCAACACCGGCAACCATTAGTGCATGTCCGAGGTATGAAGGATCGGGCATTTCGTAACGTTCATACATTAAGCTTTTATCAATCTGTGGCTGAAGTTGCGTTGTATTGGTTGCCGACCATCTGCCATAATAGATTTCGGGAAGGAAATCATCGGTATATTCACAATAATACAGGTCAGTTTTATGAGAACTGGTTGTTCCGTCAAAAGTCGGGATCTGTGCAACATCACCAACAAAAAGAACAAAAGTTGGAGCAGGATCCGAAGTTGTTCCGGCATCATATAAGTCTTGAAGATAATTTTTAATAGTCGTAGTGGTTGAACCAACTGCAGCTTCATCAGTATAAGCTTCAATAACATGGAAACCCTTCATAGTTTTCCACTCAATGTATGGCTGAAGAATAGTTTCAAACATCGGGTCGGCAACAATCACCATTTTAATTGGGTAAGCGGAAATATCATCTTTTGAAAAATTATCTGAAAAATTAATCAACCGGCTGTACGTATTTTCAAAATATGGGTTATACAATCTTTCCTTTTCTTGCTTGGTTAGCTGATAATCTGCATTTTCAAAACTTACTTCAACGGTAATATCTGTGTAAATTTTCAATTGGTTGGTAACAGGATTGTACTGTACCGGAGCAATATCAAGCCGCCCAATTTGCACACCTCTAAGTTTACCTGAAACCTCAACTTTCACAGCCGGATACTTGGAAAAAGCATTTTTTGTGTAGGTGGCTTCATCCTTCATAAACTCGGAAAAGTCATAATCATGGCTCTTTGAAATACTTGGTTGTGCTGGGTATAAAGGATATGTAATTCCATAATCGGACAGATTAATAATTACTTCGTTGTAACTGACAACTGTAGTTTTAATCTCTGCATTATAAGGAATTTCAATAAGATTCCTGACAACCGGCAGTTCTGGTTTGCCATAATCATGTGTGGTTGAATAATCGTCCATTTTAAACCGGACAAACTGGCCCTTCACATTCGAAACAGACTGAAATTGGATATCAGACAGGACATTGGTCACCGTGAAACGGTAATCGGATTTTTCATTCAAAGAAAAGTGATTTGACTCTGAAGGTAAAAGTTTAATTGCCTGCTGACCAAAGGAAAATTGAATAACCAATAGGATCAACGTAAGTAAAGTAAGTTTTTTCATAATAGATGAATTTTTCACATTAATTAAACACAGACGAATTTTCAGAATATAAAGTTGCCTTTATTATTATTATTTGACGAATAAAACTACATATTTTTTAGTGCATATAAAAGAAATGCCTGTAAAAAATTACAGGCATTTCAAAATTCAATTAAAGAGAATTTACTTTGCTAAAGTAATTCTTTTGATAATTCTATCAGTATTAGTTTGTATTTCAACAACATAAATACCATCTGCAAGATTCGAAATATCAACCAGCAGCTTGTTATTAACAGTGATTGTTGAAATATTTGTAATCAACCTTCCAAAAGTGTCATAAATACTAATTTGTGTCACCGGATTATGTGACTCAACAAAAAACCTGTTGGAGGTGGGATTTGGATATGTTTTCACTGAGATTCCTTCAACTTCGGGAACATCTACCCCACCAACTGTAATATAATCAACTTTCAGTTCGGTATCGGTTTGACCAACAGATGTGACCATAAGCTGTACATCATAAACACCTGCTGTATTATAAGTAACTGTTTTATTTGCAACTACAGAAGAACTTGGTGTGCCGCCTTCAAAGTCCCAATCATATGATTTTGTTGGAAAAGTCCATGACAGATTTGTAAAATTTACCTGAGCACCCACAGCAATACTGGTAACGTCTGCAATAAAATCAGCAGTAACAACCGGAGCAGGACAATATTTTCCATCAAGAACTGTCAATCCTGAGTCATCGGGGTCGAGCCATGGCTTAAGTCTTTTATTGTCTGCTGTTCCGTTTGACAGCCAATGATAAGAAAACTTTCCGTAATAATCGGGTTGTGAGGGAGATGTGCAGAATGACCCTCCACCGGTAAGCGTTCCATTTACCCGTCCGTTTAAATCAAACAAAGGTGAACCGGAAGACCCGCCTTCGGTAACTCCATGATCTGTAGCAGTGGAGGCCCAGACGACACGCCAGTGGGTATTGGGAATACCAGTCCATGTTGATGAAACCAGATTTGAGGAGTAAGTTGATATTTTCTTAATATCACCAGCCGGGTGGTGAATTGAAACACCTGAGGAACTGGTGGAATTAACGTTATTCCATCCATTGTAATAAATATTCCAATCAACTGGTATCAGGTAATTTAATTTAACCAAAAAGAAATCAGAACCTGAAGACTGTGATCCGTATGAAACCAGTTTACATCCTGTAGACAAATCGTATGAGGGTTCTGATGCTGGACTGGTGCAATCGGCTGCTTCGTAATTAAAATAAAACCTCCATGCCTGAAAATCAGCTTCAGTGGCACCCGGACCGCAATGGTTGGCGGTTAGGAAATAAGGAATACAGTCGCCACGGCCATTGTTAACCATTGTACCGGAACACCATCCATATGAATCGCCGTCTTTGGTTAGTAAACGGGCAACACCCTGTTTTCTGTCCTGATGATTGGCACCCTCAGGACAATTAATATTAACTTCACATGATTCAGAATCGCCAAATTCCTTAACACCATAAAGAAATCCAACTTCCCTGTATGCGTAGGCAACTTCTGATATTACAAGAACAGGCTTTTCGGATGTCATTGGCGACTCAACATACTCAAGTGTCACAGCATCTCCCTTTACAAGGTCGTTCACATATACCTTTGCCGAAGGATTATTCATGTAATCCATGTGGAGGATCTTTTTACCCGCCTCGTCGTACATAAAAAGTTCTGAACCAAAAGGAAGATAAAAATCCGAAAAATAAACACCCAGGGCTTTTGCATCCCGGCAGATTATTTTTAATCGCCATATTTTATCACCGTTTTCAGCATAAGTCCATTCTCCTGAATTTTCCATATCCAGGTCTGCATAAACAGAACGGGCAATAACATGCATCTGACCGTTTTTTTCATTTTCATCGTCCAGAATTTTTATCTGACTCATGTCGGGTTTAGGCAATTCCACAACATCAATGGCATTAATTGACGGGTTGGAAAAGCTTGGTGGAATTTTAACAGTGTTTCTCTGTGAATTAACTGACATACTTGCAATTATAAATAAAATGATCAGCATGGCAGTGTTGAATAATGTTCTGTTTTTCATTTTTCTTTAAATTTTAATTTGGTGCAATTTACGATAAATTTTGTAAGATTGTGTGGAATTTATTCAATTTACCTTTAGTTTTATACGTATTTGGAATATCTCTATATATAATGTGCTATCTGAATATTGAATGAAATATTTATCCATAACTTGAAAAAAAATACCTATTATACCAAAATAATTTAAGACACAGTTGCAAATGGCCTACACATACAAATATCCCCGACCAATGGTCACTGTAGATGCAATAGTTTTTTTAAAAGAGAAAAGCAAGTTGAAAGTATTGCTGATAAAAAGGAAAAATCCTCCGTTTAAAAACAGATACGCCTTTCCCGGAGGATTCATTGAAATGGAAGAAGATTTGGTAGAATCGGCAAAACGGGAATTGGAAGAAGAAACCGGACTTAAAAACATTGAGCTTATTCAATTTAAAGCTTTCGGCAAACCCGGTCGCGATCCGAGGGGAAGAAATATTTCTGTTGTTTTTTACGGTTTCACGGATATTAATAATTCCATAGTAAAAGCAAGCGATGATGCAACAGAATGTCAATGGGTCGATACAGATAAAATACAAAAAATGGCTTTTGACCATATGGAAATATTACGTTTATCAATTTCAGAACTGCAATTTTAAAATTATCTCGTATAAAAACCTGTGCTTTTTTAATATTTATATATTAAAAATCTATATATCAAGTTTTTAACAAAAATAAATAAACTATTTCAATTTGCGAATAAGGGTATAAAATAATTCCTGTGTATTTATTTCAGAACGATAAAAAAACAAAAATGGAAAATAAAAACTCAACAACTATGAAAAAGATGAACTTAAAAAATCTGTTAACAGTAATTGTACTGATCGCTTTTCTGGCATCCATGACAACAGGATGTAAAAAGAAAGATGAACCTGCACCACTGATTCCGGGCATCGAAACTTTTAAAATCAATTTTGATGATTTTGGAACTGCCAGTGATACTACATCCAAAGGAACAAAAGATGTAATGTCATACCAGAATTGGGGTCATTCGTTTGCCAACGTTGCCATTTGGAATATAATTATTACCGTTGGATTAGCTGTTCCCGTTGCTTCTTTTGCCGAGGCATTCAATCATGAAGCTGTATATGACTCTGGTGATGAAACATGGACATGGACATATAATTTCAATGCAGGTGGTTTGCACACTGCAGAACTTACAGGCTATATGACCGGTGACAGTGTTAACTGGGAAATGCGCATAGATGATTTCTTATGGTATTATGGAAAATCCCATGAAAACAGAACCGGTGGATATTGGATTCTTAATGAAAGCAAATTAGTTCCTACTGCATTATTAAAAATTGCCTGGTCAAATGATGGAAGTGGTAACGCAAGCATTTCCTACACCAACATTGCTCCTTCAACAAGCACACATTATGCTGAACATGGTGGTTATATCTGGTACGGGGCAACCTCAGAAACTGATTTCAACAGGTTCTATAATATCTACAACAAAGGTCAGGACAATCTCATCGAAATCGAGTGGAACTTTGCCAACCACAATGGTCACGTAAAAGATTCTGCCAAATTTGGTGATGAAAACTGGCACTGCTGGGACACAAATCTTCTGGACGTAACGTGCGATTAACAATACAATTCAATGAAAAACCCGGGGTCAATGATTCCGGGTTTTTTTATACCTAAAACAAGACAGGGGTTATAATCGGTAAGTAATATTATTTTACAAACACATCCTCAGGGATGTGATCGGTCAATTTGTGCTGATAGGCTTTTTCGAATAAGGTCTGAATGGCCTTTTTTCCAGTCTCCCCAAGATTTTCAGAATATTCATTCACATATAAACCAATGTGTTTTTCAATAACTTCATCATCCAGTTCCTGTGCATTTTTTCTAATAAAATCAGCCACAACGGATGGATTTTTTTTCGCATAGAGAATGCTGTTTCTAACCATCCCATCAATATTACCGGCCAAATCATCAGAAATGGTTCTTCTTACAGCAATGCAGCCAAGCGGCAGAGGCATTTTCATTTCCTGCTCCCAATATTCGCCCATATCCCGGATTTTCCTGAGACCTTTTTTCTCAAAAGTAAATCTTGATTCATGGATAATAAGACCAGCGTCTGCTTCTTTATCGAGCACCACTTCTTCAATATCAGAAAACAGGTATTCTTTTTTATTTATTGCTTTCGGATAGGCCATAGACATCAACAGGTTAGCCGTTGTTCTGAAACCGGGTATTGCTATTTTCAGATCATCTACCTCATCCGGATATATTTTATAGCGGCTTATAAGCAACGGTCCGTTATTTTTCCCAAGAGCGGCACCGGCATTAAGTATTCTGTACCTATCACTGACAAAAACATAAGCAAAAAAACTGAGTTTGGTAACGTCAGGTAATCCCTGTCCTGCCCGTTTATTTAGCTCTTCCACATCGGCCATTTGCAGTTCAAAATCGAGATTTCCACAATCAATTCTTTTATGAATCAATGCCTCAAAAATATAGGTGTCATTTGGACAAGGTGATATGGCCAGTTGAAGCTTCATTTCAGTTGATTTCGTTTAATAATTCAATGATCTTATCAGTTAGGTCGCGAACCGCAGCTTCTGTTTTCCAGTTTTTTATATTTCTTGGCTCAACAAAATTCGAGATTGCCCTGATCTGAAGGTATTTGATTTTTTCAGAAGCACAGACCAGTGCAAGAGCGGCACCCTCCATTGTTTCCACATCAGGATTGAATCTGTTTTTCAGGAAATTTATCCTGTCACTATTACCACTGGCTGTATTTACGGTGATGCCTTTTGCTTCGGGCACATCTGATAAATCTGTTATAAATTGATTTTTAATGCTGTTTCCAGTGTATGGAAATGAATTTTCATTAAGATATTTCAATTCAAATAAATCCTTAAACTGTCCATTATCATCAATTCCCAAATCGGCAAAGCAATCTTCGGTAACCTGGACAACTGCTCCGGGCACAAAACGGCTTGTGAAAGAACCGGCTATTCCGAACTGAACAACCAGATCAAAATTGTTTTTTAAAAACAGTTTTGTGAGTTTATAGGCAGTAGAGGCTGAGCCTATTCCGGAACATGTATAGTAAACCATATTTCCATTGACTTTTCCTCTGAGCAAGTCCTTTTCAAAAGCATTCAGACCAAGTTTTGAAATTAGCAGCTTACTTTCGTTATCTGTTGCCGAGATCAGTAAAATATCCACTTTTTTTCTTTCAAAGATAGGGAAAAAAGTTAAAAGTCCGTAAAGTCGAAAGTCCTACAAGTCGGTTAATTCGAATGGCTATTATAAAATATTTTGATTTTTAGTGCTAATGAGATTTTTTGATTTTTGACTTTATGGACTTACCTTTTAATAAATTTTTCATTCATTTCCGCCGGAAGTGGATTTTTTGTTCTAATGTCCTCTTGGCCGGCGGTTTGTCTGATCTGACCCTTAAACCCCGGCTTGAAAGCCGGGGCTGAATTGAGCTGGCCATGCAGGCCGTGTGCTTTTCGGGATTTAAAGGGTTGGTTCCGACTTCTGACTTCGGTCTTCCGACTTCTAACTTCGGTCTTCCGGCTTCCGACTCCAAACACCAGCTCCCTTCACTTATAACTTATAATCCATAACTCATAACTTATAATTCATAATTCATAACTCATAACCTATAAACCATGCAGTAACAAGATTATTGTTTGTTATTTTATAAAATATTCTGTACATTTGAATTGTCAATTATATATATCTAAACTTAAAAACCCATTCCTGAAAATGAAAACAAAATTTACGTTTCTTTTTTTTCTATCGATGATTGTTTTATGCCATCAGGTCAATTCTCAGATTGTAACAGAAAATCTTGTTGGATATTGGCCTTTTAATGGTAATGCTAATGATGAAAGCGGAATTGGAAACAACGGTACAATAATTGGCGCATCACTTACCAGTGACAGATTTGGAAATCCAAACAGCGCTTATTTGTTTGATGGTTCTGACGATAAAATTACCTGTGGAACAGATAACATGTCGGTTACAAATCAGGTTTCAGTTTCGGCCTGGATTAAAACAACATCAGGAGATGTACCTACCATTTTTTCAAAGTATTACTTCTCAGATGATAAAGGATACAATTTAAGATTACAGGCTTTAGGAGATGCTGTTATGGAAGGTCGAGATCTTAGCGGGGGTTTTATTTCATCCGGAACGAATGAAGTTTCTTTGTTTGACGGACAATGGCACCATCTTGTAGGAATAGTAAATAATGATCTTTGGACAATATATGTTGATGGAAATCTGGCAAATTCCTTCGACACAGAACATTCTTCTGTTGCATTGGATAATCCGGGAATTATTTCAATTGGCGCCTTATCAGTACCAAGTTCAGGTAATTACAGATATTTCAACGGAGTAATCGATGATATTGCTGTTTACAACCGGGTTCTTACAAATCATGAAATCCTGCAATTATATGCTGAAAATAATTGTGTAATTTATGACAGTATCGCAGTTACCGATACGTTAATTATTGATGTTGAAATATCCATAGATTTTCCATATGTCAACACTATAAAAATTTACCCCAATCCTGCTCGCGATTTTATAATAATTGACAACGGTGATTTCAGTCTGATTGAAAATTATTCAGTAAAAATTGAAACTGTTACAGGTGAAATAGTTTTTGAAAGCATTATAACTCAACCTGAATACCAAATTAACATCAACGATTTTGGTGCTTATGGAACATATTTTGTCAAAATATTTAATGAAGAAGGGACAATGGTGCACACAAGAAAACTAATATTGATGTAAGGTCCGGGTTGACTTTACCACCTGTTTTTTTTTGATATTATTGAATGGCTTTTAAAATATATTTTTAATAATCTTCCTCGTTCATTTCCGCCGGAAGGGGGTTTTTCCTTCTAATGTGTTCTTGGCCGGCGGGCCCCCAGGCAATTGCCCGGGGCTACCATAATATAAGCCCTCCAGGCTTATTATTAAAACCCCGGCTTGACAGCCGGGGCTATTATTGTTACGGCCCTTCAGGCCTGGATTGCGGAAGCTAAAACATCATCGACTTGATGGACTTTCAACTTTACGAACCTTACGAACTTTACGAACATTCGACTTTACAGACTTTCAACTTTACGAACTTTATGAACTTAAAAAACAATTTACTACCTTTGTCAAAATTTTAAAAAATCGCACTATGAAAGCATACGTATTTCCCGGACAGGGAGCTCAGTTTGTAGGAATGGGAAAAGATTTATATGACAATTCCCCTCTCGCTAAAGAACTGTTTGAAAAAGCAAACGAAATTCTTGGATTCAGAATTACCGACCTTATGTTTGCCGGTACCGATGAAGACCTGAAACAGACCAAGGTTACCCAACCCGCAATCTTTCTTCATTCTGTAATATTGGCCAAAACACTTGGTGAGAACTTTAAACCCCAGATGGTTGCCGGTCACTCATTGGGTGAATTCTCGGCGCTTGTTGCTGCCGGAGCACTTTCTTTCGAAGATGGTTTGAAACTTGTTTCAAAACGCGCACAGGCAATGCAGAAAGCATGCGAAGCAACTCCTTCGACCATGGCTGCAATCCTTGGCATTGACGATGAAGTTGTGATTAAAGCCTGCGCTGAGATTGATGAGGTAGTGGTTCCCGCAAACTTTAACAGTCCGGGCCAACTTGTAATCTCCGGATCACACAAAGGAATCGATATGGCTATCGAAAAATTAACTGCACTTGGTGCAAAGAGAGCCATGAAACTTCCTGTGGGCGGCGCATTCCATTCTCCGCTGATGGAACCCGCAAAAGTTGAGCTTGCTCAGGCAATAAACTCCACACATTTCAACAAACCGTTATGTCCTGTTTACCAGAACGTAAGTGCTGCCCCATTCACAGATCCCGAACAAATTAAACAAAACCTGATTTCACAGCTTACTGCTCCGGTTAAATGGACCCAGACTGTTGTCAGGATGATAGCAGACGGAGCTTCTGATTTTACAGAAGTTGGTCCGGGCAAAGTACTACAGGGACTTATTAAAAAAGTCAATAAGGATATACCTGCTGTTTCAGCATAACATTAAATAATAATATGAGATGAGAAAGCCGGGAAAACCGGCTTTTTTTATTTTGGCATGTCCTTTTCACTTTCAGGCAATGCCATGGCGAATGGAATTGCAATCAAGGCAGCAAGAGCAGCAAAAATAAAGGTATTCTGTAATCCAAACAAATCTGATGATAACCCGATCATTAACACAGTCATTGATCCGGTAACAAAGTTAATGGTCATAAACATTGAGTTCATAAATACCGGATAATATGACTTAATGCTCAGCACGTATGCCATTAGAACTGGTGTAATAGAAAAAACAATGAACCCTAAAACTGCTAAAATAATTATTGAAAATATGGAGTTGCCCATATATAAAAAGAACAACATGAAAAGTGGCGAAAGAACAGTAATATAAACTATCATGCGTTTTCTGCTGATAAAATCAGAAATAATTCCGGAAAGCAATGCCCCTGCCATTCCTCCGAATTCCAAAACTGTTAGCGATACCAAAGCCAGTCCATAATCATTTTGAACATGTTTCACATATACCGGCAAATAGGTTGTTAGTCCGGATGCCAGTATAGCCCTGAAAAAAGACAATCCCAAAATCAATCCAAATACATTCTTGTTCCTTTTATATGCAGCATACATTTTTTTGTACGACGGTTTGATGGCATTTTGAGTAACCGGAACATCCCTTAAAAGCCAAAGCAGAAAAAGTGATGTTACTATACCAAAAGGCATGATGCGCCAAATACCTTCAAATGAATAAGCACTGATAATTCCCAACACAACCATTGGTCCGATAGCACGTGCTGCCTCTCCTCCCACCATGTGCATGCTCATTCCCAACCCCGGATTTTTTCCGGATACATTTTTCATCATAACCGGAGCCGGAACATGATAAAAAGCCGAATTTACCCCAACCACAAACAAAATGAGAACAAGCAACCAGTAAGATGAAACCAGTCCGATAATACTCATCAGGATTGCAGCAACGGCCGGAGCAAAAATCACAAAATATCTGGCATGGGGTTTGTTGGCAATTACACTGATAAACGGACTGAAAAAAAGAGGAATTTGCACAATGAACTGGAGAAATCCGGCAGAAAAGTAAGAAATCTGAAGTTTTTCAATCAGTTTGGGAAGCAACGGCGCAAGGATTGCTGTATAGAAGTCATGAGAAAAATGCGTGACAGTCAATACAATAACCTTTGATATTTTTAATTTATCGTTCATTTCAGGATTGCAAAGATAGGAATTTGTTATGAGGTATGATGGATGATGGATGATATACACAATTGTGGGCGAAACAACTCCCCGCCTTGGAGGGGTTGGGGGAGGGTAGTTAAGATGGATAATGCATGACGTGGAGTATTCAACATTCGACTTCATACCTCATACATCATACCTCATACATCATCATGTATTTCTGCAAACAATTTTGAGAAAAACCCGTATAAACAAAAAAAATAAGAAAAATGAAGATTTTTACTGTCATAATTGGTCTTTTTATTTGCATGTTAACGCATGCACAGGCAGTTGAACAAGAAGAAGAAATCAATATAGGGGAAGTCAATCAGACTAAAACAGAACTGTCGGATCCCTATTGTTCTGACGGGTGCGCCGAAGCATGTGTCGAGGTATGTTGCAGCGAAGGAGGCATTTTTGTGATTGGTGCTCTGGTAATCCACCATGAAGATTTAATGGACAGCCGTGAGGAACTCCCAATGGTTTTATCCGCCGATATCATGCCCCATTTTTCCTTTAGTCCGCCCAACGGCAGTTTTTCAATGATGCCCAGGGTAAGGGGTTCATGGGGAGTGCTTTCAACAGATTTGAAAATGAATTACCTGAATGAATTCCATGATTTTTCTGCCGAAAGTCAAATGACCATCCACTGGCAAATGGTTGTCAGTACCTGGATCGAAAAACAAGCAAACATCAGGTTTGGGACAGGTTTACTCTACGACCATTTTGAAGCAGTCAGTTACAATGAACACTATCTGGCATTCGAATTGTATTTACACGATTTTAATTATAAAATCTCGCTTGACGGCCGCTATTGCGCCAATTATTATGACTTAAGTGATGTTTATTCCGAAGTTAATTTTGGCTTCAGTTATAAAATTATGGAATCACCCAATAGCTTCGGATATGTTACCTTTGGCGCCCTGTACCAGAAAATTTATGAAAAAGAAGTGGCCGGCATTCAACTTGGATTGACATTTAATGTCCATTAAGGTTTTTAATTCCACAATTTATTATTCTGAAATTCATTAGTTTGAATGAATAATTAATATTCGGTGGCATTTAAGTTGAATTTACCTAAGTCTTTATCATCCATAATATTAACATCCCTTCGTTTATATCTTAATAAAACCGGTATTGATTGCAACTAAGTGCTATTATAAATTTGTAAAAAAAATTTATGAGCAGCAAAGAAATATCGGCATTAATTACCCTGCTGGATGATCCAAACAGTGAGGTATTTAATACAGTAATGACCAATCTGCTTAAAAAAGGCTCTGAAGCCATTCCCCAGCTTGAGAAAGCATGGGAAAGTTCACTGGATGAAAGACTGCAAAGAAGGATTGAAACCATAATACAAAAGATTCAGTTCACTGAAACTTCGGTCAGATTAAAAGAATGGTCAGAAAAGGGAAGTCATGACCTGATAGCCGGAGCTTCAATAATCGCGGCATATCAATACCCCGATTATGACGCATCAAAAACCGAAGCGTTTATCGAAAAACTCAGAAAAGAAATATGGCTGGAGTTGAACGATGGACTTACTGCTCTGGAAAAAATCCGCATCATCAATCATTTTATTTTTGAGGTACAAAATTTCAGAAGAAACACTTCAAACTTCAATTCACCAGGCAACTCATTCATTAATAATCTGATAGATACAAAAAAAGGAAATCCTGTTTCATTGGGGATTTTATATGCAGCAATAGCACAACGGCTGGATTTACCGGTTTACGGAGTAAATCTTCCAAGAAACTTTATACTTGCCTGGGTTGATGAATATACCGAATTTGACAGAGACAATCCTGTGGTTGAACCTGAAGATATTCTTTTTTATATAAATCCCTTTAACAAAGGAACTGTTTTCGGCAAAAAAGAAATTGATTTTTTCATCAAACAACAGGATCTTAAAACAGAAAAATCATTTTTTATACCCTGTAACAACCTTGATTGTATCAGGGAATTGGTGAAGGACTTAATAGGAAATTATGACAAATTGGGTTACCCCGACAAAATTTCTGATCTAAATGTTTTGTTGGGTATTCTCAATAAATAATTCATACCGAATGATATTATCGCCATCTGACACTTTACTTTATTCATTTTTTTAAATCCCCATAATATTAATTTTACTATTTTTGCATTGTAACATTTACCTGAAACAATGAAACTCAAAATTACCTTTTACCTGATCATTCTGCAGGTTATCTTTCTTGCTTCTGCTTTTGGGCAGACCAAAGGATTTACTGACGCTGACCGTTCGGCTTACATCCTTGATATTATTAAGAAAACAACCTGGAGCAATATTTCTCAGATCAGTGAATTTAAAATCACCGTTATTGAACCCGACAGTTCTCTTTATGAAGCCATAAAAGCTGAAGCCGCCAAAAGAGGAGCTATTTTCGGGAAGCCGATTAAAATTATTGGAATCAAAAACCTTGATCAGCTTACCGAAACGCAGGTTTTGTTTTTCAACAAACGTGAGTCGAATGTAGATATTTATATGGCGCACAATAAGGTAAAAGGTAAAAATACTCTGATGCTCACTGAAAATTATGAGTACCATTCATCCATGATAAACTTCATCGTTGATCCAAAAGGAATCAAAAGATATGAAATAAACGAGAAAAAAATTGAAGCCGAAGGGTTTGTATTGCCGACACTTTTTATCGGAGGCGCGGTAAAAAGTCAGACCGACTGGGAAGCTTTGTATGAAAACACAGAAAAACTGCTTGAAGCCGAGAAACAGATTGTTGATGAGCAAAATAAAAAGATCGCTGCCCAACTTGAAGAAATCAAAAAACAAACTGAGAGAATAGAGATTCAGAAAAAGGAAATTGAAATCCAGCAACAGGAAATCGACAAACAAAAAAGAGAACTTGACAGGCTTATTAAGGATGTTAATTTCAAGCAAAAGGAATTGCAGGCTAAATCTGCAGAAATTGCGGCTAAAACAGCAGAACTTATTGAGAAAACCAGACTACTTGATGTACAAAAAGCAGAAATAAAAAAACAAGAAGAATATCTTGTCGAACAAAAGAAAGCCATTGTTGAGCAGGAAGACAGAATTAAAGAACAAAAGTCTGAACTCAGCGACCTGGTTGATAAAGTAAATATGCAAAATCTGATTATTTATCTTTTCGCATTCATTATTCTGGTTGTTGTTTTCCTTGGATATTTTATCTACAGAAGCTACAAAATCAAAAAACGCGCAAACAAACTGCTTGCTGAAAAGAATGATGAAATCATGCAGCAAAATGAAGAAATAAAACAGCAAAAAGAAGAAATTGAAACACAAAGAGATGAGATACAGAAGGAAAAAGAAATTGTTGAAGAACAACGTGATATGATTCATGAGCAAAAAGAAGAAATCCTTTCAAGTATTGTTTATGCACAACGAATTCAAAGAGCCATTCTGCCTCCCGAAGATTATATCGGAAGGAAACTCCAGTCGTATTTTATTCTCAATAAACCCAGAGATATTGTCAGCGGTGACTATTATTGGTTTACTGAAATAAACGATACTTTGATTGTTGCTGCTGCCGACTGTACAGGTCACGGCGTACCTGGTGCATTTATGAGTATGCTTGGTGTTGCATTCCTCAATGAAATTGTCGGTAACAACCATGATCTGAAAGCCAATGAAATATTGAATAAACTCAGGGAGCATGTAATCAGGTCGCTCAGACAAACAGGAAAAAGCGGTGAAGCAAAAGACGGTATGGACATTGCGTTGGTAAAGTTTAATGAAAAGGATAGAAAACTGCAATTTGCCGGAGCAAATAACCCTATTTATGTAATCAAACAAAAGGGGAAAGAAATGCCTGTCAATGACAATATGCTCGAAGGCGAAACCCATGTCCTGTTTGAAATAAAAGCTGATAAAATGCCTATTGGTATTTATGGTGAAGAAATGGTTTCCTTTACAAACAACGAAATTCAGCTTGGCGACGGAGATTCATTTTATCTGTTCTCTGACGGATATGCTGATCAGTTTGGTGGACCAAAAAGCAAAAAACTTAAATATAAGACATTTAAGGAAATCCTCCTTTCAAGTCAGAATGGTTCAATGAGCGAACAGGAAAAGTTGCTTGACAAAACCATTGAAGACTGGAAAGCTTATCCCAATGTTGCTGAAGGAAAAGAGCATCATGAACAGATTGATGATATTCTTGTGATTGGAGTCAGACTATAGAAGCAATTATTATTCTGTCGAATTATTAATCATATGTATAAACTGTTTCTTTTCCTTGCAGGTTTTATAAACATTGGTTTATCTTCTGCTCAAACGCCAGGTTCACTGGATGAATCTTTTGGAGGATCAGGATACTTCCATTCAGCAATCGGAGTGAACTATTCATGGACCGGTGCAATGGAAATTCAAAATGACGGAAAAATAATTATCGGTGGATATTCAGTAGACTCTCTCTATCCACATTTTACTTTGGTAAGATACAATGGCGACGGTTCTTTCGACAATTCATTCGGTGAAAACGGAATTTCGTTTGTTCAAATCGGATTATTATCAAATATCCGTTCCGTGATTTGCCTTGAAGACGGGAATATTTTAGCCTCAGGTTACACAAGAATAGACGAATCCACTTACAATTTTATAACTGCAAATTATAATTCTGACGGCTCAATCAACAGCTCATTTGGAAATGAAGGATTCAGTAATGTAAATGTGGAAAACTCCTCAAATATTTATTTCGGGGGACTGCAATCTGATGGTAAAATAGTTTTATGCGGGTATTCCGGGGACTTAAACACTGGTATTTCACTTATCAGGTTTAATAATGACGGTTCTCTGGATACTTCATTCGGAACGGATGGATTTTCCATCAACAAGTTCTCCGAAAGTCAGGATGTGGAAGCATGGGCAGGTGCAATTGACTCAGAAGACAGGGTAATAACCACAGGAATGATTTATGATGCTCCTCTGCTTAAAAATAATATTGCTGTTGTCAGGTTTCTTGCAGATGGAAGTCTGGATTCCGGTTTTGGAACAAATGGACTGATCATTACTTCTATTGATGAAACCGATGCCTTTGGAAACGCGGTTGCAATCCAACCCGACAATAAAATCATTATTGCTGCATCCTCTCAACAAAATGCAGTTATTATCAGATACAATACCGACGGAACATTAGACAACAGTTTTGGAACAAACGGATTGGTAATTACCGATTTTGATACCACAGAAAGTGAAGCCTATGCTATAACGATACAGAATGACGGAAAGATAATTGTTGCCGGTGTTAGCGGAACAAATGCAATGAACGGTAACGGTGACTTTGCCATGCTCAGATTAAATACTGACGGCTCCATTGACAGCACTTTCGGAGAAGGAGGAAAAGTTCATACAGACATCGCGGGCGGAAATGATGTGGCTTTCATTGCAAAATCACAAAATGACGGAAAAATAGTCTTGTCCGGAATTTCATTTTTCAATGACCATTATAACATTGCCCTTGCAAGGTATCATGGAAATGGAACATTTATAAATGATTACTCACCTAAAAACAACCTAAGATTATTTCCTAATCCGACAGAGGGAATTTTCACATTAGAAATATCTGAAAAAGATGTTTTCCCAGTTAATATTGAAATCAGAAATCAGTTTGGAGAATTAACCAAAACATTTATTGCGAAGAACAATAAAACAGAAATAAATATTTCGCAAATGCCTGCCGGAATGTACTTTATAAAAGTGTACAGCAAAAACAGAATATTTAACTCAAAACTTTTACTGAAATAATTATCAATGAAGTTTTGTACCAATCAGGTGAATAAACTCTTCACGGGTTGGATTTTGGAGGAAAATACCGGTAAAAGCAGAAGTTGTGGTTACTGAATTCTGCTTTTGAATTCCCCTCATCTGCATACACATATGTGAAGCTTCAATTACAACGGCTACACCAAGCGGATTAAGCGTGTTATGAATACAATCCCTGATTTGGGTTGTAAGTCTTTCCTGTACCTGCAACCTTCTGGAGAAGGCCTCAACAACCCTGGCTATCTTACTTAGTCCGGTTATATAACCATCCGGAATATAAGCAACATGAGCTTTTCCAAAGAATGGTAGTAAATGGTGTTCGCAGAGAGAATAAATCTCTATATCTTTCACAATGACCATTTGCTTGTATTCCTCTTTAAACATGGCAGACTTAATAATTTCCTCAGGTTTTAAATGGTAACCATGTGTAAGAAATTGCATGGCACGGGCTACCCTTACAGGAGTATTCTGTAACCCTTCCCTGTCAGGATCTTCTCCCAGTTCCCTGATAACATTATAATAATTTTCAGCCATACTGGCTGTTGCTTCTTTGTTGAAACCTTCAATTTTACGGTAACCTCTTTCTTCTTCCTCGTCAAAGCCGTTGTTTACAATAACCATGAGTGATTTTTTTAAAGTAAGACAAAAATAGCAAATAGTTCTTTAAGTTCCAAGCATTCAGTTATGAGTACCCCGATCCAAACGCTATTTCCTGACAAAATGTTGCATCTCTGCAGGAATTTCAAAGCTAAATTCTACATATCCCATAAAAACAGAGTTTTCAAACCATGGTCGCTGAAGAATTATTTTCCTGATGCCATTTTTTTCAATGGTATAGGAATTCGATTCATGTGTTAGAAGCATTTTTTTTAATTTTGAAGCTGCAGGTGCTGGATGACAACCAAACAAACTTTTCCCGATTAATTCTCTTCCTCCATAGTTTTCAAATGTTTTGGCAGATTTATCGTTCATATAAACGATGTCGCCATTGACATCACTAACAGTCACAGCTGCCCCGATCTCTTTAAAAAATTCCTTCATATCTTTTTTTTTACAAAGAAACAAAATATCGCGCATCTGATCTGTTAACATCTTTTCTTTTTTTTTTGATATCTATTGGTGATAAGCCGGACAATGAACTGATAATCTTATTATCCTTGCAAAAAAAACATGAGTCCGACCGGAATTCTGATATTAATTCTTTCCTACTTCCTGCTGCTGATTTTCATCTCATACATGACTTCACGCAAAGCAGACAATGAGTCATTTTTCATCGGAAATAAAAAATCCAGATGGTATATAGTGGCATTTGGAATGATTGGGACTTCGCTTTCGGGAGTAACATTCATGTCGGTTCCCGGATGGGTAGGCACCACACAGTTTTCATATATGATGATGGCTTTTGGTTATTTTTTCGGATATATTGTCATTGCCACCGTGTTGATGCCATTGTATTACAGAATGAACCTTACCTCAATATACTCCTACCTAGGAGATCGACTCGGGTTTTGGTCTTATAAAACAGGTGCGTTTTTCTTTATTTTGTCGCGCAGTTTAGGAGCATCCTTCAGAATGTATATCGTTATCAATGTGATGCAAATTTTTATTTTTGACGCCTGGAATATACCATTTTGGGTAACCGTATTAATTTTTATTTTTCTGGTTATTTTATACACCTATAAAGGTGGTGTGAAAACGCTCATATGGACCGACTCGCTTCAAACGGCTGCAATGTTGTCGGCTGTGGTCCTGACAATTATTTATATAAGCAGACAGATGAACATGAGCATTCCCGACCTCATTGATCAGGTAAGAATTTCTGAAATGTCGCAAATGTTTTTTGCAGATGACTGGAATGACAAAAGGCATTTTCTCAAACAGTTTTTTGCAGGGATGTTTATAACCATTACGATGACCGGACTTGATCAGGAGATGATGCAAAAAAACCTCAGCTGCAGGAATATTAAGGAAGCAAAAAAAAATATGTTTACTTTTTCAGCCATTATAGTTGTGGTAATATTCCTTTTTCTGCTTCTCGGTTCGTTCCTATATATATATGCGTCCGCAAATAATATTCCGGTTCCAAAAAGCACCGACGATCTGTATCCGGTTCTTGCTCTTCATTATCTTGGTCCGGTGGTGGGGATAATCTTTCTTATTGGATTAATTTCGGCAGCATTTCCAAGTGCCGATGGGGCACTGACTTCCTTAACCACATCGTTTTGCATTGATTTTCTAAGACTTAACAAAAAGAACCTGGATGAGAAATCCATCAAAAACACCCGATATCTGGTTCATTTTTCATTCGCCTTACTGTTATTGATTATTATTGTAATTTTCAGACAGATTAATGATCAGGCAGTTATAGGCGGCATTCTTACAGTAGCTGGTTATACATATGGTCCGCTGCTCGGATTATACAGCTTTGGTCTTTTCACAAAGCGCAGTGTGAAAGATGTATTTGTTCCTGCCATTGCGATTATTTCTCCGGTAATCTGTTATTTTTTGAGTAAATATTCAATAGATTTATTCAATGGATATGAATTGGGATATGAATTGCTTATTATAAACGGAATACTGACATTCACAGGGTTATGGATTGTTTCAAAAAAGCCGGTAATTATTGAAAAATGAGCCATCAGGGAAAAATAAAAGCTGTTAATTATCTTTCGATGGTGAAGTTTTCACACACCATTTTCGCGATGCCCTTTGCAATGATTGGTTTTTTCCTGGCCATAAACACTGAAGGATACAAATTTAAATGGGAGTTGCTTATCTATGTGATTTTGTGTATGGTTTTTGCCCGCAATGCAGCAATGGGTTTCAACAGATACTCTGACAGAAAAATCGATAAAAAGAACCCCAGAACCAGTAAACGGGAATTACCTTCCGGAATTATTCGGGCAAAATCAGCTTTGTGGTTTGTAATTGTAAATGCATTGCTTTTTATTGCTGTTACCTGGTTTATTAACCAACTTGTATTTTTTCTATCTCCGGTAGCCTTACTGGTAATTTTGGGCTATTCACTAACAAAAAAATTCACTGCCCTGTGTCATTTTATTCTGGGACTGGGACTTTCATTGGCTCCGATAGGAGCTTATCTGGCAGTAACGGCTGAATTTCATATCCTCCCAATCCTGTTCTCCTTAATTGTATTAACCTGGGTAAGTGGATTTGATATAATTTATGCATTGCAGGATGAAGAGTTTGATAAAAGTGAAAAATTATTTTCTATACCCGCCTATTTTGGAAAAAGAAAAGCCCTGATAATATCATCAGTTGTGCATTTATTTTCGGCCCTGCTGGTATTTTACGCAGGATATTATTCAAAAGCAGGAATACTATATTTTGTCGGCGCTGCTGTTTTTTCAGCATTATTGGCCTATCAGCACCTGCTTGTGAAACCCAATGATCTTAGCCGTGTAAATCTGGCCTTTATGACATTAAACGGAATAGCTTCCGTGATTTATGCATCCTTTACCATTACAGATTTATACTATCCCCTGTAAATGAAACAGCCACGAATTACATTTTCGTGGCTGTTTCATTTATATAAAAATATAATTTTTACTGACCAGTTTTGGAATCAGGCTTTGCAGGTTTTGCAATATTTTCCCTCATTGAAGTATCAGCTTCCATATTTTTCATTTTTAAATAATCCATGATACCCAGATTACCATTTCTGAAAGCTTCTGCCATGGCACGTGGAACCTCAGATTCGGCTTCAATAACCTTAGCGCGCATTTCCTGAGCTTTAGCTTTCATTTCCATTTCGGTAGCAACAGCCATAGCACGTTTTTCCTCAGCTTTTGCCTGAGCAATTTTCAGGTCGGCTTCGGCCTGATCCATTTGCAGAACAGCACCAATATTTTTTCCAATGTCAATATCGGCAATATCAATGGAGAGAATTTCAAATGCAGTACCTGCATCAAGACCTTTTCCAAGAACAAGTTTAGAAATGCTGTCAGGATTTTCCAGCACAGCTTTATGAGAAGCCGCCGAACCAATAGAAGAAACAATACCTTCACCAACCCTGGCCAAAACAGTTTCTTCACCTGCTCCACCCACAAGTTGCTTTATATTTGCCCGAACAGTAACCCTTGCTTTGGCAATAAGCTGAATACCGTCTTTTGCAACAGCGGCAACCGGAGGAGTATTGATTACTTTCGGATTAACTGACATTTGAACAGCTTCGAATACATCACGACCAGCAAGGTCGATGGCAGTGGCCATCTGAAAAGAAAGTTGAATATTTGCTTTGTCTGCAGAAATCAGGGCCTGAACAACCGAACGGATTCTTCCTCCGGCCAGATAATGCGCTTCAAGCTCATCTCTTTTAATATTGGTTAGTCCGGCTTTATGGGTCGCAATCATAGCATTTACAATTACTCTGGGCGGAACTTTTCTCCAACGCATGAAAATAAGCTGTACCAATGAAACCCTGACACCTGAAAGTAATGCGGTGAACCAAAGTCCGATTGGCACAAAATAAAGAATGATGATTAGTCCAATAAATGCAGCGGCAGCAATCCAAACATATTGGTACTGTGCCATGTTAGCATCTAATAAAGTCATTAATTGCATAGTATTATTTTTTAGGTTTAACAATAATCTGAGTCATTTCAACTTTTACAACTTCAATATCAACTCCATGATCAATAAAGCTGTCGATTGATTTGCCTTCGTAATATTTCTCGTTGATAATAATTTTTCCAATTGGTGCTAAACGGCTGACTGTTTTGCCTGTATCACCTTGTTTTACTTCATTAGGGTCTATGGAGTCAACCTTACCTGAAATATCAGTTTTCAGCATGGCTTTATCCCAGGTTTTTGCTTTGAAAGCAAGATAAAGCATGATGCCAATAGCTAATGAAGATCCAAGGATAGCATACATCCCACCCATCTGACCAAAATAATCAAAAGCAAAATAAATACCACCGATAACTGCAGCGAAACCGGCAAATCCAAAAATAGTAATTCCCGGAACTACAAAAAATTCAAGCAGAAGCAGAATTATTCCAAGTCCCACCAGCAATACAACGGTCAAAACTTCCATTTAATTAATTGTAACGTTTAGCCCTATGGCTGTTAATTTATCTTTTAAGGGCTTCAAGGTAGTAAAATTTCCTTTCTTTACATCACATTTTCCTTTATAATGTGTAATATAGGCACATTGCTCTGCCTGCTCAAACTCATGACAACAAACATCTATGAGTGAGTCAATTACAAAGTCAAAGGTATTAAAATCATCATTGTGAAGTATCAGAAATTGCTCTTCAGTACAGTTGTTATCTGACTTATTAACAACTAAAGTTTGTTCTAAACTATTATCTTTCAAACTCATATAATAAATTTATCAACAGGGGAACAAAAATATGGAATAAAATTGTTTAAAACAAATAATCAGGGCAGCTTTTTTATTGAATGTTTGTAAAACGGGTTAATAAAAACCTAATGTTTACGGGCAGTACAAAGGTAAATATAATGACGGGAAACGATCAAAACGAAGATTAAAAACTAAAAATCAACTACTTAGCCAATTCAATCATAATACTTTTAGCTTCATCAGCATTTTTTCCACAAAAGAGTAATTCAGCGGTAAAATCGCGACATACTTTTGGGCGGGTTTCATATATACTGCATCTAAGATCCTGATCAAGATGAATGCATTTTGTTCCGGACGGTTTTCCATCAGGCATTCCCGGTATCGGCGAAGAGATTGAAAGATAAATGCAGCATGCTGCGCATCCCTGACGACATTCCATGTTTTTTTTCGCAAAGATACAAATTGATATTGGAAACTTGATAACCGATACCCACTACTTGATACCCAAAACCCCAGAAAACAACGCAAAAAAAAAAGACCGGAAATTCCGGTCTTTTTTTTAAAATATTTTATCTCATCAGCGTAACCGGTCCGGCTTCCTGATGCTCAACAGCACGCCAGTCGCGATATATAACCAGCCAGGTGTAAACGCCCGAAGGAGCCAGTTTGTTGTCTTTGATTCGTCCGTCCCATCCGTTATTTTGTGGATTTTCAGGATCAAACTCATTGGTTGTGAATACAAGTTCACCCCATCTGTCATAAATGTACATTGCGAAGTTTTCAACATCAATTCCGTGGCCATCGACAAAGAAGATATCATTTATTCCATCATTATTTGGAGTAAATCCTGTTGGTGCCCAGAATGTGTATTCATCGAGAATGGAGACCGGAGCAGTAGCAGTGTCTCTGCAACCATATGCAGTTTCAACAATCAGGGTCACATCATATTCCCTTTCTTCGGCAGGATAATAATGCAAAGGACTTTCTAAATCAGATGAATCGCCATCACCAAAGAACCAGTAATTTTCAGTCACATAGTCTGAAGACACATTATTAAAATAAATAAATGGTTTCAGGACTGAAGTGGTTGGAGGCTCCGGATAAAATCTCGCAACAGGCAAAGGATAAACAGTGATGTAATCAGAAATTGTTTCTGTTGTCTTGCATCCATTTGTATCAGTTACAGTAACACTGACATCAAACACACCATCATATTGGTAGTTGGTAGTAGGATTTTGTATGAAAGAATAATTTCCATTTCCAAAGTTCCACAGATACTCCAACGCAGTGTTTTCGGAATACGCATTGAAATTAACCAGATGAGGTTCACAACCCGCAAGGTCATCACCGGCAAAAGTAACCACAGGAGGATCAATTACAATAACTGAAATATCAGCATATACAGAAGGAGTTCCGCACCAATCGTTCAGATAAATTCTGAATGACATGCTTTCTTCAGGATAAGTAACATATGGGTTATTGATATAGGTGCCATCTTCGAGAGAAAGAATATACGGACCACCGTTTCCGCCGCTGAATACTGAATTGATCACGGCAGGTTCGCCAAGGCAAATTACGGGATCTTCAATGGAAAGCTTCAACTCAAGTGAATCGTAAACATAGACTTCAACAGTAGCAGTATTTGTACAACCCTGAGCATCGGTAACGGTTAGGTTGTAGGTTTGGTCAACAATCGGACTAACAGACTGGCTTGCGCCAACCATAGAGCCATTCCACACATAGGTGTATGGAAATGTTCCACCTGTTGCTGCAGCAGAAATTATAGTAGAATTGCTGATACAAATATAAGCATCGGGAGAAGTAGTAATGTTGATGGCTGGTGGTTCATAAATAAACTGATGATTTGTAATGGTACAACCATTGGCATCAGTTACGGTAACATAATAATCACCACCAGAAATACCAAACAAATCCTGATCAGAAATCATATTTGACCAAAGGTAAGTGTACGGAGGTGAGCCCCCTGCAACTTCGAGATTGACAGATCCGTTCTGATATCCGTGACAAACGAGATCAACACCTGAAATTGTGGATGTAATCTGGGTTGGTTCAGTAAGTACTACCGAAGCGGTTACAGAACATTCGTTATCATCTGTTACGGTGACGGTATTATTTCCGGGTTCCATGCCAGTTGCAATAGTTGCACCGGTTCCTGAACTCCAGCTATAAGTATACGGACCTGTTCCGCCTGTTACAGTAACAGTGGCAGTTCCGTCATCATATCCATAACAGGAAATATCTTCCCATTGCAAAATATTTGCAGCGAGTACCGGAGGTTCAGTGATAACCACAACAGTTGAAACAGTACAACCATTAGCATCTGTGACAGAAACATCGTAAGTACCTCCACAAAGAGCTGATTCGACGTTACCTGATCCACCTGATTCCCAATCAATAATATAAGCAGGAACACCACCTACAACAGTTACTGTGGCAGAACCGTCACACTCACCAAAACACGAAACATGCTGAACTGATGAAATGTTGGCTGCAAAAACAGGAGGTTGACCAACGATATAAGTATAGGTTGATGTGCAAGTATTTCCATCAGAAATGGTTACTGAGTAACTTCCGGCGCTGACACTAAACAGATCCTGTCCATAGGTATCGTTAGTCCATTCATATGAATAAGGCACCTGTCCACCAGAAACTGTGATATCTACTGAGCCATCGCTATAACCATAACACTGAGCATCTGTGATAACATCGGTCACTGTTAATCCGTCAGGTTCGGTAATTACAATGGAATTTGTAGCAACAGAACATCCGTTGTCGTCAGTTACGGTCACATTATAGGTATTTGCACATAATGTTGTAACTGAAATAGCAGTTTCAGCAGAGTTAGACCAGTCAAATGTGTATGGAGTGGTTGCACCTGATACAGTAACAGTTGCTCCACCATCGCAATATCCATTACAACTAACCATATTATCAATAGCTACAGAAGCAACAAGCTGAGATGGTTCAGTAACATCCTGACTGCCATTATTAATACATCCGGCAACAGTTTCAACATCAAGACTGATAGTATGCGGACCGGCAGCACCCCATGAAACGGTGTACGGACCAATTCCTGATCCGGAAGCAACAGTACCACCGTCAAAGTCCCATGTATAGGTATCCGCCGCAACAGCTGAACCAGTGTAGGAAATAGATATCTGATCGCCGAAACATTCAATCTCAGGAATATTAAAGCTTACTGTTGGATTGGGGTTAACAGTTACCAGAATACTATTAGTACCGGAGCATCCAACCCCGTCAGAAACAGTTACGCTGTATGTTCCTCCAGTTGTCACGGTAAGTGTCGGATCAGTTGATCCACCAGTCCACACATAATTGGGGAAAGTTCCGGGATTCAGTATAGCCGATTCGCCCTCACAGAAAGCAATATCAGGTCCGAGGTCAGGTGAAAGTGTTGAACCAATAGACACAACTATATTATCGGTTCCGGTACAACCATCGGCATCAGTAACTGTAACAGAATATGTACCCGGAGTAGTAACCGTCAAGGTTGGAGAAGTTGCTCCACCGGGAGACCAGGCAAAAGAAACTCCGGGACCCGGGTCGAGGGTAACCGGAACGCCTGAGCAGACAGTCTGGTCATCACCAAGATCAGGTGTGAAGTCACATAAAACAAGGGTAGTATCATGTAAAGTACCATCACAAAGTTCAACAGTAAGGGTTACAGACTGACTACCGCCGGTTCCAAAATCATGAACAGCAGTAGGGCCGGTGGCATCATAAACACCATCGCCGTCAAAATCCCAATAATATTCAATTATAGCAGCAACACCGTTTCCGGTAACATCTTCGGTAAATGTATCAGTAGCAGGGTCATGGATAAAATCAACAGTTAAAGGAAACACAACATCACCAGGGTCAACTTCTTCCAAACCATAATAGTAGGTAAAAGTAACACATTCACCTGGTGCCAGATCATCAAAACGATAAGCGAGTGCAATAGCCTCATCCATAACAGATGGTGCTCCTGCAGAATACATCAGAGGAGAGTCCCAGATGTCATCCGGGTCACGGTTTGAAAACCCTTCAACAGAAACCCTGGCTCTTGGATCAATAGTACCTAGATAAAGTGGTGCACCATATATAAGGCCATGAGCAACCACAACAGCAATATCAGGATTTCCTCCCACGCCGGGTTGCGCAACAACATAGTTACTGGTTGTATAATCACCAGTCCAGTCAATTTCATTATCAGGGTCAACATTTCTGAGGTATTCAAGTGATTGAAGTGTAGTTGTACCATTATTCAGCATCATCACTTCAATAGTAAAATATTTGTTTCCCATTCCAAGACGGGTAAGCTGGGTAATTTTCAGACTACCGCCAATACCGTCTGTTGCAGTACCTTCCCAAATACCGATTTTTTCGGTTGGGGTTGAAGCATCAACCAGACTGGTTTGGGGAATGTCAAAATAACCATTCAGTCCAAAGTTATTTTTGTTATATGAAGTAGCGCCTGAATTCCATTCCACACCCCAACCTTCTTCAGGGGAACCCGGAACGAAATAATCGCCCATATAAACCGGAGTACCTGCACCCCAACCATCGCCTGTATAATCACAAACGAAACCAAGGCAGGTTTGAGTCGGGTGATAACCGGCAGGTGGAGCGACGTCGCTTCCATAAGAGCCAGAGCTGTGAATACCTATTTCCACGTAGGTTCCCTGCAAAAAGAGCTGGGCCTGGGAAATATGAAAAGCAGCTACAATTAGTATTAGTGTAATGAGGTTGGTTTTCATTTTTTAAGCTTTTTGTTTGAACTATAGACGTCAAAATTCTTATATGGTTGCTTGCCAAAGAGGCAAATTATTATTCGTGGATAAAAATACAATAATATTATATATTTTACAACTTAATTATCAATAATTTATTACGTATTATTTGGTATTTTTTGGGCGATTTTTGTCTATTTAGTCAGAGTGCGACTTAAAGTCGCGCACTGACTAATTTGAGTCGCGTCCTGACTTATTTACTTGTTGAAGACGCACGTGGTGCGTCTCTACATCGCGACATGATTTATTTACTGGTTGGAGACGCACGCCGTGCGTCTCTGCGTGAATTGTTTATAAATTTTGATAATTAATAATCAATAAATCCTGAATCCAAAAAATAAAAAACCGTATTTTTATTTTCCATTTTTAACCATAAAAATTATGAGACAAAAAATTGTTGCAGGGAACTGGAAAATGAACACTACAATTCCCGAAAGCATTGCACTTGCAAAAGGAATCACTGAAGGAAAAACCGGTGAGGGAGTCAAGGTTGTTGTTGCTCCACCTTTCACCAGTTTATCAGATGTTAATAAAATTATCAACGGAACCGGTATTGAACTGTCGGCGCAAAATTGCTCATCTGAAATTTCGGGTGCCTATACTGGCGAGGTTTCCTGCCAGATGATCAAGGCTGTCGGAGCCGGATATGTTATTATTGGTCACAGTGAGCGAAGAAGTATGTATCATGAAAACGATGCCATAATTAATAAGAAAGTAAAAATTGCTTTAACCAACGGCCTCACACCCATTGTCTGTTGTGGCGAAGTTTTAAGCGAACGCGAAGCAAACAATCATTTCAATGTAGTTGACTCACAGTTACAAAATGGTGTTTTCGACCTGTCACCGGTTGATTTCTCAAAAATAGTAATTGCCTATGAACCTGTATGGGCAATCGGCACAGGCGTAACCGCCAGTCCGGCCCAAGCCCAGGAAATGCACGCATTTATCCGTTCAATAATCGAAAAAAAATACGGGAAACAAATTTCAGATAACACATCCATTCTGTACGGGGGCAGTTGCAAGGCATCCAACGCAAAAGAACTATTCAGTCAGAATGATGTGGATGGCGGACTGATCGGAGGCGCATCCCTTGTTGCCGGTGAATTCATTTCTATTACAAATTCTTTCTGATATGCCAAAAACTTACCTGCAGGTGTACTTTGAGCTTGATCCCTGTTCTGAAACAGCACGCGACATTTTAACTTCTCATCTTTCGGATGTTGGTTTTGATGGTTTCGAAGAAGAAAAAAACGGACTATATGCCTATATCCTCTCTGAAAAGTTTGATTCAAAAAAAGTAAAGAAAATCAGTTTTAAACTTGATGGAAAACCTGTAGATATTCAGTTTTCTGAAAAAATCCTAAGAGAAAAAAACTGGAACAAAGAGTGGGAAAAAAAGTTCAAACCGATAGTGGTTTCTGATAAATGTATAATCAGAGCATCATTTCATGAAACAGATGATAAGTTTGAATATGATCTGGTGATTGATCCTAAAATGTCGTTTGGAACTGGCCATCACGAAACAACTCATTTGGTAATTAAAACCATGCTGAACATGTCATTTATCGGGAAAAATGTTTTGGACATGGGCTGTGGCACCGGAGTTTTGGCAATTCTGGCAAAAAAAATGGGTGCAAAGCAGGTTATGGCAGTTGACAATGATGAATGGGCATATTTTAACTGTGTTGATAATTGCAAAACAAATAATGTGACCGAAATTGAAGTAAAACTGGGAAATGCTTCATCCACAGGCAACCAAATCTTTGACATTATCATTGCAAATATAAACAGGAATGTTTTAGTTGCTGATATGGACAAATACGCCAAAAAATTGAAAAAAGGTGGCGTCACCATTTTGAGCGGCTTTTATTTTGAAGACATCAAAATCATTAAAGAAAAAGCTGAAAAATATGGACTCCGGCTTATCTCTTTTGATGAAATGAATAAATGGGCAATGGTTAAAATGATCAAAAATTGAGAACTTAGCAGAAAAATGATATGATTCCAAAAATTTATATTGCACTCGTACTTATTTTTATAACAGGACAACTCTTCTCACAACAGCAGTTTAAGGAGTTTACCCAGGAACCAAAAGCTTACTTCAATCAAATGAAGGAATTGTTGGAGGCCACCCCCGACGAAAAAAGAAAAGAAGAAGCAACCGCATTGCTTAAAGAATTCAAGGAGGTATGGCTTGAAGGAACTTATTTTTCTGACAGTAAAAAGAAAGAAATCTATCGATTATCAAACAGTCTGCTTTCAAAAAAAGCCAAATCTTTTCCACATTTTTTCACTTATGTACAAACGCTGGTTCACTTCAGTACAAATCCTGAAAAGGAACACAACTATGAATCGTGGGAAAAGGGACTGAAATCATTGTGTGAAGTCACAAAACCCAATATAAAAGATATTGAGAATTATATTGAGCAGACCTATTTTCTGATCTCAAAAAACACCATTTACCAATCAAGGGCTCTTGAATGGAAAGCAAATACCACAGCATTTAAAATAGTTACTGTAAACCAAAATGTTAAGGTTGTTTTTGAAAAACCTTTTAATCTTACCTGCTATTCTTTGAAAGACTCAGCAAATATTTACAATACACAAGGTGTGTTTATGCTTTTGGAAAACAAATGGGTTGGTGTAAATGGGAAAGTGACCTGGGAGCGCGCAGGATTAGAAAAAGACAAGGTTTTTGCCATGCTTGGCAGATATGAAATAGATATGACAAAATCCTTTTACAGAGCTGATTCTGTGCAATTTATAAATACATATTATCTAACATCCCCAATTTCCGGGGCTTTGGAGGACAGGATAACCGGGGGAATCGGGATTGATGTGAAAGCCATTGATGAAATGGACGCCAAACTTGAAAAAAAACTTGAAGACGACCGCAAACTAAATACCGCTGAAAAACTTTATCAGGATAAAAAGAGGCAGCATGAACAATCAGTCACATACCCCAGATTTAGTTCATACACAAAGCGAATCCAGATCAATGATATTTATGAATATGTAAATTACGATGGTGGTTTTTCCATGGAAGGCGGTAGTTTTATCGGAACCGGAGACAAGGAAAAAAAGGCCATCCTGAATTTCTACAAAAACAAAAAAATATTTCTCAGCACTTCATCAAGTACATATATTTTTAAAAAAGACTGGGTAATAGGAAAAAGTACATCCATTACATTTCGACTTGATTCCGATTCCATTTACCACCCAGGATTGTTATTTAAGTTTGATGTTTTAAGAAAAACAGTTGAGCTAAATAGAAACGAGGAAGGCATGGCACGCAGTGCTTTTTATGACTCTTATCATGACCTGGACATGAGTTTCGAACTTCTATCCTGGAAAATTGATGAGCCAACCATACGGTTTCAGAAAATGAAGGGAGATAATGCTACTACAAATACCTCACTGTTTGAGTCAAACAATTACTTCAGAAAGTTTAGGTTTGATAAGCTTCAAGGCATGGATAAAGTTCATCCGCTCAATGCTTTGCAGGATTATTGCGACACGTATAAAACCAGGGATTTTACGGGACTGGATTTTGCCAACAGCATCAATGTTGATCATGCAGATGCCAAGCAGGTACTTATGAGACTTTCTTATCTCGGACTTATTTTATATGATCCCGAATCGGATGATCTTCATGTGCTTGAACGTACTTATAATTATATGGACTATGCCGGCGAAAGCAAAGATTATGATGTAATTCAGTTTTCATCGGTTATTAACAGTCCCGATTCTACCTACGCCAGTATAAACCTGCTTAACTGGGAACTGAACATTAAAGGTGTAAACGAGATTTTCCTCAGCGATTCTCAAAGCGTTATTATCTGGCCAACAGAAGGCAAGATTAAGGTTAAAAAAAACAGAGACTTTGAATTTGACGGGAAAATACTTGCCGGCTATTTTCTTTTTAACGGATCCAATTTCAAGTTCAATTATGATGGATTTAAAATTAAACTGGAAGATGTAAAGTATGCCAAATTTCAGGTACCCACGGGCTACAAACTGGCAAATAACCAGCCTGAACTTAAAACCGTTACAACATCCATTGAAAATATCAGAGGAAATCTTTTGATTGACAATCCATTCAATAAGTCCGGTGTAAAAAAGCCAAAATTTCCTCAATTTCCTATTCTTGAAAGTGAAAAGGACTGTTATGTATTTTATGATGCTCCCAATATATTTGGCGGTGTTTACAACCGGGCCAATTTCTTTTTCCAGATTTATCCCTTTGTAATGGACAGTTTGAATAACCTGACAAAGGACGGAACCAAGTTTGGCGGCCGGTTTGTTTCCGGAGGCATTTTTCCGATTTTTGAAGACTCATTGAGGGTACAGCCCGATTATTCCCTTGGATTTATCAGATCGGCACCACCCGAGGGCTTTCCAACTTATGGAGGAAAAGGAACCTATAAAAATGATATAATCCTTTCAAGCCGGGGTTTGGAGGGCAAAGGACAGTTTGATTATCAGAACTCCACAACACTCTCTGATGAAATAACTTTCTTTCCTGATTCAATGAACTGTAATGCAAAAAGCTTCAAGAATAAAAAACAGGCAACAGGAGTACAATACCCGGATATTGAGGCAACAAATTGCAAAATACACTTTGAACCAAAAACCGACCAGTTATTTACACATTCGGGAAAGACACCTATTAAAATGTTTGAAGGAAATACTACACTAAATGGCACTACGGTATTATCTCCGACCGGAGCCAACGGAAAGGGCATGTTGAATTTTGAAAAAGCCCAATTAAATTCCGACTGGTTTTCATTCAAAGAGCATGAAATACTTGCCGATACGGCTGCATTCAGTTTAAAAGATGTTGCCGACGATGATTTTGCTTTTAAAACAAATAACGTAAATGCGCATATTGATTTTAAAGAACGCGTTGGTTTATTTAAAAGTAACGGAGCGGCCTCATTTGTTGAATTTTCACAGAATCAATACATCTGTTACATGGACCAGTTCAAATGGTGGATGGATAAAGAGGAAATTGAAATGAGTGCCCAGGAAGGAAGTTTACCGGCCAAAGATACAGCCGGAATGAGCCCCATTGAAGTTGAAGACCTGATGCTGGAAGGATCGGAATTTGTATCAATCCATCCCCAACAGGATTCATTGAGATTTAAAGCACCATCAGCAAACTATAACCTAAGGAAGCATCTGATCACAGCACATGAAGTCCAGTGGCTCAGAGTTGCCGATGCTACCGTATTCCCTTCAGATGGTGAAGTGGTTATCGAAAAAAGAGCCCAGATGCAAACCCTGAAAAACTGCAAAATAATTGCAAACAACGCCACCAAATACCACACAATATATAATGCAGATGTAAATATTTACGGGAAGAAATCATACAACGGCTCAGGCGATTATGACTATCTTGATGAAAACAACAACAAACAGGTGATCCATTTTGATGTGGTTTCGGTGGATTCCACCATACAAACATATGCAACCGGATCAATTGGAATAACAGACGGTTTTACACTCTCGCCCGCCTTTGCCTATACCGGAAAGGTTAGAATGGAAGCCGCCAGCGAATTTATGACCTTCGACGGTTCAACCATGATTTCACATGAATGTGCAAACCTGGAACGGCCATGGTTTCAATTCAAGGCACCGATTAACCCAAGAGAAATTTATATTCCGATCGGCGAACAGATTAAGAATATAAACAATATGCCAATCTACGCAGGTATTTATGAATCAATTGATTCACTAAAAGTTTACACTGCATTTCTATCAAAACTGAAAGATCCGAAGGATGTAGCACTTCTTAAAGCTTCAGGATATCTGTTATTTGAAAAAACTTCAGGCAAATACAAAATTTCTAATAAGGAAAAACTTGTTGAATTCAATATGCCGGGAAATTACCTTAGCATACATAAATCGGTATGTAATGCATTCGGAGAAGGAAAAATAGATATGGGATCGAAACTGGGGCAGGTAAAAATTTCATCTGTCGGCAGCATTAATCAGGATATGGCCAGTGATTACGTAAAACTGGATATGCTTATGGGGGTTGATTTCTTTTTTGCAGATCAGTGCCTGTCAATTATGGCTGATAAAATAAACGGAAGTTCAACAGCCGAAGGGGTAGATTGGGACAGGGAAACATTCAGAAAAGGAATGTATGAATTGTTGGGTATGGACGAAGCCGATAAAATCATTTCAGATCTTCAATTATATGGTGAGATAAAGAAATTCCCGAAACAGTTTGAACATACTATTTTCTTTACGGATGTTCAGTTTGAGTGGAACAAGGAACTCGAATCCTATGAATCAGTTGGTCCGATCGGCATTGGCAGCATGGGCCGCACACAGATCAACAAGAAACTGAGTGGAAAAATTGAACTGGAAAAAAATAAATCGGGAGATGTTCTGACTATTTACCTCAGCAACGGATCAGACTGGTTTTTCTTCCAGTATCGTACAAATCAGATGCTTGGACTTTCATCCAGTCAGAACTTCAACAATGTTATCAAGGAGCTTAAACCCGAAAAATGCCAGATGGAAGTCCCGAAAGGTGAACAGCCATACAGGTTTTACCTGGCAACAGATAAAAAAATGCGCGAATTCCTGAAAAAATTTGAAGGCGGCTCTGAGGATGAAGGGACTGGCGAATAGATGTTATTAATTATTTAACACTCCATTGAATTATTTTAAAGATGAAGAATATCAGTGTTTTTTGTTCATCAAGCGATGCAATTGATAAATTGTACTTTGAAATGGCCGACGAGTTGGGAAAACTCCTTGCCAACAATAATTTCACGCTGGTTCATGGCGGGGGAATGATCGGACTAATGGGTGCGTTGTCAAGATCAGTAAAAAAGCATGGCGGAAAAGTAATAGGTGTAATACCAGAAAAACTCAATAAAACAGGCATTGTATCAACAACAGACGACAAAACTGTGGTTACCGCAGACATGGGAGAGCGGAAAAAATACATGACCTATGTATCTGATGGTTTCATTGCTTTGCCCGGCGGGTTTGGAACACTTGAGGAAATTCTTGAACTGATAACCCTTAAACAACTTAAATATCATTCAAAACCCATTGTTATTATTAATACCAACGGGTTCTACGATAAGCTATTTGATTTATTTGAAAGGTTATATTCCGAAAATTTTGCCAAAGCTGAGTACCGGGATTTATTTTTTATTACCGATTCACCTGAAAAGGCTGTAGAATATATTACCGGATATAAGTATACCGAGATTAAAGATAAATGGTTTTAGGCAAAAAAAAAGTCCCGGTTGCCCGGGACTTTTTAAAATTTAAGAAATTTTTCCTTATTCAGCAGCTTCTTCAGCAGGAACTTCTTCTACTGGTTCTTCAACCGGAGCTTCATCTTCTACCGGAGTAGTTTCTTCTACTTGTTCTGTGTCACCAGCTTTCTTTTCGTCTTTCTTTTCTTCTTTCTTTTTATCACATGAAGTGAAAGCAACGAAACTCATAACTGCTACTGCTACTAAAAATAATCCAAATTTTTTCATTTTTTCTATTTTTTGATTGGTTTTTGTAAATAACTGATACAAATGTACAACTTTAAATTTTATTTACAAATCATTAACACTTTTTTTTTGACGAATTTTTTTAACATCCCAATGCTCATAACTTATTATTCGATAATTATTTTTTTCTATGTAATTGGTAATCAATATAAAATCCAAAAACAATCCATCGACCTGGCATTTGGACAAATCCGATGTCTCTGTAATTTTTATTTAAAATATTTGTTGCTTCAACAGAAAAAATACATGATTTATGGGTAAAAATGAGTTTTGCACCGACTAAAAAGAAGGGTAAATAATCATTTTCCAGCCCGTCGGAGCCCGTAAATGACCCATTTCGGTCCTGATAATTGCAATTCAGGTTAAGTTTAAACTTATCTGTTAGTTTGAAATTGCCCGATACAACAAATTTATGTTTCAGATAATCAAGAACGTATGCAGATATCAGCGAATCATTTCGGTCATTTGAAGTTTCAGAATAGCTATAATTAACTGTAAATGAAGAAATATACTTGTTGTTAAAATATCTTTTATAAGAAAGTTCATAACCTTTTGAAGTAGTTTCACTATAATTGGTAGTGGTATATTTCGTCTCGGAAGGTTTTTTAACCCAATCAATCACATCTTTTCCGTTTCTATGGTAATATGAGATGTTCCATGAATGGTGCTCCCACACCTGTTTTAGTCCGGCTTCAATCCCCAATGCCCTTTCGGGATTCAGTTCATCATTTCCAAAATTGGATGGTCCGCTGTAATACAGATCGGTGAAGGTTGGGAATCGCAGTGACTGGTTAACCGATCCGTAGATTTTTATTTTTTTCCAGATGTCGTACCCTGCTTCTGCGCCAAAATAATTATGTGCTCCAAATTCATTACAATAATTCATCAGCATACCGCCTGAAAAGCTAAACCCTTTATAATAATGTGAGTGTTCGGCAAAAATATTGAACTGTTTCCGAGTAGCTCCGGTATAAAAGTAGCCCCTGTCCTCTCCCTTTACATGAATCGGTAAGGCATATGAAATATTACCGAGCACATTGCTCAATATTTCTTCGTATCGATAATCAATTCCAATTTCTGATTTACCTATTTTCGTAACATACATCAATTTTGAAAATGCTCCTTTAATATCTGTACGGTGGTAATTATGCCCGCCATAATAATAACCGGGTACAAATTGTGCTGTATCACCATTTTCAGTTACAAAATAACCATTGGTATATTTGTAATTGTCTTCCCTGAACAGTTCGAAACGGTCATGGCCTCTGCGAAAGTAGGTGCCGGCACTAAAGACCAGTTTCTTTCCGGTTTGATAAGTCAGACTGGCAAATTTGGTCTTAAACTGTTCGTATTGATTTGGGAATTTTGCTGAATAAAAGCTGTTTGCGCCGAATCCCTTATTAAGGTATCCTGCCTGAAGGTCAAATTCTGATTTTTTTGTTTTCAGGGAAGCCTGATAATAGGCATTTTTAGATGAAAAATCGGTATTTTCGGTATAACCACTGGAGCTTTTGTACCCAACTGACAAAAGCTGGGAAAATTTTCCAAGGGAATAATTTACGGATGCATTTCCGTTTAACAGGTTATACTGGCCATAGCTTACCCCGCCCCTGACAAAATCTTTTCCCTGATCTTTAGTGATGATGTTTATTGCGCCCGAAAAGGCATTTGGCCCGAAGATTCTAGAGCCCGAACCCTCCAAAATTTCTATTCTGGTAATATTTTCCAGATCAACCGGGAGGTTGAGATTGTGGTGACCGGTCTGAGGGTCGCTAACCGGAATTCCGTTGAGAAGAATAAGAACCTGATCGAAGGTGCCGCCCCTGATGGAGATGTCGGCCTGAACCCCATGCACTCCGCGCTGCCTCACATCAACGCTCAATGCATTTTCAAGAAGTTCATTGAGATTTTGGGCAGGACACGCCCGGATCTCATCCTGATTAATTACTTCCACCACTCTGGCAGCCTCGCTGTAGACAGTGGGAGTGCGACGGGCCGATACAATTACGCAGTCGAGGTTGTAAACAGTGTCTTTCGGACTGTCAGGTTCAACCTGGGCAAAAACCGGCTCGGGCAGGGTTATGATCGAATAACCGATAGCCAGAGTACAGATTTTAATGGTCTTTTTGAGAGACCTGAAAACTGCGTAATTTTTATTGGACCATTGCCTGAACTGTATTTCGATTCCTTTACAGAATCTGAAAGTTTTCAACATGTCTGATAAAAATTTTAGTTTAACTGTGGCAAAAATAGGTATTTTAGATGAAAGCTGAAAGCTGTAGGATTGATGTTTGAAAATTTTCAATATGGGGTTAATAGGCTTTTTCATTCATTTCCGCCGGAAAAGGGTTTTTCGTTATAAGGTGTTCTTGGCCGGCGGGCCCCTGGGCAATTGCCTGTGGCTACCATAATATAAGCCCTCCAGGCTTATAATTAAAACCCCGGATTGATCGCGTGTCGCTGAAGCTGCGCCACTGCTAAAGCTAAGGCGGCACGCGGTTTAGCGTTTCACCTACGGCAAGTCTGAAGATAAACCTTCGGCGACCGAAGGGAGTCACAATGCCGGGGCTGAATTGAGCCGGCCTTTTTTAACCACCAAAGCTTCAACAAAGGTGGTCAGGCCTGGATTACGAGAGATAATACATCATCGACTTTAAGGACTTTACGGACTTTCGGACTTTCGGACTTTCGGACTTTATGAACTAATAACAAATCCACACACTTACAGCAAAAAACCACACACCTGTAAAAATATTCCTTACATTAATACAAAAGTCATTGTTTAAATAGGGTAAAACATCTATCTTAGACTTGTATTTAAATTAAGAAATTTTACACTTTTAACTATGAATAAGAAAAGAATAATTCTCATCGGCGGAACAGCTTTAGCCTTGATAATCATAATCTTAATGGTAGTTTTCCTGAAATCGGGAAAAGCCAGCGAAGTGAATTCCGACAACCCTGAATTTGCCAAATACATTTCGGCATACACTTCAGGAATGATTTCAAAAAAATCCACAGTAAAAATAAGGCTTGTTGGCGAAGTTGCTGAGAAAATTAAAAATACCGGTCTTTCTGATGAGCTAATTGAGTTTGAACCATCAGTGGATGGAACAGTTGCCTGGGCTGATGAAACGACACTCGAATTTACTCCGGATGAGGATCTGAAATCCGGACAGAAATACATTGCCATGTTTCATCTGGGCGAGGTGGTTGAAGTAGAAGAAGACATTTCCGATTTTAACTTTGAATTCGAGGTTATCAAACAAAATTTTGAAGTAACCATTGATGAACAGAAAACCATTGACCGGAAGAAGTTGCGTTGGCAAAAAGCAATCGGAACAGTTCTTACTGCAGATGTAGAGGACAGTGACAAGCTGCAAAATATTCTTATAGCCACTCAAAATGGAAAAAAACTCGACATTAAATGGACAGTAACCGAAGATCAGAAAAAGTACCATTTTGAAATTGACAGCATAGCAAGGGGCGAAAAAGCCTCTGAGGTAGTTTTATCATGGGATGGTGCGTCCATTGATGTGGACAAACAGGGAAAAACCCGGATTGAAATTCCCTCAATTTTTGATTTTAAATACATGTCGTCCAAAGTAGTACAATCGCCTGAACAGTTTCTACAGATTCAGTTTTCTGATCCCCTTAACGAGAATCAGTTGCTCGACGGATTGGTCAGAATTGATGAAATTTCAGGCTTACGCTTTGTAGTTGAAGACAACCTGATAAAGGTATATCCATCATATCATCTTGATGGAAATTATCAGGTATATGTTGAAGAAGGCATTACCAATATTCTGGGAACAAAACTAAAACGCGGAGTAAGTTTTCCGGCTATTTTTGAACAGATTATGCCGGGAGTGAGATTTGTGGGCGAAGGAGTGATTTTACCCGGATCAGAAGAAGGTCTTATTGTTCCCTTTGAAGCTGTAAGTCTTACTGCTGTTGATGTTCAGATAATCCGCATCTATGAAAACAATATTATGCAATTCCTTCAGGTTAATGATTTAGAAGGCGATTATGAACTGACCAGGGTTGGTAAACCCGTTTTAAGAAAAACCATTCAGCTTGATAATCAGGGTGTGGTTGATCTTGGGAAATGGAACAGGTTTTATCTTGATATGAACAAATTAATTTCTGCCGAACCGGGTGCCATTTACAGAATCACCATAGGTTTCAGAAAAAAACACGCTGTTTACGGATGTTCTGAGGAGGAAGGTGAAACCGGTGAAGAAGGTCAGGTAATTGAAACAGAATTTCAGGGCGAGGAAGAAGGCATGACCAGTACTTTCGGTGCTTTCGAAATTGAGGATTTTGAATCATCCTACTGGGACGGTTTTGAAGATTATTATTACGGTTATTATTACAATTGGGAAGATCGTGATGATCCCTGCAAAGATGCGTATTACGGAGGAAGAAGAAATGTTTCCAAAAACATTATTGCCTCTAATATCGGTATTATCGCAAAAAGAGGCAATGACCAGTCAATGAATGTTTTTATTACTGACATCAGAACCACTCAACCCAAAGAAGGCGTTACCGTTGAAATTTATGATTATACCCAGCAACTTCTTGGAACTTCAAAAACAGATAAAGAAGGACATGCCTCTTTTACAAAAATTGAAGAACCCTATTTTCTGATTGCAAAAGAGGGAACTCAAAAGGGTTATCTTAAACTGTATGATGGAGCTTCTCTGTCGCTTAGCAGATTTGATATTGCAGGCGCATCCATTGAAAAGGGGACCAAAGGATTTATTTATGGTGAACGAGGGGTTTGGAGACCTGGTGATTCACTTTATATTACCTTCATCCTTGAAGAAAGCGACATGAATGTTGTTCCTGATAAGCACCCCGTTGTTTTTGAATTGAGAAACCCGCAAAACCAGTTGATCAAACGACTTGTTCAACCAAAAAACAAAACCGGATTTTATTCATTCAGGTTTAAAACAGACATTGATGCACCTACAGGTATATGGAGTGCACTTGTATCGATTGGCGGATTGAAATTTCAGCAAAATCTGCAAATTGAGACCATCAAGCCAAACAGATTGAAAATTCTTATTGATTTTGGCAAGGATGATTTGAAGAAAAACACCACCGCATGGGGAAATATGGAAGTTAAGTGGCTGCATGGCGCCGTGGCTAAAAGTCTGGACGCCAAAGTTGATGTTGTCATGAATGCTGTTCCTACTTATTTTGAAAAATACAAGGATTATACATTCGATGATGCCACAAAGAATTTCTACAGTGAATCCACAACCGTTTTTGATGAGAAAATTGATGAAACAGGACACGCAAAAATAAAAGCAGAATTCAGTACAGGCGAAAGCTCACCGGGAAAACTCAAAGCCACATTCATAACAAAAGTTTTCGAAAAAGGCGGAGATTTCAGTACTGATCAATTCTCACTTATCTATCACCCCTATGAATCATATGTTGGTATCAAGGCTCCGAAAGGCGACAAGGCCCGCGGCATGCTTCTGACAGACACAACACACACAATAAATCTGGTAATTGTAGATGATAAAGGAAAACTTGTAACAGCTTCCCATGATATAAAAATGGAGTTCTACAAAGTTGACTGGAGATGGTGGTATGATCAGAATGATGAATATTCAAGTTACTCAAGCTCTGATTACATGGATGAACTGGCGACTGAAAAGATCACATCCAGAAATGGAAAAGCTTCATGGAAAATCAGGGTAAACTACCCCGATTGGGGAAGATATATGATCAGGGCTTATGATGAAGTTTCGGGCCATTCAACTTCAATGTACCTTTACATTGACTGGCCGGGATGGGCAGGAAGAGCACAGCGCGAAGGTTCTGAAGGTGCTACCATGCTTATGTTTACCTCCGACAGGGAAAAATACAATGTTGGCGAAACCGTTAACCTGAATATTCCAACCAGCGAAGGTGGTCGTGCACTTGTGAGCATCGAATCGGGTTCAAAAGTCATTAAATCGTTCTGGGTTGAAGCCCAAAAAGGAAATACTCAGTATTCATTTATGGCCACAAAAGACATGGCACCCAATGTTTATGTCAATGTAACCTTGCTGCAACCCCATTCGCAAACAGCCAATGATTTGCCCATAAGGATGTACGGAGTAATTCCGGTTACCATCGAAGACCCGACTACCCATCTTAATCCAGTTTTAGAAATGCCCGATGTTTTACAATCTGAATCAACAGTAAAAGTCAGGGTAAAAGAAAAATCAGGAAAGCCGATGACCTACACCATTGCCATGGTTGATGAAGGCTTGCTGGACCTCACCAGGTTTGCTACTCCCGATCCATGGAATCATTTCTATGCCAAAGAAGCACTGGGTGTAAAAACATGGGATATCTATGATTGGGTAATCGGTGCCTATGGCGGAAATATTGAGCGTTTGCTGAGCATTGGTGGTGACGGTGAACTTGGTGACGGCAAAGGTGGCAATAAAAGTGCCAACAGGTTTAAGCCTATGGTAAGATTTTACGGCCCGTATGAACTGGGAACACTACAAACAAAAACACACAATATTAAAATACCAAAATATATAGGATCTGTCAGAACCATGGTAATCTGTGGAAAAGACAAAGCCTATGGCCAGGTTGAAAAAACCACTCCGGTTCGCAAACCACTGATGATTCTTGGAACTTTGCCCAGAGTCCTTGGTCCGAAAGAAACAGTGAAACTTCCGGTTACCGTGTTTGCCATGGAAAAAAATGTTAAAAATGTTACCGTACAACTTAAAACAGACAAATACTTAAAAGTTGTCGGACCAAGCAAGAAGACCCTGACATTTAGTCAACCCGGAGAAAGTTTTGTTGAATTCGATATTGAAGTTCAGCCAATCATAGGTGTTTCAAAGGTTGAAATACTCGCATGGTCTGAAACAGAAAAAGCATCATATGATATGGAATTGAATATCAGGAATCCGAATCCAAAAGTCACTGATGTGGTATCTGAGATAGTTGAACCCGGAAAATCATGGACCACCACTTACAAACCAGTGGGAATTTCAGGAACCAATTCGGGAACACTTGAAGTTTCATCATTGCCACCGTTTAATCTTGCCAAGCGGATGAAATATTTGATTCAATATCCTCACGGATGTGTTGAACAAACAACCTCCTCGGTATTCCCGCAACTTTTCCTTGCCGATATGATTGAACTTACCAAGCAAAAGAAAAGTGATATTGACCGAAATGTGAAAGCCGGTATCAAACGCCTGCAAGGTTTTCAGATTTTCAATGGCGGTTTAAGCTACTGGCCGGGCGGAACCGATGCAGATGAATGGGGAACCTCATACGCAGGACATTTCATGCTCGAAGCTCAGGCAAAAGGATACACCATTCCATCTGGCTTCCTGAAAAAATGGAAAGCTTATCAGCAGAAAAAAGCCAAAAACTGGACCGATGACGGACCACACTCACAGTTCATACAGGCGTACCGACTTTACACACTTGCTCTGTCGGGCGAAGCTGAGATGGGAGCTATGAACAGACTCCGTGAAAAATCAACCCTTTCGGAGGAGGCAAAATGGCGACTTGCTGCTGCCTATCTTATTGCCAGCAAGAAGAGTATCGCAGAAAAACTGATATACGGACTCTCGACCAAGGTAAAAGAATACAACGAGCTGGCATACACCTATGGTTCAGGTACCCGCGACAAGGCAATGATTCTTGAAACCCTTACCTTACTTGGGAAAAAGAAAGATGCTTATACACTTTTGAAGGAGATTTCAAACGATCTGGGCAGTGAAAGCTGGTACAGTACCCAAACCACAGCATACTCATTAGTTGCTGCCAGTAAGTACATCAAAAAGAACACCTCGGGCCAGAACCTTACCTATTCATATAAGCTAAACAATGGTCAACTTGAATCCATATCAAGCCACAACCTGATATCACAGGTTGAAATACCGGTAAAAACCACCGACGACGGCACACTGGTGTTTAACAATACCACACAGGGTGTGCTATTCGTAAGGATTATTCTGGAAGGAATTCCGGAAGCCGGAGATGAAACCGAATCAGAAAATGACCTGCGAATGAGCATCGTCTATAAATCGACAGACGGTACTGTAATAGACCCGACAAAACTTGATCAGGGAACTGATTTTATGGCTGAAGTTACCATTACGCATCCGGGATTCAGAAATGAATACAAGCAGATGGCCCTGACCCAGATATTCCCCTCGGGCTGGGAAATTATCAACACCAGAATGCTCGATTACAACAGTTATTCAACTACCAGCGTGCCTACATATCAGAATGTGAGGGACGACAGGGTTTACACATACTTTGACATCAACAGGAGTAATAGTAAAACATTCAGGATCATGCTGAATGCCAGCTATGCAGGTAAGTTCTACCTTCCGGCAGCAACCTGTGAAGCAATGTATGACAACACCATCAACTCTAGGAAAAAAGGAAGATGGGTTGAAGTAGTCAGACCTGAATAAATTCAAAGACCGTGAAAGCACAGGAAAATTCCTGTGCTTTCATTGGTTACTTTCCTTAAAATCAGATCATGAAAGTTTATATTTACATATTGACTTTATTTGTTTTGCTATTGCTTTCCTGCAATACCGAGGAAAGCAAGGTAAAAAAAAGCATGTATTACTGGAAATCTGAGATGGATTTTGACCGTTCGGATGCAGATTTTTTCAGGGAAACGGGAATTGAAACACTCTATGTCAGGTTCTTTGATCTGGGATGGGATGAAGCACACGGAGCCATTCCGACAGCAGAATTCAAAACACGCAATCTGTATTTAAAGGACCTGAATGTTATCCCTGTAATATATATTATTAATGAAACCCTTGAAAAAACTGATTACAATGACATTCCCGTTTTAGCAGGGAGAATGTTTGAGAAAATTGAAAGGATGTACAGTGATTACTGCAAGGGCGGTGCAATAGATGAAATCCAGCTTGACTGTGACTGGACAGAATCTACCCAAAGCAAATATTTTACGCTGATTAAAGAAATCAGGTCAAAATCAGAGAAACTGATAATATCTGCAACCATCAGGCTTCATCAGATCAAATACAGCAAAAAGACAGGCATTCCGCCCGCTGACAAAGGCGTGCTGATGTATTACAATATGGGACAAATAAAGAGCATCAAGGAAAGCAACTCGATTCTGAACAATGAAACAGGAAAACAATATATGTCTGAAATACGCTCCTACCCGCTCCCACTGGCGCTTGCCCTGCCGGCGTATTCCTGGGGAATCTGGTTCAGGAACAATGAGTTTAAGGGACTTGTGCACAACATCAATGAAAAAACAATTGGCACTTTAAGTTTCCTTGAAAAGACCTTTAAAAACTATTATAAGGTAAGCACCGATACAGTTTATGAAGGAATTTATTTTAGAAACGGAGATATAATTCGTCTGGAAAGCATAACAACAGAGGAATTGGAAAATGCGGCAGAAATATGTTCGCCAGTATTTGAAAAAAACGAAAAAGAAATAATAATATACAGTTATACACCTGAAAATTCAAAACTGATCAATGAAAAAGATATTCTTGATATTTACTCTATGTTTTAGTCTGGCCCTGGTTTTCTTCAAAGCAATTCCCTGCGGATGGGGACCCTTTGGTGAAGATTACCGGGTTTATCTGTTTGATCCGGAGCTTTCCGAATCGGAAGAGCTTTGCCCCTACTTTTACACCACATCATTTTTAAATGGCTGCATTTACGATGCGTGGTCGAAAGTTCCTGAGGAAAATCTCAGCGAATGGAGTGAATATATCGAAAAATCAGCGGGAATTGAGGATATTGAAGAGCTGGTTTACAATACCAGGATTGAGCATCTTCAAAGCATATCCAGGTTTACAATTCCCCAGACAGATACATTATCTGACAATAAAATGGTACTTTACATTGTCAGAAATAAGAAAAAAGACATAGCCGACTATCTTTTATTTGCCAAGATAAATGAAAAACTATTGAGAGAAGCCGATCCGTGGGCAGAAGAAGAATTGGACAACCATGCACTTGAAAAACAGATTGAGACAGGCAAAAAGCTCAGTTTAAAGACCAAAGACCTTTGGCTTAAGCAGCGTTACGCATACCAAACCATCACTATGATGCGGTACACTTCAAAATATCAGGAAGCAATCAATCTTTACAATACAGTGTTTCTCACACTTCCAAAAGGGAGCGAAAGCGTTATCAAATATTGGGCATTGTCGCATGTGGCATCGTGCCAGATGTATCTGGGATTTAAAAAAGAATCTCAAATAAATTTTGCCGAAGCCTTTGTCAGCTGCCATGCAAAAAAATACTGGTCGTACATGCAGCTGGATGTGAAATATATTGATTCTGTGTTAAAAACCGGCACCCTTGAAAACGACTTCAATCTCAGGCTGGCCCGCGAGTTTAAAAATCCGGGAAGATCGCTTGATAACCTCAAGATCATTGCAACCGGGAATACCGACAATGAACTTTTCAGATCACTGATGATCAGAGAAGTAAACAAAATCGAAGACTGGCTTTTAAGCACCCGGTACACTGATTATGCGCCGGCAATAAATCTTTGGAACATCTGGGAAAAAGAAGATATCAGGAAAAACATAGAAAGCGATAAAAAATATCTTGCTGATTACATCAACTTTCTTGAAAGCTTGCTGAACTCCGGAAAGGTTAAGCAAAACGGATTATGGGAACTGATACTCGCGCACCTGAACTTTATTGCCGAATCGCCCCAAAACGCCAAGAAATATCTATCGCTTGCGGAGCAGCATGTACAAACAACAGAGCAGCAGATTCAGCTAAGATTTACCAGAATACTCGTAAACATTATCTACACCGAGCATCTGGATGCCGCATTTGAAATGGAAATCTGGAAAGATCTGCGCTGGCTCATGGAAAGCAAGGAGTTCAATTATAAAGTACAGCGCTCATTTTCCAATCTGATGCTGGCACTATTCCAGGCATATCACAACAAAGGAATGCATACCGAAGCTGCGCTGTTCATGGCATCCGAAATAAATCGCAAACCAATTGAGAAAGACAGTGTAATTACAGAATTCGTCGAACCGGATGTTACGTATGGGTACTATTCATGCGGTGTAACAAGATGGTGGGATTATTCAGATGTCTTTTTCTATCTTGATGAGTTTGCCTCAGCTGCCGAAACAAAAAAATTCCTTGATATTATTGAGTCGGAGAAAAAATCACCGCTGGAAAAACTTCTGACAGCAGATGTAAAAGTTGACAATGTGAGATTAAGAGATTTGACGGGTACAATGTATTTAAGGAATGATGATCTGCAAAATGCCCTGAAATATTACAGTGAAATTCCCGATACTTTTTGGAACACGCAATATTATTACCGGGAATATCTGTCAAGAAATCCCTATAAATTATACAATTATTCAGGAAATTACGATCCAAAGGATACCGTTTATGCAAACAAGAAGTATTTCACCGAAACGCTCATAAAAAAGAAAGCGCAGTACGAAAAAGCAACAGGCGTTGAAAAAGCCGAACTGGCCGAGGAGCTTGGGAGTGCCTACTTTAATATGACGTACAACGGAAAAAGCTGGCATTACCAGTGTTACGGGAAAAGCATCAGCAATTACTATGTTTTGTACACAAAGCACAATTATCTGATAAGTGATGACTATCAGTACAATCTAAAAGGCACCGAATATTTCAGAAAAGCTTTTGAATACCACACCGATCCGTATAAAAAAGCAGAGTGTTTATTTGAGGCAGCGCTGATGTTCAAATCAAAAGATGAAGGTGCGGCTAATGAATTTGCCCGTTTGCTAAAAAAGAGCTATCCCGAAAGGTTCAAATATTATAAAATGGTTTGTCCGGGGTTGGGGTATTATGCCAGGTAGTGTTCTAAGTCGCAGGCTTAAGATAGTGGCCTAAGTCGCAGATTTAATATAGCGTTTTATGTCGGAGACTTAATATAGCGTCTTATGTCGGAGACTTAATTTTGCGTCCTAAGTCGGAGACTTGGGACAGCATTATAAATTTCCGCAGGTTGAAACCTGCGGTTATGATTGGGTAACTCCTTCGGAGTTAGGTTCACGCAGCTTCTGCTTTTTACCCTCCTGAACAATAGCTTTGAAGGATTAAACAGATCGAATGTACTATTAAACAGATCGAATGTACTATTAAACAAATCGAAGGTAACATTAAACAAATCGAATGTAATGTTAAACCAATTGAATGTAGTATTAAACAGATCGAAGGTCTTTGTCTGCTGGTCGAATGTCTTTGTTAACTGATCGAAGATCTTTGTCTGCTGATCGACCGTCTTTGTTTACTGATTGAATGATATTGTTTGCTGATTGAATGGAAATTAAAGTTGGGAATTTAAGTCGGAGACTTAATATAGTGTCCTAAGTCTGCGACTTAGGACAGCGGTTTGAATTTTTAATAATAAATGCCATATTTGTAAAAACGATGTGTTATGGCAAATTTTCTTTCTTTATTCCTGAGTGTTTCTTTCGTAATAGGAATGGTTAATGGCAGTAAAAGCCAAAATGATACTTTTCCGGCTATGCCCACTCCCGAGCAGGTTTTATGGCAAGACATGGAACTTTCTATGTTTGTTCATTTTGCGCCAAACACCTGGGAAGGCACCGAAACGGATAACAGGGTAACTCCGCTCGCCCGCATCAATCCCGAAAAGCTGGATGTTAACCAATGGATTGACGCTGCCGAATCGTTCGGAGCAAAAATGATCATTTTCGTTGCCAAGCATGCCGGGGGATTTTGCATGTGGCAGACAGAAACCACCGATTACAGCATCAAAAATACTCCTTATAAAAACGGAAAAGGCGACATTCTTGATGAAATTGCTAAAGCATGTTTTGAGCGCGGGATGAAGCTTGGGATTTATATCTATCCCGGGGATGATACCTGGGGTGCCTACGCAGGCGGTGGCGGCCGCACCAAAGACCCGACGAAACAGGAAGCTTATAATAAGGTGCTGAGAATGCAATGGGAAGAGGTGCTTTCACGGTACGGAAAACAGATTTCTGAAATCTGGTATGACGGCGGGCTGGTAGTTCCGTTGGAAGATATTGTAAAAAAATATGCTCCGGACGCCATTGTTTTTCAGGGTCCGTTTGCCAGCATCCGCTGGGTTGGAAATGAACAGGGCTTTGCTCCTTACCCTGCGTGGAACGGAGTAAAAACCGAGGATGCAAAAACCGGCATTGCCACAGCCGATCATGGAAATCCCGATGGCAAATCATGGCTGCCCCTCGAAGTGGATGTTCCGCTTAAAGACCACAACTGGTTCTGGTCTCCAACTAATAGCAAAAATCTTCGAAATGCCGGGCAATTGATGGATATGTATTATAAATCGGTGGGACGCGGAGCGGTATTGCTTTTGAACTCGGCGCCCGACACAACCGGACTGATACCAGCGGAGGATATGGCCATCTATAAAGAATTCGGAGAAGAAATAAAAAAGAGGTTTTTAAACTGTATTGCCACCACCGAGGAAAAAGGCGAAGTAATTACCACTGAATTCGCTGCAAAAACCATGGCTGATCATGTTGTGATATGTGAGGATATCATTTTTGGAGAACGGGTAAGAGAATATGTGGTTGAATACCGTTCGGGCGGCCAATGGCTTGAGATTTCGCGGGGCACCTCCATCGGACATAAAAGGATTGAGAAATTTGATCCGGTTGAAGCTGAGGCAGTCAGGGTAAGATTTTTAAAATATTCGTATCTGCCCGTTATCAGGGAACTTTCGGTTTATTATTCAGGGATAACAGATGAATCAAACCAGCTGACTGCAGATAAAAAGGATGTTCTGGTCGCCAGTCAGACCATTACCAAAACAGGAAAATTCGAGATTGACCTGACCGGATATATTAAAAAGGCCGGACAATATAAGGTGATTGCAAAAAGCAACGGAAAAGCCATGACTTTCGATGAAGTGGCTGTTTTTCTGCACGGAGTTGAAACGCCGGGATTTGCTGCAGCCAAAGACGACGGAAGCTGCAATTTAAATATCACCGCACATCCTACAGGCGAAAAGAGCTCAATTATATTAAAGGGCAAACTGAATTTGGGAAAAGTAAACGGTGAATTTAAAATGGATTTTTATATCCAGCACAATTAACTTAATCTTCTGGTATACGTTCCTCTGGTTGTTCATTAACAAAAAAAAAATGCATTAGCAAACTTAGCAATTCTTTCATTTTTCCATGCACGGAGAATCGTTTTCATTTCCGCCGTAACAAAAAGTATCTTCCTAAAAGAATCACGGTCGGCGGTTTTTTCACTTAAATCATATATTCTACAGAGGGTATGGTGCTCTGCACCTTAAGCAGCAACCCCTATTTAAACCCCAAAATCAGCGATACGGTATTAAAATACAGATCATTCAGCTGGAAGCTTCTGTTTATATCGCGCAATCCAACTGAATATTTCAGTTCGGGTGAGAAAATGAAATCTTGATTTTTTCTTTCCATTCCGATTCCAAAATCAATAGTAAAATCATGATTTTCAAAAGCTATGGAATTATTTTCTAAATTTTTTCGATAGGATGGTCCGGCTACAAAATAAAAATTGTTTTCCTTTTCGGATGACCTGAAATTAAAATGGCAGGCAAACTCAATGGCCATAGGGAAAGCTTCACCAAGCAGAGTGGCTTCAAAGTTTGAGACCTTATAAACATCGGCATCATAAAAGGCCAACCCTGCTTTTGGGGAAAGAGAAAAATGTTTTCCCAATCGAAAATCCGCAAGCAATCCAAGTGTAAATGAGAAACCATTATCAAAGTCAATACCTGTTGGTTCGCCCATCTTGGATTGAAGAATAGTGTAATTGGTTCCAAGCCAAAAGCCCAGGTTTGTTTCAATTTTTTTGGTGCTATTTTCTTCCTGAGCATTAACAAATACTGTGCACAGAGCCAGAAACAGTGCTAAAAGGATGGTTTTCATAATCTCTGATTTTTAGGTTAAAAATAGAATATTAATCTTTAATATTTCCATAAAAACTTAAAAAGCATTTTTTTATTGTTTATCACTAAATTGCACTTAAATGAATTATTTCACCCGCCGATGTTTCAAAAACAAGCACCCCTTCTTTTCCTTTTTTGTAATCATTGCTGCATTCAAATTTATCCGCGAAGGGGTTTTTCAGAACCAGCTTCCCTCCTTTTTCTGCTGTGATGGTGACTAAACTAACCTTTCCTTTTTCAAGTTTTGCAGAAACCAGAAAAGCCCCTTCGGTCCTGAGGTTTTTAAAACCGGCATCCATCCACCACGAAGGAATCGCAGGAAATATCCTGACCACTCCGGTATGGCTTTGAATGAGCATTTCCTGAAGGCCTGCAGCAAAAGCAAAATTGCCTTCGAGGGTAAACGGACTGTAGGTCATGGAGGATTTTCCGGTACCCGACTGATCTCCGTTTACATGAAAACTGTTCGGAAAACAAAAACAAGTTGCAAAAGTCCGCAAAGCATCAGCAGCCCCTTCCCCATCAAAAGCTCTGGCTTTCAGATTTCCAAGCCATGCATAAGAATATCCACACCAGTTTTCCGGGCCATATACATCAAGGTTTTTGATGGTTTTTTGTATTATTTCACTGTCGTTTTTTCCATTGGAAAAGTCAATCAATCCCAATGGGTGGATGGCCATTAAATGGGAAAAATGCCTGTGTGATTCAACATACGGAAAACCTTTTGCAAAGGTCAATCCTGAAATATCATCCACATCAAATTGTGGCCACAGGGCAAGTTCCTTTTTCCATTTTGCAGCCTCATCCTTTTTCCCGAGTTCGAGTGCCAGTTCAGCGGCTTTCCCGAAGGTCCAGCGGACAAGAGCCAGATCAAAATTGGTCATTTTCGGGAACCATGCATTGCGGGAGTTGTCGAATATTTCGGGACTGGAGCTTAACGGGAGTTTTTTATGACCGGTTGAATCCATTACCGAAATTGCCTGAAGAAAAACCGCAGTGTTTTCTATCCATGGCCATGCCTTGTTTTCCAGGAATTCTTTGTCCATGGAATACCTCCATTGCAAATAGTAATGATGTGCCAGCCATGCTGAGACAGTTGGTCCGAAGGCGTATTGAATCCACCCGCCCATGGGTTGCCCGTCGAGGGTTGATACTCCGGGCACATTCAAACCTTCCACTTCATAATACTTTTTGGTATAATCAAGAAAATTCTTTTTGTTTTTCTCAAGCCAGTCAATAAAGCCCATGGCCTCGTCAAGGTGGTTTGAGGAATAGCATGGCCAATAGCTGAGTTGGGTATTCAGGTCGTTGTGAAAATCGCCTTTCCACGGGGGCAATTTGCCGTTATCGGCAGTCCAGATGGCCTGCAGCGAAACAGGCGGTGCATTGTTTCCTGAAGCAGCTTTCATTTTATACATTTCGAGATACCACTGTCGCTGCAAAACGGAATCAGGGACAGAAATATCCGAACGGTTCCAGAACTCTTCCCATTTTTTCGAATGGATTAAGTAACTCTTGAAGAAACCATCTTTCAGGGCATTGATGCAGCTTACCAGGGGATCTTCCTTTGGCATTTCACCGGCTTTTGCAGAAGTAATTGTCCAGCAAATTTCTTGGGCATATTTTACTTTCTGCCAGCAGAGGGCAATTTTGTATGAAAATCCGTTCCATCCGGGTTGTTCGTATGTTGCGGCATTTTCAGTTTTTATCAGCACACCTTTATCATATCCAAGTCGACTGATATCCTGTCCGGTAACCGGATTTTCGCTTTCAGATTCCTTTTCGGAATGGTAAAGCGGGGGACAAATTTCCGGGATTATTTCATCGGGAACCCCTTCTAATCTGATCCATCCGGTATTTTGATCACTCCGGATATAAATCAGCAATTTAACCCGGTTGTTCCATTTTATCTCACACAAGCCGTCAGAAAGATAAAGTTCCACCGACATGATCTTTCCAAACTTTGAAACATCAATTTCCAGTGCTCCGGCCGGTATTTTAGACGGAGCGGGATTCTGGTCATAGGGAGCATCAAAAAGATTCTGAACCTTATCATAGGTATTGTTTTTCCACTGCTCGAGAACCCAGGAAAATTTCCACTCAGGTTTATCCAGATTGTCCATGGGTCTGAGATCCCAGAGATCAGCACGGTCGAGTGAAATCCTTAATTTACCGTCCTTTTGCCAGACAAGGGCGCCGAGCATGCCATTGCCGAGTGGGATTCCCTTGTCCCAGCTTTCGGGCAGGGAATTGAATTTCAGATTGAATTTTTTATCAGGGCCCGGCTTTTTATCCTGAGGAACGAAGGAACAGAAAAACAAAAATAAAGCAGGAGCAATAAGGGAAAGAAAGCAAAAAAGCGGAAGTTTTTTCATTTAATCTCAATCAATTAAGAGCCAGTCCAATAACAAACCCAATCCATATTTTATTATCATAAATCCAAATATCTCTCTGAGGACTAAGCAGATAATCATAACCAACACTAATACCAAAGCTGGCTACATTTGATTCCAGAAATCCTCCAACTCCGTATTGGATAACCATTCCGTTGTACTCATCAGCAAAATTTCCTGCAGTAGTGAATGGACTGACCAGCGTGGTGCCCGGACCGGCGAAAACACCAAAATCGAATCCCCTATGCAGGAGGTTGTGAGTAGTTTTTCCCACGGGATTGGTAAAAGCCTTGATTTTGAATTTATCAAATCTCCATCCACCGTAAAAAGCGGCATTAAACTCGGTGTTCAGTTGAGCCGGGGTATCACCAAAAGCCGGTCTGTACTTAAGTAAAATTGTTGTCAGATCAATATCCAGACTTTTTTTAATCAGCACAATATTTTTATCGCATGGGTTTTCATGACATTCAAAGGGAATATCAACAAGTTCTTTGAGTTTACCAATATCATCCTCCTTATAAACAGTATATTTATCATCTTCCACTTCAACCCATACTTTTTGATGTTCCGTATCCTTTTTATGCAAATGATAATAGCCACTTTCAAAACCATGCCTTGAGGTTTTTTCAATGATACTGCAGGATGCAAGAATAAATACTATTAGTAAAAGATTAATCTTTATCAAATTTCTCATTTCGAAAGCAATTTGGAAATAAAAATAAGAAAATAATGTCAATCGACAATTTTATTATACAGCAGAAATTTGAGTGACAGGTGCAGAAAAGTGTTATACAATCTGTTATCTCCAACACCTTTTCCATCCATACTTCCCGGTTTATACAACTGCAAAAAACTACGGGTAACTTTAAGTTCAAGAGAGATATTTCTTACCAATTCAGATTCAAATCCGGCCACAGCAGCGAAATCAATTTTTCTGATGATATTGAAATTGTTGTATGCCTGAATAAAATCGTCATAAAAACCGCCATCGCCAACTACGACCCTTACATTTCCATGATCTTTGCCTGAAAAAAGCCATGAAGTTTTAAGGCCGCCAATAAATTTCATTTTTCCTTTGCGATAAGAGACCATTACCGGAAAATCAAGATAATTCAGTCTCATGGCCCCTTCAATATAGGCACTGTAGTATGACGGAACAGTTCCGGGCACTCCCATAATTGTGATTTCGACCAGTGTATCTTTTGTATATGACTGACTGTAATCAACGCCTCTGAAAGAGTAGTACAATTCAGTGGTGATATCCCATTTATCAGCTAAATTAAAAGTTACTGAGAAACCCGAATGTATTCCGGGAATAGGGTGTCCCGAGGCGCTGTCATTTTTTTCAACAGGTAACGGACCGCCATAATTCAGTCCGGAAAGAAAAGAAACAGATTGTCCCTGTACTACAAAAGTACCGGACAATATGAGAGTTATAAGAATTTTCCTGATCATCTGATAATTTCAAACTTGCGTGAGGCCATTGAAACACCTGAGCATTTTACCAATAAAAGGTAATTTCCTGAAGGCATTGCAGAAACATCAATTTCCTGTTCGGTGGAGCCGGGGAAATCAGAAATTACGAGATTACCCTGTACGTTGTGCAGGCAATAAGAAAGGTTCTTACATTCAGCATCAGTTTCAACCAAAAGCTTATGGGTTGCAGGATTTGGAAAAACATCCAGAGAACAGCCTGACATTAAAATTTCATCAGCCCCGCTTTCATAATCAAGAGAAACACCGTCGATAAACAGAACACTTCCGGAAAATCCCTCGAAGCTTTCACCAGCAGCGCTTGAGCTAAAGACCACATCTATAGAGTCGGGAGTTACGTCATTTACGAAATAGATAAAAGGTATATCGAACGCTGTGTAATCGGCAACAGTGGTAAGCACGGCCATTTTAGCCTCAGCAATAGTATCTTTCTTAAGAGTGGTGGTATTAAATTTAGTAAGCATGGCAAAAATTGCAGCCGAATCTGTTTCAACAGGCAGGTATTTATAAAAGCCTTTAAAGCTTAATGGTTTTTCGGTAAATGGTTTACCACGATAAACAAAAGGAGCATAAGGTTCAAACTTCCCTGAGACCAAAAGTCCGGGTATTAAAAACGTTCCCCAAACCACGCTTTCCAATCGTGCGGCATAGAATCCAGAATGGGCGTCTGTTGTTTTTGAGACGGTAACAGGGGCACCCAGACTTTTAAGTGAGTTAAGTGAAGTCCACCATCCCCCGGTTGGTTCTTCGAATGTACCAGTTTCATTGGGCGACCAATTATCAAAGCCACCTTCGGGAATATTGACCTGGCTATATATAAAAGCAGTCGAAAATAAAAGTAAAAAAGCAATAATCAATGTTTTCATAAGTCAGGTGCTTCATTAATTTATAAAAATACAATTTTTTATCAATCAACAAAGCAACAAATGAAAAACAAATAGGTTCATTGAAAACAAATAAATTACAAAACAGAAAGATTGAAGCACAGAATCAAAACCCTGTTACCAGAAGATTTCTGGCAGCTTTCTCACCGCATTTAAGATATTTTGTATAAGCTTTGGCAGCCCGGGTTCTGATCATTTCGTTTGATTCGCCTGAAATATAACCTGTGAGGGCATCATGCAGGGTATAAGCCTCGGGGCACATTAACCCTGTTGTCCAAATAACCGGATAAGCTTTTGCTGCCTTGATTTTATCAGCATAATAATCTTTGCTGATGCATGCAAGGATAATACAGTCGCGGGATTTTCCATCGGCATTGGCAAATGACTGATCAAGGGTAAAATCCATTAGTCCGTCGTGTCCGGTATAAGTAACCATTTTCGAATTTCCGTAAATTCCGATTGATTTATTGTCAATTTGGATGGTGTCTTTTATGTGTCCTCCGCAGCTCATCAGAAAGTCGATATTGCATTGTTTGATCAGTTCGCCGTCATAGGCATCAGCAACAAGGTAATAGTTTTTATTGAGGTTACTTCTGAAAACAAGTCGTTCAAAGACAAGCGAGTCACTTTTAACAGATTTCAAAAATTTCCATTCGGTGCTTTTCTTAAAGTAAGTCCTAACGCCATATCCACAGCCCCAATAGAGGTTTTGATCGGGGTCTTTGCCGTTTCCAATTGCCTTAGGGACCGGAACAATTCCCTGAAATTCATTATCGCATAGGGCTACAAAAACATGGATAGTATGTGTAAGCGTATCAAAATCGGAGATATTGACCGGTTTGTTTTCTTTATCTTTAACCGAAACAACACTGTCATTTTTTTTCACCTCCGAATTAGCTGTTTGCTGTGAATCGCAACTGGTAACAGCGGATAAAAGCAGACAAAGCAATACTGATGTTTGCAAAAGTGATTTCATATTTTCCGTTTAGAAATAAAACGGAATAAAAATCCAAATATTACTTTATTTTGCTGCCGGTTTTATTTTAAAACCTAATGACAGCATCCCTGATTTAAGTCCGGTACTTCTGCTATAGCTTTCATATCTCAATTCTGCGGCATTCAGATGTCTGATTCCAAAAACCCCTTTTGCCGGAGCATATTTCAGACCGGCGCCAAAAGAACTGCTTGTGAAGGTTGATAGATCATAGTCGCTGGTAAAAAACTCATCAGCAGAGGAATGGATTTTATATGGTTTGAAATAATCTGTTCCTTTCTGGCTATAATATCTGTAAAAGCCCCTGAGTGTAAAGAAAGGAGTTATTCTTACCGGAGTTTCGAGCATGAATGTGTGTGAAGAAATTTTCCACTGGTCGGTATAATATCTGTAGAAAGTCCTCAAAACCACCCTGCTTCCCAGAAAGTAATTTGCCCTGACAGCCAGAGGTATTTTCCAGCGCGAATCGGGAAGTTTTTCATAATTTAATGTGTTATCCGAAAAATAAACCCGTTGATAGCTTGTAGCAAGAAGACCGTGTTGGTATAGCGGTTCAGCAACAACAGCAATCTGTAGTCGCTGGTTTATTACCTGAGCCAGTGAAATCATCAGGTTAAATGAATTTCTTGGGGATGGACCTTCAGTATATTGCCCGGGTGTTCTTAATTCCTTGGGCAGAATAACTTCCCAGGTATCAAAGAATGCACCAGCTTTAATACCAAATTCACGGTTTAAATCCTTTGAAGTTTTGGTAAAATTCAATCCCATTCCCTTTGAGATATAATCAAATTCCATTGATCCTGAAGCCACTATACCCCAATTGGTTCTTTTTTCGCTGTTTTCCACATTCCAAGCAATCGAAGGATATACCCTGACATCACTGTAAGATGCACTGGTAACGGTATTGGGATCAATTTTATCTGAAGAGGCAGAGGAATAAGTATCAGCGCCGCCTTCAATTTTAAAGGTATGCAGTCTGTTCTTTAAATCGAGTTTAGACAGTTTAATGTCAATAGTATTTGAAAAATCAGTAAGTTTTTCAGTACCAATTCCACCGGTAACTGCCGAATTATCACCATCCTGATTGTAATAGCCCGACATCAGGTTTACCTCTTCAAGTTTCAAAGGTCTTTTTTTATATGTGCTGTCTTTGCTTTCCTGTGAAAAGGTTCCAAAATAGGAGAAAAAAATAAAAACAGCCGCTAATGTTATTTTACGCATGGTTAAAAATTTAGAATCAAAAATTAATTACAACCACAGCCACCGCCTGATTTCCCTCCGTTTGCCCCGGAAGTACCTTCACGATATAGTTTAAAGTTCATTTCGAACTTTTCAATTTTTTTGGCTGACAATTCCATTTCGCTGTCATTGATATACATTTTCTGATATCCTTTGACCGGTGCGCAAGCTGATAAAATCAACGGTACAATTAAAACCACAAGAATTTTTTTCATAATAAGCAATTATAAATCATGAAATACTGATATTATCTGAAGTAAATATTTTATCGTAATCGTCAACAATAATGCAAGATATTCCTTTAACCTGATTAATCAGGTTCATACCGACAGATGTTCCCATAACCATAACGGGAGTAGCAAGGGCATCGGCCACTTCAGCATAAGGGGCAATTACCGTAACACTTTTGATGCCACTTACCGGAAACCCTGTTTTAGGGTCAATGGTGTGTGAGTAGCGCTTTCCGTCAATCATTGCAAATTTTTCATAATTACCTGAAGTTGCAATAGCTTTATCGCTGATTTCGAAACTTGAGAACATTTTTTCGCTGCTGTTTGGATTGGCTATTCCAACGGTCCAGGGCTTGCCATCAGGCTGTTTGCCCCAGGCAGTGAGATCGCCGGATGCATTAATAATTCCGGATTCTACTCCATTTTCCATAAGCACTTTTTTCGCCATGTCGGCTGCATAACCCTTTCCTATTCCGCCAAAACCTATTCTCATACCCTTTTCTTTCAAAAAAACTGTCAGATTGGTTTTATCGGTAATGATGTTTCTGTAATTTATCAGTCTGACTGCATTTTTAGCCAGTGACTTATCCGGCAGGGATTTCATTGTAGTATCAAAGTTCCAGAATTTCTTATCAATTCCGCCATAACTGATATCAAAGGCACCCTGAGTCAGTTCGGAAATTTTTATGGACCGGGAAATTAAATCAAACACTTCTTTTTCAACAGGTACAGGTTCTATTCCTGCATTTCTGTTAATGAGATTGGTCTGACTGTTTTCATCAAAAGTAGTGAGGAGACGTTCAATCCGGCTGATTTCTTCGATGGCCAGACTGGTCATTGTCTGCGCATAACTTTCATTTTCACCCACAACAGTAAATTCAAACCTGTTACCCATTAACCGGGTATTGGATTTAAATATTTTACTTTTTTGCGGCATTAACTGCATTGGTTATTTCAGTCACAAATTCTGCAGGAGTCAGTGCCGGTAAACCTTCCCATTTTTTTATTACATTTCCTTCAGCATCAAGCAAAAGAGTAAGTGGAAACGTGCCTTTTGAATTATACAATTCAGCAAGCTTTTCATTATGGGCGGTTTGTTTGTCATCCAATTTATTTTTGCTCAATCTTGGGAAATCGGCATGAAGCAAAATCAGATTTTCATTGGCATAATTTTCAAACTCTTCAGAAAGAAAAATAGTTTTTTTCATTTTAATACAGGGAGTACACCAGTCTGAACCCGAAAAGTTCAGAAGAATATATTTCTGATTGGTTGCTGCTTCGTTCTTTGCCTGATCAAAATCAGTAAGCCATACTGCAGGAGTCAGATTTATATACAGCGCAACAAATAAAACTGAAATAAGATTCATGGTTTTACAATTTAAAAAACATTAATACACATAAATTTTATCGGTTGTAATACCATGGCAACTGTTACATGATCCCTGAGAAATGTCACCAGACATGTACATAATAGAAGTGCCCTTTTGAACAGCGGGATATAAGCCGCTTCCAAAACTAATCAATTCTGTGGTATAAAAGTTTCCAAGGGCATCAACGGGAATGGTATATTTTAAGGTTCCTGTTCCGTCGGGGCCTGTAAAAAGCTTTACATCACCGTCGGGCAGTGGATTAGTCATCAAACTGTCATAAACTGTTCCGGCAAGGAAATACACTCCGGTACCTTCTCCCCCGTCTCTGTGACAATCCATGCAGTCATTCCCCATATTATGGCTTTTGTTGAGACCATGGGCAGAGATATTGACAACTTTTGGATCTTCCTTTTTGCAGGATTGTATTGATAATACGAGTGTTATCAACAAAAAAAGATAATAAATTTTTGATTTCATAAATTCAGTTTTTCAATGAAAATTTCAGTTTTATTCGATTACCAATTTACAAACTTTACTGTATTCGTCGGTAACAATTTCAAGAAAACAAGTTCCTTTCAGTGATTTACTTTTTTCAAGGTTATAATTTAAACTGTGAGTTCCTTCATTTTCCTTTTTAGATGAAAACACAGATATTTCCTGTCCATTCAGATTAAAAATCCTGATTTTTACCTTTGAAGCTGAATTCAATTTATACTGAATATTCAGTTTTTCTGAGGCAGGATTTGGATAAACAGAAAGTCTATCATCATTTTCTGCAATTTCTGAAACCGAAGTGGTGTTTTCAGGAACAGACAGGGAAGTTTTATAGGCGTGGTCGCCCGATTCGTCTCCACTGGCGTTTGCAGCTATTCCGCATGTATAAAAAGTTACAGTACCCGAGCCGGCAGCCGGAGCTGTCCAGTTAAAAGTAAAAGGAACTGTATTTGGGCCGGTATTTGAGGCACCGGTATGAACAACATTATTTCGGACATTAGAGCCGACCGTTTTGGTCTGAAGTTTTGTTCTGGTTGCATTGGTGATAGCTAAATTTCCTCCATTGGCACCTGAAGCCAGCAATGCTTCAAAACCAAATCCGAACAGGTGTGAGTTTGTTGTTGAGCTTTCTGAAACATTACAGGTTACCGAATAGGTAGTCCCCGGAACATATCCGGAAGCAAGAGATGGTGTGCTAGTAATGGAAATTGAGCCCGGACCCGAGTTAATTGTTCCGGTATGGCAGCTGGTGCAGTTTCCTTCACCGGGTGAATTGGTATAACCGGCTTTACCGTTTTCGGCCAGCACAAAGGCCATTAAACCAAAAACACCAAGAGCGATTGAGGAAATGAGAATTTTTTTCAGCATTTTCGTTTTGATTTATTGTTAGTCAATTGTTTTGTACTATAAAATATAATTAAGTACTCAATTGCAAAAATATAAATTTAAAACTTTAAAATCAATACTAAAATTGTGTTTTTTTGGTCATTAACAATTACATGAAATTGTATTTCGAATTAATAATCACACACGGTTAGAACATCAATTTGTCTTTTTCATCCTTTTTCGGTCGTTTTCGTCGAGAAGAATTTTTCTAAGTCTTATGGATTTTGGGGTTACTTCAACGTATTCATCGTCATTGATATATTCCATGGATTCTTCGAGTGAGAACTTGGTTGCGGGAGTGATATTTGTTTTTTCATCAGAGCCGGTAGCCCGCATATTAGTCAGCTTTTTAGTTTTGCAGACATTAATTACAAGATCATCAAAGCGTGTACTTTCACCAATAACCTGACCGGCATATATTTCATCGTTATGTTCGACGAAGAACTTGCCCCTATCCTGCAGTTTATCTAAAGAATAAGCAATAGCTGTACCGGTTTCCATGGCAATGAGTGCGCCATTTCTTTTGTTTCCCAGTTCACCTTTCCATGGTTCATATCCTTTAAACCGATGAGAAATAACAGCTTCGCCTTCGGTAGCTGTGAGAATCGGGTTGGTTAATCCAATCAGACCGCGGGCCGGAATTTTAAACTCCAAAAACACCCTGTCATTTTTATTCTGGATATTTAAGATATCCCCTTTTCTTTTAGTGACTACTTCGATGACTTTTCCTGAAAAAGCATCAGGAACATTTACATATAGAAGTTCAACCGGTTCATGTTTAAACCCGTTAATTTCCTTAATTACCACTTTTGGCTGACCAATTTGGAATTCGTAACCTTCTCTTCGCATGGTTTCAACCAAAATAGCCAGGTGAAGGATTCCGCGTCCGTATACCAACAGTCTGTCAGGCGAATCGGTATCTTCAACTCTGAGGGCCAGATTTTTTTCAGTTTCTTTATACAGACGGTCGCGTATGTGCCTTGAAGTTACAAATTTACCTTCTTTTCCAAAGAAAGGTGAATTGTTTATTGTAAACAGCATGCTCATGGTTGGCTGATCAATGGCAATGCGGATGAGTGCTTCAGGATTTTCAAAATCGGCAATGGTATCGCCTATGTCAAAATTTTCCAATCCCAACACAGCAACAATCTCACCATTTTTTACTTCAGTTTTAATTTTTTCCTTTGAAAGTCCCTCAAACAGATAAAGTTCCTTTACAACTGATTTATGAATAATTCCCTCCCTCTGCATGACACAAACCTGTTGTCCGGCTTTTATAGTTCCGCGGTGCACCCTGCCTACAGCAATTCGTCCGGTATATGATGAATAATCCAGAGAGCTGATTTGAAGCTGGAGCGTTCCGGGGTTTTCCTTTGCGGGAATAATATGTTTAATTATGATATCAAGCAGATAGGTAACGTCGGTGGTAGGTTTTTCCCAATGATCAGACATCCATCCCTGTTTTGAAGAACCATAAATAACGGGGTAATTGAGTTGATCTTCGGTGGCATCCAAACTGAACATGAGTTCAAAAACAAGTTCGTTGGTTTCTTCAGGTTTGCAGTTGGGTTTATCAACTTTATTTATTACAACGATGGGTTTCAAGCCCAGTTCAAGTGCTTTCTGAAGCACAAAGCGGGTTTGAGGCATCGGACCTTCGAAAGCATCAACCAGCAGGAGTACTCCGTCGGCCATATTCAGCACGCGCTCCACTTCTCCGCCAAAATCAGAGTGGCCGGGGGTATCAATAATATTAATCTTAGTTCCTTTGTATCTTACAGAAACATTTTTAGACAGAATTGTAATTCCTCTTTCCCTTTCAAGATCGTTTGAATCAAGTATAAGATCTTTAACCTCCTGATTGTCCCTGAACAGTTTTACCTGATGTAGAATTCTGTCAACCATAGTTGTTTTTCCGTGGTCAACGTGCGCAATAATTGCGATGTTTCTGACTTCCTGCATATCTTCCTTTCAAAATTGAGGGTGCAAAAGTACGGTTTATATTCCAAGGGGAAAACTTTTTAAATGATTAATTAACCGGAAAACAACATTTAGGCACCGTTTAATAAAAGACGGCAGGACAGATGAATGGTTTTTAACGGGGATTTGGTACTTAATATTCATAAATAAATAGCACAATGGAATTAACATCAACAATAGACGCATTGCCGTAGAGACGCATGATCGTAGAGACGCATGATAATGCGTCTCTACGGGTTTCCCCATTCATTTCCGCCGGAAAAAAAGATTATTGTTCTTATAGGATCTGGTCCGGCGGTGAAATATCATTCATTTTTTCTCGGGGCGTTGCCCCGGGCTGAATTGAGCCGGCCTTTCAGGCCTAGATTACGGGGGATAAAACCTCATCGACTTTACAGAATTTCGACTTTACAGACTTCATCATTCATTTCCGCCGGGAAGAATTGCATTGTTCTATCGGATTCATGTCCGGCGGTTTGGTTCCTTTCATATATTTAACCCCGGCTTGAAAGCCGGGGCTGAATTGAGCCGGCCTTTCAGGCCTGAATTACGGGGGATAAAACCTCATTGACTTTACAAACTTTCAACTTCAGACTTTCAACTTCCGGCTTCGGCCTTCCGACTTCGGACTTCCGACTTCGGACTTCGGACTTCGGACTTTCGACTTTATGAACTTTACCGACCTTTTAAATAATTTCTGTTAAAATTGCATTTTGTATTAAGTTATTTAATATTTTTGTTTTCAGTTATAACAATAAAATTTTTAAACTATGAAAAGGACATTATTATTATCATTTATAGCAGCAACTTTTGTATTTGCTTTCACACAGTGTTCAGATTGTAAAGAATGCAAACAAGTTGTCAGGGTTGATGGCACAGTGGTTGATGAAGTTGGTGGCGAAGAGTATTGTGGTGAAGATCTTGACGATGTTGAATCACAAAATCCTGATACAGTTGGCAGTCAGGTTACAACATGGGAATGTGAATAATTAAAAGACATAAAAAAAAGGCCGTTGCAAATGCAACGGCCTTTTTTTTATTCCTTATGAACCAGGTTAAACATCCTGTTCCAGCGAATTTTGCCAAAGCCTGATTTATCATCATCAAGCGAAAGCCATATAAACACAGCTTTTCCAACAATGTGATCTTCGGGAACAAAGCCCCAGAACCTTGAATCCTGAGAATTGTGGCGGTTATCGCCCATCAACCAGTAGTAACCCATTTTGAATGTATATTCATTGGTTTCTTCTCCGTTAATGTATATTTTTCCATTTTTGACCTCAAGATCATTTTCTTCGTACAGGTCAATAATTCTTTGATATATAGGTAAGTTTTCGAGCGTAATTTTTATTGTTTCCCCTGCTTCGGGCATGGTAACCGGACCAAAATTATCCACGTTCCATTCATAGTTCCTGTTATTTGGGAAGATCTGGGGATCCCATCCGGTGCTTTCAAATTTGATGATTCCCTGAAGTTTAGGATATCTGGCAGCTTCTTTTGCCTGAGAAGGGCGCAGGGTAAACATATAAAATCTTCCGGGTTTCATTTTCTGAATTTTCCCAACATCTTTTGGTGAAACATAGGTTTCAAAAGCTCTTATTTCCGGAGAAAACTCACCGAAATTACCTTCAGCAAAGTCATTCTTGGAAATCTGGAATTTTTCCCTAAAACCCTCGTCAAGAAAAACATCCGGACCATTGGTAAATAACAGGTATCTGAATTGCATGTCATTCAGTCCCTGAACAGGTTTATCATTTATCAGAAGCTCTGAATGAACAACCTGAACCTTATCTCCCGGAATAGCCACGCATCTTTTAATATAGTTTTCGCGTTTATCCACCGGTCTCACAACAATATCCTCTGTTTCCAAAATCTTTTTTCTAGCAGCAGGGACATACTTTTCCCAAAGGGAATCTTTGTTTGCCATACGCATGGTATCGGCTAAACCATAAATTGCCTGGTAGTATGTTCTGGTAGACTGGTATTTAATAATCACGGTATCACCGGCCGGGAAGTTAAACACCACCCGGTCATTATTTTTGATACTGGTTAGTCCGGCCAATCTCTTATAAGGCCAATAAATCCATTCAACATACGACTTGGTTGATTTGGATAAAGGCATTGTATGGTGGACAAAGGGAAATGAAAGCGGGGTATTGGGAATTTTTGGGCCATAACTGACTTTGCTCACAAACAGAAAATCACCCACCAAAAGGTCTTTTTCCATTGAAGGAGTTGGAATGGTGTAAGCTTCAATAAAGAACATGCGGATTAAAGTAGCGGCAACCACTGCAAATATGATGGCATCAACCCATTCGGCGATGAAGCTTTTCTTTTTGCCCTCGGCGGGTTTTCTTTTCCAGAAAGCCCATTTAACTTTTTTGGAGATGTAGATATCGTAAAGAATTGGGAATCCGATAAGCAGGTACCAGCTTCCGATCCAAATCACCATCAGCAAATAAATGAATACGGCAAAACCGAATTTAAACCATTTATTTTTCAGGAAAGCAGATACCCTGCCTGATTTGGTAGATTCATCAATATTTTTGTATTCAATAACGATGCTTTTAGTCACCTTATCGTAATATTCCTGTTTGTTATTTCCAAAAACCGAAATGATACCGGTTGTGTACTTGAGAATAGTCCTGATCACAGCCATGGGAAAACTGATATTTTTTTCAGGATCATCGGCATGTCTGATTCGTGTATAGGTTAGAAACTGACCAAGTGTAGAACCATAAACAATAAGCACGGGTTCATAAATAAGAATTATCGCTAAAAAATAACCCAGCTTACCAATAAATGGTTGGCCATCAATTATTCCGGTGTATCCGGCAAAAAGGTAAGCGATAAAAATAAGCAATCCGAGATCAAGGAAAGTTGCTGTACTTTTTTTACCGATTGATGGATAATCAAATTTTCTGTTTTCAGTTTTTTTACTCATAGATTAAAAATTAAGCTTTAATAAATCCTGCATGCCGTAAACACCTTTTTTATCTTTCAGGAATTCGGCTGCAAGAACTGCTCCCATTGCAAAACCCCGTCGGTTTTTTGCTGCATGGGAGATTTCAATTTCATCAATATCGTTTTCGTATTTCACAATGTGGGTACCGGGAACAGTACCTTCTCTTATTGATTCGATGGCAATGGCATCTGGCAAAGATTGCGATGATTCGGAAATTGCATTTTTCCTGTTCATTTCTGCGATAATGTCATCGGCAATTCTGATGGCTGTTCCGCTGGGAGCGTCAAGTTTTGCGGTGTGGTGGATTTCTTTGATCTTCACATCATAATCATCAAATTTATCCATTATTTTAGCCAGATGTCTGTTAATTTCAAAGAAAATATTTACGCCGATGCTGAAATTAGGCGCATAAAAAAAAGAAAAATTATTGTTCTTACATATTTGGCAAACTTCATCGAATTTAGACAGCCAGCCTGTGGTACCAGACACTACCGGAACTCCGGACTCAAAGCATGTCATGTAATTGCCAAAAGCACTTTCGGGATTGGTAAACTCGATGGCTACATCAATATTTTTTAGCATTTGGCTATTGAGGTCATGTTTATTGTTTTCATCAATAATCAAGACAATGGAGTGATGTCTTTCCAAAGCAATTTTCCCGATTTCGCGGCCCATTTTTCCGTGGCCAATAAGCGCAATATTCATGAATAATTTTTAAAAGCGTAAAGATAAAAAAAAAGGGAAGCAAACTGCTTCCCTGTCTGTTAAATATTGTTACTGTCTATTTTACTTTGTTAACAATAGCTTCGAAAGCTTTCGGGTGGTTCATTGCCAAATCGGCAAGAACTTTACGGTTAAGATCGATGCCTTTTTTAGCTACCTTACCGATGAACTCAGAATAAGACATTCCAAATGGTCTGACACCAGCGTTGATACGGGCAATCCAAATACCTCTGAAACTTCTCTTTTTGGCTCTTCTGTCGCGGTAGGCGTAACCTAAACCTTTTTCATAGGTATTCTTTGCAACAGTCCAAACGTTTTTACGACTGCCAAAGTAGCCTCTGGTTCTTTTAAGAATCTTTTTTCTTCTTCTTCTAGATGCAACATGATTTACTGAACGTGGCATAATTTTTTACTTTTTTTGAATGTAAGCGTTCCACTTAATTTGGAAACTTTTTTGCTCATCATCCGGGTTAATTACTAATTTTTACTTTTTTTCCGATTATTTCAAAGCTAATGTCAGAAGAACATTTCTTTCATCTGGTTTTGAAATCAGACCGGAGTAACGTAAGTTTCTTTTACGTTTGGTGCTTTTTTTAGTCAGAATGTGACTTTTATAAGCATGCTTTCTTTTGATCTTACCGGAGCCTGTTAAAGTAAACCTCTTTTTGGCTGCGGCTTTTGTCTTCATTTTTGGCATTTCTGTTTATATTAATTTATTTAATTTTTCTTTTTAGCGGCTTTTGGAGTAAAGAACATGATCATCCTTTTTCCTTCAAGCTTTGGTAACTGGTCAACTTTGCCATAATCTTCAAGGTCTTGTGCCAGTCTGAGCAATATTACCTCACCCTGTTCCTTGAATAGTATTGAACGGCCTTTAAAGAACACATAAGCTTTCACTTTAGCGCCTTCTTCCAGGAAACTTTTGGCATGTTTCAGTTTAAACTGGTAATCATGTTCATCGGTTTGTGGTCCAAACCTGATTTCCTTGATAATTGTCTTTACCTGTTTTGCCTTCAGTTCTTTTTGTTTTTTCTTTTGCTGATACAGAAATTTCTGGTAATCAACCAACTTACAAACCGGAGGGTCGGCGTTGGGTGAAATCTCAACCAGGTCGAGATCCATACTGTCAGCAATTTTTAGAGCTTCTTCGATTGAGTAAACGCCTGGGGCATCAAATTCGTCTCCGACTACTCTTACAGATCTTGCTCTGATTTTTTCATTAATCTTGTGTAGCTGGGAATTCTGGTCTTTGGCTTTTACCAGCCTCCTGGGGTTGTCGTTTTGCAATGCTATGACTTGGTCCTCCTTAATTAGTTAATACTTTTTTTATTTTTTGAGACGCATTATGTTGCGTTTCACATTTGGCACTTTGTGCGTTTTGAGAGACGCATTATCATGCGTCTCTACTTTGTGCATTTTGAGAGACGCATGATAATGCGTCTCTACGCTAATAAATTTTTAACTTCGGTTTGGACTCGGGTGGCAAAATCTTCGATTTTGTACTCGCCCAAATCGCCTTCACCTTGTTTTCTGACCGACAATGTATTGTTTTCGGCTTCTTTTTCGCCTACAACAATAAGGTACGGAATCCTCTTTAACTCATTGTCTCTGATCTTCCTACCTACTTTTTCGTTCCTTTCGTCAATCAGGCTGCGAATATCGTAATTATTTAGCAAATTCAAAACTTTTTTTGCATAATCATTATATTTTTCGCTCACAGGAATGATTACGGCTTGTTCGGGGGTGAGCCAAAGCGGGAATTTTCCGGCTGTATGCTCAATCAAAACTGCCACAAATCTTTCCATTGATCCGAAGGGTGCGCGGTGAATCATTACCGGACGGTGCATTTCGTTATCGCTACCTTTGTATTCCAGTTCAAACCGTTCGGGTAAATTGTAATCAACCTGAATGGTTCCAAGTTGCCATTTTCTTCCAAGGGCATCTTTTACCATGAAATCGAGTTTCGGTCCGTAAAATGCTGCTTCGCCAAGCTCTACAACTGTTTTGAGTCCTTTTTCGGCAGCGGCTTCCTGAATTTCTCTTTCGGCACGTGCCCAGTTTTCGTCTGATCCGATGTATTTTACTTTATCGTTGGGGTCGCGTAGGGAAACTTGCGTGGTGAAATCTTTAAAATCGAGTGTTTTAAAGATGTACAGCACGATATCAATCACCTTTTTGAATTCGTCTTTCAACTGGTCGGGACGGCAGAAAATGTGTGCATCGTCCTGTGTAAAGCCCCTTACTCTGGTCAGTCCGTGAAGCTCACCATGCTGTTCGTAGCGGTAAACGGTGCCGAATTCGGCATATCTCACAGGCAAATCTTTGTATGAACGGGGTTTGCTGTTGTAAATTTCGCAGTGGTGCGGGCAGTTCATGGGTTTGAGCATGAACTCTTCGCCTTCGACCGGGGTTTTGATCGGCTGAAAAGAATCTTTGCCGTATTTTTCGTAGTGACCGGAGGTTACATAGAGGTTTTTGTGACCAATATGCGGGCACATCACCGGAAGGTAACCGTGCTCAACCTGTACTTTTTTCAGAAATGCTTCCAGACGCTCGCGCAATTGTGCACCTTTGGGCAGCCAGAGAGGTAATCCCATTCCCACTTTCGGTGAAAAATAGAACAATTCCAGTTCCTTGCCAATCTTGCGGTGGTCGCGTTTTTTGGCTTCTTCGAGCAGAATCAGGTAATCATCAAGCAGTTTCTGTTTAGGAAAAGAAACACCATAAATACGGGTAAGCTGTTTGTTTTTTTCGTTGCCTCTCCAGTATGCACCGGCGATGTTCAGCAGTTTTATTGCTTTGATAAAGCTGGTGTCGGGCAAGTGCGGACCGCGGCAGAGGTCAGTGAAATTGTTCTGTGTATAAAAAGTAATTGTTCCGTCTTCCAGTTCAGATAAAAGTTCAATTTTATATTCATCACCTTTTTTGGTGTAAACATCAAGAGCTTCCTGTTTGGAGACTTCTTTTCTTACAAACGGATGTTTTTCGCGGGCAATTTCGAGCATTTTCTGCTCAATTTTACCAAAATCGTTTTCAGAGATGGTGGCGCCTTCGGGTAAATCAACATCATAATAAAAACCATTTTCGATGGTGGGACCAATGCCCAGCTTGATACCCGGATAGAAAGACTCCAGCGCTTCGGCCATTAGGTGGGCAGAAGAATGCCAGAAAGCCAGTTTACCTTCATCATCATCCCATTTGTGCAGTTTAATGCTTCCGTCGGTGAGGATTGGTCTGGTTGCATCGATAATTTCCTTATTGAGGGAAACGGCGACCACTTCGCGGGCCAGACTGTTGCTTAAACTGTTGGCTATATCAAATCCTGAAACGCCGCTTTCATACTCACGTACCTTGCCATCAGGAAATGTAATTTTTATCATTTTAAATACTTTTTAAAATTCGGACTGCAAAGGTAAGGAAAAATTGTGGATTACGGATTAGAAATTACGAATTTATTAATAATGAGTGATAATTGGTTTTTGGAAAACAGGTTTTGAATATTTTTAGCATGTTTGGGTTGGTTAAAAATAGCCGCTAATGCGCTAATATTATGAATTATATAAAATAATAAAGGAGATAATTACTGTTTTGGGGATGAGTTTTTGATCTATTTAATAATCACTAATTTACTTACCAACAAGTGTTCATTACTGATTTCGAAAAAATAAGCACCCGAATCTAAACCCTCAAGATTTAATTGATTTCTTCCAATGAATAATTCCTTGCTCATTATTTTTTGGTGACACAAATTGTAAATATTTAATCTTGGATTTTTTATACCATTGATATCTATGTTTATTATGTCAATGCATGGGTTTGGGTAAGTACTAATTAAATATTCATTTTTTGAATTCTCATTATTAGACAATTCAATATCACAAGTACCATAAGAAAAGGACATTTCAGATTGATATACATGAATATCGTTTCTAAAAAAACAATTTACCTGACTTGCTCCAAAATCATCAGGGGTTGATTGGGGATATTCAAAACCAGCCAGAGATCCTACCCCTTCAATCCAAACAGGGTAATAAACACCATAAATACCATCAGGTTGGGTGTGCAAATAAAAGATTTTTCTTTCGCCTTCCAAAATTAAAGCGGTTTTAATGGAATCAACATATAACCATAATTCATATGTTTTAAGCTTATACAACATACTGTCTCCCACATTCATTGAAAAATCATTAATTAAAACATCGGTTGTGTCATAAGCAAGATGATCGGGGTTTAATGTGTACTTGAAATAAACTTTATTATTGATGGAATCTTCTCGGGTATAACCAAAAATCATTCCATTATTCTTGTATACTTTATATTCGAATTCTCCATTTGAGTATAAACCCTCGGTGTAATTTATCGTAGTATAACTTCCTTCAAAAGAGTGAAGAACATACCATTCGTTTGAATTTCCCAAGGTTGGAAAATAAGTTTGTGCATTATTTTCTGTGGAGAAAAAAAATAGTACACAAATTGTAAATAGCATCTTTTTCATTTGGTAAGAAATCTGATCAATTTGTTTATTTAGTGACAAAAGTAAAGATACGAATTTTCAGCTAATTAGCAAGCAAATAGATAATTATTTGTTAATAACAGGGCTAATTTCTGCTTAGAATTGATATTTGGCGAAACGGGTAAATTTTTTGTAAATTTGTGGAATGGATATCTATTCTACAAATAATTCCACAATAGTCTGTATTCCTAGTGTGGTTTTTTCCCGGATTTCAATTACTGCATCATAAGCTTTTTCAACCGTAAGTTCCGATTTGATTACAACCCTGTTATTTTTGTCATACTCCTCGGGCACAACAACTTTGTAACCAAGAGATTTTAATTGATTTTCTATTTCTTTGGCTTGTTCGGCTTTGTAATAGTCGCGCAGTATTAAATTAACCTTGTAAGTCAATAATTCCTGTTTTGTTACAAAACCTTCTTTGTTAATAACGCCAATTAGATGCTCATCTGTAATAAAATATACATTTTTTCCGTCCGAAGAAAAGGAAACAACCCCTCCTTCTGATTTTCCAATCTTTTCGAAGGTTAGTTTTGATGAATTTGGTGAGTTTATGTCGAATCTTTCAATCGCATGTCTGCCTGATCCGATAAGGGCGAAACTGCCATCCGGTTCTGCAAATACAGAATAGCAGGTAAGATAATCCGGATAAACTAATTCCTCTGCCCCTTTGAATAATCTTCCGTTAAACCAGCTAAAAATAAAATATGTGCTGTCTTTTGACAAAACACCATGACCAAAGCTATCAGAAAAGGCTTTTTTAGATTTGATGGTTTTTTTATGTATTTTTGAGTATCCTTCGCTTTTATATACCAATACTTCTCCCGGCTCATCATTGCCATAACCTTTATGTCCTGAAACAAGCAACTCTTTTCCATCGGAAGAAAACATCAATGCATCAATTTTCATTTCAGGATCTGAGAATTTTGCATCCACAGCACCAATTTTTGATTTGGTATTCATATCCAAAAGATGAACTTGAGTATCACCATAACCAATTGTATAGCATAATCTGTCTGTTGTATTAGACCAGTTTACTTTATCAGCACTTAATTTAAAATCTACTGTCCAGTCAGAAACTTCAACACAGTACACTTTTTCTTTTCTTTCTTCAACATAGCCAATTACCCATAAGTATTTTCCATTAGATGTAAAACTTAGCTTTTTAATGTTATGCCCAATCTTTTTTGTCCCTTTAACTTTTAATGATTCTTTATCAAGTATTGTTATATAGCCATTTTGATGCCCTATGACAATTATCTTTTCATTTGGATTGGCGGCTATGGCAATCGGGGTGTTTGCTTCAAAAGCATAAACTGCGGTTAAAAATATTGACAAAAGAATAACTAAAATTTTATTCATCTTCAAAGTGTTTTAAATTTTACAATACATCTTAATACGATATTTAAATTAGTATTGTTTCAGATTTAGTGCCTGCCAAAAAAGTCGGAGTGTTTGATTTGCAGGGTTTTTCCAGTTAAGAGTGATTGCAAATGAACTACCTCGCCAAAATCCCCGTCAAATCATCATTTACATAAAAAACCTCTTTACCCTCCCGAATGGGTCTGAGAATGCCGAGTTTTTCCAGTTCACCGAAGTATTTGGTGATGGTGGTGCGGGAATATTTCTCAAGCAGATTACCTAATAATTTTGGTTTAATGTAGGGCTGACTAAAAATCAGTTCATTGACTTCCTTGCTGTACCATTTGCAATTTTTCTTTCCGTAATCAAGGGTGCTTTCCATTTGGTTTACAATATCTTCGATCATGGAATTTGTATTCAGAGCCGTTTTTTCAATGGCCTCAAGCATAAAAAGCACCCAGGGAATCCAATCTTTTCGGCTGGTTACTGCACTGAGTTTAAAGTAATAATCATCTTTATTCTCAATAATGTATTTTGACAGATACAATGTTGGATGTGAAAGAAGTTTTTTATCAGACAGATAAAGCAAATTCAAAATTCTGCCTGTCCTGCCGTTGCCATCCCTAAAGGGGTGTATGGCTTCGAACTGGTAGTGGCTGACACACATTTTTATCAATGGATCGGTAGGATATTTTTCATCATCATTCAGGTATTCGACCCAGTTGTTGATCAGTTTTTCCAACAGTTGTTCTCCACGGGGCGGCGTATAAATGATTTCACCCGGTTTTAATTCGCTACTCCCCCTGCGAATAACAACCTGTGCCTGTGGTGGTCTGATTTCTGAATTTGTATCTTTTATTTGTTGAAAAATGCCTATGATTAATTCTTTGGTGATATTGCTTTTTTCTTTTAGCAACTTAAATCCTGTCCATAATGCTTCTCTGTATTTCAGGACTTCTTTTGTTGCAAAATCAGCATTTTTTTCTTTGACAGAATCTGAAATGGCCTTATACAAAACATCATCGGTGGTAAAGATATTTTCAATTTCGGTCGAAGTCTTCGCTTCCTGTAACGCAATGGTATTGACAAGCATCAGAGGATTTGGCAACCTGAGCATGTTACTGTTGAAGGATGCCAATGCTCTTGATGCAGAAACAAGCTTCTTCAGGATTTCCACATTTTCGTCCAGTCTTTTCTCCGGAGGCAGCAATGGTAAATCATTGTAGGGAATATTTCGATCAAACTTTGTCATGTTCATTTTTATATATAAAATTGGACATAAGGCAAAGATATGTTCATTTTTTGGAAAAACAAGGTATCGTGTTCATTTTTTTACAAAAAACTGAACATATCATAATAATGTGTCCAATTTTATTGATTTAAAGTTTTTTTTCGGGAGACGCACGCCGTGCGTCTCTACGTTTGAAAATCTTTACTATTTTTGCAAAAAATAAATATAATGGACAAAAAAATACTGATATACGGCTACGGCAATCCGGGAAGGATGGACGACGGACTGGGTAACAGGTTTGTGGAGATCATGGAAGAATGGGCAAAGGAAAACAAAATCGAAAATGTTGGTTTTGACTCCAACTACCAGCTGAACATCGAGGATGCTGAAAACATCTCGGGCTATGATGTGGTGTTATTTGTGGATGCTTCCGAGGAACCCATTGACAGCTTTATCATGACTAAAGTGGATCCATCCGATTCGAAAATTGAATTCACCATGCATGCTGTCTCCTGCTCATACATTGTAGACCTGTGCATCAAAATGTACAACAAATCACCCGAAACCTATCTTTTGCATATCAAAGGGTATGAGTGGGAATTTGAGGAACAAATAACCGAAAAAGCCACTGAGAATCTTGAAAAATCTCTTGCGCTTGTCAAAACAATACTTATGGGGAATCGTTCTTTTAAGGAATATGCGAATGCTGAAACACCCAGATTCTGGAATAATTAACAAAAGATTGTGGGTAATTTTTTATGATTCAGCATTTTTTGTATGGATTTTGCTGGTCAAACAATGTATATTTGCATCGTAAAAAATTTTCATATGAAAAGTCTGGTTTTTATTATTTTGGTTTTTATTTCAGTAAGTTTTACAGCACAGGCAGCATTTCAATATCTGCCGGGAGGAAGTGATGACGAATACGAACAGCTGATCAGTCAGGCCAACGACCTGTATGACTCCTACAAATTTACTGAGGCAAAAATCCTTTATGAAAAGGCCCTTGCCCTGAAGCCAAATTCCAAACTGGCAGTATATAAACTGCAGGACATCAAAACCATGCAGGAGCTTTTTAAAGCTGTAGAGAATTATGACAAGATAGCTGAAACCAATCCGGTAATCCCTAAAATAATCGAGAAAAAAGTAATCGACGAATCTGTAGCCGAAAACAAAGTTGAATCAGTTGAACCGGTAAAACTCACTGAAAATTCTACCGAAAACACCATCGTCAGAAAAACCGATAACAAATTAAAACCAACAACCATCGTTGAACTCCCTGTGGAAAAAAAAGAAGTTCCGGCTACCGAAGTAAAACCTGTTGTTAAAGAAACTGTTGTGGTGGCCGAACAACCCAAGCTTACCGAAGCAGAGGTTGAGGAAGCTTATCAGATGGAACAAAAACGACTGCTTGATAAGTACCCGGTAGGAAAAACCATTGAGCATATTGACAGTGATGTCAGAAAAGTCACCCGAATCATTGTGAGTGATGGAAAAAAAGCTACGATTTACCTGAGGGTTCAGTATTCGTGGGGCGGACTGAATTATTACATCGATGAATCGCCCAAACGGGTTTATTCTATTGATTCTGATGAGTATGCCAAGGTAGCCGAGGGGATGTAATGTCGGAAGTTTCATCTGGTAAAAGTAAAATTTCAGGATCACCCGATAGATATTTAAACTCGTTTGCAACACCTTGCAGATGTAAGACATTAATAAATCATTAGTTTTGAATGAATAAATTAATACAACAAAAATAAAACGACTATGAAAATTTTAGGCACATTATTAATTGGGATGTTTGTGTTACTGGCTGTTGTTTCGTGCGACAATAAGGAAGCAGACAAAAAGAACAATCAGAAGGATACAACCGACACCCTTGGAGATAAAGCGATTTATGAAGACAATGTTTTGGTGTCTGTTTTTACGGAATATAACAAACTTCCGTACAATGCAGATTCGGCATTTATAACCAAAGTAAGTGAAGATGAAAAGTTTCAATCACTCAGTTCAGCCGAAGTGGAAATGCTTTTCAAGAGTTACAAGGAGATGAACATTACTATGGGAGCCGAATATGATATCAGTAATTTTTTCAAGATTGACTCGCTTAAAACATCAGGAAAATATGAGGAATATGTTGAGAGTCTGGACATCGGAATGATGAAGGAATCGGTTGCCAGAGCAGCACACAGGATAAAGATAGATGAGAACACCGAGCTATTAACCTGGTACCTCACCTACTCCACCTACGAAGCATGTCCCTATGCATCGGGCACGATGATGTTTGCCACAATCATGTATTACGGTCAGTTTGGCGAGTGCATCGTATTGGCCGATCAGATGGGAGCCGGAGATCCGCCATCAACCATGAGCCGCAGCTTGGTTGGCAAAATAAACCAGAACGGTAAAATTGAATTAAACCTTGTGCAGGAAAATGGTGATGAAGATGAGAACGGACCGATAACTGAGATAACTAAAAAGAGTTGTGTTTTTCAGTTGAATGAGGGGGTTTTGGATGTTGTTTCGGAGAAAAAACAATAGAAACAATAAAAAAAAACAGTTTTTTGAATAATATTTTGCATAAACAAAAAAAAGATGTATTTTTGCAGCGCTTAAAAGCAAACCAATTGAGGTGCGGTAGTTCAGTTGGTTAGAATACCGGCCTGTCACGCCGGGGGTCGCGGGTTCGAGTCCCGTCCGCACCGCTTAAACGTCCTGATTTTCAGGGCGTTTGCTGTTTCTGGTGGTCAGATTGGTGGTCATTTTAAATTGGTTTTTGATTCTTTTCGCACATTTTTTTACCTCTTTTTCATAAATAATTCATGTTTTTTTTGCTATTTTTAATAAAAATTTAGACATGAACCCGGACGAAAATTCATTTTCAGATTCTAAAAGTACAAAAGAGGCTTATGATGTTGATGTGATTTCTGCATTAAAGAATCTGAAAAATGAAATTTTTAACAACGAACTCAATGTTGACCTGTCACCACAAGAATATTACGACAGAATTGAGGGAAGCGTCAGGTTTTATTGCAAAAAATATAATCTGGATTTCGATTCACTTTACAATTTAAACAGTTTTCTTGTCGTGCCCAGCGACAAAGGCTTTTACAGCACTGCTCTTGCCCTTACTGCAATGTCCTTTGACCCGGTTCGAATCCCCAATCTTTTTGATTACCAGAAATACCATTATCAAGGCCCAGAAGATTTTAAAAATCTTATTGAGTTTGAAGTTTATGGACTTGTAAAAAGTTTCTCAAAGTGGGACAACATGCAAAGACTGGCAATGATATTTCAATGGGTTTATCTGGAAAGAGGCATGACCAATGCAATTTCCTTCCCTTTGAAAAACGAAGTTTCCAGAACAAAACCTGTCAAAAAAACAAAAAACCAGAAAGATTTTTCAGAATTCTTTACCAACCAGAATTACGTAAAATTGATTGTTGAATACCTACTCGACAGAAAAATCATTGATGCAGCTCATAATTGGGTTGGCAGGGTTGAATTCGTTGGGGATTTTGTCGGATTTATGAAAGCACTTGACCACATTCAAATAATCAACGGAAAAAAGTTCACAACAGCTTGCAACAGCTTTAAACATAGGTTTAGTGTAAAAATTTCTGATGATTATTTCTATAAAGATCGTTATAAAATTACTGATGGCTTCGAATTTTATCAAGATGACATTCAGAAGTGGTTTATAGAACACCAAATAACCCTCACCCCAAAGGCATACTCGGAATAATCGTTAATTAAATTCCAAAATTATTTTGTCCGGTTTGTCCAAAAATTGGACAAAATCCTTCATCTGCTTGCTAATTTTATTCAAAATTCCGGATATGAAAATAATAACAATAACCGTTGAGGAATTAGCTGAACTTATCGATGACCGGCTGAGAAAGGCTTTTCAGGATTTTCTGGCCCTGCAAAATAAAAAACCCGACGAGTACATTTCCCGTCTCGACCTGGCTAAGAAGTTCGGTAAAAGTCCTGAAACCATCGATAAATGGGAAAAATGGGGACAGCTCCCCCGTGCCATAAAGCTGGGTAGGAAAAAGTTTTTCCTAATGGCTGAAGTAGAAGAGAAAATAAATAATAAACGTAATATTTAATAGAGAATGGAGACCAATAGAATTTGCCAATACCGACACTGTGAAAGGACTATCCCCGAAAGTCGGAGAAGCGACGCAAAGTACTGCTGTAATGAACACGCTTGGAAAGAGAAGAATTTACGGAAAAAAGACAATACGATCAGAGTGAATTCTGAAAAGGAAATCCGGAAAGCTTATGCCTACATAGATCGACGCTATAAGGAAGGCAAAAATAATATACCAATATCAGTACTGGAATTTGACGGTTTCAATCAGGAGGTATTAACGCATTTAGTTGATCTTGGTCATAAAGATGGAATATTCAAATGCCAGTTACATGATTATATTCTGCGATTTACAAATGAAAGTTTACAAATAGAAAAAATTCAAAATGAAAATCAGTGATGCTTCAAAAATAGTATTTGAACAATTTAATAAAACTCAAATGCTTAAAGCCGAAAACACAATATTGAAATCGGCCATAAATAAAAATATTGAAACCATAAAACCCGGCTTAGCCCCTAAAAAAGTAGTTTTAACCCCAAAACCTGTAGCTCCGATCAATCAAACAACACCCATTTTACCTCCAAAAACAATATTACCAGCTGTTCAGGATGCCCAAAATGATATTCAGGCAGAATTCAATGAGGATTCAACAGCAAAACAATGGAAGACAGTTGGGTGGATAATTTTTGGGGCTGCCGTTGTTCTTGTAATAGTCTACCTGGTGCACAAACACAACGAAAAAAGACGACTGCAGAAGGATGAATGTTTCAAATATACTAAAAAAGAATGGGTGAAAAAAAGGCTCTTTTGATTTTGCCGAAGGGTTGGCTTTGTGTGTCGGGGCAAAAGCAAATGTGCCATTGTAGGTCGGCAATTGTTTTAAAAAATGTGCGGTGGGCAAAAAATAAAAAACAATGGGTCGGTTTGAGTGTCGGCTATCTGGTCTTGTCAATATTTCGTTTTTCTGTACTTTCCAATGGTTTAATTTTCCGTTGTCTTTGTCTTCTACACAATGTCTTTTATGATGTTTCATTTTACTAATCATAAAGATGTGTCTTCCAAAACCAGTGATTGGCTATGTCGTAATGATTTTACATATTTTTCAACTCCAACTGCAATTGGTTTGACAGTCCTCTTACCAAAAAATGTTTTATACCGTTTAAGTGTTTCTGCATTTGATTTTTTAGAGGTTTCATCTTTTGCTTCTCTCATAACAACTTCAATAACTGCTTCATGCGGAATCATTCTCGAAAGTAATTGTCGCAACTCATAGTCTGCTTGTGGTAGTGAATAGCCTATAAATACAACTTTACTGGCTTCAGATAATTCTACACTTGCATTTTGCCAAATCAATTTTATTTGAAAGTTGTTTAAATCCTTTAAAAATGTTGGCATGATTAAGTTACTTCTTAAAGCACTCGAGACAGTTTTACTTTCCTTAAAGTTTATTGCACAATGTTTGCATTTTTGGTTCTTATAGATTCCATACTCAGCAATTTTATTATAGAAAGCAACAAAAAGTCGCTGACACTTTGGGCAATGTAACCAATTCATAGACCCATGCAACTTAAGAAGTTTTACATTATATTTTCCCTTTCCTAAAGCCCACAAGCCTGGCTTTATTGTTTCGTCATCATATAGGGAACTTATATAGCAACAATAATCTACAACGCCATTATGGTTGTCATTATCAATAGCATGTTTAATGGAGTTATCCAATAGTATGTCCCAATTTGTAGATATAACTGCTACTGGGTCATGATTTTTGTCAATCATTCTCTGTCTTATTTGGTCAACCAAATATTTTGCAAAGTCATCAACGTAACTTTTGCTTGTTGTTGATGAACTCAATTTTTCTTTAATAGCAAAAATAATAAGAGAATATATTTTTTCTCTCAATTCAACTAACTTCTTGTTGTCAAGTGAACGAAACGAAATACCGTCAATTATACATCTGTCAATTGGAGTGAAAACGTCTTCAAGCGCAACTCCTTTAAAATCCTTCGAGTCAATATAGAGATCTTCCGAAAGAAATTTCTCAAACTCGTCAAGATAGCCTTTAATAATATTGTCCTTACCTTCAAAGTGACCCCCACGAAGCTTTAGAATCTCATCAATAATTTCAGATTGAATAGGCGCATTTGCTGGCTTAGAAAATCCTGCTCCTAAAATATATATCGTTTTGTCCATTTGGTTAAATTTATATATTATAATTTTCTAATAAAAATTTTGTTCAGTGGTCCATCTAACATTCTGAATCATTCCATAAAGCATCACAATTTTGACTCTTTGCTTCCCACCTTATCCCCTCCCCCAAACCCCAAAGCAAAGCTTGGTCAGCCACACAAATATTTTGAACAGACTGACAAGGATTGACAACCAAATGAATAAAAAACTATGGGATTAATATGGCGGTTTTTTTAAAAAAAAACTTGAAGAAATATTTTTTCTGATCTTAAAACGGACAGGATTTGCCATGCAAAGAAAAACAGCCATGCTTTCATCAGGAAAGCCATCAATCCCAGTTTCTCTTACTCTCCGAAAACCCAATCACCAATTTCAATAATTTTATCTATCCACTTGTTTCTTTCGTCTTTTCCGGCAAACCTGAGGATGTTAAGTGCAAATTTGATTTTTTTCCATGTTTTTTGAAATTTCAGGCCAAGTTCGGTCATGCCCTCCTGACTTGCACCATCAGCATACATTCTGTCTCCCAATGCAATTGCCTCATCTGCTTTTTTATCGAACTTTTCGCCTGTCAGCTTTATGTCACGGGCAAATTCGATGGTTTTTTTAATCACCGGCCATACCTTATTAAACTTCTGTTTATAATCTTCAGATTGGCTGAAATTAAGATCTTTGTATCCTTTAATAATCTCAATCAGATCAGATAACCTGTTCTGTTTGTCTTCATTGTGCTTTTTTGACATAGCAATTTTATTTTAAGGTAATGTTCTTATTATCTACCTATATGATTCAATTTTCTTGAAAAAGTGACATTTTTTCCATTATGCTTTATAACATAACTTTTTGGTTCCCTTTTATAGCAGGCAATTGAATAGTGACGTCAGTTGATTTTTTTCTTTTTTGTAAAAATGAATGTCACTTTTTCTATTTTTATGTATCATATAATAGATAAGGTTACGTTTTATGAGATAATCCTTTTTCAGCTATTTAATTTAAAAACTAAACAATGAACAACACACTTTCAAAGGCAATAATAATCCTTGTGTCCGTATTTCTGGTTACATGCACCAACTCTTGCAGGGTAAAATTTGTTCCTGATTTTGATTCGGAACTTTATTCCAAAATTGAAACCACATCCAAAGCTGTGGACCGGTTTTATTTATTGATGCTCGAAACAACATCCGCAAAAGATAACGAAAGGGCTTACAGTAATTTCTCAAAACAATATGTTGAGATTGAAGTGGAATTAAATTCCCTTTTATTACAAAATAAAATAAGGCCCCTAAATGAAAACTCCACCCGTATTTGTGAGATTATTCTTCAAACATGGAACAAATATAAAGAAGAACACAAAGAAGACAATTCTATAAGTGACGGGCTGATAAAAATTAATCAAACTTATATGCAGGACTTGTTCTTTGCATTACAGGTATCAGAAAAAGCAAAAGAAATTCTTATTAATCAACCTAAATAAACTATATGAAAGTAAATACAAACGATGTCATCTTAGAAATGCTCGCTGTAATTAAAGGAACCGTAAGCGACCACTGGGATGAAGTTAAAACCACTACAAACCAATTTCTCCAGAGACGAAAAGTTCGACTGGAACTACTTGCCGAGATGCTCGAAAAAGGCGAAATTACTCCGGCCCGGTTCAAATCCAGACTTGAAGATGAAAAACTCCTGCTCGAAGCTGAACTTAATGCTATGGCAGTGATTTCAAAGGCGATAGCACAAAAAGCTGCAAATGCTGCTATTGATGTTTTTGAAAAGGCAATTTTGGCTGCCATATCAACCATATAATAATCCCTAAAAACTAAAAATATGAACTATCCATTAAGAGTCATCGCCAAAGGCGAAAAAAATACTTCCATTGTAAAGGAAATCCAAAAAAAATTGGCTGCTTCAGGTTACGGACCAATAGACATTGATGGGGTATTTGGACCACAAACAACCAGATTTGTCAAAGAATTCCAAAGCCAGCATTGTGATAAATTCAGAAACCCGCTGGTAATTGACGGAAAAATAGGGGCATTTACATGGGCCTGCCTGTTTGGAACTGAAGTCGAAAACAACTCTGCTTCTTCAAAATTGCTTAAAAAAGTCCTTGAAATAGCAAAAAGCCAGATTGGCGTAAAAGAAGACCCTCCCGGTTCCAATCGCGGAAAAAAAGTTGAAGAATTTTTAGGAAGTGTTTCACTTTCTGGTGGATATCCCTGGTGTGCAGCATTTGTCTATTGGTGTTTTGAAAAAGCTTGTTCAGAGCTTAAAATGACAAATCCATTGGTTAAGACCGGTTCCTGCATGACACACTGGAATAAAACAGCAGGAAATAAAATCCTCACCGGCGATGCCATCCTAAATCCTGCTTTGATTGAACCGGGCTTCGTATTTATTATTTCTCTGGGAAAAGGAAAAGGCCATACCGGTATCGTAACAAGCGTAAGTGACGGTTATATAAATACTATTGAAGGAAACACAAATACAGGCCATTCGGCTGAGGGAGTTGGTGTTTTTGAATTACGGAGAAAAATAAACTCAATCAAAAAAACAGGTTTTATTAAATATCCATAACCTTTATGATATAACCTGATTAAAGCATTTATGATATATTTCATGTTAATATTATCCTTAATCTGCTATGTCATACTGGTTGACATGAAAATATTATATGAGTATTTCTATTTTACACCTGTTAAAAACAAAGGTCAATCTAAAAAAAACCTTATTTGGGACTTCAATAATCTTCTTTATATGCGTTTTTACCTGATTGGCCTTTATTTGTTCACATCTAAAAAACCCAAATGGAAAAAACATCACTCTGGAAAAACAAAGTTCAAAACATCTATTATTAACGGACTGCTTGGTTTTTTGTCCATTTTATTTCCAGTCGTCTTAGTGTTTTCGGTTTTTCAAATCCTGCTTGATTCTTTCACAAATACTGATGGACTGGAATCAACAATTTTTCAAATCGAAAAAACACAACATGACATAAAAAACAGCATTTCCCTGATCAAAATCGGATGGGGATATGAGTTAGTCATCCTTTTCATCCTGATTACCATTGGTAGCTTCTTCCCCTTGTTTGAGAAATGGAAAATAAAGGGCCGGTTTAAGAAATACACCGGAATTATTAAAAAAACCCTGATGGTACTGACCATTTCAACTTCATTTACTTTTTTTGGTGCCACGGTTACCGGTAATGAAATTGGAAGGATTGAAAAGCTGGAAATGCACAAATTGGAGATTATTAAAAATAATCTGTTACTTAAAAATGAAATTGAAGATGAAATTATTGCTTTTGTGGCAGATGATTTTATTTCAAATCAAGACATTAACAAAAAACTTAATGAAATTGATTCGACCCTGAACTTAATTGACTCATTAAAAAAAACAAAAGAGTTTCAACGATTCTTAAATGATGACCCGGGAGATAGTGTTAAAATAAAAAATTTACACCTGAATGAAATTGATTTTCGGAAAAAATACGGTCTGGCTGAAATAACAGTAGTTTTTGAAAATAAAAGAAAGGATTATTTTTCATCAGAGTGGAAAAATGAAAATGCGTTATTGAATTTATTATCAAGGGATGAAAAAAAATGGCTGTCCATAGAAAAAGTCGAACAGGCAAAAGAACGGTTCAGGAAAGTTAAAAACAATCTCAGAAAAACGACAGGCAAAGTATATACAAGGTATCGTGAAATTTTTCATTGCCTCATTAAAAAAGCTTATAACAGTACATTTGGAAACTACATAAAAGATTTTTCTGACGGATTCGGTTTAAATATTGCTTTTTTTGATGAACTGATCAACCCTTTCAACGAGCAAATAACAAATCATATCAAAAAAGAATCTGACAAGATTTTCAACTGTATATTTAATGATAAAGATTATAAAATAGCGGAACCAATAATACCAAATGCATCTAAAGCCAAAGAAGTGTCAAAACCCAAATTTCAGATTGAAAAAAACACATTAATAGCTGATTATCGCACATGTATTAATGAATTTACAGCAAAAGAAAGTAATTCAATAAAAACTCACAACAATCCAATTAATGAAATAGAAGAACCAAAGGTAAACAAGCCTTACATTCCTGTTTGTGATGTGCCAAATATTATTGAGATAGAGATTGATAAAATGTATAAAGAAATCAGAAAAAAACAAGTTGAAAATACCATTAAACTATTAGAACTGTACGACTTCGGCCCATACACACATAATATTCCAATATACAACAGAATACCAATAAAATATATTCCGCCACCTGTATCATTCTATGACTATAAAATATTCAGATTCTTAAGAGCAATTAAATAACCAAAAAGTATGACAACAAAAACAAACAAATCAACCCCGGGAACATTCTATGACATCCATTTGCATGCATTTAATCTGGGGCATGCCGGAATTTTATCGTTTGTAAACAGATTTGTCTTGAACAATAAAATGTCAATAAATGATCTGAGTTCTGGAAAATATATTCAGCTTATTTTCAGGATGCTGTTTCTTTCAAAGAGTAGTGATACAACTCCAACGTTGAAAAAATTAAAAAACACAACTGTGCTAGCTGTTCTCTGGCTTCTTGCAATTGATTTATTGTCAATTATTGTCTTTACTATTCTTTTGATGTTTTCTTTTAAATGGACAAGCATTTTAATAAAAATATCACTTTTTATATTTGGCTGTTATGCCATAGTTGGAGCTTTCTTTCTTATTAAAAACAGGTACTTTAAGAAAAAAAGGAAAGGTGGAATAATCAATACACTTTCCATTTTTGATAACACAATAGACCGACAGTTTATTTATCTCGAAATGGATTATTTGAGGTTTCACCCAAAAATTAATGACATTATTTATTGTGAAAAGCAAAGCTTTTATAACAGGTTTTCTGAGATTGCCAATGAATGGTCAAAGAACAGCGCTATAAATATTGCCGGAAATGAATATTCACGGGTTGTTTTAACTCCGTTAATGATGGACTTTGGTTACAAAGGCATGGGAAATATGGACAAGAGCATAACTTACTACAATTTGGCACCGAAAAAGTCTGTTGTTGATCAGGTACTCGATTTGTATTATGGAATCAAAGAATACATGAAAGAAAGTCCGGTTAAGCTATTTGAAATTTATCCTTTTTTAGGTATCAATCCCTCAAATTATAATCTCGGTGCTTCCTTAAATATGGGTGCTTTTAAGAAAAAAGCGGATATCAAAAACATTAAAATTTCGCAGAAACTTGAAAAATATTTGATGTTTGTGAAAAAGACAGAAACATTGGTGTTTTTCAGACAAATAGACAACAAGGAAATGGTCTGGGATGTTTACAATTGGCTTTCTGAATATTATGAGGGAATTGACGAATCATTGATATTTAAATTGAATGAAGATGAGAAATTGAAAAACGACGAAAACAACCTTCCCAAAATGTTATATAAGTATTTTTCAAATTACCAAGGCAATCCCGAAGATTTCAGAAAGGTATTCAATGTTCATTTTGGTAAATTCAGACTTCTTGATAAAATTTTCAAATCAGATTATAACAATGACGAAGAATATTTAGAGGTATTTCAAGTTGCAAATAATCTTCTAAAAGAATACAAAGAATTGTCAGAATCAGTGGAACGAAACAATAAAATTCCTATTGAATCTGAATTTATGGAAAATATCAGGAAATTGACACAAATGGATAAGTCAAATTACAAGACATTCATGCGCGAGGCAAAATACCTGATAAAGCTGGATATTGATCATGAAGATATCAGAAGCAATTTTTTTGCCGGAATAAAAGTATATCCCCCGCTTGGGTTTGACCCCTGGCCGGAAAAATTCGAAGAGGATATTATAAAAGTGAATTTGCTTTATCAATATTGTTGCGAAAGGAATATCCCTGTTACAACTCATTGCAGTGATGCTGGTTTTGTTGTTATTGATAAAAAAGAGGATTGGAAAATATCTTCACCCTCCCATTGGAAACAAGTATTAAATGTCTATCCTGACTTAAAACTGAATTTTGCTCATTTTGGCGTACAGTTGGATAAATATTTTAAAGGTTGGGGAGAATGGCAGGAAGAAATTATTCTGATGCTTTTAAACTCAAAATATAAAAATGTATATGCTGATTTTTCAGATATTAGCTATGACAACAATAAATACAGGGATTTTACAAACAGTTTAAAATCAGTTTTAAAAAATAATAATAAATCATTTTCTGATGTAGAAAACAAGGTTTTATTCGGGACTGATTTTATGGTAAATCTTTTCGGAATAGATTCATATTATCAATATCTTTTTGAATTTCACAATACGAATTCATTTGTAAATCAGTTTAATTTTTCTGATAAAAACAAATTGTGTGAAAAGAATCCATCAAATTTCTTATTCAGATAATGTCAAAAATTATTTGTTTTTATCAAAATAAGCTCAATTTTTAAATGAATTGAAACACAAATCAATAGTTTTTCTAAACTTCGCAATATTTCTAACTGAAAGTTTTATTGCTTCATGATTATTCATTATAAGCGTATGCTTTTGATTCCGGCACATCTCTTTCACGTGATTTAGGTTGATAATCCAACTTCTGTGACACCTGAAAAAAATTGGTGCAGGTAGCTGTTCTTCAATTTTTTTTAGATGTTTTGAGACGATATAAGATGAATTATCAGTCATCATTATTTTAGTATAGTTTCCTTCTGCGACACAATAAAGTATATCTTTTATATCCAGAAAAGAAATACCAGTTTGTGATTGAATATAGATTTTTTCTTTTTGCATTTTTTAATATTTAAACATCTTTCATACATATGATGCAGAAAACATCAAAAAGTGATCACTAAAAATGGTACAATTTTCGAAAAAATAGTTAAATTTTTGTTATTACACTTGTTATCAATTAATTAAAATTTGATTTTAACGCTTATTTATTGATAAATAGCGATTATTTATCATTTGCCAACGCTTATTAAAAATTTTCTGTACTATTTATTTTTTAACATTTTTTTCATTTATAACAAAAAAACAAGTTATAAATTAGTACAGAATTTTTAGAGGGGATAAGGAAAAGAAAAAAATCATAAATTACAGTTGCAAAATTATTAACCAACACTGGCTCACTTAAATAAAAAAGTTTTATCTTTAACGGAAAGTCAATACATAATAACCTAAAAACTCAAAAAAATGAAAAAACTATTTATTGTATTAATTGCCGTTTCTCTTCTTCATGAAGTTTGTGTTTCACAGGATTTCTGGCAGGAGACATTTAATTTTGGATCAAGCACTGGGCCTTTTGATTTTGTCCAGGACTCAGATGGGCGAATTTATGCTGAATACCACAGTTCAATTACACTTTTAAGGTCTACTAATGAAGGATTGACATGGACAGCTTTAGATTCTTATTTACCTGCTGTTCCAATATATGAACACTGCACTTACAGTTACTTTTGTAAGAATGACATTTTATTCACTCATATTCATTCCGGCTCATACAGTGGATATATTAACATCGGTCATGGTATTTACAGATCAAATGATCATGGAACAACTTGGGAAAAAGTTATTGAAGGTCTTGGAGCTGATACAAACATAGTGGAAATGTATCTTGCTCCGAACGGAAATATTCTAGCCTATCATGAATATTATGGCGATGCTAAAATATATACTTCTACCAATAATGGTAATAGTTGGACATTAACCTACAACCTTGGAAATTCTAAAGATGCAATATGGGTAAACCCGGCAAATGAAATTTTATTATCTTATGGTGCTAACCTCCTGTACAAATCTACAGACAACGGCATCACTTGGAATTACGTCAATAATTCTTTTACCTATGCTATTAAGGATGAAATGTTAAAAACATCAGATGGTGCTTTAATAAATAATACAAGTCTTTCAGCCGGTACCGATATCTGGTATAATAACTACAAATCAAATGATAATGGATATACCTGGGTTGACTGCGCTGATAACGATCTTGACAGTATTCGCATCATTACTCAATGCATAACAGCCGGAGATACAATTTATTGCGGAACATTCGAAAACGAAATAACCAAATATATTTATTTTTCGGTTGATGAAGCCGAAACATGGGATACTGTTGACTTATCCGGAATAAACTATATTAATTCCATATATGAAATTACAATAACAAAAAGTGGCTATCTATTAGCTTCAGTTTACTTTGACGGCATCTATCGCAGTGTTGAAAAAGTTTCTTCTCCAAGTTCAGGAATTCAGGATAATAATAATGATAAAAGCAACGTTAGTATTTATCCAAATCCTGCAAGTGATTATATTACTATTGAGGGGGAGAATATTCAAAGGGTTGAGGTTTTTGATGTTATCGGAACTAAAGTGTTCTTTAAGAAATTGTCAAATGTTTCTGAGATTAGATTAAATACTGAAGAATTGTCAAAAGGGTTGTATTATATTAAAATATCAACTAATAATGGAATAGCACTAAAAAAACAAATAATAAAATAACTAGAAAAGTATAATGGCTAAGATTCACACATTTGCTGATTTTGATCTTCTTCCAAATCAAAATGATAACACTCTAATAAACTTAAAGTATGGTCCTGTTTCCGGACATGAAGCCTCAAAATATAGAGTAAGCAGCATGTTTACAGGTTCAACTGGAAGTGGTGCTGAACATATTTTAGCATTTGCTGTAACAAAAGGTATTATTTTGGTTCAAAAAGCTAGTTCTGGAAGCAGTTTCAATCTCATTTTAAAACCAATAAATCAAAGTTCAGTTAATTTTACACCAGTAAAATATTTTATTTATAGAGGATTAAGCTGGGAAAGTTTAATTACTGACCAAATAAACCCTGAATTCTTGATCCCTAGGAATAATTCATTCATGTCTGATCTTATTGATAAGATGTATGATGACTGGGATAATACTGATGTTTCAGCGAGTCTTCCTTCAAAGAATCTTGGAATTCACCTTGACTCATCTGTTCTTTCAGATAGTGCATTAATTGAAGAAGCTTTTGACGCATTAGGAACTGATTTTGACCTACCAATTGTAGAGGCAGGTGATAGTTTAGGTTTTTTTGATAATCTATATACATATGGATTTGAAATCATGCTAGAAGAATTTGGTTTTAACCCAACCATGAGAGAGGCTAGAGTTATAGATAATATTATTGAAATTACTGATTCATTACCTTCAAATCCAGAAGATGAATCTATAGTTATATTGCATAAGAGAGAAGCTATTTTAAATTACATCGACCCTGCAGTTTTCTATGGTCTACATTACAACACAAAAATAATCATACATCAAGGCTCTAGCACAGATAAAATCAAAGGAAATGAGCTTTACAATGAAGTTTTGACAAAATTTGCAACAAAAAATGTAGTTTATATTGATATTAGAAATGAACATCACCATTCATTTAATTACTATAATAATTACCGAATGAGTGGAAATAATTATCCAAAGTTCAAATTAGGTATTGGACCTTCACCTGATATGAATCAACCTTACGTTCTTGAAGATTATCATAAATATAGATGGCCAATGCATACTGAAGAATTTGACGGGGTGACAAATGACTCTGAAACATTAATATTAACAATGATGTTACCCCATATGGATAACTTACACCCTATACTTTTTGTTCCACAAAAGTTATTTAAAGAAGATAAAAAAGAAAAGAAAGTATTTAAAATTTTAAATAGAAGTAACTCTGATTGGAAATATACAGAGGAGTTTAAAATTGAAACCCCTTTTTATTTGAATTCTGGTGATGGTTTAAATTATAGTTTTCCATTTTATGTAAAGATAAACTACAATAAAATATATAATGCCGAATTATTAAAAGATTTGTATGATGATGATAAGATAATTACACAGGTTGGAAGAACAATTACTCCTTATACAAATATTGATCATAACTTTTCACCATTTTCTTATAAAGCTTCATGGAAGATTGATTCTGTTCCGACCAATTCACCTCAAACAACTGCTCCTTATGTTATAAATTGGGGAGGGTCTCCTGCAGAGTACTTCAAAGGTTTAACTAGCTTCTTCGGGATATTGTTTACATCCATTCAAGGTGTTGCCAACGACGGTATTGGAGAAGTTGCCTATTCCTTCCTAGCAAGAGGTGAAATGACAAAAGATGATGATATAAAAGAGCACTATTCAATAGATTCATCAAAATTAAAAAGTATTAACTTTACTGCTAAAAGCTTAAAGTCACAGTTTAAATCTTTTTACGAGGCATATTACAAAAACTATGAAGAGTTTTTAAATGTAGTCCCATTTGATTTTGAAGATACTGTAATTCAAAGTGAGGTAGAACCTTTTGAATTTCTTCCTGTGAAGATATCACCTGAGGGGGAATCTGGTCCATTTACAATTTATAATTTCTTAAATAGTTATGAGAGAATTACGGATAATGAATTTGAGATGATTACTTCATTTGCATATACTTTTGCTGAGAAGAATAGTATTATTCAGAAAATACAGGCAGAACTAAGTAATTATTCACATTTATATTTTACTGTTCTATCATCTTCTGAAGGCGGATCTATAGATGGTGAAAACAGTTATATAGCAATTGAGCTTGGATTGTCAGGATTAGATTCATTAGGAAATGTTAAAACAATAAATTTAGGATTAACATTATATAGCCTGGACCAATTGAACTTTTGTTCAAGAAACTATTTTCAAGAAATCTAAAAATATATAAAAACATGAGTTTCGAAATAATTCCATATTTGAGATCAGAATTACAAACTTTAATTCCAATTTCACCATTTATTGCTTCCGAGGGGAAAGGTTTCTTATTCTATAATGTTGTTGAAGTAGATTATATTGATCCAGTTGAAAGTAAGATAGTTTTGAAAAACTCAACAAATTTATTTTCGATTGGAGATAAAATAAAATTACATGATTCAAATGGGAGAATATTTGATGGAGAATACACCATCCTTGATATAAAAAATGATAATAAAGAGTATATGATAGATCTCTGGATTTATCATGATGGTTCAATTCAAAATCAAACTTCAGCTCGTATCTCAAATATTACTGCATTGAAAATTGTTGATATTCCTGTTTCTCCTAGTCCTACTGGAGTTATTGTTGATGGTGATTATACTAGTATAATCACTGGAAATGATGTATTAATTAGATCATCCAATGAATATGACGGATTTTATAATCTTTCTTCTACTCCTGAGTTAAGAAATGATCCAAGTGTACCAAGTGGAATTAAAAATTGGTTAGAGGAAGATATGTATGCCTGCGATTCTCATCTTCATGTCACAATGACATATAATCTTAAATCTGAGAAAAAAGGAGGGCAGTTCTATGTGTCACCAGGCTCAGATTCAAGTCAACAACAAGATGTTGGACTTCAAACTGCATTCAATCATCCAGTAATGCCTGGTAAATCAACATATTTATCATTTGTAGATGGTAGAGTAAGAACTGTATTCAATAGCTTGCATACTCCTGAAAGAGGTATGATTGTTAATTTTGCAAACTATTTATTTCCAATAGCATTTGCAATAACCTTTGCCTTTCCAGATTGGATGGGCAGGGGGTTTAGAAATGGTCTACTTGGGAGAGCACTTTTAAATTTTAATAAATTGAAATATGGTGAGAATTGGAAAGAAACAAGGAAAGAAATTAGATTTCTACGAAACAAAATATTAAATCAGAATGATAAAATTGTTCTTATTAAAAATACTAGTGATTATAATACTTATTTTAACGGAAGAGAATCATATTTTTCTAGTTCATCCAATGCCAAACTAATTAGATTTTTAATTCATATGGAAGGTGGGCATCAATTTGATATGGACCTCTACAGATTGGATAGAAATTTTGCTTTAGAAGACAATGGAAGTAATACATTAACAGATTCCTATGGAAATTTACTTTATCCACCACATCCAGATTATAATTCTTCAGTTACTTCTCATGAAATGCTAAATAGTGGCAATGATCCGAGTCACGATTGGTATGGAGGATTTCATAAAACTAATCATATTCAATTATGTTTAAATAGATTTTTAAGTTTGTCACAAACTTATGATGGTTCAAATGAATATGCAATTAACTTAATAGGATGGACTCCAATGCATGCATATTGGAATGGTATGGGAGCCCAGGGTAAAATGATACATGATGAATTCATGTCAATAATTACCATGCCACGCCCAGAGAATTATATGAGAAAAAAAGTATATACAAGGGATGAAAAGGGTAAGCAATATGAAGATGATCAAATAAGAGGTTTTCGCTTTGAGAAATGCACCAGACTAACAGAACTAGGCAGACAGATGATAAAAACTGCATTTAGAAATGGGATTATTATTGATTTGAAACATTATCATAAAAATGCAAGATTACAAATCTTAAATATGGCTGAAAGAGGATTTGACTATAATCCTGTTTATGGAATCTTTGGTGACCCAAAACTTAATCCAGATCAGTGGTTATATAAAGATGAACTTGAATCTGCAGACCCCGTTATAAATCCAACTATTGATGATGGTATTTTCAGTGTTGAAAATCAAAACACAAAAAACACCCTTAGTAACAATAAATATCAAATAATGGTTACACATGCTGCTCTATCATTGGTTGATAGAAACGGAACCAATATTGATAATATTCGTCAAAAGATTGATAATAACGAAACTTCTACCTTATCTAGCTTTGATATACCACTATTACCATTTTATGAAGATGAACTAAGAAAAATACTTAACCAATTATATCCAGATATAAGTGTTAGTTATCAAAAACATCATGATATAAATGGAAGTCCATTATTTTTCTCACAACCAGATAGCGTTCAAGACATTAAAAACAAAGTTTCTGCAGTGATATCTACTTATGTAGATGCACCGAAAATACAAGAGTACTTTGAGTATTTCTTTCCAATGTTTTTAAGAAATACTCATAACCACGATAATTTAAATATTGATAATTATGAAATAGAAAGAATAATAAAACTTGGAGGAGTAATTGGTTTAATTTCGGAAGACCGTGTTATTAGAAGTAATGAAAGAATGTTTGGAAAAGGAAATAGAAGAAAAAAGAATAAAGCACCCTCAAAAACATTTAGTAATACATCATTTATAGATGACTCAAGTGTTCCATATAATATTAACCTATGGCCAATGTATGGTTCAAATATAACAGAAGTTGATGGAGGAGTTGATTATCTAGCAGGTAAGCCTTTTGATTTTAACGATTTGAACTCCTCTGCAGCTTGGATACCATTTGAAGATGAGTTAGCTTGGAACGCCAAAGGTTTATTTGCAGAAATACAAATTGCATTGGATAAGATATATCATGAATATATGACCAAACATTATGGAAATACTCCACAAGAATGGCATTATTATAAAAGTTTTTATGCAGCCAATAAAACATATGCAAATCTTTTTAAAAATGGTGTCCTTGAAAAGTTTAAAGATGGAGATATAACTAAGCCAAATGTTAATATTCAGGCAATTTCATGTATGGAGGCTTTTTATAAAGCAATAGACCATATTGCTAAGGTTGCAAGATTAAATATATATCAACCATTAAATTTAGATCTATTACCTACAGATTCTTTAGCAACTATTAAAGTAAAAATATTAAGATTCTATCGAAACATATGTATTTCCTCTGATTTTGATGGTATCACGGATGTAATGTCTTTATATGCATCACCTCGTCTCTATCCAGTAATGGCATTATATGTTGCAAATAGGCTAAAGTGGGATTTGTATCGAAGATATATTGTAGATCCTTCAATACCAGACATGAAGATTGGTCCCGAAAAAGGACAAACTATACCAATTGATGAAGGTTTTATTATGGCATTAGATAACTTAGATGCAACTCATTTAAATGATATTGTCAAAGATATAATGAAACAATTATTAGATACAAACTTTATTAATATGATTGCATATGCTCAAGGTTGGGATACTCCTTAACAGTTCACTATATACACTTACCTTGATTTTTTGCTTTTTAAGTGCAAACTCACAAAAAAGTGAATCAAGAGTGTACTCTGATAGCTTCTACCAATTGCCTGGTGAAAAAATGGCAATCACTAGCCTAAATGATGGAGGGGTTGTCTATTTGACATATCAAGGTTTTTGGCACTTTGCAAGTTTTAGTAACGATACCTTCTTTATAAAGAACTTTTATGCTTCTCTAGACCTAAAGTTACCCTCGTATAAGTGGGGCGAGGAATCTGGATTCCTAATACTATATAAAACTAATGATGAAGGAGAGATAATCTGGGCTAAGAATATAGGTAATTATATCACCGGTAGAGTATCGCAAAGGATGACCATAAAAGAGATTTCGAATAATAATCTATTAGTTTGTTATTTGGGAAATATTATTAAACTAAACTCTTCAGGTGAGAAATTATGGCAAATTAACTTAAGAAAAGATAGTGTTCCAGAAGTTAGAAAATCAAAACTATTATCCTTAACTCCAATTTCAGATATTAATGAATGTAAAGATGGTAGTTTGATAGCATTGCTTGATGCAAGTTTTTCTTTGTTAAAAATCAACCCAAATGGTGAAATTCAATGGATAAGAAGCACCTTGTTTGAAGATGTTAATGCTTTATTATATGACGATGTTACAGATAAATATAAAAATGTTTGCACTAATAAAGCAACAAGAAAGACAGAAAATGGTACCGAGTCTGGGTTAGATAGTACATATTATCGAATTTCAAATTATGGACATGGTGGAGGTGTTGATATAAGAACCTTTGCAGTTTATGAAACACATGATAAAGGATATATTGCACTTGGTAAAAATAGTTATAGGTGCAGAAATATGATTACTAAAATAGAAAAAGGCCAAAAAGAATACAAAAACTATTATTATAACGGGGTAGGTTATTGTAATGAATATGAGATATTAAACCCCGAGGTAGTTTATGAGGTTTGTAATTTAATTTATCCTGGATTCTATAGCGAGCAAAAAGAAGGTTGTAAATCTTTTGATGGAATTGTTTTGATTAAAACAGATAGTTTAGGAAATGTGGAATGGGAAAGACAAATGGGTGATAAAGGCTTTGCTGATCATTTAACTTATGCGGATCTTTTAAAGTTAGAAGATAATAATTTTTTAATTAGAATTAGAACTTGTGATAGTATAAGATATGAGTATAATAATTTTCAAAAAAGAAGAGTGCCAATATATGGAGATGCTCATAGTAAAGTCTTTATATATAATGAAGATGGTGATTTAGTTGAGGATAATTCCATTTGGCCTTTTAAACTTGACCCATGGTGGATTGACACCTCATCCGAAGGTGGATATTTTGCAGGAAGTCAGAATAATGTTTATAAGCTGAATAAAAATTTGGAAATAGAGTGGCACTGTGGTTATGGCGGATGGGCATCCGACCTAGGTTATCACTCTCCTACAAAGGATGATGGCGTACTATGTATAGATAGAAAAATTATATATAAAATTGATAAACATGGAAATCTTATTAATGATTCTATAAGAATCCAACCAAGTGTTAATGGAGATACATTAAGGCTTATTCGTGAAATGAAATCTAATAAAGACATAGCATGTAGAATTGAAATAAAGGCACTAACTCAATATAATACAGAAAATCAAGAATTTGCTGTAGATGATAAGGATTTGATTTATAGAAGATATGAACTTGCAAATGTTCTTTTCCCATATAGAAAATTAGTAAATCAAAGAAATTATGAAAAAAGTGAGAAGTACTTTGCTATTCCTGTATTTCCTGGGGAGCAAACTGTTACAGATTCAATTGAAAGTAGTATATCTCCAGAAGTATTTTCTTTTTATCCAAAAAGTATAAAATCAATTTGGTCAAAAGATCAATGGTTAGATTTGCTTAACGATATTAAGTATCATAAAAATTTCATATATTGCATAAATGATTTAGATAATCTTAACGGATTAAAAATCAATTCCAAAAAAAGAATTAACCACATAAATACTGTTTTTAACGGTGGAAAGGTATTAATCGTGTTGAACTTGCCTCAAGGAAAATATATCTATAAAGTATATTCTAATAACAATAATATTGAGTTTGAAAGTAGTCAATTATTATATAAAGGGGAGTTTGAAATAAAAAATTAAAAATTATGCCTGAAATAGCTTATTATCCAAAATTAAAACGCCTGATATCAGTTCCGGAATTACCAGAATTGTTCTCTTTTTTTTCAGATAATGTAAATGATTTGTTGGATCAATTAAGGTATCATAATTTGATTGTATCAAAAAGCCCATCAGGTGATATGACATATTATAGCGTTGATATTTTAACTGAAAATAAAATTGGAATATCTATTCCGGGAACAGGAATAAAAATAGTTTTAAACCCTCCTGACAGCCTCGGTAATCAAGGTGGCTCTGAATTTAAAATAATTATTTTTAAACGACATGAAGTATTAAAATTTATTCATGAATTTGAATTAGAGACCTTCTCATTTTCAGCAGATGATATAAAGAATTTAATTTTTAATATTTTTAACACAAACGAGGAAGACATTATTCAGTCAATCATATCTAACTTTGTTATTCCTTCTGGAACAATTGCTGATGAATTTGAATACATTGAAACATTTATTAATCAAGTAAATTCAAATTTAGGAGCAGGAGTAGACTTTAATAGTCTTCCAGAAGATCCCAGCTTTGATGAAGTATATGAGTTAATAAAAAGTACTTCAAATATTGATTTTATTGAAATTGTGCAATACTACCTCCAAAATAGTCTGACCAACCTGGAAAAATTATTTGAAGCTTGGTTTATAAATTACAATGTTGAAAACAGATTAAAGGAAATAATAATACCAGAAATTTATGCAAAGATAAAGGATATCTCTATCGGTTTAGAATTCCCAAGGAGGGTGTTAAAACCATTATTCGGTAGCCCGTCAGGAACTTCACCTAATAATGGTAGAATAATTGATGAGGAGGTTGATGTTAATGGAAATACATTAATAGTTGAAGTGCCTGAAGATGATAGATTAAGATCATTTCTAAGATTTGATATTGGAGATATTACTTTCTCGATAATAAATGGCTTACAGTTTAATAATGCCTCAAATATTACATTCTGGTGGTCTCAAATAGGAAATACAGGTATCGACCTAATGTTCAGCGACATGAAGCTAGACTTAAGTCGAACAAAAAATATTGATGAAGCATCAGCAGATGGTAGACCAAATGATTTTATTGGTGTTTTTATTGAAAAAGTTGCAATTGGACTTCCAAAAAAATGGTTTAAACAAGACACATTAAGTAGTAATTCAAGCGGAAATACACTTGAGATTTATGGTGAAAAAGTTATTATTGGCACAGGAGGATTTTCGGGAATTATTGGTTTAAGAGCTATTGGTGGTATCCCCGATCCTGAAGACGAAATATTTTTTAGAATCGGCGGTAGTGACACAGAACCTGAAAAGGGTTTTGCTCTTGGGTTTAAAAATTTCTATATGAAATTTGAAAGAAACTCTATTCTTGAATCTGAAATAATAGGTTCAATTACCTTGCCTGATACTTTCAAAACTGCCTCTGAAGATCCTTTTAAAATCGACATCCTTGCTCACTTTTTTGAAGACGGAGATTTCAGTATCACAGCTTCAAGTGAATCTGGTTATACAGCTATTATTAAAAATGTCCTTGAAATAAAAATATTCGAACTTGAAGTTGGCAGAGTTGAAGATGAATTTTATCTTGAAACAAAAGCTGAGCTTAAAATATTAAATAATGTTATCAGTAAATACATCCCCGATCCAATCCAGATAAAACGGTTAAGGATTTGGGATGATGGTAGAATAGAGTTCTCCGGAGGAGGCAGTATTGTTCTGCCTGAACCTAAAACTTTAAAAGTTGGTCCGCTTGAATTGTCAATTACCGCCATACATATTGGCTCCCATGAGCAGTACCATGGTGGTGTAATGAGAAAATACGCCTACATTGGTTTCGACGGGGGAATAAATGTGAACCCGGGCGGAGTTGATGCACGAGGGGATGGTGTTAAGTTTTACTTTACAATTGATAATAATAATTCCGGCTTAGATTTAGATTTCTTTATCAGAATTGAAAGCATAGCAATTGATTTGATCATCCCTGGAAGCGCAACTCCTGAGGCAGCAGCAGTTTTAATTTCGGGATACCTGTCAATGAAAGAACCTGATGCAACCGGAACTAACCCCGATCAGGGAACAGAATACTCTGGCGGTGTCAGTCTGTCATTACCAAAAGCAAATATCTCTGGTAGCGCAGCAATGAGAATGAACCCAAAGGTTCCTTCATTTTTAATTGATTTAAGCTTAGAACTGCCTGTTCCAATTACACTGGGACCAACCGGCCTTGGAATTTACGGTTTCAGGGGACTTTTAGGACAAAAATATGTAGCAAGTAAAGATGAGATTGGTGCTTATGATTGGTGGGATTATTACAAAAAGAAAGTTGCCCCTACTCATAAAGAAGGAATTCAACCTGAAAAATTTGCGCAGGAAAACGGTTTTTCAGTTGGAGCTGGTGCCTCAATTTCAACAATTGAGCCAAGCGGCGATAAAAAAGCATTTACAAGTAAAATATTCTTTTTGCTTTCTTTACCTGATGTCTTACTTATTCAGGGACAAGCAGCAATAATTAAAGAACGTATCGGTCTTGATTGCACAAGCGACCCTCCGTTTAGTGCCATGTTGGCTATTGACAGTACCTCAATCACCACAGCATTTGGAGTAAATTACAAAATTCCTGAAACAAACGGGAAAATCTTACAACTTGATGCACTTCTCGCAATGGGTTTCTTTTACCATGATTCTGATGCATGGTATATCAATATTGGAACAAAAGAACACCCTGTTCAGGGGAAAATATTCAAGGATATTTTCAATATCAATGCTTATTCTTACCTCCAATTATATTCGGGTGGAATTGATGCCGGAGCAGGAATTTCATTCTATAAAAAAGCAAAAGCAGGGCCACTTTCAGCCGAACTATCAGCATATATTGATGTATTTGGTAAAATAAATTTTGTTCCGGTGCAAATTGGAGCAGGTTTGAATTTAGGCGGTTCAGTTTCGCTAAAAATTTGGAAATTTGGATTGACATTATCTGCCGCTGCGTCTATTGCTGCAGAAATTCCAAAGCCATTTGTTGTGTCCGGTTCTGTGAAAGCTTGCATTAGAGTGCTTAAGAAAGACAGGTGCATTTCATTTGCCTTTACTTGGGTAATTGATAATAATGCAAATATTGATGAGATTTTATTACATCAGATTGGCTCCGGTGCAACAGCGATAAATGTAATGTCTAATGAAACATTCCCTCTTTATTCATTTATAAGTCCTTCTGGAACAATTCCACCTTCATTAACAATTCCAGAAGAAATAATTATTCCTGTAGACTCAAAAATTGAAATTGAATTTTTAAAGCCAGTCGATACAACCAATACAGATAACTTTGGAAGTGAATCAACAACTTTACCTAAAAATACTGAACAGGTTCCTAAAAAGAAAGGTAAACTTGAGCCAACAACCCATACATTTAAAATTGAAGAAGTAAGTTTATTTTACAAAGATGGTTCAACTTGGCAACCATATAATGTTTTTGAGGCAATTACCCCCGATGACCCAAATATTATTGTCACACCTCCTTTAAATCCAAATTACGGCTATTGGCAGCGTGATTCGGCAGGTAAAGTTAATAAGTTAAGTATTTTAGGTCGAAGTCCGTTGGAATGGTTGCGTAACGGAAGTACTTTGCCTGATCTGGGGTTGTTCAATATCAATACACAATCGGCTATTTATTGTCCGAATGAAGCCCTGAACCCTGTTTGTATTAACTTCGATAATTATCCCAATCCGCAAGTTCCAATTAATACAATAACAAATCATGACGGTATGTGGTTTAAGTTGGTTGGAACTGAAGGGTCTGTTTCTCCAATCACAAATCCATTTGGTTTAACCAATGCACTTATTTTAGCTCCGGGTAACACTTTGGAAATATACTTCCAGAATCCTGTTGCACTGACCAAACTCAGACTATTAACAAAAACGCCATCAGTTTCTGTTTCATACTTTAAAAGAATTGACACCGGAACATTTGATATAAATAATATATCCATTTACACATATTCTCTCATAGTTTCCAATAGCGTACCACTATCAGGATTAATCCTGCCTGTGGAATATGAAGACGAGAATAATCCTGTTGACAAAATAGTTATTGAACCCGATGGATCTTGCTTAATAAATTGTCTCGAATTCCAATCCCAAATGGAAGTTTATGTAAACGAAGCCATTCTGGAATTGCAAGATCAGATATCTATACTAACTGATGAAATTTCTGACCATCAGTTTTATTGTGAAACATCACCGGATCCTATGTTTGCTAATCAAAGTTGTGTATTGGCCAATATGAAAACACAACAGATTGAAGAAATACAAAACCTAATAGAATTATTATCCGAATATTCCTTAACATCTTTTTCTTGTTACATATTACAGGAAGACGGAAGTAAAATTCTTTTTGAAGACAGTACTGATAAAATCCTGCTCGAAGAACAAACATGCTGTTCAGGTATTTACCCTTGCGGAACTTATGTATTTGGAGTATGTTGGCAAAACCTGACTGAATACTATGTTCCTGACATCAGTGAATGGACCGAAACTTACGAATCGGTTACTGCTATGATTGAAGCGATGTCCAGAACAGTTGAACCAATTTGGAGGCCAAATGGCACATATTTAATCAGAATTAAATCCAGAGATTCTGTTACAGGTGGAGGCAATGCAGATTATGAAGAATACTATTTTTATGGGTTTAACACCAAAGGACCTCTTGGTCATTTCCATCAATTTGATCTAAGACCTGTCGATTCAAAAGGTTATGTAGCTTTAGAAAGTGTTGGCAGAGAGGATGAATACAAACTCTCAAAGCTTAAAGATTACATTGATGTTGCCAGATCCTATCCTGATGCTGAAGGTAATATTATTGATGCAAAACCGCTATTCTACAAATTACCCAAATTAAGGATGCTTTTCAAATATCCTTATGTCTATACGATGTTTTCAAAGTTAGCCAATTATGGAAGCATGGCCCCTGTTCAAACATCACTTAATATCACAATTAAAGACCCTCAGGAACCTGAGGTTATTCCTTATGCCGAGCCACAGTGGAGCATTTCGCAGGCGCCGATTACCGGTGTTGATGTTGAAGTCCTGAATAATTTTATGAATGGACAGAATTGCGTCCAGGCAACCGAATTTGAATTGTTAAATATCGGACTATATGCTGATTTGCAAAATCTTAAACCATTAAAACTCTATACTGCAATTTTCAATGTTGATTATAACAACAGTTACCCCTTAAATCAACCTGTTGAAGTTCACAGATATAATTTCCAAACCTCCAGATATGCCTGTTTCAGGGAACAGGTTTTGAGCTACCTTACTTTTGAAGAAAGCATTAATTTATGCGAGGAAATGGATTTAAGTTCAGCTACAGTTATAAATGAAGCAATTTATGATATTGTAAAAACATTTGACCCTGCTGATCTTTCAGAAGCTGTCAACATCATAGCTAATACGAGTGCCAATGATGAACTGGTAAAGAATTTCTCCAATAAATATGAAAGAATATTATTTGGCGCATTAAAAATGCAAGCACTGAATAAAGCTGAAACAACAGAATTTAACATTCTTTGGTATAACGATGGAGGTACACCTTCAGTTGAAAGAATAATCGGGATACTTGTTCGAAACCCTGAACCATTTAATAATCCTAAACTAACGGATGAAGAGCTAGAGCAAAGTATTAAAGTTGTTGATGGAGCCGGTAATGAAGACGCCAATTACAAAATAGTACTTTCAAAAGATAAATCCGAAGCATTTATCTCCAATACAAGTCTGAATATTGATGTTGAAGATATTAATATTCGATTCAGATACCTTGAATACGATGAGGCAACCGGCACCAACATATTATTAAACCCAATGAATGAAGTTGTTGTAAATATTGCCATCATTGCTCCTACAACAAAATTATGCGCGGCTGATTGTGGCAGTGTTGAAGTTGATTTGAGAAATACTTTAACTGCCGATTCTGTTCCGAACGCTTATGCATATGAGTTTTTAATTGAGAACACATCTATTGGGTATTCTGCTTTATATTTGAGGAATAATGCCGATGGGAAATTACCATTATATGAAATTGTAGATTTAAAATATAATACCCAGTATACTGTTCGAGTCAGGCCTTTAATAAGCGGCAGAAGGACAATATTTGGAAATAGTTGTTCAATTTCAACTAAAACCCTAACCTTTTCAATCATTAATCCTGCTGATACTTATGTTGGAATTGCTCAAACAGTTACAATTAAGGTAATTGACCTTAACGGGAACACAATTACTAATTATAATGAAAATGTTACACTGAACGTTTCAGGAAATGCCAGCGGTGCAGGACTGGTTGATATAATAAACGGAAAAGGATCAATATTAATCAATGATAATTTCGCTGAAGTAGTTACATTAAGTCTTACAGATTCAGAACTAACCGGAATTCTTCTGGGTCCTGATCAGGATTTGGAATTTCATGCAATAGTTGCTTCAAAATTAGTAATTCTTGATCCGGTTGATGCTGAGCAGGGAGAATCGGTTCAAATTACAATTCATGCTCAAAATGTTATAGGATTATTGGATACCTTGTTTAACGGGACTGTCACCCTGATTTCAAACTCTGCAAATACAACTATTGATAACAGTGGGCTGGTCAATATTATTAATGGAATTGGGACAATAAACCTTACTAACAGCGAAGCAGAAACGATTATTTTATCTCTGGCTGATTCGGGAAGTACCGGGTTGGATGTTTCAAGCAATCAGGATTTGAATTTTACAACTCAGGGAGCAACTAAATTTGTAATTATTGATCCGGTTGATTCATCCGAAGGTACTTATGTTACTGTTGTTGTTCAGGCTCAAAACGATTTTGGGGATGTTGATTATGGATATAATCAAGACGTAAAATTAATTGCAACCGGATCAGGACCTGTAATTGTTGAAAACAGCGGTTTAGTTAATATTCAAAATGGTGAGGGATCAATACAAGTATTTAGCGATATTCCACAGACAGTTACATTAACCCTGGAAGATATTGAATCAACGGGGTTAAATGTTATTGATGCAATCCAATATTTAGTGTTTGTGATGATTGAAGGGGTTGCATTTAAAGATACTTTTACTGAAGCATCAGGAATAACATTAGAAAACCATTTACCGGATATTGGCGATTCATGGACTAAAATAATCCAAATTGGATCAGCAACCATGAAGGTTGATGCCCAAAATGATACTTTGACTCCCGGTACAAACGGACTGAATATTGGTGTTCTTTATACAGCGGATGTTGGGACTGAATATACTAACGCTGACTACATTGTTGAAATGAAACAGATTCAGGGAGGTGTTTCAGATTTTGTAAACTATTTGGCAGCAAGGATCCAGGATAATGGCAACATGTATATTGTCCAGTTTAATAAATCCGCATCAAGGTTAATTAAAAAAATTGGAACAAACTGGGTTACTTTAATTAGTGGTTCCGGTACTTCAGACGGGGCGGTTGTCAAATTTGAAGTTCTTGGAAATAAATTAAGATTTTACGAAAATTATGAGAATGACCTTCTTTTCTTTATTGACAACGAAATATCAGGAGCCGGAAAAGCCGGAGCCGGAATGGGCAATATAGGAACAGGAGGAAATTTAATCATGCAGGAATTTGACAGTTTTATTGTCAGATGGGGTGGTGATTTAAAAAGAATATTCCTCGATAAATTTACGAATTCCGGATTGTTGGATAACAATATACCTGAAGAAGGAGATGGTTGGCTGCAGGTAATAAATGTTGGGAACAGTGATGGAATTAAAATCCAGAATGGAGTTGCCAGAAAAACCTCAAATGGTCAGAAAAATGGCAGAGGATCTTTCTACGTTGCAAATAATCCTGCAAAATACACGACCAATAATTATGAAGTTGAATTGACTGTATTGTCTGGTCATAATTCTGATAACACTATATCAATGGGTGTAAGGGTTCAGAACAACGGGCTGGATGGATATTTTGTCAGAATTAATAATTCTGAAAGCAGACTCTATAAACGTGTTAATGGCGCTTGGGCTGCACTTGGAACCTTAATTGGTTCGGGCGTTCCAAATGGTTCAGTTGTTATACTAAGAGCCAACGAATCAAATATTGAATTTGAATGTAATGGTCAAATTCTTCTTAACGAATCTGATTCAACAATTTCCGGAATTGGAGAAGGAGGTTTTGGGATAGGAGCAGTTATAATCTCAGGTGATGTTGAAAAAAACCAGGAAGTTGACAATTTTGTTATTAGAAATTTATAGTGTTTACAAAAGTTAAAATTAAATATAATGCCACAGAATCCTGAAATAGTAATAAACAGTAATGACAAGGTCCAGTCACAGTATACTTATATACAAGCTACGGGATCGACCGGAAGTGATGGAAGCACTCAGGGAATTCATTTAAGATGGGATTTCAGAGATGAGTTAGGTGAAAAGCACTTGCCTAAAGGAAACCCTTTATCCTCTTACCCTACTTCAAGTCATTTCCATAAACCAGATGATTTTGTAAAAGTTTTCAAAACTGCATACATCAAAAAATACCCTGCAGTTGTTGATTTTGCAAATAAAATGCCGGACAGGATTAATTCAGGCAGTATAAGGGAATGGGAATTTGATATTCCAATAAATTCAATTCTTAACGAAAGTGTAACTACCACAATTATTATCCGGTTTAGCAATATAGCTGCATATAACCTTATTGCTTCCTCTATTAATCCATTAACAAACCCATTTAATTTTTTAAGTGAATACTCACAATATACAGGGTCACATATTGAAGTTGAAGCAAAAAACAAACTCTGCTTCGCTGTCACCCTTAATATGGTTTACATTAATGAAAGTTTGCCCGGAGCTGTTAAAACTGAAGCTATTTCAACTTTTGATAATAAGGAAAACGTAATTTCATGCAGAAAAACTTTTAATATTGACGCTTATTCAGGTCCGGGACAACCTGTCCCAATTGTTGATAACGCTGTTTTTCTAATTCCAAAAGGCGGGATAATTAGAATTGAAGTTGAAAATATCCAGTACTTGAGATTTAACTATGCAAACGTTACTCCTCTTCAAATAACAGTTGAAACATATCATGATTTTATAGTTGGCACAAATAATGCCGATTTGAACAACTGGCAGGATATTGGCCAGTTCGCATTAACCGAAGATAATGCCATTGCCCATGAAAGACTTGAAGGGCCAGCAGGAAGTAACTGGGGAATTAATAATTGGCCCAGATTCATCAACGGACTCACAACAAATATTGTCAATTATAAAGACAAATGGGATGACCCGTTAAATCCTGAGGACAGAATCAAAAACGGCGTTCAAAGTTACCTTCTTAACAGTACTAATCTTAACCCGGCTTCAAATGTTGTTGTGCCTTATGAAACCACATCAGAGGAAACAAATGATGCAAGTACTGAAGTAAGCTATTTAAATCTCCTGAAGCTTGTTGCCTGTGATTTTCATATTGCCAGAATGCTTGGGCTTGGGTATATTGATGAAATAACCATCTCACCTGACCCAAACAAATACATATACTTATTATTGTATGATACAGTTGCTTCTTTAGGCGAAGATCCTGCAGCCCTGGTAAGTCATTTTTACATGACAATGCCAACTTCCAAGAATGATGCCTGTTTGCCGGATACCCCTATTTTAAGTCATCTCTCCTATGGATTGGAAGTCCCGGCTACCCCCACACCAATTCAGTTGACCGACCCTGGAGGATATCTTCCTTACCATGACATCAGATATATCAGATTGTTTAGGACAATAATACTTAATGAACTCCCCTATTCGCCGGTATTTTATGAAAACCCTGATGAATTCTGTTCAAGGGGTAAAACCGAAACAATTTTCTATGGTTTGGATTATCGAATTCAAGGAAGTGGTTCATGGGATCCAGGACTTAGCTTTGATGCTGAATATAATGAAGTTGTACCCATTCCTAATCACTCAGGTTCATGTCCAATTTTTACACATGATGAAAGAAATGAAGGATTTCATGAATACCAGATTTACGGAATTAATTGGTTTTCCCGTCCATCAACTGAGAGCAACATATTAGCTACAAATGAAACCAAATTTCCCATAAGGAATACCCTCCTGCCCCCATCAAATTTTTCTGTTCAATTAATTCAAAAGGAAGAACCCAGAATTTTTACAACCATTAGCGAACAGACCAAATTACAAAATATTGACCCATCCTCGAATGATGATGAAATTTTAGTCAGGTCAACTTTCTATTGGAACCATGTACATCACATGGGCTATCAGTTTCAGGACCCTTCTTTTGAAACATTTAAAGTTAAAGCAGATAAAATTCAATTGTTTTTCAGACAAAACCAACCTGATTCAACAAGGGGAATAATAACAGATGTAATCAGCATCAGTGACGAAAAGGCCTGTGTGATTGTTGGCGCTTACAACGATTATACTCAAAACCCTCCTGTCACTTATACGCCTGAAATCATTAGCGGGGTCCATTATACTTCCTTTAATTCAGGTGAAAAAACGTTTCTTATTGACTCAATTCAGGATTTAGGGGGAATTTATAATATCACTATTTATAAAATCGTTGAAACTCAGTTGACAGAAGTAACCATCGGAGGGGTTGGCACCAATGAGTTTGTTGCTGCAAAAACCTATATTTCCCCCAATATTGATGATTATTTTTCATTAACTGAAGATATTTCCAACCCGGATAATTCAACCTGGCCAAAGAAAATTTCAAATAAAATAATTGATATCGTACATTTTGAAACAAACCTGAAGGAAGACGGAACTATTTTGACCACTCCACACATTCACACTGAAACAAGGTCTGGAATGGATGGGCAGAATTCAACATTAATAATTGGTGGCATTTTTGAAAAAGCTGAAGTGGCTGAAGTTCCGGATCGTGACATTAATAATAATGAAATTCCCAATTCCAGAACAGGAGTGTTTAAAATAACCTTTAACGGGAATCCATTGATTGTTCACCCCCAGCCCGATGTCTATTGGTATAAAGGAACCATACGAATTAATTACGACCCTGATTTATCATTAAATCCAAATTATAATGACCCAAATTCAGGATATGAGTTGGATTTAGGTGAAAAAAAGGTATTAGAGGTAATTGATATTGATCAAACAGGCGCAAATTTAGTATTAACTGTTGTTGATTCCACATTTGAAATTGACACTTCTTCTGGCGGGTATAATATTACAGGTTCCTATCAACCAATTCTGACCGGCACGAATATCCTGGTCAACTTTCATCCAGGATACAGAGTATATTTTTATGCAGAAACCGGGTTCGACAAACCTGAAATATTACCCGCAATTGGGGCTGGGTCCCGACGATCATTTATGGGAGCAAATTCCATTGACTTATCTGAAAACCTTGAATCAAAGGTTTCCTCTCCTGCCCTTTTACTGGCATTGGAAATAATTGTTCCAGAACCACCTGCTGAACCAAGTGGACCTATCTTTGCAACAAGACCCGACTTTTACGGGAAATCAACTTATACATTTGACACACTGGTTAAGCACAACCCAACCAGACAACCCTATTCATTGATTTTCTATAGGGCAAATGAAAGGTCTGTGCTTGATACCTTATACAAATCCTCCACGGTTGACAGTATATTATCAGCTATCAAAGCATTATCAGAAACTGATCAACTTTATATGAACGATTACTGGCGTGGTTTGGTCAATGCAAATATCACATCAGGTCAGTTTACTGATATTCATGGTGTCTTCCAGTTTCCGGTTCCCGATAACGACCAATACGTAATTCCGGGAACAACAATTAAACCTTTTGACGGAATAACATCAATTACAGACGATCTTGTTGTTAAAAATGCAATCAAAGGGGCTTTTTTGCCACTTACAGAACAACCGGTCATATACAGTCAAATTGAAATTGGCAAACAAACCCGAAAGTCAACTCCGGTTTTTTATGATAACGAGGGACGAAGATTAATGCCGGATGATTCAAGGTTTGATCCATTTCCTATGGCCGTTAAATATGATGAAGGAGATGGTGAATATTGGAGTGTAAGATTCACTGACTTCACAATTGATGGTGCTTCAACTTCAATTTTTTTCTATTATGCAGTTGAAATGACAAATAAAATGATGTTAGGCGATCCTAGTCCAATTGCAGGTCCGATTCATCTGATCAATTCATTCCCCCCTGAACCACCAGAGATAAGAAAGGCAACAACTATTCTTGATAACCCGGTTTTGGGAATTAATGCTTCAGTAAAATTAGAAATAAATAAATATTTACCTGCTGATAAAATTTCAGGTATTCAGATATACAGGGCAACAAATGTTAAAGATGCCGGAAGTGTAAGAACAATGAAACTTGTAAAAACTATTGAGCAGGACCTGCAGGCATCTCCACCAGTTTTATTTACAGATATACAGGAACAAATAATTGATGATTTCTCTGACTTGACAATGCCTCCATTTGGGGATACAATTTTCTACAGATTAATCGCATTAAGAAAAATAACAAATGAGCAAGGGTTAGAGGAAAACATCCCGTCAGAGCAATCAACTTTGAGTTTGACCAGCTTAGTAGACGTGATAAACCCTGAAGCCCCGATATTGTCATTTGAAACGGGCGAAATTATCAACCCGGCAATTCTACCCGCCGTTCTGCTTAAATGGGGAAAAACTGTTCATAACGGCAAGTACTATTTATATAAGATGAATAGCTCAGGAAATTGGGGGTTGATTGACACGATCATTACAAATGATGAAAATATTTTTTATGAAATCGGAGATATTATAAAAAAAGATGAGGACGACAATACAGTTTACTCCAGGTACAAGGTAAGTGTCGAAAACACATCAGGTTTATTAAATCTTACAGATAAAGAATTAACTATTTAAATTTTAAAAAATGGCATATCTTCCGGCAGATTTTACAGGAACATATTGGCGAATTCTAGATGGCGACATTTATGTAAGCAGTTTAGGAGATGACACTTCGGGAAATGGAAGCCCTACACATCCGTATAAGAGTTTTCAAAAAGCGATTAATGTTGCTGTACCAAGTAATAGAATTATTGTTGGTACCGGATATTATTCTGGTAGTATAAGTGGCTTGGATAAAAACGATTTACATTTTTATGCAGATGGCATAACTAATATTAAAGGTTCGCTTGAAAAACTTGGAAACAAATGCAGTTTCAATGGTTTTCACTGTAAAGACTTTGTCATCGGCGGAAAATGTAAGTTCATTAATAACTGCCGTTTTATAAATGGCGGGTTGAGGTCAAATATTGGTACTGTGGCAAACAGTCTCTTTGTAAATAGTCTTATTACAGCATCGGGGACAAATCTGTATAATTGTTCATTTATAAATTGTAAAGTTGGAGCCGAATTGCAGTATAATTTTATTGAAATTTTAGATTGTCATTTTGATTCTCACACAACAGCCAATCTCAAATCAAACTTAACTTCCGTTTTCGATTATTGTAATCAGGAGCCGGGATCGTCGGTTTTTATCGATTCCATTGAATTCGGTAATGCAGCAGCAGTTCATGCTGCTTTTAATTCTTATCAATCAAATGGAGTAAGTTTCCTGCCTATTTTCAATAATGAATTCATGCTGGATTATACGTTACATTTCACCAGTCCATTGATTGAAAGAGGAAGTAATGGTCAGCATATTGGAGCGTATAAAGAGGGTTTCTCCTTGCATAGTCCGGTTAATGTCAGTAATAGTTTTGCACTTACAGGAGCTGCTTTGACAAATATTTTAATTGATCCTGACGGAAATTATCAGTTAACAGGCTTCCCTTTAGACGGATCAATTGATACAAAGGAAATTGATTTGCAGGGAGTAGTTTTATTAAGTGATTTCTTTTTATATGCAGAACAGTCATTTGAAACCCCAAATCATAATGCTGTTGTTGACACAGAAAATATTTATTCGCATCCTAACATTTTAACTTTTAAGATGCGGTATTCCGAAAATCCCTTAACCACTGAGCATTTTAAAGTTTTCGCATGGGGTAAGCAACCTACAATTGATGCCAATGGTAAAGCTAATGGGGAGGTCGGCTTTGATGTTTCGACAAGTGAAGTTATTTACGCAAGATATGTTCATATTATCATAGTCCTGGTAAATGGAACTGATACAAATCACATTCCCATTTTCAGAGGCACAAGTATGGCATATTCAAGATCTCAGCTATCATTGAATGTAAAAGATATTTATGGGACAGATTTGGAAAATGCACAAATAACTGTTAATGATGGAATAAATACTGTGACAGGGGCAACTGACCAAAATGGTTGCTTTTCTACATTAATGGCACCAAATACTGAATTTGAATTGACTGTCACTAAGCAGTTTTTTGAAGATAAAAATTGTAAAGCAATGCTGATGAGAAAGCTAAGCTTAAGCGACCCGACTCATAACTTTGCATTTATATTAAGAGATACTGCAGGTAACCCAATTGAAAATGCAAATGTTACAATTAGTTCACCAAGCCATAGTGAAGCAGGTACGACTTCAATTGAGGGCTTTTATGATGGAAATATTATTCCGGAATTTGAAAATAAGCTGATTATAGAGAAATCAGGAATTGTTTACCTTCAATTGTTCAATCCATATATTTCACTACAATGTGGAGATCCAAACCTTATTGTTGTTCAGGTAATTGAATATGATTTTGTATAAAGTTTAATTTTAAAAATAAATACTATGCCAGACAAGAAAATTTCCGAGTTAATAGATGGTGGCGCAGTCCAACCTACCGACTTACTAGTAATTGCCCGTGGTACAGAAAACAGAAAAGTGTCTGTCGATAGCTTACTGTCATCTGTGAGCGGTGGAGCAACATTTATTGAGTTGACACAAGGTGAATTGATAAATAAAATCAATAATAATGAATTAATAAAGGGCGGTTATTATTGTATTACCGATTATCAGTGTGTAAATCATTTAACAAACGACCTGGATCCCGGGCTTGTTAATGTTGGTCCGGTTGAGCCATTGGTTGTTCTGGCAATTGGAACGGATAAAGTTAGTAAACAGGCAATATCATTATTGTATCCCGATGATGTGATTGAATATGATGCTACTGCTATTCAAATGGACGCAAAGCTAAAGGCACAATATAGTGGAGGAACAAATCATGAGTTTGTAAATATCTCCATTCTTAATGAGCAAACATTCAGTTTAGATAAAACACCTGTAAATTATCAAACAGACTTTTATATGTCTCTTCAGGTTGGAAATCCAAAAACTGGTTTTTTAGTACCCTTCACTGAATATAGCCATAACGATTATGGAACAAAATTCACAATTTCAGGTAATCAACTTACTTTTATTGACCCAAATCATGCATATTTAATAACTGGCGGAACCACAGTGTCAATTACCGTTATTAGCAATTTCAAAATTCTTGAAAACGTAAAAGGGGTAATAAACAGCAGGGAAAACTTAACCAATAACGTTAGATTGCCTTATGACTTTAGATCTTATCGTGTAAGGAGATATGAATTTGATTTAACCTCAATTGATTCTGAAATTGGAATTGATAAATTAGGTTGGGCTCCTCAAATAACAATCGGAAAAGACGAGCATACTTTTAATACTACAGGAGCTTATAAGGATATGCTCACAATCAACATGAACAACTACGATGTAAGAAACTTAATAGTAGATAAAATAAAGTATTTCCCTATTTACAATTTTGTTATAAAGGGATCGTGTAACGGAGTAAAAATTGAAAATAATTTTTATAACAATACACTTTTTGGTGATTTTGAAAATGTCACATTTGGAAGTAACTGTATGGAAAATATCATAGTTAATGATATGTCCTGCAACAAAATTGGACACTGGTTTAAAGGAAATATTATCAAAAGTCAAATAAAAGACAATCATATACTTAATTACTGTCAGTACAATGAATTCGGAAAGTTATTTGAAAGAAATACAATTGGCAATAAATTTAACCACAATAAACTGGTTAATGTATTTATTGACAACCAAATAAAAGATGATTTCAATAGTAATACAATTACATACAGCAATAAATGCTTTTTCGGAAACAGATTCACACAAAATGTAATTCAGGCTACTTTTAATAATCAGTTTGGCGATGATTGTTCAAATAATAATCTTACATGTTCCCAATTTCATGACAATAATATTGAAAGCAACTTTAAAAATAACACTATTATATCTAATGACTTCTTCTACAATTGGATAAAAAGCAATTTTATGAACAATACTATTAATTCTCCACTTTTCAAGGAAAATAGCATTGGGTATTACTTTTACAATAATGTTCTGTCTCAAAATGTTTACAATAATGTTTTCGGGGACAGATTTATGAGTAATTCATTGTTAAGCGGTGAAATCACCGGAAGTGTTTTCGGAACCAATTGTTCCAATAATCAATTAAGTAGTAATTATAATGGCAATATTGTCGGTAATTTCTTTAGTGACAACGTAATTAACAATGCATTCTCAGCAAATGAGATTGGCAATAATTTTTCTCAGAATCAAATAAACGGACTATTTCAAGTTAATAAAATTGATAGTGGCTTTAACTTAAATACAATTGCAGGAAATTTTAATTACAATAACATTAAAAATGGCTTCGGTTCAAACAATTGCAATGGTAATTTTGGAGGTAATCAAATAAACAATGGTTTTTTGGGCAATACCTTAGGTTTATTTGAAAACAATGTCATTGAAAACAATTTCAACAGCAATCAGGTTACCGGTACTTTTTCATATAACAAAACCAGTCAGGTATTTAATAGTAATCAAATAAATGCCAATTTCAAAAATAATATTGTTGAAACAGAATTCATGAACAATATTTTTAACATTGATGCAAACTACAATGTTTTCAGGTGTTTCTTTAAGCAAAACACTATCGGGGATTCATTGGTTTCAATAATTCAGCGAGCAATTTTTGAGTGCGATTTCCAATCAATTGTTATTGCCACAGGACCATTATTTGACACTGAATACACAAAACATGTTGAAAAAAGAGAAACAAGTGGACACACTATATGGTATTTTGATAATTTGAATGTTATGCAGGTTGTTGGGGTATAGACTGTTTTGTAATAAAACTATCAATTTATCCTTGGTTTGCACGTTCCGAAACAATTCTTAGATAATGCTTCCCAATAATGGGAAGTAAACAGTAAAGCAAAAGTTTATTGATTATTAAAATAATTACTAGCAAAACCAAAATAAATATAGAAAAACAACTATTGAAGTATTATTTTGAGCAGGACAATAGACGATAACAAGATTGCTCTTAAGTTATCTTAGCAATCTCAGGTTATTTTTCTGCCCGCTCACAATCATTGCATTTTGAATTTTGGTTTTCTTCCTTTCTGGAAGTTATATCAAGACGTATTTATTCTGAAAATTGTGAACTATCAGATTTTTCATTATTTAGGACTTCCAATGGTTTAAAACCATTCAGTTTTCCATGATGAGGCCGATTCAAATAGTCGTCAAGCCCTTTTCAGTTAAACAAGGTACTTGAGGGTATTGAGGAAAGAACCCTGTTATCAGGCATTCCAAAGAGAAAGGCAAGCATTATGTGAGTGTGGCAGGTGGTTTTCATGAAATTTTTTAAAATTTTGAATACTTAATACATGTGCATATTTCTCTTTAACAGCACTCTGAAAGTGCTTCTATTTCATTCATAATAATTTTTCAAGTCTGAAACACAGTACAAAATGATTATATCCTTAGAATGAACAAAAAAGTTGCAATGCTTTTTTTAATTCAGTAGTTTTTCTATCCGATACTTTTATTTTCTCATTATTTTCAAGAACAACTGAACAACTCTGGTTTTGGCATATTTCTTTCACAAAGTTGAGGTTAATTATCCAACTTTTATGGCATCTGAAAAATATAAATGGTGGCAGTTGTTTTTCAATACTTTTAAGGTGAATGGAAACCAGATGTTTTTTTTCAGATTTCATTTTAATAGTACTATAATTACCGTCTGCAGAGAAATATAATATTTCGAAAATATTAAGTATTAACACCTTGTTATGTGTTTTAAACATTATTTTTTTCTGATTCATATTGATCAATTCTACTTTATCATAAGATGCAGTAAATTCATAAAAGTAGACAGTAATAAATACTTTTTTTTTAAAAAAAAAAGTATTAGTAATAAAACCGACACATAATTAGTCATTTAAGTTTTATTATATTAATAAATGATAAGATTTAATTATACATAAAATAATTTTTATTTTTGAATTTTAGAACAATAACACAAAGTTATTGTATTTTTAAATTACAGTTATTCAATAAGATATATTTTATCAAGAAGTAAATATTTAAAATCCATAGACAAAGAAATATAACGTTGGTTTGGAATTAATACCCCTTAACTTTAATAATTACCTCGTTTATTAAATAAAAAGCACTATTTGTTCTAATAGTCAGTTAATTATTTTGAGTTTTTGCTATTAGATATTTATTTTACTTCAACAAAAATTCGGTTTTTATTTATAGAGAAGTATCATTTTTAAAATGTAAAATAAATTAACAATTATACAAATCTAAATTCTTATTCCTATGAAAAAAACATTATTTTCTTTATGTGTATTTACACTATGCGTGTTTGGCATAAGTTATGGCCAAACAACAGTTACAGTTGACGCCGGTGATGCAACAAATAACTTCATTACAAAATGGAAGAGTGGCGCAAGCGCAACTATTAAAAACAGTCTTTTATATGATGATGGCAGTTATGTCGGGCTTGGAACAACATCACCTATCTCTAAATTTCATATGTATGGTACTGATTTTGCTTCAAGTCGTTTGATATTGGATAGATATGATGCGACCGGCAGCGGGCCAACTATTGATTTTAGAGGAATTGATAACGGTGGACTTACAGCAAGTGGAACATTAATTGGTAATATAGGCTTCTATGGTGAATCAAGTGCCGATAATTTAACAAGAGGGGCTAAAATTACAGTTTCATCAACTGAAAACTGGAGCAGTTCTGCATACGGTACAAAATTTGTTTTTTCAACTGTTGCCAATGGCTCAACAACACTTGTTGATCGTTTTACTATTGATCATGATGGTGAAATAGGTATCGGAACAACATCACCGGAAGCATTATTAGATGTTAGAGGAAATGCAATTTTTAATGACGCAGGGAGCAACTATGATTTCAGAATAGAAGGAGATGGAGAATCAAATTTATTTTTCCTTGATGCAAGTGTAGATATGGTTGGTATTGGAACTGCCAGTCCCTCTTCAAGATTGTCTGTTAAAGGTGCTGGAAACACTTCCTCAACTAATGCCATGTCGGTAAAAAATTCTGATGATAATTTAATTATTCATTTTCAGGATGACAGGAAAGTTGGGATTTATTCAGCTTGTCCTGCAGCCTACAGATTCTCAGTTGATGGAGACAGTTATTTTAAAGGTGAAGTAACTATTGTAGATCATGTTGGAATTGGTTGTGATCCTGATGTGAATTATGAACTTTATATCTGTGGAGATGCATATGCCACTGGCGACTGGTATTCTCCTTCCGATAAAAGATTCAAAAAAAATATTAATAGCATTTCAAATGCTTTAAAAGTAATTAACAATATTAATGGAGTTTCCTATGAATATAAAACAAGTGAGTTTAAAGACAAAAACTTTTCTCAAGGTAAGAAATATGGATATATTGCTCAAGACCTAATGGAAATTGTTCCGGAAGCTGTTTCAAAAGGTGCCGATGGGTATTATTCTGTAAATTATACTGAAATAATCCCAATAATTACTGAGGCGATTAAGGAACAGCAAACATTGATTACCAATCAAAATGAAAAAATTCAACAACTTGAAAAGGAAATTGAATTGCTAAAAGAAGTAACAGCAACAGCCTCAAATAAATAACAATAACTATCCATAATAAATGAAAAAGAATAAAAGAATAGTGTGCATACTAACAATTATTTGTTTTTTATGCATAACATCCATGACTGCTCAAAATATCAAACTTTATTCAATTGGTATTGATGCTTCCAGGGGTGATAACAAGGTGATGTTTTGTAAAATTGATCCTGTTACCGCTTCTGTAACTTTAATAGCTCAATTGAATGATGTTAAATCCGTTAATTCGGGATCATCAACTTTTGATCAAAACAGTCATCATTATATCTTCTCTGGTCATGATGTAAATAATATCACCAGACTGTATTCTATTGATACTTTAGGCAAAGTGGTTTCCAATCCGGTTATTAATAATGCTTTTGTCTTTGGATTGGAATATGATTTGAAAAGCAATCATTTATATTGTGAAATAAATAACACTTTCCTGGGTATTCGAAGCTTTGGTTCTTTTAATATTGAAAAAGGTGTAACTGAAGATATAAACAATTTAGACAATGTTTTAGGAATGGCATCCGGAAGCTCTGCGTTTAATTCAAATACTGGTAAATATATTTTTTATGGACCTGATAATAACAATGTTAAGAGAATCTGGAGTATTAATTCTGTGGATGGTGTTATTGAAACAAGTCAAATTGTTGATTCATTTTTTGTTAGTGAATTAGAGTTTGATAATCTCAATAATAAGCTAATTGGAATTTATCGAAATAATACCGATTTGAGTAAATTATTTTTAGCTGAAATCAACTATTTAACTGCAGAAGTATCAATCATATGTAATTTAGATGATGTAACAACATTACAAACAGGATCTTCAGTTTTTGATCAGTCTACAGGATCATATATCTTTAAAGGTCGCGATATTTTTAATAATAACAAACTATTCCTAATAAATGCTTTGACAGGTGAAAAGATTTCAAATATTATTACTGATAATTTCTTTTATGAAATTGAATGTGATAATACAAAATTTGCTAAGTCTTTTTATGAGTCCACTGATTTAAACATGGAAAATACTATTGACAATTTGTCAGTATATCCCAATCCAAACAGTGGTTTCTTTAACCTTAGTTTTAGTAGTAGAGCTCCAACTGTTGTTAAAATTCAGGTAATAAATAATTTAGGACAAATTATTTATAATGAAAGCCTTGACAGTTTTATTGGAGGGTATTCAAAAAATATAGATATTAGTGCGTTTGGTAGTGGAAAATATTTTTTAAAACTTTCAATGAATGAACAGACAAAAATTGAACAAATAACAGTAATAAAATAGAAATGTTAAATAAACTAAATTAAAGAGATAGCCTTTGGCTGTCTCTTTTTTTTTTGAAAGTTATGTATGACCTGCACATTCCGGTGCACAACCCGAAACAATTTTGAAACCGCCATTCCACTATTATGGAATTGAAATCTCAAAAGATATCACCGAAACAATCCCGTTTATTTCGGTCTGGTTTATTATCGGTAAGTGTTCTATCGTGGTTTTCACTTTGTTTTATTTTGACGGACTAAATTAATGCTTTTTCCTGACAAAATTAATTTTGTTAATAAAACATATATGGGCTCTATTTATTTGGCTATTGCTCCACACCCCAATACTTTCGGGTTTAACGAATCGCTGTATCCCGATGATACTGCTTTTTTAGTCAGAGTGCGACTCTAAGTCGCGCCCTGACTATCCTATGGGCTGCTGGTTCGGTGGTGTGAGACTTGTCTGATTACCGGCGGAGGCTCTCCCCGTCAGCTTCGCTGGCGGGACCGTCTACTCGATTGTAGCCAGTATTCCCTTATCATTTTCTTTTATGCAAGACATAAAAACGATTGTCTAAAGTTACATAAATTTCGTTATTATTTGTTTTTGCAATGATAAAATAGGTATACCTTTCACCGTTTTTTGTAACTCTTACTGAGTAGTCTATTATTCCCTTCCTATAATTCTGTAACTGTTTAACTTTTTTACGAAATTCAAGTGTTAACCTATTTTTTTCTATACCAAACTCTGGAGAAATAAATCTATATTTCCAATAATATTTTGCATCTGGCAATTCTCTTGCCCATGGTATATTGTAAAAGTACTTATCATTGTTTAAAGCAATTGAATCTTTGGTAATAAATAGCATCATAGTATCTATTTTAGATTTAATAACACCATTATAGCTTGCTTGCTTTACATACTCAATTGTATCTATTTCAATAAAACCATTTGCATACCATTTACCATAAATTTCATTCAGTGTCGTATCTGTACTATTGCATCTTCGACAATAATTAAACCCTGAAATTGAATCTAAGTTGGTGCTGGCAGGATAAAATTCAAATACTTTTCGAAAAATGCTCTTTATGTCTTTCATCCTATGTCCAAAAGGATGCTCCATTTTTAACCAAAACACTTTATTTGAATCAACCAAAATATGATTTGGCCTTTTATTTATTCCAAAACCACTAACTAATTCAATTGTCATCAGTTCGTTAAAATAATCTGTTGCACCTTCATTTGTCTCAAATTCATATATGTTAAAAGGTATGCCTATTTTATATTCATAACAGATATTCTTCTCATTAATTACTGTATCTATTTTGCATTTGAATTTATAATCATCCGTTCCCCAGCCAAATGTTTGAAAATAGGTGTTTATTGAATCTCCATATTCTTTCAATTTTTCAATTCTGAATTGGTCTAATTCATGTTTATTCTTCAATTCATTAACTTTATTACTATCAATATTTACAATGGATTTATCAAGTGTTTCTTTTACTTCTTTTTTTGGGGTTTCAGTGCAAGAAAAAAATAAAACACTCAGTAATCCAAATAATGTAAGTGTGTGTTTAACTATATTTTCTCTCATGAATTCTGCTTTTTTTTAATATTGGCTACAATTGAGTCACGCAAGGGAATTTCACCCTCACGTTCTCACAGAACCGTGCTTGAAAGTCTCCCTTCACATAACTCTTCTTGTTAATCACAAATGTAATAATACATTATGGAAATAGCAATGGGCGAAAATTAATTTGTTATACCCCATCCTGGACACTAAATCACCGTTAGCTTACTTTGCAATAGAGGTTATGAGTCCATGTTATCATGGTATCAGAAAATAAGCCCTCATAAATTTACCCCTACGTTATTTCCTGTTGTTTAACGAACCGCCGTATAAGAGACCCGTACGTACGGTGGTGTGAGAGGCTCTCCCCGACAGCTTGTTGACGGGGCCGACTACTCGATTATGGGTAGTGCTTTCCATTTTTATTTTCTATTTAAATTATTACCTCCCCGTCTTCCTCAATACAAAGAATAGCTAGTTGTTGTATTATTGGGATAGCCAATTCAACCAGTCTTTCATCGTTTGTATAAGGTACGAATCTAGATTCAATATTTCCTTTTCTAGTTTTTTTCGAATGAACTATAGCACATCTGATATCATATAACCATCCAGATATATTATGTTTCAAATTTAAAGGTGAAATATTTAACGCTTTAATCTTTACCCCAGTTGATGAAATTAGTTCTTTTTGAATCTCATTCAAATAATTTATCCCTTTTGATTTAACAAAAGTTTCTAAAGAGAATGATGCTGCAAAATGTCTTACTACACATGAAATCATCTCTCTTTCATTTTTAGCTGTTTCGCCTAGCTTTTGCGGAGCATCTTCGAAAAAATACTCAAGTACATTATAGAAACATCTAAATTTTGAAATTGGAAGATGCTCTCTTACACCAGCAAAATAATATGATAGTAAATCAGCATCATAGTACTTTCCTGTATTAATTTTTTCAATTGGAATACTAAAATTATCATCTGATTTAAACCCTCTCGAAATATATACTAATCCGTCCTTTTCATTTAATCTGCCTGGTTGTAATAATTCAAACATAGTTGCTTGATTATAAGTCAATATGCTCGTATCAACTTTAACGATTGGAAGGATGAATTCACCAGTACCAAGCTCTTCGTGGTCTTTTGTTATGACTTTTACTTTCTTGTCGAGCAAGGATTTCATCGATTTAATATATTTCTCAATATACTCATCAGTATAGTTCTTTATAAGGCACCAATTGTTCCAATAACCCTTATTTGGATTGTCATCATTACTAATATCAATAATACTCTCATCGTTCAGAGCATCAAGAGCCAACGCGATTGTATTGTTCTCGTCATATCCTAAATATGTATGACCGTCATTTTGCCAGTATTTCAGATTTGTAATTTTACTAGTTAATCTTTCTTCTGGATGTCTCTTACTATACTCAAATAAATAATTGTCAATAATATATTCAAATCTTCTTTCAAGCTCCTCTATAGAATTATGTTTTGGCATTACTTTTGGGTCTTCAAACCTTATTCTCACAGCAGATTCTAGTCGGTTTGCATAATATAATGCTTGTGTGGTAAGTAGAGGTTCACCATGAATTGTTGGAGCAATAGTAATTGGGAATTCTAATCCTTCGAAGGATAATACCTTAAACATATCCGTTGAATTTGTTAGTGCTAGTTCAAAATTTAAAGCCATAATTTCTAGTCAAGTTATTTTTTAATTAGCAGTATAAATATTAACGAACCGTTTCTTAGCATTACCCATAACGGCAGTTTGTCTAATAACCTATTCAAAGATAAAATTATTCAGGCACAAGTAAATAAACATTTTCAAATATTTAATTCTCCTTGAGTTATTTTTTGTTATTAGACAGTTTGACGGTCGAAAATGTATGTAGTTGCCGATTGCGGGTTGCTTTCCTGTCGAGCCGCAGCACCGTTGTTGCGGGCTGTGAACTTCCAAATTTGCACGGAAACGGTAATTATCATATATTTTTTGTTACCTGCAGTTTTTTGTTCTTTTATTAAAATCAAATTCCATATATTGCATGTTTTCTTTCTCAAACCACCCTAAATGTTTTAAAATCTTCCTTAATTCATCAGTGTTCTTATCTTTCAATTCAGTTAAATCGACATGTAAGATATTAATATTCTCTTTCTCAGTAATTCCAATAACAATAAAATTAACAATAGAATAATCTAGGTGTAATGCATAACCATCAGCAGCAATAAGTTTTAGACGCTCTAATTGCTCCCAGCTAATTCCTGATGGATAGTAAAAAAATACAAATCCAATGTTGTTTATTGATAAATTTCGTCTAATTATCCTATTAAATCCTTTATCAGTATAAGAGTGTATAAAAGTCAGTAATGATGCAGTAAAAAATCTTCTTTCTTCTCTATTCAGTGACATTAGTTCTTCCGCAATTTCACGACTTTTTTCATTTATAATCAAATCACGATTAACCCAATCGTAAATAAATCCTTCTATTTCTAATAGAATATCTTCGTTCTCATATGATTCTTTTTCTTTAACATAATCATCCCAGCTATTCTCTCCATCAATTAACAAAACTTTATCTTTATTACTTTCAATGAAATCCTCAAAAGAAGGTTTAATTCTTTGATATAATCCAAGCAAATCTTTTTCTCTTCCTGCGAAAACTAAATTTTCAATCTTGGCAACTAGAGATTCTCGTGCAATCAAATACTGCACAAAATCAGAGATTGTATTCAATTCATTAAGCAAATATTGAATATCCTCTTTACCAATAATATGTATAAATTCATGATTGGATTTAGTCAAACGACCTAGGTTTTGGAATTGAAATCCTTCACCTATATGTATAACAATTCTAATGATTTCGTTGTATTTTTCTTTGTCAAATTTTATTAATCCTTGCTTTTCATTTTTAATCCATATGTCCCGATTTAAATGGAATAATTTCCTTTCAGCTCCTTGAATCTGGTCAGCTCCACTTTCAACTGTTTTTCTGAAATATCTTTCGTGATTTTCTTTAAATTCATAGTTTTTTATCTGACAGATAATGCAAATATTTTTAAAGAGTATTAACAAATCACAAATCTCTTTTTTATTTCCTTCTTCATCATGTGGATTTGGAAAACACCAATAATTTAAGAAAGTATTTTCAGCAAGTTCATTAACGAAAGTTTCACCTCTTTTTCCTTTTAAAAAATTATCCATTTCAGTTTTTTTTGTGTTTATCTACACATTCTTTTGAGCAGAAGATACCGTCATTTGTAGTAAATCTTTCATTATCAAAATCTAGAAAGTATTTTTCACATGTTGCACATTTATAAGCATGATAAGACGTGTCACAGTTCAAACATTTCCCCATATATTTACCCCCTTCTTGAGGATTCAAACAATCAAGAACAAATGAATTGTCACCACAAATACATTTTGCAATTCCTATTTGATAATCTAATTAAAATGAGTTCAAACATGTTATACATTGAAACCCTTCGTCATCTAGTTCATCACAAGTAAATATTTTCTTATCAACGAATGACTTGGAATAACAAAACCAACATTCATAAACCTTTTTATTGTTCAATTTAGCTAAGTTTTTAGCAAAATCTTCGGTTCCTTTTCGCCATATTTCGTTGCCACTTAGTCCATTTTCAGGGTCTATTGAAGTCTCAATTAATGTTTCATTAAATTCTCGATTTAATACATTTTGAATAAACAAAGTTGTATTAATTAAATTAACCGCCAATTCTTCATTCCATGAATCCTTACCAGAATGGACTATCTTGTTTCTTGCTTCTAAGATATTTTTTAAATGAGTTTTTTTTGTTACAAGAAGCTTTTTATCTTTCCTGTAAAATAAATCAAGGATAACAGAAAAATCCTTAAACTTTAATTTTGTCAAATCCGAAAACAACCAATCAGTCTTTCCTTTTTTTAAGAAATAGTATTTAAGAAATAATTCAAGTGCTATTTGCATGTTAACTACTGCAAATTTCAAGTTACTATTATTCTTGTCTATGCTTCTGGTTAACTCTAGGGCAAAAAGAAAGAAATCCTTGTAGCTTTTCTTTAATTCGTTTTCTAATTGAATAATATCCATTCTGTCATTTCAGGGTGTAAAATTGCAGGTAACGGTCGAGGCTAAAAACTGGCGGGCATTTCGGAGCACTTCACTGTCAACCTGCGAAAAAGTTTATTAGTTGCAATGCCCTTAAATTAGCACTATCCGCCCGCTTGATTTTAGCCTTTGTTACCTGCTGGCGTTATTTTCAAGACTATTTTTCTCATTTGCTTAATCCAATTTTTTCCAATTGTCTAATTTTATTTTCAGCTAATTTATTGTTTTTAATTCTAAACCTTTGTGTTGTAATCCAACTTCTTAATTGGCTATATTCTGGAAGAAATGGCAAATTAATGTGTCCATTATCATCATAAAATTTTTTCAATTTTTTGTAACTATCTTTCCAATGTATTATTGTATCCCATGGAAAATTAGTTGCATCTAATTTAATAAACCTATGTTTTGGTAAGGTATTCTGTCGCTTCTGTTTTCGCTGTTTATCTATCCATCTTCCAAGTTTTGGAAAGTCCAAATCTTGTGTTAATATTGGTCTATCTGGGTATTTCTGTTGATATACTTTCCATTCAAGAAACATTTTCTCCCATTGTAGTTCACGTGGATCCCAAATGAAGTTTAATTTATCCAGTCTTTCTATTTGTTCTTTAGACAAAGTAGATTTATATTGTCGCTGAGCAACAACCCAAGTTCCAAGTGAGCCATCTCTTGCCTTTAAATTAGTGTGTTTATACTTAGTGAAGTATTCTTGTAAATTTCTGTATTGTGTTTCCCAAGCTTCAATTGATTTTTGAATGTTACTTCTTAATAAACCTTCGACCTTTTTATAAATTTCTTTTTTAATAGTTTTAGAAGATATAATGTTCTGTACTGTGAAATTGCTTTCTGCCCGCAAAATAAAATCAGCCCATGATATTAATTTAGAGGCATAAACTTGCCCAGAACTTTTACTTTTAATCCCTTGTCCAAAAAGTTCAGGATTCTTTTTATATAGCTGATAAGCAGTAATATTTGTGTTGACTCTAATTACATTTATTGTTGTCTGTATTTTTTCTAATTTCTGTGCCGATCTTGATATAGCTTTTTTAAATTCTAATTCAGGTATTTCTTTTAATGATTCCCCCTCAATTGTTAATTGAAATGAATCTCCTTTCTTTTCAATTATGCCTAATACTCTTAAATCCCTTGATAAACTTGAAGTTAAAGCTGTTCTATATTGCAGAAGTCCTTTATCTAATATAAGTTTAAATGATGTACAGAGCTTCTCAGGATATGTTTGAAGGATTAGTTCATCCTTAATAGAAAAAAAGTCTTTGTTTGAACCGCGACCTCTATCATGTTTTATTAGCTTGTTTTTCTGTTCCATATCAAGAAAGTACACCCATAGAATAAAAGTTTTTGCATAACTAATCCAGCTCTCATCAGATACAGATGCAAACGAAAAGTTCTTTTTAAGTATTCTAGCAATGTCGTTTGAGTCAAGCATTACTTCTAGGGAGTTATCAATCTCTTGAATCGTCTTTGAATTTAGGATTCTTTGTCTTGCAATCCTTGTAAAGTGACTAAGAGAGGGCTGAATTTTTTCTTGTATAAAATAATATCCAGAATCATCTTCTTTAATTACTAAATCCAATTTTCGCAGCTCAATTAAAATATTTTCAAAATGTCCCTTTTTGATTGTTTTTTTCTTGGAATACAACCCATGTAATTCGTCAAGTGTGTACTTCTCCTCAGATTTGAAAATTTGATATACACTGAGGCAAGCCTCTGGAGATTGTCGCAAAAAGAAGTTAATTGTTAAAGCAGGAACATTTCCGGTTAATATAAACTCTCTAAAAACATCCCAATAAGGTTTATAAATTGCACCGGATTTAACTATCAATCGTTTTTGCAACAGAGATAAAATTATTTCGGAAGCCACAATTTCAGGAATATCACTTTCATGAATAAACCTGCCTTTATCAGCGAAATCAGCAATAGTGTTTAGTGTTTTTAATTCATCATTATTTAATCCTTCAACATCTTGTTTGAATAACTCTGGTACATTAAGATTTGATTTTGAAAGTTCAGAAATTTTGCGCCCTTTATATATTTCATTGAAAATATGTGTACATAGTTTTTTAATTAACCAAGGGTAGCCTTCACTATATTCAGTTAACATATCTTTTAAACCTTTTGGTAGTTTACCTACCTTTGGTTCTTTTTCAAGTTGTCCAATAATTAAATTCAATTCTTCATTATTAAATCCATCCAATTCAAATGGTTTTGACAAATTTTTAGCTTGCAACCAAAATTTATGCGATTCACTATCAGGTGAGAGTGTAATTTCTTTTTTCCATGAAAAACCTAATATAATATTTGATTGGGCATCATTTACATGCAATAAGAATTCATGAAAAGGTTTGTAGAGATGTTCTCTTCTAAACACATCTTCGAATTGATCAAAAATCAATATTAATACCTTGTCATTCACTTTAAGGTATTTGAGTATTTCTTGTACTGAATTTGAACTTAGCAAATCGTAGTCAGAAATAAATGAGATTTTTTTACTTTTAACTTTACTCGATTCAATAAACCCATTTTGTAAAGCTTTCATTAACATTTTTTCAAATGCAAGTCCAACAAACCTTTGAGTTTCTGCATTTATTGAATCAACAGCAAACGCAAAGAATTTTTTCTTGTGCTGTTTATTAGAACAAGTTCCTTTAATTGCATTTATTAATGAACTTTTACCCATCCCACTTCTTGCAGCTAAATAGAAAATTCGATTTTTAGTTTTATTTGCAGCAACATCTTTGAAAAAATGCAAAAAGTCATACCGAATTTTTTTTCGACCAATAAAATGCTTATCAGAAGCAGGTTTAAAATCATGCCATGTATCACTCTCTGGAATCTCAACAACTGTTTCAGTTTTCGTTTCATTCAGTCTTTTGGGAGATTTAACTTGGTTTTCAGGGGATTTAAATTCTAGCTTTTTTAATTCTGGTATTCGGTCTTTGATTATTTGCACTGTTTTGTTATCCGAAACAGGTGTACCATCTTTTGCACTTAACAAACAAAATTCATTGGGACTTGCAAGTGTTGTTGTATTAGCAATGAAAGCATAATAATCACCAATATAGGAAAATATTAAAAATCGTTTGGTTACTTCATTTGGCAATAGAGTTTCATCTATTGTATGAATCTTCTTCTGTGAAACAAGAAGGCTAATTATGGTTGAAGGATCATAAAAAGTAATATGCTTTAAATCGGAGTGTTTGTCAAATTCTTCTTTTTTAATCCCAGCAGCATCATGCTCAAGTTCAGTTGTATGAATAAAATAAGCTTTGTCTGGCTTCTTTCTACTGACTTTAAATCCAAATGTTTGCAAATCAGTGACTGATATTTTTGATTTAGCTTTACATTCAACAAAGAGAGTCTCATTATCAAATTTATGGTTACACCATAAATCAATTTCTCCGTTAGTAATGTTTACATTTGGCGTTGCTACATAATCACGGCTCTCTAAAATCCAACGAACCATTCTTTCAAATGCATTCCCTTTAGCCCAACTTAATTCATTTGTATCTGAATTATCGAGAATGATTTGAATTTCACTTTTTATATTCATCTGTAGTCATTTCAAAATTTACAATATTCCATAATTGAAAGCCAGTTAATAACACCGATATAAGAGTTTACAACCAAAGATTTTAACCACTTTAATATCCTTAATCAGTCTTCATCTTAATCATTCTTTTCCATTTCTCTATTGAAATAATACCATCCTTCGATATCCATATCACTCTTCACATAAGTACTTTCAATATATTTTAGGAAATATTCTCTTGCTTTTTCACTCGCTAACATGAGTGTATCATCGCAATAATCACACTTTAGAAAATACATACTCCCTTTTGAAGTTTTCTTTTCAGTACATTTAAATGCTCCCCATTCGTCAATGTCGGAGACCGAACGGTAAATACAGTATATTTCTTCATAGTTTTCAAGTTCTACGAAATCAACCCATTCTTTGAAATTACTTGTTGTTGCCATATGTATATTTATTTTTTAGTGTTTGTCAGTTTTTTTTACGCTTGCAGGTAACTATATATATCACCATAACCATGTCACTTTTCAGATATTTCCAAGTCGTTTACATTCTGATTATTTCCCATCAATATTACAAAAAATACCCAGCCCCTCAAAAAATAAGCAAACAATTTTTTTATTGGTTTTCAAATGATTAAAAGAGCTTTTTATCTTTAGTTGTTTAATTGTTTATTTGTTTCACGTTTCTCATGTACATTCGGCTGTAGATGTGCTGTTGTCGAACAAGGAGCAGATCATTAGGCAAAACATATGAAAGAGAATTGTCAGGTTAAATAATAATGCGTTGAGGTTTTTCATATTAATATGTATTTGTCCTTTCATCTATATGATGCAAAGAGGTGCGGAATGTGATCAGTAAAAAGTAATTATTTTTGATGGTTTGAAAGGACTTTTTTTGAAACAGTTGCTGGTAAAGGGATGAGGGAGATAGGTTTTACAACATGTTTGTGGAAATGGCTTGTGGGGTGAACATATTAATTTTTAAATGTCAAATGTCAGAGGGCAAATGGCAAAGGTCAAATGTTTTTGTTTGCAGGTAATTATATAATTAATAGTTTCTTATTGGCATTTTGTTTTTAAGATGAATGTAATAATGTTTGCAGGAGTCAAAACATTTGACATGAAATATTTGCCATCTGACATCTGACATGAAATGTAAAAGCCCTAGGCTCCCCCAGAGCTTACAGTAATACACACATTTTCAACTACACAGAATCAAAGAACTTTAATAATTTTTTTAGCGCGTTGTCCGTGGCAAGGATAAACATTTCACCATTGATTTCCTGGTAAAACTCTATCCCCACCGCGGCAAGCAGACCAACATTGCCCGTCATTGCCGGAGCACCAGGCAAAACAGCCGTAAGGGAAACCGGGGCGGTAGTGAGGCCGCTTGTTTCAATGGCTGCACTAATCTGGTAAGCACTCAGCTCGTTCAGCAAAGGTTCTGCAGGCTCATACTTCTTCTTAACTCTCGTGCCTGCAAAATCCGATAAAACCGAGGCTATACATATCAAACTGAAATGAGTGGCTCCTTCAGGCGCCGACATCCACATGTCCGTATTAAATACAGGCACATTCAGCGTTAGCTCGTTTCTTGCAGCATTGGCGGTTAGGGTAAACGGCGGACTAAAAAAGTTTTGCAACTTGTCATTCGGGTTGAACTCAAACCCCTCAAGGATTTCTTTGTTGGCAACAACCTCAAAAACCCTCTCCCCACGCCTACCGCTTCCGTTCGAGATAATTTCACGCATCAATCCCGTTATCCTTCCAATATAATTTTCGTCGCCAAATCGTTTCGCAAAAATCCCGAAACAGTTCCTGAACGATTTGCCAATACGGGCACTGGCACCAAACTCAGCCATGTTTTCCCGCGTTCTTTTATAGGCTGGGTCCTTCATGATTCTGCCCTTTTCAACTGTACTTGCCATTCTTACAAGGTTTTTGCCCTTGCTCTGGTAAAAGCTAAGATCACCGACCTTGCCTTTGATCTTAATCAGCCCTACATTCTTAGACATAATTTTAAAATTTGTGGCAAAAAGCCCTTCAACAGTTCATCCCGTTTTTCCGGATAAACAAGCATGAACCCCTTTGGGACAATTTGTCGGTTTAACAATAAATTAGCATGGTAAATACCATATTAATAATTATCATGATAAAATAAATACAAGAACCAACTTGATCCCTTGCAGTTTAAAATATTATTATGTGTAAAAACATGAGTGAGTAATGCCGTTGATATAATAACTAAATATACAATATTATGTTGTTTAACTACCAAATTATTTTTTTTTAAAGCATGATCAAGGCACTATCAAGGCACTATAAGGGCATTATAAGGCATATAATGGCATAATTTCAGGACAAGACAGACATACAAACAGTTGAAAAAGTTTTTTATTGTTTCCTTACCGTAAGCCCAAGTATTCTGCTCAAATCTTCAAGTTCTTTTCCGGAATTATTTATTGCACCAATTTTTTTTAATGGCATTACAGGTTTTCCTTGTAGATCAAACAAATAAATTTTGTTCGTTTTGACAAATATTTCAAGAACCCTGTTGCTCTGGCTATATGTACGAAAAGACTTGTTTGATTTCTTGATACCGATACTCATGTCATCAGCAATATTCAACCACTTGCCAATTTTTATAAAACCAAAAATGTTATTTGAAAATTTCACTTTTCTGTTTGTATAATCAATAGTTGTACCTGAATTTGTAAACCCGACAAAAACACCAAAAAACACCAAAATTAAACCTGTCAATGAAAAATATAATGCTATTAATCCTGCTCCGGCTATCACATAACCGGAGAATGATGCAACAGGGCCAAATGCTTTTTCAAATTTGAAATACTCTTTCATGTCCTTTATTTTAAGTTGGTTCAAACGATGAATATTATCTCAGCCAATAAAACACAATTGGTGTTACTTTATCAATTTTAATCTTCCAAATGGCACAATCCTCTTTTTCCTTTATTAAATGCTTCAAGCTTTTGATTGTACCAGTTTTTCAGGGTATCATTTATTGCTTCAATTGAAATATCCTTAATATCCAGCCAAACTCTTACCTGCTCTTGTGCATGTTTAATGCTGTTTGTATCTATAAAATTTTCAATATACCCTGCAAGATTTTGATTACACACTGGTTTTAAAACAATGTATCCATGACACAAATCTTTTAATGTAAAAGAATCATAGCCCAATGAATAATAACTTGATGAATCAACTATCTCTCCAAGAATTGATTCATTTGTAAAAAAAGCATACGATTTAAAATCTGAAGGAAGGCTATCGACCAATTTATCAAAATATGAATGCATAGGAATTACCAACTTATCATCAAGTCCTTTTTTTCCCGCCCATGAATGATGAATCCATATTGTTATTGTTGTTTCAGGGTACTTGTTATATACACATTGTCCAACCCTATCATTTTTATTCGCTTTTCCTATAAATTTCCCATCCTCGACTAATGGTTGTACATAATGAGTTATTGAATGGTGCGCACCACAATATACAAGTGCTTTTTTGTTCTTTTTATAAGTTTCATCAATTATCCTATTGGCCCAATCACTTTCACCGTCTCCAAAAAATGCTTTTCGCTTTTCCGGATCATTAAAATCCTCCGGTTTTTGTATTGCTGAACAATTATAATCTTTTAATAAACCAATTATTCGAAATTGTTTCTCGCTTTTTTGATTTACTTCCCATGCCACATGAAGAATATCAATATACTCCTGATATGACCATTCAAATAAACTTCTGCTTGTAATTGATCGGGCAAGTTTCTCGTCAAATTTATCTGCTGTCAATAATGAATCAATAAGTTTAGTATCATCGTAACTAACAAATTCCGAGAATAAGATATTAATGTCATTTTTGTTTAAAACCGGAATAATTGATTTAATAAAATCAACCTCTTCTTTTATCCAGTGTGCCTCTCCAATAAATATCACATCCTTATTCTTAAATGCATCAATAATTAAATCTTCAGGCTTATATAATTTGTATTTTTCAACAAAAGTTTGTTCTTTTTTTTGCTCACTACAGGAACAAACAACGATAATTAATAAAGCAAATAATAATGTTTTCATTTTCTGACTTTTTTATTTATCAAAGAATTATCAATTATATAAAAAAACTTACGAATATCAAATATATCAGTAGATCATTCGCTACCTCATCATAAACATATCTCTATTCAAAAATTTACTAGTTTTTTTCATCTTTACTATTTCCACTTCAAAAATAAATAATAAATTGGTTTTCAAGCAAAAATACTCAGTTTTATTTAGTGGATAATCAAGTTGTAATTTTAAGAAAAACATAGTAATGATTTTTTTTTACAATGTTTTTTTCATTGATGTATTTTGGAAATACCTTGTATTTCTTAATTAATACTTTTATGAAATTTTTTATTACAGATGATGTTCCAGTCGTCATTAACCAGATGTACTTTGTTTTTTCATCAGACTGAAAATACAACTTTTCAAATGATGAAACAAAGGTAAACCCCTTGCAGTTTTGGATGTTATCGTCAATGGTTTTTTGGACATCATCATCAATACGGAATATTTGCATGGTTTTGTTAGTTTTTTGGCTTAGTATCAATTTTTAACGAATAACAACTTGAAATTTTGTGTTTGTTTGTTTTTTATGGCATATTATAACCCATTGTCGATTATTAGAGTCTATATCCAATGGGTTACGTTGTCCATAAATCAATAACTTCAACAAACTTATCCAACTCAATTGGTTTTGAAATAAAATCATCGCACCCACAAATGAAACAATTATCCTGTTCATGTTTCAAAGCACAGACAGTTTGTGCAATTACGGGAATTCCTTCATCAAACAGCTTAATCTTCTTTATTAATTCAAAGCCATTTACTTTTGTTAACCAAACTTCAATTAATACAAGGTCAATTTTATTGCTTTTCATCAGTAAACCAAACACTTCAGTTTCATCATTAGCAAAAAGAATATTGCAATATTTATCGTTTAAAATCTCCGTTATTAATTTTCTGGACATTAAATCTCCATCAATAACTAAAATTGTTTTTCCAATCCAGTTGTACTTTTCTTTGATTTCGAGTGCTTTTTGAGTTACAGCCATATTCAATGCAAATTCCTCAGTTTCTTTTATTTCATCATCCTGTAGGCATAATTGCAATTCAGGAAACTGTTTGGCCATTTCTTCACATATACTTACATTGTCAGACTTATTTGTCACTGTCAGGTATTTAAAAAACTGCATCGATTCGCTTGTAAGTTTTTCTTTTAAAAATTTAATTCTGTTCATACTATTGCTGTTTTAGAGCATGACAAAAGAGCGTTCATTACACCGCTTTATTTCAGATGTTAACAGGTATCCAATTTTGTTAAATCTTCAACTTTTCACTATGCATTTTTTATTTTTAGGATAAAAGAATCACTTTCTTGAAATTCTTATTTTTCTTATCCACAACTTAGTCGGCTGCGACATCTCACTCATTTCCATTTGAATATTCTCCATGTTAGGCATAGTATTCTCCGGCATTCCTGGTTTTTCCATATTTCCCATTTGAGGTCTTTCCCCTCCATTAATTCCGCCGTCAGGCCCACCTACTGGTCCACCGGGCCCGCCAGATGGCATTGCCGGCATTTCAAAGCATCCGGTTTCAACCCCAATGCTAATCAAATTACCTGAGTCTAATTGATAACTTAGTGTATCAAATAATTTATAGAAAGGAATTGTTGCAACGTAATAAAAATTGTTCAGAGAATCCATATTAATTTCCACACTCACTCCTGTAGAATCCTCCGTAAAACACATTTCACTTTGAACATTTTTATTGAATCCAAGCAATTCAATCTGATGCGGTTTTTTAAATTTATTAGCCCATTCGGCCTGTATATTTTTTTCTTCGATTAAAGCCGGTGGAGAGCTAAAATCCCTTCTATTAGTTTCTTTAAGAGGAAATCTTATTCCTGTTTCTTTTTTCTTTTTCCCTGTTAAGTCTATCCAAAGCGTAAGTCCAGTTAACATTATCTTTTTCTGGACAATCTTATCAACAACTTTTAATCGAACGTATAGGTTCTTGTCATCATTAGAAACCTTGTAAACAAGTTTGCTTTCTGAATCATATCTCATTTTTGAAATCCACTCTTCGGACTGAAAATTACACTGAATATTTTCTTTTTGCCAGTTACTCTGATAAACATTCTTTTGCCCCATTGAAGCAGCCGGTATAAAAAAAGCAGTATAAACTAAAATAACACTTAAAATCAACTTCGTCTTTTTCATTTTTTAATTTTCATTATTAGTAAATCCAAATCAATATCTTTTTAACAAATCCTTATAGCAATAGTAATTTTTAGATAATTAGGTGATTATACAGAATTAATTAATTTTTAAACTGGATATCTTTTAACCCTTCCCTCGCAGAATTGCTGTCAGGATAAAATAAGAGGCATTTATAAAAGAGATTTTCTGCTTCATCAAATGCTCCGATCTTCAATTTTGACCATGCATAATAAATCAGATTTTCAAAATCAAAAGGATATAGCGTATAGTTCTTTTCAAAAAAAACAACAGCATCCTTATAATTGCCTTCATTATATATAATTACACCCAATTGATAATTTGCAGTATAATTATTATTATCCAGCACAATAATATCATTACAAATTTTCTTAATCTCGTCATATTTGCCAATTGCACTTACAGGTTTAATCAACGCCAACTTCACCTCAATTGAATTAGGGTTTATGGTTATTGCCTTATGGTAATATGCTGATGATTGAATATTCAAACCTAACGCATAAGATAACCATCCCATTCTGAAGTTAATCTCATAACTTTCCTCATCATAAATTCCTGTGTCTTGCAAAATTCTTATGGATCTATATAAATCACCATCTTTTTCTGCCTGAATACTATTTCTAAAGGCATCTATTATTTTTTCAGTTTTTTGAGAGTTTGATAAGATAAACACCAATAAGAATGACAAAGTAAGTAGAATATTTCTCATGATTTGAATTTTATTTTAAAAATACTATTAACCATATTTGAAATAAAAGAAAATAGAGTAATCAGATGATTTTCCCGAAATAAGGAGGATAATTATCCACCAATGGATTTATCCATTAATTAAAAAAAAACAATAGCCATTATTAATTGACACTCAAAATGAATTCTAAACCATGTGTTTGGTAATAAATTGCATTAATTTGTCTTTATATTGATCACTAACTGGAATTTGTTTTTCATTAATAATAATTTGGCCTTTGTCAATCATTTTTATTTTACCCAAAGCAACAATGAAAGACCTGTGGACACGCATAAACTTATCTTTAGGCAATACATTTTCTATTGCTTTTAAACTTGATATTGTCATAATGGAATTTGATTGATAATCAACAATGGTTTTTACATAATCCTTTAACCCTTCAAAATAAAGTATTTTATTAAGGTCAACTTTAATATATTTATACGCGGTTTTAATAAAAAGATAATCATTGTTGACCTGAACAGAAATATCCTTTTTGTTATTTACCATATCGCACCATATTTTTGCTTTATAAGCTGCACTTAGAAACTCATCATAATCAACAGGTTTTAAAAGATAATCCATAGCATTTACCTTATACCCTTCCACGGCATAATCAACAAAAGCAGTGACCAAAATAATCTTGACTTCATTTGAAATATTCCTGGAAAATTCAATTCCGGTAAATTCGGGCATTTGAATGTCTAAAAAAATTAAATCAATTTTTTCATTTTCCATTATTTCAATAACCTCAAACACGCTTTTGCAGGTTCCTCTAAGCTCCAAAAAAGAAGTTTTTGTCACATAAATTTCAATTTGTTCGCGAGCAAGTGGCTCATCATCTACTATTAAGCACTTTACCTTATTCATTAGCCAACATTAATTATAAAATTATATTCAATATCACAGAATAACAGCCATCTTCAATACAAAAATTATAATAATATTTATCAGGATATAGCAATTCCAACCTTTTTTTAAGATTTTGTAATCCTATTCCTGACCCACTTTTTTCGGATTGGACTTTCGGAAAATAGGAGTTACTACTTTTAAAAATCATTTTTCCATTAGAAATGACCAAATAGAATTTGATTATTGAATCTTTTGTAGTAAAAACACCATGTTTATATGAGTTTTCAATCAATGGAATCAATAATAGAGGAAAAATCTGGTAATTTTCAGATTGTTCTTTTTGAAAGTAATAATCAACCTTAACGTTTTCAGGCAAACGTAAATTCATCAATTCAATATAACCCATTAAAAAATCTATTTCCATTGATAGTTTCACTTTGCCCCTATTTGAATCATATAACAAGTACCTCATAAGTTTACTTAAATCATGAACTGTTTTTTGTGCTTTTTCAGGTGATTTCCCTATCAAAACATAAATAGTATTCAATAAGTTGAAGAAGAAGTGAGGGTGCAGCTGGTACTTTAAATGGAGTATTTCTGATTCAAGGTTTTTATTTACAATCTCCTGTTTTTCTTTATCGGTTTTAATCCAAATCTCAATCGCCCGGATTGCTATCGAAATCATAATAGGAATACAAAACGAAATAAAATCTTTAATAATAAAGCCTATTATTGGTGGAGGTTTTCCTATCGGTGGACCTCCCTGTGTTTTTACTATTTGGTCAATAAATACAACTTCTCTGATTATCCAATTTGAATACAAAACAGCGATAACCATCAAAACATTAATAATTATAAAAACAGAATATTTCTTTTTAAATAAAAACCTGTTTATTAAAACGAAAAAGTTTACATAAAAAATAATTGCATAGTGAATAACCGGGATCCAGGAATACAACAAAAAATGACTAAAATCACTAATTGCTTTATCAAAAAAAACAAATGGCAATAAATAGACAATTAACCAAAAAAACAAGTGCATTCCGACTTGAAAATATTTATTACCTTTTTTATTCATTTTTAAAATCATGCAACATTTTTTAATATACAATTTTCAAAAAAATTCCATAAAACCAAAAGTATCCAAAAAACACACATTTAAATAATTAATTAGATGAGATAAATAAGAACACAGATAAATCAAGGAAATTTGCCCATTGTTTTTTACTATAAGAACAAGATTAATGATTTAATTATTACTATTCTGAAATGACATTTTTGGCTTTTCTGAAGAAAAAAATCTTAAATCTATCTTTTAATCGCTCCATTGTCAAATAAACAGCCGGAACTATAATTAATGTCAAAAATAAAGAACTTGTCAAACCACCGATTATAACCCATGCCAGACCATTTTTACTTTCTGCGCTTGCTCCTGTTGCCATAGCAATTGGAAACATCCCAAAGATCATTGATAAAGTTGTCATCAAAATTGGTCTCAGCCGTTTTTTGCCTGATTCTATTAATGCTTCGACAAGTGTGTTCCCTTCCTCTCTTAGCTTATTTGCAAAATCAACAAGCAGAATAGCGTTTTTACAAACAAGTCCAATAAGCATAATCAATCCAATTATTGAAAAAATGGTCAATGATTCTCCTGAAAGTGCCAATGCAAATAATGCCCCAATAACAGCTAAAGGAATAGAAAAGAAAACAATAAAGGGGTAATAATAGGAATTGTACAAAGCAACCATAACCAAATAAACAAATAATAAAGCCGCAGCCAAGGCCAAAAACAGACTACTGAATGCTTCTGCTTGTCGTTCCATCTGGCCTTTATATTCAATTGAAACCTCGTGGGCGTGGATTTTATCATTTATTGCTGATTTAATTTCGTTCCCAACGGTACCAACAGGTCGGCCAAATACTGAACATTTTACTGTAAGTGAAGAGATTCGGTTGTACCTTTCAAGTTTATTAGGTCCAAGAGATTGCGTGATGGTTGCGAAATTTTTTAATTCAATAAGTTCACCACTGTTGTTTAAAAATTTGACCGAACCAACATCATCAATATTATTCTTGTTAGATTGATCAAACTGAATATTAATATTGTAATCATCGGCACCATCAGAATATTGTAAGTCTGAATTTCCGGCAAAAGCCATGTTTAATGTGTTGCCCACTTGCTGAACATTTAGCCCCAATTGCTCCATCTTTTCCCTATTGAGTTTGACCTGTAACTCAGGTTTACTTTTTTCAATTGATAATTTTACATCATTAGTCCCCGGAATTTCATTAATAATTGTAATCACACTATCACCAACTTCAAAAAGTCTGGCTAAATCCGGACCTCTTAGCAATACCTGTATTGGAGCATCATCTCCGTTACCCATCATTGTTGTTGGAGTTGCGGTAACCTTTAAACCGGGTATTTCCTGAACTTCTTTTTTAATCTGTGCTGCGAATTTTTCAATAGAAATTGACCTGTCCTCTTTTGAGACAAGATTCACTGTAATTTCACTTTTGTTTTTAACACCGCTTCCTGATCCAAAATCAGAACTTGAATATCCAATGTTGGAGAAAACCTTAATAACCTCAGGTTTTTGAAGCAAAATACTTTCAACTTCCTGAGTTAGTTGAGTTGTTTGGTAAACAGTATTTTGAGGTTCTCCTTCCAGCTTCACAACAAATTCTCCCTGATCACCATCGTTCATAAATGAAGTTCCAATTAAGCCCATCCCGACAAGTGAAAAGGATATTAAAATCAGTATCGTTACTGCCAGGTAAACCTTTTTTCGATTGCCCAAGCACCACCTCAGAATCCTCTCATAGTTTTCTACCAATTTATTAAATAAAGTTTCAATCCAAAGAGAAAACTTTCCAATAAATGATTTATTGGTATGTTCTTTTATTCTTCCGAAGCGAGAAGCTAAAAGAGGTGTAATTGTGAATGAAACAAACAAGCTCATAAGTGTAGCAAAAACAATTACAAGAGAAAACTCACGCAGCATATTGCCGATCATACCAAAAACCAGTGAAAGGGGCAGAAAAACAACAATATCAACCATAGTAATTGCAACCGCAGTAAACCCGATTTCATTACGTCCATCAAGGGCTGCCTTTCTTTTATCTTTCCCCATTTCCATGTGACGATAAATATTTTCAAGAACAACAATAGAATCATCAACCAAAATTCCAATTAATAAAGACAACGCCATTAAGGTGAGCATATTAAGAGAAAAATTAAAAATATACATCGCAATAAAAACAGATATTATAGAAGCGGGTATTGAAATCAAAACAATAATAGAATTTCGAATACTATGCAAAAAAATGAACATAACAAATGCAACAAACAAAACAGCCAACCCTAAATCTTCCATTACTGCATTGGCCGAAGCCAGAGTATATACAGAATTATCAGAAGCAACATCAAATTTTAATTGATATTCATCATACTGAGATTCCAGTAATTTCAATTGTTCTTTAACCATCTTGCAAACGTCAACAGTGTTGGCGTCCGATTGTTTCTGAATAAGAAGACCAATAGAGTTTTCACCATTAATTCTGTTCAAATTTGTTTGCTCAGCAGTACCATCAGCAATTTCAGCAACATCTGATAATTTCACTATACTTCCTGTAACAGTTCTTATTACAGTGATATTTCGAAGCTCATCCAATGAATTAATTTTCCCCAATAACCTTATTGTATATTGTTTGTTATTGTTTTCAATTTTACCTGCAGGCATTTCTAAATTTGAATTGGTTATTGCTTGGTAAACCTGATTAGTTGAAATTTTATATGATTCAAGTTTGCCTTTGTTGATATTTATTTTGATTTCCCTTTCAGTTCCACCTATCAGTGAAACCTGACCGACACCATTAATTTTTGAAAGTTGTGATTTAATCTGGTTTTCCGTTAATAAATACAACTTTACGGGATCCATTTTGGCAGTTACACCAAGCTTTAACACTGGCATTTCGTCGGAAGAGAATTTGTTGATTGAGGGTGATTTTGTACCAGTCGGGAGGGTGGCAATAATTGCATTAATTTTCCGCTGAGCTTCCTGAACAGCTAGATTTGCATCGGCATTTGATTCCAATTCAATTGATATTGAAGATAAACCTTCTTGTGAGGTTGATTGCATGCTTTTAACATTTTCAAGCGAGGAAAGGGCATCCTCAAGTTTTTTTGTAACGGTACTTTCCACTTCATTTGCAGAGGCTCCTGGGTAACTTGTCACAACACTAAGTGCCGGAAAATTCAGCTTTGGAATAAGTTCATAGTTGAGCTGCATATAACTGGCAATTCCAAGAATTGTAAGTACAGCAAAAATTACAACTACAAGAGTAGGGCGTTTTATTGCAATTTCAGTTATTGACATAATCGTTTTGGTTTAATTTATTATTTTGATTGCCTTATTGTCAGACAGGTTAATCTTTCCGTTGACAATTACCTTTTCACCTTCCTTTAATCCTGAAATAATTTTAACATATTTATCATTGCCTTTTCCAATAACAATTTTTCTAAGGACGGCTTTGTTTTTTTCAGCAACATAGACCTCAGCATCAGTAGTACTTCCAAGTAATGCCTCACGTGGAATACACAATTCATCTCCAAAAACTGGGAGATTGATCATTACATTTGCAAAAGTTCCTGATTTCAGGGGATATCTGCCATTATTGGCAATTTCAATTTCGACCGGATAGTTATGGGAATCATCACCCTGAGCACTGATATAGCTTATTTTTCCAACAAAAGTGACACCAGGGTAAACGTCGGTGGCGACAGTTACCATATCATTTAAGTTAATTAGATATACATTTGTTTCAGAGACATTTAATTTGATTTTGAGTTTTGAAATATCAATTATTGTTACAATTGGACTACCAATATTAACAAATTCACCTTTTTCAACTTGTTTTTTGGTAATTATCCCTTTAATCGGAGATTTGATGGTTGCATTTTGCAATTCTTTTTCTGCCTGATTCAATTGAATCACAGCATCATTGTATAAATTTTGAGCATCATCAAATTGTTGTTGTGTTAAAGTGCCACCATTATAAAGGTTTTTACTCCTTTCCAAATCTTTTTCAAGTTTTTCTTTCAGGTTTTTTGCCTTTTGCACTGCAAGATTTTTAATTCTGTCATCAATGGTGGCAATAATATCTCCCTTGCTTTTAGCCTGGCCTAAATCAGAGTTTACAGATGTTAATACGCCCATTGCTTCAGAAGCAATATCAATCTCACAAAAAGCTTCCATACGGCCAGTAAGCTGCAAGCTGTCAGTCATGGATATTTTTTTTACAGGTGAAACATTCACTGAAACATATGACAAATCGGTACTGACATCTTTATTTGAATTGATTTTTTTGTAATTGGTAGATAGTTGTATTACAATAAGTCCAATAACGACAATGGAAATTACGATTAAAATAACCCTTTTCATATTTTATTATTTTAAATTATTTAAAAAGCTCATTAAAGAACCCTTGGCCTTTTCATATTCTATTCTTGCAATAAAAAGATTTAGTAGTTTGTTGTAATAATTGCTTTGAGCTACCAAATAAGAATTTTCTGATTGTATTAAATCGATTGTAGAACAAGATCCCTGGTTATATTCTAATTGTGAGTTTTTAAAAACGCTCTCTGCTAATTCGAGGTTAGCTTTTTCATCAACAATATTATTTAATGCATTTTTATATTGGATAAAATAGTTATAAATAATTACTTTGATTGACTGCTCAGTTTGATCAAGACTTTCATTTGCTATTTTAACATTCAAATCACTCTGAGCCAATTTAGAATTTCGCTGTAAACCTGAGAAAATTGGAATGGTTAATTTAATACCCACACCTGAACTTGGGAACCAATCTTTGCTTTTATCAAAAAAATTGAACTCCTGACGCATTGCATTATAATTGTAATTACCATAAAATGATAACGAAGGCTGATTGGCATATAATTGTGCTTTTTTCTTCAATTGCATTAATGAAGTGTTTGATTTTTGCAATTGATAATCAATAACATCATCAATCTGATATTTGAAAGCAGAATCTACTGCAAACAAGTTATAGCTCACAACAATATTCGTATCGGCCAATGATAAAGTACTGTCAACAGGCATTCCCATATTTAATTTAAGGGAATTTAATGATTGATAATAATTCAATTCAGATTGATCCAATTGAGACTTGGTATTGTTGTAGCTAACCTGTATCTTATCTACATCAATTTTTTTTGCCATTCCGTTATTGTATTTTAAAGAAATGGACTTTAACAATTCCTCTGAGGAATTAAGTGTAGATTTAAGCACATTCATTTGCATCTTGATAATTACAGTCTGAAAAAAAACCAAACAGACATTATAAGCAGAAAGTTCTTGGGTTTGCTGCATAGTAGTCAAAGCTATATTTTTGTTGAGTTTAGCTGTTTTTATCAACAAAAGGCTTTGTGGGTCATATATTTTCTGGGTAAATTGGATACCACCATTCACACTGTATTTGTTTCCAAATTTTACTGGTATATATGTCCCTGATTCTCCCCCCATCATTTCAGCCGGCAATAACTGGGTAGAAAGCTTTAAATTATTGTCAATGGTGCCTGAAAAGTTAATTTGGGGAAGAAAACTACCTATTTGCTCAGCAACTTTTTTTTGAGAAATATCTATATTGAAGTTAGCGATCTTGATGTTGCTATTATTTGTCATCGAGTAATCGACACACTCCTTGAGTGTTAATGGTTTTTGGGCTTGCATATACAAGTTGCTAATTGCAAAGCTGAATATTAGGGATATCAATTTAAAAAAATCCATTTTGCTTCTCCTTAAGTCAATTGTTTATAATAATGAAGCAAATATGAAGTCAAAAAAATAGACAAAAAAATTATTGAGAAGAAGGGTATAAGATTGCCGAAGAATGTAACCTTTTAAAAATTATTGCTTGTATCTGCCATTAAAATCCTTAATATAAGTTTTGCCAACAGGTATAGCTCTTTCCGGGATAGTTATTGAATTTGACCGGACAGATTCAATTCGATCAATAGGTAAAATAAAACTTCGGTGAACACGAATAAAATCTTTAGCGGGCAATTTCTCTACCATATCGTTCATTGTCATTCGGGCAACAATTGTTTTTCGGTTTCTAATAAATATTTTAAGATAATCAGCCAATCCTTCAATAAATAAAATATCAGCCAATGGTATTTTTGCCAAACTATAGTCTGCACGAATAAAAATATATTTACCCTCAGTGCAATTTTGTTCGTTTATGTATTTAAAAAAATCATTGGCTTTATCTAAGGCTTTGCTAAATCGCGAAAAATTAATCGGTTTTAACAAATAATCAATAGCATTTAGCTCGTAACTCACTACTGCATATTCACTAAATGCTGTTGTAAAAATGATCATTGTATTTTGTTGAATGGCTTTTACAAGATTAATTCCGTTTATTGATGGCATTTGTATATCAACAAAAAGTAAATCAACAGGGTACTTCCTTAGATATTTCAAAGCTTCGGTAGGATGTGTAAATGTTTTTTGAAGATCAACAAAGTCAATTTTCTCACAATGCGAAATAATCACTTTTAAAGCCAAAGGCTCATCATCTATAGCAATTGCATTAATCATAACAGATTAATATGAAGTGATACAATAAAATCATTTTCAGTTTCATTAATTGTCAATAAATGCTTTGAAGGATAAATCAAATTTAACCGGTGTTTCGTGTTTTCAATACCTAATCCGCTGTGTTCATTTATGCCAGACTTAATGTCAACTTTTTTATTTGCAACTAAAAAATGCAATTCTGATTCATTTGCTTTAATATCAATCCTGATATTGCTGTTTTGTTCAGAATTAACACCATATTTAAATGCATTCTCAACAAACGGGATAAGCAACATGGGGGCAATTTGCAATTCTACAAAATCTCCTTCAATTTCATATTCGAATTTTATTTTACTCTCCAATCTCAATTTTTGCAATTCAATGAAATTGTTAAGATAATTAATTTCTTCCTCTAAAGGCACAAAATCATTTTGTGTTTCTTTCATTGTATAACGCATCATTTCTGAAAGCTTATCAACCATGTCAGCGGTTCGTGGAGATGCATCAATTGCTGTTGCATAGATGTTATTTAATGTATTAAATAAAAAATGTGGATTGATTTGCGATTTTAATGAAGAAATCTGAGCTACCAATTTTTCTTTTTCCAATTGTCTCAAATGATTATTTATTGTCACTGAAATTGATGCCAATATAGAGATAATCAGCATTAAAAATGTGTTCGCTTTCAAGATGGGTTCTATTTTAGTTAAAACAGGGTTAATAGTTTCAAACTTATCAGGGTCATAATCAAATATATTCAAAAATAAACCAGACAAGACGAAAGCTGTGGTAATACTTAATACAAGTGTACTTACGTATAATAAATACTTTTTTAATAATAGAAATTTTGGAATCAGAACAAAATAATTAAAGTAAAAAATAACCATAAGAAAAATACTTAATAAAATAATCGGAACCAATGAGATATCTTCTGTTGGTGCTAAAGATTTAATAACCTGATATGTAGAGAAAAATGGAACCATTAACAGCAATATCCAAGCTATTATATGAATTGAGATTGTAATAAAAAGAGTTTTCATTTTCAGAAAGTTTTGATTACAAATCAAAGATAAACTTTTGTCTTTAATATTTTTTTGCGATGAAAGGAAAGAGTTTATAGAAGAACAAAAAATATAATAACTTATCTTTTAACATTTTCAATTAAACTTACCAAAACGTAACCACACCACCCAACAATGCAGCTTGATCAATTCAATGCCTTTCCTGAAACAAAATGCTGAAATTTTTCTTTATACTGTTCTGCAATGGTGATACGCTTATCGGAAATAATAACCTGACCGCGCTCTAAGGTTTTTATTTTGTCCAGTGAAACAATAAAGGACCGATGAATTCTCATGAATTTTTCTGAGGGTAATTCTTCTTCAAGCGATTTAAGGCTATGTAGTGTAAGAATAGGTCGGGGCTGTGATTGCAACCATATTTTTACATAATCTTTAAGTCCTTCAATCAGCAGAATATCATCAAGATTTATCTGTATTTGCTTGTATTCAGATTTCACAAAAATGAAATTTCTTTGCTGTTTTTGAGTTTCGTTTTCCTTTTTTTCTAGCAAGTCAAACCAGCTTTTTGCTTTTTCAGTAGCAGTAAAAAAATCTTTATAATCAAAAGGTTTAAGCAGAAAATCCAGCGCATCAACCTTGTATCCATCCAATGCATATTGATCAAATGCAGTTGTGAAAATAACCCGAACAGGGTGTTTTATGGTTTTAGATAAATCCAATCCTGTCATTTCGGGCATCTGTATATCCAAAAAAAGAAGATCCACTTCATACTGATCTAAAAAACTGATAGCTTCTATGGCATTTTTACATTTGCCTACCAACTCTAAATAGGATGTTTTATGGATGTAATCTTCAAGCAGATTGAGAGCCAGAGGCTCATCGTCAACGATCAGACATTTTATTTTATTCATAAAAAACCAAATTTTAATATCACATAAATTTGTTGATTAGTTTAAAACTAATTTTTGTCTATTTTATTATTTACTGGTTGAATGCAGTAAAAGTTTTGTCTATCTAGCTATTTATAATCATGCTTAACAAAAGTAAATTATAACTTTTTTACAACCTCTTGGTAAAATTTGAGTCAAAGTTAATAAAACACAAATCTTCGGTTTGTTCGTCTGAATGGTCGATTTCTTTTTAATATCAAGTCATTCAGGACTTATCTTTAAAAAAAATATAATATGCAGCCAAAGAATTTGTTACAAATACTAATACCCATGCTGATTTTGGTTTTTTCAGGCAGCTTGCACAGTCAGTATGTTGAAAACTCCTTCAATTCAAAGGGCAATCCGTGCTATTTCAACTATCTTAGATTCACTAAATCAGAAGATTACAGCCAAAACAATCGTCCAATTATTTTTATTTTAGGTGCCGAAAAAGAAAGTTTAACTGAAATGTTTGAAAAAGACACTTTGAAAAACATGGTTAATTTTTTCAATTATTTATTTGTTTATATACCAAATTCGGGCGGGAGCCCTGAAAAAAAACTTGATTGCATCCCGGCTTTGGCAAGCTTGGTTACAAATGGTTTTAATCAGGGAAATGCAAACCTTTTTCTTTACATCAGAGACAGTAGTATCATTGAAAAGGATTTGAGTCAACCATATATGAAACTTGCATTTAGAAATATAATAATATCAGAAAAAAGTCAAAAAATAAACATTGATAATGATACAGCAAATAATGTAGCTGATAAGTTCAAACAAACATTTATTGAATTTGAACAGGTAAAGCACGATGAAGATGGAAGTGTCTATTACTATACAAACGAAAACGATGAAAATGAAGAAATGCAAAAAAAATCAAATCGGCGAACATATTTCGGTCCGCCAACAAGCTTTAATTTTACTTTGTCGGGAATTGTAAAGGACAAATCTACAGGCGAATCGTTACCTTTTACTTCAGTTTATATTAGCGGAACAAAAATTGGTACTACAACAAATTCTGATGGTTTTTTCACTTTGATCAAAGTACCAACGGACACATCAACTCTGGTAATACAGTATATAGGATATGAAAAAACAGAGGTTTTTCTTACTCCTTCTTCCTATAAGAAAAACATTCTTATTGAAATGTACCCCTCAACCAATATGCTAAACACAGTGAATGTTTTCGGGCAGAAAAGTGAGGTTGTTTTGTCAAACAAAAGTGAAATATCAATAATAAAAATGACGCCAAAAAAACTTGAACAACTTCCCAGCCTTGGGGAGAAGGATATCATGCGTTCTTTTCAGTTAATGCCCGGAGTGAGTGCGGCAAACGAATCCTCATCAGGGCTATATGTACGAGGAGGTACTCCTAATCAAAACTTGGTGCTGTATGACGGTTTCACTATTTATCATGTGGATCATCTATATGGATTTTTCAGCGCTTTTAATTCAAACGCACTTAAAGATGTACAACTGATGAAGGGAGGTTTCGAATCGCGTTTTGGAGGCCGTTTGTCAAGTGTCACTGAAATAACAGGGAAAGAGGGCAATCAGAAAAAATTCAATATGGGAGGTGATTTAAGCCTTCTCAGCATAAATATGTTTGCCGAGATTCCAATCGGCGACAAATTCACATCAATAATCACTTTTCGCAGATCATATAAAGGATCTGTTTATAATGCCATTTTCAAAAAATTCAACAATTCAACAACTGTATCTGTTAAACGTCCCGGAGGTGCTATGGGTTCTATGATGCAAGAATCAAATATTACATCATATTTTTATGACCTTAATGGGAAAATGACTTATCGTCCTGATGACAAAAACATCTATTCTCTTAGTTTTTACAATGGTACCGACAAACTTGACAATAGTATTAGTATGCAGATGCCATCATTTGGGGGAGACGCTGCCAGTGATTTTAGTATGAATTCTACCGACCTTACTAAATACGGAAATACCGGAAGCAGTCTTAAATGGTCAAAAAAATGGAAAGAAAAGTTTTATTCCAACACCATTGCCAGTTATTCACAATTCTTTAGTTACAGAGACATGTCACAGGAAAGAACTATGGTAGATACTGCAGGTGAATCTGCACAAGTAAAACAAGGAATTTTTGAAGACAACTTATTGAAAGATTTCAGTTTAAAAAGCGACTGCCAGTGGGATATTTTTAAATCCAACCAGTTACAAGCAGGTTTTTTCGCAACAAAATTTGATATTGACTACACTTATGCACAAAGCGATACCAGCATAATCCTGCAGAAGCAAAACCTTGCTTACCTTGCCGGAGTTTACTTACAGGACAAAATAAAAATATTTAATGAAAAAATCCAGATTTTGCCTGGAGTCAGAATGAGCTATTATGATATTACTGATAAATATTATCAGGAGCCTAGACTTGCAATGTCTTTAAATCTTACTGATAAAATTAATCTAAAAGGTTCAACAGGTAAGTATTATCAATTTGCAAACCGGATTACGCGCGAAGACATACTTTCAGGCAGTAAAGAGTTTTGGATAATGTCTGACGGAGAATCAGTGCCGGTAAGTTCAGCAATTCACTATAACGGAGGCATTACTTGGGAAAGCCCCTTTTATCTTGTGAGTTCAGAAATATATTACAAAACACTTGAAAATCTCACTGAATATTCACTCAGGTATGACAATAGTCCCACGGGAGTAAGTTACGACGAGAATTTTTTCACCGGTGAAGGTTATGCAAAGGGTATTGAATTTCTTTTCCAGAAAAAATCCGGTTTAATAAACGGTTGGGTTTGCTATACACTTGGTGAGACCAAGAATTTTTTTGAAGTATATTCTGATTCATATTTCCCGGCTAATCAGGATGTAACGCATGAATTAAAATTTGTAGCTATGGCAAAATATAAAAGATGGGATTTTTCTTTAACATGGATTTTTGCAACAGGCAAGCCATATACAGCACCTTCAGGGGCTTATACCGTCACACTTCTTGATGGATCAACAAAAGATTATTTTACTGTAACAGGGAAAAACTCTCTAAGGTTACCAGACTATCACAGAGGAGACTTGTCAATTTCCTATAAATTGCTTTCAGGGTCACAAAATAATTTTAGGAGAAAAGAAATAGGATACCTGAGTTTTTCAGTTTTCAATTTTTACGCTCATAAAAATGTCTGGTATAAACAATACTCTGTGCAAGACAACCAGATTATTGAAACAAATTATAATTACCTTGGATTTACACCGAACATCACCCTGTCATTAAAAATAAGATAAAATGAAAATCAAAGCAATTCTATTTCTGATACTTATTGCTGCCACGGCAGTAACTTGCAATAAAAATGGTGAAGTTGAGTTTACCGATTTCCCCATTGTTGAGTCATATCTTGTTCCGGGACAATTCCTGAAAGTAAAAGTTTCACGTCAACTGCCTTTTGATGAAAATGCAGAATATTCGCCAGATGACATTGATAGCTTATCAATTACTGTTACATCAGGAAGCTATTCCAGTGTCCTTTCTCCTATTGGTAACGGAGAATATATTGATAGTTCATTGGTTGTTTACGAAAACATACATTATGAAATTACTTTTGATTACAATGGCAAAAATGTATATGCTTACACAATTGTTCCGTCAAAACCTATAAATTTTAGCCAGTCAGCCACTACAATTGAAATCCAGAAAATGGATACAACTTCGGGCCCTCCTATTGGTTTTGAAATGCCCGATCCTGTTCAACTTACTTGGGATAATTATGACGGTTCTTATTATATTGTAATTGTTGAGAATATTGAGAGTTCACCTGAACCAGTTCAGGATTTGGGTGAAGATGATGACAGACCGGATTTTGTATTTCGAAAAGAACCAAACAACTCATCAGGAACCGAAATAAGTTCAATGGATTTTCAATATTATGGCACACACCGACTGATCCTGTTCCATGTTCTTTCAGATTATGCTGCCCTATATGATGACAACAGTTCAAATTCACAAAATCTTAGTAACCCGTCAACCTGCATTGAAAATGGCTATGGGATTTTTACCGGGTTAAATGCAGATACTTTGTATATTGAGGTAGTTGAACCCTAGGAAAAAATATCATCTACTTGAATCAATCTGGTTTAAGATAGAATATTATGATTCAGCTTTATTTAACTATCCGATTATTTACAGAATTTTTTAATGCGTTATGAAAGCACGTTTTTTTTTAGTAATACTTTTTTTGATCATCTTCATCGATAATGCTACAGCCCAGAACCACAGCATCAATGGAACAATCCTAAGTGGCTCTGGCGATCCCCTGCCCGGGGCATCCGTCGTTTTAAAAGATAATCAAAACCACACTGTAAACGGAACCACATCAAACGCTAACGGTTTTTTTGAACTTTCTAAGGTAGCTCCTGGCAACTATAAGTTGTCCATTTCTTTTTTAGGTTTTACGGATACTATCTTGCATATTGCCGTTAAAAGTGAAAACATCCAAACAGGAACAATCAGGTTAAAGGAACAATCTAACATCCTGAACGAAGTTGTGGTCTTGCAAAATGCCAGAATAGTCGAGATAAAAGGCGATACATCAGAGTATAAAACCCAATCCTTTAAAACCAATCCTGACGCCACTGCCGAAGATTTAATAAAGAAAATGCCGGGAGTAAGTATCGAAAACGGAACCGTAAATATTCAGGGTGAGGAAGTTAAAAAGGTACTAGTAAACGGAAAAGAATTTATTGGCAATGATGCCAGTGTCACGCTCAAGACAATTCCGGCTGAAATGATCGAAGCCATCCAGGTTTATGATGAAATGAGCGAACAGGCAAAATTCACTGGTTTCAACGATGGTGAAACATCAAAAACCGTTAACCTAAAAACTTTTTCCAATAAATCAAAAGGTACTTTTGGAAAAGTATTTGCAGGTTACGGGACTGATGAAAGATATTCACTGGGCGGAAATATCAATATTTTCAATGGTGACAGGCGCATATCCATTCTCGGAATGTCAAACAATATCAATCAACAAAACTTTTCATCTCAGGATTTGTTTAATCTAGCTACCGGAGGACGGGGCGGCTCAGGCCGGATGGGCGGCCCTCCGATTGGAGGAAATATTCCGGGTCCTCCCTCGGGAACAGGAGGAATGAGTGAAAACATGCGCAGTCCTTCCGATTTCCTTGTTGGCCAGAACTCAGGCATAAACACTAACAACTCCCTAGGGATTAACTATGTTGATCTGTGGGGCAAAAAATGGGATGTTTCAGGCAGTTATTTTTACAATTCGACCATTAACAACACTACTTCGACTACAGACAGGACTTATTTCCTTGACAATAATATCAGACAATACTATGACGAAAGCAGCGAAAGTATAGGAAACAACTATAACCACAGGATTAATGCCCGTGTCGAATATAAGATTGACAGCATGAATTCCTTACTGATTATACCATCCATGAACATACAGAAAAACAAGAGCAATAGCAATACCAATGGTTTGTCATATTATGCTTTAAATGATCTGTTGAACAGTACAGAAAACAGTACTGACAATGATGTTTCGGGCTATAACTTTTCAAACAACCTGCTCTTCAGGCACAAATTCGACAAATCAGGCAGGACTTTATCAGTTTCTGTCAATAATAATTTAAGCAAAAAAAACACAGATAATTACTTGTTATCAGGCACAGAATATTTTTCGGAATATATTACAACTGAAATGACAAACCAGCATACCGATGGAAAAACAACAAGTTCAGGTATCAGTTCCAATATCAGCTATACTGAGCCTGTTTCAAAAACCTCACAATTGATGGCATCCTGGAACCCTTCATATACAAAGAACAATTCCGACAACATGGTAAACCAATATGACAGCATCAATTATACTTATGCTGACCTTGATACATTATTATCAAATGTTTACAGAAACACTATAGTAAAACAGAGGGGCGGTTTTTCGATTAGAAAAAACACAGAAAAAATCAATCTGAATGCCGGAATTGATTACCAGATTGCTTATCTGTCAGGTTCAAACACATGGCCTGAAGAATCGGTTACTGAAAAAGAATTCAGCAATTTCATGCCCAAAGCAGACATGTTTTATCATTTTTCCAAATCCGGCTTTTTACATCTCAATTACCGCACGACTACAACAACACCATCTGTGAATCAATTGCAAAATGTGATTGACAACAGCAATCCTCTGAGCATGACAAGCGGGAACCCCGATTTGGACCAGCAATTCAATCATTCTATACACACTGCCTATAACCGTACAAATCAGGCAAGGACGAAAATGTTTTTCATGGTGTTTTCGGGAAGCATATCAGATAATTATATCGGTAATTCCACTTTCACTTCTCTATCTGATACTGTTCTGCCCAACGGGATACAAATGAATAGCGGATCTCAATTAACAGCTCCGGTCAATCTGGAAGGTTACAAAAATGTACAGGGGTTCTTTACTTATGGATTTCCTGTTTATTTAATAAAATGCAACATGAATGTAAACGGATCATACATATATTCAGAAACACCTGCACTGATAAACGCAATAAAGAATCTTTCAATGAATAACACTTATAAGGGCGGGTTGTCGGTGACAAGCAATATTTCAAAAGAATTTGATTTTACGCTGGCATATAATGGGTCGTATAATAAAGTAATCAATTCAATTCAGTCTTCGCTGGATGAAAACTATTATACAGGAAACTTATCATTCAAATCGAATATGATTTTAATCAAACATCTTGTTTTTAATAACAATATAACCTATACAAGGTATTATGGCTTAAGTGAATCGTATGATGAGGATTTGGTAATATGGAACATGGGGGTTGGCTATAAGTTTTTGAAAAACAATGCTGCAGAACTGCAATTGTCGGTTTACGACTTACTTGACCAAAATGAAAGTTTTGTCAGAAATGTAAATTCATCCTATGTAGAAGATGTCAAGACAAAACTTTTACAACAATATTTTATGCTGACATTGACTTATAATATACGTAATTTTGATGCTGAAAAAGAAGCTGAAAAAAACGATATGGAGCGACCGCCATTTCCTCCGCCGTTTAAACAAGGTATTTAGTAATATTAGTTTATTGGAAGTTTTTAGAAATACCTTACGAAACCATTTGTCAATGGCTTTGAAATGCTTTTCATGCATAAATACAAAAAAAAATTCAGCATAAAATTATTTACGAACCTTGATTAGTGGGGATTGTTTAATAATAACATTTGGTATAAGAAATTTTTGGTATAAAGACTGATCAGCTTTTTCGTGTTTTCCCCTTCATTTTGCCCAGGAATTATATCTCAATCATTATGGTTTTAAACAGGTGTTTTGCACTAATCATCTATAATTTTTACCCCTCCCGTCTATATTGTTTTTATTTTACATTATAAACCATTTATCTTGATTGAATATTTTTCATAAACAGGGATAAAAAGTTGACCATGGGCGAGTATTCTCAATCCTTTTTAATCAACGTTCTGTTATTATTGAGGTAATTAGTTTGATTGTTTTAACAAACAGGTTTGGTTTTTCATTGCTCCCCATGGTCTTTTTCAAATTTTTCGCTGTTAATAAGTGTTTTTTTGTCAGAATTTAAAAATTAGAAAATCACACAGCAAGAGGAATAACCGTGAAATTTATTGATTTTGGCTTAAAAAATTTATCTCGAAATATCCGGGTATATCGGGATAAATCGAGCTTATACGGATAAATCGGAATTTTCCAGGCATATCTCGATAAATCAGTCTGCTTTTTCGGGCTGTTTGTTTATTAATTTCCAGAACTCTTTCATTTTTTCTGCAGCTTCTTTTCCGTCAATCTTTAGGTAGCGGAGAAAGTTTTTTTCCGATTTATGGCCCGATATCCTCATGATGAGCTGGGCAGGCACACCTTTCATAAACTGGTTGGTGCAAAATGACCTGCGACAGGTATGTGAAGCAATTAGTTCATATTTTTTAAAGGTAGTTTCTTTAGTGACAGCCCCCCTCTTTTTTGTAATTACAACCCCCTCATCAATTCCGGCCATCCTGCCAAGTTCCTTGACAATCACGTTGAACTTGAAATAATCGATGGAAGGCAGATTGTTTTCGTATTTTTTCAGTATTTTTTCGGCATTGGCGTCAAGTGGGATAACCACCGGTTTCTGAACTTTTTTCTGACGAATATGGATAAACCCGTTTTTGATATGATCAGGCCCTAGTCGTTCAAAGTCAGAATACCTTAACCCTGTTGAGCACCCAAGGACAAAAATATCCCTATAGAGAATGTAATCGGGAAACCCTAATTTTTCAAGGTCAAGCTTAGAAATACGAGATATTTCATCCTCGTTCAGATAAATGGTCTCGGTGTATTCAGATGGCGATTTGAAATCAGCCAGGCTGAAAGGAGTAACAATTTCTCTTTTAAAACAATCACGCAAAAATATCTTAAGGTTTTTTATTTGTTTTCCAATGGTGTTGGTCGAAAGCCCTATGCCTTTGTCGGGTTTAATTACATCATAAGCAAGGTAGTCGACAAAATCCATATAAAAATTGTAGTTGATATTCTTAAAAGTCAAAATCTGCCGATATTTCTTTTCAAACCCCATCAGATGTTTTTTAAGGGCCCTGTAATCTTTTACCGTATCATTGGCAACCCTGTTAACGCTTTTTTCTATAAACCTGTCCAGGGCATCAAAAAAACGCAAAGGCTGGTTTTCTTCGGCAACTGGCCTCCTGCCGTTCAATCTTGAATTAAATTCCTTCTTGAGTTCTTCCGGGTAGGGATCTATTAGCTGATCTGTAAAATACTCAAAGCATTCGTTAATCAGCTTACGGTACTTATCTATTTTGCTGTTAATCTCGGCGTAAGCAGGAAAATCGCTTACCTCCCGGACATATTGTTCCTTCGGGTTCCAAAATTTTGGTTTCACTTTTTCCTCGAGAGATATTTTAATCCTTTTCAAATTGTAATTAAAAAACATAACAATGAGTTGCTCATCATTCTGTTTTGCATTTTTCAAATTGAACCTTGCTTTTGGCATTTTTTTTCTTCAAATATACAAAAAAAATTCAAATTGGTGGTCAGATGGTGGTCATTTTAACTTATTTTAGGTCATTTTTAGACTATATAATAAATTTAGTCCAAATCACATAAACCCTATATATCAAGGGATACAGAAGCTAATTTAAACGAACTTAGACGAAATACGAACGAGTCCCGTCCGCACCGCCAAAAAGCCCTGATTTTCAGGGCTTTTTTGTTTTTAGGGGACGGAATAGGGGTCAGAATGATTCGTTTTATTATCCGATTAGGTACACTTCCACCCTGCTTTTTTCTCTTTTTGACCTCATACAGTTTTACACAAGTTTTTTGGTTTGCACAATATCCCACATCATTATTATCCCTCATCCCTCAAGATACTTTACAATGTCATCATATTTGAATTTTGAAACAGTCGGATTCAGCTTAATAAATTTATCAATGATATAAATATAAGCTTCAGCAGTTTTTTTGGTGTGAAATTGTCTGATATATTGGTCCAATATTATTTTAAAACCCGCTGCAAATCATATTTTGCAGCGGGTTTTTGTTTTGTCACCTACAGATTTACATACACTTTTTATTCGTCCACTATAAAAATAATAGAGTTTTTTTAAAGCTCATAAGATCTGTCGATTGACATCATTATTGTATTTTTTTTGAGCCCCTTGTACTGTGGCGGAACAAGTGGCTCGTTAATTGTTTCTATATTACTGTGATACAATTCGCCCTGTTTGCAGTGTACCATTTTGGTCAAATACATTGTAAAAGTAAATTCCCGATGGAAGTCCACTTGTTTCAACAGTATTAAATGATGTAACTAAAGATTTTTTTATCACTACCTCTCCTACCACATTATAAATACTTATCTGAACATGATTGGCAGTAGAGATATTATTTAAGTTGATATTAATATAAGTGTTAAATGGATTTGGATAAACTGAGATTTCGTTTTTTACATCATAAGAACAAACATCTACAGAGCTACACATTGTAGGAACAATAGCAGAAATGTTATTTGTAGTAAAAATACCGTTTGTAGTAAGTGCTCTACCGTCAAGATCAGCTTCCATTGCTATATCTATCGTTCCATTGTCAGAAACTATTGTGCCTATGAATTTAGAATTGGTGTTTAAACTAACATTTCCATTCACCACCCAAAACACATTTTTTGCCTGTGCCCCATTCATTAATGCAACCGTTGCACCAACACTTGTACTAAGTGCTCCAGTGATTGACAGAACAAAAACAGCATCCGCATTATTTTGAGCATTCAAAAATAAAGTGTCAGTAATAACAGTTTCAGCATCTAATAAATAAGTGTGCGGAGTAAGTACTAGTTTGTTACCTACAGTTGCTGGATACAACAATTCAATATCAACCAATAATGTATTCAGATACGTATGCAGAAGTGTAAGATCGGTTGCACATGTAGCGGTGGCAGCATCTGGCACAAGATGTATGGTTCCAACAACATCTTCCGAAACAAATCCCGTTGTTGCACCGACATTGGTTCCAACATCTCCGGTAACATTAGTTACAGCCGTATTTGTGAGCGCTCCGTTAGCAGTATACAATGCAAAACACTCAGTTGTTGCAAGAGTTGGTGTTACAGGGCCGTTAAGAATTGGAAGATCGCAACCCAAAGGCAAACGTGCAGTCGTTCCATCAATCGCCACAGCGCCAATAGTAGAAAACATTCTTCCTTCCAACAGACCACCGGCTGCCATTGAAATTGCAGCATTATTTGCAATAAGTGTTCCTTTCATAATGGTTCCTGCTGCCATTCCAATCGCTCCTTCTGCGATCCAAAAAACGTTGCAAGCTTTCGCATTGTTTAATAAAATAACTTCCGTTCCGGCAGCAGTTGTAAAAGCACCACCTATTTTGAAAATAAACAGTGCATTTTCATCACCCCCGGCATCTAATGTAAGTGTTCCGGTGATGGATCCGGCTGCAGCAATTTGATAAACTCCCGGAACAAGAATTTCTCCTGTTCCAAGTACAGCTTCATGTGTGGCAGTTGTGGTTGTTGTACTTAATTCAGAGTATAATGCAGCCAAATCAGTTGCTGCAGTTGTTGTAGATAGATCAGCAGTATGCAATACACCATCCACATTTCCGAATGTCGTAATGGCTCCTACTTGTGTCCCAACATTTCCAGTAATGTGAGAAATACCGGTATTTCCAACTGCTCCTGACGAAGTAAACAAAACATAGTCGACTGTGCTTCCCATTGTAGGCGCTTGTCCGAAACTAATGTTAGTAAAAAATAATACTGTAGCAGCTACAGTAAAAAGTAATTTTTTTTTCATAATTCTTTTTTTTTATATGAGTAATAATTCACACAGCAAAATTGAATTATATCTTATTAAAAAGTATTACAGAATTTTTTCTTATTGTTGAATAATTCATAGATTAATTCTATGATGACTCATGAGGAGTGGTCATTTTGAGTCAAGAGACTGGAAAGTCTGGAAAGTTTGTTACCTATTCAATAAATAGTTTGCAAGTTTTAAAGCATTCTCCTGATATTTATTCTCAAATGGTACTGTTAAAGAATTCTTTTTATAATAAGCTGTAAGAGTTCTCGGTGAAACAAATTCAACTTCTAACCGGTCATAGCATTGAATTAATCCTTCAAGCTTAAACGAAAATGTAGAAGAAGAGAATTTTCCCTTTGGTTGTCTTGAGATAATAGCAATTGCATCAGGGCTTATACTGTTGAAAAAAGCGTGTATTGCTGATTGAAAATTTCTAATCTCTCCGTTATCCTGGTCTTCTTGGATTTCAAGATATCTGAATTTCCCTGTTAAATTGATATAAGTCCCTTGACTGTCTTGTTCTAAAGCAAAACAGACAGCTCTTTTCTTTTCAATTTCAATTCCGATTACTTTCATTTCGTTTCGTTTTCTTAATTGTGCACAGCTCTTTTATAACCATGAAAACAAAAATATCTCTCAAAATATTTGTGGATAAGCATGATAATATCAAAATCAATTTTTGATTAGCTACAAACAATGCTACAAATATTACTCCACAACTCCAAACAAAATCCACTAAATCAAGCGAGCTGCCACAAAAAAACAGGGGATTTTTTCTTTTAATAAGACAGCACCCCATTTATGTCGCAATAGTCGGAAAATTAATTTCACTGATTATCCAGAGGAACTTGAGTTAACAACCTTCTCCCCATCTCAAAAGCCCCGTTCACCAAGTATTGGTTTTTTAACAACTGTTCTGATTCTATCTTTCCCGAAAAATTAATTTATTGAATTATGAAAACAATAATCACAAGTATCGTCCTGCTCTTTTTGGCCTCATGTGTTTTTGCAACCGAAGAGGTGAAAATCAACAGCAAGGTTTCTGAAGTAACAGTTTTTTTTAAAGGGGCACAGGTAATGAGAACCGGTGAGGTGAACCTTAAAAAAGGGACCACCAAAATCGTTTTTTCAAATGTTTCGCCGCTGATAAACCCTAAAAGTCTGCAGGCAAAATGCGGAACGGGTGTTGATATTCTCGATGTTAAGCACCGGGTTATTTATCCCAATCCGGGTGACCTGGTCATTGCTGTTCTACCCGAATCGGTGAATGCCGGTCTGCAACGCACCAATGACTCATTGCTGCGGCAACAATTAAAATACGAGTTACTGGATAGCCGGCTGCAAAACCTTTATGCAGAAAAGAACCTGCTTACTCAAAGTGAATTAATGACCAAAAAAGCCTCAGACACCATGCCCTCTCTTAAACTGGCATTGATGTTTTACCGCGAAAAACTTGATGACATTGAATCAAGAATCGAGGATGTCCGGTGGAAAAGCCACCTCTGTCAAAAAAGACTGGCCGAGCTGAATAAAAAGATGATTGAATTTCAGAACTATAATCAGGGCAACACAGAATCCAAACCTTTAAAAATCATCCATGAAGTTATCGTTACGGTAGATACCGATTTACCCCAGACAACCACGCTGACCATGAGTTATCTTGTTTCGAACGCAGGATGGATTCCGGGCTACGACCTGAAAGCCGAAGAAGATCAGTCTAAACTGGCCCTTACCTACAAAGCCAGTGTTTATCAGGATACTGATGAGGATTGGAAAGATGTAACACTTAGTCTGAGCACCTTCAACTACGACGTATCAGGTAAACTGCCGGAGCTCGCACCAAAAAAGCTGTCATACAAGACCGCCATTGAAAGCGCACAGCGAAAATATCAGCAAGCAGGGAGGCAAAAAGCGGTGTGGGACAATAATTTCTGCAATCAGGCAACATTCAGTGCATCCCATTCGAATGATGCAAGTGTCAATCTGGCTTCCTCGTTCGATCCTGCCACCTGCAACTATACATTCAGGTCGCTTGATCAGGTATCACTTGCAACAATGGAGTTTAATCTGGAAATTCCGGCTTTACGGAACCAGACCGTGGAGGTTTTTACCCCGAAATCAATTCCGGAATATAATTTCATCAATGATTCATACCTGAATACAAGGTTTAACATCAAGAAAAAGTATGATATTCTTTCAGATGCGACAGAAACTATAGTAATCATTAAGGAGACCGATATCAGTGCAGACTTTGCCCATTTTCTTGTTCCCAAAATGGATAACAGCGCATTTCTTGTAACCCGGATCAACAACTGGGAAGAGCTGAATCTGCTGAAGGCCAATGCCAATATTTACATGAACAACACTTTTGTTGGCGAAACAGGAATTGATCCGGCGCAGATCAGTGACACCATGCAGCTTTCACTGGGCAGGGACAACGGACTATTTTGCATCAGAAAAAAGGTAAAAGACGAGGTAAAAACCGGAACCTTCAGTAAAAATATCGAGCAGATTGAGGAATATGAGATCACCATAAAAAACACCAATAATCACGAGATGAAAATCTTCATCAAAGACCAGATTCCGGTCACCGAGGAACAAGGCATTGAGATTGTTTTCAATAACCCGTCGAAGGGAGAGCTTGACAGTGAGACCGGAGAAATATTATGGGAAGTTGAGTTAAAGCCCAAGCAGGTAAAAACGTTGAAATTTGGTTTTTCGGTAACATATAATAAGGAGAAAAATCTGGCGGCACAGTAAAATATAACCAAGTTTATCAAAACTCATTGGGTTGCGCAAAGCTTTGCTTTTGACTTCGTCACGGAAAAACAATGCTAATACCAAAGCATTAAATACCAAATAGATATAAAAAACTAAACTAAGAGTTGGGGGGCGCATTGACGAAGTCAAGAGGGCAAAACACATTGCAAATCTGCGTATAATAATGGCTTTTTACGCACAGGGTTACACTACCAGGGCTTTACCCTTGCTGCATCTGAATTTAAGGTCTGAAAGACCGATTTGTATCAACACAGGGTGAAACATAGTGGAACCCTGTGTATAGAAAACCAGAAAATCTCATCGGGTTGCGCAAAGCTTTGCTTTTGCTCCACCCGATGTTTTTGCAAAACGGTCTTTCAGACCTTATGAGTTATACCAATTATAAAACAGTCCCCCGACAAGCGAGGGTATTGAAACAAACTGTTTTATAATTACAATGGCAGTATGTGCACGAATTTTTATTCGGCATTAATCCTCGAAATGCATTACAAAACAATTAGTCAATGGATCATTTCGGTATTGCAAATACAACCGACAGTTGTTATATAACAACTATAAATAGCGCAATTACAACCAACGGGATATACTTTTTTATTGATCTGTGATGTTTTACTGAATATCTTTGCTGAAACAAAAAACAAAAAAGATTTTTATGGAAACGAAAATGATAGGTAATAAAATAGCAGAAGCGAGAAAGAAAATTCAAATATCGCAAGCACAACTGGCAGAGCGCTTGTTTATCAGTGCACAGGCAGTTGGAAAATGGGAACGTGGCGAATCCATGCCGGATATCATTACATTTAACCGCATGGCTGAAATTTTGGGTGTTGACCTAAACTATTTTTCAAACAGTTTTAATTCTGTACCCGTTGCAGCGAACAACGGGAATCCCTCAGAAAAGCAAAAAAGAAAACCACTCAAGGATATGTCGCTGGGAAACTGGACAGGTGCTGACTTTTCGGGTTTGAAAAACCTGCATAAAAAATTCAGTTCTGCCAATTTGAAAAACTGCATTTTCGCGGGTTCAGAGTTATCCGGACTTCAACTGAAAGGCAATCATGTTGATGGATGTGACTTTTCGGATTCTGATCTGTCAGTCAGCCAAATAAATAATTCATACTTAGCCAATAACAATTTCAGGGACTGTTCGCTAAAGGAAACTGAGTTCTCAAAAAGTTTTATCAGGAGATGTGATTTTTCAGGAGCAGATTTTACCGGTGCGGTAATCAAATCGGGCGGATTTGAGAAAAACACCATTTCCGGGGCCATTTTGAATGGAACTTCCTTTATCGGGACAGCGCTTGCAGAGATTGTTTTTGATGGCAAAATAGAAGACTGCATTTTTGAAAACTGTGCTTTTTCGGGCGTAACTTTCCAAAACGCCACACTCATTGACACTTTCTTTAAAAACAAAAGTCTGAAACGAATCAGATTTATTGACTGCCATGCAGATCGTATCACCTATGCGTTTTTAAAGAATGGTAAGGCTGATTTGAATGGTGTGGAGTTGATAAATAATCAGTTTTGAATTCAGAAAGCATGAAAAGCAGCTATTCATAGTCAGGACTTGACTTCGAGTCGTTTTCTGACTATGAATACACAATAAAAAAGTATTTCTGCTAATATCTGTTCTATAAAATACTTTAAGTGATCATATTTATTTTTCCTCAAAAACCAGCCGGTCTCCGCGAAATGAGACAAAACGGTAAATATTGGTATTATAAAGTTTATTTCGCTCATCCGAATATTCCCTGTATTTAAACTCCGAGCCGCTGCCATGCATGGGCAATACCATGGTCGGACTGAATCGGGAAACCAGATAATCGTTACCTTTTTTCAGAACTGTTTTGTCTCTGAAATTGCATCCGGAAATGGGAACAAAGGCAATATCAATTTTTTTGTATTTTTCAGCAAGAAAATCGATCTCTGAAGTAAAATCCTTGTCCTCATCCTGAAACCTGTTGGCATGATCACCCGGGTGGTAAATTACCAGTCCGTCCACTTCAATCATAAACCCTTCGCCGCTGTCGGTCGAAGCAATAGCAGTTATTTTTACGCCATCAATGTTTTTTTCCTCATGAGGGGCAATATATGTACAATTGGCGTTCTGAGAGTTATTGAAGCCCAAAACATAGTTGATATTTCCTATGGTTTTTGTCCAGCCAAAAATCCTTTGATCAAAGTGATCCTGATGGTTGTGTGACGCAATAGCTGTGACTTTTAGTCCGGCAATTTCTTCCGGATTGATAAACCCGTTATTCAGGCAGAGTTTATCAGGATTAACATTGTTATCCCAGTAGTCAATGACCAGCAGATGGTTTTTTGTTTTTATGGCCCAACCACTGTGGTTCAAATACCAGACAACCGCTTCCTTTTCTTTCAGTTCCTTTTTTAGTAAACCTGTATTTTCAGGTGCTTTTTCATTTGCAGTTCCCTTTGTCATCAGGACTTTTTTGATTTCGTCGTTTCCATAATACGCTGCATAATATTCCGGCATATGACCTTCGGCATCTTTAGCGGAAGAATTGGCTCCATTTTCGGTCAGAATAGTAAATATCTCCCCAAATCCATAAATAGCGGCATAATGTAGGGCTGTTTTACCAGAATTGTCGGTAAGGTTAACATCTGCCTTATATTCAATCATTTTTTTCAGCATTCCGGGTTTCTTTCTCTGAACAGTCCTGATAAGTGCTGTTTCGCCCAATTTGTTTTTAGCATTGATATTGCATTTGTTTTTGACAAGAATATCAATTGTTTCGAGACTGTCGCCCCATGTGGCATTGTGGAGGGCGGTATTCCCCTCGAGGTCGGTTTTATTGACATCAGCCCCTTTGGATATAAGATATTTTGCAATGGAAGGGTTCCGGCTAGCAGCAGCCATTAAGGGAGTTCTTCCACTATTTGTACATGATTCCCTTTTACAAATACCGGGTTCAGTTTTCGCTCCATTTTCAACCAAAAGCTTTACAATATCTAATCTTCCGAAAGCAGATGCCATGATCAGCGGGTTGTTGCCATAATCGTCAAAAGCGTTAATATCACTGCCTTTTTCAATGAGAAGTTTAACGAGTTCGGGACTGCCGCTTTCAGCTGCCATGATGAGCCATGTGGAATGATCATTCAGCTGCTGATTGATATCTGCACCTTTATCCAGAAGATATTTGGTCACATCGTAAAATCCATAATTGATGGGCGTCATCAGAAGACAGGACCCATCCTTTGTTTTGGAATTTACATCAACCCCTTTTTCCTCAACCAGATATTTTACAATATCCAGTTTGTTTGAAGAAGCTGCCCAAAAGACAGGAGATATTCCGTCGTTATCGAGTGCGTTGTATTCAAGACCCTTTGACTCCAGATGTTTGAAAAGCTCAATATTTCCGCCGTTGGCAGCCCAATGGATAAGTTTCGAGCCATCGTCAGATTTTTCCATGATATCCATGCCCTTGTCAACACAATATCTGAAAATATCCATATTGCCACCCATGCATGCATACTGCAGGCAATTCTGACCTCTGGAGTTTTTTGCTGCCATGTTAGCCCCTTTTTCACTGAGTGTTCTGAATGATTCCAGATCACCCTTCCAGGCAGCGTAATGCAACGGGGTATTCCCGTAATTATTGGCTGCATTGACATTAGCCCCTTTTTTAATCAGGAATTTTACAAGATCGGTGTGACCGTCGGCTGCAGCAATAATAAGCGGAGTTGAGCCGCGCGGACTTCGTGCCTCCAGCAATGCAGGATCTTTGTTAATGAGCTCCATTACCTGTTCAATACGCGCGCTGTCGAGCAGTCGGAACAGATCAGCTCCGGGCACGGGAGACTGGGAAAAAGATGATTTGATAAAAATTAAGAGAAGTGCAAAAGTTAAAGTTTGAGAACTGAGGAGTTTCTTACATTTCATGAATCGTTTTTAGTTTGCTGAATAAAAATACAACATAAAATATTGATATCAAAGAAAATGTACGGAATCGGACAGAGAAAAATGTTTTGAAAGCGGGGTTTGGGATTTACCGGTTTTGTCATTCCTTTCCGCCGGAAAAAATGTATAATTCTATAGGATTTTTGGCCGGAGGTTTGGCTTAATTGGTCTTTTCCCCTACTCCCCAACCAGCAAACTCTTCAACCGGCTAAGTTCATACAAAACCTCATCAGCTCTGATGGTATACTCCTCTGTAGTACTATCAACCCTGGCACGCCTTGTATCAAGCCAGATCGTCATCTTTCCCTCAGAAAAATAATATCTGTTCTCTTCGGGGGATAGTCCGGGCATAGTCGGATCATACATTGGTCCCATAGACGGGGTAATTATCGAATATACAAAAAACAATTTGCCATCTTTAAAATAGTAATCATCGGATGTCTTTCCACTGGCCACCTCATATTCGGCATGAAACAAAACAATGGAGTCCTTTTCATAATAAACCTTCATATACCCGCCCTTTTGAGTACCGTCTTCAAATTTTTTTGTCACCAACCTGAAGCTATCCAGATTGTCATTGATGGCAAAATACCAATCCCTGTATTTGGTCGGAATGTTTCCTTCATTCTGGGCCATTAATGTACCCTGAAAAAGAAATGGCAGCAGCATGAGATATATTAATCTTTTCATTTGAATATTTTTATGGAATAAAGATACGATATTTTTTATAATTGATCAATATCCTCCTCCGTCCGTACGGCCATGCAGAGGCATGTCCCTACGGCGTGTGCACAAATTTAACCACCCGGGAGCCATTTTTACCCGTGATTTTGACCAGATAAATACCTTTTTCAAATCCGCTCACATCAATCGTTTTTGTTTGAGTGCAAAAGCTTCCTTTATAAACAACATTTCCGGTAATTCCGTATATCACCAATTCGCAGGACTCTGAACTTTCCTGACTGACATTCAATAAATCCTGCGCCGGATTTGGCCAGATCATGAATTTCCTTTGTGGAAATAATGTTTCCTCCACCCCGCTGAACTCCATGGTATTGATCTCATAGGTTGGCAATCCGCCGTTGGGCATACCCTCATAAGTATATCCTGCCATGCTTACTTTATATGGATTGGCCATCCTGATTTTCACCTTAACATCCGAAGCAAACATGTCAAAAGTCGTATCTCGGTATGGAATGGACACGTACATGGCATTTCGGTAGATATCTCTTTTTGAAGTTGTTGTATTGAGCATAAACCGTTCGAATAATTTTCTTCCCCCATCATATTTATACATCCGTTTTGCCGTATCTGATTCAATTTCATTATGCCCGAACACATAAATGTAATGCATTCCCCCAAGCCACGGGTATCCTGCTGTCTGGCCCGAGCTTTCAAACAATTCAGAGTACAGCTCGCCAGTGGGATTCCACATCATATCATTGCCATTTTGTCCGGAATACCATGAATTCTCGCCAAAAGCCATGTTCAACCGTTCGCCGGTTTCTATGTCAATGGCGTAGCCAGGAAACCAGCTCATACCCCGCGAACCGATATAGTTTGAAAGATTTTCGTTAATGAGGGTATCTTCATCTGCTCCCACATTCATTGCATTCCCGTCTTTATCCACCGAGGGCGCATTTCTCAGATCAAATTTCCATACACCGGACGGACCGGGTTGTGTATCATCCATTTCACCATCGCCGTCGGTATCAATGGAATCATCCTCGCATAATTCGATGACCGGACAACGTGTCCATTTGCTGCTGTCGCCGGTAATTATGATGTCAATGCTGGCCGGACGCTGTTTGGCCAGTGTTTGCAGACTCCAGCTTGAATTATTATAGCACGGGCCATATTTATCGTGGGATGCATATTTATAGAGCGACCATTTGCCCTCGCAAATATTTTCATAATATTCTTCCGGATCGCCCTTATCATTCACCCGCGGATAATTTTCATCTATCTGGGTTCCGCACCTGATCCAGTTTGAAACATATTGAGCAATATCGGTATCTTCAAAAAATTTCAGCCAGGGTTTTGACGGGTCTGAATACTCGATGACCGAACCCAAAACACCACCATTTTCCACTTCCAAATCTTCGGGATCAGGAAAATCAACCCAGTTTATCGTAATAGATATTCCCCATTCGGGAATCAACTGCTCATTATGAAAATTGATCCAGTGATCGGCATAAATCGTATCACCGCCGGGCTGATACACATACCATTTCGAACTTTTGCCGTCGTTGGGTTTTATTACACCCGTCGGAAAATAAGTGACACTGTAAAAAACCAGGTAAAACTTACCCTGTACCAGATTGAGCGGGTCAATAACCTTGACGGATATGGGTCCATACCCCGGTTTGTAATCGGGTGTGAAATCGCGCCATGGAAAGCCAGCCATGATGGTGTCAATTGACTCGGCCGACAGCTCGAGGATATTTTCGCCACCGCTGTAACCTGCGAGTTGCGTAATGGCCGGCTGGTCGCCATAGTTGATGCCATCAAGCCAGTCCTGCAGGTTTTTTGACTGACTGTGGGCAATCACTGTTTGGGTGATTATTGCTATGAATAATATTGTTTTTTTCATGGTATTTGTTTTTTGTTGCGCCATCAAATATTTGTTAAAGGCAAATATTTGATGGCGGGGCAGACACAAGGTCTGCCCCTACCGTATTTTTACCAATTTGTATATTTTTTCAAATCCAATGTATTTTATTTTTATCAGATAAACTCCGTTTATGTAACCGCTAACATCCAACACATTTTCCCTGCCGTTTGCTTTTCCTGAAAATACCTTTTCTCCCGACAACCTGTAAATGTCAATGGTGTAATTATCAATTTCATTGGTATTGAAATACACTTTATCCCTTGCGGGGTTGGGCCAGAACATTACCGAGGGTTCGGCGGGGAATTCTGCGGCATCCGGATTGCTTTGCCATACCTTCACCTTTGTCATTCCGTACGATCGTGTGCTGGGCTTGTACGGCATTTTCTGTCCGCGCACACTGGTCAGGTCGGCTAGGTTGTATTTTGAAAACTCGTTGTGCGCATAGGCCACAGCCATGAAACAGTAATTTTTTCCTGTATCAATTGGCTCGCCGGTAAAGGCATCGGTTTTCATGCTGAAAGAACGTTTTAACCCGTCGTTTTCGGCATCAACAGCCAGATATGGATCATAATTATCTGAGGCAGGATTGTACCGGTGGTTGACCAGATCGCCAATACCGTCTTTGATATCGCTCTGAAAAACACAGATAGCCTTTTCGGGATTTTGCAAATCGGCCACCGTAACATTGGTATCAACCACCTGAAAGACCTGATATCCCTGAAAGCTGTAATAAGTATCGCAAAATTCCTGTGAAGTCAAACATTTAATCGTGGGCTCCTGCTTGTGAAAAGATTCAAGATAGTTATTGGACTCCGGCCTGTTAAACAAAAGCACGATCAGTTCGCTGGTGGTCTGAATCAGTTTGAGTTCCGGCGCATCCGGACCATCAATCAACCTGAAGCAGTTATTGAAATATGATTGGGCTATGTCGTCGGCGCGGCGCACCTCCCTCACTGATTGCACACTATCACCATTTTGTGCTTGATCCCAAACAGCAGTAAATTTAAAATCAATTACTTCTCCGGGTGCCATTGACCCCGGGCCAGAGCTTAAAATAAAGTCCCTGTAATAGCCGTCGCCATGATTTGCCGATTCTTCGGACCATGGAAGCATTGGTATTCCGCCTTGCCCCCAACCACATGGATCAGAATCACCGGGCACATTGAAATTGGTTGGCACATCAGTTGATCCCCAGCTGGGATGTCCACCTCCTCCATACATCAGATGCGTATTATCTTTCCAAATGCACTGCATACTTTTATAGGCCTGAGCAGCATTATAAGGAAAATCCATTACTCCACTCGGATCATCAAAAACCCAATTAAAATTTGTAGCACCATATTTTTCATTATCAGCAATTCCGTCGCCAAAATTCAAACCGTTTATTCCGGCATTACAAGCAGCAACATCATCTATCCCATTTGGTTCTATTAACAGCCCTTCTAAAATATCAAATCCAATTGCAGGGGTTGGAGGACTTGAGCTATTGTAAACACTTCCATAACCTTCATCTGTACCATGACTTTTATATAAAAGAGCCATTGCCCGTTGAACATCCATGGCAACATAATTATTCAAATTTTGCCCCTGCATACCCACATTAAACAATCCGGCATAAACTCCATGGTACGACTCAGTTGAACGGTTAATGATCTGATAATAGTAAAAAGTACAATTATTCAATTCATCAAAGCTTCTATATGCAAATGCCTGTTGCCTTATTTCAATTTTAAAGCCCTCTCCACCATAACCTTCATGTACGTTTCCATTGTCATTATATACAAACCAAAGGTTCTGATCTCCCCATAACCGCGATTGTTCGCTTTCAGGAGAATAACTGCACACAAGCGATTCATCCAGATCATAATAAGGATAATCCCCATCGTTTGGATTGTAATTGCCATCCTCATTATTATCAAAGAAAGGAGCCAGATAATAATCATATCCATCAGCCATATTGCTATGTGCAGGCCAGTTTAATATGATATCCGGAATCTCATATCCGGGAAAATTTCTAACTTTTTCTTCTTCACTTGAATTAAACCAGTTTCTGAAAGTTGCAATTTCACTTTTATAGGTTGTATATATTTTATCGTATTCCTCGCAATTATCCACATCAGTTGTCCCCTGCATTTCAGGATCGGACCTTAACGGCCCCGGCCAAAAGTTGTCACCATCAAACCTGTAATGTATTCCTGAAAATTTTACATTTCCATCATAATCAAGTCCCCCGATCCAAAATGAGCCAAAACCTGTATTTTGATAACCAGATCCTTTTGGTGCCTCATAACATCTTTCATTGGTTGAATAATCGAACCACATGTCAGATGCATTAAATATCAAAGCCCTGATATTGTTTATTTCAAGATAAGCTGATGAGGTAGGCATAGAGCACCCCGCAGTAACCCCTTTCTGTGCATTTCCAATTTCACAGAAAACCAAAAACAACAATATGATGGTATAAATTTTCATTTTTTTCTTTTTTCCTGCGCCATAAGATTTGCCAGAGGCAAATTTTATGGCGGGGCAGACACAAGGGGGCAGACACAAGGTCTGCCCCTACCGTATTTTTACCAATTTATATGTTTTTTCAAATCCAATGTATTTTATTTTTATCAGATAAATTCCGTTTATGTAACCGCTCACATCCAACACATTTTCCCTGCCGTTTGCTTTTCCTGAAAATACCTTTTCGCCTGATAACCTGTAAATGTCAATGGTATAATTATTAATCTCATTGGTATTGAAATAGACCTTATCTCTTGCGGGGTTGGGCCAGAACATTACCGAGGGTTCGGCGGGGAACTCTGCGGCATCCGGATTGCTTTGCCATACCTTCACCTTTGTCATTCCGTAAGACCGGGTGCTGGGTTTGTACGGCATTTTTTGTCCGCGCACACTGGTCAGGTCGGCTGGGTTGTATTTTGAAAACTCGTTATGCGCATAGGCCACAGCCATGAAGCAGTAATTTTTTCCTGTATCAATTGGCTCGCCGGTAAAGGCATCGGTTTTCATGCTGAAGGAACGTTTGAGACCGTCGTTTTCGGCATCAACAGCCAAATATGGATCATAATTATCTGAGGCAGGATTGTACCGGTGGTTTACCAGATCGCCAATCCCGTCTTTGATATCGCTCTGAAAAACGCAGATGGCCTTTTCGGGATTTTGCAAATCGGCCACCGTAACATTGGTATCAACCACCTGAAAGACCTGATATCCCTGAAAACTGTAATACGTATCGCAAAATTCCTGTGAAGTCAGACATTTAATGGTGGGCTCTTGTTTGTGAAAAGATTCAAGATAGTTATTGGACTCCGGCCTGTTAAACAAAAGCACAATCAGCTCGCTGGTGGTCTGTATCAGTTTGAGTTCCGGTGCATCCGGACCATCAATCAACCTGAAGCAGTTGTTGAAATAGGACTGGGCTATGTCGTCGGCGCGGCGGAGTTCTTCCACCGAAGAATATGGGGTACCGGATAAAGCCCTATCCCAAATTGCTCCAAAGTGCACTGTTGCTATTGCACCGGGTTCTAACACTCCCGGACCATTTGAAATGACAAATCTTCTGTCATAAGGACTGTTATCACATGAATATTCGTCCCATGGTGGCATTGGAACACCTCCCTGCCCAAAACCGCAAGGATCGGAAGTCCCCGGAAACATAAAATCAGTAGGAATATCCGTTGAACCACCCGAGGGATGACCTGTTCCGCCATACATCATATGAGTATTGTCTTTCCATACACACCTCAAATAATTATATGTTTCCAAAGCAGTAGTTGGATCTTGTGTTGAGGGACTACCCTCACCAGTTCCGTTAAAATATATGAAGCTTGTTAGACCATAGCGTTCATTGTCAACAATTCCATCGCCAAAATTCAATCCATTTATTCCATTATTGCAAGCAACAACATCGTCAATGCCGTTATCAGGAATATATAAACCTGCCATTACATCAACACCAAAAGCCGGAGGGGGCGGGTCAGGTCCTCCATATCCATAAATAACCCCTTCATCCACTGGCAGCCCGTTAAATAGAATTCCCAATCCTCTGCTTACATCTGATTCAAGGTAATCATCATAAGCGTACCCCATATCTGCATCACTCCAAAATCCCACATAAAAATCATGATAAGTATTCACCGACCTGTTTATTATCTGATAAGAATAAAATGTACAATTATTTATTTCATCCATTGTTCTGAAAGCATATGCTTGTGCACGAATTTCTATCTGAAGGGCTTCACCATCAAATTCTGAATGTGTATTGCCGTTATCATTGAAAACAAACCAAATGTTCTGGTCACCGCGCAGACAAGAATTTTCAGTTTCAGGCGAATACCCACAGGGTAGTTCATTAATAAGATCATAATATGGATAATCACCATCAGCAGGGTTATATGTTCCATCTTCATTGTTGTCAAAAAAAGGAGCCAGATAATAATCATATCCCTCTGCAATATTTCCATGAGCAGGCCAGTTTGTGATTATGTCCGGAATAGAATATTCAGGAAAATTGCTTTCTCGTTCAGCAATTGAAGAATTAAACCAATTTCGGAAAGTCAGAATATCCTTTTTATAAGTCACATATTGTTTGTCATATTTGGCGCAGTTTTCCACATCTGTATTTCCCAAATTTTCTGTAGTAGACTTCAAATGTCCTGCAAAAAAATCGCAGCCATTTGATCGATATCTCACCCCCGAAAATTTTAATTGTTCTGATTCATCAATACCCCCAATCCAAAGAGCACCAGCAAAAGAACAATGCTTCCCCGACCCCTTAGGTATTTCATACCTTGGACTGCCCTGTAAATCCCACCACATATCCCCACCATTGTGAATCAGCGTCCGCACATTGTTCACTTCAAGAAAAGCAGAAGATGTGGGAGCGCTGCACCCGGCTGTAATCCCTTTCTGCGGTTTGGCCGGAATGAAAAGCAATAATAACAGTAATAAACTAAGTGCAATTTTCATCGTTCAGGATTGATTTACCAAATATAAGAAATTTTTGTAATTATTGCATTATTAATTTATTAACGGCTGTTCACAGATTGTTTTCGGTAGGTTTTCAGTCATGAGCGGCTTTTTTTGTCGGAGCGCGACTCCAAGTCGTGTTAGTCGGAGTGCGACTCCAAGTCGCGCCCCGACTAAGAAAAGTCGCACCCCAACCCAAAAAACAAATCCGCCCCACTGCTGCAGTGAAAGGCGGACTGTCTTCTATCATTGGCAATAAGGCGGGACTTTTATTGCCTTACAATTTTGTGTACCTCTTTCTTTCCGTTTTTCTCTAAATTCAGATAATATATTCCTTTTGAAAAATCACTCATATCAATGGTATTCAATCCCTCACGAACCACAAAATTCCTTAACTCTTTCCCGTGGATGTCATAGATGGTCAGATTAAGATTCAATGAACTTTCTGACTTTACATACACCACATCGGTTACCGGATTGGGATATACCGAAATCTTTATCTCAACGGGCAATTCTTCGGCATATACGGCATCCGGATTGGTTTCATATACCTTAACATGATTCATGCCCGGCGTACGGCGGCTGGGCTTGTATGGCCTGCGTTGACCGTATAAGGTACCCGGATCAGTGGGATTGTAATGCAGATAATCATTATGTGCATAGGCAATGGCCATATAGTAATAATTAACCTCCGGATCAAGTGCCAGTCCGGTAAACAAATCAGTGCCGGCAGTAAACACATGACCGATGCCCTCATCTGCCGCATCAACCATCAGCTTCGGCTCAGAAACTCCGGTTTCCATATTGTTAGAATAGTTGTACAGATCGCCAATTCCATCGGCAAGGTCGCACTGATAAACCAGCCGGGCTTTGGTTTCATCGGTCAGTTCAGACACCCTGACGTCCAGTCCGGTTACCTGATAAACCTGATATCCCTGGAAAGTGTAGAATGAATCACAATCGGGTAAACCTTCAGGAATCAGCATGGTGTAATCCTTTTTATGATATCCTTCCAGATAATTATTTGAGTTGATGGTATTGAACAGATTGAAAAGAAACTCTCCGGAAGCAGTTGTAATCTCCATTTCGGGGGCATCCGGACTATCAGTCACCCTGAAACAATTGTCGAAATAGACCTGGGCGAGATCATCAGCCCGATTGAGTTCGGCAACCGATGGGTAAGAATTTGTCTCTACTCCCCTTGCCCACACAACACCATAGGAAAAGTCCTCGACCTGACCGGGTTCCATGGTAAAAGAACCGGATCCCAAAACTAACCTTCTGTCACCAGAAGTATTTTCAGTGGTGATTTCGTCCCATGCCGGCATTGGAGTACCGTTCTGGCCAAACCCGCAGGGATCGGATGTTCCGGGGAACATAAACTTAGTTTCAGTGGAAGTGGCAACAGGGTCTTCAAAATAGCCGCAACCTCCATAAACAAGATGCGAAGCATCGGTCCAAATGGACTGCAGATACATATAATAATGATAGGCAGTCCCAGGGTCGCCGGTTTCAGGGTAAACCCCACCTGAATTACTATAATACATACTTGAATTTAACCCTGACCTTTCATTATCAGCTATTCCATCTCCAAAATTCAGTCCGTTTACCGATTCATTGCACCCGGCAGCATTATCAATTCCGTCATTGATCATGTACGGACCTTCAAAAAAATCAATTCCGACAGCCGGCGGATTATCTCCATAAGCTGTGGCAGCCCCAAGGTCGCCTCCAGCCTGATTGAAAAAGTAACCCATTCCTCGTTGAACATCAGTTCCGACAAAATCATCCCATGGTGATCCAAGGTCAGCATCAGCAAACATTCCTGCAACCATCTGGGTATAGGTGTGTGTTGAACGGTTTATTACTTCGTATTTATAAAAAGTACAATTATTTACTTCGTCTTCAGTACTGAGAGCAAAGGCCTGAGCTCTGATTTCCAAACCTATGGCATCACCAAAAGTTTCGCCGTGCGTGTTCCCTTTGTCATTGAAAACCCACCAGATATTTTGATCGCCATATAACCTTGGAAACCTGTCCTCGCGTGAAAATCCACAGGGAACAGTACCTGTCAGGTCATAATATGGATAATCTCCATCTTCGGGATTGTATGCCCCATCAAGATTATAATCGAAAAAAGGAGCAAGATAATAGTCATACCCTGCGGCCTGATCACCATTGCCGGGCCAGTTCAGAATGGAGGCCGGAATTTCATATCCGGGATATTCGGCTGCCTGGGTTTCGGGATCAGAGTTATACCAGTTCACAAAAGTTTCCACTTCATCCCTATAGGTGACAAAAAGCTGGTCGTAAGCACTGCACACATCGGGTGTTACTTCGGCAGAGGAATTGAGCGGTCCGGGCCAGAAATCCACTCCGCTCATCCTGTATCTCTGGGCAGCCACATGCAGGTTTCCCGAACCATCCAGTCCGCCAAACCACATAGCTCCAACAAACATTGAATGTTTACCCGATCCTTTGGGAACTTCATATTCCGGACTTCCTGACAGATCCCACCACATATCACCGCCCGAATGAATCATGGCCCTTACATTATTTATTTCGAGGAATGCTGAGGATGTTCCGGGAGTACAACCCGCCTTGACATCCTTCTGGCAAAATGCATAATTAAATGCGTTTACCAGGATTAGGAAAAGGAAAAGTTTCTTCATAGCATGTTTTTCTTAAAGATACGTACAAAACCAAAAATTATGTTGACCAATTAACAAGTACCATACTTCAGTTACCGAAAGGGGCTTTTTTATCTACTAACGGTCGCTCGCTCCACTCCGCTCACCCAAGTCTCCCGACTTGAGTGCTTTGCTTCCCGACTTGGGTGCTTTTTTAGTCGGAGTGCGACTCCAAGTCGTGCCCCGACTAAAAAAAAACTCCAAGTCGCGCCCCGACAATAAACGTAACCATCATTCAGTTATAAATAACCATCCTCCAATTATAAACAACCATAGTTCAGTTATAAATAACTATTGACCAATAATATTTTTTTATCCCTTTCATATATCTGTTTATTACGTTTTGATAACATTTACTTATTTTTTTATTATTTAAGATGCTGTTTATTTCTTTATTATCTTATTTATATATAGTTTTAATATTTATTGATAACTTTTTGTCATTTTTAAATATTTAGTTATTAATAAGTAAAATTATTTTATCAGTTTTAAATATTAATTTATATTATAATATTCATAATATATATATTTTTTCTATATAAATATAATTTTTTGCTATTTTGTTATAATATAATTGAATTTTATAAGATTTTTAAATATTTTTATGTTAGATATTAATAATATTATTAACTGATTATTTAAAAACAAATAAAATGATTACCTACAACCTCCAAAGAATGTTTCGATTAAGGTCTATCGGAAAACCCTTTACATTCCTGCGCCAAAACGGCTTTACCTACGCCATTGCACACCGGCTGGCATCGGGCAAGTTCAAGGGGATGAACAACCAGCACCTCTATAAACTCTGTCAATTACTTTATTGCACTCCAAACGACCTCATGGATTACACCCCCGGCAACGACCCCGAAGACCACCCCCTACACACACTTATAAAAGACAACCCAACCCACAACTACACCTCCGAGATGCGCAAAATGTCCCTCGAAAAACTTAAAAAACTCGACCAGTTCCTCACTGACCTGAAAAATGACGACATATAACCGTTCACCCAAGTCTCCAGACTTGGGTGTCGTTATCAAGTCTCCCTGCCAACCTCCGGTCAAGCACTTCCAAAACAAAGTTTTCAGGATATTACCATTCTACCATTTAACTATTTTGTCACACATCACCCATAACCCATAACCCATAACTTATAACCCATAACTCATAACCCAAAACCCAACCCAAAAAACAAATCCGCCCCACTGCTGCAGTGAAAGGCGGACTGTCTTCTATCATTGGCAATAAGGCGGGACTTTTATTGCCTTACAATTTTGTGTACCTCTGACTTGCTGTTTTGTTCGATCTTCAGATAATAAACCCCGGGAGCAAAATCTGAAAAATCTACAGATAAACTTCCTTCAACCGATTCAACTTTTCGCATCATTTTTCCGCGACTGTTGTATATTGATATGGTTAATGGATAATCCTCAATTGTATTAATATAAACTATTCCATTTGTTGGATTTGGATATACATTGGCATTTAATCCAGCTATCTCTGCAATTGAATTTACTGCATTCATATTTGTCTGGTAAACTCTTACATAATTCAGTCCTACCGACCTGCGACTTGGTTTGTACGGTTTTTTCTGTCCGGTGAAAGTAGCAGGATCAGCCGGATTATAATGCAGGTAATCATTATATGCATAGGCAATGGCCATGTAAAAATAATTGTTTCCTGTATCCAGCGGTTCACCGGTAAATTTATCTTCATTTGCCGTGAAATAATGATCAATCCCGGTGTTTGCAGCAGTAACCATTAAAGTGGGTGTGCTTGTTCCGGAACTAATATCAACAATATAATTGATCAGATCTTCAATTGCATCATTCACATCGCACTGAAACACCAAACGTGCTTTTGTATCATCATTCAACTCATTAACGGTTATGCTTGTATCGGTAACCTGATATACCTGATATCCCTGAAAAGTAAAAAATGAATCGCATTCTGTTGTTCCCACGGGAGCAGAAATTGTATAATCAAGTTTGTGATACAATTCCAGATAATTATTTGAAGCTGCAGTATTAAATAAATTGAACTGAAATTCACCCGGAGCAGTGGTGATGGTCATATCCGGGGCATCCGGACCATCAATCAACCTGAAACAGTTATCAAAATATGCCTGAGCAATATCATCGGCACGCATGAGTTCGGCAAGAGATGCCAGTGAATCGCCGGTCTCTGCCCTTGCCCAAACCGCTGCGTATGAAATATCATCTACTTGGCCGGGTTCCATCCTGAATTCACCGGTAGCCATCAGAATTCTTCTGTCATAGGGCACATTGCTTTCAGTGATTTCATCCCACTGAGGCATAGGTATGCCGCCCTGACCAAAGCCGCATGGATCTGAAATTCCTGGGAAAATAATATCAGATTGTGTTGTTGTGGAACCGGCATTTGAATAATGTCCGGTTCCCCCGTAAAACAAAGGAGAACCATCTTTCCAAATTGACTGCAAGTACTGATAGTATTCAAGCGCCGAGGAAGGATCCTGAGTTGCCGGATTCCCTTCACCCATATTATTTATAAATATGCAATGATTTAAACCAGACCTTTCATTATCAATAATTCCGTCATCAAAATTTAAACCTGTAATTGAAGAATTGCAACCTGTAAGGTCATCCATTCCATTATTTTCAAGATATGGCCCTTCAAAAAAGTCAATCCCAATGACAGGTGGTCTTTCACCATAACTGTAAACAACCCCCTCATCAACAGCTCTTCCATTGTAGAAATAACCCAAACCTCTTTGTACATCACAACCTCCGTAATCATCATAACTATAACCCAAATCACCATCAGTCCAGATACCAGCATACATTTGAGTATAAGTAGTTGAAGAACGGTTAATAATCTGATATGAGTAAAAAGTGCAATTATTCAGTTCATCGGTTGTTGAAAAAGCAAAAGCCTGCGCCCTGATTTCAAGTCCGATTGAATTTCCTCCACTTTCAGTATGATCATTCCCTTTATCATTATACACCCACCAGATATTTTGATCACCATACAAGCGCGGCACCCTGTTCTCCCTTGAAAAACCACATGGAACATCATCGTTTAAATCATAATATGGATAATCACCGTCATTCGGATTATAATTACCATCCTGATTGTTATCAAAAAAAGGAGCCAGATAATAATCATAACCCGATGCCACATCGCCATGAGCAGGCCAATTAATAATTGATTCAGGAATCACATAATCGGGATATTCTGATGCCTGAGTTGCAGGGTCAGAATTAAACCAATCATTGAAAGTTTCTACTTCCTCCCTGAAGGTGACAAAAAGATAATCGTATGATGAGCATACATCCGGACTGACCTCTGCATCTAGAGTGGTTAATGGTCCGGGCCAATAATCAACTCCTTCGCTGCGGTAACGCTGAGCAGCCAGATGAAGATTGCCTGATTCATCAATTCCTCCGAACCATAAAGATCCTGCAAACAAGGAGTGTTTTCCAGAGCCTTTAGGAACTTCATACTGCGCATTTCCTGAAAGATCCCACCACATATCACCGCCTGAATGAATCAGTGCCCTTACATTATTTATTTCGAGGAATGCTGAGGATGTTCCGGGGGTACAACCTGCTTTGACATCCTTTTGGCAATATGTAATATTATATACAAAAGCCATGGTAATAAGTAAAAGTAGATTTTTCATAGACTGTTTTTTTTATATACGTTCAAAACTAAAAATTATGTTGACAAATTAACAATTACCATACTTCAGTTACCGAAAGGGACTTTTTTATCTACTAACGGTCGCTCGCTCCGCTCACCCAAGTCTCCCGACTTGGGTGCTTTGCTTAATAGTCGGAGTGCGACTCCAAGTCGCACCCCGACTAAAAAAAACTCCAAGTCTCGCCCCGACTAAAAAACCCGCCGAACAATTGCTTCAACCATCCGGCGGGGTTCAATCTATCATTGATTGTGGTGGGGCATTTTATGCGCATTCTCTTGCGGCGTACCTTTCTTTAGGTAAATATACGCCCTGTTTCAGGATTTTAAGTCGGCCAATTTGCAGACAACCGGAATGGCTTTCCGAATAACCGGAATTGGGACTTGATTTGCTTATATCTTGGATATTTTTATTATTTCATAATTCGAAATTACATTTTATTGTTTCGGTGCGCTGCACATAGCCGTCAGGTTAAGGTTTTTCAATATCAAATATCGTTAAAATAAAAAGAGATCCCTCACCGCTTTCGGGCGGTTCGGGATGACAATGGTCATTTTTGAATGGGTAGGTAGGTTGAGGAAGGCTAGCCTTCCTCAACCTACCTACCCAACACACAATATGAATTGTCATCTCGAGCGGAGCGAGAGATCTTTTTGTTATAACTTGATAATCATTTTGTTGTAAAATTAACCTGACGACAATGTGCGCTGCACATTATCCACAATGAGTTAAATATTGCTCCATATACGGTAACGTGTGGTTGCACAATGACACCAAAATAAGATAATAATCCTTCCTCCGCAGATTTCATAACCATTCAATATTTTTTACCTTTGCAACATGATGCAAAAACTGAACAATATGATATGGATGCTTGTTACTATCGGACTGCTCGTCAATTGTTCAACTAAAAATTCAGATTCTATGGTAACGGTAAAAAAATTCATCTTCAACGACTTTCAGGAAAATACTTACGTTTTATATGACGAAACGGGCGAATGTGTCATCATTGACTGCGGCTGCTATTACGATGATGAACAATCCAAACTGAAAAACTTTATCGCTGACAACAAACTGAAACCCGTGAAAATACTCACTACCCATGGTCATATTGACCATATTCCCGGCAACAGATTCGTTAAGGAAACTTATAAAATACCCATCGCCATGCATCAGGCCGATCAGTTTCTGGTGGACAGCGTGAAAGCTTATGGAGCCACTTTTGGTTTTGATGTGGATGAACAACCCAAGGCCGACGAACTCATCAATGACGGGGATACCATACGCTTTGGAAACTCGGAACTTATTGCCTTTCATGTGCCCGGACATTCGCCCGGCAGCATAGTTTTCTACAACAAACAAAAACAGTTTATCATTGCCGGCGATGTTTTATTTTATGGCAGCATCGGACGAACCGATTTACCCGGTGGCAGCTACGAAACACTGATTTCAGGAATCAAATCCAAACTGCTTGTGCTGCCCGATGAGGTTCTTGTTTATTGTGGTCACGGACCGGAAACAACCATTGGTGCGGAAAAAAGAGGTAATCCGTTTTTGAAGTAGTACTAATACAATTCCAGCTTAAAATCATCATAACACAATCTGCCGTGCTGTTTGTTGGTTATATAAACACTTAAACTTGCATTATTTTTGACTTCCGGAACCGGTATCATAATACTCACACTGTACCATTTTTCTGTAACCGGAACCAATTGCCTGATATCCCTGGCATCGTAAATAACGGTCTTTTCTCCTTCATTGAGCTGAAAAACAAGCCTAAAATCCTTGTTTTTATTGTATAAATAAAATTTCCCGCTGAAAAGCACATATCTGTTCTGCATAAACAGACTGTCATTGTCAATCTTCAGGGTTGCGCCATAGCCAAGGTCCCTGTTTACATATCCGTAAAAGTCTTTTTTTAGGACTTTTTCAATCATTCCGTTGTTTTTCCATATCGTATCAACAGGATTATCAAAAGCCGATTTGGCTGAAAAAACGGGAATACCCCTGTCAATTCCCAAAAAAGGCATCAGTTTTTGCGGTTCTTTTGTCGGTTTATAAACTGAAATTTTACCGTTCCCTCCCACTCTTTCTATCCGGTTTAGTATTTCTGAAAATGAGTTAACCACATCTGACAAAATCCAACGATCCTGCATTACCACAAAGTCATAATTAATTTCCAGTGATTTTTTTATTGTTTCTGGACGGGTATTCAGAATTGCCCATCCTTTCCTGTCCATTAAAATGAGCGCTGTATTTGAGGTATAGGCATCAATTACCAATATTTTATCATTTCTGCTGATGCCAAGCGAATCAAGCAATTTATCACTTCCTTCAAAATTTTCTGCGGTAATGGTGGCCCGATCCCAATCTCCTCCGGTTCTTCGCAATTCCTGTATTTTACTGTTTCCAAAACCTGAAAAACCCAATAGGATAATTAATGCGGAAAAAGCTGTATATCTGACAACCCTGTTATTAAATTGAATTCGGCCTGTTACCATTGCCAGAAAAAGCACAATAGCAGGAAAAAAACTGTCAAGAAAATAATAATCATGATCGGCATATTGTCTGGCCATCAAAATGGAATAAAAAATAGCGGCACAAAACAGGCAAGCCGGGAAATACAATGAGATTTTCATGGAGTTTTTCTTTCCCAAACCTGTAAAAAGCATAATAAAATATCCCGACACCATCAATAAAATAAATATGTATTGGGCAGATGTAAAATATTGAAATTTCCAGTTTTCAAGCGTTTTTCCAATGATGCTTTTTAATTCACCAAAATTCTCAGCGGGCATAAAACCCGAAAGGAAACCCGATCCGAACTTCTCTGACAGATGTCTTTTCCATAAATAAAAAGCCACAATCAATAACAAACCTGAAAATGCCACAACCAGCTCACGAATGTTTATTTTTCTGAGTTTATAGTACTTCATGATCACAGGTATGGCAAAGGCAGGAACAAAAATGATGAATGAAAATCTTGGGATTACAGCAAGACAGAGGAACAAAACCATTATGATAAAATCATTCGGGTTCTCTTTCTCAAAATATCTGTAAAAAAACCACGCCGCTATAAAAATACTCGAAACCGAAGTCACCGATGGAATAAAACCATTTAAATAATAATGATATACCGGTGATAAAAACACAAAAACAGGTATTACGTAAGCAAGTAAATAATTTTTTGAAATCCTTTTAACCAACAAGCCCAGAAAAAACAAGCCCAGCAAGCCATACAACAGATTATACATTCTGAAAATAACCGGAAAAGTGCTTCCCGTGACTTTCATTACCAACGCTATCAAATATTCGTGGATGGGCATGTCAACTCCGGTGATTCCGGTTTCCCCGACCGGAATAAAATCTTCCTGTGGCCTGAGGTTGTAGGTTGCCGGATAAAAAAAATCAAGTCCGTTGTCAACATACCCCAAAGCCAAAGCATAGCGATCGCTTTGCGACCATGAATGAAGGTGTTTTGGAAACTCATTTAAAGAGTTTCTGTACGAAAAAATACTCAGCAATGAAAAAATCAGCACAAACCCGCATGCAAATAGCAAGGTCTGCTTCTTTTCGGCATTTACCATATCAATTTATTTCGGAAAAGACCCGAAGAATTTCCTGATGCTTTTGTGAAAATTATGAATACCTTTTGGCTGTGTGTGCATAAAAATGCATTCTCCATTAACTACATTTATTCCGGCACTCTTAGCTTTTTCAATGGTTTCCTTTGTAGCACATTCCTGTTGCAGCCAAAGGTTTTTGATTCCTTTTGCCATTGCCTGATCGACAATTGCATCGGTATACTGTTTTTTTGTAATCACAAGTAAATGTGTGAATTCGGCCGGAATATCCGCAACCGATTTTACGCATTTATCGCCTTCGATGTCAGCAGCTTCGGGATGCACAGGAAGCAGTTGATAACCTTTTTCTTTCAAACTGCGGTACACCTGACTGCCAAATTTCTTTTTATTACGGGATGCTCCGGCAACCGCAATGTTTTTTGCTGAAGTAAAATCAGTGATTTCTTTTAATGTAAGCTTATTCATTTTTTCTTAGTTTAATATCATTTCCGTTAAAGTTGACCTGTTCGTCGTTATCATGTCCGGAGGAGTTTGCATTTACCTGAATGCTTTTGCTGAAATACTTGCCATTAAGGGTATCATCAACATCGTTGGCCGTGAAATTGACGGTGTAAGTACCTGCCAGATCCCAAAACTCAATCACATACTGACCCGATGCATCGGTCTGGACCGAATCGCGCCATCCGTCAGTTAAACTCATCACAACATTGATGTCCTTTATTGGTTCACTGGTAACCGAATCGGTAACCGTTCCCCTGAATACATGACCAACCTGATCGGTTCCATATTTACAATTTGTGCAGGCGATAGTAATACCCAGAATACTCAGTATTACCACAAAAATTTTAGACAGTTTTTTTAAGAAAAATCGTTTCATATCAAAAATCAATTTTAACGGTTTTTAAAGACGGAATATACAGCAGATATCCCGAAATTCCGGGAAATCCCATCTGCCTGAAATATCCCATATATTCCTTTACCTGTGTAATGTACGACTGGCTTTCCTTATCGGTAACTTTATAATCAATGATGATGGTTTCATTTTCATTGTAGATAATCCGGTCCGGACGTTTAACCTCGCCCGTAGTAAGCAATACCGATGTTTCGTTTTTCACCTGCCAGGATGGTTTAAACCATGAAGCGGTTGGGTCATCCGAGATAATTTTTTCAATATCCTTTTTTACATCTTCCAGATTTTCAACTCTGATTAAGCCGCTGAACACCGCATTTTGCAAAGCTTTTTCGACATCCCCGGCATATCTTACGGATGCAAGGATTTCGTGCAGAATCTTGCCTTTATTGATATTTTCCTTTTGTTTTCCCTCAAAATAATTGTCCCCGCTGCGCTTGATGATCACCCGGCTTTCGGAAGTGTTGAACGGAACAAATCCGGCCTGAAGGGTAATTTGCCTGCTTTCGGATTTTTCTTCAGGAATTGCCGGAATACCTGATTCAAAGCGCATTAATTCCTGATTCCAGCAGGATGAATAATCAAAATCAGTATACAAAGGCGATTCCTGATTATTCATGTAGGTATATAACAGCTGACCAATATTGCTAATGTTTCCTGTGTCGGGAATATCTCCGGGAGCTATAACATAAAGGTTGTGCCTTGCCCGGGTAAAAGCCACATACAGCAGGTTAATGCTGTCAATGTACGACATGATTTTTTCGCGCAGGTAATCTTCCCTGAAATGGGTATCCATCAATCCGGATGAAAATTTCATGGGAATTTTTTCCAGTCCGTCAAACGGCTTAACCTTAGGTTTGCACCAGAAAAAATCGCGCATCTCTGAGTTATCCATGCTCCATCCGCAGAAAGGAATGAGCACATTGTCATATTCCAGTCCCTTTGCCTTGTGGATGGTCAGCACCCTGATGGCATCCTGACCTTCGGAGGGCGAAACAGCTTTACCAACGCCTTCCTCTTCCCACCATTCGAGGAACGGAATGATTCCTGCAGCATGGTTTTTTGAAAAATCGTACACCATATTTTTAAAGGAAAGCAGGTAAGGAATTTCCTTTTCCATGATTGCCAGGTCAAGCACATTGATGATTTTCTCCACCAGATCGTGAAACGAGAGCCATGCTTTTTCGGCTTTTATTTCCTTAAAACTTTCGGGAAGAAGGGAAAGCACATCCTTTTCGCTGAACACCTTGTGCAACAGACTTTCATCGTAATTTCCGGTATAAACAAGATGGTTGTACACCAGTGAAGCGGCGGTAAGGCCATCTTCGGGTGCCGAAAGATATTTTAAGGCAAGGACAATGATTTTTACAGCTTCGGAAGATGAAATATATAAAGCCTCATCTGAAAGCACATCTCCTTTAAAACCAGGATTTTCGCTTTTGTAGTTGATGAGATAATCGGTCACTGCCTTGGCATCTTTTTTCGTCCTGACCAGCACCACAAAGCTACCCGGACTGTATCCCCTGCCAATGCCTTCGGCAATTACGGCGGTCATTTTTTCCAGTGCTTTTTCCTTCCATTCCTGGTCTTTTAAAAACGAAACATTTACATATCCGCCATCGGGAGTTTTTTCGGGAATAAGCTGCTCGCTATCGCTGTAGGCACCGGTGATCAGTGCGTGCAGATACGAAAAACCGGTTCCACATTCCTTATTGAAAATATCCTGCAAAAACACCGGCAATCCCTCAAACATACTGTTGTTGAAGCCAATCACTTCAGGCAGACTGCGCCAGTTATACCTGAGAATTTTCTCATCTATATCAAACCCGCTCAGATCGCGCTGCATGCGGCCTCCCAGCAAAGTCCAGTCAGAACTGCGCCAACGGTAAATAGACTGTTTTATATCGCCCACAACCAAATCGGGGTTGCCTTCGGAGAGGGAATTAATGAGCAGCGGCTTGAAATTTTCCCACTGGAACCCTGAGGTATCCTGGAATTCGTCAATCATGAAATACCGGTACACATGTCCGGTTTTTTCATAGATAAAAGGCGCATCATTGCTGTCAATGACTCCTCTGATCAGTTCAGCCGCATCGGCCAGCAGGAAAATATTTTCCTCGTTAAGGATTTTTCGTATTTCCCGTGAGATATCAGATAAAATGCCGAGTGTATAAATCTCACCCTGTATTTTTTTAGCCGTAAGATATCCGGGAAGGTTTGTATCAATATACTGAACCACATCATACAAGGCCGCATAAACTCCGTTATCGCGGGCAGTTTCAATTTCCTTCTGGTATGGATCATTCTTTTTGTGCCATGCTGATGGATCTTCCAGCACATTTTTAACAGTCTTGGTATATTCGTAATAATCAGGTTTCTGCTTCTGAATTTTAATAAAAAAAGTGGCGAAACTTCTGGAGCCTCCTGCAAAACTTTCAACGGTGAGACCAAAATGTTCAATCAGGTCGACGGCATTTTTGCCCATACTTTTGAGTTCTGTATCAAACAAGGCAATAATTTCATTCAGTTCATCTGAATAGTTTTTAAGGTATTTGCGGTCAGAAAGTTTACGTGTATATTCGGGACTGAAGCTTTTAAATTCCTCGTTGAAAATTTGTTTACCCAGTTTAACAATTTCGTTTCGCACGTTCCAGGATGAACCGCCCTCAATTTTCGAAAAGGTAAAATCGGACAGCCATTTATCGAGGTCGGGGTTGGCATCCGGACTGTCCAAAAGGTTGTCAACGGCTTTGCCAAGGATTCCGCCGCTGCTCAGCTCGATATCAAAACCAAATCGCAGGTTCAGTTCGCGGGCAAAAGACCGAAGCACCTGTTGAAAAAAGCTGTCGATGGTAGAAACAGAAAACCGTGAATAATCGTGCAATATTTTTTTCAGGATAAGCTTCGCCCTGTAGATGATTTGTTTGTCATCAAGTTTAAGCTCATTCCTGAGCATTTCGACGTAATTTGATTCAGTTCCGCAGGAAAGTTTATACAGTTCTTTAATAATCCTGCCTTTCATCTCATCAGTGGCTTTATTGGTAAAAGTCACGGCAAGGATGTTGCGGTAGCTTGCAGGGTTTTTAAAAACCAGTCTGAGATACTCCCCTGTAAGCTGGAAAGTCTTTCCCGAACCAGCCGAAGCGCGATATATTGAAATGGTTGACATTTGGGGATGAAGTTACTAACAAATATGTTGATTAGCAAATTAGCAGATTAGCAGATTAGATGATCTTTTTACCCTATTACCAACATTCCACTTTATGTATATTAATCTCTTCAAAATAAACCGGTTTACTCAGCCCCTGCCCCGATAAAAATATTGACGACCTTGTCGTTTTCAAGAGTAAAGGTCATTCCGCCGTAAAGTGATCCGGCAATAATAATATCTCCTCCGGCAATATTTGTGTCAATGGATTCCTTGTATGCAGCTTTTAATTCCTCAAGTCTGCTTCCTACGCCGATTTGCTTTTTGGTTTTTAATTTGCAGGGTTTATAAATAGTGATACAGTAAATTTCCAGATCAGCTTCTTTCTCCCCAATAATATCCAGATCAAACCCTTCTTTTGTATACGTCCACACCTGATGATAATCACCATCAGCAGCCCACTGTTCGGGTTCGGTTTTTTTATCGGGCTTGCCAAAAAGTTTAATAACTTCTATAGCTTTTAATCCGATTTTAAGATCGCCAAAACTTTCGTTTTCCATCAGTTCAAAGCCCAGGGCAAGATAGTCCTTATCAGTAACAACAGTATCATTTTGAACAGAATCCGTTTGAACAGAATCTTTTGTCTGATCAGTTTTTTTATCTGATTTTTCAGTATTGTTGCAGGAAATTATCAAAAATGATGCGATGCAAAGGGTGGTGATTTTTAGTAGTGCTGATGTCATTTTAGTCTTCGCTTATTAGTTGAATTATTTCTTTATGAAGTTTTTTTAAATCCCTGGTAACTATTGTCCAGATAATATCATCTGAAATAGTGCTATATCCGTGGCTGATTCTATTTCTTGTATCAACAATTTTTCTGGCATTTGTAATACTGATTTCATTATTAACCTTTAATATTCTGTTTACAGCTTCTCCAATTATTTCAATATTTCTTTCGATGGCTCTTTTACTTTTAAGGTCTTTTTGAAATTCAAAAAAGTTCCTTTTAGTTGGTAAAAAGGATTCAATTTCTTCAATAGCCTGATTAATATCTTCAAGCCAGGTTTGTACTTCCTTTTCCATAGATTTGAACTTTTGTCCGGTCAATTTCACTTTTAAGAAATCGATTTTTTAAAGCTTTTTGTTCTAAAAGGTCTATTTGCCTTTTTAACAATTCTTCAAGTTGAAATTTTAGATTAAAATAATTATCGGAATATAAATATGGATCATTTTCATCAATATCAACAATTAAGTCAATATCGCTATCTGGCATGAATTTATCTGTTGTTACTGAACCAAATGCAAATAGAGATTTTACTTTGTTTAATTCACAAAGAATAATTATTTGTTTAATATGTTGACTTAAAATATTCATCATTTACACAAAGATAGATATAAAATTTGATTCTATTTAAAACTTTTTATTTGCAATATTCTCACAGTCCTTTTCAATCAGCTTTCAATCAATATAAGTTTCTTTCAAAACTGCTTTTACTTCTTTGATTTCGGGGTTTGAAAGTCTTCCGAGAATTTTCACAATTCTTTGTTTGTCAATGGTTCTTATTTGGTCAATTACAGCCCAACCTATTTTATTTTCATGTTTAATTTCAATTCTGGTCGGATATTTTTTTGACGTTTTTGTCATAGGTACCACAACAATTGTCTGTAAATATTTATTCATCTCATTTGGCGAAATAACAATGCATAACCTTGTTTTTTTTATTTCACTCACAATTGTGGGATCCAAATTAACGAGAACGATTTGATATTGACTTAAGTCCATTCTTCTAAATTTTCATTTTCAAAAACGTCATTAATTAAAAGTTGATCATCCCCGTTTTCATTCATTTTCTTAAATGCTTTTTCCCAACCTTTTCGAGGTTCCGGAATGGGTTTAAGAATAAAATATCCTTTTTCCAAAATAAGTTCAACCTTGTCTTTTATGTTGTACTTTTCTAAAAGATCTTTGCTTAATCTAAAACCCTTTGAATTTCCAATTTGTATAATTGACAGTTCCATAAAATATGCTTTGATGTAATTACAAAGTTAATACATTGATTTTGATTTTGCAAGGTTTTTTTCTTGTCATTTTCAACATTCAGTCAATCACAGAAAATATCAATTAAACGAATATCCTATTGAAAAACTGTTCATTAAAAAGAAATTGCTGCCCCACCTGGTTTCTTCAATATTAGCTTTAACCATATAGCCATTCTCATAAACATTTTCAAGAAACCTGTTTTCGTAATACAAATAACATGAACTTTCTACAGAAATGAAAAATCTTTTTGTCATTTTTAATTGAAAATTGACAAAAGGCATTATTCCATATCTAAATCCATGATAATATGTTAATGTGTTGGTTCCGTAAATTCCTCCTGTTATCTCATTATGTCCGGAAAAAAAATTATAAAAAATATTAAGTCCTGCATGCATGAATAGTTTATATTCAGAAAAAAACCGTCTGTAGTAGCCAACATGAAATGATCTGTTTTTTTCACGTCCTGATGTAACAAATGCATCTCCAAAGGGATTTTCAGGTCTGTTATGCATAGTGTATAAAAAAAATGAAGTCCTGATCCCATTGTTATTAAAATTGTGGTTGTATTCTATTCCATGAAAAAAAGCATAATTCAACTTTTCACCCCCTTTTATTTCGTCAATTTTAGCAAAATGAAAAACAAATTGATTCTTAAATCCGGTGGTATCTGGCTGTCCATTCAATAAACCAGGAACAAAAAGTATCAGATAGAAAATTCGCCACATTACAAATAGAGCTTAATGAGTTGATTACAAAAAGTAAATATATGAGTAACAATGAAAATAAATAATTATTGTTTCGGTTTTTGACTTAATAAATAATTGTAAATTTTTTACTGCTATTTTCAAACCCGAATCCCCAAAACAGTAACATCATCAATCTGGTCGTTATGTCCTTTCCAGTTATCAAAAGTACTGTTCAGAATTTCCTGTTGTTCTTTCATGGGTTTGGGGGCAATTTGCACGAATAATTCTTTAAGCTGCCTGACCATAAACTTTTTGTTTTGTGGTCCGCCAAACTGATCTTCAAACCCGTCGCTGGCCAGATAAACCATATCGCCTTTCTGAAGCTGAATCACATGGTTGGTATAGGGTTTCATGTTTTCATAAATGGCTACGGGCTGCTTATCGGGGGCGATTTCTTTCAATTCATTATTGGTAGTCACGATAAACAGCGGATTGTTTGCTCCTGCAAATTCAAGAACATCGTTGTCGCAATTAAGCACACAAAGGACTACATCCATTCCATCTTTTTGCTCACCATAATGGCCTCTCTGATGCAGGGCTTCGATGATTGATTCGCGCAGGTTATCGAGTACATCACTGGCTTTCCGCACCTCTTTCTTCCTTACAATTTCGTTTAAAAACGACACGCCGAGCATGCTCATAAACGCTCCGGGCACCCCATGACCGGTGCAATCGACCACAGTAATTATCAGATATTCGTTGATGCGGGTGGCCCAGTAAAAATCGCCCGAAACAATATCCTTAGGTTTGAAAAGAATCAAATGTTCGCCCAATACTTTTTCGGCCGATTCGCCTGAGGGCAGCACAGCTTCCTGAATTCGTTTGGCGTAATTGATGCTGTCGGTGATTCTTTGTTTCTGGACCTCGAGCATGTCTTTCTGAGTACTCAACAGGTCGCGTTGGGCCTCAATCTCATCGCGTTGCGCACTAATTTCCTCAATATGCTGGTTGAGCATGACATTTTTTTCATCCACAAGCAATTTCTGACTTTCGATAATTTTTTTCTGCTTTTTTGAAATCCTTAAACGGTGCACGATAAATATGGCAAAAACGGCAACCAGAACAAGTCCGGCAATAATAAAAACAATAGTCATGCGCTGCCTTTCACTGTGCTCCTTCTGCGCCAAAATCTCGGTTTCATTAAGTTTCTTTTCTTTATTGAGTTTTTCAATCAGCAGTTGATTTTTTTCAGTCTCGAACTTTTTTTCCGCATCAGCTACAGCTTTTGTTTTTTCCTCCATAAACATGCTGTCTTTTGTAGCCATAAACACTTCGGCATAAATCAAAGCTTCTTTATAATTGTTCAATCTTTTGTATGCCCGCATCAGAGTGTTAGAAGCGGGATTTTCGAGCGGAACAGCCTTAATTTCACGGGCAATGCCAATGGCCTTCAATCCGAAGGTCAGAGCCAGATTCAAATGTTCGTTTCTTTTTGCAGGGGAATTATAATAAACCGAATCGGCCAATAAAACATGCATTTCAGCAATATTGGCATTGACCATGGCTACCCCGTAGCGATCGCCCGATTCTTCCTTTATTTTCATGGCTTTCAGGTAATAATCAATAACCTCATCATATTTACCCTGAAACAGAAGAACGTTGCCAATATTATTATAACACTTTGAAAGTGCTTTTTTATCACCAATTTCTTCGGCAATCTTCATTCCTTTAAAATAAAATTCCAGTGATTTTTCGAGCAATCCCTGATCAAAGTAGACATTGCCGATATTTACATAGCAACCGGATATCTGCGGAGTATTTCCAAGCTCCTTATGTAAGACAAGAGCTTTATTGAAATAGCCCAGTGCCACATCAAAATTTCCCTGATCGTATTGGATATTTCCAAGAGGCACAAAGCAAAATGTCATTCCATTTTTACAATCAATGATGTTATTTTTTGAAGGATCAGATTTAATCAGTTCCTCATAAATTTTAAGGGATTTCATCACAAACTGAATTGCCTTGTCAAAAGTTCCGCTTTCGTAATGGACAATTCCAATGTATCTTAACGAATTGGCTTTATGTTTTAAAAAAATGTTTTTTTGTTTTTTATCATTTTTATCCAGGTCAGAAAGATTTTTATCGGCTAAATCAACCGCAATTTTATAATAATAAATAGCCGAATCAGGGTCATTTCTTTCATAAAACAGTCCGATCTCATCATTAAGCATCCTTATTTTCATGGAATCCTGCATCAGACTGTTGTATGACTTCAACATCTGGCTGATGTCCTTATCTTGTCCCACAATGGGGAAAAAAGAAAATCCAAGAAAAAAAATCAGCAATATCTTTATTTCTGTTTTCATTGGGTCAAATGAGTATGCTAAGATATTGATTTTTTTTTACACCTGAAATGTGAGGCAATTTTTAATTTGCCTTGTGTTTTTAAAGTTATAATACAATATTTGCCTTGTGTTTTTAAATCATATGACTATCCGGAAACACTAATAATAGGATGAAAATTCAGGTTAACCAGTCTATCCTCAGACATAATAACCCCGGCCTTAAGGCCGGGGTTATGTCGGTCAGAAGTAATTAATAATATGATGGCATTATTCATAATGAGATTCCGAACGAAACGCAGTGTAGTGAGGAATCTCTAAAACAATTTGCTAATCTTTCCTGATAATCATACAAAATATTTGATTTTAAAGGAATATCCCCAAACAAAAGAGGGTTATGTTCTTTCTTCAGCACCTATTGCTGAGCTGAAGGAACAAAACCTGAAATTTATTCCGGTTTATTTTGCTTATTCGGTTGGGATGAATTTTAGGGATTGATGTTTTTTGTGGTTGAATCCTTCGCTAATGATTTAAATGCTTTAGCTATTCTTTTCTTTGCTTCCTCTACTTTTTCACCTTCGATTACTTCACGCTTAAGAACTTCTTTTTGTATTAATTCAATTACCTCCTGATTTGATACTTTAATATCGGGAGACAGTTTCTTTAAAGTCTTTCTTATAGCATCAACTATTGGTTCAGAAATAATTAATTGACCAACAAAGAATTTACTAAATGTTTGCTTTTGAATATAATAATTTTCAAGATTTGCTTTTGCCAGACTTTCCTTGCAGAAATAGAATAACTGATCAAGATCTGTATCTTTTTTTGAATTTAACTGACTAAAATCAAATTCATAAATCAACTCATGACCTACGGGTTTACCAAATATTATTTTAAAAACTTTCCAACAATAACTATTTGTTAAAATAACCCAATCAACTCCTGCATTTGAGCCATAATCAACGGCCTGTCGAATATGATCCGCCTTTAGATCGAGACCGGCCGCTTTAACTTCAATAAAGAATTTAATTTTTTCATTGACTTTAATAGCCAAATCGCAATATGTTTTTTTGACTGCTTTTTCAGAAGTTATTTCAGAATATTTATCATATCCAAAAAGTTCAGAGAGCATATCAGTTATTATAACTACTGTATCTGATTCATTGATGTCTTTTGCTTTAGCAGAAATAACAATTGGTTGAAATTTCTTCAATCCTGATACCAATCTTGCCTGAACTTTTGATGGAATATTTGCCATTTTCTAATTGTTAATACGAATTAATAATTGATTTTATCATACAATTTTAAACAATAAAATGATTTGAAACAAAATTTTCAATGTATTTTAAAACCTGAAACCTCAATTACTCTTTAAAAATAAAATATTTCACTACCTTTAATTTCAATTTTTAATGAACTATCATGAAAAAACTAATTTCAATACTATTTATTTTTATTTGCTTCAATGGCTTTTCGCAGGATTACATTTCAGCCGAAGATGTGGATCAGGAAAACGTGGTTACCATGCAAATCGACAGCTTTCCTGCTGATTTATTGCCAAAAGGGTTTTCTGAACTCAGAATACTGATTGATGTTGAAAACAATGTATTTCATCTTATCGGTAAAATAAAAGACGGCAGATACAAGGTGATCCATGAAATGGGCAATGAAATTACCTACAACCATGCTAAAAACTTTGGAAACGCAGTTTACAGCAAAGGGTTTGTAAGTTTTTGCTCCGAAATGCCTTTCAGGGCTTCGCAGTATTGCCCATATTACAAATGGGAAAAAGGACAATTGGTATTTGACCACGAGGATTATTCCGACCCCAGTGCCGAAGCGGTTGAAGCGGGCAATAAATATCTTGAGGAAGGCAAAATTTCTCAGGCCATTAACTCCTTTTATAGCGTTTTTTATCCGATGAATTATATGAATGAGGCAGAAACCGGAATGAGGCTTTTGTTTAAAGCACATGAAATCGGAATGAAGTTTTATCAGGAAAAAGATTACAAAAATGCAGCGGCGATCATGGATACTGCCTATGAATACTGGTACTGGGAACTAAAGAGCATTGATGACCTGAACAATTTACTTGATGGTGTTGAGAATTATACACCAGAAAAATTTACCGGTGTTTTGGCCGATTACGGACTATTTCTGCTGAAAGCTGAAAATCATGAAAAATGTATAACTGTAAATACTTTGGTAAATAATCTTATGCCTGCATTATCAGGCCCATACCTTCAGCTTGCTGATGCATGTTACAAACTGGGCAAAAAGACCGAAGCAAAAGTTGCCTATAATAAATATAAGGAGCTGATGATCAAGGAAGGAAAGGAAGCTAAAATTCCGGAACGGGTTGGACAAAGGATTGGGGAAAAGTGATTTTTTTCTAAATAGGTAAACAACAAAAATTATTATTGGAAAGTGCTTTCAAAGTCTCTGATGAAAAGTTTTGTTTACTAATTTGAAAGGCAGGCAAATATAATAATATGACGATCGTAAAAAATAATAAATGGACCGTCATTGCGAGGAACGAAGCAATCTCATAATTGAAACCAAAAAATTAATTATGAGATTGCTTCATCGCATCGACTATTTATAAATCTATAAAATCTGCTTACGCTCTTCGCAATGACGGTTAAATTATGTGCTTATAGGGCTATTTATAAAAAATCCCGGCGAACCGGGATTAAATATTACTCAATCCTAAACGGCTTAGCTTTCCATATTTTTTGGCAATACTCCCTGATGGAGCGGTCGGAAGAAAATTTACCCATGCGGGCAACATTCAGGATTGCCATTTTATCCCATTTTGCCGGGTTCTTCCATGTTTCCGAGACCATATCCTGGCATGCAATATAAAGCGGGTAGTCGGCCATAAGCATGAATGTGTCGTGGCACACCATGGTATCGGTAAGTGGACGGAACAGGTCGGGATCGCCGTTGGAGAACAAACCTGAATTGATCATATCAATAACTTCCATCAACTCTTCATTGTGCTGATAAATGTAATATGGATCATAACCGTTACGGCGTGCTTCTTCAACCTGAGCAGCAGTGAGACCGAAGAGGAAGAAATTTTCATTTCCAACTTCTTCTCTGATTTCAATATTGGCACCGTCGAGCGTTCCGATGGTCAGTGCTCCGTTCATTGAAAACTTCATGTTTCCTGTTCCACTGGCTTCATAACCAGCAGTGGATATCTGCTCTGACAAATCGGCTGCAGGGTATATATGCTGTGCATTGGAGACATTAAAATCGGGGAAGAAAACCACTTTTAAGCGATCTTTAACATCGGGATCGTTGTTTACCACCTCGCCAACCGAATTAATAAGCTTTATCATCAGCTTGGCCAAACGGTATCCAGGGGCAGCTTTACCACCGAAAATAAAGGTTCTTGGGGCAATTTCCACAGAAGGATTTTGCTTGATGCGTAAATACTGGGTTACAATGTTCAGCACATTCAAATGCTGTCTCTTATACTGGTGAATACGTTTTACCTGAATATCAAACAGGGAATTCGGATTTACAACAATACCTGTTCTGTCTTTTATGAGGACAGCGAGTTTTTTCTTGTTTTCGAGTTTTACTTTCCTGAATTCTTTTCTGAAAGTCTCATTTCCGGCAAAATCCTCTAATCTGCGAAGTTCATCCAGTTTTCCAGGCCAGGTGTCACCTATTGATTTGGTAATAAGTTTGCTTAGTCCGGGATTGCTTAAAACAATAAAACGCCGGGGTGTAACTCCGTTTGTCACGTTAAAAAACCTGTTGGGATACATGGCAACCCAATCCTGTAAAACCTGCTGTTTCAAAAGTTCGGTATGCAATTCGGCCACGCCGTTAATGGCATAACTACCGGCACAGGCAAGATTGGCCATACGCACATAACGTGGTCCGGCTTCATCTATGATCGACATTCTGGATAATCGGGCATCATCACCTGGAAATCTGCTACGCACTTCATCAAGATGGCGGCGGTTTATCTCATAAATAATTTCCATAACCCTTGGTAAAAGGTGGCTAAACAAATCAATGGGCCATTTTTCCAGAGCTTCGGGAAGCAAGGTATGGTTTGTATAGCTCATGGTTTTGCAGGTGGTGTTCCATGCTGTTTCCCAGTCAAGTTTATGTTTGTCAACAAGCAGTCGCATGAGTTCGGCAACAGCCACCGAGGGATGAGTATCATTAAGCTGTATAGCCCATCTTTTATTAAAATCCTTTGCTTTTCCGCCATGTTCCAGATGCATGCGCATCATATCCTGTAAGGAACAGGAAACAAAGAAATATTGTTGTTTCAGGCGCAGTTCTTTTCCCTGCAACATCTCATCATTGGGATAAAGTACTTTGCTGATGTTTTCAGATTCTACTTTTTGCATTACTGCCTTAAAATAGTCGCCATGATTGAAAGCTGAAAAGTCAAAAGATTCAACCGCTTCAGATTTCCACAAGCGCAGGAAATTGCATGAATAAACCCCATAGCCCATTTCGGGGGTATCAAAAGGAACTCCTTTTACCATGTGTGCAGGCACCCATTTTACGCGGGTACAGCCGTCGGTATCGGCAAATTGTTCGGTATGTCCGCCAAACTTAACATCCACAGAATGTTCGGGTTTGGAGATTTCCCATGGGTTTCCATAGCGAAGCCATTTATCTGTAATTTCAACCTGCCAGCCATCTGCAATTACCTGATCAAAAATTCCGAATTCATAACGAATTCCGTAACCCAATGCGGGTATTTCGACTGATGCAAGTGAATCCATATAACAGGATGCCAAACGACCCAGTCCCCCATTTCCCAATCCGGGCTCCGGTTCCTGAGCAATGACCTTTTCCAGATCAAATCCCAGTTCCTCCACCGCCTGTTTCATTTCGTCATAAATATCCAGGTCAACGAGGTTTGCACCAAGTTGCGGACCAGCAAGAAATTCTGCTGAGAGATAGCTTACCAGACGAACATCTTTCTGATGCAAAACTGTGTCGATGGTTTTTAAACCATGCTGCATTAATCTGTCACGTACTGCCAGAGAAACGGCCTGATACACATCATTTAGCGAAGCATCTTCAATTCCAATACCTTGTTGAAAAAGCAAATGTTCATTAATGCCGAGTTTTAAAGAAGCAACATCCATGCCTGTTCTTACTACACTGACATCGACAGGGGCTTTATGGTTCTTTTTTTTGTTAGTTTTTTCCATAGTTCTAATAGTTTGTTCAGGATTTTTTTTAGAAAAATACAAATTGTTTTTTTAAGATAAAAATTTGACGGGGTGTTTTTTTTGATTTATGTGACGTAAGTATTAACCTGTCTGAAGTTGCAAACTTCAGACGGCTTAATAAGTAATAACTGTTCGAAGTTGCAAACTTCGAACAACAATAAGTAATAAAATAAAAAAGCACCGTTTCCGGTGCTTTTTTATTCCAATGATTAGTTTTCTCTGAGTACGAATTCGTCGTATTCAATTTCGAATCTTAGCTTGTGCTTTGATTCTTCCATGGCCAATCCTTTAAAGATGTTTTTTAAACTTTCATCAGGAGCTTTTTCGGCAAGTCTTGAATACAGTTTGAAAGCTGCCTTTTCGCGTTTCATTGCTAAAACAAGTGCTTCCTCATAACTCATGTCGGGTTTTGCCTCAGTTTTCACAATATAATCGGAAATATTCAAGGTTTTTACAATTTCAACAGGCATATTAAAAATACCTTCTTCCTTGATTTTTGTCAGCCGTGCTTTATGAGCAATCTCTTCTCTGGCAAATGCTTCGAATGTATGACGCATATCTTCGGTGCGGGCATTTTTTGCCAATGAAGTATAGAAATCAACGGCTCCCTGCTCATTCTTAATGGCAAAGTCCAGTATGTCGTTAATATTTTTAAAATCTTCCATGTTTTTTTATTTATTTGTTAAATGCATTTTGAAAATAATCAGCAAACTTCTTGTTTACTATGTCACAGCCGTGATTAAATATGCGGTGTGCATTGTCTTTTTCGGTAAATATGAACGAAGCTTTTCGGTCACCGTTAGCCGGAAGAAGCTTAAATGCTTCGGTCTGAACATCGCTGACTGTCGGATTGCCATTGATACCAAAGTAAGCCAAAAGATCAACCAGTTGCCTGTAGGTTTCTTTTTCAACCTTCGAGGTGCGCTGGCTGTAGAATTCCTGAATCACTTTCTGGGTATTCGTAAAGCTTCCGTCGGTTTCATAAGGAACTGAGGCGGGCAGAATTACATCGGCCATTTCAGCGGTTTCGGTCATGAACAAGTCGTGAACAACTTTGAAACTTACTTTATCGAGCCATGCTTTTACCTCATTTTTATTGATTGCACAACCAACAGGATCTTCGCCAAAAATAAACATGTTTTTATGCTTGCTGTTTTTGACGTTGTCGCACTGACAGGCGCCCTTTGATGGCAGATTGTCAATTCCCCACACCGATTTCACTTTTTCAAGATATTCTTCGCTGGAAATTTCCTGTAATCCGATTCCATGAGTGGGCCTGATTCCCATATCATACAAACCCTGTGAATTGTTTTTCTCTTTCAGCGCAATGATGCCGCTTGATGTTTTGCCCAACTTTCCGGTTAATCTGACCAGATTGTGAAGTTCGAAAGAAACATTCGAAGAGGCTTCTTTTTCTGAGAACACAATAATGGCATTGTTTTCTTCATTGAATTCCTTTACAAATTTTTCAATGCATGAACCTGAGCCATCCGGACAGTCACAGGCAAGTTTAACCAGAGCTTTATAATCTTCGGCAAGAACCTGTTTTTTATAATCTTCAAATCCTTCGCAGTTGTCGTTGATAAACATCATGTTCTGCAGATTGTTTGAAAGAATATAATGGTTGGCAGCTTTCACAAAGTGGTATATGGATTTTACCCTGGTCTTTTTTGAAACCTTGTGATCAAGTTTTGTTTCACCTTTGGTTGTGATGTACTCAACCTGAGTTTTATTCAGATGTTTTGCGTTGAATATCATGTGGTTTACAAGCGAATGATCGCGATTGATCTCTGTTTCGAGGATATAAATCCTTCCGGCTTTTCCGATTTGTTCAAAAGGAACATTCTTGTAAGCATTGTTCATGTAGCCTGAACCTCTGCCCAGATAATGGAAACTGTTAACATTATTTGTTTTAACCGCCCCTCTGGCAAGTTTCTGTACAAGATAAAGCTCCTCATTCGATAAACGGGCACCGGCCATGAACATGTTGTCATCAGGAGAAACGGCTTTGATTTTTTCAACGATCACATCATAAGCTTCCTGATAGCTGACTTCAACAAACTTACCGCCTACTTTTAACAACGGCTTGGTTAGTCTGGTTTTATCATTAAGGAAGTGATAGCCGAATTTGGCTTCGCGACTGATATTTCCTGAGAAATTAACCGCACTTTTTTTGGCTGTGGCTTTCATGAAATAGCCGCCTTTTGAGTGCAGGGTGATGTCAAATCCCTCGGAACCAAACATGTCAATGGTATCAACCTTTTTCATTTCAACCGGACCCGGTTTAAAAGGAACGTTTTCGGTGATGGCACCGGTCGGACAAGCAGAGATGCATGATCCGCATGATTCGCAGGTAGATTGAGTAAGTGAATCGCCCATAGCCGGAGCAACATAGGTATTAAAACCACGCTGTACCAGTCCGAGTGCATTGGCGCCAACAACTTCGCGGCAAATCCTTACACATCTTGAACAAAGCACACATTTGTTGCTGTCAATTTCAATGAACGGATGCGAAAAGTCAATTGTATATTCCTTGTATCCGCCTGCATATTTTTTCTGATCTACCTTATATTCTGTTGCATATTTTTTCAGATCGCAGGTAAAATATTCGGTACAGCCACATTCCAGACACCTGTGAGTTTCCTGATTTGCCACTTCCTCGTTTTCGTAGCCCAGCTCAACTTCTTTAAAGTTTACCCTGTTTTTCGGGTCCATGGTAGGCATTTCATGGCGCATCTGCTGCTGGTAACGAACAACGTACTCATCAGTAATTTGCTTTTTGAAATTGTCTTTTTTGCTGACAAATTCTTTGCACTTTGGTTCCAGTGGCAATCCACTGAGATACTGATGGCAGCTGCGGGATGCTTTTCCAGCCTGAGCAACTGCTTCGATCAGAGTTGCCGGACCGGTTACTCCGTCGCCTGCTGCAAAAACATTGGGAATGCCTGTTTGCAAGGTTTCAGGATTGGCATCAACATCACCCCATTTAGTGGGTTTCAGTTGGCCGCCTTTTGCGTATATATTAATGTCTTCGAGGAAATTGATCTCTGTTTTTTGTCCGATGGCTGCGAGGATATAATCCACTTCCATTTCAAACTCAGAACCTTCAACAGTCACAGGCCTTCTTCTGCCCGAAGCATCCGGCTCACCAAGTTCCATTCGAATAACAGTCACAGATTTCAGTCTGCCATCAGGATGTTTATTAACCAAAACAGGGTTGTGCAAAAATTTATATTCAACACCCTCGAGCTTTGATTCATGTATTTCGATGGGGTTGGCCGGCATTTCCTTTTCGGTACGGCGATACACAACTTTTACATCGGTAGATCCGCAGCGCAAGGAAGTACGGCAGCAGTCCATGGCAGTGTTACCACCACCAACAACGATTACCTTTTTGCCTTTAAAATCATAGCGTTGGCCTGTCATTTCCATGTTACGGAGGAAATCAATTCCTGAGAAAACGCCATCGGCATCTTCGCCGTCACAGCCAAGCAGAGTACCACGTTGCGATCCTATTGTGAGGATAGTTGCATCATATTTGCTTTCTATTTCTTTATAGGACAGGTTATCACCAAGTTTTTTATTATAAAAAATATTCACTCCCAGTTCGGTAATGGAATCAACCTCTTTCTGGATGATGTCATTGGGAAGGCGGTATTCGGGAATACCATATCTGAGCCAGCCGCCGGCATAGGGAGCTGCTTCATAAATATCACACTGATGTCCTTCCTGCTGCAGAAAATATGCGGCAGACAGTCCACCCGGACCAGCACCAATAATGGCCACTTTCTTTCCGGTAGATGGTTTAATATCAGGAACAAATTTAGTAGTTGAAGCCAAATCCTGGTCAGCAGCAAACCTTTTCAGATAATCGATGCCCACGCCTGTACCCTCATCCATGAGGTTTCTGCGACAAACAGCTTCACACGGACGAACACAAACACGTCCGCAAATGGCAGGAAGCGGATTGGTTTTTTTAATCAAGCCAATGGCATCATTATAAAGGCCTTTTTCAATTAAAGAAATGTATCCCTGAACATCAACGTTGGCGGGGCATTTTTCTTTACAGGGAGCCACACAATCGGCATAGTGATTGCTCAACATCAGGTCGAGTGCAGTTTTGCGGGCTGCTTTAACTTTATCGGTATCGGTATTGATCACCATTCCTTCGGTGATCCTTGTTGAACATGAGGGCTGCAATCCACGCATTCCGGCTACCTCAACGACGCAAACATAGCATGATGAGTAGGGTTCCAGACGCGGGTCATTGCAGAGGGTTGGTATTTCAATTCCATTTCGCGCGGCAACAGCAAGGATATACTCTCCTTTTGTGCCGGTAAGGTTTTTACCATTCAATATTATATTAACTTTTTCGCTCATTTTTTTCGTTTTTAAATGTTGTTAATCCATTGATTAAGTTAAGGAGATTGCTTCAAATTTACATCTGTTGTAGCAATCACCACATTTGATACAATCTGCCTGTCTGATGGTGTGAACTTCTTTTCTGGCACCGTCGATGGCTTTCACCGGGCATTTTACCGCACAAACGGTACAGCCGGTACATTTTTCAGCCAGAATAGTGTAAGTAAGTAGGGGTTTACAGTTCAGAGCAGGACATTTTTTATCGCGTATATGAGCTTCGTATTCATTTCTGAAATACTTAATGGTAGTGAGAACGGGGTTCGGAGCAGTTTGTCCGAGTCCGCAAAGCGAGCTGTCTTTAATTTGCTGAGCCAGTTCCTCAAGTTTTTCGATATCACCTTCTTCTCCATGTCCTTCGGTGATGCGGGTAAGGATTTCGAGCATTCTCATGGTGCCGATGCGGCAGAAAGTGCATTTTCCGCATGATTCCTTGGCAGTAAAATCGAGGAAGAATCTGGCGATGTCAACCATACAGGTGGTTTCGTCCATCACAACCATACCTCCCGAGCCCATGATGGCCCCGGTAGCTGTTACCTTGTCGTAATCAACTTCGGTATCAATGAGGTGTTTGGGGATACATCCGCCCGACGGACCGCCAAGTTGAACAGCTTTGAATTCCTTGTCATTCTGGATTCCGCCGCCCAATTTATAAATGATATTGCGAATGGTCATTCCCATGGGAACTTCGACCAATCCGCCCTTTTTAATTTTTCCGGTTAGTGCAAAAACCTTGGTACCTTTTGATTTTTCGGTACCATATTTATTGTAAGATTCTGGGCCGTTGGCAATGATATAAGGAATATTTCCGAATGTTTCAACGTTGTTGATGTTCGATGGTTTTTGCCATAGCCCCTTTTCTGCAGGGAACGGCGGACGTTTACGTGGCATGCCGCGTTCGCCTTCGATGGAGGCCATCAGAGCGGTTTCTTCACCGCAAACAAAAGCACCGGCGCCTTCTTTAACGTAAATATCGAGATTGAAACCTTTGATACCCATGATGTCTTTTCCCAGATATCCCCTTTCGCGTGCCTGAGCCAATGCGTTATTCAGACGTTTAATGGCAAGCGGATATTCAGCACGGCAATAAATAACCCCACCGGTAGCACCAATGGCATAAGCGCCAATGATCATGCCTTCGATAACAGCGTGAGGATCGCCTTCGAGCAAAGATCTGTCCATAAATGCGCCCGGGTCACCTTCGTCGGCATTGCAGATGATGTATTTTTCATCAGATTTGCTGGCATTGGCAAATTTCCATTTCATTCCGGTTGAAAAACCTCCGCCTCCCCTGCCACGCAGTCCGGAATCCATGACTGTTTGAATAATTTGTTCCTGAGTAAGTTTTTCGGCAGCAATTTTTTTCAATGCTTTATAACCGCCTTTGGCTTCGTACTCTTCAACTTTATCGGGATCAATGTATCCGCAGTTTCTGAGCGCAATTTTTACCTGGCCCTCGAAATAGCTTTTTTCGGGTGAGTCGAACTGATCGGTAAATACGATGTATTCTTTAACCGGACTGTTGTTGCTCACATGCTGTTCGAGGATATCGAGGATTTTTTTCTCATCCACATCTCCGTAAAGGTATGAACCTGATTCGTCGATAATTTCAACAAGCGGTTCGCGGTAGCACATACCCACGCAACTGGTTTTTTTCAGCTCGAAATCAAGTTTTTCGGCTTCCTTAACCGCTGCAATTTTATTATAAACTTTATTGGCTCCGGCTGCAATACCGCAACTGCCTAAACCAACTATTACCTGTTTTTTCATTTTATATATTTTTGGATTTTTAATTACAGGATTATTACGATAGAAAACAGATTCAACCTGACAAACAGGCCAACCCACCTTAAATCATAAAAACCCTTAATTACTTTCGCTGATTCGTATTTCTTTAATGATTTTAACTGCATCGGCGCCTTTAAGTTTACCGTATGACTCTGAACCGATCATCATGACCGGAGCCAGAGAACAGCATCCTAAACAGGCAACTGACTCGAGTGTAAACATTCCGTCTTCGGTAGTTTCACCGTCGTTAACATTCAGAGCTTCTTTTAGCGCATCGGTGATGGCATTGGCGTTCTGAACGTGGCAGGCAGTGCCATGGCAGACTTTAATGATGTGTTTACCCACAGGATTTAATCTGAACTGGGCGTAGAAAGTTGCCACACCATACATATCGGACAGTTTAAGGCCTGTCCTTTCCGACAATTTAATAAAAGCTTCTTTTGGAATATATCCATAAAGCTCCATCGTACCCTGTAACAAAGGAATCATGTTTCCTTTTTTACTCTTGTACTTTTCGATTAAGGGATCCATCAAAGCAAGATCTTCCTGCTTTTGCACTTCATCCGGATTCCTTTGTAAAATTCTTTGAATACGCATCGTTTAATTCGTTTGTTAGTTGTTAACTTGATCTAAAATCTTTTGCACGATAACAAACATAAAAAATTTATTCAACACCCAAGATGTTTTGCAATATTCAAACAACAAGATTAATGCAGACTAATTATAAATAGATAAGATAATTATAGCCATAGGATTTAATCATGAAAAAATGACTTTTCTCATATTTCATGTTTTCAGATGATTACAAAAAAAAGAACTTTATATAATGCTCAAATTGAGGTTGCGTACCCATTTTTTTTCTATGTTTATAAGCGAAAATGAAAAATATATTTAAAAACATATTTTTATTGATTGCAATGATTTTGATTAATCAAAATGTCATTGCACAGCAAACTGATTCCATTAACAAAAAAAGACTGTATACCATTGTTGCAGCCGAATCAGGAGCATTCTGCATTTCATTGACAGGTTTATATGCAGCATGGTATAAAGGTTATCCCTCCTCCTCGTTTCACTGGTTTGACGATTCGGATGAGTGGCTGCAGATGGATAAATGCGGACATGCATACTCATCCTATTACTTTAACACAATATTGACTGAAGGTTTTCGATGGACAGGCATGAGCAATAAAAAATCTGTTTTGTGGGGCAGCGGACTGGCTTTTCTGTTTATCGGTTCCATAGAAGTATTTGACGGGTTTTCAGCCAAATGGGGGGCTTCGTGGACTGACCTGACGGCCAATACCTCGGGCATTGCGCTGTACGGAGTTCAGCAATATTTTTGGGAAGATCAGCGGATAAAACTGAAATATTCATTTCGAAAATCATCGTATGCTAAATATCGTCCGGATGCCCTGGGAAACAATTTTGCCGAATATCTGATCAAAGACTACAATGGACAAACCCAGTGGCTGTCGGTCAACCTCAAGTCATTTGCAAAAAACAGTAACATTCCAAAATGGCTGAACATCGCAATTGGCTATGGCGGCGACGGCATGGTAAGCGGTGAAGAATTCGTTGATCCTGAAGTTTATCCCGGACCCTATTTTGAAAGATACAGGCAGTTTTATATTTCTCCGGATATTGACCTGAGTCGCATTGATACCAAATCGAAATTCTGGAATACCTGTCTGAAAGTGGTCAATTGTTTGAAGGTGCCGTTGCCGGCGGTGGAGGTTGGTGAGGGGAAGGTTAAGGGGATTTGGTTGGGGTTTTGATTAGTTATGAGTGATGAGTTATGAGTTATGAGTTATGAGTTATGGGTTATGGGTTATGGGTTATGAATTATGGGTTATAGGTTATAGGTTATAGATTATGAATTATGAATTATGAGTTATGAGTTATGAGTTATGAGATGTGAGATGTGAGATGTGAGGTATTTTATAGCTTTTCAGATGTTTATAGAGTATATTTGTTTTATTGATTTATTTTGAAATGTTGTAATATAGTATGAATAGAATCACCTTTATATTACTTTTTTGTTTGGCTATGATTTTTGGTTTTGGGCAGGAATCGGAGTATGTGACGGTATGGGGACAAATCCAATCCGATTACCCTTGCAATAATAATAATTTGTGTCATTATTCATTCACTTATGGGGATGGTTCATCTGAAAACTTTTTTGTAGACTCAAATGGTGGATTTAATATACGGATTAAAAAAGTGGAGGCAGAGAAAGGAATTTTGGTGGAACTGAGGCAAGATATTAAAACCTGTATCAATCCTGCATGCCCCGAGGAACAGATTGGGCCTTACAAAGTTTTTACAGGAAACCTGAAAATTAATTCAAAAGAACTTCTAGCCAAAGACACAATAAATAGAACCATTTACCTGAAACAAAAAGAAAATCCGACAACCGCTCCGTATTTTGTTGTTGAAAAAGAAAGCATAAAAGTTGATCAAAAACACCAATATTCATATGAAAAAGCCATTTGCATTATTGCCACTTTAATGATTTGTGAACAGGTTAGTCTGGTCGTATTTGCAGTTTATGATTCAACGATAACAGAAAACAGGGAAATGGTAATCATGGGTGCTGAAAAAATAAAGGCCGACCTGATATTAAAAGGTGTCAGTCCAGATAGACTTTCCACTTCCTGCAATACTTATTATAAAAGTGAGTATTATATTGAGAAAAACTATATTACATTTCAAATAACATCAATTAACAATGAAAATTAAGGCAAGTTTATGAAAAAAAAATATTGCCCATTTTATTTCTGTTTTCATTTCTTTCTTCATTATGCCAGGAATCTGGATATTTGACGGTTTATGGGCAGGTTAAAAGCAACGATGATGACAGCATCATTAAAAAATGCCATTATACATTGATTTTATACAATGGAATCACTGAAAAATATTCAGTTGACTCAAATGGTTGGTATAAGTTGACCATCAAAAAAGAGGAATGTGTCAATGGAGTAAGAATTGAGTTTGGGCAGGATGGGTCTGACAAAGAATATTACCGTAATATTCATTGTCCTGATGAAATGTTAGAAATTTCAAGTTTTTTAAAAGGGGTTTTGAAAATTGAGCCCGAGGAATATCAAAATAATGATTCTATTTATAAAAACGTGTTTCTAATTCCAAAGTCAGCCTCAATTGCTCTTCCTTATTTTATTATTGAAAATGATTCCATTAAACTAAGTGGTAATTGGTCCAAACCCTATGAAAAAACTATTTGCTGGCTTTCTACTTTAATGATTTGTGAAAAAATCGACATTGAATTAATGGGGTTTTATGATATAGATGTTTCCGGCAACAAAGAAATGGTTCTAAAAGCCGCAGAAAAAATCAGAAGTGACATGGTTTCAAAGGGAGTTTTACCTGAGAGAATTTTGATTTCCAGCGCAGAATATGTACCCGACAAGTACCGGACAGAAAAAAACACGGTAGACATAAAAATCATTGCCAATTATAATTAATGCGAATCAAGGGGTGCATTTACTTCTAATGTTTATGTGTAGTGATTTGGATTAAAACTAATTGATAGCTGCTGATTAAATAAAAATGCAAACTGCAAAAAAAATGGCACGGTCCCGAAGAAAATTCGAGGATCAATGATACTCTGTACCTTTTTATTTTTCGTTTTAATAATCTCTACAGAGGATTAGGTGCTCTGCACCTACTAAATTTTCAATCAAGGTGCAGAGCACCGTTCTCTCTGTAGAAAATGTATTATAAAAATAAAAACCGCCGCCCAGAATTAATTTAATAACCTGTATGCTATTGCGGCGGAAATGAAAACGAAAGCTAGTGCATGAAAATTTGATAATTGAAACACAATTACTAGTTTTTCAACCCTTGATTCGCATTATTAGTTTGAGTTTACACCGCCTTATGTTCCAAAATGGAACATCTGTTTTTTTACTTAATTCATTTTTTTAAAAATATTATAACTGATTTGCATATGTTGGAAGCATATTTTTATTGAGACAAGATGCAAACTTGTCTCAGAGCGGGACAGACAGTGTTACAATAAATAAAGAAAATTACCTTCAGATAAAAACAAATAATAATTATGAGATTCCTCACTTCGTTCGGAATGACAAGGTTTATGGTTGTGGTTAGGGAGAGAGGGATTGGATGCGCGAAGCGCATCCAATCCCTCTCTCCCATTACAAAAAAACTAATTGTCATTCTGAACAAAACAAAGTGAAGTGAGGAATCTCCAAAACATCTTGATAATCTATTCTATGGACATACTATATCAATTGTAATTAAAAAATTGTTCAAAGGGCATTTTGTCATTACAATGGTAAACACCGATGCTATATATGTTTAGTCCAATTTGCAAGTAATGATTATTGGACTCATACATATATGCAATCGGTATTAAAGAAAAAATGTACTTTTATAATCCAAATTTTTCGTTCATGAACAAAATAGAAATACAGCTCGCCGACATCACCACCCTTACAGTGGATGCAATTGTAAACGCAGCCAACAACACCCTCTTAGGCGGTGGTGGGGTTGACGGAGCCATTCACAGGGTAGCCGGAAAGGGATTGCTTGAAGAATGTAAAACACTTAACGGCTGCGAAACCGGTGAGGCAAAAATTACCAAAGGATACAATCTGCCTGCAAAATATGTCATTCATACTGTTGGTCCGGTTTGGCACGGAGGAAAAAACAGTGAGGATAAATTGCTTGCCAATTGCTACCTCAATTCATTGAAACTGGCCATTGAAAACGGAATAAAAACCATTGCTTTTCCAAACATCAGCACAGGTGTTTATGGGTTTCCTAAAGACAGAGCTGCCATTATTGCATGCCATAATGTTGCTTCATTTCTGAAAGAACACCCGGAAATTGAAAAAGTTGTTTTTTGCGTTTTTGATGATGAAAACCTGAAACTATACAGGAAAATTCTGGATTAATCCCCTGTTCTCCTTAAATCAGACAAACTCCAGAACCTACACCCCAGATATTAACACCCTGTTAATAAATATCTTGAATTTTTTATTTAGAATTATTCCAAATTATTTGGAAAATGAACTTTTATTATTTATATTTGTTCTAAATTAAAATAACAAAAATTGACATCATGAACAAATTAGAAACAACATATATGGGTTTGACTTTAAAAAACCCGCTTATTATAGGATCGAGCAACCTCACCGCTTCATTATCAAACATTAAGAAACTGGAGCAGGCGGGAGCCGGAGCAATAGTATTAAAATCCCTTTTCGAAGAGCAGTTTTTGGTCGACGAAGATCGATTGTTAAATGAAGATGACCATTACTATTGGTACCGTGAGGCCATAGATTACCTAAACAATTATTCAAAGAATTTTGGTGTAAAGGAATATATTCAACTGATCAGGGATGCAAAAAAAGAAGTTTCCATTCCGATAATCGCCAGCATCAACTGCGTTTCGGCGGTTGAATGGCCCAAATTCGCATTGCAGCTTGAATATGCGGGAGCAGATGGTATTGAGCTGAACATTTCTGTTCCGGCTTTCCAAAAAGACCTTACATCCGAACAAATAGAAAGCAATTACGCAGACATTTTACTAAAAGTAAAATCATACGTTTCGATTCCTGTTTCGGTAAAAATCGGAGCAAATTTCACAAACATCACACGGCTTGCACACCAGCTTGCAGCAGCCGGAGCCGATGGTATTGTCCTGTTCAACAGATTTTATAGTCCGGACATAGATATATACCGAGCAAATGTGATCAGCGATAAAGCATTAAGCAATCCGGTTGAACTGGCCCAATCGCTTCGATGGATCGGACTTCTTTCAAAAGAAGTGAAAACTGATTTTGCAGCCTCAACCGGAATACATGACAGCAATTCAATAATAAAACAAATACTTGCAGGTGCTGCTGCAGTACAAGTAGTTTCAGCGATTTATGAAAACGGTGTGGATTATGCCATTGATTTGGTTCGCGGGGTTGATCAATGGATGAAATTGAAGGGATACAACAGCATTGACGAGTTCAAGGGTCTGGTCGCTATCAAAAGCGAAAGTGCTGCAGCATTTGAGAGAGTACAGTATATGAAAAAGTCGTATTCGAAGATGTGATATTCGAAGTTACAAACTTCGGATATAAAAGGTTAGTTGTTTATAGTTTTTTTTCATAGCTGTTTAGGGGTGAATACCGGTGAGGAGCAATCTGAGCCGGTATTCTTTTGATTAGCAGATGTGTTGATTAGCAGATTTACAAATAAATTATTTGCAAGCAAATAATTTATTTGTAAATCTGCTAATTTGCTAATTTGCTTCCCGATAGCTATCGGGACTGCTAATCATTCAGAGAGTGTAAATCCGTTTTTATCAGCAAACCGTTTTTGCGCACCTAAAAAAGCCTCATCCAGTGCAGCTTCGCGGGTGACAATGCCCGATTGTATCTCGGAAAATTCAGTCAGCTCAACATCTGTAAGTTCCGTTTTCAATGCCAGCTTGATCATTTTATTGTAATCATCTTCAAAAATCAGGGCATAAAAAGCGAAGAGTTTTCGGGCTGCATCAATCATTTCACAATCGCCTTTGTGGCAGGGCATATTATCAAGCTCATCAATGGCACGGGCTGTTCTTTCCTGTAATTGGTTCAGTGCTGTGTAAACTTCTTCGGCAGTACCTGTTTCAAGGGCTGTGTTCATTTCAAGGATCAGTGTCATGAGGTCCGTTTGCTGCTCAACAATAAAGTCGTTATAAAAAATGGGGTCATCCCAATCCTCATCCTGGGCATTAATAACAAAAGGAATAATCGCAAATAAAATCAAAAAAAGCTTTTTCATAATGGAGAAAAAAAAAGCCGCATTGCTGCGGCTTTAGTTAATTTTTTATTTCAAACAATCAACAGCCCATTCGTTCATTTCGGCCTGACTGATGTTTTGAGCATCCATATAGTTTGGATATTCAATTTCAATTTTTTCGAGCATGCAGCTGCAGTATTTTTCTGCATCAATGGTTGGCTGATCTTTCAAACCATTCTGGCATTCTTCGAGGAAAATACTTCTTTCTTCATCTGCCCAAACGCCACCTGAAGTAGCATCTTCAAATTCTTTAGCTTTTGGATTTTCAGTAAGAGTCATTTGATGTTTTGTGGCAAATTCCTGCTGAGCATTATAGAAAGCTTCATCAAGTTTTGATTCGCGTTCAACGATTCCGTCGCGGATTTCAAGCAACTTTGACTCGTTTTCTTCATAATTGGTTGTATCAAGATACAAATCAATCATCATCGGATATTCCTTGTTAAAAAGATCTTTGTAAAATTTAAATAAATCTTCGGCAGCATCCCTGAGTTTGGTGTCGCCATCGTAATCTTTAACGCCCTGAATTGCTTTCAGTGACTCATCTGATTGTTTTTGAAGCTGACTTAAAAGATCTCTGAGGGTTGCTTCATCACCTGTATTAAATGCAGCATTTAATTCAATGATAATACTCATCAGTTTTTCCTGTTCACCAACAATAAAATCGTTATATTCAATGGGAGATGCAAACTGGCTTTCTTCAGTTTCTTTTGTATCACCTTTATCATCACATGAGTAGAATGAAACCAGCGACACTAATGCAAGAGCAAAAAATAAGAAGGAGAATTTTTTCATCGTTTTCAATATTAGTTATTAATTAAAATGTCCGATACAAAGTACTTAAAAATAAATGATATGAAAAAATTTTACAGTTAAATATTTGAATTTTTATCCATGCGTGGATTTTTTTTTTACTTTTAACAAAAATTAAGATGAGGTCTTGATTTAAACTTTTTAATACTAAAACTATGACTCAAACAAAAAAAAATCCGGTAAACCGCAAGTACATTTTTGCGCTGCTGATGGTTGTCGTCAGTATATTAATCTTTAGTCTGGACACCTATGCCCGCGCAGGTGGCGGCGGTGGCGATTCCGGTGGTGGCGGTGATGCCGGTGCACTGTTTGAAATTCTTTTTTATATTTTCTGGCTGATCCCGTCTCCATACAATTTTGTTGTGGCTGCTGTTGTTATTTTCGTATTTTACTTTTATGGAAAGAAGTGGAAACAATCGGCCAAGGCAAAATCCATACTTAATACATTGCCTACCGGCGAAGGTGTAAAAAATGTTCCGGGCTTTGCTTCGTTCCAGCTTAACAATCCTGAGTTTAACGAAAACGATTTCAAAAACAAGGTTAAAATTGCATTTACTGATATCCAGAATGCCTGGGCCAGTAAAGACATGACAAAAGTAAGAAAGTATATTTCCGATGGTATGTACCAGCGTTTGAACACCCAGTTTAAAATGATGGACCTGCTTGAACAGACCAACAAACTTGAAAAAATACACATTAAAAACGTTTACATCGACAAGATTGACACAGATGGTTCATTTGACGTGATCCACTGCGCTGTTCATGCAACTATCAATGATAAATTTGTTTCGGAAAAATATTCAAACCTGAACTCCGGTGGCAGCGAAGAATTCGTTGAATACTGGTCGTTTATCAAAAAACGCGGTGCGGCCGAAAAAGACATGTACTCGACCGACAACTGTCCGAATTGCGGAGCCCAGATTAAAAACTCGGGCGAGATGTGCAAATGTGAGTATTGCGGTGCCATGACCAACTCGGGTGAATACGACTGGGTACTTGCCGAAATCACACAGGCCGATGATTACATCACAACCAATCCCAAAGTATTTAAATCAGCCAACCTTGAAGATAAAGTTTACGAATTGTTTGCCGGAGTTGATGATTTCAGCATCCAGGGCATAGAAGACAAGGTTAGCAATGGTTATCTGCAAATCCAGACTGCTTTGGTTTACAAAGATCCAAAGATCATGAGGAGGTTTGTATCAGACAGTCTGTTTGAAAAAGTAAGCAAGCAAATCGAAACCGAGCAGAAATATGTTTACAACCGTATTTATCTGAACGATGTAACCCTTATAGGTGCAAGCAAATCAAACAACAAGCATGTACTTACTGTTGCCGTTAAATCATCATATCAAAGAGTTTCAATTGATGGAAATAAAGCAACAAAAATTGATGCCGCAGTGAATTCAGGGACCGAAATTGTATTCGTTTCAAGAGACATCAATGCCGGGACAAACAAAGGTTCAATTTATTCGCACTCCTGTCCAAGTTGTGGCGGACCAATCGGTGACACTATCGAACTGAAATGCCAGTACTGCGGTGCCGACGTGAACAGCACAGCCAACGAGTGGATCATCACCGACATCATGAATCCGGGTGCATACATGAATTACTATTCTGCCCACGCAGTGGAATTCATTGCACAGGTTGACCCATCCAAAATGGACAGCATGTACAAAGTGCGCGACTATGCATTCAACAACCTGTTGATTATGATTGCAGCCGACGGAGTATTTGATTCAGAAGAGCAAAAATACGCTGAAAAAATGGCCAAAAAGTGGGGATACAATGTCAGCAAACTGGAGCCTATGTTTAAAATGGCACAAGGCGGCAGCTTAACCCTCCGTATGCCTGATGATCCAAAAGACCGCGAAAAGATTTACAAGATGATGGAAAAAGCAGCAAACGCTGACGGAAGCATTGGCAAAGAAGAACAGGAACTTTTGGATTACATGAAAAACACTTATGGAATTGCGGGGTAGATATGAGTTATGAATTATAAGTTATAAGTTATAAATTGAAAGTTTATATTGTAAAAAAGCCACCGGTGGTGGCTTTTTTCTTTTATCTGCAAACCACAAGTTAACCCGCAGGGTTCAACAACAATAGCCGTAGGTGAAACCTACTGGGAAATAATAAGTCAGAAAAAAGTGAACCCATGATAATGGGTTCAATCTGAATAAATAAATATGATGTATAAAATTAAGCAATTACCTTTTTTATGGTTTTTTACCTGCAAACCACAAATTTCTTCCTATACCCCATTCCTTTGTGATTCCATTCGAGGAAGTAGATGCCGGGGGATAAATCCTCAACATTCATAAGCAATCTGTTTTCGTTTATGGTTTGGGATTTTATGGTTATTCCCGTCAGGTTTTTGATTGTAATGTTATCATCAGATATTGGTTCGTTTATTAATAATAACTGGGCTTGCAGTTGGGTTGTGATGGGATTTGGGAAGATTTGGAGGTTTTGATTGTCGGGAATTTCGGAAACAGAATTCGAGATAACCTGATAGGCATATCCTTTGATGGTTACCTGACAGGAATTGACATATCCAAAGCTTATCCAACCATATAATGTGTCAACTGGTGTGATAAGCAATAATCCTGTATAATAGTTTGATAAAGGATTCCAAATTCCAATATTAAAGTCAGTATAAGGATTACCAGTAAAAAAATAATCTCCAAAACTTAAATCTTCTGAAGTCCAATACAAATCCTCATTTATCATATAATATGCACGAAGAGTGTCCGGACTATTAGTATTCTGAATGAAAGATATTTCGTTTGTCAAGAATGAATTCATACCACTATAACATCTTTGAAACCCAGGGCTACCATTTTGATATGCACTTATAATAAAATCAGAAGTCCCATCATTGTTCAAATCTAATTCATATGACTCAGTGATTCCAAAATAAGTATTTAATGATATATCAGGTTCAATATCCGTATAATAAATACCCTCTCCAGTTGTTTGTCCGGCATAGATTCTGTTTGGTTCTTCAATGGTAATTATGTTTGACCCGATTGAAAGTGCATTGATATCCTTTATAATCATATCTGCAACGGATAGGATAAAAAAACGATACGGTTGGCCTGAAACAATGTTATCTCCATCACTATCCAAAAAGGTGTCATCAAGGATCAGTTCATGATTTGCTCCGGTAGGAAGTACTTGAAGATATTTTTCTTCAGTAAGCAGGTTGGCAGATTCCATATTGAAAGCTGATACCGCTTCTTTTTTAACAGCAATAATCCTGTATTCAGCCAATCCTGTTTCATCCGCACGCTTAAAAAAACTAATTTTTATGTCCCTGCCATCACCAAAATCTGAATTATCAATAACCAATGGCCCTTTTACCTGCAATAAAGGTGAAGCAAGCTTAAATGATGCCGAAAATGCCGAAAAAGTATTCACATTTGTCTGACTTCCATTGGCAATGCTCATGACAACAAAAACGTAATTGACATTGTGTGATATCAAACCGGATGTAAAATCATTCAACGAATCCGAATTAACCATCACTGAAACATTTTCACCGGATGGAAAATGACTAATGTATGACCCGTGTGTAAGAGCAGAAGCATAATCGACCGTAAACATTGTCATGGAATCTTCTTTAACAAAGTAAACCCTGTATTCAACAATCGCTGATTCGTCGATTGCCTTTTCAAACGAATAGTTGATATCATATCTTGTACCTCCGGAATATATCCATTCAATCTGAAGGTTGCTTGCTGTATCGCATGGTGAAGTCAAAATAATTTCTTGTGATGGTGAAGAAAGGACGTTTTCATTCAGATTTATGCCATCCGCAACTGATAAAACAAATATTTTGTATGGAATAAACTCATTGATAATGGCTCCATCTGCTGAAGTTGAAAATTCACTAAAAACAGTATCAATACTTGAGCCGTCAGACAACACTTCAATGTAATCGGAGGAAATAACATTGTTAGCATCTTCAACATCAAAAGTATCTGCCATCCCAGATTTTACTGCCATAATTCTGTAGGATTGAATCCATGAGTTCCACATGCTTTTTTCTGCTGTAATCCTCAGGTCGAGGCCATTTTGATTATCTCCTGCATCAAAGGCAGCCACTCTTTCTGCAGCAGCAGGCAAACCTTCACCGGCAACAATAGGGTCATTGGGAATCTGGTTAATGGCAAAATCACTTATAGTGTTGTAATTCCTGAAACGAATCCATCCATAGAAATAATCTGTACCTGATTTAACTCTGAATCCTGCAAATCTATTAAAGCAATTGTACCATAAACAATAAATTGACGGTAATCCCGAATAATTTTGACAAAGGAACAATTCAGAACTAGTCCATAAGCAATTGTTATTAATACTATCATTTAACTGAAGCGTGTCTACTCCATTAACTGTTTCATGTCTAATAAACTCGAAATTTTCTAATGGACAAGCTGAAATGGCACCCTCCCCCCAATTAAGTTCAAAATGAATTTTAAAATCATCTATCCCATCGCTGTTAACATCAAAGAAATAATAATCATCAGAAATAAATGGTAAAACAAAAATCATTGTGGTATCAGGCTCAATATCAGTATAAACAATCTGCGACTGAGCTTTTTCACCAAACAAAAGTGAAAGCAGGACTATGATTGTTAGCAGAAATTTTCTCACAGCAATAATTTATTGGTAATCAACTAAAAGACGAAGATAATGGTTTTTTGGTTGCATGGATTATTTGAAAATTGAAAAAATAGGAACAAAAAAACAAATGTGTGTTTTCAGATTTTCATCAAAAAACACACATTCAATTTATTTTCCAAAAACCCCAAGTACTCTAGGCACTCAAAGTACTTTAAATACTTTAAGTACTTCTTCCTAATCAATAATCACCGTTTGGTTTCGGGGGTATTTCACCGAATATTTGATGCCCATTTTCTTCGACTCGGCGGGTTTCAGCTTGAATTCCCAGGATACTTTTCCGGTTGCTTCCTCGTATTTTCCTGCTGATATGTCAATTTTCTCAACTTCGATTTCGCTGTTTGTGGAAAGCGGCATCTGGTCTTCGATCAGAATGGATATTTCGGCTTTTTTCTTGTTTTTCACTTCGATATCCCATGCGCGTGATTCTTTTTGGTTGGTACCGATGAATTTTTTGCTTGAGAAATCTTTCAGTTTGGTGCGGGTAATGGCAATGCCTTTGTCGCGGCCAAGTGATACTTCAAGGGTGTCATTGGTATTGATGGTGTTCAGCCATGATTTGCCAATGTATTTTCCTTCGAAGAAGATATTCATATCGCCTGAAATCAAATTGTATTGCTCCCATCCGGTAACGAGGGCAATGAGAAATGCGTCGGTGCTGAGTTTCGGGGCGGCATAATATCTGAAATCGGCTTTCAGGTCGTATTCCTGCATCGAAACAGCATGGTATTTACCGTCGGTGGGAATGGAATACGGAATATCAATTTTAAACTCCACGCTGGTGGTATTTTCATTTACAGTTGTGTATGACGAGGCATAATCGGCAGATGGCTGCTCAAGTAATTTTTCTCCTTCGTCATATCCTCCAACAGCTTTTGCTTCTTTGGCCATTTCAGATCTTGGTGAAGCATATTCAGCTTTTCCCTTCGACCGGGTATAAGCCTGTACATAATAGAAATTCAGGTACCAGGGATTGATCAACGGTTTGTTGTTATCCATCATGGGGTTTCCGGTGCATAAAGTCAGATTTACATTTTTCCATTCCTCGCCCGAATACTGATATACATTGGCTTTGTAGCTTAGTTTAACAGGCTGTGAAATATCTTCGGCCCTTAAATCATAAATGGGTGTCCAGCCGGCATTGAGCGACAGATAGTCAATCTCAAATTTAGCAACCTGAGGTGCCGAGGAGGAAATGTCGATCACGATTTCGGAGGTGGGCTGAGTGGTACGGGTATTCAGTGTACTCAACTGGTTGCTGATGCGCGCATAATCCTTATTTATTTCAGCGAGAGTTTGTTTAATTTTCAATTGTTTTGTCTTGATGTCGGTAAGCCTTGTGCGGTAAAACTCGGCGGCCAGACGGATTTCTTCGGTTTTAACGCCGGTCTGTTCCCCTCCAAGTTTTTTATTTGCGAGCAACATGGATTCCTCCTCATTGTAAACTGAAAGCATGGTATTTTCATTTTCAACTCTTTGTGTAAGGATTTTCAGCGAATCCTCAAGCATTTTCACCTCTTTGGATTTTTGCTGTGCTTTCATGTAATTGATCTGGTGCTGGACGGAAAGAATTGTAAAAGTGCCTTTTCCTTTCACCTGTATGCTTTGCGGATTGATATTCTGCGGCAAATCTTCAACAACAAGCTGAATAAATCCCTTTTGTATAGATGCACTTCCACTTCGGGAAACCTGCGCACCTGAAAGGTAAACGGTTACATTATCGATTTGTGAATTAATTACCACGGGTTTTTCCTGTGCAATTCCAAAGAAAACGATTGCCATCAGGATCGTTGTTAAAATAGTTTTCATTTTTTTATAATTTAGTTTCTAGTATTGAGTATCAGGTTTCTAGTTTCTAGTTTCTGGTTTCTGGTTTTTGGTTTTTGGTTAAAGTAATTTATTTGAAAAACAAATAAACAAATGAACAATTAAACAATTAAACATCCCGATAGCTATCGGGAGAACAAAAGAAACTCTTCAAATGCCGACTAAAGTCGAGCATCCTAGAAAATTTCATTTTCGGAACAAAAAGAACTCCTTATCTTTTCGTCATTCTTTTCCCTTTCTTCCCTCTAAAGATACAAAAAAAAACAAATTCCATAAATTATGAATTGGAATTTATTGCCTGAACAGGATTAAGTCTGGATGCAGCAAGGGCCGGAAAGATTCCTGCAAATATTCCGGTAAAAAAAGAAATGAGCAAACCTGTTATGATGTTGCTGGTGGACAAATAAAAATCCATCTCCGTCATTCTGGCTGCCATATTTATGCCAAAATATATGAGAACCAATCCTATAATTCCCCCGATCAGCGAAAGCGTTACCGATTCAAAAAGGAATTGGTATAGAATAAAGAAATTCTTTGCTCCCAGTGCTTTTTGGATGCCAATCATTTTTGTACGTTCCTTAACGGAAACAAACATGATGTTGGCAATACCGAAGGCGCCGACAAGAATTGACAATCCGCCGATAAACAAACCAGCCAGATCGATGATAACAAAAATCTGGTCAAAGCCTTTGGTAATCAGACTGGCTTTGTTCAGCGCAAAGTTATCGTCGGCTTTGGGTTTGAGCTTTCTGATTGCACGCATAATTCCATGCAATTCATCATTTAACTGATCAATGCTGACTCCCGGTTTTACTTTAACCATTATCATTGGATTCAAGCGGTCATTGCGCAGATCAAGAAGATTTCTTACAAAATTTATTGGAACAATTACCAGTTCATCCATGCTTTGGTTAAAAATTGAAGACCCCTCTTTTTTAAAAACCCCGACAATCATCAGCTTATGTCCCATCATCTTTATTTCTTTTCCAATAGGGTCAATATTTCCAAAAAGTTCTTCAGCTATGGTATTTCCGATGACACATCTGTTTTTCCCGCTGTTGCATTCGAAATCTGAAAAATACCGTCCCTTGCCCATATCAAACGCTCTGATCTTTTCATAACCTGATGAAACAGCCAGAATCGTGGTTTCTTCCATGGCCAGATTGCGGTATTGGATGGTTTTGTTTGTCTGAACCATAAAAGCGACCGCTTCGGCATTTTTTGATCTTTTTTTGATTTCATCCATTTCGTTGATCTTGGGAACCGGTCGGTTAATATATTTCCACCAGGGGTAATCGGGGCCAAACTCCCAGGGCCATTTTTGCACATAAATCACATCATCACCCAGCGAGCTTATGGAGTTGTGAACATTCTGTTCCAAAGAGTCAATCACTGCGAAAACCGTAATTATTGCAAAGATCCCGATGGTAATTCCAAGCAGCGAAAGAAATGTTCGCAGCTTATTGACAACAAGCGAATTGTAAGCAAACAGGACACTTTCCTTTAATAACTTCAGGTAAATCATATTACAAAGGTAAGTAAATATTGGGAAAATGGATATTGGATATTCGCCAAATGCAAAATATCCAAATATCGGCGAAGGTATAATCTCACCAAAACAATAAATATAAAACAAGTAACTAAACCGCTATGGATTGAAAATCCATAGGTTTTAAGAAAAACAAAAAATGAAATTTTTTAAATGAACAACCCCGCCGCAAAGCAGCGGGGTATCAGCTAAGGATTTTTTATATATACGACCCAAGGGGCGAGGAATAAAACCTAGAGATCCCTCGGCTTCACTCGGGATCAGTTCGACTAGATAATTTCAGTTCACTATCGCTCCTGAAATTATAGTCTCACTGATTTAAGAACAAGGAACATCGATATTCGATTTAAGAAGTTTGCTTCCACTTTGGATTGTAAATTTTTTCCAAATATTTGAAATTTGAATATTTTTAGAAACTAAAGTTACCGCAATGAAATTACGGGGTTTTAACAAATTTTGAAACAATAAAAAAACCCGGAAAAAAAACCCGGGTTTAATTATTTAAAGTATCAATAAATTATTTTTTTGGTACATTCTTCAAAGTTTCCACAAGGAAATCCCAGAATTTGGGAACAGAAGCTATCAATAGTCTTTCATCAGGTGAGTGGGGTGATCTGATGGTCGGACCAAATGAAATCATATCCCAGTTGGGGTATGCAGCTCCGAGAATTCCACATTCCAGTCCGGCATGAATAACCTTAGTTTCAGGAACCTTACCGAATTTTTTCTTATAAACTTCCTCCATGGTTTTGAGGATGGGTGATTTTGGATTTGGTTTCCATCCGGGATAAGCACCTTCGAGTTTAACTTTGGCACCTGCCAATTCAAAAACGCTGGTAACCATAGCACCAAGATCCACTTTAGCTGAGTCAACAGAGCTTCTCATCAAGCAGTTGATTTCGATTTTTCCTTTGCCTGTTTTAACAATGGCTAAGTTCAAAGAAGTTTCCACAACACCGGGCATGGCATCGCTCATGCGGATTACTCCGTTAGGGCAGGCATAAACAGCATTGATGAATTTTTCCAGATCTTTTGCAGCAAAAACCTTTTTAATACCTTTTACTTTTTCGGCTTTAAAACTGAGGTTTGGCTCAGTAGCTTCGAGTTCGTTCATGTATATTTTTTCGTACTCTTTCAGATCTTTAAGAAAAGCTTTTTCTTTGGCAGCGGGGACAGTAACTGTGGCGAATGCTTCGCGCGGAATGGCATTTCTGAGTGTTCCACCCTGTGCCTGTGCTAACTGAATTCCATATTTTTTTACTGCATATTTCAGAAATCTGAACATTAGTTTATTTGCGTTTCCGCGACCAAGAATGATGTCCATACCTGAATGTCCGCCTTTTAAACCGGTCAGATTCAGTTTGTAACCAACAGTTCCTTTTTTAACGCCTGCTTCTTTGTAAGTCATTTTGATATTGGCATCTTCGCCGCCTGCACAACCGAAGTAAAGTTCGCCTTCATCTTCAGAGTCAAGGTTCATGAGAATGTCACCTTTTAAAAATTTAGGTTTTAAGCCGATTGCTCCGGTCATTCCGGTTTCTTCGTCAATGGTAAAAAGACATTCAATAGGACCGTGCTGGATTTTTTTATCAGCAAGAACAGTCATCATGGCAGCACAACCCAAACCGTTGTCGGCACCCAGAGTAGTTCCTCTGGCTTTTACCCATTCGCCATCAATATATGCATCAATTGGATCTTTTTCAAAATTGTGTTTTGAGTCAGAATTGGCCTGAGGCACCATATCCAAATGACCCTGCAGAACAACGCCTTTAACTTTTTCATAACCTTTTGTAGCCGGTTTGCTGATAATCACATTTTCAACTCCGTCAACAACAACTTTTAATCCGTGCTTTTTTCCAAACTCTTTCATGAATTTGATCACGGCGGCTTCTTTTTTAGAAGGACGGGGTATCTGAGTCAGTGCATAAAAGTTTTCCCATAATGCTTTGGGTTCCAATTTTAAAATATCTTTTCCCATAATTTGATTATTTATTAATTGATAAAAATTGAGTTTAAAAATAGGGAAAAAAATTAACAAAAGGGAATTGGATGTGAAAAAATGGCCGCTAATGCGCGAATATTTTTTTTTGCCGCTATTTAAAGGTAGCTAAAAATTTGTTAATGGTTTTTGTTTCACCATTGAAGAGGGTTTAGACAATGTTCCATGTCGGGAGAATTAGAACAGCGGGAAAAAATGCCGCTAATGCGCTAATATTTTTTTTGTAATCAGGTCACATTTTAATCACAGCATTTTTTTGTGATTAAGTTAATACAATACTCAAACTTTTATTCCGGGTTAAGGCAATATTCCATTTTTCTTGTAAAATCAATTTCTTCCGGAGATACTTTTGCCTGATAAGGGTATATTTCCACCCCATTTTTTTTTGCCTGCCTCAGTATTTTTGCATATTCAGGATCAATTCTTATTGCCGGTGCAAATAGTTCAACATCCATCCGCTGGATGACATACAGCATGACTGCCCTATATCCCAATGATTTGGCCTTAATTAGGGTATTGAGGTGTTTTTGTCCGCGGGTGGTCACCGAATCGGGGAACAATGCATATATTCCCTCTTTCAGAGTTACATTTTTTACCTCGATAAAGCATTTTTCCTTTTCATTTTCGGCAAATAAATCGAAACGCGAGTCTTCAAATTTATATTCGGGTTGCACGATAGTGTAGCCGGTTAACTCCGGAATCAGGTTATTTTTCACTGCCTCATAGGCCAGCTTATTGGGATTTGATGTATTTACGCCAACCCAGTTGTTATTGATTTTTATCATTTCCCATGTGAACTTTGTCCTGCGGGCCGGATCATCATTTGGTGTCAGATAAACTTCGGCATTTTCTTCGAGACAGGATTTCATGGATCCTGAGTTTGTGCAGTGGGCTGTAATTACAGAGCCATCATCCAGTAAAATATCGGCTAAAAAACGTTTGTATCGTTTTATTAACCGTCCGTGCACTAGTGGTTTGGCGAATTTCATGGTGCAAATATACTTAATCACTTTTACCTGGGAAAAAAGTATATCATTAATAATTTGATTTTTAAATCTGCTTATAAATGATTATTAATCTTAAAAAAAGTCAGGCCTAAAGGCCGATCTTTGCTCTGCAGAATAACCCCGGCCTTAAGGCCGGGGTTATGAACTGCCAGTCAAGAAAGGCCTTTAGGCCTGACAGGAAATTTTAGTCGGTCAGTATTGATACTTAACAGAGTAAAATCAGTAAGCATATTTAATGGAATCTGGTTTATTGGATACAATGTTCTAAGTCGGGAGACTTGGAACAGCGGATTCAGGTATGTTGAAGCACTTGGAAAAGGGCTTTGGCTTTGAGCAGGCATTCCTCGTATTCCTTTTCAGGAACAGAGCGGGATGTGATGGCGCCACCCACCTGAAATGAAAGATACTTATTGCTTGCATTGTAAAGGATGCTGCGGATCACCACGTTGAAATCGAAATCGCCATCCGGACTGAAATACCCGACTGCGCCGGAATATAATCCACGTTTCGATTTTTCATATTGTTCAATCAGCTCCATGGCCCTGATTTTTGGTGCTCCGGTCATCGAACCCATCGGGAAACAGGCTTTGATGCAATCAACGGGATGCACATCGGTTTTTAAATCAGATGAGATGGTGGATATCATCTGAAAAACCTGAGGAAACTTATAAATTCCGAATAACTCCTCAACTTTTACACTGGCTTTTTCTGCTGTTTTTGACAGGTCATTTCTTACCAGATCAACGATCATCACATTCTCGGCTCTTTCTTTTTCATCATTGAACAACTTATCTTTCAGCGCTTCATCTTCTGCTGCATTCTGCCCCCTGTTAATTGTCCCCTTTATAGGCTGTGAAACAATTTTGTTGCCGGTTTTTTTCAGAAAACGCTCGGGACTGGCGCACATCAGATATTTATCATTGATTCGGTAAAAGCAGGAAAATGGTGTGGGTGAAATGTCGGTCAATTTAAGGAAAACATCAGCAGGAAAGATTTCTGTATTTTCAGCATAAAATTCCTGACACAGATTCATCTCATAGATATCGCCCAGTTGTATATGGTTTTTTATTTTCCGAACTGTTTCAAGATATTCCTCTTTATTAAAAACCGGAACAATCTGCATTGGATTTTTCTTTATTGTTTCGGGTTTAAAATCCATTACTTCCCTGAAGATCATATTAAGATCAGAATCATCATAAAACTCGACTGTCAATTCATTTCCCCTGATAATAAACACCCATTTTGGTTGAAAAAAGGAAATCTCGGGAAATAATATTTTATCGGGGTTATCCGAAGACAACTTTTCAGTATGATTTTTCAGATCATAGGAAAGATGTCCAAAAAGCCAATCTTTTTTATCGTTGACAAATGATTTAAGTTCTTCAAAGGGATTTTGGGAAAGATCAAGTTTATCAATCAGGTCAATGCCTGCAATAAAATCATAGGAATGATAGGAAAAAGGGTTAAGATTTTCCCTGTAATAGTTATTCGAATAAAGGAAAGCGGAATACTTAAATCTTTCAGACCATAAGACAAGTTTCTTTATGAACGACCCGGGTTCTTTTAGAGGTATGTTTATGGATCTTCGCATTCATTTGGATAATATATCAAAACCCCGGTTCTTAAGGCCGGGGTTTCAGAAAAAGTTAAAATTAAGCTTTCGCCAATTGTTCCTTTGCATATTTCAGGCCGGCATCAATATATTCCTTTTTAATTTTGCCGGTAGGATCGGGCGCTTCATAAATTCTTGAAGGCACATGCAGGTTTTCAAAAGAAAATCCTTCCCTGAATTTAAACCTGTATTTTTCAGCGTGAATTTTCTTACCAAGATCCAGTAATTCCTTTTCGGAAATTTCAAGTCCCATAGTTTTAAGCGCCTGAGAAACCAATTCCATGCTGTAAACACCGCGGGCAAAGAAGCATATTGAAATGGAAGATAAAATCTGACGGATATACTCTTCTTCAAAAATTTTATCAACCACTTTTTCGGCAGCGGGTGGGTTGTCGCTGATCAGATCTTTCTGGTCGATGGAATAACCTCCGTTGTCGAGGTGCGAGTGACGGGCACCAAGAAGGAAGCCTAGGTATGTAGCCGGACCGGTATGATATCCGGGCATTTCGTTTTTACCGAAAGCCATGGCAAATTCCTTTCCTCCAAACTGTTCTGAAGCATACGCAACACCTTTAGCCAGTGCTTTATAGAATACATTTGGTTGTTCAACAATATTTTCAAGAATTTTCTTGTACGCCATGTAATCACCCCATTTAGGTTCAATATCAAGGGTATGTGTTTTATTGATTTTTCCTTTTTGAAACATTTCGGTAGTCCATGCCAAAACAACTCCGGCACTCATGGCGTCGAAGCAATGTTTTTCCACGTCGTCGATAAGTTTGAGCATGGCTTCGGGATCATTGATTCCGATCATAGAACCCAATGAATAAATTAATTCAAAATCGTAACCGATGAGGGTAGTTTTATTAAAGTAGGCCTCATGTTCGGATGGTTCTCTAATTTCGGCGAGATGCACACAGCCAACAGGACAGTGGGCACAGGCCACTCTTCTTGCCAGAAATTTTTCAGCCAGATTTTCGCCTGAGATATTCTGAACACCCTCGAGTTTTCTTTCTGTTAGATTCTTTGTAGGAAGGGCACCCATTTTATCAAGAGACATGATATTTACTGCAGTCCCCAAGTCATGGTATTTTTTCATCAGCGAAGTATCAACAGCTGATTTGTATAAATCCTCGTATAGCTTTTTAAATCCTTTTACGTCGGCTACTTTCAGAAAATCTTCGCCCGAAACAACAATGCCTTTAAGAAATTTGCTTCCAAAAATGGCTCCCAATCCGAGGCGGCCGAAATGTCTGAACGATTCGGTGGTAACAGCAGCATAGGAACAAAGGTTCTCTCCTGCCCGACCTATTTTCATGATTGAACGTACACCATCTCCGGGTTCGTTGTCGCGCATAATCCTGCCAGCTGTTGTAGATGAATGCATTCCCCAGATTGTAGTGGCATCCTTAAACTGAACCTTTCGTCCGTGTATGGCCAAATAAACCGGAAAATCGCTTTTTCCTTTAACTACAATGGCCCCATAACCGGCCATTCTGATGGCAACAGCTGATCGTCCGCCCACATGACTCTCACCAAGATTTCCTGTCAATGGTGATTTAAACATGGCTACGGTTTTTGAGGCTAAGGGGTATACGCCGGTAAGCGGACCGACTGCCAGAATAATCGGACTGTCTTCGCCAAGGGGATCAGCACCTTCGGGGCATTCTTCAAAAAGAAGTTGTGTAGCAACGCCGGTGCCACCGATATATTTATCAAAAAGATCTTGTCTGTCTTTAACCTTGAAACTTTTGTTTGTAAGGTCAATATATAATACTCTGTTTATTAACTTTCCTGTAATCATGATACATCTTTTTTAAGTTCGAGAACGCCGTGGGGGCAGAATTTAGCACAAAAACCGCAGTGGATGCAGATGGATGGTTTATTTTCCTCAACATTCCATCTGACAGCACCAATTACACAAGCTTCCTTGCAATGGCCACAGCCAATACATTTTTCGGGAGCGAGCTTCACTCCGCCTTCTTTTCTCATGGTTAGCGCTCCGGTCGGACAAACCCTTGCACATGGTGAGTTTTTACAAGCGTGACAGGTAATTACCCTGAATCCTGTTGTTATTCCGCCTCTTGACTTGACAAAAATGCAAGAACTTGATATGCCGGCACGATTCGTGCGCCTTACACATGCAAACATGCAAGTCTGGCATCCGACACAACGGGCAGCATCAATGATGGATAGTTTCATTTTTTAATGTTTTTAGACTTTAAATGTAAAACTAATAATTTTAAATTTAAAACTATTATCGAGATAAATGATTTCAGGTAATCAATTTCTTATTGTGATATGGGTAAATTACCACCACAAAAAACTCCTACCAACGAAATATGACATTATTGAGCAACAAATAAAAACGATTGCCAGTTTGAATATTAAAGTACTTTTATCATACCCGACAACCAATTCTGTTCCCGAATTAATAATTGTAAATTCATGCTTATTTAGTATATATCTTAGTGGAATATAGACTCTAACCGGCACCGGTTGTCCAAGATAAATACCCGGCTTCCAGGCTGGCATGATGCTTACAATCCTGATCAGTTCATTTTCAATTCTTATTGACGGGGAATGATCAAAGAAAATATCTGATAATTTTCCCAGACTGTCAACAATAAAACTAAGCACAATAATGTCAGTCTGGCTTCGAAATGAGGTATAATGAAAATTTTCCTCAATGAACCTGTACAATTCTTCCTCACCTCCCGGAAAATCGGGCATAGTGTCAACGACTTGATTTGCATAAAGAGTGTTATATGGTCTGTTTTGCGAAAAGCCCGGAAAACAGGAAGCAATAAAAATAAAGACAAATAATCCCCTTACCATATTAAAGATGATTGATCTTCAAACTTAACAAATATCTGAATAAAATCAAAATAACAAAGTCTTTTACTATTTTTGAAAAAGTTTAATACTATTAAGCAAACCCATGAGCGATTACCATTTTGTAGATATTTTAGTCAATTCTGTTCTGGCCATCATCATGCTCGGAGTAGGGTTATCACTTACAATTCAGGATTTCAGGAATATACTTGTTTATCCAAGGGCCATAATAAGCGGTTTAACCATTCAGATTCTGATTATCCCCGCAATAGCTTATTTCATTGGTGAAATTTCAAACATGAGTTCCGAACAGAAAGTTGGGATGGTGCTTGTTTCGACCTGTGCAAGCGGTGCATCTTCAAATCTGATAACCCATCTTGTGCGTGGCAATGTAGCTTTGGCGATTTCAATGACCACACTAAACAGCATGCTCACATTAATTACTCTTCCAGTGATTGTGAATCTTGCCTTATTGCTTTATATGGGTGTGGATGCTGAAATTACCCTTCCTGTTGGAGAAACCATTCTTCAGATATTTATTGTAACCATTGCTCCGGCTTCACTTGGAGTTCTAATCAGAAAACTAAATACAAAATTTGCCATGGGAATGGAAAAGCCTTTAAAATACATTTTACCCCTGATACTCGCCTTTGTTTTTGTCCTTAAGATTATGGGAAGCAAGGAACAAGGCGGATCCGGACTCACCATGGATAACACGTTGAGTATTTTTCCATATGTATTGGCATTGAATGTTCTGGCAATGACAGTGGGATATTTTCTTGCAAAACTGGTCAGGTTGCCATTCAGGGATCAGTTTACCATTGCCATTGAGGTTGGACTTCATAATACAGCTTTGGCATTGCTGGTAGCAGGAACGATATTAAAAAGTCCGGATATGGAAAAACCCGCTTTGGTTTACGCCATGTTTACATTCTTTTCGGCATTCGGGTTTATTTGGGCGGTAAAGGGAAAAAACATGTTTCGGTAGAGACGCAAGGCTTGCGTCTCACGACAAAATAAAAAGTACAATGTTCCAAGTCGGGAGACTTGGAACAGCGGAGGACAAAAAAAAGCCGCGAATACACAAATAATAATTTGCGCATTCGCGGCTAAAATATCTAACCAAGTTGTTGTTATTTCACAACAGTCATTTCATCAACCAAATGTTTTGCACCTGCAAATTTGTCGATTACCCATAATACATAACGGATATCAACATTGATGGTCCTTTGTAATTCTTTGCTGAAGAGCAGATTGGAACATAACCATTCCCAATTGCCATCAAAAGCAAGTCCGATAAGTTCGCCATTTCCATTAATAATGGGGCTTCCAGAGTTACCTCCGGTGATGTCGTTATCACTTAAGAAACCAACGGGCAGTTTTCCTGTTTCATCAGCATATTGTCCGTAATCTTTCTTTTCGTACAATTCAACAAGTCTTGGTGACACCTTGAATTCATCGTTGGTATTGTCCATTTTTTCAATGATACCATCAATGTAGGTCCTATAATCATACTGAACCGCATCACGGGGTTTGTAAGGCTGAACACTGCCGTAGGTAAGACGCAATGTTGAATTGGCATCGGGATAGAAAGTATTGTTAACTTGCATTTCCCTTAGTCCTTCGACAAAAATTCTTTCAGAAACACCAAGTTTATTATTCAGACTCTGATATTTGCCACCTTTCATTTGAGCTTCAAGGGCAATTTCCATAAAGTATTTCATGAAAGGATCATTTTCAAGAACTTTTTTGGATGGTTTATTCAAAAACGCCATCATTCTTTCTTTCGCTGTAAAAATACTTGTTGTAAATGCAGTATTGACAAATTTAACGATAGATGCTTCAGGAGTTTTATCCTTGAAAGTTTTAAAGATGTAATTTGCAAAGACACCGGAACGACTTTCGGCAGGAATATCTTTGTAATAAAGGTTTAATTGCGCCAACAACACTTTTTTGTCGGTTTCGGGGAAGAATTTTTCGAACTGTTTTTCCATTTCGGGTTTAAGTTCGGCAATTGCTTTATCAATAGATTCCTTGTTTCCTTTTGGATCATCGAGCAGCGATTTAAGCTGGAACAATTTTGTGGTAGCCATTATTTGGTCACTTGCCTGAAGCAGACCCAATGAAGCATAAAACAAATCAACAGATGAAGCACCCATTTCCTTGTAACCAGATTCAATATCGGCTAAAATTTTTCCATATTTTTCTTTTCTCTTATCATCCTGATTAACCCATGCAGCAAATTCTTTTTCCAGTTTCTGTTTTTCCTCAATGGCATTAGTACTGCGAAGAGTTTGGGCTTCGCCATCAAACAGTTTCCATCCGTTTGCCAAAGAAGCATATGAATCAGCCAAAGCAAGTCTCACATTGTCACTGGCAGCCATATCTTCCTTCCATATTTTCAATTTGGTATCTAAAAGTTTAACGATAACCGGATTAAAAACATCCCTTTTATATTCCATACCGTATGAAGAAAGATAACGATCAGTTTCACCGGGATATCCCATAATCATGGTAAAGTCACCTTGTTTTACGCCTTTAATGGATACAGGCAGAAAATGTAAAGGTTTGTAAGGTACATTGTCAGCAGAATAACCTTCGGTTGGTTTGCCATCGGGAGCCATATAAACCCTGAACATGGAGAAGTCGCCGGTATGACGGGGCCACATCCAGTTGTCGGTATCACCACCAAATTTTCCAATAGATGAAGGAGGAGCACCAACCAGTCTTACATCTCCAAAAACCTCATATACAAAGAGATAAAATTCACCACCTTTAAAAAATTCTTTTACATTGGCATTGTAATGATTGCCATCAATAGCTTCTTTCTCGATTTTTTCAATGGCTTTTTCAATTTTTGCATTTCTTTCAGATTCCTTCATTCCTTCAGTTACTTCGGCAAGAACAGTGGCAGTAACGTCTTCAATTCTTACAACCCTTGAAACTGATAACCCTGTTACAGAAAGTTCTTTATCTTTTGACATTGCCCAAAAACCATCGGTAAGATAGTCATGCTCAACTGTTGAAAGTTTTGTGATAGACTCATATCCACAATGGTGATTAGTAAGCATAAGTCCCTGTGCTGAAACAATTTCACCGGTACAAAAACCCTGTCCGCCTTCACCAAGCAACTGGAATATAGCATCTTTCATACTTGCATGATTGATGTCATAAATGTCTTCTGCAGAAAGTTTACATCCCAGTTTCTGCATATCTGTATAATTCAGCTGCTTAATTTTATTAGGCAACCACATTCCTTCGTCAGCACGCGCTACAAATCCGGCACTGATCAATAGAACCATAAAAACGCTTAAAATTCTTGCTTTCATTATTTATCTGTATTTATCGTTACTAATTTCCTTAAAAGGCCATAAAGATAACCATTTTAAGTTTTTATTTATTTACTTTTTTTTTGTTCAAAACATTTTAACTTTTATTTAACCCCGAAATTGATTAGCAAATTAGCAAATTTGATGATGTGCAAATGATAAAATTAATTATTTGCAGGCAAATAATTAATTTGTTTCCCTATATTGGGACTGCTAATCAACTAATTAACTAATCTGCTAATTTGCTTCCCGATAGCTATCGGGACAACTAATTAACCTTAAGTGTATCAACAGGATTAGAACGTGCCGCATGTATTCCTTTCACCGTTACAATGGTTACGCACAACAAGGCAGTAAACAAAAATGAAAGGGGAAAAACCCACCACTGAATGGTGATGGTATATGCGAAATTTTCGAGCCATCTTTCAATAATAAGGTAAGCCACAGGCCATGACAGGATATTTGCAATAGTTACAAGCAGCAGGAAATTTCGGTTTAATCTAACAATGATGTTCCAACCTGTGGCACCAAAAATTCGTCTGATGCCCATTTCCTTCATTTTCTGGCCGGTGAGAAATGTTGTAAGTCCGTACAATCCAATTCCTGCAAGCAACAAAGTGATGACTGTAAAAATAAAAATCAGCTCCGAGAAAACATCTTCTTTTTTATAAAGCTTATCAAGTTCTTCGTTCAGATACATATATTCGAACGGTCTTTCAGGATCGAATTGTTTCCAAACTTTTTCAATATGGCTGATTACCTTGTCACGGTTGCTGTTGCTTACCCTGATTGCGATATATTTTGTATAAAAACCAATCTCACGGTCGTCTTCTTTCATATTCAGGACAAACGGACCGGTGGGTTTATGGAGGGAGCTGACTTTAAAATCCTTAAAGACCCCGACAACCCTTTCCTTTCCATAACCTGAGAAAAACTTTTTTCCCAGCGCATCTTCATTGCTTTTCCACCCCATATGTTTAACCATGGCTTCATTGATCAGAATGGCATTCATTCTATCATTGTCATTCTGGTTTGAGAAATCTCTTCCTGCAACTATTTCAATATCAAAGGTTTTTAGAAAATCTTCTCTTACCACCAAGGCAGGAAAAAAAAGCCACTGGTTATCGGGTGTTCCCTCCGGTCTAAACTCATGGGTATTATGGTCAATACCAATAATGTAATCCATACCGGTTACACTGATAATATCCGGATCAGTAAGCAGTTCATTTTTAATTGAGTCATAATAATAAGATAGCGGCGACATGGCTGTTTCGAGAAGGATGATCTGATCCTTTTCAAACCCCAGATCAGCATTTTTCAGAAAGCGTGTCTGGGATTTTGACATGAGTGCGCCGGTAATGAAAAGTGCAGCGATCGTAAATTGAGAGATGACCAGAATTTTTCTGGGCCACCCCGAATTCATTCCGCTTAAAAAGTTGCGCTGAAGTGATTTTATAGGAACAAATGAAGACAGATAAAATGCCGGATAAATGCCTGCAGCAATTCCGGTGAATAAAAGCAGGGAAATCAACAGCAAAATATCTCTTGGATTTAACAAAGATGACAGATAAAGATTTTTCTCGAACAGATTATTGAAGAAAGGCAGACTGACTTCAACCGCAAGCAAGGAAAAGAAAAAAGCAATAAGGGTAATAAAAAATGTTTCGCCAAGAAACTGCAATATCAAAGGCAAACGTCCTGCTCCATGAACTTTTTTAATCCCTATTTCACGTTCTCTTTTAACAGATGAAACGGTTGAAAGGTTAATAAAATTTATACATGCAAAGACCAGCAAAAACAAGGCAACAAAACCAATGATGTAGATATTTGACATATTGCCGTTTGACTGTATTTCATAATCAAGGTTCGATTTTAAGTGTATATCAGTAAGTGGTTGCAGAAAAAAAGAAGTGCGGTCGCGATTTTCCTTAACACAAATATTTTTTTCAATAAATGCCGGAAATTGCTCCTCAATTTGTCCGGGAGTCACACCGGGTTTCAGAACTATATAAGTCCAGCAAGGATTCCAAACCCAGGTATCAGGAAGCTTACCACCATAAAGATACTCAATGGTTTTCATTGATATCAGAACATTGTATGTAAAGTGGCTTTGGCAGGGCACGTCGCTGATTACTCCACAAACTACGACAGGAAGTCGGTCTTCGATAATAATGGTATCACCCAGCACATCAAGTGATCCAAAATATTGGATAGCTGTTGATTTAGTAATAATGCACTTGAATTTTTCATTGAGGGCAGAATCTTTTTCACCTTTAATGAACTGAATGTCAAAAACATCAAAAACCGAAGAGTCGGTATAAAACATGTGTTTTTCGCTGAAATTTTTTCCATTTGCACTCAGCATGGTGCGAGGTGACTGGAAATTAAAAAATCTAACTGAAGATTCAATCAGATCAGGAAAACTCTCCATTAGTTCGTCAGACAATGGGAACGGACAGCTGGTGCTGGTTTCGACAATCCCATTAAAATCACCCTGTTGAATTACGCGGTAAATGCGGTCGGCATTTTTATGATACCTGTCGTAACTCAGCTCATCCTGAATATACAAGGCAATGACAATAAAACTTGCCAGTCCGATGGTTAATCCGGCAATATTAATAATTGCGTTTGACCGGTTGCGTACCAGGTTTCTGAAAGCGAATTTTATGTAATTTAAAAGTACCAATTTTATAAAGTCATTCGGTTCACATAATTTTCATGTATGATTTTCCCGTCAAACAGTCTGATCATTCTTCGACTGTAATCGGCATCCCGGTGTGAATGGGTAACCATAACGATTGTTGTTCCGTTTTTATTCAGATTTTCAAGCAGGTTCATAACCTCAGTGCCATTTGCCGAATCGAGGTTTCCTGTAGGTTCATCAGCCAGAATAAGCCGGGGTGATGAAACAATGGCACGCGCAATGGCCACCCTTTGTTGTTGTCCGCCAGAAAGATGAACAGGAAAAATAGATTTTCTGTGTAAAATTTTGGTTTGGTCAAGCGCTTTTTCAACAAGGAATTTTCTGTCGCGGCTTCCTATTTTCTGATAAATCAGAGGCAGTTCAACATTTTCAAAAACAGTAAGTTCATCTATGAGATTGAAGTTCTGAAATATAAACCCGATATTTTTTCTTCGAATTTTGGCTCTTTGCTTTTCCTTAAGAGAAGAAATTTCAGTATCATTAAAAAAATATCTGCCATCAGATACATCATCTATCATTCCTAAAATGTTAAGCAAAGTGGTTTTTCCGCACCCCGATGGTCCCATGATTGCAATAAATTCTCCAGATTGGACTTCGAGGGTAACATCTTGCAATGCTCGGGTTTCGACATCCTTCGCTCTGAAAACCTTTGATATGTTTATGGTCCTAATCATAATCAGCAAATAGCAGTTATTGTGCCGCAATTTACAAATAGTTAAAATGCAGGATGTTATTTGAAAAAAGTATTTTGTTTTCGGATATCAAAATGTACGGTTTTGAGACATACTGTTCGTTTTCGGACATATATAAATAGATATTGGATGTTGGCCTTCGGCGATATTGGAAAACTTTATCGATACTTAAAAAATATCGGCGAAGCCAAATATCACAAAGTGAATATCACGAAGCAGAAATATCACCAAGCAAATTCCCCAACATTTTGTCCAATTAGAAAATATTTATATCTTTAAAATTCAAATTTTTAAAAACCTATCTAATGAGAAGAAACTATTCAGCAACCAAAATTATTGCAACACTGGGGCCAGCCTCATCAAGCAAAGATGTGCTCAGACAGCTTATTGAAGCAGGTGTTGATGTTTTTCGTTTAAACTTTTCGCATGCATCATATGAAAGTCTGATTGCAGTTATTAAACTGATCAGGGAACTCAATGAAGAACTGGATGTGCATGTTGCGCTGCTGGCCGACCTGCAGGGTCCAAAAATCAGGATTGGGGAGGTTGAAAACAACGGGATCATGCTGGTTGAAGGCCATGAAATGTTGATCACCAATGAAAAATGCATCGGGACTGTGGATAAAGTATATCTGAGTTACTCTTGTTTTGCAAGCGATGTGGCTATTGGTGATTTTGTTCTGGTTGATGATGGAAAATTAAAATTAGAGGTTATTGATACCAACAAAAAAGATCTGGTTAAGGTAAAAGTGGTTTATGGAGGAAAATTATCTTCCAAAAAGGGTGTTAACCTTCCAAACACCAAGATATCCTTACCCAGTCTGACTGAAAAAGACATCGAAGATCTGAATTTTGCTCTGGAGCAGGATGTTGATTGGGTTGCTCTTTCATTTGTAAGAAATGTAGGTGATATTCTGGATATTAAAGAAAGAATTAAGCAGAGCAAAAAACACGCGAAAGTTATTGCTAAAATTGAAAAGCCCGAAGCACTTAACGATCTGGAGCAAATCATTGACATGACCAATGCTGTGATGATTGCCCGTGGCGACCTTGGAGTTGAAATTCCGTTTGATCAGGTTCCTGTTATTCAGAAAATGATTGTGGATAAATGCATCGAACTCTCTAAACCTGTGATCATTGCCACCCAAATGATGGAAAGTATGATTGATGCCTTCAGGCCTACACGCGCCGAAGCTACTGATGTGGCCAATGCTGTTATGCAGGGAGCAGATTGCCTCATGCTTTCAGGAGAAACTTCAGTTGGAAAATACCCGGTTGAAGTAATTAAAGCCATGCAACAGATAATCAATTTTGCCGAGGAAAAAGCATTCAGCTTCAACAGGCATCATCCTCCCATGGAATTTTCAAAGACATTTTTACCCGATTCGATTTGCAGCAGTGCCGTTGAACTGGCAACCCAGGCAAATGCCAAAGCAATTATCACTTTTACCTATTCGGGATATACTGCACTTCATATTGCCGGCCATCGTCCGAAAGCAGAAGTATTTGCTTTTACCAGAAACAAGGAATTATTAAGTAAATTTTCATTGGTTTGGGGTGTTACTGCATTTTACTATGACGGAATCGAAAGCACCGACGAATCCATTGCTTACAGCATAAAATTCCTGAAAGAAAAAGGTCTGCTGGCCGATCAGGATATTGTGGTTCATGTGGCTTCCACTCCTTTATCAAAGAAAGGCCAGACCAACATGATGAAACTCAGTTACGTTTAATATGGAAAATGAAAATACCTTAAGCGGATCACAGAAATTGGTCCGCTTTTTTTCTTCCAAATCAAAATTTGAGAAGATTAAAGCCGAATCAAAGCTGTGGAAATTTACCTGTGATTGCGGAAAAGAAAGCAGCATTTGGGAAATTGGCGGAGTAAGGTCCGGGGCAAAAGGCAAACCCTCAATGTATATAAAATGCCCGGCATGCGGCAAAGGGGGTATGAAAAAGATTGAAAAGGTATAATGTCGTAGAGACGCAAAATTTTGCGTCTCAAATTTATTAAAATTATATAAAAAGATATTCATATCTTTTTATATAATTTTAATAAATTTGGTTTTTTTTCGTAAATTGCGTTCGAAATGAATTAATAATTATTAAAAATAAGCGATTATGAAACAATTTAGATTTATTGTACCCCTGGCTATTCTTGCCGTAGTTTTTTTGGTATCCTGTGGTGGAAAAGGCGAAAAGGAAGAAGATGAAAATCCGCTCAACGGAAATTGGAAAGTTGTTAAAGCTGAAGGTAATATGGCTGACATGAGCGTTGGAGTAGAATATATTTTCGAAGATGGTAAAAAAATGACCATGAAAGGTATGGGAATTGAAACAAAAGGAACAATTACCAAATCAGATGATAAAACTTTTACTGTAACATTTGAAGGCGTTCAACAACCTTTCGTTTACAATTACAAATTTGAAGGTGAACAACTGGTCATCGAACTGCAAAATTCAGGCGGACAGAAATTCTTCCTTGAAAAACAATAGTATTGTCACATATAAAAATTTAAAGGCCGTTGGTAAAATCAACGGCCTTTTTTTCTTATATTCAGGGTGTTATGAGTTTTTTTATTTTTTTTCAGGCAACCTTTTCATTTTTCTGCGTCATATATACAGAATAAAACCCTAAAAAGCCATGAAGAACAAATCACAAAACTCACTCAAGGTTATCATTTTCGCACTATTCTTAATAAATATTAATTTAAGTGCACAGGATAATCCAATCGCAAATTTTTCTCATATAAAATCCTGCGACGGTCCAACCATCAATTTTACTGATCTTTCAACCGACCCCAACGGTCACTCAATTGTCAGTTGGAGCTGGCAGTTTGGTGACGGGCAAAATTCCAGCTTACAAAACCCTGTGCATGTTTATTCAAGCACAGCCGTTTACACCGTTTCACTGACAGTTCAGAATGATGTGGGAGGAAGTCATTCGGTTTATCTTGTTGTTTATGCTATGCCATTTTCAGCAAACATTTTTTCCACAACTTCTGTTTCATGTTTCGGAGGGTCTGACGGAAGCGCCACAGCTGGTGCAAATTACGGAAACTCACCGTATTCATATTTATGGTCCAATATGTCAACAGCTCCAACTGCCGGAGGATTGTCTGCCGGAGTCTACAATGTAACGGTAACCGACAATACAGGATGTACCGCTGTTGCAGGCACAACAATTAATCAACCAACAGAACTACTCGCAACCATCAATGGATCAGAATGCATTCCGATGGATACAATGGGATGGGCTATTGTAAATGCAACCGGTGGCACTACACCATATATGTATTTTTGGTCAAACGGAGTATCCACATCTTATACCTATGTTGATATTGGAACATATTCTGTAACAGTTGTTGACGCCAACGGATGTGCTGCTTATGCAATGTTTTCGGCTACTGACAACTGTCATTACACCCTTTCAGGATATGTTTACGACGATGCAAACGGAAACTGCATTTTTGATGAAGGAGAAACTCCAATCCCCGGAGCTGTGGTTTATTCATCACCCGGGCCATTTTACGGCTACACAAATGCAGATGGACTATACGCATTACCTTTAACACCCGGGACTTATAATCTGTTTGCTGATTTACCCTCTGATTGGATTGGCGTTACCTGCCCGGCCAGCGGTTTCCTATCTGTTTATATCGATAGTGAAGACGACAGTCTTTTTAATATCAATTTTGGAACTGAAGTTACCTCAGAATGTGCTCAACTGGAGGTTTACACGAACTCCAGTACATTCAGACCATGTTTTGAAAGATATTCTTCGTCCATTGTCATAAATACAGGAAACATTACTGCTACAGGCGTTTACGTCGAAATGGAATTTGATGATGACCTGATTCCGGTTTCAAGCACTCCGGCCTGGACTTCTCAATCAGGCAACACCTACACATTTAACCTTGACGACATCGAACCATTTACGCAGGAAATTATTACCGTTTATTTCGATGTCACCTGCGATCTTAGTTTACTTGGACAAACAAGATGCATCACCTCGCATGTTTATCCAGACGTGCCCTGCGGCGAAACTGACCCCGAATGGGATCACTCCAGTGTCATGGTCGAAGGGGAATGTGTTGACGGAACCAATGTATCGTTCACCATTACCAATACAGGCGATCCTGTGGATGGAGATATGGACGGCACAAGTGAATACAGGGTTTTTGAAAATGAAAACCTTATTTACACCGGGGATTTCCAGTTAACCGGAGGAGAAAGTATGGTTGTGAACTGGCCGGCAAACGGAATGGCCATAAGACTCGAAGCTGATCAGCGTCCGGGACATCCGGGAAGCAGCAACCCACAGGAAACCATTGAGGGATGCGGCGATGAAACCGGAATTTCCTATGGTTTTATTACTTCTTATCCCTATGACGATGAAGATCATTTTATAGATGTTGAATGTAAAATATTAGTCAATTCATGCGATCCGAACGATAAAAGTGTTTCACCGGCCGGACTTACCGAAAACCACTATGTGGACAACTTCACTCCGCTCACCTATCACATCAATTTCCAGAATACCGGCACAGACACAGCATATACCGTTATCATCAGGGACACATTGCCCGAATTGCTTGATGTATTGACAGTTCAACCCGGTCCGACCAGCCACCCATGCGAATTCACAATTTACGGCGAAGGAATATTAATGTGGACATTCAACGACATTGACCTTGTTGACTCAACCACCAACGAGCCCCTCAGCCACGGCTTTGTATCATTCACTGCAGAGCAGATTGAAATTCCGGTTAACGAATACGGCGCGGTTATTTCAAACGAAGCCGACATCTATTTCGATTTCAATCTGCCCGTCATTACCGAACCTGCATGGGTTACCATCTGGGAGCTTCCTCTGACAATTACAATCGTTCCTGAAAATGAAAAATCAGCAATTGAAGTGTCCGTTTTCCCCAATCCGGTCAATGATATAGCCAATTTCAAAGTAACCGGAATTTCAGAAGGAACCATGCTCAATTTCGAAATGACTGACATCACAGGTAAAAAAGTTTGCAACCTGAACAACCTCGATAACAACGGATTTAGCGTAAACAGAAATTACCTGAAACCCGGTATCTACCTGTATAAAATCACCACAGATAAAGAAATGATCAGCAATGGTAAGTTGATTGTAGATTAGTTTTATTTGATTTAAGCTTAAGCATCCAATTGGTTTTATCCTATTGGGTGCTTAACTTTTTTTAATATAATTCGAAGCTACTGCAGTTTATACACAAAAACCCCTTCCTTCTCTCCTATTTTAACTTTCGGGATGCTGTCAAAATCATTTGTATGGACATATTCCGGGCCGTTTATTATCAGATACTCTGCACCAAGTTTCTTATATTTCAATACATCTTTTGCAGGATGAAACTTCATCATAGTCCAGCCTTTGCGGTTTACCAGATAAAGGGATAAGGAAGGCGTGCAATCAGGAATGACAACAATTTTGTCGGTTTTTTTTAATCCGACTGAGTCAAGGTATCCCGATAGGTTATTAAGGTTTTCATATTTTGCATAGGGTTCCCACCATCCTGCAATACGCTCTGAATGTTTTGATTTTGTGTTAATTAAGGCAAAGAGTATCAAAATGGAGAATGCTATTTTAACATACACAGAGTTATAAAATCGCGGGTAATTCCTTTTGAAGGATTCAAATCCTGTAAGCAAAATGAATAAAGGAAAAATCGTAAGATTGATAAGATAATAGTCATGAACACCCAGAACTTCAAAAAACATTACAACAAATGCCACCGATCCCATTACTAAAAATACCATAGTCAATAGCAATATCGTGTTTGTGCGGTTGAAAGTCCATATAATAAAAACTCCTAAGACAAGATAAATAAGCTGCACTTCTCTGTTCATAAATTCACCAAGCCAACGCAGTCTGATCGCTTTAACAACCTCACTGAATTCACCGGAAGTCAACTTCCATACCGGCCATATTCTAGTTCCAAAATAATCTGTGTTATGCAAATTATTATAATAAAAAACCCAGGCGAGCCAAATTGCATTGACAACAAAAAAAACTCCAAGGGCTAATATAATTGCAGCTTTGTTATTAAAAATATTTTTTCTCTTTTCAGTTTTAAATATCCCGAGGTAATCGATAATCAGCAAGGCGGTGATTGCGAGTGGACTTAAAGCTGCAGTAATCTTCAATAATGAAGCCATTGTAAAAAACAGAAATGAAATAACAAGTGTTTTTTTCTTTCCTGTTTCCATAAAAACAAAAAAGTAATACCATCCCGGAAAAACAAGAGCAAGAGCTGTTGTATCGGGTAAAAAGCCCGGCGAATAATAGACCAGAATCGCACTGGAATAGAACAACAAAGTGACCGAAACAGCCCAAAAAATATTACCCAGAAACCGCAGCAGAATTTTATAAAGAAAAACCAAACCAATAAAAAATATGAGCAGGTTCAGCAATCTGAAAATAATTTCATGATAACCAAAAACATGGTATAATGCAGCAACGATGTAATATACAACCGGAAACTCGCTGATATTGTGTCCGGAGGTATTACCATCAGCATTTTGCTGCATAAGTTCCGGGTTGAAAAAATCCATGCCATCCTGATAATAATTGAGGGCCATGGAAGCACAATCGGCTTGTCTCCATGCATGAATTGAGCCGGGCCGACTGGTTATCACATCATTGAATCCAAAGAAAAAAAACAGGATGATCAGAAACAGGATAAAGTATAAGACCGGGTTTATTTTCCTCAAAAATTCCATAGTTACATCAATTCAATTTTAAATCAAGATAAACAGGAAGGTGGTCGCTGAAACCCTGATTGTATTTAAACCCGACAAAAGTTCTCTTTGGCATTGTACCGGTATTTTTCTCATCGGGCTCCATTAAATAATCCCTGCTGAAAACATGCACGTTTTCCAATGAGGTATTGAGGCCTTTTTCCTTCTTCATCAGCAAACAACCAGACACAACAAACTGATCCAGCATTCCCCATATTCCCTGATACTTATGACTTCCCAACCCCTTTTCCTGCAGTGAAAAAGAAATATTATACAGGTTGTTTTCTTTAATTTCAGAATATTCTCTTTTGGCCTCCAAAACATCATTCAGACTTTTATTCTCGGGCTCGTCGTTAAAATCACCGGTAATGATGATATTGGAGCAGGGATTTGATTTAAAAATTGAATCGGTTTTTGCTTTTAGCACCGAGGCAACAAAAAGTCTTTTGGACTCCGATTCAAGCTGACCGCCAAGTCTTGATGGCCAATGGTTTATAAAAACATGCAGTGTGTCCTGATTATTAACCAGTCCCTTCACATAAAGGATATCTCTGGTTTTTCTTTCATTTGAACCAGGAAAACTGATTTCAATTTTTTGTTGGTGAATTGGCTTAAATTTCTTCTCAAGATACAGCAAAGCCACATCAATTCCTCTGCCATCAGGCGATTCATAATGGATTATTTTATAACCGAAATCGGCAATGGGTGAAAAATCTGTCAACTGTTCAAGCACATATCTGTTTTCAATTTCACACATTCCGATGATTTCAGGCGGATCCCATCCTCCCACGGCAGTAATTACTTTAGCAATATTTTTAATTTTATCCTGCATTTTAAATGGAGTCCAGTGCCGATCGCCTTCGGGCTGAAATTCACTGTCGTCGGTCAGACTGTCATCAAAAGTATCAAACAGATTTTCAACGTTGTAAAACATCACACGGATATCTCCCCGTTCTTCCTGCGCCTGTTCAACAGGATTATCGGGCAGTTTTTGTTTGGAAAAACATCCTGCCAGAAATGTCACAAACAACAATATTACAAACAGTCTGATCATATAAAGATTTTCACCAAAATTAAACCGATTCCCGGAATAAGAAAATTGTTTTGAAGAAAATTATTCCAATCTTTCGAAAGCGCCCAGGTCCGGACCGGTATCAGAGGTGCGGGATGCACCTTTAAAATCAAGTGGAACGAGACTTCCAATATCAATACTGCCTTTATCTTTGGGAAATGAAAGTGTGTCGAGTTCGAAATCGTATTCGGTAAAGTCAGCAAATTCGGGGTATTCATTCAGATAAACATTATTAAAAAACACCGGATCAGATACATTTCCAGTATATTTCAGCAATGAATAATCAAACTTGTAAATAAAATCTCCGGCGCCCGGATATGGGTCAAGGGCAATTTCGTCATCCTGGTTGCCAAAAATAATGCAATTACCAAAAGTGGCTTTTACCAGATGCCTGACGTAATATGTTCCTCCGGAATAAAAATAATTATTGAGAATAACCGACGGGGTTGTTCTGCTGCCCTGAGACCAATAATTAAAAATTGTACAATGATAAAACTCATAAGCACCACCATAAAGCAAGGCCACAGCATAAAAGCCGCAATTATAAACAACACAGTTGGTGGCAAGAATGGTTGAACCGGCGCCCAAAATACCGGCATAGGACATATTCATTATTTTGGAGTTGGTGATGGTAAGTGTTGGATTTGGACTGCTAACATCAAGAGAATCGGCTCTGATTCCAATCACCGCATTAATAATTTCAGCATAATTAATCACATTGTTTTTACTGTTTTGCGTGAGATGAATCCCGCCCCACTGCCCAGGCACGTCATCAAAAGAATGATCCAGCCGGTCGCCACGGAAAATAACTGGTTCTTCAAGTGTACCATTTACCACTAAAGATGCTGTTGGATAAACATATAAATACGAATTCTTATGAAAATGCACTTTTGCTCCCTGCATTATAGTAAGGGTACAATTAGAATCTACGGCCATGGAATTGTAAACCAGCACAGGCTTGTCGTTGGTCCATACGGTGTCTCCGACAAATTGGCCGTTTATCAGTAAGACATCCTGTCCGTATGCAACCAGATCAATATCCTGTCGGTTGCCATTGGTAACAAAGACAATTGAATCCTGCACCACCATGGGGTTATTCATATTAGTGGGATCAATATTCACTTCAACAAAAATGAACAAACTGTCATCGGGGGCAATTTCTACATTGGTCAGGGATGTTGAGATTTTTCCATTGATATTCAGTCGATAAAATGACTCTGAACCTCCGGCCAAAAACAAATTTGAGATTTTAATCGGCTGGTCGTATGGATTATAAACCTTTAACTGTCTGGTAGTTGATCCAATGGTTGTAAATACAGTATCGAACATTACCGTATCAGTTGAAAAGGATAGTTTTGCTGATGAATCTGTAATGATTTCATCCTTTCTGCAGGATGAAATAATCAGTCCGGCCACCAAAATAAAAACAATATAAATCAGTCCCTTTTTCAACATTTTTCAAAAATAATCAAATAAGTAACGAAACAATACTGATATTAGTATTTTTAGATGAAAACTGTTTTCTTTTTTAAGTGGAAGTTATTTTTGGAAAACAACTAATAATGGGTTGTTATTGAAGACACCGGAAAAACAAATTCATTCTATTTCAGTTTTTCGTAGAACTCATTTATTACATCATCAAAAATGGTAATATCGATTTGCGGTGGGTAATACTCATAAAAATAATGCAGCTTTGTTTTATCGCATTCCATTCCCTTTTTCACAAAATCAATGGCACGGTCGTTGCAATCAAGCTCAACATAAAGAGCTGCAAGCCGGTAGTTAAGTTCGGCAATTTTCTGATTGCAGCTGAGCGCATCAACAAGAATTTTTTCGGTCTCGTTTAATTTACCCTGCTCGTACATCATGGTTGCGTAATCAAGCCAAATCTCATCATCATAAGGATCGATCTGAACTGCCTGAATGTAAGATGATTCAGCATCAGTAATCATATCAAGCTTTTTGCTGATTCGTGCAAGTGTGAACCAATATTCGGTATTTTCCTTATCAATTTTTATGGCTTTTCTGATAAACTTGAGGCTATCTGCCCAATTTGAACAGTTATAAGCTAAAACAGAAAGTCCATACCAGGCATCCGGGTATTGACAGTCTGTATCAAGTGCCAAACGGTAATATTTTTCAGCAGTTTCAGTATCGTTCAGTTTTTCATAGCACTCGCCCATGCATGTAAGCACTTCGGGTGCCTGCCCGTCAACTTCCAGGATTTGGAAAAAGCAATCAAGAGCTTTGTCAAAACGTTCAAGATCCATGTGGCAGTTAGCCAGATTATAGTGGGCAGAATAAAACTCAGGATCAACTGCCAATGCATATTCAAAAGCATCGATGGCTTCTTCGCTCATATCAAGCTTATCATAAGCCACACCAAGGTTATACCAGGCATCTTCGGCAAAGGGATTTATTTCAAGGTATTTTTTATAATACTCAATGCTCTTTTCCATTTTACCCTCCTTTTCATAAAGGAAAGCAAGCTCATACATTATTTCAGCATGATCGGGGTTGTATTCTAGTCCGAGATATAAAAAATCCATCGAAAGATTATACTTCCTTGCCTGCACAAAGGAAAGCGCAATGGCATAGCATGTTTCATCCTTATCTTCGGAGTCCAGACTAAGGGCAATATTGAATGTTTTGACCGCCTGATCGGGTTGATCAAGAGTAAGATATATATTTCCCTTTAAAATAAAAAGGTCGGAGTTGGAACTTTCAATTTTCTGCAATCCGGTAATCAACCTCAATGCGTCAATATATTTACCTGAGTCGTAAAGCACACTGGCTCTTTTAAGCTGCAGTTCAATGGAATTGGGGTGTTGGTCGAGTGAAAGGTCCGAAACTTTAAGAGCTTTGGCCGGTTGGTTGCGAAAAAGATAATAATCAATAATGGATTCGAATTCATGAACATCGAAGAAACTGTGCCTGTTTGTTCTGAGCATCAGTTCATACCTGCTGATCATTTCATCAGAATTGTTCTCCAGGTCAAATTGTTCAAACTTCTCTTCCATTACAGATAATTCAAAGTACAAATTTAAGGAATTATGCAATTGCTTTGACAAATATGTCAAAAGAAAATTTTTAGTGACCAATGGACATGTTTACTGGATGATTTTAATCACTTCTTTTACAGAGTTTTGGTTTTCCTCGCTGCGAAGTGCGTTAAACAAGGTTTGTTTATCTTTTGTGGTAAGGTGCCAGCTGAGCGGAATGCGATCGGAGGAAGTTCTCAGAGAAAACCTTATAAAAGTGGCATTGCTCTGCAGCCAGTTTTCAGAAAATTCAATAAGCTGTTGATTATTGACTATCTGATTGTTAAAAAGATTGGAATATACATTTCCCATTGGCTTGATAAAACGGCTGATGGCACCTTTGCTGTCATCGAAATAATCTTCATTATCGGAAGATATCTGGATGAAAATTACCCCACTGGTATTTTTTCCAATCCACTCCTGAAATTCATACAAAAAGCGCAGGGAGGTCGACAGCCCGTAATTATCAGTTAGTCCGGCATCCATAATATTAAGCTGAGGGGTTCCGGGCAGGGTTACAACCGGAGTAACATATGGAAATGTTGCGTTCATGCGCAGGGCTGTTGTAAATCTCAAGTCTGAGGCACCAAATTCTTCATATGCCCTCAGAAATTCAACATTTGACAAGGGGAATTTTTCCGCACTGCTGAGCTTAAGGTTTTCAAGCATATATGAAATTTTCTGCGATGATATCAGCAGTTTTCTCCCATCGTTGATTATGGTGGGAGTCAGGATCATCATGGGGATCATGGCTTTCATTTCGGGCTCGCGATAGTCCTTAAGTGGTTTATCAAGCACATTCCCTGTGTTTTTATTCAGTTTTTCTTCAAAAGCATAAGCACGGTCTTTATAGTACATCTGACCGTTGTATTCGTACCGTTTTCTTTTTATGAACCAATCCTTTAAGGCAAAACTTAATGCGATGGGGTTTAGCATATCTTTCGACAGAGATGAAATATATTTATTGTCATAATAGGATTCAATTTTTCCAAGCTGTTTCTGTAAATATAACTCCCGAAGATAGGCCGCACCAACCATTCCTCCCGACGCCCCGGTAATGAGGGTTGTCCGGGAAAGAAGTTGTCCTCCGGTCAGACTGTCGACCTTAGACAGCACATAAAATGTCCAGATTGCTGCTTTTATTCCTCCGCCACCTGTATTAACAAATATGATTTTAGGTTTGAGATCATATTTTCGTCCGCTAAAATTTCGTTCCTTCCAGTTTTGAAGCATTATTAGAGCACTGTCATGATCGGCTTTATAAATACTGTCGGGATAAGCGATTTCTAAAACCTTTTTATCTTTGTGTATATTGTAATTCAACCCGTAAGCGCTGTTTGTATAATCAGAAAACATATTCTGAGACAATATGTTATAAGCCACAATCAATATTGCCAACACCAGCAGGGACCATTCTTTAAAAATAGCATGCAATGTACTGAATATCAATATAAAAAGTGTAAACGCAAGCAAAACACTGGCTGCAGCCGGAATGACAATGTACGGATTATCCATAAAGTTAGCCAACAACATGATTGTTAGAAGAATACCCAATGCAAAAATTCCGGCATTAATATGGTTTTGTTGCAGAACCTTCTGAATCATTTCGGGGGTGTAATGGTGATAATACCTGGCTCTTCTTATCTGGAAGGGAGTCCGCAGGTAAGTCTCAATTTTCCATTTACCCTGTTCACGAGGCGAATTCACCAGTTTCCATTCCATATCCTTTTTCAGGATAACCCTAACCGGTTTCGTCAAACCACGGGGCTTATTATCTTCTTTAATGTGATAGATATGTGCTGCATCGCGACTGGTAGTAAAAAAATACGTGAGAAAAATAATCATAAAACCAAAAACACCGGCCAGAAATCCGAGAATATTAATAATAATTTCCTTTTCAGATAAAAATTCATTGACCGATTGAAATTCCACACTCTGATAAATATAATACACTATAAAACTCAGCGGAATAAAGAAATTATTGATGGTATATTTAAAAAAGGGTCTTGAAAGCGTGGCAATGAAAGGAAAATGATAGGCATTGACCATATAGCTTGAGACATTGAAGGCCATAATAAAAGTACCGGTGGCTACCCCAAGAATCAGAAATGAAATGAAATCAACTTCATCGAGATATTCAGGGGCCAAAAACAGCGCCGGTATCCCGAAATTCACCAATACGCTTTCCGAAATTATACCGAATAACAAAGCCCAAAATACCAGCAAGGCAAAGTTCCTTCTGAAATATAAAAACAGAAGTTGCAACGGAAAAAAGAAAACTATGCTGCGATATGTCCTTTTAAAATTCAAATTACCTGATTTGAGTTTCAAAAGTATTAAAAATACTTATTATTCATCAAAAAAAATCATTCATTGATACAATAAGATGTGCATTTGATGTTTAATATTATGTAATTGTTAAAAAAACAACAATTCTGACTGTTAATAACTTGTTTATTAAAAATTTGTTGTACTTTTGATGTCCCGAAAACAAACCGATAAGATGGCTAAAGTATCTAAAAGCAGAAAAGCTATTGATTTATTCATTGCCACCCTGGCACTGATTGCCATCGGCTATTTCATGTACAGCACAAGGGAAATTCATAAAGCGTATAATGACTTTCCCGAAAAGAGCAATTATTCCAAGGTTGTTCCTGAACCCCATGATTACTTCGTTTCTTTAAAATCGAAATAATATAATCCTCTTTTTTACATTTAAAATGTTATTCCCACTCAATAGTAGCAGGTGGTTTTGAACTGATGTCATAAACAACCCTGTTCACTCCTTTTACCTGATTGATGATTCTATTTGAGATTTTTGCCAGAAATTCATAGGGTAAATGCACCCAGTCAGCTGTCATGCCATCGGTTGACTGTACTGCCCTGAGGGCAACCACCTTTTCGTATGTTCTTTCGTCGCCCATCACTCCGACTGATTGCACCGGCAATAATATCGCTCCTGCCTGCCAAACCTGGTCGTACAGTTTGTCTTCTTTTAGGCCGCTGATGAAAATATGATCTACTTCCTGCAATAAAGTAACTTTTTCGGCGGTGATGTCACCAAGGATTCTGATTGCCAGTCCGGGTCCGGGAAAAGGATGCCTGCCAATAATGGCTTCCTTCATTTCCAATGACCTTCCCACCCTGCGCACCTCGTCCTTGAAAAGAAGGTTGAGCGGTTCAACAATTTTCAGATTCATTTTCTCCGGCAAGCCACCCACATTGTGGTGTGATTTAATTGTAGCCGACGGACCATTGACTGATACCGATTCAATCACATCCGGATAAATTGTTCCCTGTGCCAGCCATTTCACTCCCTGAATTTTTTTGGCTTCATCATCGAAAACTTCAATGAAAACCCTTCCGATTATTTTTCTCTTTTTCTCGGGTTCGGATACTCCGGCCAACTCATCCAGAAAACGTTTCTTTGCATCCACTCCGATCACATTCAATCCCATATTTTTATATGAATCGAGCACCAGATCATATTCATTTTTCCTAAGCAAACCATTGTCAACGAAGATGCAGGTCAGGTTTTTTCCAATGGCTTTGTTCAGCAATACTCCGGCTACCGACGAATCCACTCCGCCCGACAAACCCAATACCACTTTGTCATTTCCAAGTTTTTCTTTCAGGTTGTTTACGGTGGTTTCGATGAACGACTGCGGAGTCCAGTCCTGTTTGCAACCACAAATGGTTACCACAAAGTTATGAAGGAGCTTGATGCCTTCCAGACTGTGGTACACTTCGGGGTGAAACTGAATGCCGTAGGTTTCTTCGTTGTTGAAAAGGAAGCCGCCGAATTTTACATCGGCAGTGCTGGCAATGACTGTGCAGCCGGCAGGTATTTTGGTGATGGTATCGCCATGCGACATCCACACCTGCGAATTGATGGTGATGTTTTTAAAAAGCTTGTTGTTTTTATCAATAAACTCAAGGTTTGCACGACCATATTCACGCTTGCTTGAGGGCTGTACTTCGCCACCGTAGTTCTGGGCCATAAACTGGGCACCATAGCACACACCGAGCAGAGGTTTTTTGCCTTTGATATTTGACAGATCAGGATATGGGGAATTTTTATCCCTGACAGAGAACGGACTTCCCGATAAAATGACACCTTTCACGGTATCATCCATGGCCGGAATTTTGTTGAAGGGATGAATTTCGCAATAGACATTGAGTTCACGCACCCTTCTGGCTATCAATTGGGTGTATTGAGATCCGAAGTCGAGGATGATAATTTTTTCCTGCATATCTGAATTATTTTTATTTAGGGGCAAAGATAATTATTATCTCTTGGAATAAGTGGCTTGTTTATATTGTGTTTATAAGTTGACGATTGTGGGCAAACATGGTCTTATCTTCGCGAATTCATTTAATAAACGTCATCGAAATAACTGGAATTACTGAACCCTTTAATGTGATCCTTGACTGAAGTAACAGTTTTTCCGAAAATTGGAGGAATTTGTTTATAAAAAAGAGAAATAAAATAGATTAAATCTTTTTAATAACTATCGGGGAACAATAATAATAGAACCGTCATTGCGAAGAGCTTGATGAATTAATGGATTAAAAGAGAAGCTAATGCGATGAAGCAATCTCTTAATAGAGCACATGGACATAATTGGGAGATTGCTTCGTCGCATCAACTTCAATTAAATTATAAATTTACGTAAGCTCCTCGCAATGACGGACAATTATGTGGTTTGGTGCTATTTATAAAAAACAAATAATTAGAAAACAAATAATGAATAAGACATTATTCATCCATCCTGATAGTCATTATCTTTTTTCACGCATTATGTATTTATAAATAAATTATGATTAGTTTTGGATTCTTAATTATTTAATAACATGTTAAAACAAGTCGAATCAAAGATATTAGAAATCAGAGGTCAGAAAGTCATTTTGGATTTTGAACTTTCTGAGATGTATCAGGTTGAAAACAGAGTTTTGAAACAAGCAGTAAAAAGAAACATTGATCGGTTTCCCCTTGATTTTATGTTCCAATTATCTAAAAATGAATGGAATGAGGTTATCACAAAATGTGATAACCTGCCTGTCGGAATCAAATTCAGTCCTGTTCCTCCTTTGGCTTTTACCGAACAAGGTGTCGCAATGTTATCAAGCATTCTCAAAAGCAAGAAAGCGTTACAGGTAAATATTGCAATAATGCGTGCATTTGTATTTATCAGAAAATATGCATTGTCGCATAAGGAGCTTACTGAAAAACTAAAAGAACTGGAAACAAAATACAATAAACAATTTGAAGATATTTATCAGGCAATCAATTTTTTAATTCAAAAAGACAATCAGGAAAATACACCAAAAGACAGAAAAAGGATTGGGTTTAAAAATGAATGATTGCTTGAATGTTCAGGAATGTTGTGCCTATGTGCATAAGAATTCCGGAAATAGCCACAGTTCATTTTCCTGAATTACTAATTAATTTCTCATCTTGTTTTCTTAATTGAACCCGCTGGCTAGCGGGTTCGTGTTTACCGGAACATTTTTTCCCTATTTGTGAAAATTATTATTTATTTTTACAATTCAAATCACTTATTATGACTAAAACGCTGTTGTTTATATTGGTTATTTTAGTATCATTTTCCTGCCATCCCGTTAAGGAAACAGTGAAACAGACTGGTATTCAACCGCCCATCATTATCTACAAGACCAAAAAAGATTACAGAAAAAATGTACCTGTTACGCTTTCGGATGACAAAACAAAAATTGCCTCCTTTCCCTCCCCACGTGATTTGACCATAAAAGGAGAACTGGCAATGCCGCTTGACATGGGCAGGGGCTATCTTCTCGACCGCCGGGGAATCACAAAAAATGTGGCATTCACATCCTATACCTACGAAGAATATTCAAAGCTGACCAAAACCCCATCGGCAGATGAGTTGTTCGCAAAAATCATGGACAAAAAACCCCTGAAACGCATGTATGTGTGTGGAAGCGGAACCCCGACTGAGGAAATGATCAATAAAATTAAGGAGAATGTTTTGAAGGGGGATTTTGAGGGGTATATGAGGGTTAGGTGATATGTAATTACGTAAAATACTTTGGGAATTTTAACCAAACTTTAAAATTCATTATATTTGTATTAAAAAAAAACTATGGATATAGTTGCCAGAAAACTAAATTTTGTTCAGGAATTTTTGAGAATTTCTGATGACGACCTTATAGATAAACTTGAGAACTTTTTGAGGGCAGAGAGGAAAAAAAGATTTGACCAGGAATTCAAGCCCATGTCTGTTGATTCCTTTAATGAAATGATCGATAAATCTGAGGAAGACATTAAAAACGGAAAAGTTACAGAAGCAAAAAAGCTACTTAAGAAAGTTGATAAATGGAAATAAAAGTACTTTGGACTGACTCTGCTTTAAGTCAACTCGATATTATTATAAGGTTGTTGCCGTTTTTGATTGCAGACAATACCCGAAGAAAATCAAAAAAATAAAACAATAATATTCGGAATTCATTTGGTAAAAAATGAATCCCAATTATTACCTATAGCTCCCAGGCAACTCAATATTGTAAGAACTCTTGTAAATTAGAAAAATACAACCTATATTTGATTACAATTTTATCCGGCATGGATATAAGCAATTCAACATATCGTTTTGATGATCACGAAAACATTTGCATATCAAGTGATTTTGACGGTATTGACGATCCTTTAAATTTGTTTGCAAGCCCAAGGATGTATCCTATAATGGTGCTTTATATTGCAAATAGGTTAAAATGGGATTTATATAGACGATACTGTGTTCCAAGTGAGAGTTATATTCCAAATAACATTACCATTTCAAATGAAAGAGGACAAAAATTAATTGTTGATGAAGGATTTTCAATTTATCTTAATGATTTTTCAGTTGACAATATAGAAATAGTTGTAAAAGAGATTCTTATACAAATTTTAGATAGAAATTATATTAGAATTATTTCTAATTCGAAAGGATGGAGTTAATAGTATGAAAGTATTTCTTTTTATAATATTGGTATTTGTAAATATTATTGTTATCGGGCAAGTATCGAAAAATAATTCCTGTGCAATTATGAATCCATTTTTAGGAACAACAGGAGCAATCGAAGATGTTTGCGGAACATATGATGGAGGTTTTATATATTACTATTATATACCAAGTTACGCGATTGAAAGAATATGCGATTCAGGAAATAAATTTGTCATTAATGACCTTACAGGTGTAAATCCAAATAATTATTCAATCGAAAAACACTTAAGTGAAAATACATATCATTTAATTAAAGTAAATAAAAAAAACGAAATTTCTTGGTGGAAATGTTATAATTATACCCCTTACATTAACAGTATTTGCCCTTATGGTTATCATGTAATGTATGAAACAAAAGAGCACTCAATAATTTTTTCTAAAAATGGATTAATTGCATTGCATGATTCTGTGGGAAATAGAAAATGGATAATAAATTTTTCCATTGACTCAGTTCCAGGTGTTAAAATGACTCCCTTTTATAAAAGCATGATAATTAGAGATATTAAGGAATGTAATGATGGTAGTTTTATTGCACTATTAGATAATTGCTTTTCGATATTAAAAATATCAAAAGAAGGAAAGTTATTATGGCTTAAGAGTACAATATTTGATGAATTCAATGCTCAATCATATATTAATAATTGCGATACTTGCTTAAATTTTTATTTAGCTAGCTACAGATTTGGTGGTGGGGAATATATTAAGACATCCCAAATATTTGAAACTGATGATGGTGGATATTTGATGATAGGTAAAAACAAATATCGTTGCAAAAGCATAATTAAAAAACATAAAAAAGGCGAAAAAGGATACGGGAAATACTGGTATAATCCCAATAGTTCAATACAGGGTGAAAAAGCAATACAGGTCTATCCTGATGTAGTTTATGAAGTAGACGACTGTATTTATGCTAATGTTGATTGTCCTGAAGAAAAACTATGTCATCCTGAAGGTTCAACTGTACTTGTAAAAACAGACAAAAATGGTAATGTGTTATGGGAAAAGTATTTTGGTGAATATTCCTGGCCTGACATTACTTATCACAGCAACTTAGTAAAATTGCCTGGCGGAAAATGGCTGGTTAATATACAAGACTGTGACAAAATGCCAAATTCAGGAAATGCCGATGGATTTGGAGGTCCCGGCCCTGAATATTACCTTCTAAACAACAATGGGGACATTATCGGCAGGCCTCGTTTTAGCGATGAATTTGAAGAAAACAACCGACCACTTTCTATTCACCCCACAAAAATTGAACTCGCTCCCGACAACGGTTTTTATTTGTTTTCGCAAGGAAAAGTTGTTAAAGCCGACAGTACCTATGAATTGAAATGGGGACAGTTTTTTGGTGGTATGGCTCTGGATATTGGTGAGTACGGTATTTTATCAGACACAGGGGTTGTTTGCAGCGAAAGGGGATGGTTCTACAAATATGACAAGTATGGGAATGACTTTTCTGACAGTGTTAGGGTTGAGGTAAGTATTGAAGACCACGGCACAGAGCTTTTTCTCAGATCTAAAGATCCAAAAACACCGGTTTGTTACCTGGGAAAGAAAACTTTTTATTATAAATATATTCACTTTAAAATTATTACCAACAAAAAGGATGCAGGCATTTTAATTGTTGAGCCGGAAGATTTGGCAACAAACAAGAACTACAAAAGGCAGTTTGATGCTTGTTCTGTTTATATTATAGCTTCAGGAGATAGAGTCAGACTCCAAAATAAATGTAGAGAATATTTTAAAAATCACCGAATAACAAACAAACCAGGGAAAGACCCTTATTGTCTTACATTAAGGGGATTTAATCCCGGACAGTACCAATTCGCAATAAATAAAAACACCTTTGATTTGGATAATAATATACATTTAAATAGCTTTATTATGGATCCTGAGAATGCAGTCCTGTTTCCCAATGCATTTGAATTTGATAATTTTTATGGATTCAGAAATATTTATTGCATTTTCCTTAAAGATGGAAAATATGTTTACAAATTATTAGACCGGGAAACCGGTAAAGTTATTTGCAGTGGTTATTTTGAATATTTCAAAAAACAATAAAAATTTAGATTATGCCAACATCTGAGAGCTTCGCGCCAAAGCTGACCCGATTAATTAATCCTTCTTCACTTGAAGGGTTAGAGTTTTTAGGTGATATTTCCTTACCTATTGAAGAAATATTTGGCAAGAGCCTCTTTTATCCATAAAATCTTATTAATCAACAGCCCCAACGGGGCTTAAGCATCAACACAGGGCAACGCCCTGTGAACAGACACACTACACCATAGCCCTGTATGGGCGTAAGCAATTAAATCTATAATAAAAATGCTTGCGCCCTTTCAGGGCTTTTGTTTCCCGCATACATTAACACAGGGCGTTGCCCTGTGTTAATGCTCATGCCCCTTTGGGGCTATTCCAATTTTTGAAAAAAAAGGTCAGGCGGTATTTTGATGAGGAAACTGAAACCGGAAAAAAAGAAAAACGCCGGGAGGAAATGTATAACATGTATTGCTGATTATTCAACTCCCTATTTTTATAAACCACCTCAAAAACCCGAAGAAAATCAAGAAAATAAAACTTTAATATTCGGAATTCATTTGGTAAAAAATGAATCCCAATTATTACCCATAGCTCCCAGCCAGCTAATATTGTAAAAACACTTGTAAATTAGAAAAATACCAACTATATTTGATTGTATTTTACTATGTATGTTAATAAGCAATTCGACATATAGTTTTGATGATTACCAAAACATTTGCATTTCAAGTGATTTTGATGGCATTGACGATCCATTAAACTTGTTTGCTAGTCCTAGAATGTATCCCATAATGGTACTATATATTGCAAATAGGTTAAAATGGGATTTGTACAGGAGGTTTTGTTTAAAAAGCAATTCAGAAATCAGTAATGATCCTTGGTACGCTGAGGGGAATAAATCAATTAATCCGGAAAGAGGCCAATCACTTATTGTTGATGAAGGTGCTTTTTTAAGGTTAGATTATTTCAAGTATTTAGCTGATAATAATGATATTGGTCAAATTAATTCTGATTTTGACTTATTGGTTAAAGAAATATTAAGCCAAATCTTAGACAGAAACTATTTGAAAATGATAACAAAAGCTAAGGGATGGGTTTAATCCATGAAAAATTCTATTTATTTGTATATAAAAATTATATTAATTATTTGCAACACTGTTTGTTATGGACAGAGTGCATTTAATACGTCATTTGCGTTTTCCAGCCCATTTAATCTAATAAATTTAAATGGAGGCAAAGATGAGCCCCTAGATATTATTGGAACTTCAGATGGTGGTTTTGTTTATTTAAGTCATTTGCAATTAAATTGCCAGATATATAATGATTGCAGAAAGTTTGTAATTGATGGTAAATGTCAGGATGTTGCAAAATGCTCACCGTTTTTGGTCAAGGTAAATAAATTAAAAGAAATTGAATGGGTGAAAGAAACTGATATAAGGGGATATAAGTATTTTCCTTCAAATTCAAAGGCTTTTAACATTATTGAAACAAAAGACAAAGGTTTTTTATTAAATAAAAGTGGAAGCTTTTATAGACTGGATAGTTTAGGAAATCCAAAATGGTCTTTATATATGGATGAAGACTCAATCCCTGGAATAAAGAAATCAAAATTTTTATTTGAACTTGGTGTCAGAGACATTAAGGAATGTAAAGATGGAAGCTTTATAGCATTGCTCGATAACAGCTTTTCTCTTTTAAAAATATCAGAAGATGGAAAGCCAATCTGGCTAAAGAGCTTGGTTTTTAAGAATTTTGATGATTATTTGGTGATTTGCCATGACACTCTTTTCGAAAGAAAAGACACAATTATTTTTAATAAAATTAAATGGGATAATGGTGGAGGGGCATATATAAAGACTTCAACAGTTTTCGAAACTGATGATGGAGGTTATCTATCGTTAGGAAAAGCATCTTTCAGAAATGAAAAAATACAAAAAATCTATGACTCGGGCAATAAAAATAAGGGAGCATTTTTAAAAGGGAAAAAATTCAAATTGTTTTGTGATGATAAAGAGTTTAATAAAAAATCAGTTTTGGTTTCTCCTAAACGAATTATTTTTCAATATCACCCTTCTTTAGTTAATGCTGATGTATATGAACCTGATGAAAATACAGTTTTAATCAAGACAGACTCTATTGGGAACGTTCAATGGGAAAAGGAATTTGGTGACTTTAGTTGGACAGATCAATTATATTACAGCAATTTAGTAAAAATACCTGAAAAAGGATGGTTGGTACATATTCAAGATCGAGACAGAGTGTTAAATTCCGAATATGTCGACGGTTATGGCCCCCCCTGTCCCGAATATTACCTTCTAAACAACAATGGAGACATTATTGGCAGGCCTCGTTTTAGCGATGAATTTGAAGAAAACAACCGGCCACTTTCTATTCACCCCACAAAAATTGAACTCGCCCCCGACAACGGTTTTTACCTGTTTTCGCAGGGAAAAGTTGTTAAAGCCGACAGTTCCTATGAATTGAAATGGGGGCAGTTTTTTGGAGGAATGGCTCTGGATATAGGCGAGTACGGTATTTTATCAGACACAGGGGTTGTTTGCAGCGAAAGGGGATGGTTCTATAAATATGACAAGTATGGACATGACTTTTCTGACAGTGTAAGGGTTGAGGTAAGTATTGAAGACCACGGCACAGAGCTTTTTCTCAGATCTAAAGATCCAAAAACACCGGTTTGTTACCTGGGAAAGAAAACTTTTTATTATAAATATATTCACTTTAAAATTATTACCAACAAAAAGGATGCAGGCATTTTAATTGTTGAACCGGAAGATTTAGCAACAAACAAGAACTACAAAAGGCAGTTTGATGCTTGTTCTGTTTATATTATTGCTTCAGGAGATAGAGTCAGACTCCAAAATAAATGCAGAGAATATTTTAAAAATCACCGAATAACAAATAAACCGGGAAAAGACCCCTATTGTCTTAACCTAAGGGGGTTTAGTCCCGGACAGTACCAATTCGCAATAAACAAAAACACTTTTGATCTGGATAATAAAATGCATTTAAACAGTCTTATTATGTACCCTGAGGATGCAGTCCTGTTTCCCAACGCATTTGAATTTGATAATTTCTATGGATTCAGAAATATTTATTGCATTTTCCTTAAAGATGGAAAATATGTTTACAAATTATTAGACCGGGAAACCGGTAAAATTATTGATAGCGGAAAATTTGTTTTTTTTAGCAAATAATTAAAAATTTTGATTATGCCAACAACTGAAAGCTTTGCACCTAAACTGACCCGATTAATCAACCCTTCTTCACTTGAAGGGTTAGAGTTTTTAGGTGATATTTCCTTATCTATTGAAGAAATTTTTGGCAAGAATAATATTAAAAATCTGAGGTAGATATTTCGGTGCTCTGCACCTGTTTCTTTTCGTGGTTATTTTTTCTATTGAGATTTTGGTGCTCTGCACCTTTTTTTTTGTTTAATTTTTCTATTGAGATTTTGGTGCTCTGCACCTTTTTTTTTGTTTAATTTTTCTATTGGGATTTTGGTCCCGAAATAATTTTCGAGGATCTATGATGCTCTGCACCTTTTTTTTTCATACAAAAGATTGAATAAAAATGTATAAAATACATTAATCATCAATAAAAAAACAGGGTGCAGCGCACCCCAATCTCAATAGCCCAATCAATGACGAAAAACCCAAGGTACAGAGTACCGGAATCTAAACCAAATAATAAAACTCTTTTTACAGGTTCAAAATCAATAATCACAAATAAATGCAACCTGCAATATAATGCATCATTAATCAGAACCCGCTGGCTAGCGGGTTCAACAACAATAGCCGTAGGTGAAACCTACGGATGTTGCGCGGGTTTTCACGAACCCGAAAAGGGTTCAATAACATCAAATGATTTTCAATGATTTCACCCATCCAAATCACTCCACCACAATCTTCCTAACAACCCTTGCCCCTCCCCTGTTCAATTCTATAAAATAGATTCCGGATGACAATCCCGAAACATCAATGGTTTCATTTTGTCCGTTCATATTTTTGTTTATCAGCTGCCTTCCCTGTAAATCGGTGATCAGTAACTGACATTGCTGCGGACGATCTGTGGTAATATTCAGGTAGGCATGGGCCGGATTTGGGTATATGGCAATATTTCCATAATTTACGGAATCGGACACACTCACCACATTGCTTTCGTAATTCAATGCCCAGCCGTCACCCCTGATTGTTTCATTGGTAATAAAGGATATTTTTATGGCCGAAGTGTATACTATAAATGGCTCGGGAATTTCATTACCCGAAAAGGTATCAATGGCAACTGCATTGGTGATGTCATATAAGCGGAGGTAATCCACTTCATCTTCTGTGTCAAGTTTGGTAAAAGTGATAAGGATGTTGGTGGCTCCTTCAGGCTCAATGATCCAACGGCAGTATTCATCATTGTAATAGTTAAACCCGTTGCTACCGTCGCTTACAGTGCCGGTCGGAGTGGTATGGTACTGATATGAAAAAGTACAGTAATCGGGCTGGTCGCCTGTATATTCGGCAAGAAAACCCGGAGCAGTGATGGTTTCGTCTGAAATAAACCTCACAAGCATTTTACCCGATGTACCCGTAACCGATGCCGGAAGTGAGCTTCCTGAGAAGGAACCCAGTACCGGAGCTGAATCATCAATTCCGTCAAACACGATTACCTCATCACCGGCTGCTACATCAAATTTCAAAAAGTTCAGTAGGATTGAGGATACCGAATCTTCGGGTGAGATAAGCCACTCACAGATGAATTCATTGCCATAATCATGCAGCGGTCCGCTCCCATCATCAATGGTTCCCCTCAGTGTTGTCAAAACTTTTTGTCCGTCACAGTAATAGGGATAACCTGTTTCGGGATAGCTGTATGCAATCATTTCGTGCAGCAGAGTGAAATCGGCTCCCGAAACGATCAGGTTGTCAATATTGAAATAGCCGTCGGCATAGCCGCCCCAGCCCCAGTTGAAATGGAAATACACTTCATCCTGATAGCCGTCGCAAACAAAGGCGTGTCCCATCTCAAAAATGGTATCAGACCAGCCGGCGTAATACAAGGGCATTCCGGCGTCCAGATGCATGATCACCGTGTCAACCCAGTTAAAAGTGCCATCGACACTATCCCTGAAATAATAGCGGGTATCGGGATCGTAGCCAAAATAGGTACGCATGGTGTACGCACCTTTGTGGTTGTACATTCCGGACCCATCCGGACCATAATTCATGTCAACCGAAACGCCGATGTTGTATAAGAGATTGGCAATTTCATGATTTGATCCTGTAAGTTCGGTGGCCATTTCGTCCCAGTTATAAAATTGAGATGAGAAATCAACCGATTGAAATCCGTATTCGGGATGTGTATATGAATAAGATCCTGTTCCCTGCTGGGGATAACGGTAATAGTTCATTACCTGTCCGATGGCTGTGGCCACACAACCGGCAAAACAATGGCCTCCCGGGCCCATTGGGTCAACCGGACATTGTTCATTGTAAAAAGCATCCTGATTCCAGATGGAAGTAAGCATGGGTTCAATTGCTTTAACCGATTTTTGGTTTATTAGTAATGAAGAACCATCAGTAAGTCTTTCCCATTCATCTGCCACATCATTTGATGCTTTCAGGTTGCTGTTGCGGGCATACACAATCTGCTTTTCATATTGCTCCATCCACCATAAAAAAGAGGTGTTTTTGGTGTTTTCGGGACAAGAGGTGTTTAGGGAAAAAGCGAGGACCGGACGAACAGCGTCATCGGCAGCAATAATCACATAGCCGCCGTTTTCGAAGTTAAAGACGTGATAGCATGGCTGATCATTGGTATATTTTGTATATGAATCAGAAATTTTTGGGAATATTGCCTGATCACCTGACTTTGCAATCATTTTGGCTTTGAAAAAATTCTCAGCAGCTTTACGGGCTGTGATAAAGTCAACTGTGTTTGAATACAGCATTACTGCCGAAAAAAGTGCAATCAATAAAAAAAGGAAGTGTTTTTTCATTTCCGGAATATTTGTTTTTACAAATTTATAAAAAAAACAATACTTAAGCGCATAATTGAATCGCAAGCTATATTAATTTGTTTTACTTTTACTGCATTATTAAAAATGAAAGATGAAAGATTTTTTCAGACATTCTAAGTTTGCATTTTACATCACAGTGATTGTTATTTTTTCTTTAGTATCTTCCTGCAAAAAAGACAAAACACCAAAAAACCACATGGAACTTGAGAGTTTGAAAGGCACCTGGGATTGGTATTACACTTTGAATGTGGGACTTGCAGCTCCCTATATCACTTGGGCCGATTCATCAGACTATCAAATCAAGAGAATTTTTTCTGACGATCATATTTTTAAGGAATTCAGCAATGACAACCAGATATTCGAAGGCGAATATTATGTCACCATTGAAAAAATCATTTCAGGAGACACCATTTTCAGGATTCACTATTTTGAAGACGACGAACCTGTCATCGAAGATCTTTTCTTTTACCTCCATCCCGACACAATCCATTTTGGCTATCAAACGGAGAATGATATTGTGTTTGTGAAAAGGTAGTTGGTGAGTGGGTGAAAGATGGATAAGTTGAAAGCACCCATAAACCTATCAACCCATAACTCATAACCCATAACTCATAACCCAACCACCCATTCGTATCCCCATTTCAACCTTTAGTAAAATAATTCGGATAGTTCATACAAAATTTTAAAATTCAGACAGTTAATTTTATATCTTTAAGGTGAACCAAGCAGAAAAAATATGTTTGTCTGGGCAGAGACATATGAAACCGGAATTGAAGAAATTGATTCAATCCACAGGAATATTTTATCCGAAGCCGGTAAACTTTTTAATGGTTCGCAGTTGGAAAAAGACTTATTTGTCATTGACCAGATAATAGATAAACTTTTATATTTTTCGATGCAGCACCGCGACCATGAGATCAGGATTTTCAGGGAAAAGAATCTGCCGTCAACTCACGAATATGAAAATGAGTTCAACAAGTTCATCAATGCATTGAAATCCTATAAAATTGACATTGCCGAAAAACTGAATGATAACATTTCTTTAGATCTGCTGTTATTCCTGAAAAACTGGCTGATATGCCATCTCACAGTCCAGACAAAAGCCCTGAAACCCGAAAGAAACTGATTTTATAGCTGAGTTATCTCACCTGTTCCGGGTTCCGGCTCATTTGCAGCCGGTTCATCCTTTAAGGCTATTTCCACACCACGTTTCGCTGAGAAAAATATCATGAATATTCCCAATAAAACGACCGGAATGCTCAGCCATTGCCCCATATTCAACGTCATTGAGTTTTCAAACTCGACCTGACTTTCCTTAAGAAATTCAATAAAAAACCTAAATCCGAAAACAAGAATCAGAAAATATCCGAAGAATAAACCACCTTTAATTTGAGCATCTTTTCTGTAATAAGACCAAAAAAGAAAGATAAAGACACCCAAATAGAAAATGGCCTCATATAATTGCGAAGGATGATGGTATCCATTGGCATAATCAGGGTTTCTGACAAATTTGAAAGCCCAGGGAACAGTTGATTCGGTTCCGATAATTTCGGAGTTCATCAAATTTCCGGTGCGAATAAAAAATGCTGCCAGTGCTGTTACAATAACAATCCTGTCGAGCACCCACCAAAGTGAAATCTTATCTATTCGATGAAAAATATAGAGTGATAGTACAATACCAATAAACGCACCATGACTGGCCAATCCGCCCTCCCATACATAAAGAATTTTTATTGGATCAGCAAGGTAAATATCGGGCTGGTAAAACAAACAATGACCCAGGCGTGCACCAATTAATGTACCAATAAACATATAGATGGTCAGTTTATCAAGCAATCCGGCCGGAACACCTTCCTTTTTGAAAAATTTAGAAACAAAGTAAAAACCAAGAAAAAAGGAAAGGGCAAAAAACATTCCATACCATCTCACTTCAAAGGATCCGATGGTGAATATTTTCGGACTCACATCCCATACAATATATTGCAACATAATTTAAAATTTAAAAATGTAAAATTACGAATTTAAAATTAATCCTTATTTCAAATTAGTAAATATGTTTTCAGATAATCTGCTTCCCGATAGCTATCGGGACTTCAAATTTACAAATCAGCACATCAATATGTCCGTTTTCGAACATTTTTTTTGAAATAATCCAACAATAGCGTACTTTTATCGTACTTAGAAAAAAAACAATTACAATGTTAGAAAAAACCGGAAAAATTCTCGCCATTGACGACAACGAAGACATCCTGTTTTCATTGAAATTATTGCTCAAACAACATGTTGAAAAGATAATCCTGGCGTCGGATCCTGAGAAAATACCTGAGCTGATCAAGTCAGAAGAATTTGATGTCATCCTTCTGGACATGAACTTCAGAAAAGATGCCATCAGTGGAAAAGAGGGCTTTTACTGGCTCGACCGTATTCTGGCCATCAAGCCCGATGCCGTAGTAATTTTCATAACCGCCTACGGTGATGCCGAAAAAGCTGTCAACGCCATCAAATCGGGGGCAACTGATTTTATAATCAAACCCTGGCAAAATGAGAAACTGCTGGCTACCATTTCATCATCAATGAAGCTGGCTCGCACACGTACCGAGACAGTTAGTCTGAAACAACGAAATAAGGCACTCAGTGAAGTAATTGATCAGCCATTTAAGGATTTTATCGGCATTTCGCCCGGTATGCAGGATGTATTTAAAACCATTCAGAAAGTTGCCAAAACCGACGCCAGCATACTCATTCTTGGCGAAAACGGAACTGGAAAAGAAGTGGTTGCCCGTTCACTGCACCGTTCATCCCTGCGCAGCAGCGAAGTATTTGTCAGTGTTGATCTGGGAGCCATACCTGAAACACTTTTCGAATCGGAACTTTTCGGTCATGAAAAAGGTGCTTTCACCGATGCGAAAAATGAAAAGCCGGGAAGATTTGAAATAGCCAACGATGGTACCCTGTTCCTTGACGAAATTGGAAACCTGTCTCTGCCACTGCAGTCAAAGCTCCTGACAGTTCTTGAAAGACGCGAGGTGATGCGGGTTGGGTCAACCAGATCGAAGCCCTTTGATATAAGATTGGTGTGTGCCACAAATTCAAACATACACGACCTTGCCGGAAAAGACCAGTTCAGGCAGGACTTGCTTTACAGGATAAATACCGTTGAAATTCATCTGCCCCCGCTTCGTGACCGCGTTGAAGATATTCCGCTTTTATGCGACCATTTTCTGAAAATGTTTGTTACCAAATACAATAAACCGGTCAAAAGCATCAGCGCAGCAGCAGCAAAAAAACTGCAGCAATATTCCTGGCCCGGAAACATCCGTGAACTTCAGCATGCCATCGAAAGGGCAATTATAATGACTGACTCCGGAACCCTGCAACCCGAGGATTTTATCATGAATGCAATGTCGGGTAAAAAAACCGATGTTGACATTCAGTCGCATAATCTGGATGATGTTGAAAAAGCCATCATCAATAAAGTTCTTAAAAAATATAACGGAAACATCAGTCACGCTGCCAAGGAACTTGGATTGACAAGAACTTCTTTGTATAGACGTCTTGAAAAACACGGGATTTGATTTGATGATTAGCAGATGTGATGATGTGATGATGTGCAAATGATTCAAATAAATAATTTGCACATCTGCTAATCAACTAATTTGCTAATTCGCTAATCAATAATTAATTTTACACAGTGAAAAATTTTAATTTTCATATCATTTTAAGGATTGTTCTGCTGATTTTAACTATTGGAGCATTGTTCCTTGTGATATGCAATTACTATTTTCCGATTCTGACTTTCACCCTTTCAGCCATAATAGTATTTGAAACCTGGGAACTGATAAGATATATCAATCGGGTTAATGAAAACCTGAAAAATTTCCTGGAATCAATCCGTTATTCAGAATTTTCCAGAACTTTTGAGTCAAAAGACACTACATCATTTGGAAAACTGAATATTGTTTTTAACAATGTAATTTCAGATTTTCAAAAAATTAGAAAAGAAAAAGAGGAACAATACTATTTTCTTGACAATGTAATCCAACATATAGGAATCAGTCTGATTGCTTTCGACGAATCGGGAACCGTAAGCATGGTCAACAATGCAGCAAAAAAACTTTTTCAGGTAAACGATCTTAAAAACATAGAAGAACTTAACTTAAAATATCCACAGGTATTTGAATTACTTAAAAAGCTCGCGAATGGTGAAAAAACACTGATAAAAGTACAGGAGGAAAATGATCTGCTGCAGCTTTCGATTTACGCAAAGGAATTCAAAATATCTGACAAACTTGTTACCCTTGTTTCCATTCAGAATATTCAGTATGAACTGGAGGATAAGGAAATGGAGGCCTGGCAAAAGCTGATCAGGGTGCTTACCCACGAGATCATGAACTCCATAACACCGATTGCATCTCTAACCGCTACTGCGGGAGAATTGCTGCGCGATTCAAGGGAAAAGCTCAGAACAAACGATTGCGAAGGACTTGGAGAAACATTCGAAGATATTGAAGGTGCTTTGATGACCATCAGTAAAAGAAGTTCGGGATTGCAACACTTTGTTGAAACATATCAAAACCTTACCCGCATTCCAAAGCCCAACTTCAGCACTTTTAAAATTGCCGACCTGTTAATTGATATTCATCGTCTTTACAAAAGCGAGTTTGAGGAACACAAAATTGACTTTTCTATTTCTGTTTTCCCGGAAAATCTCGAGCTTAGTGCCGACGAAGAACTTATTGGCCAGGTGGTTATCAATCTGGTAAAAAATTCAGTGCAGGCGCTCAATGGCAGTGAATCCAAAAAAATTGAACTGATTTCGCGTATCGATCGCCGTGGCGGAGTTACCATTGAAGTACATGACAACGGACAAGGTATTCTGCCCGAAGTCATCGACCGGGTATTTATCCCATTTTTCTCTACTAAACAAAACGGATCAGGAATCGGACTCAGTCTGTCGCGCCAGATTATGCGCCTTCACGGGGGCACCATTACGGCTATATCGGAGCCCGGAGTTAAAACTTCATTTATCCTTAAATTCTGATGAGCGAAAAACTTCAAAAACGCTTCATCGAAAAAATCAGACATAAGATTTGGCTGACAAGTGATCATTTCAAAATGCTTGAAAATGATGATCATGTGCTTATAGGTGTTTCGGGCGGAAAAGATTCGCTGGTTTTACTGGAAACGCTGGCAATCAGAAGGAAAATATATAAACTTCCATACAAAATATCTGCTGCTCATATAAATGTAAATGAGGTTCCTTACGAAATTGATGCCGATTATTTCAGGTCAATGTGTGCTGAACTCGAAGTAGATTGTTACATTGAAAATATTTCAGTGGACCTTGAACGTGCCGATGAAAAAGGCCATTGCTTCATTTGCGCCTGGCACCGCCGAAAAAGGTTATTTGACCTGTCGCGTGAAATAAATTGCAACAAAATTGCTTTGGGACACCATCTGGATGATGCGGTTCAAACCCAGCTCATGAATATGCTTTACCACGGAAGCACTAGCTCCATGCCGCCAATACTAAAAATGTTCAGCGGAAGAGTGCTTCTGGTCAGACCGCTACTTTTTCTCCACGAAAAAGATGTTCAGCAATATTCTGATTACCGAAATTTTAAACTGATAGAAAAAACCTGCCCCTACGAGGATGACACCAACAGGAAATTTGTCAGAAATCTTATTGAAACCATTGACAAACACAATAAAATAGCCAAAACAAACATCTTCAACTCCACTACAAAAATCTTTGACGAGTATATTCTGAAGGAAAAATTTAAATTCAAATAGCCATTTGTAAGTAATTATAAGTAAGTAACTCTATGAAAACTAACATACAATATTCCGCCCCCGACCACTACCTGGTTGATGATCTTTTTACTGATGAACATAAAATCGTTCGCGGAGCAATTCGCGATTGGGTTAACCGTGAAGTTAAACCGGTCATTGAGGAATATTATGAAAAGGCCGAATTTCCAAGATATCTCATAAAGCAGATGGGCGAAATGGGCGTGTTTGGTCCGTTTATTCCTACTGAATATGGTGGGGCCGGAATGGATTATATCGCATACGGACTTATCATGCAGGAACTTGAAAGAGGCGATTCGGGCGTGCGTTCAATGGCATCGGTGCAAACCTCCCTTGTAATGTACCCGATTTTTGCATTTGGTTCGGAAGAACAAAAAAAGAAATATCTGCCCAAACTTGCAACCGGTGAAATGATTGGCTGCTTCGGACTTACCGAACCCAATCAGGGATCTGATCCGGGGGGAATGAAAACCCGTATTAAAGATATGGGCGATCATTACCTGCTCAATGGTGCCAAAATGTGGATTACCAATTCAACCATTGCCGATGTAGGTGTTGTTTGGGCCAAAGATGACGAAGGTATTGTAAGAGGCGTTATTGTTGAGAAGGGAATGAAGGGCTTTACCGCTCCCGAAACCCACGGCAAATGGTCGCTGCGCGCATCCGTTACCGGCGAAATGGTTTTTGATGATGTAATCATTCCGAAAGAAAATCTGCTCCCGAATGTGAAAGGACTCAAAGGACCACTTATGTGTCTGAACTCCGCCCGCTACGGTATTGCATGGGGTGTGATTGGTGCCGCAATGGATTGCTACGACTCTGCCCTGAGATACAGTCTGGAAAGACAACAATTCGGAAAACCCATCGCAGGTTTCCAGTTGCAACAGAAAAAACTTGCCGAGGCGCTCACCGAAATTACCAAAGCCCAATTGTTGGTATGGCGTTTGGGAACTCTCAGAAACGAAGGAAGATCAACTGCCGCACAAATTTCCATGGCAAAAAGGAACAATGTGGCAATGGCTTTGAATATCGCCCGCGAAATGCGTCAGGTGCACGGAGCAATGGGAATTACCAATGATTTTCCAATGATGCGCCACATGATGAACCTCGAATCGGTCATCACCTACGAAGGAACGCATGATGTGCATTTGCTGATTACGGGAAATGAGATTACGGGGATTCCGGCGTTTAAATAGTATGTATGAGGTATGAGGTATGAAGTTTGAGGTATGATGTCAAATGTTTTGCTATCACATCATACATCAAACATCATACATAACTGAAATTGCCCACCCCCTGCCCCTCCAAGGAGGGGAGTTTTTAAGTCCACAGTTGTGTACATCACACATCATAAGTCATACATCATACATCATACATAAAAAAAAGCCAGTAACCCGGCTTTTTTCAAACTATCATCGCAGCTCCCACAGTATTGTTGGTGCCTTCATCAATAAGAATCAGACTTCCTGTGCTTCGGTTGGTGCGGTAAGGATCAAAATACAAGGGTTTGGTGGTCCTGATTTTTACCCTGCCTATTTCATTAAGTTTTAATTCAGTGGCTGTTTTGTCCCTGTCAAGTGAATTGATATCGATTTTATACACCATTTCCTTGATCAGACAACGAACATCGTTGGTGGTGTGCTTAACCATGTATTTGCCGCCGATTCTCATGGGTGTTTCACTGAGCCAGCAAATCCGGATATCTACATCCTGACTGACTTCCGGAACATTGTTTCTCCTGACAATCATATCGCCCCGACTGATGTCAATGTCATCTTCCAGGGTAATGGTCACTGATTGTGGTGTATGTGCCAGAGTCAGTGATTCTTCCATACTGTCAATGGTTTTAATTTTTGAAGTAAACCCCGAAGGCATTACAGTAATTTCATCACCAACATTGAATGCTCCACTCTCAACCCTGCCTGCATATCCGCGGTAATCATGGTATTTGTCGCTCATGGGACGAATCACGTACTGAACAGGAAAACGGGCATCAATCATGTTTCTGTCGGAAGAAATATGGATGTTTTCAAGCAAATACATTAAGGTTGGTCCCTGATACCATAACATGTTATCGGATCGGTTAACCACATTGTCGCCTTTCAGCGCACTGATTGGAACAAAACGCACATCCTGCACAGATAATTTGGCTGCAAGAGCTACAAAATCCTTCTGAATTTTATCAAAAACCTTTTCGTCATAATTCATCAGGTCCATTTTGTTTACACAAACCACGATATGTGGGATCTGCAACAGGGAAGCAATAAATGCATGGCGGATGGTCTGTTCAAGCACCCCGTTTCGAGCGTCAACCAGAATGAGTGCCAGGTTGGCTGTGGATGCGCCTGTAACCATGTTTCTGGTGTACTGAATATGACCAGGAGTATCGGCAATAATGAATTTTCTTTTTGGTGTAGCAAAATAGCGATATGCCACATCAATGGTAATTCCCTGCTCCCGCTCGGCTTTTAGTCCGTCGGTAAGCAAAGCCAGATTTACATATTCTTCTCCCCTGCGTGTGCTGGCAGCTTCGATGGCTTCCATCTGGTCTTCAAAAATGGCTTTTGAATCATAGAGTAACCGGCCAATCAGCGTACTTTTTCCGTCATCAACCGAGCCCGCTGTGGTAAAGCGCAGCAGTTCCATATCGAGGTAACCCGAATCCTTTGCGGAAATATTTTGAGTATTTATATCAGACATTTTTCAATAAATTTTAATTCGATTAAAAATAACCTTCTTTTTTACGGTCTTCCATGGCCGATTCGGAACGTTTATCATCGGCACGGCTGCCGCGCTCGGTAACTCTGGATGCAGCAACTTCGAGAATAATATCTTCCAATGAATTTGCTGTTGACAAAGCCATTCCGGTACATGAGATATCGCCTATGGTGCGGCATCTGACTTCGCGGACTTCAATTTTCTCGGTAGGTTTGAGTTTCATGAAAGGAGCTGCAGCGAGCCATTGATTGTCGCGGAAAAAAACTTCCCTTTTATGGGTAAAATATAATGAGGGAATATCTACGTTTTCAAGCAGGATATACTGCCAAACGTCCATTTCGGTCCAGTTGCTAAGCGGGAAAACCCTGAAATGTTCGCCCACATGCTTTTTTCCGTTGAAAATGTTCCACAATTCGGGGCGCTGGTTTTTGGGGTCCCACTGTCCAAACTCATCGCGGTGTGAAAAGAATCTTTCCTTGGCACGGGCTTTTTCCTCGTCTCTTCTTCCGCCGCCCAAAGCGCAATCGAACTTGTGCTTTTCAATGGTATCGAGAAGTGTGGTTGTTTGAAGCAGGTTGCGGCTGGCGCTGTATCCTTTTTCTTCGGCAACGCGGCCTGTGTCAATGGATTCCTGAACGGAACCGACAATAAGGGTAGCTCCGGTTTTTTCAACCAATTCATCGCGAAAAACAATTGTTTCCTCGAAATTATGTCCGGTATCAATATGCACCAATGGAAAAGGCACTTTAGCAGGCCAGAAAGCTTTACGGGCAAGGTAATACATTACGATAGAGTCTTTTCCTCCCGAAAAAAGCAGCGCAGGTCTTTCGAACTGGGCAGCCACTTCGCGCAGCACATAAATTGATTCGGACTCAAGCTCCCGGATATGGGTAATGTTGTATTTCTTCATTTTTCAGATTTATATTCAATTAAGGGTAATATTTTTTCAAGTATCTGTTTTACGCCATCTTCAATGGAACATTGAGAAGTATCCAGTTCCATAAATGGTTCTACAGGTGGTTCAAACGGAGAATCAATACCGGTGAAATTATTGATTTTTCCTTCGCGGGCCATTTTATATAAGCCCTTTACATCGCGCGATTCGCAAACAAGAAAAGGGGTGTTTACATATATCTCAAGAAAATCATCTTTTCCGATGATTTTTCTGGCTTTTTCACGAGCTTTTAAAGTGGGTGAAATAAAACAGCCGATGATAATCAGACCGCAATTCAGGAATAGTTTTGCCACCTCTGCAATCCTGCGGATATTCTCCTCACGGTCTTCCTGCGAAAATCCAAGATTGTTATTAAGTCCGCTGCGGATGTTGTCGCCATCAAGGACCTGAGTGAGATATCCCCTTTCGTGAAGTTCTTTTTCGATCATTGCAGCAATGGTTGATTTTCCTGAGCCCGACAAGCCCATGACCCAAATCACTTTCCCGTGCTGTTTAAGTAAGTTTTCCTTTTCCTTTCGGGAAAGGATATTTTCATAATCAGGAAAAATATTTTCTTTATCGCGCATCATCAAATCACTTTCCTATTTCTTTACACAATGATAAATCTTCTTTTTTTGAATCTTATTTTGGGTAAAATAAATTTAATCAGTTGTCTGGTTGTTTCTTTCAGATCGTGCATATCAGTTCTGATTTCAAGATCAGGATTTTCAGGAGCTTCATAGGGGGAAGAAATGCCTGTGAAATTTTTTATCTCACCATTCCTGGCTCTCTTGTACAATCCTTTCACATCCCTTTTTTCGCAAACATCCAAGGGACAATTGATGTAAACTTCGATAAATTTATCTTCACCGATAATTTGTCTGGCCATTTCGCGTGCTTCCCGGTTTGGTGAAATAAAACTACAAATCACAATCAATCCGCTGTCCATAAAAATCCTTGTTACTTCTGCAATCCTGCGGATATTTTCTTTTCTGTCTTCATCAGTAAATCCAAGGTCTTTGTTCAATCCTTCCCTGATCACATCGCCGTCAAAAATTTTGGTAAAATAACCTTTTCTCTGAATTGCTTTTTCGAGGGCAACAGCGTTGGTGGTTTTTCCTGCACCCGACAAGCCGGTGAGCCATATCACTTTAGGCCTTTGTTTTACAAGAAAACGTTTTCTGTTCCTCCGGATAAAACTGTTAAAATCAGTCCAGATCGATTTGTCCATTTAGTCTTTTTTTTGCAAAAGTAAGGAAAATCCTGCTATAATAAAAGATTTGTTAGTATGTAATTGATACGTCTTTAGACGGATTTTAGCCAACATGTCGGAATATGGTTTATTAAAAATGGATTTACCCCTGATTTAATTGATTTAAGAACAAGGAACACCGATTTAAGAATTATGAAGTTTTCTTCCTAAATCATAAATCAGTGTTCCTTGTTCGATATTCCTCTTATGTAAAAAATGTTCAATTAATGCCTAAACTATGCACAACGTTGATTTTTTAACAAACACTAATTAATCCTCAATCGTCATTTCCAGACTCTTGTTGTACATGTTCATGGCGCGCAGACTCATACCCATGCTGGAGAAACCGCCGTCGTGGAACAGGTTTTGCATGGTGACTTTTTTTGTGAGATCTGAGAACAGGGTGATGCAATAATCGGCACATTCCTCGGCAGTAGCATTGCCCAGAGGCGACATGCGTTCGGTGAAGTCGATCAGTCCGTCAAACCCCGCCACCGCACTACCTGCCGTAGTTGGTGTGGGTGATTGTGATACGGTGTTTACCCTGATTTTCTTATCACGGCCATAGATATACCCGAAACTGCGGGCAATGGATTCAAGCATGGCTTTGGCGTCAGCCATGTCGTTGTAACGGTAAAGGGTACGCTGTGCTGCCACATATGAAAGAGCCACCACCGAGCCCCATTCGTTGATGGCGTCGAGCTTGCGTGCTGTTTGTAAAACTTTATGAAATGAAATGGCCGAAATGTCAATGGTTTTCTTCAGATATTCATAATCAAGATCGTCGTAAGTCTTGCCCTTGCGCACGTTCATGGACATACCGATGGAATGTAAAATAAAATCGATCTTCCCTCCCATCAGTTCCATGGATTTTTCAAACAGAATATTAAGATCTTTCATGCTGGTGGCATCGGCCTCAATCACTGTTGAGCCCGTGGCTTCGGCCAGTTTATCCAGTTCACCGAATCTGATGGCAACCGGAGTGTTTGAAAGAACAAACCGCGCGCCTTCTTCATGTGCCCTTTCGGCTATTTTCCAAGCAATTGACTTATCATTGAGGGCTCCGAAAATGATCCCCTTTTTTCCTTTTAACAAATTGTATGACATGTGTCTTTTTTTTGGTTTGGTGCAAAGGTAGGGATTTTTTGGGAAAGTTTAGGTAAGGGGGTACTTGTTTACGAGATTTGATTGAGTGGTGTGTAGGTAGGGCGACAGGTGTTTGGTAACAAGTATTTTATAGCTCATTTAAAAAATCATCAAAGGATTTAAGTTTTGTCCTGCCTTGTTTTGCAAGGTTAACTTCTTCAACAGCTTTCAAAAGGTCTTCAAAAATTTTCTTTTTTGAATTATCTTTTGCGCTTTTTTTAGTCCCAAGCAAGCTGTCCTTCAACTTTTCCCAGTCCTTTATAGGGATGAACACTCCGGTTGGCTTACCGCTACTGTCTTGTATATACTGAAGGTTCATAATTATTTATAAAATTAGTTCCTAAAAAAATCCATTTGCACTATAATTTGAGCCAAATGTTCTTTGTTTACACTGCAAATATATAGAATAATAAGAAGGAAATCAAGGTAACAATTACCTCAGCCGGAGAATTGAAGAAAATTAACTTGAAAAAGTATATTTGAGCTTAAAATGAACAATTCAAATAACGAAATTCCTCACACCTGCAAAAATTCGTGACTATAAGGAATTTTGATTATTTTTAGGGATTGAAATATTAGTTATTATGGAGTTTAATTGAATTTTTAGGATATGCAGCCGATAATACCTGACAACAAACATCATTATACACCTGTTGGTACAGGGGGAGGTGATTTTGGCTTATAAAATAGTGAGAAGAATATTTATAACACTATTGATTATAGTGTTTATTTTTATTTTGGGGTTAATTATTATATACCCTATTTGGAAAAGTAATGTAATAAAAAACGAAAGCAAAGAGGCAATAGGAGTTGTTGATGAACTTATTGATGGCAGAAAGTCAGACAGATCAGCCAATATCGTTTTTTATGTTAAAGGGGGAAAATACAGATGTGTCCCTAGTGTGAATTCGTTTGAATACAAAAACAATACAACTGTGAAAATTGGAGATAGTTTAAGAGTTATATATTATATTCATAATCCTCGAATTAACAAGGTTGATTGGGATTCCTATTTTGAGTTCAATTGTAACTAAGATGGAAAATGTCTTTATAATCCTGTAATTTAAACTCCAAATTTCACATTCATCTAACCCCATCATTCATTTCCGCCGGAATGGGTTTTTTCGTTCTAATGTGTTCATGGCCGGCGGTTTGTCTAATCTGACTATTAATCCCCGGATTTCATCCGGGGCTATTGTTATTCAACTCCTCCGGAGTTGCACCACCACGATGTTTATGGACATTCGATTTTTTACCCTCCTTAGCTTTAGCTAAAGTGGGCGATCTTCCGACTTCCGGCTTCCGGCGTCCGTCCTCCTTTCAAACTTTACAACTTTCAAACTTTACAAACTTCCAACTAATTCCCTATCTTTGCGCCCATGGATTTAAACAACAAACCGGTTCAGTGGGCTATTATCATTATGGTTGCTTTTACCTGGGGGACTTCTTTTATCCTAATGAAATTCGGGCTCAGGGACTATGACATGTATCAGGTGGGTGCGCTGCGTATTTTCATTTCTTTTATTGTGCTGCTGCCATTGGCAATATACCATATAAGAAAACTCAACAAAAAGAATTTTCCGGTGTTGTTTTTTATTGGTCTGATTGGAAATACCCTTCCTGCTTTTCTGTTTACCAAAGCACAAACTCATATAAGCAGCTCAATGGCTGGAATCCTGAACTCGCTTACTCCCATGTTTGCACTGCTCATCGGGGTTTACTTCTTTAAGGATAAAGTGTCAAAAATCAACGTGATCGGAATTATTATTGCGTTTATCGGAGCATGCGGACTGATGATCAAGTCAGATATTCAGGGCTTTTTCGGATCAGCCAACTGGTACGCTCTTTTTGTTGTAGTTGCGGCTTTGCTTTACGGAGCCAATCTCAATTTAATAAAGCATAAACTCAAAAATCTGAACCCGTTTGCCACAATCTCACTGGCTTTTATGCTGTCGGGTCCGCCATGCGGAGTTACTTTGCTGTTTACAGATTTTACTCCGGCAATTAATTCGCCAACCGGATTGGAAAGTCTCATGTTTATTGCCATGCTGGCTGTTTTTAGTTCGGTGCTTGCTTTGTCTGTATATTATGTGATCATTCCTTATATTACCACGATTTTTGCATCATCTGTAACTTATATCATTCCGATTTTTGCCATTATGTGGGGCGTGATTTTCGGCGAGAGTCTCATGTTTACCGATTTTTTATGGGGCATGATAATATTAATCGGAATTTACCTTGTAAATTTGAAAAACTCAAAAGCTAAAATATGAAACTGACAAGAAAACATTTCTTTCTGTTTTCGGTGATTACCGGATTACTTTTATCTGTTGCATGGAGAACATGGGGAACAGGTTTTGTGCTCATGATTGCCTTCCTTCCGTTGCTCATGATGGAGGAATATTTTGACCGTAATAAGGCAAAAAACCGTTCGGTGATTTTCATGCTGTATTCGCTGATATCATTTTTTATCTGGAACGCAATTTCCACCTGGTGGATCTGGTATGCATCTCCCTTCGGGGCCAGTGCTGCAATCATCCTGAACGCTATTTTTATGTCGTTCATCTTTTGGCTGTTCCATGTAACAAAACGCAGACTGGGCGAACGTTTTGGCTATTTTGCCTTTGTCTTTTACTGGCTGGCTTTTGAGTATATGCATTTTCACTGGGAGCTTTCCTGGTCATGGCTCACGCTGGGCAACGGGTTCGGACATGATATCCTGTTTGTCCAGTGGTATGAGTTTACCGGCCATCAGGGCGGATCACTGTGGGTGCTTGTGGTAAACGTTCTGCTTTTCCTTGTTCTGAAAAAATATATGTTTGGTGCAGATGCCAGATCACAAAAAGCAAACCGCATCGGAGTTGCATGCGTTATTTTTATTCCGGTTTTCGTTTCCCTCATTCAGTATTTTACCTACAAGGAAAAAGAAGATCCATACGAAATAGTTGTGATTCAGCCGAATATCGACCCTTACAATGAAAAATTCGGAGGAATGACACAGGAACAGCAATTGTCCATTATTCTGGAGCTCGCTGATTCACTTGCCGGAAACACTACCGACTATGTCATTGGACCCGAAACAGCCATTTCGGGGATGTGGGAAGAGGATATGAACAGCAATATTGAGATTCAGCGCATCAGGAAGTTTGCCGCAATGTTTCCCGATTTGAAATTTGTACTCGGACTCACCTCCTTCCGCCTTCAAAAACCCGGCGAACCCGAAGAAGAAGGCATGCGCACCGATAAGCGTTCGGGCATGAAATATTACGCCTACAATGCAGCCATGCAGATAGACAAGCGCGAGGAAATCCAGATTTACCACAAATCAAAACTTGTACTGGGTGTGGAAAAAATGCCATTTGCCAAATTGCTTGCATCCCTTGGTGATATTGCCATTGATCTGGGCGGAACAACCGGCACCTTAGGGTTGCAGGACGACCGCGAAGTCTTTTTCACCGAAGATAAAAAGAACGGAATAGCCCCGGTGATCTGCTACGAATCCATTTTCGGTGAATACGTGGGCGAATATGTGCAAAACGGAGCCAACATGATCTTCATTATCACCAACGACGGCTGGTGGAAAGACACTCCTGGCTACCGCCAACACCTAAGCTATGCCTCGCTGCGCGCCATAGAAACCCGCCGCAGCATTGCCCGCTCGGCCAACACCGGAATCAGTTGTTTTGTGAACCAGCGCGGTGAAATCATTGACCCCACAAACTGGTGGGTGCGCACCGCCATCAAAGGCACTATTAACGCCAATGATTATATGACATTTTATGTGAGGATGGGCGATTATATCGGCCGGGGAGCTGCATTTTTTACTGTTCTGCTGCTGTTGTACACTTTGGTTTATGCTGTGATGGGTAAAAGAAGGTAAAATGCAGAATGATTAAGAAATCATTAACAATTTCATATTTCTCATCATATATCATTGTAATACTGATAATTAATTAAACCGTATCGTTTATAATGGTCAATTTTTTACCTCATATCAAAAATCAGGTTTCATATTTTACAGCAGTTTTTCTATCTTGCACAAAATATAAATTGTAAAACTAAAACAAACGGAGGATACAATGATTGATTTTTCTCTAAGCCCTGAACAAAAAGCAATACAGGAAAAATACAAAGATTTTACCGCAAGATGGATTACACCCAATGCAAGAAAATATGATGAACTGGCTATTTTCCCATGGGATATTGTAAAAGAAGCGTACAAGGAAGGCATTATGAACGGACCGGTTCCCAAGAAATTCGGAGGAAACGGTTATAACGTACTTGATAGCGCCCTGGCATCCGAAGAACTTGGTGCAGGTTGCATCGGCATCGGTATCGGTATTGACGCCAATACTCTGGCTCTTACTCCACTGATTCTTGCTGCCAATGAAGAACAACAAAAGCGCTTCTTTGGTCAGATCGTTGACGAAAAAGGTGTGGCCGCTTACTGTCTCACCGAGCCCAACGCCGGTTCTGACGTTGCCGGTATTAAATCAACCGCAATAAAACATGGTGATAAATTTATCATCAACGGACATAAAAGATTCATTACCAACGCCGAAGTGGCTTCATTCTTTACAGTATTTGCCCTGACACAACCTGAAAAAGGTGCCAGAAGTCTGACCGCTATTGTAGTCCCTGCCAACTCACCCGGTATTGAAATAAAACCCAGACTGCAGAAAATGGGTCAGAAAGCATCTGTACAAAATGAAATCATTTTCAAAGATGTTGAAGTTCCGGTTACCAACCAACTCGGCGAAGAAGGACATGGCTTTTTAATTGCCATGAAAACTTTCGACCGCACCCGTACAGGTGTTGCTGCATTAAGCGTAGGTGCTGCCCGCGCTGCTTTTGAAGTTTCCAAAAACTGGGCAAAAAACAGAATCCAGTTCGGACAACCTGTTTCATCACTCCAGGCAGTAGGTTTCATGCTGGCCGATATGGCAGTTAAAGTTGAAACCGCCCGCCTGATGACCTGGTATGCTGCTTATGCTTATGAAACACAACAGAAAAATTATTCAACTCTATCAGCCATGGCAAAATTGCATGCTTCGGATGCTGCAATGGCAGTAACTACCGATGCTGTTCAGGTAATGGCCGGCGACGGTTATTCATACGATTACCTGGTTGAAAAAATGATGCGCGACGTTAAGTTATGCCAGATATACGAAGGAACTAATCAGGTTCAGAGGGTTGTTATATCTAAAGGTATTCTTAAATAACCTCTGTGATCTCAAAAAATTAAAAAAAGCTTTTCCATTTGGAAGGGCTTTTTTTTATCTTTACGGATAATTGAATTGAATTTAATGAAAAAGCTGCTGACCTTATTTCTCTGCGCCCTCCTCCTCTCCGGATTCTCACAGGACAAGGAACTGATCGGACTGAATTTCAATCCGCATGTTTCCTATTACAAACTGGGAAACCTGAAGACAGAGAAAATCCTTGCCTTCGATTATGGTTTTCATTATGAAGTTGATGTGTCAGAATTTATGTATGTTCAGCTTGGACTTACTTATCTGGATATCGGACAGAAATCAACAAGTCAGCTTCCAAACAATGGTGGATTGGTAACCACTGTTTCAACCTATTATCACAATTATTACACCAGCATACCTTTGAATTTGTTTATCAAAGTGAAAAAATTCTGGTTTGGTGTGGGCGCCAATGCCAATATATATCTGTATTCAAAAATCAGGGATCATCTTGGCCAGGTTGCCACCGACCGCAATGACAACAACCGCAGTGTGATGTTCGGGTTAAAAATTGCAGCCGGAATAAAAGAAAAACTTACAGATAATGTTTATTACCACATCATGGCTTATACCCAGCCCATTTACTCACAGATGAACTCGATAAATTATGGTGTTTCGGCTGGTATTTCGGTTAATTTGTATGGGTCGGAGGAGTAAGTAAATTACCGCCGTCGGAGACGGTGGCTAAAAAAACTTTTAAAAAAGAAGAATATTGAACAAGGAACATCGATATTCGATTTTAGAAGTTTTCTAGTTCAAAAATCTAAAATCGGTGTTCCTTGTTCTTAAATCAAAATCATTTTTACTGCCAAGCCATTATTACACATCCACATCCTTAAAAGTTGGTTTTTAAATCTTTATTAAAGGACAAATAGGATCATACACAAGGCACATACAAATCATTCCGGGGCGCAATAGCCAGCACCGGCAATGAGGTATGTCTATTAAGAAAATGCAATTCGCGGGTGCCCAGCAATTTTTCCAAAAGCGAAGGTTTTGCTGTAGTCATAATCACCACCATACCCTTTTTGTTGAGCATGCTGTATTTATAGGACTGACTGTCAATATTGTTGACCTTGCAATCGAGCTTTGTTTCGGTATGATTGATGTTGAATTTCTGGAAGATTTTTCGTGTGTAAATCAGATTGTTTGATAGTCCGGGATCATCAGAAGCCGGAATCATTACTCTTATTTCCGACTTGTTAAGCCGTCCGAAAAAGCCCGCCCAGTTGGATTTTTCTTTCGAAAGTTTCAGGTAGGTCAATGGCAGATAAACTGTTGAATACAAATCGGCTACCTCAACTTTTTTATTTATGAGCAGGTATGGAATTCTCGATTTGGCAATTTTTTTCAAGGCATATTTTGGTGTAATGTACTGAATCATGTTTTTCTCATGCACACCCAGCACCACCATCACAGCATCAATTGTTTCGGAAGTGCCATTGATAATCTTACATGCGCATCCCTCCTCATACATGGTTTTTACCTCAAACGGGCATCCCTGGCGCACTGAAGCAGCAATTTCCTCAAGTTTTTGTTCAACTTTTTCTTCGGTGTTCTTTTTAAACAATGTATTGGTATTGTCATCGATCACATGCAGAATGGTGAGATTTTTATTGAAAATCCTGGCCATTTCGGCAGCATGTTTCACCGCATTATCTCCAACCTCCGTAAAATCAGTGTAAACAAGTATATGCTGTAGTTTATTAATATCCATTTTCAAATAAATTAATTGGAAAGCAGAACCCGGGCATTATCCATGGCTGCATCGGAAAGCTTTTCGCCACTGAGCATTTTGGCAATCTCCTCGATGCGCTCGTTTTTGTTCAAGAGCCGGATGTTTGTCCCTGATTTATCTTTAAAAACCTTATAATGATTAACACCTTTTGCTGCAATCTGAGGCAGATGCGTAATGGTAACCACCTGATTATCTTTTGAAAGGTTCATCATGATCTTGCCCATTTTATCGCCTATTTCACCCGAAACACCGGTGTCAATCTCATCAAAAATAATTGTGGGCATGGATTGTGATTTTGCCTGCAGACTTTTTATGCTGAGCATCAAACGGGCAATTTCGCCACCCGATGCAATTTTTCCAACCTCACGGGGTTCGATTCCCTTATTTGCAGAGAAAAGAAATTCAGCCCTGTTAATCCCATATTCATTGAGACTTTCCTCAACAGTTAAACTTACTTTAAATGAAACATCTTGAACAGCCAATGATTTCATCAATACTGTAATTTCCTTTTCAATATTTGAAATCACTTTTTTTCTTTTTTCAGAGATCATAACGGCCTCATCCCAAAGTTTTTTGAACAACTCATCACGCTGCTTTTTCAGTTTTTCGGTCTGCACATCCGAGTTCTCAATGGCAATAATTTTTTCCTCAAAATCATTTCTGATATCAATAAGCTCTTTTACAGTGGATACTCTGTGCTTGTTTTGCAGAGAATAAATGCTATTCAGCCGCTCATTGATGGCTTCGATGCGGGCCGGACTATATTCAATCGTTCCTTTTAGATTTTCAGATTCCCCGGAGATATCCTTAAGGTCAATCATGGCACTTTCGATTCGCTGTATAAAATCTGCTGCCTGTGGCAGATATTCAGTATTTTTTTCGAGCTGTTGCTTTACCTTCTTCAAAATATCATACACACTATTATCGGAATCAGTAATTCCATCGGTCACTGCCTGAAGTGAGTTTAAAATTTCTTCGGAGTGGTTAAGAACCTTCAATTCATTTTCAAGATCTTCCTGTTCATTTTCCGATAATTTAACCTCATCAAGCTGGTTGAACTGGAACTGATAATAATCCAGATCGCTTTTTTGTTTCTCAGCTTTTTCAACAAGGTTTTTATATTCATTGTCAATCTTAACAAAGCTGTGATAACCCAACCTGAAATTTCTTACCTGACTTTCAATTCCGGCAAATACATCAACAACTTTAAGTTGATACAGACTGTCTTTAAGGTTCAGGTTCTGGTGTTGGGAATGAACATCGATCAGACTAAGGGCAATTTCCCTGATAACATTAAGGTTAACCGGAGTGTCATTGACAAAAGCGCGCGATTTACCATTGGCTAAAATTTCGCGTCGCAGCAAGATGTTTTTATCAAAATCGAGGTCGTTTTGTTCAAAAACGGGGGCCAGACTTTCATTGTCAACGGAAAATTCACCTTCGATCACACATTTCCTTTCCTGATCCAAAATAAGGGACGCATCAGCGCGGTTTCCGAGCATCAGAGATACGGCACCCAGAATAATTGATTTACCCGCACCTGTTTCGCCGGTGATTGTAGAAAAGCCCTCGTGAAAATTAATTTCGAGGTTATCAATTAGAATGAAATTCTGGATCTTTAATGATTTGATCATATCCGTTAATTAACGGGATAAATTTAATAATAAAAAGTGTTTGCCACTAATGCGTGAATGAAATATTTGGGAGAATATTTAATTGCCGCTTCCCGATAGTTATCGGGAGCGCGAATGAAATATTTGGGAGAATGTTAGTTGCCCCCCTCGCGGATTTTGGCGTATTTGGAGCCGTTGGCGGGATCTATTTCCTTGAGGGCTTCATAAACCCTGTTTTTTTCATCGGGGAATGATTCTGTAAAAATATTCACCAATTCATCTGCTTTGGCGTCAAAGAAAAGCTGAAGAATGAACAAACCGGGTTTTTGGCGGTAAACATTCTGAAGCAATTTTACCGATTCGGCAATTTCTGCTCTGCCGTCTTCAGGTTTTTCAGACATCAGATCTAATCCAAGTCTGTGATACCGATACATGCATTTTCTAAAATCACTGTATTTATCGTTAAGCAGGTTTTCAACAAGCCAGTAGCGATTCCGCTCATTTTCAAAAGCTTTCCATCCCTTTTCCTTTTCATTTTGAGCTTTGCTCACAATGGTTTCGGCTTTTTTGAAATACTCATCCCCTCCCTCCATTGAAAATGAATCATAATCAAGTCCGATAATTACATAGGCATAAAAAGCAAGTATAGATGTAAGATTAGATGTGTGTTGTGCCTCGTTGAATTCAAGCGTTTGATATTCCTGAAACTTGAAAGTCATATTTTTATCATTGAAATTGAGTATGGTTGAATAATAATTGGTATTAAAAACCGGACGGCGTGCCTGAACGGTAAGCGTAGCATCAAATTCATCGGCTGAAATTTCCTTGCTGATGGTAATGATCATTGTGCACTCAATTCTTTCATCCATTGAGAAAACATGATTGGTCCATTTACGGTTGTTCATAAACTCGTAAAGACTGGTCTGCATAGTTTCATATTTCTGTTTATTGGTCCCCTGCACCTGTGAGGAGATTACCTGTATCCTGCAATCGAGTTCCTGTGCAGAAACAGTTTGCAGAACAAAAAGAGTTAAAATAACAAACCAAATATTTCTCATAACTAAAGAATTTCAATTATTTTATCCAGAATATCAGCCGCGACTTCGTTCTTGTGTTTTAACTCAAAGTTACAAATTTTATTGTCTTTGTCAATAACTGTTATCTTATTTGTATCAAATCCGAATCCGGCGCCCTTATCCCTGAGTGAATTCAGGACAATCAAATCAAGGTTTTTTGATTTTAATTTTTTAACTGCATTTTTCATTTCATCCTGCGATTCAAGAGCAAAGCCGACAAGCACTTGTTTTTTGGTTTTGGCTTTCCCCAATTCTGCAGCAATGTCTTTGGTAGGTACAAGTTTGATGATCATTTCATCACCTTTGCGTTTTATTTTTTCGGGGGCAACTTTTTCGGGAGTAAAATCTGCAACAGCTGCAGCCATTACTGCCACATCTGATTTTTTAAATAGTTTAACTGCGGCAGCAAACATTTCGCCCGCAGTTTTTACCTGATGTATTTTAATGAGAGGGTGAGTAGGCAATCCTGAAGCCGGTCCACATATCAGATCAACCTGTGCTCCCATTTCTGCTGATTTTATTGCAATAGCAAAACCCATTTTTCCTGATGAATAATTGCCTATAAATCTGACAGGATCAATGGGTTCGTAAGTTGGTCCGGCGGTTATCAGAATTTTTTTTCCGTCAAGACTTTTTTTTTTACTAAAATGTTTTTTTACGGCTTCGAGGATTTCCTCAGGCTCTTCCATCCGTCCCTTACCCGATAATCCACTGGCCAGTTCGCCTGATGAAGGTTCGAGAATAATATTTCCCCTTGATTTCAGTATGGAAAGGTTGCCTTGTGTAGCGGGGTGGGCGTACATATCCATATCCATTGCCGGGGCGAGCATAACCTGGCATCTCATGGACAGATAGGTTGTCAATAAAAGATTATCACAAACACCGGTCGCCATTTTTGCCATGGTGTTGGCTGATGCAGGGGCGATAAGAAAAAGATCGGCCCACACACCTAAAGCAACGTGTGAATGCCAATCGCCGTCGTCATAAGAAAAGAAATCGGACATTACCGGATTGTTGGAAAGGGTAGCCATGGTAACCGGGGTAATGAATTCCTTTGCAAGCGGAGTCATCACCACCTTAACTTTAGCCCCTTCTTTAACCAGCAAACGGGTCAGTGTTGCGGCCTTATACGCAGCAATACTGCCCGTAATACCAAGCAATATTTTTTTATCCTTCAGCATTGGCTATGATTCTTCTGGCCTGCGGAAATAGATGTTTTCGTCAAGATATTCCTGAAGAGCGATCAGGGTTGGCTTGGGAAGTCTTTCGTAAAATTTTGAGATTTCGATCTGTTCCCTGTTTTCAAAAATCTCTTCCAGATTGTCGGTATAAGATGCAAACTCATCAAGTTTCTTGTTAAGCTCTTCTTTCATTTCAACAGAAATCTGATTAGATCTTTTTGCAATAATTGTTACGGTTTCGTATAGATTACCTGTTTCTCTTTCAAGTTTGTTGAGATCGTGGGTAATGGTAGTAACCGGAGCAGTTGTTTTTTTGTAATCCATGTTAATTATTTTGAGTTCTCAATAAATTCACGTGATGAATCAAAGTACTTTTCAGCTTCCTTGATGTGTGTTGTGGAGGGAAATTCGTCAACCAGAGTATAGTACTCAGTAATTGTTGACTTGTATCTTTCCACCTGTTTCTTTTCGATGCTGTTCTGAGCCAGCAGATAACTTGATTTTACTATCAGAAAGAGAATCTCTTCACGATACTGTGAGTCGGGATAATCTTTCAGACTGTTTTTCAGTGATGTAACAGCAGCTTTATAATATCCAAGATCAAAATACAATTTTGCATTTTCATACGCTTTCTGTTCCAGCTTGCTTCTAAGTTTCTCTATCAGATTGTTACATTCAGCAACCCTTTCGGAATTTGGATATCGGTCAATAAAAAGCTGCAATTCATCTAATGCCCTGACTGTTGATGTCTGGTCAAGTTCAGATTCAGGGGAATCAAGATAATAGCAATAAGCACTCAGATATTCCACTTCCTCGATATGCTTGCTGTTTGGGTATGATTTGGCAAATTTTCTGAAATGATAGCCTGCCATCAGATAATCATTGAGGGCATAATGGGAATAACTGTAATAGAAATAAATTTCTTCTCCTTTATCCAATCCAATCCACAAAGGGTACAGCTCTTCAAATAAAGTCATGGCCCTGAAATAATCCTTTTTTTCGTAATATTCCATTGCCTTTGAATATTTCAGCTCATAATCATTTCCCTTAAGAAGTTTCTGATATTCACTGCACGAAGGCATAAATATCACTAGAACAATTATATAAATAAGAATCTTTCTCATTTTAAAAAATTGATTGCAAAGATAGTTTTTTTACTCGAATTATCTATACGTAATAATAAAGGATTTATTATATATGTTGGTAAAAATTAAAAAAATATTGGAAATAAATATAATAAAACTGTAAATTTGTGGGCATTTTTATTATTAACTTAAAATTAAAACGCCGTGGATCTTTTTGAAAAGAGAATAAAAAACAGGGGCCCTCTTGGACAGTACCAGGACAAAGCTCATGGATATTTTATGTTTCCGAAACTGGAAGGAGAAATCGGAACAAGAATGAAGTTTCGTGGAAAAGAAGTATTGGTATGGAGTTTAAACAACTACCTCGGATTGGCTAACCATCCCGAAGTAAGAAAAGCTGATGCTGAAGCTGCTGCAAAATGGGGACTTGCTGCTCCAATGGGAGCCAGAATGATGTCGGGACAAACCATTTACCATGAACAGTTAGAAAGAGAACTGGCTGAATTCGTTCAGAAGGAATCTGCATACCTGTTAAATTATGGTTATCAGGGTATGGTTTCAATTATCGACTGCATGGTTGACAGAAATGATGTAATAGTTTACGATTCTGATTCACACGCATGTATTCTTGACGGAGTAAGATTGCCAATGGGTAAACGTTTCGTTTACGCACACAATAACATGGAATCTCTTGAAAAACAGTTAATTCACGCCTCAAAACTTGTTGAAAAAACAGGCGGTGGTATTTTGCTTATTACTGAAGGTGTTTACGGTATGGTTGGTGATGTGGCAAAACTTGATAAAATTGTTGCGTTTAAAAAGAAATACAATTTCCGAATCCTGATGGATGATGCTCATGGTTTTGGTACAATGGGCAAAAACGGTCGCGGATCAGGTGAACACTACGGCGTTCAGGATGAAATTGATATTCACTTTGGAACTTTTGCAAAGTCAATGGCTGGTATTGGCGGATTTGTTGCCAGTAAAAAGCCCATCATTGATTATCTTACCTACTCCATGAGATCACAGGTTTATGCAAAATCACTTCCAATGCCTATGGTTATGGGTTCATTGAAGAGACTTGACATGATCCGCACTATGCCCGAATTAAGGGAAAAATTATGGACCATCGTTAACGCACTGCAAAACGGTTTAAAAGAAAAAGGGTTTGATATTGGTAAAACCGAATCACCTGTCACCCCTGTATTCTTTAAACTTGATGTTGATGGCGGTGTTGGCGAAGCTACAAACATCACTGTTGACCTCAGGGAAAATTATGGGATTTTCTGCTCAATCGTAGCATATCCTGTTGTTCCTAAAGGTGTAATTGAACTCCGATTGATACCAACTGCAGTTCATACACTTGATGATGTTAACTACACCATTAAATCTTTTTCTGAAGTTGGCGAAAAAATTAAAGCAGGCTTCTACAAAAAAGAAATGCCAAACATGACTCTTTAAGTCATTGTTTAAGTTTAATTTATAAAATAAAAAACCCTCTGAACTCAGAGGGTTTTTTATTTGTATTTGTGCAACTTATTATTGCTTAACAAGCTTTTCAACCATTATTCCTGATTCGGTTCTGACTTCCAGATAATAAATACCCGGTGCAAATTTGCTGACATCAATCATTGTATTTAATTCAACAACATCAGATATATCTTTTATCATCAGCAATTGGCCCTGCACATTTCTGACAGACAATACCACATCCCCGGGTTCAGCCAGTCTGAGTGAAGTAAAGAATTCTCCGTTGCCCGGATTTGGATACACAACCAATCCGTCGGAAACTTCGCTCTCCTGAACACCTACAGTAAATCCAACATATATTGAGTCGGTGGCAAAACATCCTTCAGCATCTGTTACCTCAACAAAATACCAACCAAAATCATTAACAGAGAGTACATCATTTACTCCGGTTACCGTTAAATCACTGTTATGCCAATAAATAATCTCATAACTGTCTATCAAATACAGGTCGATGGGGAAATCTGCCATAATTACTTCAATCATATCACCATTACCAATTTCAACATCAAGGTTATAGCTTGTAATAAATGATTCAATAAGATTGTTTTCCAAAATTTCATCATTGTCATATTCAAACCACAAACTAACGGGATAAGATCCGGGAGTTGAAATATCTACAGTTCCGTCAAAAACATACAGCAGAGAATCATATGGATTAAGTTCAGATTCCAGGATAAGCATTTCCTCAATCACTGCACCGCCATCAAACTGGTATGCCGGATAAAGAGTATCTCCTGCCGGAATCACTTCCGATCCTGTATTTACAATGTACATTGAAATTTCAGTTGTTACAGCATCGCTGCATATTTCCTCAAGCTCATAGGGCATATCAACAGTTGCATCGGTTGCATTATTGAGGAACAGTAAGTTAAACTGAAAATCAATATACTGTGGTGATGGCCAGCTTGAAATAATTACAAAATAGGTTCCTGTAGTGATGGGAACATCTGTGAAACTAAATCCGGTGGTCGGACTGTTTGCCGAGAACACACAGCTTGTTCCGGGGTCATCAGGACAACCGTCAAAAATAAACAATCCCGCATAATTATTGGGAGTGGTCAAATCACCTGCAAGTACACCTTCATTTGTAATCTCTATCTGATAAACAATATCATTGCCATTCAGGTAATTGCTTCCGCATGGATTGGCTCCAACGTCAGAGCCGTAATTATCACCATATCCTTCAGTTGTTCCGGTAATATTAACCGCAGGCAATTCAAGACCGATCGGATTTTCACAGTATGCACCCTGGGGAGGTTCAGCAACAGATACAGTTACGGTCCAATCCTGTGAAGTGATTCCATCTTCTGCAGTAACAGTGTAAGTAATTGGTGCGCTGAAGTCATTGGCAGTTATACCGCTAATCTGGTCAACACCTGAAATTTGTGCAGTGGCACCATAGGATAATGTAAAATCTGCAAATAAGGAGTAAACATCTGCTTCAAAGTTAACGGTTACAAATACTGAATGGAAGCCATAATCAATAACAGCTTCACTTATCTGCTCAGGAAAAGAATAGGTTAAAATATCGGTTTCATCATTAACCGCTGCCTGTGTTGCTGTAACAGTCCATGTTTCCATAGTACCATCTTCGGCATACACTTCATAAACAACAGGTGAGGTGAAATCATTTACTGTAACGCCACTTACCTGATCAGTTCCTGAAATCTGAGCCACAGCACAGGGCGACAGAGTGAACGTTGCAACCATATTGGCAAGATCGGCTGAACTGCCCACTGTAATTGCAATGGTATTTTCTCCCTCGTTTATAACAGCAGGTGCATATAATTCGGGGACAGAATATGACAGAATATTGGCATCAGAACCTTCATTTCCAAAAACAAGCTCCAAAAAATTTAGTTTACCAACATCGCTGGCCTTGTCATCACAAATGTGTAAAATCCAGGTACCGTTTGGATCGGTGCCATCATTAAAATCATCGAAATTCCCCATTGGAATATAACTGCCAATAAACGGAGCTGTACCGGAAGTTATGGGATCACCAACACATCTGTTGAAATCTGTATATTGTGAGCAGGTTCCGTCAGATATTCCATAATTATCCCCTGAGGATCCATTATCTGAAGTTAATTCAATAGTTATCCCGGATGGTGATTCAAGTGAAATATCAAGATCAGCGGCATAAGTATGTTTTACGATTAACTTAACATTATTAAGTTGAATATCGGTTCCCAGGCTGGTACCGGGAACATCAATCACATTAACAGGCAGATCATAGCAGGTATTATTATATATAGGGTAATTGATTTCACAAACCGAAGGATTGCTGAGAGGGGAAACCATTGTTGTAAAATACCATGGTCCGCTCCATTCACTTGTTTCAGCACCACAATCTGACCGGATATAAAATGCATATTCTGTCGATGAATTCAACCCGGAAAAGGTGTATGGATTTTCAGCAATGTTTTCAATGGTTGGAACTCCGGTGAAAGACAATGGAGATGGTCCAAATTCAATATCCCATTCAGTTGCATCAAAACCCGTCCATGAAAAAACTGCCTGATCGTATGAAATATAATCCTCTGTCAAGCTAATGGGCATCGGGCATGTAGCAGGAGTAGTAACTCCTGTATAAACCCATGTACTCAGATCTGCAATATTACAGGAATCCTGAACATAAAAGTCATAGCTTGTTTCGGGTGAAAGACCGGCAATTGTCATGGGATTTGTAACATCCAATAATAATGTTCCGGTTCCCGGAGTAAAACCGCCCGGACCGTATTCAATGTTCCAATGTTCAGAACTTCCGGTTGTCCATGAAAGTTGCACTTCATCTGCATCATAATAGGTAGCCTGAAAATCGGAGGGCGCAGGACAAGATACGTTCGAAGTAAAATAAAATGGTCCTTCCCATTCGCTTAAATCGCCCAAAGTACAATCAGACTGCACATAAAATTCATAGCCTGTTACCGGGGTCAATCCAGTTATTGAAAGAGTTGTTGAAGAATGACCACTGACGAGTGTTCCTGTCCCGGGAGTAAAACCTGCCGGTCCCCATTCAATGTTCCATAGAGAGGCAGGGCCTGTTTCATCCCAGATCAGGTCGGCAGAATAACCAAGAACATTATCGACATTAAGGTTATCCGGACCAGGACAAGTAGGTGGAATGCAATCACCGGTAAAAGAACAGAAAGGACTGCCGGAAACAGATCCATACCAGAAACTACAGATTTCATCTCCCCATGGGAAATTTATTATAAAACTGCATTCACCAGGAAATGAACCTCCATTGAAATATAACTCAATTGCAGCATCATGACACAATTGTATAGAGGATGCAGATTCGGATCCATAATCAAAAGAAACCTGACCAGCGTATACACCATTCTGATAAAACGAAACACTGGCTCCATTCCATCCATCGCCCCATGAGTCATACATGATTACTGGATATGAACATGAAACTGAAGGATCACAAACCAGAGTATTGAAGCCGTAAGGGCCAGTCCAGTTACTATAATCACCGCTGCCACAATCAGATTGAACATAGAATTCATACCCGGTATTTGATGAAAGTCCGGTTAATTCATAATAAGTGGCAGCAATTCCGTTTAAGGAAATTCCTGTTCCCTGAGTAAAACCTGTAGGACCATATTCGATATTCCATAAAGTTTCTGATCCCTGGCTATTCCAGTCAAGTGTGGCTGAGATGTCAGTCAAATCGGTAACATTCAAATCTATAGGTTGCAAACAACTTGGAGGAGTGTGGAAATAATAAGGTCCTGTCCAATAACTTACATCCCCTCCACCACAATCAGTCTGAACATAAAAACCATAATCTGTTTCTTCTGTCAGTCCGGTAAGGTTAAAATTAGCAGATGTCAGTCCGGTAACCAAAGTGCCTCCGCCCGGCGAGAACCACCAGTTTCCCCATTCAATATTCCATAATGTACCACTGGATGAAGACCAGCTTAAATCAGCTGATTCAAAAGTAATGTTTTCGGCATTTTGCCAATCCGGTTGAATGCAACTGGGGGGAGTTGTAAAGCAATATGGTCCAGCCCATGAGCTTAAGTCGCCTGCTCCGCAATCGGTCTGGACATAATAACAATAAGTTGTTTCCTCAGTTAAACCGCTCAGATTATATATAGCAGAAGTTAATCCATTGACCATTGTTCCGGTTCCCTGTGTAAAACCCGAAACACCCCATTCAATATTCCACATACTTCCTGTAGATGATGGAACCCATGTTAGATCAGCAGAATCAAAATCTATATTTGATGCACTGAGAGTATTGGGTTTTATACATGAAGGACATGTGGCAGCACCAAGATCTGCTACAGAGGGAGGTGGTCCACCGGAGTAATATATTTGAGCACCCTCAGCGTCATAAACGTAATAGCTATTTTCGTATGGCCAGCCACCCGGTGTATAGGAAATTGTGATCAAATCTCCTGTATTAACATTAAAGGTATAAGTTGTTGGTCCGGAACCATATCCATCAGCATAAGGTATAACTGCCGAACCATTTACATTAACAACGATATATCCGCCATTCCATCCATCGCCATATGAATCATAAAGCACAACAGAATAGGTACACTGGGCATTTACCCCCTTAGAAAAGAATAAACTTAAGACAAATAGAACCAGAAACAACTTCTTCATATACATTGGTTTAATAATAAATATTCTTTTTTTAATACAATCAATAAAATTAATAAAAACTTCAATATCTGACCGTTTATCTTATATTTTTTTCAAAAAAAAAGGCAGCCGAAGCTGCCTTTAAATAAATTATTGATAGTTTATTGAATAACTATTTTTTCAACAAAGAATGATGAATCGGATCTTACTTCAAGATAGTAAACTCCGTCAGCAAATGCACCTAAATCAATTTTTTGTTTGAAATCTGATACTTTGCCAGCTTCTTTTTTGAGAATAATCTGACCCTGAGTGTTTCTGATTATCAAACTAAGGTTTTCATCCTTTTGAAGATTTACATTTACAAAGAATTCTCCTTTGCTTGGATTAGGATAAACGCTCAATGACATATTATCATCAACTTCATTGATATTGACCACATAGTCTATAAATATTGAGTCTGTGGCAGTACATCCATTAGCATCAGTAACATCTACATAATACCAACCTGATGTATCAGCTGAGTGAATTGGAGACACACCTGTATCTGTACCATCTGCGTTATACCAGTAGTATGAAGCAAAGCCACCAATTGTAAACAATGTATATGGCAAAGTAGTTGTGGTAATGGTGTCACCACCTGCAATAGTAACAGAAAGAATTGTATTCTGAACTGTTCCGATCAATGTATCATTGAAAGAAATGTCGTCATTATCGTACTGGAACCAAAGCATGAAACTGTACACACCTGTTGCTGATAAATCAACTGTTTCATCAAAAATAAACAAAGTTGAATCTCCGGGCATAAGGTCTGATCCAAGAATCAGTGTATCCTCAACGATAGTGCCACCGTTAATCTGGTAGTATGTATAAATAGTATCTCCAGTGGGAACATTAATTCCACCGGTATTTCCAATATACATCATAACCTGTTCAGTACTTGTGGCGCTGCAAACGTAATTTGCTGTATCTGGAAATACTACTGCTAAATCTTGTGGCAGCGGAGTAAAGGCCAGATTAAAAGTAAAGTCAATAGACTGAGGTGAAGGCCATGATGAAATGATTACATAATAGGTACCCGGACCAATTGCAACATCAGCGAAGCTAACAGAACTACCTGAATTGGTTGCTGCATTAATACAGTTTGTACCTGCAACATTTGGACATCCATCATAAATCATCATACCAATCCATGTATCGGGGCTGGTCATATCACCAACAAGTGTACCTGCTCCATCAACTGTGAATTCATAAACAATATCATCACCGTTAAGGTAGCTGTCTCCACAAGGATTTCCGCCAAGATCAGATCCGTAATTATCGCCAAAACCATCAGTTGTTCCGGTTACAGCAACAGCCGGTAAAGTTAAAGGTATAGGGTTATCACAAAAAGCACCCAGAGGAGCGACATCCTGAGTAAGTGTAATTGTCCAGTCCTGAACAGTTGTTCCGTCTTCAGCGGTAATTGTATAAATCAAAGGATTAGTGAAATCATTTGCAGTAACAGCACTTGTCTGAGCAGTACCAACAATAGCAGCATCAGCACCATAAGAAAGTGTAAATGTTGCAATCAGTGAAGTAATGTTTGTCATCCAGCCAACATTAACCGCAACTGTGTGGTTTACATTGTCAATGGTTGCAGGAAGAGTTTCACCGGGAACAGAATAAGTCAGAATGTCGGTTTCTGTATTTGCCGGAGCAACAGTAACGTTCACAGTCCATGTTTCAGGTGTTCCGTCTTCAGCATAAACTGTATAAACCACAGGTGCTGAAAAGTCATTTGCTGTAACACCACTTGTTTGGGGAACACCGCCGATATCAACGGTTGCACAGGTTGAAGTTGTATAGGTTGCAATCAATGAAGTAATGGTTGCACTGAATCCAACAGTTACATCAATAGTATTGGCAACATCATCAATGGTTGGAGCAGCAAGTTGATCGGGAAGCGAGTATGTAAGGAAATCAGCATCTGAACCTGAGTTTCCAAAAACAAGTTCTGCAAAATGGAAGGATCCCACATCACCGCCAGCATCATCACAAACATGAAGTACCCAAACGCCATTGGGGTTAGAGTTATCATTAAAAGTGGCAAAGTCACCCTCAGGAATAAATTGACCGTTGAAAGGAGCAGTTCCGGATGTAACAGAAGTAGCTGCGCACATTACAAAACTTGTAAACTGTGAACAAGTACCATCGATTACACCATAATCATCACCACCGCCACCACTGTAAACTGAAAGATCAGTAGTTACGCCGTTAGGTGATTCAAGGGTAATACTCATATCGCCATCATAAGTATGATCAATGATAAGTTTTACTTCCCTTAACTGAATGTCGGTTCCCAATTGAGTTCCGGCAACACCGGTAACATTGATGGGGATATCCAGACAAACGTTATCAAGAATAGCTAAACCAACTTCGCAGGGAGTAGGATTTGTAAGAGGAGCCATCAGAGTTGTAAAAGTAAAAGGACCAGTCCAAGTACTTGTTGTTCCTCCGCCACAATCGGCCCTTACAAAATAGTCATAGCTTGTTTCACCGGTTAACCCGGTTAAGGTATAAGGATTAGTTACATCTTCAATAGTCGGTGTACCTGTTGCTGTATATGGAGAAACTCCGTATTCAATATCCCACAATGTTGCATCAAAACCATTCCAGTCAAGGATTGCCTGAACATCAGTAATTCCGTAGGCATCAAGAGCAGTTGGTACTGCGCAAAGAGCAGTGGTTGTAATACTTACGGGACCTGTCCAAGAACTAACATCGCCCACTCCGCATGAATCCTGAACATAGAATTCATAAGCAGTTTCGGGAGTAAGACCGGTAATGGTGTACGGACTAACAACATCAACTATTAAAGTACCGGCACCGGGGATAAATCCTGCAGGGCCATATTCTATATTCCAATGGGCAGCACCACCTGAGGTCCATTCTAAAGCAACCTCATCTGAATCATAGTAAGTTGATGAGAAAGCAGTTGGCTGGGGGCAGGAAATTCCGGTTGTAAAGCTAACCGGACCGGTATAAGCGGAGGTATCACCTGGAGTACAATAAGCCCTGACATAAACATCATAATCAGTTTCAGGAACCAGACCTGTAATGGTAAAAGGAATTGTATTAGTATAAACATAAGTTCCATCGCCCGGAGTGAAGCCAGGAGCACCATATTCAAGGTACCATTCAGTAGCAGAAGCAAATTCAACCCAATTCACATCAACAGTATGGGCTGTAATATTTGAAACGGCAAGATTTGTAGGTTTTGGACAACTGGGAGCTTGTTCAACCAATACATTGTCAATAAAACAATCAGGACCGTAACCAGAATTAAATCTGAATCTAATCAAAACAGTAGACCCAAAAGAACTTAAACTTATGGGATCAGAGTTGACAAATGTACCTGGAGTTGTGGTACTTGCACCATCACCAGATTCAAAAGTCGCACCTATATTATTCCATACCTGAGTCCATGTTGCTCCAAGATCATCAGAAACAAGAACTTCAAGTTGGTCAGTCGGATAAGAAGTATTAAATAAATGAGACCAGTCAAAAGAAAACTGAGGAGCAGTCAATGAAGATAAATCAAACAAAGGAGTTGTCATATATGCATAGTTTCCTGAAGTCCAGCTCCAGAAATTAGCTCTTGCACATTTTATAGTTCCAACGTATTGCATACATGTTTGTGTACCGCCTGTAAGATCCCAGCATGTTGGAGGCCAGGTATCAAATGTTTCCAAATATGGGAAACTAGTAACAGTTTCACAAAGGGTTGCAAAAGAATATGGACCAGCCCAAGAGCTAAAAGTTCCACCGCAGTCACTTTGCACATAAAAATCATAATTTGTGGAAGCAGTTAAACCAGTCAGGTTATAAGTAGTGGCTGCAATGCCCGAAACGAGTGTTCCTGAACCGGGGGTGAAACCATCTGGGCCCCATTCAATATTAAAATTGGGACCAACGCCTACCCAACTAAGGTCAGCAAAAACATTTCCTGCTGCTGCGTTTAATGATGCGGGTGCGGGACAAGCCGGACAGCTTGCAGTTCCGATTGTTGATGAGGCCAAAGGTGCAACTCCACCTCCATCAGCAAAAATTTGAACACCATCAGAGTCAAATACCCTGTAACCGTTTTCATAAGCCCAGCTTCCGGCGGTATAGGTTGAAGTAATCGCATCGCCTGTGGAAACTGTAAAGGGAAAATCAAGTGGACCGGAACCGGAAGCCAAAGTAATAGCTGTCAAAACGGGTGTACCGTTAACAAGAATTGTCAGGTTGCCTCCATTCCATCCATCACCATATGTATCGTACAACTGAACTTTATAGCTGCACTGCGCATTAATCTGCGTAACAAATGATAATAGAAAAACAATAAATGGGATAAGAATTTTTCTCATATTAGCTAAATGTTAAATTATTTCTTTATTTTTTTTTACAAAATTAAGGCATAAATTCTGTTTTTCAATGTATCTAACAAAAGAAATATCAGTTTTTTGTCACAGAATATGAACATTGATCAAAAAAAAAGCCGTCAAAAAAATTGACGGCTTTTAATTTTTTATTGATGAAAATTATTGAACAACAATTTTCTTAACCAGATTTTGAGTTTCAGTGGTCAGTTTCAGATAGTAAACACCATCAGCAAACTGATTGATATCAAACTGTTTGGTTAAACCAATTGAATTCGATTGATCAGTTAAAACAACCTGACCCTGAGCATTCATTATTACTATTGTAATGTTTTCAGAAACATTGCTTACGTAATTAATTGTAAACACGCCCTTGTTAGGGTTGGGGTAAACTGAAACACTTACATTTTCTGAAATTTCAGAAACAGCGTCAATCAAATGAACATAAACTGAGTCCATTGAATAACAACCATTATCATCAGTAACTTCAACAGAATACCATCCGTCAGCATTTACTTCGAAAGTCTGGTTTGTTGAACCATCCTGCCATAAGTAAACCGGATTGTATGGATAAGCGTGTGCATCCAGGGTATGAGGGTAAGAAACTACGTCAATGGTATCATCAACACCACCAAGATCAACATTAAGCTGGTAGGAAATAACCTGACCATCAAGAGTGTTGTTGGCAGCAACTTCATCAGCAGCATAGTCAAACCAAATAGTGAAATTATAAGTTCCGGGCAGGAAGCTTTCTTCTGCATCAAACTCATCAAAAACCACATCACCGGGGTTAAGGTCGGCTGACAAAGTGATAACATCGCTAACAACGGTAGTACCGCCATCAAGTGTGTAATAAATATCGATGGTTTCGCCAGCAGCGATTACAGTTTCACCAATGTTCTGGATTCCGATTGGTACAGTGTCAGTACCGTCGAAGTCACAAACATAATTGATTACTTCCGGGAAAACCAATTCAAGATCAGTTATAAGATCAACATCCATGAAATCTACAACAATACCTGTTTGTGAAAATCCAACTACATCAGCTGCAAGTGTTGAGGCAAATGCTGCATCAGTAAAAGTAATTTCCATATTAGAAATATCATTGATGTTTTCATGAGCTGCAGCATTTCCTGTCATTCCGATAATTGCAGTAGTTGTTGAAGTAGCTGCAATGTTAACGGTCAAACCAGCTGGTACGTTAGCAACGTTGTAATGAACTCCGGGAGTCATTAAACCAACAGTGGTAAACGCATCATAGGCAAGTGTCAGATTGATTGTATTTCCAATGCTTCCGTCGTTGGCAACAGCTTCGGTAAATGTTGTTCCGTCCCATGTTAATTCAACAACATAAGGATCCATGAAATCAACATTAATAGCAGACTGTGAAGAACCTGTAATTAAAAGGGCATCAACAGCAGTGAAAGCTGCATCAAGGAAAGTGATTCCCATGTTTGCAATATCATCAGCATTCATATGAGAAGCAGCATTACCTGTTAAGGCAACAGTTGCAGAAGTTGTACCTGTAGTAGTAATAACAACAGTTAAACCGGCAGGAACGTTTGCAACAGTATAATCAGTTGCTTCAACCAAAGTACCAACAGTGGCAAAAGTTTCATCAGTCAGTGATAAATTCATAACTGTAGAAATACTTCCGTCATTGGCAACATCTTCAACAAATGTATTCACATCCCAGGTTAAAACCGGAGGATTGTTAAAGTCAACTGCCAAAGCAGTATTTGAATAGTTGATTACACTTGCGGCATTAGCACCTGTGAAGGCAGCGTTAAGGAAAGTGATTCCCATATTTGCAATGTCATCAATATTTTCATGATTTGTTGCATTGCCTGTAAGAGTGATAGTTGCATTATTGGCATCAGATGTAACAATAGAAACAGTTAAACCTGCAGGAACGTTTGCAACAGTATAATCAGTTGCTTCAACTAAAGTTCCGATAGTTGCAAAAGTTTCGTTTGCAATGGAAAGAGTTACAACAGTTGAAATACTTCCATTGTTTGCAGCATCTTCGGTAAATGTTGAGCCTGACCAGGTAATAACGCCCGGAGCAACATCAATATAATCAACAACCAAGGTAGTTTGAGTATAACCTGTAACCAGAGCAGCAGGAGTTGCAGTGAAAGCAGCGTCAAGGAAAGTGATGTCCATGTTTGCAACATCATCAACGTTCATGTGAACAGCTGCGTTTCCGGTAAGTTCAACAGTTGCAGTTGTGGTTGAAGTGTTAGTGATAAGAACAGTTAATCCAGCGGGAACGTTTGCAACGGTATAATCAGTTGCTTCAACTAAAGTACCAACAGTTGCAAAAGTTTCATTAGCAAGAGTCAGGTTAACCACAGTTGAAATGCTTCCATCATTTAAGATATTTTCATCAAATTCAGTAGCACTCCATGTGAGGACAGGAATTACTTTGTTTATTTCGCCCGGAGTAGGAATTGCAGGTATGTAAGTGTTTGTATTTAACGGACCACCTGTGCCATTGGCAATTCTTGAACATGAATGAATTGTTGCACCACCAGCTGCACCTTCGTTAATCTGAGGTTGTCCGGCGTTTATCAACACAATAAGACCAGCATCATCAGTTGCAGCAGAATTGCTGTATACAAGGGCATCCAAAATGTTTGCAGTTGTAACGGCAGTATTTGTGGGGAAACTTGTTGCATCACCCATATATAAGGCAACTGCATCAACACCGTTTTGAATACCATTTGTAGTAAATGATGTTAAATCAACATTCGGAACCAATGCGCTACCGATTACAAAATAACCGTTAGCATCAGTTGAATATCCATCCAGATCAATTGCATTATAGCTCAGATCTGTTGCACCATTATATAATACTACTACCATACCGGTAAGAGATGTATTACCAAAACCACCGTCGTATAACTCGATAAATTCATTTCCATCAGTTGCTGTTTGATCACAATCAACTTCATTTATTACAACCACAGCATTATCATTAAAATCAACGGTAATTGCAGACTGTGAATAGTTCAAAACATCAGAAGCTACGCCACCTGTGAAAGCAGGATTGAGGAATGTAATGTCCATATTCGCAACATCATTTATGTTTTGATGAGCAGTTGCGTTACCAGTCAAAGTAACAGTTGCAGCAGTAGTGCTTGTTGTTACAATTGAAACAGTTAATCCGGCGGGAACGTTTGCATTAAGGAAGTCAGCACCATCAACAAGTGTACCTACAGTAGCAAAAGTTTCGTCAGTCAATGTAAGGTTAACAACAGTTGAAATACTTCCGTCGTTTGCAGCAGCTTCGGTAAACGAAGTTGCGCTCCATGTTAATACAGGAGTCGGAGGAGGTGTGCCGGTAACAGTGAACTGAACATTTCCGCTAGCGGTGGTATAGCCATAAATTACAGCAATATAAGTACCAGCAGCAAGAGTTGTTTCAGTAATCAAACTTTGAGTACCTGCGCCGCCATCATCATCATAACCCAAATTATTGGTTGGGTTTGCGGGAGAAGTAGTCATATCATTAACGATATCAACACAAGCAGTAAAATAAGCCAATTGTGTATCAAAATCAGATCCGTCGGTGGTAATAACCACGTTTTCATAATCCTGATCCAATGTAAATGCTACATATAAAGGAGTATTTGGGCAAAGTGCACTTGTGTATGCAGGGTCGTTAATATCGTATGCAAAAGCACTGGCACAAACAGTTTCAACAGGAGAAGGAATCTGTGTTACAGTAACAACCCAATTCTGAGTTGTTGTTCCGTCTTCTGCAGTAATTGTGTAAGTAAGTGCAGCAGTGAAATCATTAACAGTTACACCTGAAGTTTGGGCAACGGTTGCAATTTCTGCATCAGCACCAAATGAAAGGGTGAAATCAGCAGTTAATGTTGTAATATCTGCACACTGATTAATTTCCACAGCAATGGTATGTGCTGTTGCATCAATGGTAGCTGCACCTGTTTGTTCATCAAAACCAAAGGTTAAGAAATCGGTTTCAGTATTGACGACAGCTTCAGTTACAGTAACTACCCAATCCTGAGTTGTTGTTCCGTCTTCTGCAGTAATTGTATAGGTAACTGGAGCAGTGAAGTTATTGGCTGTTGTACCTGAAACCTGGGGAACTGCTGCAATTGCAGCATCAGCACCGGTTGACAAGGTAAAAGTAGCAACCAATCCGGTCATTACAGTTCCGTTTCCAACTTCAATATTAACAGTATGCGCTGTTGGATTAATTGTAGCAGGACCTGTTTGTTCAGGGAAGCTGTAAGTTAAAATATCAGTTTCAGTGCTAAACGGAGTGTAAGTTATTTCGAAATCATAATCTGAAGTAGTATAATTATCACCCCATAAAATGTAATAGTTTGTTCCCGAAGTAACAACAAATGAATCGTCAGATTGAGTTGAACAATCGTCATCACTGCTGGCAATAGCAGTAACACCGGGACATTCTGCATAAGCCCATAATCTAGTGTCTTCAGTGGTATGTCCGCAAGTAAATATTCTAACGTTTCCGTCGCCGGGAGCAGTAAATATAAACCATTTATCACCTGTGCTGTTGTCTGCATGGTTGATACCAACATTTGCAATGATTGGATCGGTGCAGGCTGAGCCGGGAGTAGTAGTAGTAAATGAATATGGACCTGACCAGGTACTTTGAATACCACCACAATCAGTCTGAACATAGTAATCATAAGCAGTTCCTGCAGTAAGTGTGGTCAGTGAATAAGTTGAAGCAGTCAAACCATTGACAACTGTTCCTGTGCCGGGAGTAAAACCGTCAGCACCCCATTCAACATTCCATAAAGATCCTGTTCCGTCAGCCCAATCTAAATCAGCTGAAGTTTGTCCAATATTAAGAGCAGTAAGCCCTGTTGGTGAAGGACAAGCAGGAATATCTGAAATACTAAAATCATCAACATATAAATAATACATGTAATCAGACTTATATTGAATAGCGATATATTTTGTTCCTGCAGGAATTGTTACAGTATATTCTGTCCATGCTGTATTTAAGGCATCTGTAATATCAGCACTCCAGATAAAATCGGTAGTGTAGTTATTTCCGGTTGTTGAAGTACCAACAGAAAAGGTTTCAGTTGATGTATTAGATTTCCTATACCAGAAAGAAAGAATTTTTCCTGTAGAATAGTTCATCTCTGGAGATATCAGATACTGATTATAAGGAGTACCCGATGAATAAGAAGAAAATCGGAAAGATCTAGCACCACTATGAAACTGTGTAGTTGAATGGGTCATAAGGTTTCCGGCAGGAGGTGAAGCATTTGCGTAAGCCATTGTCCAACATGTTGGGGGAGCTGTGGTTGCTTCAAATCCTTCAGTGTAATTTGTTGTAAAAACATCACATTGAGTGGTAAAAGCATATGGTCCAGACCATAAGCTTAAAGGTCCGCCGCAATTTGACTGGACATAAAATTGATATACTGTTCCAGAACTTAAGCCAGTTGCAGTCCAGGGTTTTGAAGCAACTCCTGTAACTGAAGCAACAGAAGCTCCTGTTCCTGGTGTAAACCCAGGTAATCCGACTTCAACGTTCCATGCTGTAGCCGAACCCGATTCAGTCCAGTTAAGATCAGCAGTTGAAGCAGTAAGGTTTGAAGAAACTCCGGTTGTTGGAGAAGGACAGGCGGGAGGAGTATATCCGATTTGCAAATCAAATGTAATTGTAACAAAATCAGAATATACATCCGCATCGTTTGATGAAACAACAATCGTTGAAAAAGTTGGTGATATAACTTGTCCATTTAATTGATCATCACAACCTGCTGTAACAACTGGTACTCCATCAACAACGAGGTTAAAAGTATACCAACTTGGACAATTTCCACTGATTAATGAACCAGCACTATTTACAAGGGTTATTGAATTAATGGTACCACCCCCGGTACAAGTAATATTTGCGGGTGTGATTGTTACTAAAGTAGGGTCAGAATCATTTCCTGATGCAGTAAATGTCTGTGTACAAGTTTGCGAATAAAGATTTCCACCATAGAAAATCAACGCAAAAAGAAAAAGTAGGATGTTTTTTCTCATAAGCTTTCTTTATTAGATTTATTAATTATTTTTCAATTAAGAGGTACAAAATTACTAAATTTGAAACACCCAATTTATGATTTTGTTCATTTTTAACAGATTTTTATCAATTATTTGTTAATAAACTGATTTATAAAAAAATAAATCTGTACGATAATGAACAGCGCAAAATTTTTTCTTCATTTTTTTTAACCTTCTTGCTTTTTAATCATCTTTTTTGTAAATTAACCGATTATTAAAAACTGAACCCATGAAACGCTACTTTCTGATCCTGATTTCGGGATTGCTTTTTTACAATCTTTCTTTGGCACAATTGACTGTAACCGGTGGATTAACTGCCACCCAACTGGCAGAGATTCTTGCCGGTCCGGACATTACCGTATCCGGAGCAACGCTTACAGGCGATGCAGTTGCCTCAGGATCTTTCAACGGATCACTTTCCAATATCGGATTGTCTTCGGGTGTTATCCTGTCAACAGGAAATATTAACCAGTCGCCCGGACCAAACACTGCCACCAACAGTGGATCTGACCTTGGCGAACCCGGAACTGCACAAATGACGGCTCTTGCCGGGGCTGCAACCGAGGATGCCATCACCCTTCAGTTCAGCTTTGAGGTTCAGTCCGAAATGATCCAGTTTTCCTATGTTTTCGCTTCCGAAGAATACCCCGAATATGCTCCACCAAACAGCTCCAGTTATAATGACGTTTTTGCTTTCTATATCAGTGGTCCGGGTATCACTGGTGAGGAAAACATAGCACTGCTTCCTGGTACTTCAGATGTTGTTTCCATTAACAACATCAACGCCATTACCAACAATATGTATTACATCAGCAACGCCGGCGGCACCACTGTTCAGTTTGATGCTTTTACTACTGAACTTATTGCCCGTAAGGACGGACTGATTCCCTGCCAGACATACACCCTGAAACTTGTTATCGCTGATGCAGGTGACGGTGTTTACAATTCTGCAGTTTTTCTTCAGGAAAACAGTCTTATTCAGGGTGTTGTTGCTGTTCAAACTCAAACAATCAACTCCGACGATATTGCTTTAGAAGGATGTGTGGACGCCAGTTTTGACTTTTCTCTTGAACAACCTCTTACTTACGATTATACCATCGATTTTACCATAGCTGGATCTGCTACCAACGGAATTGATTACGAATTTATTGATCATTCAATTACTATTCCTGCCGGTCAGACTGCTGCTACAATTATTATTCAGGCTATCCAGGACGGTTTTGCCGAAGGCCAGGAGTCTATTTATCTTATCTATAAACCTGAAATATGCTCTGATTTTGATACCGCTCAACTATTTATTGATGATGCTGTTCCTATTGAATTTAGTATTATTGAAACAAATCTTGATTGCTACGAAGATAATTCCGGCGAAATATTTGTTGATGCCACTGGTGGTTTCCCCCCTTATACTTTTCATCTTACTGATGAGTCAAGCACAACTACTTTGTATTCTACCAATCCTATGACCGGACTGGCAGCCGGAACCTATTCCGTTCAGGTTTATGATATTTATGGCTGTAAAGCCGAAGCTCTTGTTATTGGTGGCTCATTCGATGCAGGTGTAACATTTTTGCCCGATGGCAGTGGTGTTACCTACACCAGTTCAATTGTTATATCAGGTTTTGATCCGGGACAAACACTGGATGACCTGAGCATGCTTCAGCAAATTTGTGCCAATATGGAACATTCCTATTTGGGCGATCTGCAAATTAGAATCACCTCTCCCACCGGTCAATCCTGCATTTTAAAACAATTTTCAGGCGGCGGTTCAACCGACCTTGGCGAACCTGTTGCTACCGGTCCGGTCGATGGCGGCGCCGGTTCAGGTATTGTTGATCCGGGTAACGGCTTTGATTATTGCTTTAACGCTGATCCCGATTATGGTACCATGGTAGCAGAATCATACGTTTACCAACATACTTATGTAGATAACGTAGGCCACAATCTTACTGATTATTATTTGCCTGCAGGTTCTTATATTCCTTACCAACCTCTGAGCACTTTGCTTGGCTCATTGCTCAACGGAACATGGACTCTGTCTGTAACAGACCAGTTCGCTCTCGATAATGGTTATATTTTTAACTGGAATATCAGTCTGATTTCCGATTTACCCGATACAGTTGCTGTTTTGACACAACCCGACGGAATGGATGTAAATGGTTTTGTTACTCAGGCCCAGTGCGGCGGCAGTGACGGCGCAATTAATATTACAGTAAACGGTGATGTTCCGCCTTTTACCTATTTATGGAGCAACAGTGCCACAACTGAAGATATCAGCGGAATCCCATCCGGCAGTTACAGTGTAACTGTTACTGATAATGCCGATTGCCATCAGACCGAATCATTTATTCTGAACAACATCAGCAGTATTAATACTTCAAAAACAATTACTCACATTACTTGTAATGGTGGAAATAATGGTGCCATTACCCTTACAACTTCGGGGGGCACTGCTCCTTACACTTACGCATGGAGCAGCGGTCAAACTACTCAGTCTGTTTCCGGACTTGTAGCCGGAACCTACAATCTTACCATTACTGATAATACCGGCTGTATATATCTGGAATCTTTTACCATAAATCAAAATCCTCCGATATCTGTTGCTACAGTTTCTGTCCTGAATGAAATCTGCAGTTCTGACAACGGGTTAATCGACATTAACCCCTCAGGCGGCACAGGATCATATGCATATGCATGGAGCAATGGCGCTACCACACAGGATATAATTGACATACCTTATGGAACATATTCTGTTACTGTAACTGATGGAAACGGCTGCTTCACAACAAGAACCTACTCAATCATTAACGATGTAAGCAACTGCTCTGCTTTTTGCTTCCTGGATATCAGCAGCTCAAGCATTACCAATGATCTATGCGGATCGGGAACAGGTGCTATTGACATTACGCTCGAGGATGTTACCTTCCCGTATGTGATAAACTGGAGCAATGGTGCCACTACCGAAGATATTTCAAATCTTGTTTTTGGTAATTATACTGTGACAATTAACGACGCAAATAACTGCCAGTTGATTGAAACAATAACTGTTCCAAACAATACCGGCACACTTGACATTACCAGTTCAAATGTAACCAACGAAACCTGTGGCAATGATCTGGGTGCCATTGATATCACCCTTTCAGGTGGTTCTTTGCCATACACTTACTCATGGAGTAACAGTGCTACTTCACAGGATATTGCTGGTCTGGCTGCCGGAAATTACACAATAAATATTACTGATGGCAGTAATTGCGTGTTGTCTGAAACATTTACCGTAGCCAATAACACCGGAACAATGAATGTGGCTTATGATACAGATAACGATATTTGTGATTCGGGGCAGGGATCAATTACCCAGACTGTCACCGGAGCATTTGGCTCAGTAAGTTATCACTGGAGTACTGGTCCGACAACCGCCTCATTGGTTAATCTGCATGCAGGCACCTATATCTGTACAATTACAGATGCAGCAGGTTGCAACACCATTGAAACCTACTACATAACAAACTCCCCGGGCACAATGCATCTTAGCTCAACAGTTGTTACCAACGAAACCTGTAATAATAACAGTGGTGCAATTAATCTGACCATTGCAGGTGGCGGCGGCGGATACACATACAACTGGTCAACCGGGGCAACTACAGAAGATGTTTCAGGATTGAATGAAGGTATTTATCATTGTACTATTACAGATATTAACTCCTGTTTCGTTCATACCGGTTATATCTATGTATTTAATGATGCCGGTAATCTTGCAGTGGAAAATCAATTTATAACTGATGAAATCTGTAACAACCAGCATGGTGCTGCCAATGTTAATATAACAGGCGGAACTACTCCGTATGTTTATCACTGGAGCAATGGTTCTACTGCTCAGGATTTACTCAATGTGCATGATGGTAATTATACTCTTACCGTAACAGATGCAAATGGATGTATAACCGAACATATGGTTGAAATTTTGAATACTCCAGGCGATCTGGAAATTCTTGCTGCCCTTGTTACAAATGAAATATGCGGAAACAGTCAGGGTGATATTAATATTACTCTTGATGGCGGAACCACTCCTTATAGTTATATCTGGAGCTCAGGACAAACTTCTCAGGATCTTATTAATGTTGCTGAAGGAACTTATTCATGCACCATTTCAGATGTTAATGGTTGTGTCGTAAATTATACCGGTACCATCGAAAACAACGCCAGTACACTTGCAACTTCGACAGTTATTACAAGTGAAATATGCTCTAACAGTACCGGATCTATTGATCTTACTCTGACAGGTGGAGCAAGTCCGTACACATATTTATGGAGTTCAGGTCAAACAACACAAGATATCTCGGGGTTAAGCGGAGGAGTTTATTCTTGTGAAATAACTGATAATTCAGGTTGCCACATCAACACAGGCATCATAAATATTTATAACAATCCGGGTACCTTGAATGCTACTGCCGTTTCGACCGATGAAACATGTTCAAACGATGCCGGAAGTATCAATGTTACAACCACCGGGGGTGCAACGCCTTACTCATACATCTGGACAGGCGGCGCAACTACCGAAGATTTATCTGGATTAAGTGCCGGCACCTATTATTGCACAATTACAGACATCAACGGATGTGAAGTAATAATTAGTAAAATCATCACCAATACACCTGGTACTCTTGCCATTTCAAATGCTCTGGTCAGCAATGAAACATGTAATGACAATCTTGGAGCCATTGACCTGACAATTTCAGGAGGAACTTCGCCTTATACTTATTTATGGAGCAATGCACAAACAACACAGGACATGGTTTCGCTCAACGAAGGAAATTATACCTGCACTGTATCTGACGCAAATGGCTGTCAGGTTATTTCAAGCGTATACACTGTTGCAAATAACCCCGGATCACTTGCACTGACTGACATCATCATAACTGATGAGAACTGCTCCAATGGACTTGGAAGGGTTAATATTACGATTTCAGGCGGCGTGACTCCGATTACTTACCTATGGAGCAACAGTGCCATAACCCAGGATATTATCGGTCTTCATTCGGGCAATTACGCTTGTACTGTTACCGATGCCACCGGATGTAAATTATTCATTAATGCAACCGTTGGCAATAATTCGGGAACACTGAATGTCAACAATTCTGTTGTTACCAATGAGGCATGTAATAATAATGCCGGAGCCATTGATATTTCTGTTCAGGGAGGAACCATTCCTTATACATACTTATGGAATTATGGACAAACCACTCAGGATATTTCAGGATTATCTGAAGGTAATTTTGAAGTTCAGATTACTGATGATAACGGATGCATCATTACTTTTGTAACTGAAATCCTTAATCTTGGCAGTGATCTTGATATTACAAGTGTCAGTATTTCTGATGAAATGTGCGGAAATAATGCCGGGGCAATAAATATTACTACCGTTGGCGGAAATACACCATACAGCTACATTTGGAGCAATGGAAACATTTTTGAAGATGTTTCGGGTGTTGCAGCAGGCAATTACAATGTCACCATTACCGATAATAATGGCTGTACCGTGACTGATGGTTTTACCATTAATGAAAATAACGGTACTCTAAACCTTATTTCAGTAAATGCTGTTGATGAAAGCTGCGGCGAAGTAAATGGCTCAATTGACGTCACTTTCTCAGGTGGTTTTGCACCGGTAACTTACTTATGGAATACAGGTGCTGTAACACAAGATCTGACAGGTATTCCGGCCGGCAATTATATTATTACCATCACTGATACTTACGGATGTAATATTAATGCGTCCGAAACCATTGTTAACTTATCAGGTGGATTTGAAATCAGCAATTCTGTTGCTGTAAATGAAAGTTGTGCCGATGAAGCGGGTTCGATTGACCTTACTATAACAGGCGGACTTCCTCCCTATTCATACACATGGAATACTGGGGCGGTTACCGAAGATTTATCAGGACTTTCAGCCGGAACATACAATTGTACTGTAACGGATGCCAATTTATGCAGTATTTTATTTGAAGAAACAATTATCAATCAGACAACCGGAATTGCCATTTCAAATTCGGTGACTCAGAATGAGACCTGTGGCAACAACGTTGGCTTTATTGATCAAACAATTTCAGGCGGAACAACTCCGTATTCATATAACTGGAGCAGCGGTCAGGTTACTCAGGATCTTGTCGGGTTATCTGAAGGCACCTATACCTGTTCCGTTTCAGATAACACAGGATGTGTAGTTATTGGGACTTATGTGGTTGAAAATGATGGCGGTGATTTTACTGTCAGTTCAGTTATCCAGTCCGAAACCTGTACAAACTCACAGGGTCTCGTTAATATTACTGTTAGCGGTGGAATGCCTCCTTACACTTATTTATGGAGCAGCGGGCAAATGACGCAGGACATTACAAATGTCACCACAGGCAACTACACTGTTACCATAATGGATGATGTTGGATGTGATTACATTGCCGAATTTGAAGTTGGTTATCTTGATAATCCAAATCTTGGATTTGCTTCTGTAAATGATACCAATGAGTCATGCGGTAATGGAAACGGAGTGGTTTCTGTTAGTCCGGCCTACCCGGGCACTTATATTTATACTCTGAATGGAAGTTCACCTTCATCTATGACTCCATATCCAAACTGGACAGGATTGTCAGCAGGAACGTATGTTGCATCCATCAGTGATGCCAATGGATGTATTGTGGAATCTGATATCGAATTGATTAACACAGCACCATATTCCACCTCCCTTTCACATCTATTTGATGATAATTGCGGAAACGGCGAAGGAGCTATTGATATTTCAGTTTCTCCCGCAGGTACTTATATGTTTGAATGGAGTAATGGTGAAACTTCCGAAGATATTTACAATCTGAATGGAGGTACCTATTCCTGTACAATTTCAGATGAAACAGGATGCCTCAGCTACCTGACCCAGAATATTGAAAATACGACCACCGTTGCCGGTTCCGGAACTGCAACAGAAGAATATTGCGGAGATGCAACCGGATCAATTGACCTCACAATATCCAGCGGAACACCTCCATATACTTATACCTGGAACAACGGTGAAACCACTGAAGATATCGGATCACTTTCTGCCGGAAATTATTCTGTCACAGCAACTGACAATACCGGATGCTCAGAAATATTCGATTTTACAGTTGCAAATAATACCGGAACACTTTCTGTTACAGGAACTGTTACAAATGACAACTGTTATAATGCAACAGGAGCAGTTAATCTTAACATTACAGGAGGTTCAGGGAACTATGCTTTCGGATGGAGCAATGGTGCATCAACCGAAGATATTTCAGGTCTCATCGAGGGTATTTATGAAGTAGTGGTTTTTGATCTTGACCTCAATTGCAGAGTAACTCAGCAGTATGAAGTAATCAATAACGCTCCTTTTGATGTTACTTTTACTCAGGTTACAAATATTGCCTGCGGTGAATTTAATTCAGGAGCCATCGAAATATTCCTGTATCCATCTACCGGTTCATACACATACATCTGGAATAACGGTGCAACAACACTCAATCAAAGCGGATTGTCTGCAGGAAATTATTTTGTAACAATTTCCAATTCAGTAGGTTGCGATGAAATACTTTCCTTTGAAGTATTATCAGAATCAAATATTGCTGCATCCTCGGTTATTACAAACGAAAACTGTAGTGACGGAACAGGCACTGTTAACCTTAGCGTAACAGGTGGAATTGCTCCATATAGTTATTCATGGAGTAACGGACAAACTACCCAGGACATCTCTTCATTGCACGCAGACACATACACCTGCACTGTAACCGATAGCGAAGGATGTATTGCCATTGAAGAAGCAATTATTACAAATGGTACTTCACTTACATCATCAACGGTTATAACCGACGAAAGCTGTGGTGACAATCAGGGTTCAATTGATCTGACAATAACCGGAGGAACAGCTCCATACGAATATGAATGGAGCAACGGGTTTACTTCGCAAAACATTGAATCACTGGCTGAAGGTACTTATACAGTAACCATCACCGATCAAAACAATTGCGTTTTGGTTGTGGATGCCTTTGTTGATAACAATACCGGCACACTTGCCGTAACCGGAATTGTTGATGACGATTATTGCTACAATGCCGACGGAAGCATTACCCTTGTAATTACAGGTGGTTCGGGAGATTATGCTTTTGACTGGAGCAATGGATCTACAAACCAAAATGTGACTGGTCTGACCGAAGGAATATACACTGTAATGGTATTCGACATCGGACTAAATTGCAGACTGACAGAGGAATTCACAGTAGGAAACACCGGAAGCTTCTCTATCTCCTCCAATTTCATTACCGATGCAAGCTGCTCAACCTGTGATGACGGTGCAATAAATATAACCTTATCAGGTGGCGGCGGACCATTTAATTATGATTGGAGCAATGGAGGCGGAACTCAGGATATCTCAGATTTGCTTCCGGGAACTTATACCGTCACCATTGAAAATGGTTCGGGTTGTATCATTGTTGAAACCTTTGAGGTTGGATTCCTTACAATTATTTCCGGATTTGAACAAACAAGTTCTATTACCGTTTATCCAAACCCATCGGAAGGTCTGTTCAATATAGAGATGCCAAAAACCGCACGCTCAAATATGAAATACTCTGTAGTTGATATTTTGGGTAAGGAGGTTGTAAGCGGAACCATTTCAAATTCTGTTTTTCAATTGGATTTATCAGGAAACAAAGCCGGATTTTACCAATTGATTTTTGAAAACGGCATGACCGTCAAACTGGTCATTACACAATAATAAATATAAAATGCCTGTGAAATTCACAGGCATTTTTTTTGTAAAACATTTTTAAAGCATTCACTTCTTCAGACTTTTTAATTTACTTTGTCTTAATATTAAAATCTGATATTTTATATGAAAGCAACTTTTTCAAAAAAAATCCGCTACAAATTTGATAATTTGATGAGTAAAGGTCCGGGTGCCATGATTGGACTATTGGGCATACTGTCAATACTGGTTGTAATTGTTGCAGCAACAATTATCACATTGTTTTCTGTTGCTCCCGAAGGCGGCGAGCCCATGGGCTTTTTTGAAAGCATCTGGCAAAGTCTGATGCGCACCATGGACTCCGGAACAGTTGCCGGAGATGCAGGATGGAACTTCAGAATTCTGGCATTCATCGTTACCCTTGGTGGGATTTTCATTTTGTCAACACTTATCGGGGTTCTGTCATCAGGTATCCAAAACAAACTCGACAGCTTAAGAAAAGGACGCAGTCTGGTTATTGAAAAAGATCACACCCTGATTTTGGGATGGTCATCAAAGGTTTTTACCATTATTTCAGAACTGATAATAGCCAATGAGAATCAAAAAAAACCAAGAATTGTGATTTTAGCCGACAAAGATAAGGTTGAAATGGAAGATGAACTGAGAGATAAAATTTCAAATTTCAAAAATACCAGGGTTATCTGCAGAAGAGGAAATCCCGGTGACATGGCCGATCTGGCAATTGGAAACCCCCAGGCTTCGAGATCCATCATTATACTGGCTCATGAGCATGGCAATTCTGATCCTGAAATCATTAAAACCATTCTTGCCATCACCAATAACCCCGACCGAAGAGAAGAACCCTACCATATTGTAGCTGAAATTAACGAGGAAAAAAATCTTGAGGTTGCAAGAATGGTTGGAAAAGATGAGGTAGAACTTATACTTACCGATGACATAATTGCCCGAATAATGGTTCAGACTTCACGTCAGAGTGGACTCAGCATTGTTTATACCGAACTGATGGACTTTGACGGTGCAGAAATATATTTTAATGAAGAACAAAAACTTATCGGAAAGAAATTCAGCGACTCCCTTTTCGCCTATGAAGATTCAACCGTGATCGGACTTAAATATGCTGACGGCAGGGTGCAGATTAACCCACCCATGGATTACATTATTTCACAGGGCGATGAAATCATTGCCATTACCGAGGATGATGACACATTGGTGGTAAATGAGAAAAAACAATTCACTATTAATGAAGAGTCAATTTGCAACAGTCATATAATAGAGGCTGAACCCGAAAAAATCTTGCTGCTTGGATGGAATAAAAGAGCCAATATTATCGTAAAAGAAATGGATAACTATGTTGGCAATGGTTCATACATGAAAATTGTTTCATCCTATGACAATTGCAGAAATGAAATCGAGAAACTTTCAGTAAGATTAAAAAACATCCGGCTGGAATTTCAGCATGACGATACCAGCTCAAGAGAAGTTATTGACAGTTTGAATGTTATAGACTTTACCTCAGTTCAGGTTCTTTGCTACGTCGATGAATTGAGCTTACAGGAAGCTGATTCCCAAACACTGATTTCGCTGCTTCATTTAAGAAGAATCTGTGAAGAATCAGGGAAAGATCTTAAAATTGTCAGTGAGATGCTTGACCTTAGAAACCGCGACCTTGCCGTTGTCACAAAAGCCGATGATTTTATTGTCAGCGATAAACTCATCAGTTTACTCATGTCACAGGTCTCAGAAAACAAATCGCTGATGGCTGTTTTCAATGATCTGTTTGATGCTGATGGCAGTGAAATTTATCTTAAGCCGGTTACTGATTATGTTTCCCCCGGTGTATCCCTGAACTTTTACACACTTCTTGAAAGTGCCCGCAGAAAAGGTGAAGTAGCAATTGGTTACAGGATTAACAAAGATGCCTACGATGCTTCCAAAGCATTTGGAGTTACTGTAAACCCTGTAAAATCAAATGTGGTTACGTTTACTGAGCATGACAGGGTAATTGTAATAGCAGAAGATTAGAAAATCAATTACTTGATCATGATACCGGCTGCAAACCTGCCTGTTTTTCCTCCGGATTTGCGGTGAGAAAAAAAATCATTGTCATTGGAATAATTGCATATTCCTGAAATTTCAATGTTTTTGCTCAGCACTCCGGCCTCAGCCAGAACAGACCTGTTGGCCTCCCAAAGATCAAAATATGTTTTATCGTTTTTTCTGATGATAAATGGATTTTGACTGCCAAAAGATTCACGGGCTTTTTCAATCACCTCTGCTCCTACTTCATAGACTTCCGGACCAATTGACGGACCAACCGCAACTTTAATATCCGACGGTTTACATGAATAAAGAAGCTCCATTGCCTCTATCACATTGGCGGCGATTTTTTTTACTGTACCTTTCCATCCGGCATGAGCTACTCCCACTGCTTTTCCCACAGGATCAAAAAAAAGTATTGGTACACAATCTGCCCCTTTAACGCAAAGGCACAAACCCGGTTTATTGGTAATCATGGAATCGGTTTCGCAAATCTCACTGCCATGATAAGGTTTATCAACAACTGTAACAATATCACTGTGAATCTGCTTCTGAAAAATAAGACAATCCTGATTAACCCCAACTGCATCTGCAAGAATTTTCCTGTTGTTTTCGACGTTTTGGTGATCATCACCAGAATTAAACCCAAGATTAAAACTTTCCCAGGCGCCTGAACTGACTCCGCCCCTGCGGGTGGTCACAAAGTGAAACACATCAGAAAATGAGTCAAGATTATTGAAATGTAAAAGTGGTACAGATCCGTAATTACGGGTAATCATTTCAGGATTTATTAATCAGTTGATTTGCACTTTTTACAATACATCTCTTTGACTTTTTCATTTTCAAAAACCTGGAAAGTCAGTTTTCCTTTGTTGATGAGGTTGCAGAACCTTTCGGGGTTTTGTTCAATCGCCTTGGTCACAGCTTTGGTAAATGTCGAAGTGTAAAGCTTTTCTTCTGTTTTGGTACATAGTGAGATGTAGGCAAAAACCAGCTCTTCAAATACATACTTGCCATTTACAAAAGGTTCAAGCAAACGGGCAGCAAATTCATAATCGTTATTGCCCATGAACACATAAGCCAGTTTCAGGGAGTTCTGCCAGTTTGATTCTTTAATGTCAACAATGGTTTTGATGCGTTCCATACTTTCGGCAAATAATGGTCCGGGATCATCCAGCGTATCAAGTGTTTTTATTATGGTCATCTGATATTCGAGGTTCAGCATATCAATGGTTTTCTTCGACAGCGCTTTGTTGTACATTCCATCAATAATTTCCTGTATTTTTCTTACATGCTCCTCGTCGCCCAGCGGAGCATAAATAAAGTTGCAGTATAAGTTATTGAACAGGATGTATTGATTTGATGGATCAAGCTGGTTAAGATTTTCAACCCTTGAGCAACAGTCCTCATCCACATCACCATTATTCACAAACTGCTCGAGCCACAGTTTATTCATTGCCAATCCGGCTGTCGCCTGACTTTCCGGAATTTCCATTTCAAATACAGCCTCTTTAGTGTATTTTTTTGCAACAACCTGTTTGAACAGATATTTCTGTACCCTAAGTGCCTCAATATAATCACCCTTTTTCACAGCATCATTAAACATTTTCACTACATATGCCTGCTCTTTATCTCCGTCTATATCATAAGTGATTTTCATGTCAATTTTGGCATAGCGGTGGTTTTTAAGGATGTTTTCAAGCTTTTTATCCAGACTGTTTTCACGGATATTTTTCTGAGCTTCTTCCATGGTCATTCCGGCAAGATTGCTGAACTCTGTTCCGGCCACATCTCTCTTAAATTCTTCCCAGTTATCAGCAGTAGTAACATTTGAAATAATTTTGTCTTTATGTTTGGCCTGCAATGCATTTTTTATACTTTCTGCACGTTTCAACTGGAGGCTTCTATTGATTTCATCGGTACCCTCGATGGAGGAATAAGCGGAAATATTCAGCTCATTAATAATAAACTCAGGTTCCTTTAGCGCTTTGATAAAAGGATCAATATCTTCCTGTTTATACACAGATTTTCCCTTTTCAAAAGGAATTTTAAAGCTGAGCGTGGATTTTGTTGCCCGGGGAGAATATTCCTCGGTTCCCGGAGGATTTACAGTATCAGCCAAAAGCTCCAAAAGGTTATTATACTCAACGCCACCTGCTTCAATATATGAAGGAGGAATGTTTTTACAGACATATTTATCCTTGATAAAAACAAGGTTCATTTCATACTGGTCTTTATCAAGTTTTGCAATCGCAGCAGGTAATTTACCAATTAGCACATCCACATTCTTTTTTCTTTCCTTATCACCAACAACAAGGTTTTTCTTAAGCATTTTCGATGACCAGATTCTTTTAACCATAACACCCTTGTTCACCAGATTGTTGTCAACAATATTGGATCCAACACAGGGATATTGGTCGCGCTGTACAATATCAACTCCGATTCCATCCTTTGAATCTTTCAGTATTTTTTGAATTTCTTTATATTTGTCTGATTTGAAATAAACCTTGTCATCTTTCACATACAGACCCTTTTGCAGTTCAGCCAGCATTTTGTTTTTATCGTATTTTTTACAGGCTTTTTCATCATAAGGGAACAATCCATATCTCTTTTTGGAAAAAGGAATATCCAATTCGTTTTTGCGGGCAGCTCCTTCGTTAAAAGAACTGTAGTCGCCAAACACCATAGAATAATACAGTTTTTTACCAGATGGATCAATGGCGGCGCCAATTCCTGCAAATATCCAGAGCTGATTAAAAGCAACATCCATTTTCTTTTGATTTGTCATGATTTTCACCACAATATCCTCGGCCACCTGCTGGTAATTTTTATAAACAGACCCATCCTTCACATTGGTTTTGTCAATCATTTCAAAAGCATTTTTCGATCCTCCATAATAAATTGACCTTTTTCCGGTATCTTTTTTCTTTGATCCTGACTGTAAAATAGTAACGTTGTCGATCTGTGCACAATATTGAGCCTGATCTTCCGCAGCAAAAGTCAGAAACTGGAGTGAAGACAAGGTATCCACACCCTGCTTTTCTCGTTGCAGGTTCAGTTCCAAAAGCAGAACTTCGGCTAAACGGGCAGACTGAAAATCGTTAAAATCGATGATTTGAAAATACTCGGTTTTATATTTTGACGAGTCAATTCCCTGTGCGTTCAATCCGGAGAATTCCAAAAGCAATACAATGAAAGCTAATGATTTAACAAAAATAATTATTCTTTTCATTTCCGAAAAATGCTTAATTTTATTTGGTACAAAGTAGTGATTTTATCAATATTAAAAAAGGTTTTTTTGATCAAGTTGGCTCACTGTTAAAAACTTTCGGAAAGTGTCTAAATCCCACTGATGAAGAATTTTAAATTCAGCCGGTTACAGATGTTAAAGTTTTGTTAATCATTTCCTATGAGTAAAGGGATTGACTATTTTTGTAGTGCACAAAATAAAGTACGTTGAAAAAAAGAACCATAAAGATACTGATCTATCTGAGTGCCTTTTCTCTATTGGGTTTGATAACAACCCAGCTCTTTTGGATCAGAAATGCTATTTTCCTTTCCGAGGCACAGTTCGACCATCGGGTTTCTGAGGCATTGCAGGACGTATTGGTTGAATTGCCCAAATACAGCAAAGAAGGATGTGAAAAATCATGCATTTATTCTTGTCCGAGCAACCGCAACCAGATGCTCGAAATTATCAACCCTACCATCCTGGATTCATTACTGAAAGCCACTTTCGAAAGCTATGAGCTGGGTTCCGATTTCGAATACGCCATCTTAAACTCATCAAATGATTCGGTTATTTTCAGAAAAACCGGTGTTATTGACGACAATTTTGAAATAAAAACCCATAAAAAGGGGCTTACCTGTATCGAAGCAACAGACCTGTACACCCTTGAAGTATATTTTCCCCAGAAACGCATGATCATTCTCAGGGAACTTTCTCTTTGGCTTGTGATTTCAATAATCCTTATTCTGATAGTGATTTTCTCCTTCGCTGTGAACATCATGGCTATTTTACGACAAAAGAAAATCTCGGAAATAAAAAATGATTTCATCAACAATATGACCCATGAGTTTAAAACTCCCATTTCGACCATTTCAATGGCTTCGGAAGTGCTCATGAATGCCGATGACGAATCGCTAAAAGAAAGGGTAAGAGTTTATTCCAAGGTAATTTATGATGAAAATCTGCGCTTAAAATCACAGGTTGAACAAGTGCTTCAATCTGCCATGCTTGAAAAAAGCGAACTGAATTTTAATAAACATGAAATCAGGGTACATGATATCCTCAATGAAATTGTTAGTAACATTCAGCTTGACAAACAAAGAAAGGAAATATCCTGGATTATCAATTTGGATGCTGAAAACGACAAACTTTTAGGCGACCCGATGCATATGCGCAACCTCTTTTCAAACCTTCTGGATAATGCCTGCAAATACTCCGGTGAATCACCAATTATAAATATTTCGACAAAAAACGAGGCAAAACGCATCATTGTTGCTGTCGGTGACAATGGTATCGGTATTTCCCCTGCCAATCAAAAATATATTTTCGATAAATTTTACAGGGTTCACACCGGCGATGTGCATAACGTAAAAGGTTTTGGACTGGGATTGTTTTATGTGAAGTCCATTGTAACCGCACATGGCGGCACCATTAAGGTTCAAAGTGAAATAGACAAAGGCAGTGTTTTTGAAGTTACACTGCCTCTGGCCTGATTCTTTTTTTTTTGAAACTAAATTTTCTCTAACACTTCATTTCTGATTGCCAAAAGTTCCTCTTCACCCGGAATGTAATTCACATTTACCGTATGGACAATCTGAAACTCCGATTCGGTCATATATCTTTCCATCTCCTTGATATTTTGCTTAGCCCAGCCATACGATCCAAAGAGAATGGTCTTTCTGTTTTTGGGCGACAATCCCTGCAAATAGGTTAAAAATCCGGCAACGGATGGAAGAATACTTTTGTTCAACGTAGGTGACCCGACGCAAACATATTCAGCATTCAGTACTTCGGTCATGATGTCTGAAATGTGATTATCCTGAAGGCAATATTTATAAATCCTGTAACCTTTTTGCTCAAATGCATCATAAATTGCATTGGCAATTTTCTCGGTTGAACCCCACATGGTATCATAAACTATCAAAACCTTTTTATCCAGTGTGTTTGAACTCCAGTCGCGGTATTCCCTGATAATCTCCGGAATATGTTTGCGCCAGATAATTCCATGTGAATTGGCAATTACTTCAATATCCAGTTTTAATGCGTCATCCAGGGCTTTAACAACCTGACTTGAATAGGGCAAAACAATGTTTGCATAATATTTCCTGGCTTCTTCCATGATGATATCCAGGGGGTATTCATCATCGAAACGCTCTGATGAAGCAAGGTGCTGACCAAAAGCATCGTTCGAAAACAAAATCTTATCTTCAGCCAGATAAGCCACCATATTATCGGGCCAGTGAACCATGGGTGTTAATAGAAAATGCAGGTTTCTTTTGCCAAGATTGATTACATCTCCCGATTTCACCTCCACAAAATTCCAGTCTTTTTTATAATGCGCTTTTAAACCTGAAACCCCTTTTGGTGAAGCATAAACCTTTGCAGCAGGATTCAATTCAACAATTTTTGGTATGGCCCCGGAATGGTCCATTTCAACATGATTGCAAATTATTGTATCAATTTTTGAAGGGTCAATTATGGTGGAAATCCTTTTCAGCATTTCATCTGTAAGATAGGATTTTACTGAGTCGACCAAAGTAATTTTTTCATCAATAATCAGATAGGCATTATAGGTTGAACCCCTTTGGGTGAGGTAACCGTGAAAATTCCTTAAATTCCAGTCAATTGCTCCAACCCAGTATATTCCTTTTTTTATTTCTGTGGCTTTCATATTTGATATTTTTAATAAACAGAATTGCAAAATTAATAAAAGATTTTATGACTTTGGATATTTTTTTGTGATATGCATTTCCTGTTCGGGAACAGGCAAATAAACAATTTCAATACTTGCGAATGGCTCAAGGATGTTTTGAAAAGATTGACAAGCCAAAAAGCAAACAAGCTCGACGAGCTGCTGCCCCGGAACAGGAAAAAAATCAAAAACCAGATTGCTCCACAATAAACAAACTTAATTTACAGTCATAGAATTTTCAAGACTTGCTTGGTAGAGGAGATACGAAAATTCTTGGTTCCTAATGATTGTAATACGCTATGAAATATTACAATTTCATTATTTTAGGATCATTTTTTCGCTTTTAACTAATTTCCCATCAACAAACAAATTGCATAGGTATGTGCCTTTTACCCAACCGGAAGTGTAAATTTCTGTTTTATCGGATTTTATTGGGATGGTTGTTTTGGCATGGCCGTTTAAACCGGTTATCCGGAGTTCTGATTTTGATCCTTCGGGCAAAAAAGTTTGAACTGTGAAGTTATTTTGACTTGGATTAGGAAATATTTTAAAATCAATGTTTACGATTTCCTGTATATCATCACCAAGAACAACATGTATGGTCTTTGTTGCTGTTTCAACACAGGTGTTGTGTGTCACTGTTACCTGAACATTGTAATCGCCAATGGCTGTGTAAATATGGCTGGGGTCTTTTATGTTATCTGACCCTGAATCACCGAAATCCCAGTCCCATGAATCAACGTAAGCGTTATTATTGTAAAACTGGACTTCGACCTGTCCTTCGGCCAATTCGAAGGTATCGGTAAGGGTAAAGACCCGTGGTTTAATGTACCGGCACTCTATTGTGTCAAGGGGCATCTCCCAACAGGCAATTGCTTTTTGGGGCTGGCCATTTACAGAATCAATTTCTCCACCAACATACAACCTGTCCTGCCATTCTTCTAATGCCAAGACACCCCATTTCACGCCACCACCAACCATTTGCCAAGCTGTACCATCCCATCGGGCTAACCGATCAGTAAATACTCCGCCAATTGTATCATAAGATAAACCAGCATACAAATCACCGTTATAAAATTCAATTGACAAACAACTGGATTGATAACCATTTCCATAACCAACCTTTTCCCAATTAAAACCGTTCCAAATTGCCACATTATCAGTTAAAATAGTGTCATCAACCACAATAAAACCACCACCGACATATAAAAAGTTGTTGAATGTATCAACTTCCATATCCCTTATTAAATCACTCATATGTCCTCCAACATCTTCCCAAGCAGCCAAACCAGTCCCTCCAACATATTTTTTTAACACATTCCATGACCCTCCTGCATATAACTCTCCGTTATATATTTCCAATGCATAGGTCGAAGCAAAGGGCAACGAGCCAATGTCAACATAATCGCTAATATCAGCATCGTATGCGGCAATCCTTGAGGCGGTCCCGGGTTTATTTGTTGCCAAAATTAACGTATCCCTAAATACCACCATGTCATTCACGGCGCTTCCTAATTCACCGAAACTATTTGGCAATGACTCCCATTGAATTCCATTCCATCTGGCAATTCTATCAGTATTTGCAACTCCACTAGCATTTGAAAAATAGCCACCAAAATACAATTTCCCTTTATATTTTGTGACACATACTCCACCATTATTTATCCCTCCGTCAAACTTTCCCCAGTTAATTGTATCCCAAACACCTGCACCATAAAGTAAATTTGTGCCTCCATAATAAAAACCTCCTGTAGCATATAACTTGTTTCCCTCACAATATAATCCCCTCACTGAAGCAATCCCAGGGTAATTTGATAAGGTATCATTTCCAAAGGATATCCAATTTTGAGAAAACCCTGATAGATAAAAAATAATCAGAACAATATGTATAAACTTTGTTTTCATTTCAACCCAAAATTAATACAAAATTAAAAAAGAATCAAGTAATCACTTGATTCTTTTTTATTTAACACATACTTTGAATATAATCTTAACTATTTCAAAATCAACTTTTCACTTTTTACCAACTTACCATCTACAAATAAATTGCAGATATATGTGCCTATGACCCATCCATCTGTTTTGACCAATGTCATTTCTGACTCAACAGGGATGATTGTTTTTGTGTGACCGTTTATTCCCGTAATTCTGAGTTGACAATTTTTATATTCTGAAAAATTTAACTGTACGGTAAAGTTGTTGTCACTTGGATTTGGGTAAACTTTGAAATTTAAACTTTCAATCTCCTCCATTCCTACGCCATTCCTAATATGAATAGTTTTTGAAGCAGTTTTTACACATGAACTATGCGCAACAGTTACCTGTATGTTAAAATCACCAGTATCCGTAAAAATAAATGCAGGATCTTTAATATCTGCTGTTCCCAAACTACCAAAATACCAGTCCCATGAATCCACATACGCATTATTGTTGTAAAACTGTACTTCGACCTGACCTTCGATTAAGTCAAATGTGTCGGCAACCGTAAAAACTCGGGGTTTGATATAACTACAACTAGTATCAGGAACAAATACCTTTGCAAGGCCAAATGCAGGAAGGTCACCTGCTTGATTAAAATAGCCACCAACATACAAGGTGTCCTGAAAAACCTCAAGGGCAGCTACAGTATTGTTTGTCCCAGACCCTACACTGTCCCATTTTTCACCATTCCAAAATGCTATACAATTGACTTCTAAACCATCATTTAGATTCGTCATGCCACTACCAATGTACAAATCACCTCTATATACAGCCATTGATTTAAACCAGACAGCCGTTGGCAAATTAGTCCCCAATGAATTCCATTTAAAACCATCCCACATGGCTGCCATATATGATGGAACACCTCCGTCAATATACCCAAAATCACCGCCAACATAAAGAAAGTTATTAAATGTGTCAACTGTCATATCATATACCCAAGCATCAGGCCCACCGGGAAAATCCAGCCAATCTGTACCGCCAAGATACTTCCTGAGGCCAAAATTCCCTCCTGCAAACAACTCACCATTAAATGTCTCAAGTGCCCTTACCCAATTACAGTCCATATCACCCACATTCAACCAGTTTTCTCCATCAAAAGCAAGGATTTCCCTGCCGGCAACCCCTCCAATACTATTAAATTCTCCTCCGACAAAAAGTTTGTTTTCAAAAACAATGAAATCATAAACATCATTCCCCGCTGCACCTCCAGCAGGCCCACTCCAATTTGTGTCATTCCAAGAAGCAAGGTATGCAGTATTTGAAGCATTTTCCACTTCTAAAAAACCACCCCCCATAAACAATTTTTCACTGAATGACTTTAAACACTTTGGAGAACCTGCAAATTGCGAAATTCCATTGCCTAAAGTGAACCAATTGGTATTTTTAATTTCAAAAATACCATTTACGTAAGTCGAATTTACTTTCAGAAATGCTCCACAAACAAAAAGAGAACTATCCCCTTTATTTAAAAAACATTCAATCACAGCACTCCCTCCACTTGTAATTGTATCAATATTCGAAAAAGAAGTACTCCACTGTTGGGAATATCCATTTAACGTTAAGACAAAAAATAATATTAACAGTACTCTTTTCATTTTATTGGACAATCATTCGTTTTGTTTTTTGAACAACTCCGTTAACTAATAAAGAATAAGAATATAGTCCTGGAACAAAATTTGCTTTTTCAATAACCAATTGGTTTTTATTACTTTCTATAGGGTATTCAAGCACTGTCCTTCCATAAGTATCAACCACAACAATCTTGCCCTCAATGCTTTTCGGAACAGAATATTCAATCACAGTTTTATCATTGAACGGATCAGGATAGTTTTCACCAAGCCATAAATCATTATTATCTGTATCATCCTCAATTACTGAATCGTTCTGTTTTATTGTCAATGACCTTGTTTCAATATCCAATGGGCATTCAGGCACTTTCTCTCCAAACAACAACATCAATAAAGATTGGGCATTTGCAGTTCCCAAACCAGCAGGACATCTATTTGCTATTTCCCTTATTTGCTCCACTTCGATTTCAGTTAATTCATAAACAGATTTGTTTTCAATATACAAAGATAATAAAATTGAATGTAAAGTCAACCAATCATTTACCTGAATGTCAGAGGAAACAATTCCGTTTAGTTTATTTTGAGCCAAACTAAAAAAACAAAAAAGCAAAACATAATATTTTTTAGAAAACAAAACCACCTGCGGCAAATAAATAGCTTCTATATTGAATATTAGGGAAAATAATGTCAGTCATTAAAGAGAGAGTATGCCGCAGGGAATATATTTTAAAGAACGTTTTTATACCGTTTATGACTAATTGGGTTTTGAATGACAAACCTAATTATTTATTTTTCTTACATTTGTAATTCAAAAATATTCACATCATGAAAAAAGCTGGTTCGGTTATATTTATTTTGATTGCAATTACTGCTTTCGGTCAAAGCAAAATCAAAGACAAAGTCCGTTTTAAAGAATACGACTTTTCCAAAAGTTTTTATTATACATCCATTTTAAAAGATGTGCAGGACCAGGAGGATAAAAAAGCCGGAGAAAAGAAAGCCCGTACGATTTTATCTGTTGATTTTACAGGAAAATCATTCCCGACAAAAATTGATGAGTACAAAACCGTATGGCATGGTAAGCCCGTTTCGCAAGGTAACGCAGGCACTTGCTGGTGCTTTTCTGCCACTTCTTTTTTTGAATCAGAAGTGAAACGGATTTCCGGAAAAGAAGTCAAATTATCCGAAATTTATACTGTGTACTGGGAATATGTTGAAAGAGCACGCGATTATGTCAAAACTCGCGGCGAAACTTATTTTGCCGAAGGCTCGGAAGCTGCTTTTGCCGGAATTATTTATGAAAAATACGGCATTGTTCCCGAAAAAGATTACTCCGGTAAGCTCAACGGTCGCAAACACCACTCACACCGCGAAATGGTTGAGGAAATGACCAAATACCTCGAAAAAGTTAAGGAAAATGGTGCATGGAATGAAGAGGAAGTGGTAAAAACCATTAAATCTATCCTTGATTATCATATTGGTACTCCTCCGACAGAAATTACTGTTGATGGAAAAAAAATGACTCCGCTTCAGTATCTGAATGATGTTCTGTCATTAAAAATTGGTGATTATTACAGTTTCATGTCAATCAAAAACGCAAAGTACGATCAAAAAAGCGAATTAATCGAAGCCGATAACTGGAGACATTACGATGACTATTACAATGTGTCCCTTGATGATTACATGACTCTGATTAAAGAAGCTGTTGACAAAGGCTTTTCAATCAGCATCTGCGGGGATATTTCGGAGCCCGGACATGATTCGGAATTTGAGGTAGCCGTGATTCCCTCTTATGATATTCCATCAGAATACATCAACGAAGATTCAAGAATGTACCGTCTCGAAAACAAAACCACAACCGATGACCATTGCATCCACCTTGTGGGATATAAGGTTGTTGACGGTATTTACTGGTTTCTTATGAAAGACTCTGGCGCCGGTGCATTTGACGGTCCAAATAAAGGTTATTATTTCTTCCATGAAGATTTTATCAAACTGAAAATGATGAACATCCTCATTCATAAAGATGCTGCAAGGAAAGTCCTTGACAAAATTATCAAATAGGAACCATGAACCGGATTGACCTCCTGAAGAAATTGCTGCCCGGATTTCTTCCCCTCTTCGTTTTTATTGCTGCCGATGAAATATGGGGAACCGAAACCGGATTGATTGTTGCAGTGGTTTTTGGTATCGGTCAGCTGGGACTTACATTTTTCCGGGAAAAAAGACTTGATAAATTTGTTCTCTTTGATACCCTCCTGATTGTTGTGCTTGGAGCGGTTTCCATTCTTCTTGAAAATGACATCTTTTTTAAATTGAAACCCGGACTCATTAACCTGATTCTGGTTGCCATCCTGGGCATTTCTGCCTATTCAGGAATCAACATCATGGGAAAAATGTCGGAACGGTACATGAAAGGTGTTGAGTTCAACGAAATGCAGATAAAACAGATGAACAGAAGCATGCGAATTCTTTTCTGGATTTTTCTTGCTCACACCGTTCTGATATTTTATTCTGCTTTCTACATGTCGAAAGAGGCATGGGTTTTTGTCAGCGGCGGACTGTTTTACATTATTTTCGGTGGTTATTTCCTTTTCGAAATTGCCAGAAATAAATTAAAATCGAAAAAAAATCAGGTTTATTCAGATACCGAAGAATGGCTGCCTGTTGTTGATGAAGAAGGGAAAATTATTGGCAAAGCCCCCCGCTCCCATTGCCATAACGGACAAAAAATTCTTCATCCGGTTATTCACCTGCACGTGGTGAACAAAAAGATGATCTACCTGCAAAAACGCAGCATGAACAAATTGGTGCAACCTGGAAAATGGGATACTGCAGTTGGTGGTCATATCGCTTTTGGAGAAACCATTGAGCAGGCAATGATGCGTGAGGCAAAAGAAGAAATCGGGCTGGAAAATTTTCAGGCAAAATCAATTTCACGATATGTTTGGGAAAGTGACATTGAAAAAGAATTGATTTTTATGTTTCTTACTTATTTTTCGGGGCCGCTCAAAACAAACCCAAACGAGGTTGAAGAAGGCCGATACTGGACATTAAAGCAAATTGAAAGCAATTTGGGAAAAGGCATTCTTACACCCAGCTTTGAACGGGAGTATGAAATCCTGAAAAAAATCCTCAAATAACCTCTTACTGCTTTTTTCCCAAAATAAATATAACAGGCCTGTTGTGAATATCAGGCATGTTTTTTCTCCAGAATGAAACGGTATCTGTTCGCAAAAATTCCGTAGGCAATGTCAGATCACATCCTATAAACAACAATGTTTCACTGTTGCATACCGAAAGTATTTCCTCCAGAAATTTGAGGTTGCGGTAAGGGGTTTCCATGAAAATCTGGGACTGGTTTTCAACAACCGCTTTTCTTTCCAGTTCTTTTATTTTTTTATCCCTTTCAGGATTTTTCACCGGAAGATATCCGTTAAAGGCAAAATTCTGCCCGTTAAATCCTGATGCCATCATGGCAAGCAATATTGATGACGGCCCTACCATCGGAGCCACCCGGATATTTTTTTCATGTGCCAGCGACACAATTACTGCTCCGGGATCAGCAATTCCCGGACAACCAGCTTCGGAAACAAGTCCCATGTTAAACCCGTTCAGCAGCGGCGTAATAAATGTATTGATTTCTTCGGAACGGGTGTGCTTATTTAAAATAAAAAAAGTCAGTTCATCAATGACAATTTCCCTGTTTAGCTTTTTCAGATAGCGTCGTACAGTGCGCTCATCTTCTGCAATAAAATGCTTTATTGAAGATGCAACAACAGATACATCAGTGGGAATTACCCCTGATAATTGGGACTCACCAAGTGTATTGGGTATGAGAAATAATGTTCCCGTCATCTTGTTAAAATTAGCTGATTTTTATTGGCTGTCTTCAGAACAAAATGAACTGTAAATAATTTTACTGATCAAAGAAGAAATCATTCAGTTCATAAATATCGTCAATGGTATAGTCTGATTTCATGTCGAAGAAATCATCAACAGCCTGCAAAAGTTCATCGAGAGAAATGTAATCATCTTTGTCTGTGTCAAGGTTTTTAAACTTCTCAGGAATTTCTATGTAATACTGGGTAAATTTCTTTGGACCTTCGCGCAGACTTGGATAATAGTCGTACATCTCAGACCTTTTCAGGCCACCTTTAGGCACCATGGCAATAATTTCATCCTCGGTCATGGTTACACCACGCAAATTAACAATTGCATTTTTAGCAGATTCCTTTTCATCATCACGGAAATCGGGAATACCATCGTCATCAGCATCAAACGGACAGCCGTAATCGTTGACTTTTATACCGAGCGGAGTTCCGGGGCATTTATCATCAATATCCTTGATGTGGTCGTTGTCTTCATCTTCCAGGTCAATAGCAACAAAGTCAACATCCATGTAATGTTTGTCTTCAATGGTTAATGGAGGCGGTGAAAAGAGGTCGAATTTAAAGGTTAGGTAAGAATATAAAAACTTATCCTTTTGCTTTGTGCCTTTACGGATGTCTTCACCGTTTTTGCTCACATTATCAACCAAATCATTCAATATCATGTGGTAAGATACACCCAAACGAATATCCAATCTGTCGGTGACTTTCATATCAACCCCGGCAGTAATTGGCATGGCAAAAGCAACCTGTGGGTAATCACCCAATCCGTCGAGATCAAGTTCCCTGAGGTCGGTTTCATAACGGTAATCCCTTTGTAGGATGATGCTTGTATGGGCAGTTACGGGGTCTTCCTCTATATTTCTTAAGGTACCATCAGACCAATAATAATACAGGTTGTCGTTGGCATCATAAAGATCGCCCTTTGAGTTGAATTCGAAAGATTCCATACCCAGACTGATAAACGGCATGACATTTCCGGTTTTCTTCATCAGTCCCCTGAAATTATATTCCACATTCGCACCGATATTAAGGATATCTGTCTGGAAATTAAGGTTTCTGTTGCTCGATCTTTCAATTCCCGATAATTTACCACTTATCAGATTAAAGGTAATATTCACCGAAGGGGATAGTCTTCTGGAGATAGAGAAATTCAGGGCATTTCGACCGACAACCGGACTGGAATTATATATATCATTTACGTCGCCGAAGAAAGTTATTACCCCATATCCCAGGCCAATTACAGGTTTAAACACAGGAAATTCAACAGCCGACTCATCATCCATCAGCAAGTAACGGTAATCGGCATCGGCAGGTAATCCACCTGACTTAGTGGTATCTTCCTGTGCGAAAGACGCCAGACTACAGCAAAAAAGGAATAATGCAATATAAAACCTCATAGTAATATTTTATATCAGCTTTCGAATTTTTTACGTAAAAAAAAGAAAATGGTTGTATTATTATGACTGATTTTTCTCATTATTATTTATACCACTGCTGATGAGATACCATTAGTGCTTCCTGCACAGTAATTCTTTGTCCGCTGTTATAAGCAGAAACAAATGCATCATCAATGGTTGTGGTGCTCCATATATTTACCCGGTAATCTCTGGCTTCTTTATATTCTTTGAAAGTACCGACTGTATATTTATTCCAACCGTCATGTTGTTCAATCTTCACATTATCTTTTACGAATTTTTTGAAATAATCCGGGTTGCGATAGTTTTTCAAAGCACAAATTTGCACACTGTAAGATACTCCGGTTACAGGATCCAGGCTTCCATTATTTCCATTATTTCCGTTATTCCCATTGTTTCCATTGTTCCCATTGTTCCCGTTATTCCCGTTATTCCCGTTGTTGCCATTATTCCCATTATTTCCATTGTTCCCGTTGTTCCCATTATTGCCGTTGTTCCCATTATTCCCATTGTTGCCATTATTTCCATTGTTCCCATTGTTCCCGTTATTTCCATTATCAGCAAGCACGTCGAAGCCACTCAGGTTCATTTCTTTTTCAATGATGGCAATGGTTTTGGTATTTCCGGTTCCGTCGAGATAGGAGAATGTACCCTCAAGGTTCAGGTCGGCAATGGTTTTCGCTCCTTCAGGAATGAGTTTGTAAGACACAACATATTTTGGATCGGTGGGCATGGTCATCCAGTTGATATTTACCTTGTTATCCTGGAACATAAATATACCTTCCCTGTTTTCCTTATTCACAGCAAGAAACCCTGCGGGAATTTTCTCTTCAATTTTGCCAAAATCAAATTTATCACCTTTATTGACCAAAATGTTAACCATTATTGATCCGTCATTTTTATCAACGTAGGGTTTTTGACGGTAACATAAAATTTCATTGGGGTCCATTTTGTTAATATCGAAGGAAGTGTCATTATTGGCCATCGGATTACCGTTTACGCGTATTGATATAGCCTGAACATCAACACTTTTACGGTCATTTTCTTCAATGTACGAGAACTGTGAATTAAAGAAGAATACTCCGTCAACAGTAGGATCGGTCATAACCTCAAAGGAAATGGTAAACTCATTGGCTTGAGGCAGTTTAAGCCACAACACTTTCGCTTTTTGATCTTTAAAAGTGAAATCACCGTTTTCCACGCTGAGCGGAGTTACATTAAAACCAACGGGGAAATCCATCTGAAAACGGGCGAAACTTTGCAGATCAGACTTGTTAATTTTTACCTCAACGGTAAATTTTTCTCCGGCCTGAACCTCATTGGGGGCTTTAACCTCAATGTTAATCGTGTAATAGAAATAGTTGAAAACAACTATTCCCGCAAGATTAAAAAGTATAACAAAATACTTTACCATTTTAAACTATTTTTGTAACCGGTTCAAAATTAAACTATAAAGTTACAAAATAATTATAAAAAAGTCAAATTATTAACAATTGTTAATAACTTTTGTTGAAAATAAGTTAATTTACTAAATGTTAATAACTTATTTGTATTTGAAAATTTGTCAATAAGTGAATGGGGTGTGAAAAAACACGGGGTGACTTTTGTCACCCCGTGTTTATGGTTTATTAAGATTTTATTAGCTGTCTTTTAGCAGCAATAGCAGAATTGCTAAAAGTTGGGCTTGTGGACATATTTTGAATAAAACTTGTCAATGTATTCTACTGCTTCTTCGGCAGTATCAACAACAAGCATCAAATCTAAATCACCTTCACTGATGTTTTTTTCCTTAATTTCCATGGTATTTTTAATCCAGTCGATCATTCCCTGCCAATAGTCCTTTCCGACTAATATAATTGGGAAACGGGCCACTTTTCCTGTTTGTATCAGAGTTACTGCCTGAAACAATTCATCCAGTGTGCCAAAACCGCCCGGCAAAACAATAAATCCCTGTGCGTACTTCATAAACATGGTTTTACGCACAAAGAAATAATCAAAATTGATCATTTTATCAGAGTCGATGTATTTGTTGGGTTCCTGTTCGAATTCGAGTATAATGTTGATTCCGACAGATTTCCCCCCTCCCCTTTTGGCTCCTTTGTTACCTGCCTCCATGATACCTGGTCCGCCCCCGGTTATAACTCCGTATCCTAAGCTGGTCAATCTAAAGGCAATATCTTCAGCTAAAATATAATACTTATTATCCTGACTGGTACGGGCTGATCCGAAAATCGAAACACAGGGTCCGATTTTAGACAGCTTATCAAATCCTTCAACAAATTCGGACATGATTTTGAAAATCATCCATGAATTGGTACTCCTGATTTCGGGCCAGTCCTTTTCCCTGAACGCCCTTTGTATTCTTTCTTCGTTACTTTTTCCCATAGTATAATCTGTTTAAAATTTGGAATACGCAAAAATACATAAAAAGTTATTTTGTGAAGATAATTCAATTTATCTAAAAAAAACAACTCCGATAATATTTTCAGAAAAGCGACTGATTGTTACCTTAACAGCGTTACTGTTCCGGCTTTTTCACGCTGAACTTCTCTTTCATCTGTAAATTTCACGAGCCAGGTATATACTCCCGATGGTGCATAATCACCTCCCTTTATCCTGCCATCCCACCCGTGAAGCTCAGGATTGTCTTCAAAATACTTTACCGATTCGAAAACAAGCTCTCCCCATCTGTCATATATATAAAAATTGAATTTTTCAGAAACGATTCCGTTCCCAAGGACAAAAAAGTAGTCGTTGATTCCATCATTATTGGGAGTAAAAGCATCGGGTGCATAAAACGTATATTGGTCTTCAACCCATATCGTAGTTGTTGATGTATCACGACATCCGTATTCGCTGATCACCTCAAGTGTCACTGTGTACTTGCCAATTAAAGGATATTCGTGAACCGGACTGACCAAAAAAGAAGTGTTTCCGTCACCAAAACTCCATATATTCATATCACTGTAAACAGAATAATTGTAGAAATCAACTACCGGATGGACAATGGATACCACCTGCTTGTCAGGAGCAAATCGTGATTCCGGCTTTGGATACACATGTATCATTTCAGGGTCGGTGAATACCGAAACACAACCATAATCGGATATAGCATTTACAGTAACATCATAATCGCCCGATTCATCAATATTAAAAACGGGGTTCATAATATGCGAAAAATAAGTTGTGGCCCCGCTCCGCAATACCCATTCGTATTCATACCCATCATCTCCGTCGTTCACATTGAAATGAACCTCAACAGGCTCACAGCCACCTGTAATGTCTGCCGAAATGCTTATCTCAGGGCTTGAAACCTGAACTATTTCAACCTGATCTGTGGCTTGCGGACTGCCGCATACATCCTCAATGGTTATTTCAATTATTTCTGTTTCGTCGGTTTCCAGAGTATATGGAAATGAAATAATTTCACCATCAATGGTAATCATATATGGCCCGCCATCGCCTCCTCCGTATCCCAGTGATTCAATCACTACCGGTTCACCCGGACAAACAGAATCGTATTCGGGACTCACATTAATATATAATGCAGGGTAAACGTCAACCATGGTTCCTGAGTTTCGGATACACCCCGCCTGATCGGTTACAGTAATTGAATACCAGGTGCTGCCTGTCGGAGTGACGGACATTGATGAAGTGATGTTGCCGTTGTTCCACAGATAGGAATAGGGCGGCAATCCCCCCGACACCATACAATGAACAAGTGCCGTGTGACCGATACAGGTCCATGTTTCAGGATTCATTCCCAGAACAAGTTCGGGATATTCTGCAATATCAAAGGTTTCATTTTCAACACAGCCATTGCTGTCGGTGATGGTAACCTGATAATTTCCGGCTGTAAGTGCAGACTGGTCCTGAGTATTCGATCCATTTGACCATTGGTATGAGAAAATATCTGTTCCACCACTGACTTCAAGATTGATACTTCCGGATGCAGAGCCAAAACAAATCATATCGGAACCATTGATTGTTGTAGTAACCGGACCGGGATAAATAACAGGTTGTAGTTCGGGACCGGCCACGCAATTATTTTGTGAGATGGTAAGCTGAATGTCGTAATATCCCGGAGCAGACCATTGAATAAGGTAGGGACCGTCGCCGGAGCCACTAAGGATATCGGCTCCGTTAAAATTCCAGAAATAATCTGCAATGGCTGAAGCATTTCCTGTATAAGTTACGGTTGTTGTTTCATCGAAACAAGCAGGAGCATCAATGGTAAAAGCGGCTGAAAGATTGTTTACAAAAGTTACCAGAACATTGTCTGTAGCAACACACCCGTTAGAGTTATCTGTCACATGAATAGTGTACGTTCCAGGCTGATTGGCTTCGACTGTAAGAGAAGCTGCACCTGTTGCAATATTCCCATCGTTGGTTGTCCATGAATAAGATATGTCAGTCCCTGTCTCAGAGCCCGATCCGTTAAGCAGCACGGAGGTCACAAAACAGTCAAGCGTCATATCTGAGCCCGCGTTGGCCACCGGCATGTCTTCGTCTTCAAGCACAGAAATGTCATCCGAATCAGTGCATCCGTTTACGGTATTGGTAACCAGCAAGGAATATGTGCCTGCCTGATCGACCTCAGGGTTTTGAGAAGTTTGACCAGAAACAATATTTCCATCAGTGGTACTCCACTGGTAACTTATTCCGGCACCTGCACTCGATCCCGATGCATCAGGTGAAACCGAGGAAACGGTGCAGCTTAAAACCAGATCGGAGCCTGCGCTTGCAACGGGATTGACCAGATCGGTGGTAACAACAACCAGATCGGTTGCCACACATCCGTTGTCCTGATTGGTTACCTGAAGAGTATAGGTCCCACCCTGATCCACAACAGGAGATAATCCTGACACCCCGGAAACAATGTTGCCGTCGGTGGTGATCCAGTTATAGGTAATATCAGTTCCCGTTGATGAGCCAGATCCGTCAAGGGTTTGCGTGGGGTTATAGCAATTGATCACAAGATCGCTTCCTGCGTCGGCAGTGGGCAACCCGGTATCCTGAATGATATCAGTCACATCAGATGCGGTACATCCGGTGGTAGAATTGGAAACTGTAAGAGTATATACACCGGGCTGGTCGATCACCGGATTTGTGGTATTGGCACCCGAAACAATGTTACCATCGGGGGTTGTCCATAAATAAGAAAATCCAACACCCGAAGAAGAACCCGAACCATCCAGGGTAAGGGTGGTTGTAAAACAATCAAAAATCTGGTCGGCACCTGCAAAAGCAACCGGATTGGGGTTGACGGTAACCAGTATTGTATCACCCACAAGACAACCTTCATAATATGAGTTCACGAAGCAAGTTCCACTGGAAACTGCGGTATAAAAAGGACTAAAAGAAGCGTCATGCCAAAGATAAGTGGCACCGGCAACCATAGTACCGTCGAGGTTGACTGATCCGCCATCGCAAAACTCCTGATCGCCACCCAGATCAATATTCAGATTTTGAATACTGGCATAATACTCGGCACGATGAATATCACCAACCTGACTCTGATTTATAGCTGCAGCCATGCATGAACCATGGGTTGCAGGAACAGCTATCCATGCCGGCTGCGAATTATCATTTCGGGAATAAAGCGGATTACAGGCATCGCACTGGGTGGTAAAATCAGAGTAAAGGTATTTAACAGTAAAAGATCCGGTAGTGTCGGTGAGATAAACACCGTAATAACTTGCCTGACCAACAGAAGTAATTCCGGTTGTGGAATTGGGAAGCGAATTAACCCTGTAAATGTGAGCCCCTGAAGCTGCAGCAGCGGTTAAATCAGAAATTGTAAGCCGGTCACCGGCAGTAGAATTCAGTGAAACAATATTGCCTGTCCAGGAAGCCGGATAAAGATAAGCACTCTGGTCGCCAATGGCAGCACCAGAAACAGCCCATTCGGCAGTAGCATTGTGTGTGCCGTTGTTTCCATTGATTGTTTGGTCATTGATTACATTTCCCGATCCTTCATCAAACCTCCAGTATCCGACAAGGGTTGCCCATACAGGATGGGTGTTATCTATTTTTTTGCACATCCAGTCGCGTATCTGAGTTTGAGTCAGGGCTGTTTTAAAATAACAGATTTCATCAATTCGACCGGTAAAAAAAAACTGATTACTGCGTCTCAGCCGTCCGATGCAAATATCGTAACCATCATTGGAATTAGCAGTAAGCACATCATTGAGTATTTTGGTACCACAGGCAATTCCATTGATATAAATGGTAGTTTGATTGAGATTTTTCACACAGGCAAAATGTACCCATTTGTTTATAGGTATTCTTTCGGTTGAAGTAAGATCTTCCCAGGCAACCCCTTCTTTGTTCATGTTAAAGCGGAGGAAGTTGGTCGGACTGATATCGATGTGGATGTTACATTTTCCGGCATCGGCAACGTTTACCACTTTATCAAAAATTGTGCGATAACCACCCGAGTTGGTTTGGTAAATCCATCCTGAAATTGTAAAATTTTCCCATCCGGAAAGACTGTTTCCTGCATTTGAGGATATGGTGAAATAATCATTGCCATCGAAGACAGCTGTGCTATTGGATCCCTGACTGATGCCCAGAAAAAAGGAAAAAACCGGAATAACCAGAAAAAGCTTTTTTATCATAAAAAGTTAAAGCTTACGTTAACGAATACTATTTATACATAAACGGCTCTAAAAATAAGATAAAAAAAATTACCAATAATACACATTGGTATAAAAAGTGGGCTGAAAAAGTAAAATTTATTAACAATTTTTCAGCATTGAGATGCAATAAGAGTTGACTGAGAGCATCCATTAGTGATTTTCAGGGATTAACACCCATGACTTTTAAATGAAAAACCCTGAAAACCAGACTCTATTTTAGATAAAGCATATCTGATTTTCAGGGATTTTGAAATACAATGCAGTTTATGAATCTCCAAAAGGAGACTTAAAGCAATTGTATTGTAATTTATAGATAGTTCTTAGCTTTTTCGCTTTGCTCGGCAATTGCTTTTGCCTGACGGGCAAGATTGCTTTTTGTTTCATTTAGCGCTTTAGCCCCGGTGTTAACACTTTTAATTGCCTTTGGCATTTTAGTTTTCGGGGTAATATTTTTGGCTGTTGTAGTCATTTCTTCAGTCTTACCGGCAAGATTAATCACCTGTGCCTGGCATTCGCCTGTCCTTTTAGTCATGATTTCTAGATTATTTTTCAGACTTGCTTTTTTGCCCTCTGTAATGTTGTTTGCATCAGCTTCAAAACTTTTCAGCATTTCATCGACAACTTTAATATCTTCATCTGCTTTGCAGGTAGTATCATAAAGTTCAAAACACTTGTCGACCCAACCGTCTATCTGGGCTTCGCCAATAGGTTCAGGCTTTACAAGTTTTTCTTTTTCTTCCTGACCAAATGAAGCAACAGAAAGAAATGTAAGAAAAGCTACAATCATTAAGAATTTGAAAGATTTTTTCATATTTCTGAATATTAGATTAAAATTTATTTTTTTCAAGAGTAAAAGTAAGTCATTTTTTAAATATCACCCTTAAAAATCTGTTAATTTTCTTTCAAGTTCACAGGTAATTAGCTAATAGTAATTTTTTTTGTCAATAAATTATTACATATAAAAAAAAAGTTATACATTTGCACCTCTGAAATTTTGAATGTAAACATTTTAAAGAAATTTAGTGATGGACTTAATAAAAGCAGTTGAACAGGATTTTGCAACAATGCCTAGCTATCCTGACTTTAAAGCGGGAGATACCATATCTGTCAATTATAAAATCAAAGAAGGAAACAAGGAAAGAATCCAGCAGTTTAGAGGCGTTGTGTTGCAGCGCAGGGGAAGTGGACATACCCAAACTTTCACAGTTAGAAAAATGTCGGGTGGTGTTGGTGTTGAAAGGATTTTCCCATTGGTTTCACCGGCCATTGACAGTATCGAAGTAAATAAACACGGTAACGTTCGCAGGGCTAGAATATTCTACCTGAGAGGATTAACCGGTAAAAAAGCAAGGATTAAAGAAAAGAGATATTAATATCGATCAAAACCCGCTTTTGGCGGGTTTTTTTATGTCCTATTTGCTGATAATCACAAACTCGGTTCTTCTGTTTTTGGCTCTGCCCTCCTCTGTTTCGTTTGATGCGATGGGTTTTGTTTCTCCAAACCCCTTATGCTGCATTCGGTCAAGTGAAATTCCCATAAGCACCAGATAGTCATGAACAGCCTTGGCTCTTCGAATCGACAAATCCAAATTTGTTGCATCATCTCCTTCATTGTCGGTATGGCCTCTGATTTCAATTTTAAGTTTCGGATTTTCTTCAAGGAATTTGATAAAATTATCAAGAATGATCAAACTTGACCTGTCAAATAAAGCAGAAGCTGTTTCAAAATTGATGTCTTTAATTTCAACAGTCTTTCCGGGTTCGATTGGTTTAACTTCAAAATCTATTTTGACGGGCTTATCAAATTTTTCTTCGGATGGCTTAATATACTGAGAAGTAAATGTATAGTCCTTTTTCTTGACGGTCATCAGAAATTCCTCATCCGGTTCGGCGGCAACGGCAATGGCATATTTACCGGTTTTTTTGTCAACCATACCTTCGGTTACTTTTGATGTTTTGGCACTGGTAATTTCAACTTTTGCATCTTTCAGTTCAACTCCTTTATCATCGAGGAGCTGACCTTTTGCAAAAATTACTTTTTTCGGCCGGGCATCTTCATACAGATCGAAGCCATAAATATCCCATCCACCTGTGCCTTCAAGTTTTGTGGAGGAAAAATATGCCTTTTTACCATCGGTACTCACAATAAAACCCAGATCGTCTTCGGCACTGTTTATGGGATAACCTATATTTCGTGGCTCACTCCATCTGCCCTCCTTTTGCTTTGAGAAGTAGATATCAAATCCCCCGATTCCCTTTTTGCCATCTGATGAAAAATAAAGAGTCTGGCTGTCGGAATGTATAAATGGCGATTTTTCGTTTCCTGCTGTATTAATGGTCGGACCAAGATTTTGTGCCCTGCCCCATTTTCCGGTTTCATCGCGGACCGATCTCCAGATATCACAGTTTTGAACTTCGGTATCAAAATCTATATTTCCCGGTCGCACACTGGCAAAATACAGAACCTTGCCATCGGCTGATATGGATGGCTGGCTTTCCCATGAATTGACGCCATTAACATTCGGACCAAGATTTTTCAGGGGACTCCATTCACCGTCAATAAATTCAGAGACATAGATATCACAATTGGTATAACCATCCCTGGTATCCTGGCACATGGTCACGTACAACTCACGGTTATCAATGGATATTGTAACAGCTCCCTGCTTTCCAGCCGATTTAAAATCATTGAAAGGAAGCGGCATGGGTTGGCCGGCAAGAAATTCTTCATTGGGATCACCCACCGGACTTTTTCTCTGAGAAAAGGTAAACTCTTCAATAAAATCGCCTCCCACATGGGTAGTCATCCCGGTTTTATAATATCGATGGGTAAAAAAAGCATATTCACCGTCAGGGGATATCAAAGGAAGAAACTCATCTTCTTTGGAACAAACACCTTTCAGGGGAACCGGATTAAAAGGTACGGGATTGTTAAGCAGGTCTTCATACATAATGCATTGCCTGTATTTTTTTTCTGCTATATCTGTTTTAACCTGAGTACCCTTATTTTTTTCAATGAACACTTTTAAATATTCGGCTGCTTTTTTATAATCGTCTTCGCCATAGAAATACTCTCCGAGATAATTATACGAAGAGTAATCCATATATGATGGACAAAGTCCAATAACCATCAGATAGCTTTTTTTAGCTCTTGTAAAATATCCCGACATGCGGTTTGCTTCCATTTCGTCGGTGCTCATTTGCGCTTTCAATGCCTTTTGCCAGAAAATATCCCCCAGCACATAATGAGCTTCATAGAATTTCGGAGCAATCTCAAGGGCCTCATTTAAAAATTTTATGGCATCCCGTTCTTTTGTTTCCGCTTTGCCTGTTTTAAGTGTAACGAGTGCCTGATCAAACAACCCCAATGCTTTTTTATTTTTGGTGACAGGACATTCCTCTTCCTGTGCCGGTAATATAGCCGCACTAAAAACAAACACAAGCAAAAGAAACTTTTGCTTGTGTTCTTTCAATAATTTATTTAATAACAGTAATTTCAATATTAACTGGCTTTTGCTTTTTGTATAAGCGCATCACCTTCCTGTTTAGCTTTTGCCTTAACATTATCAGATTCAGTCTTTGCCTTAGTAACGGTTGCTGCAGCCTGTTTATTGCCTTCATCCTCTACCTGCTTAGCCTTTTTATCGCCCTCTTTTACAAGCTTTTCACCGGCTTCCTGGGCAATTTTCTTTTTCACGGGATTATTTCCGGCTTCTTTAATCAGCTTATCAGACTGGGCTTTGGCTTCAGATCTTATTTTATCAGCAGACTGTTTGGCAGTTGTCTTAATCTGGGTTGCTGTTTTTTCTGCCGCGCTCACAAGTTGTGCAGCTTTCTTTTCGGCTTCAGCGTATAGTTTAGCCGCTTGTTCCTCGGCTTTTTTAATGGCTTCGGCTTTGGCTTTATCCACTTCCTCATTTACCCTGTCCATAACCTGATCTTTGATATTGTCAAGCGCATCGGCTGCCTGTTCTTTAAGATCCAGGGATATCTTTGGATTGGTGATGGTTCCGCTAATTATCGCGTTAACATCTATGATGTCATTCATTGGAATTTCCACTCCTTCGCTCTTGGCTTTGGCAAAAAGATCGTTCAGCACATCATTAGCTGCACCGCCAAAATCTTTACGCGGAATTGAAAACTTCATCATATAGGCCAGAGACTGGTCGATACCCTGTTTACCCTGGATAAGTGTTTTTGTTCCGCCTACCTTTGTTTCAAATGGCTGAACTGAAATATTACCATCTGTCACTGTAAAGGCAAGTTTTACATCATCAAGCTTGATGATTTTAAATTTGTCGCTTTTGAGCAAATTTCCGATTTTACTGAACAGATCGGAGTTGTTGATCTGGATATTTTTAGTGGCCATGCTGCCTGATGCATTAACCGTTTTCATATCAGGCGCCATGGTATTGTCCAGAGAACAGGTCAGTTTATCAACAGAAGCTGAGAATTTACCCGAACAGTTTTTTGCGATCGGCACCAATTCCTTAATAATTGCCACAGCATCGGTTGTTTTCTGGATGTCAAAATTGGTGATGTTCATGCCGAAATCAATGACCGGCTTGGTAACATCAGGTGTTGAATAACTTCCGAAAAGTTTCATTGAACCATCGAGCAGATTCATGGTAAGGTCGTTCAGACTCAGTTTACTGTCTTTCAGACTGATTCCGCCTTTAACGTCTTTTATCTCCATTTTTTCGTAGAGAATTTTTGTAATGGTTGAGTTCAAAACAAAATCAATATTACCCGGAACAGCAAAAGCGGTGGTTGGTTCACTTGAATTGGTTTCGGCTGCAGCAGTTTCTGAAGTTCCGGATGAGGTCATAAACTCATTCAAATCAAGAACTTCGGAATTAAATGTAAAGTTTCCGAGTAAGGTTTCGCCTTTAAAAGCATAGGCGAGGAAATTCTCGATTTTTCCGGATAAATGCAGATCGCTCTTGCCCATGATGGCGTCAAAAGCGCTCAAATTAAAGTATTGGGGAGAGACTTCTATGCTTGTTTTACTGATCTTGATACCTTGGGGCAGATCCTCACTTTTGTATTCAAAGTTTGCCACATCAATAATTCCTTTAGAAAGAAACTCTTCATATTTTTCATTGTCAATGGAAGACATTCTGCCATTAAACTCAACATCAGCTTTCACATTTCCAACCATGGCCATGTCAGTCTGAACAACATCCTTCAGATTTGCCAGATCCATAGCACCTTTAAGCCAGCCTTCAAGCTGGGGATCGCTGACCGGAGTCATGACCAGCAGTCGGGCATCAATCGGGCTGCCTGCAAAGTCAACATGCATTTTCTTAAGGTCAACGACAGTGTGATCTTCAACGCCATCAGAGTTTTTAACACTCAGGTCAACATTAATATTATTGGCTGCACCCGGAAGATCAGGATACTTAAACATGCCCTGATCAATTTTCAGGTCAAGATTAAAGCCCGGCATGGTATTGTCACTGTATAGACCTTTAACACTGCCGCTGAACTCAAGTTTCCCGGCTGTCTGCAAACTTTCAAAATCGTTCATATACAATGCCGGAACCATGGACAGGAAGTTTTTGAAATCATTTTTCTTCACATTAAAAGCAAGGTCCATATCATAGCCATTGTCGGGCATTGCAAAAAATCCGTTCACCCCAAATTCAAGTTTATTAAGGGCAAGGTCGGTTTCTTTGAAAGTAAATTTAAAAGCAGCCAGATCAGCATCAATGTCACCGGCAATTTTCAGAGCTGCTTCATTAACATAGCGCATTCCTCCATAATCCATGGTCATCTTATCTGCGTTTGCCGCGATGTTTAGAGTTGTGATGTCTTCGACCATATCTCCGGCAAGTTTCAGTTCAAAGCCATCAAGCTGCATAAAATAATCCAGGGATTTATCATCATAAACTATTTTACCACCGTGAATCTCAACATTATCCAGGCGCATGGCAAAATTTGATTCTTCCTCATCGGGTCTTTCCTCAGCCGGTTTGGCAATATCCCAGTTGGCTTTGCCATTGGCCAGAACTTTGGCCAGGACAATGGGGTTGTTAAGAACAACCGATTGAATTTTAATATTGTCGCCCATCACACTGAAAACATCAAGTTTCAATTCAAGATTTTCAATATAGGCAAGTGTATCACCTTCAAATTCATTGATTCCCACAACCACTAGGTCGTGTAATACGAATTTGAGATCGGGAAAAGTCGAAAAGATTGTCAGGTCAAAGTCACCGAAATCAACCTTTGCATTGAGGTTGTTATTGATTTCCTCTTTAGTCATTTCAATGATTTTGCCTTTAAAAATAAAGGGCGTTGCAATGATCAGAGCAATCAGGACAAACAGTACAATAACGAACCATTTCAGAATTTTTTTAAATCTTTTCATTTTTTCCGGTTTTTACAAATTACTAAAAAATAAGGTATAAAAATAATGCTAAATTCTTAAAACAATATTAAATGGCTGATTATTTTTCATAAAAAAAGGCGCAAAATTGCGCCCTTTTAAAGATATTCGTATGTATTTTAATGTCCTTCGCCTGCGGGCATAAGCAGTTTCTCGCCTGTTTCACCGGCAACAGCTCTTTTCCAGGTTTCGCTATAACCAGGCTGTTTGACTTCGGGAGCCACATATTTATAATTTTCAGGGACAGGCAATTTCTTTTTCACATTGCCATCCATATATTTTGCAAACAAAAATTCATAAAACCAACGCCATTGGTTTGTCAGGTCATCACCAGTCCTTACAGAAAATTCAGTAATATAATCAATGGCAGATTTTGGATCTTTGTTGTATTTTTCAACAGCATTTTTATCAATATCCTTTACTTTTTCGAAATATTTGCCTTCGATAATATCCTGCAATGAATCAATCTCAGGATGAATCAAATTGTATCTTGTATAGGCAAAATTGCTTAATTCGTTGAAAGTCCAGTGTGCAGAGGTTTTACTGTAAGTCATCATATCTCCGTTTCCTACAGAGAAACTGTAAGGAACCTTAGTTGCTCCGCAGTACATTGGAAAATAAACGGTACTGGCAGCATCGTCAACGCTGAACCAGAGTATGCCCCCGATTGGATCGGGAAGCCATGAACGGCTTTGGGCAATAAAAGAAAAGCCTGTCTGTTGGGTTGCTGTTGCCCTTTCATTGCAGTAGGTTTTTCCATCAACTTCCCAGGTAAGTGGTCTCCAGCGGTAAGGGTTTCCCCATGGACCGGCACCCAAATCAACTGTCATATCAAGCGGGGTTCCTTCCAGATGGTCTCTCATAAAATCAAACATTTCCTTTTCGGTGATTTTATGGTCGGGCAGAATCCACAGCGGCATTCTGTTTTTCGGATTGTGGCCTGAAACATAATCGAAATATTTATCCATATCCTTGTTCACTTTTCTGAACATTGACCAAACCCTTACTTCACAGAATCTTGCTCCGCCAAAGTCAACCGGAGCATAAGTATCAGAAAAACTAAAATCTTTGTCTACACCGGTAAAATATTTCATTTCCTTAGCAAAACTGATCACATCATAAGAATATACACATTCAAGTTCGGGGTTAAAAATGTTTTTCAGATTTTTTGAAGATATAGAAGTTTTTCCATTTTCAAGCGGGAATGTGGTAATTCTGGCATGGTTGGCATGGCCTGATACGTATCCATCAGGAATTTTAAGCGCTACCCAAACTGCCCCGTTTTTATCTTTTCCCTTACCGATCATTTCCAGAATCCAGACTTCATTTTTATCAGAAATTGAAAAAGATTCACCTGAACTGGCATAACCGTACTTTTCAGTAAGTTCGGCAAATATTTTTATGGCCTCACGGGCTGATTTTGCCCTTTGAAGTGTGATATAAATCAATGAGCCGTAATCGACAATACCTGATGGTCCGGCAAGCTCTTCCCTGCCACCATAAGTAGTTTCGCCAATAGCCACCTGATATTCGTTCATGTTGCCAACAACAGAATAAGTATGAGCTACCTGGTCAATTTCACCAAGGAATTTTCCTGTGTCCCATTCATATATTTTCAGTTTTGCACCAGCAGGATAATCGGCTGCGGGCCATCTGTAAATTTCACCGTAAAGGGTATGTGAGTCAGCAGCATAGCTGATCATTACCGAGCCGTCTTTTGAGGCTCCTTTGGTTATCAGGTAATTGGTACAGGCGAAAGTTACCACGCCCAGAAACATGAAAAACAAAGTAAAACCAATGACTATCAAAGGCAAGGAAAGTTTTTTTCTCATATCTGATCTTTTTTTATTGAATAATTCTTTTTTTACAAAAATAATAAAAAAATTCTACTCTTTTATTTATTATACGAATGCGGCTGTGAAACATATTTTTGTTCTTTTTGTTTAATGCTGTTTCAAGTTTATTCCCTTCGGTCATGAGAGAAGTTGCAACTTGAAACAGCTTGCAACTTAGAACAGTTTATATACTGGCTTGCCCCGGCTTGAAAGCCGGAGTTATGGTTGGGAAACTCCTTCGGAGTTAGATTTACGGACTTTCGACTTGACGGACTTTCGACTTGACGGACTTTCGACTTGACGTGACTTTATAATCTTACCTTCTGATTAATTTTATCATTCATTTCCGCCGTAATGGGTTTTTTATTCTTATGTGCTTGTGGACGGCGGGCCCCGTGGCAAATGCCCGGAGCTACCATAATATAAGCCCTCCAGGCTTATTAAACCCCGGCTTGACTGCGTGTCGCTGAAGCTTTAGCGTTTCACCTACGGCAAGTCTGAAGATAAACCTTCGGTGGCCGGAGGGAGGCACAAAGCCGGGGCTGAATTGACTTGGCCTTATTTAACCACCGAAGCTTCAGCAAAGGTGGTCAGGCCGTGTGCTTTTAGGATTTAAAGGGTTGATCAATACTTCCAACTTCCAACTCCAGACTTCCGTCTTCCGGCTTCCGACTTTACGAACTTTCGACTTTATAGACTTTCGACTTTATAGACTTTCGACCCTATGGACTTCCAACTTTTTACTTCTTCCCAAAATACCTATCTTTACAAAAAATATTCAAAATTATGGAAAAACCGATCATTGTACAGAAACACTCGATAAAGCTTGAAATGGAACCCGGCACCTATTTCTGGTGTGCCTGTGGAAAATCTGACAACCAGCCTTTTTGCGACGGATCGCATCGCGGCACATCTTTTTCGCCGGTAAAAACCGAAATTAAAGAAAAACGTATGGTTTCCTGGTGCGCCTGCAAGCATACCAAAACGAAACCGTTTTGCGATCATACACATCGGGATTTGTAGATAAATTTTCTATTAACTTTATTGTTTTGCCGATATCCATATATCAATATCTGTAATCTCTCAATTTCGTATAATTTTTATCAACCGTAGGTTGAAAATCAGAAAAATCTTATTCAATAATTATATCTTTGAAAAAATTTATAAAAACATGAAACGATTAACTATTCTCTCTCTGCTTTTCTTTTGTTTAACAAGTTTATCATTGGTTTCCCAAAAACAAGTCTCCCTTGAAGATATCTGGCTTGGCGGTAAGTTTTATCCGCAACTGCTCAGGGGTTACAGTTCCATGAACGATGGTGAAAATTACACCGTTCTCGAAGTGGGTAGGGATATTGATAAATACTCCTATAAAACCGGTAAAAAAATCGGAACTATTTTTAGTCTGGGCGACATTACCGACGAAAACAAGCCCAAAAGCGTTGACGGCTATTCCTTTAACAATGATGAATCGAAGGTTCTGATTTCATCAGACATTGAGGACATTTACAGGCATTCAACCAAAGGATTTTATTATGTGATTGACCTGAAAACAAAAAAACTGACTCCGGTTTGCAATGACGGCAAACAGCAACTGGCAGATTTTTCACCCAAATCAGACAAGGTGGCTTACATGCTTGACAATGATTTGTATATCAAAAATCTGGCTGATGAAAAAGTAACCCGTGTCACCAATGACGGCAAGTTTAATTTCATCATCAATGGCGCACCGGACTGGGTTTATGAAGAAGAATTCGGGTATGCAAAGGCATTTGAATGGTCGCCCGACGGAAGCAAGCTGGCTTTTGTAAAATTCAATGAAACCGAGGTAAAACAATTTACCCTCACTTATTATGGCGATCTGTATCCCGAGGAATATAAATATAAGTACCCCAAAGCCGGCGAAGCCAACTCAATTGTAAGCGTTCACATCTATGACCTGATTACCGGAAAAACTGTATCTGTGGATATCGGAGCTGAAAAAGACATTTACATTCCGCGCATCAAATGGACCAACGATCCAGGCAAACTCTGTGTTACACGATTAAACAGGTTGCAAAACCAGCTTGACCTTTTATTTGCTGATGCTGCTACCGGCAAAACAGCTGTGGTTTTGCATGAAGAAAACCAGTATTTCATTGACATTCATGACGACCTTACCTTCCTTGCCGACAACAAGCATTTTTTATGGATTTCGGAGAAAGACAAATGGAAACACATTTATTTATATGACATCACCGGAAAGGAAATCAGGCAAATTACCAAAGGCAACTGGTGTGTGGTTGATTTAATGGGAATCAATGAAAAAACCCAGACATTATATTACATCTCAACAGAAGAAACTCCGATAGAAAGAGCTCTTTACTCAATAAAACTTGATGGTACAGATAAAAAACTCCTTTCAAAAAGAAAAGGTGTCAATGATGTTGAATTCTGCAGCACATATAAATATTACATCAATACATGGTCTGATGCCAATACGCCCTATTATGTATCTGTTAATGATGAATCGGGAAAGGAAATCAGGGAACTCATCAACAACGAGACCGTGAAAAAAAACATGGAAGAATTCGGGTTTACAAAAAAGGAATTCAATGTATTTATAAATTCCAAAGGTACCGACCTGCATTATTATATTATGAAGCCCAAAGATTTTGATCCCGCAAAAAAATACCCGGTATTTATTCATTTATATGGCGGTCCGGGCAGCCAACAAGTAATGAACGAATGGGGCTGGTTCGATTATGCCTTTTACCAGTTATTGACACAGAAAGGGTACATTGTTGCCTGTATGGACAACACCGGAACCGATTTCAGGGGTGAAGATTTCAGCAAAGCCACCTACATGAAGATGGGCAAACAGGAGTCGGATGACCAGATTGAATTTGCAAAATTTTTAGGTTCACTCAGCTACGTTGATAAAACAAGAATTGGCATTGAAGGATGGAGTTATGGCGGGACAATGTCAGCTTTGTGTCTGATGCGTGGCAATGATGTGTACAAAATGGCCATTTCAACTGCCCCGGTGATGAACTGGAGGTATTACGATAATATTTATTCAGAAAGATACATGCGTACACCGCAGGAAAACCCATCGGGATATGATGATTATTCGCCCATCAACCATGTTAAAAATCTGAAAGGCAAATTATTGCTAATTCACGGAACAGCCGACGACAATGTACATGTACAAAATTCAATGGATTTTGTAACAGCATTGGTGAATGCCAACAAGCAGTTTGACATGATGTTTTACCCCAATAAAAATCATGGAATTTACGGAGGATACACAAGGATTCATCTGTACACCAAATGGTTAGAATATATTATTGAAAATCTTTAAAAGAAAGAACAACGTAAAGAACTTTTTTGTATATTTGCATCCCTGATTACAAAAAAGTTCTTTATTTGCCCGGATGGCGGAATTGGTAGACGCGCTAGTTTCAGGGACTAGTGTCTGTACGGACGTGAAGGTTCGAGTCCTTTTTCGGGCACGTTTTTGGTTAGAGTATTTAATGATGCCCAGGTGATGAAATTGGTAGACATGCCAGCTTGAGGGGCTGGTGCTGGCAACGGTGTGCAAGTTCGAATCTTGTCCTGGGCACGGTAATAAAAAAAAGCAGAAACTTTGTTTCTGCTTTTTTTATTTGTTTTTATTGAGGTGGTTTGGTAATTCTGTTTTCCTGACCTTAAAACCTGAATCCGTACCCAAACCTATTCATCCTCCTCCCCTCCCTCTTCAAAGCCAACAAAACCATCAATTAGCCTGCGGTCGCGCTTGGTGGGGCGACCAAGTCCTTTGTGGCGGAAAATGAAACTGCCTTCTTTGAAGGTTTCCAGTTTATCGTACTCAGATGCCGGAGTTAAGTCTTCAATGTAGTCGGGAACAAGTTTTGCTGCAACACGGTTGTCGAGCAAAACAGTGATTTTATAGGTTTTTGTGATTGGGGGAAGTTTGATTTCCACAATTTCATTCTGCCTGACCATACGCGAAGGCTTAACCTGCACATTATTTATTATAATACGTCCTTTTTTGCAGGCTTCGGTGGCCAGACTTCTTGTTTTGAAAAGCCGCACCGACCATAGCCATTTATCGATCCTTACTTCATTAAGACTTTTCATTTAAAATCTCAAGTTTAAAACCGGTGCCATGAACATTGGTTATGGAAACGCTTTTATCTTCCTTCAGATATTTTCTCAGTTTTGCAATGTATACATCCATGCTTCTTCCCTTAAAATAATCATCATCGCCCCAGATGTTTTTCAGAGCAACCTCGCGCCGCAGCACCGTGTCAACATTCAGACACAACAGTCTTAGCACATCTGCCTCACGCTTGGTCAGGTGTATTTCTTCTGTTGGGGTTATCAATATCTGGTTCACATGGTCGAAAGTGAATTTTCCCAATTTTATGCTTGGCTGTTTATCAGATATCTTAAAAGCATTGCGGTACCTTTTCAGGATTGCTTCGATGCGCAGACTAAGTTCTTCAGTGCTGAAGGGTTTTGTCACATAATCGTCGGCTCCGATGCGAAATCCACGAATGCGGTCTTCTTTCATTGTTTTTGCAGTAAGAAACAAAACCGGAATAAACTCATCGGCCTTTCTGATTTCCTCGGCAAGGGTGAAACCATCCTTTAAGGGAAGCATAACATCCAGAATACAAAGGTCAAAATCCCCTTTTGAAAAGGCAGTATACCCTGTTACCCCGTTTTTTTGCCAATCAACAAAGTAATTTAGCATCTCCAAATAATCCTTCAGAATAAAACCGAGATTCTGGTCATCTTCGACCAAAAGCAACTTGCCTTTGTAGTTTTTCATTGTATCTTATATTTTTCATAAAAATAAAGATAAAATATTAAAAAGCAAATATTCTTAAGTTGATTATTCAGATCTGTATGAATATCTGAGTGTTGCAGATGCATGACATCGAAGCGTGTCAATCACCGGAATGGATGTGTCTTTTTGTGAAAAAACGAGCGGAAGATCGGTGCAACCAAGCACAACACCATCACAATCATATTTTCCTATTAATCTGGAGATTTCGTTTTTATAACTTTCCTTTTTTTCTCCGACTGCCAGACTTCTGTATATCAGACTGTCAAGAAATTCCTGATCCTTTTTATTTGGCAGGATAACTTTTTTTACAGATTTTTTGATGTTTCTTTCAAATAGTCCGGCTTTAGCCGTAAAAGAAGTTGCCAGCAACAGTACCGAATCAATTTTTTTCTTTTCAAACTCATGTGCTGTATTTGCAAAAATGTTGAGCAGGGGGATTTTTGCTTTTTCACACAAAGAATCATAAACAATATGGGGCGTTACTGCTGCAATGGAAACAAAATCGCATTTTGACTTTTCAAGTTTTATGATACACTCTGAAAGATAATCTGCATAAGGCTTCCATTGGCCGGCAAACTGATATTCAAATACTTTTTTAATATCAACAATATAATAGGTAACTAAAGGCAAAGGCCTGCTTTTATAATTATGGCGATGCATTTCAAACAAATATTTTTGCATGAGGATGGTTGAACTCATTCCCATGCCCCCAAGAATGCCTATATGTTTGATTTTTGACTGCACTTTTTTAAAAACTAAAACCCATTCTAAAAATTAACGGACTTGAATATGGCGAATTTGATGAATCATTAATGTTATACAAAAGAGCCATGTAAACACCCGAGCGATCACCTGTCTGCTGAAAGATTCCGCCTCCCACTAACACACTCGTATAAACAAACCTCCCGTTATCATCTTCATAAAAGTTCATTACATCAAAATATTTTTTTTCCAGACTAAGAAACTCCAGTTCCGACATCAAAAAATATCTGTCACCCAACATATATCTGGCAAAGGGACCTGCACCATAAATAGTTGTTTGATATTTGAAATGTGCTCCATAGTAATAATAATCAGCATTAAGGAACTGATATTGAAGCTGAACACCGACAGATGCATCCTCTGTAATCTTATATCCAACATGCGGAGAAACCTCAATATTTGTAATATCACCAAAGCTTAATCCAAAACCCCCGCCGAAATAAATCCTTTCACTAAACGGAATTTTATCTCTGTTTTGTGCAGATAAATTAGAGCTAACAAAGAAAAGTAAGATACTCAAAACAAGGATGTTTCTCATTTCATACATTTTTAGGTATGCAAAGTTAAGAATTATTTCGGAATAATTTATTGAATTGAATTTGGATATTTGCTTCGTGATATTTTAGCTAATGTACACTATCAGCAAAGCAAATATCCATTATCGCCGAAGACAAACATCCATTATCAGCAGAGCAAACATCCCAATTATCGCCAAAGACAAATTCCCAATATCTATTCATAAACCAGCGGCTGCAACTCACCGTTCAATACCATGAGTCCGTTTTGCGCCAGAGCCTTCATCTCATCTTCACCGGGGTAAACACCAACCGGACCTAAATGCTGAACGCGTTTTCTGATCTGGTCAACGAAATTGTGGTTATAGGCAATACCACCTGTAAGCAGAATGGCATCAATTTTTCCTTCCAAAACAGCACCCATTGCTCCGATTTCCTTTGAAACCTGATATGCCATGGCTTCCTGTATTCTTGTAGCTTCAGCATCACCCGCATGGCTTCTTTGTTCAACCTCAAAAGCACTGTTTGTTCCAAGATAAGCAACAAACCCACCTGAACCCACGATCATCTTTTTCACCTGTTCTTTTTTGTATTTTCCGCTAAAGCACAGATCAACAAGTTTACCAACAGGAAGTGTTCCTGTTCTTTCCGGACTAAATGGTCCATCGCCGTCAAGTGCCTGGTTCACATCAACAACCTTTCCCAATCTGTGGGCACCGACACTGATTCCACCACCAAGATGAACCACAATCAGATTAAGATCCTCATATTTCCTTCCAATGGCGCGTGCGTGTGTACGGGCAATGGCTTTTTGATTCAGTGCATGGAAAATTGAATTCCTTTCAAATAATGGATGACCAGTAATTCTGGCCACATCGTCAAGCTCATCAACCACAACCGGGTCGGCAATATAGGCTTTTGCCTTTTTTATAAGTATTGATAAATCGTGCGCAATGATTCCCCCGAGATTTGAAGCATGCTGACCTTGCACACCAGTCTTCAGATCCTCAAGCAGCCTGTCATTCACCTCATAAACGCCCGAAGGAATTGGCTTAACAAGTCCGCCCCTCCCAACAATTGCATCGATGCCGTTGATGTCAATATGAGCATCATGCAGTTCCTGCAAAATTATTTCTTTACGAAATGCATACTGGTCAATGATGTTTTCAAATTTCGCCAGATCTTCTGAAGTATGTTTGATGTTTTTCAGAAATATCAATTCATTACACCTGTACACAGCAACTTTAGTTGAAGTTGATCCCGGGTTGATGGTTAAAACCATTTTTTGCGTTGGAACTGTCATATAATTTTAAGATTATTGATTTTACTGCAAAAATATAATGATATGTAACCTGTTTTCAAATTTTAATTATAATTTAAAAGCATATTTGTTAAAAAACATATAATTCTAAACAATAGACTGAAAATTAATATAAAATCATAATTATATTTTCAAACATCTTTTTGATCTTTGAACAGATTCCGATATTTTATATTATTGTAAGGATTATACAAACAAATATCGGTTTATTTATATATTTTAATTTGTGGATTTATGACAAAGCAGATAATTTTCGCTATTGCCCTGGTAATCACCATTGCAGTATTTCTTTATACAGCCTCTAAAATCCTGGCCTTTTTTAAACTCACAAAACCGGCATTTCCCATAAAGAATTTTGGAAAAAGGTTCTGGGTAATGATGGATGTTGCCATTTTCCAGTCTAAGATTATGCGCAGACCCATTATTGGTTTTCTGCATGCAATTGTTTTTTGGGGATTTTTGGTGATCCTCATTGGAACTGTTGAAATGGTTATTGACGGATTAACCGGCACCGAAAGGGTTTTAACATTTTTAGGTCCGCTTTATGATGTGATTACCGCATCTGGAGATATTTTTGCTTTTCTCATTGCAATAGCCATTCTTGTTTTCCTTTTCCGCCGTGTTGTTTTGAAAGTCAAGCGGTTTCACGGTGTTGAAATGAAGAAAAAATCTCATATTGATGCAAATATTGCCCTCACAATTATTTTTCTGCTTATGATTTCCCTGTTGGGCATGAACACCTTTTATTACCTGCTTTCAAAGGGGGCGGTTGGGACTTATCCTGTAAGCGAGCAGCTTGCGGGCGCTTTTTCAACCATGAACTGGGATATACAGTTCAATATGCATGAAACAAACTGGTGGGCGCATATCCTGTTGATTTTCCTGTTTGCAAACATTTTACCCTATTCAAAGCATTTCCATGTATTTATGTCGGTTCCCAACGTATTTCTCAGTCGCCTCGAACCACTCGGAAAACTTACAACCATGGAAAGCATCCGCAAAGAGGTTACCCTGATGATGAACCCTGAAACTGCCTATGCCGCTCCGGCTGCTGATGCAACAGAGGTTCCGGGCAGATTTGGTATTTTAGATATTGAAGATGCAAGCTGGAAAAACTATCTCGATTCTCTTTCATGTACCGAATGTGGCCGTTGTACCTCGGTATGCCCGGCAAACATCACCGGTAAAAAACTTTCACCAAGAAAATTGTTTATTGACCTTAGAGCCAGGATGAAGGAAAAAGGGCCCGGACTGGTGAAAAACAAAAATTACAAAGATGAAAAAACGTTAATACGCGATTATATTTCTCCGGAAGAATTGTGGGCATGCACCACCTGCAATGCCTGCGCAAAAGAATGCCCTGTTAACATTAACCATCCCTCCCTTATCGTTGACATGAGAAGATATCTTGTAATGGAAGAATCTGCTGCACCGGCTGAAATAAACTCCATTTTCTCAAATATTGAAAACAATGGTGCTCCCTGGCAGTTTTCACCACAAGACAGAATGCTTTGGGCAAACATTCCGGTTCCAACCATGCAGGAAAAAATTGCCAAGGGCGAAACACCCGAATATCTGTGGTGGGTAGGCAGCGCAGGAGCATTTGATGACAGATATAAAAAAGTTTCCCTGGCATTTGCCAAGATTCTGAACCACCTGGGTATAAACTACGCCGTTCTTGGTGTTGAAGAATCCACTTCGGGAGATGTTGCCCGTCGCGCCGGAAACGAAATGCTGTTTCAGATGCAGGCCATGATGAACATGGAATTATTTAAAAATTATGAGGTTAAGAAAATAATTACCTGCGATCCGCATGCCTATAATACATTTAAAAATGAGTATCCCGATTTTGGTGCCGAATTTGAAGTTATCCATCATTCGGTTTTTCTGGCCAATCAGATCAAACAAGGAAAAATAAACCTGAATTTCTCTCCTTTTAAAGAAAAAACATTTACCTATCATGACCCATGCTATCTGGGAAGGTTAAATAATGAATATGACGCACCACGTTACATTATAAATTCAGTTGATGCCAAACTGGTGGAAATGAAAAGATGCAAGAGTTTTGCATTATGCTGTGGAGCGGGTGGTGGTCAAATGTTTAAGGAAGCTGAAAAAGGAGACAAAGAAGTTTATATGGAAAGAACTGAAGATGCCCTTGCTGTTAATCCGACAGTTATTGTTACTGCCTGTCCGTATTGTATGGTGATGATTACCGATGGTTTAAAATACAAAAACAAAGAAGAAGAAATCAAAAATTATGATATTGCAGAAATTGTAACATTATCATTAAATCTTTAAATAAACTACTAAATGAAAGCAAAATATTTTTTCTTTGCATTATTTCCGGTTGTTTTATTCTCACTGGTTTTTTCAGGATGCAAAAAAGAAGAAGACGAAGAAAGTGAATATTCCGACAAGCTTGCTCTTGGAACCGGAATGTCAGGATTTGACCTTGTTGGAGAGGGCACTACCTTTACACAAACAAGCGGAAGTGTAATTATTTATTTCCGACTCGAAAGTGAGGCTGATATGGCTGGCAGACCTGTTGTGCTCGATTTTCTAACCTCAGGAGGATCGCTCATCAATACAATAACAAGAGATCAGGCACAGGACTACGGACACATTATGCTTTCCAGTTTTGAGTGGCTGGGCGGGACAGGCAATTTCAAAATAAATGCCTATCTTTCAGAAGGATCTGAAAAAACTTTTGTAGCAACTATTAATTTTACGGTAAATTAATATCTTTACATCAAAAACCTGAATATGAAAGCAACTAGAGTTTCACCGGAGAAAAGACTGATTATGATTCTTTCAGCAGTCCTTTGTATAGTAGGGGGCTTCGCTATCAGTTTTTACACTTTTAGTAAATTTGGCGGATTTGCAAATTCACTTGGATCAATGGTTGATTCCGGATTCAACATCCTCAGAAATATCGGAGATTTAACGGACATACCAAAAGCGCCAAAGGAATATTACATTTTCCTTGCATGGCCTCTGATAGTAGGGTTAACAGGTATAGTTTTTGCCATTAATTCCTTTTCATTTAAAAAATGGATCCGTATTCTGGGCTATATTGCTGCATTTTCAGGATTTATTTTCTCGGCAGTTGCTTTCATTGGTGCCTATACCCAACTGGCTGACAAAAACATTGATCTTTTCGACTTGCTGAGCATAGGTTTTTATATCGGTGTAACCGGTCAGATTGTTGGATTGGTTGGAGTTCTTATAAAAAAGTAATGTTTTGCACCATTTTTGCTAATATTTAAAAAAATGCCCATGAAAACCTGGCTTTTACCCTTATTTTTACTTCTTGTTCCGGTGATTGTATCATCCCAGGAAAAACCTGACTTGTCAAAATTGCCACATTGTGACAAACTTTCCTGCATCGAAGAAAATGCCGGAAATGATATACTTGCAAAGGGTAAACTCAGGGCTTTCATTCCGGCAAAAGACAATAAAACCAATACAGCCGGATTATGGGAATTTGAAGTTATTCTTAACGACAGTACAGTTATTCCCCTCAGGGGCAAAATTGACAGCACACGCACAAAAAGTCTTATTAATAAGTCTGTTTTGGTTTTTGGAAACCTGTTTTACGGGAATATTTATGGCAATGAAAGTTCAAAATCGTATCGCATAGATGTAAAGGACATTTTCCCCAATGACCCAAACGCCTCCTATGAAAACAGAGCAGAAAAACCAGGAGGGAGACTGGACAGCTATCCCAATTTTCAAAAAATCATTGAACCCTATAAAGGCAAGGTTATTCTGATTGATTTCTGGGCTTCCTGGTGTAAACCATGTATAAAAGAAATCAAAAACTCTAAGGTGCTGCATGATGAGCTAAAAGGAGAAAATATTGTATTTCTTTATCTGGCGTACAGCGATACCGAAAAAGCATGGACAAGCGCAAAGGATCGCCTTGAAATTGACGGAGAACACGTTCTTCTTGATGAAGTAACACAAAAAGAGGTAAAAGACTTGTTTAAAATAATTGGCATACCCTGGTATGTGGTTATTGATGCCTCTGGTAAAATCATTAAGTATAAAGCTCCACGCCCCAGCAGTCCTGAATTGAAAGAAATTCTTCTCAGGGAATTAAAAAAAGAACAGTAATTTTATTTCAGGTTTGTTTAATCAAGTGTGTATCGCAGCCGGAATGGTTTCATCCTGTTTTTTGTTTAAAAACTGACATAACATGAAAGTATATTTCAACGGTAATTATATTGAAAAAGAAAATGTATCCATTTCTCCGGATGACCGTGGTTTTTTATATGCTGATGGTGTCTATGAGGTAATCAGGAGTTACCATGGCAGGATATTTATGCTTAAAGAACATCTTGACAGATTAAAATACAGTTTGGGTGAGTTAAGGATCAATTATCCGGAGGTTTATGAAATCCGTCAGATTCTTGAAAATTTAATTTTCCAAAACCAACTGGAAACTCAGGATATTACTTTTTACATTCAGATTACCCGCGGAGTTTACCAAAGAAAACTAAAATTTCCACCGGCCCATGTTACTCCGACTGTGTACATCTGTCCAAATCCTGTAGATCCCGATCTGGTTGCCTACCAAAAAGGTGTAAAAGCAATAACCGTTGAAGACATCCGCTGGGGAAGATGTGATATAAAAACAATCGGACTACTTCCCAATGCCCTTGCTCAGCAGCAGGCAGCAGAAGCGGGATGTCAAATTGCATTGTTTATAAAAAACGGACTCATTACCGAAGGTACCCATGTGGGTGTTTTTGGAATTAAAGATGGAAAACTAATAACCCATCCGGGAGGGAAAGCAATTTTACCAAGCATTACACGTGGTGTGGTAACAGGCCTTTGTAAAAAGCTGAATATTGAAATTATAGAAAAACCCGTTGAACACGCCAAAGTTTACGATCTTGATGAACTTTTTATTGTGGGAACTACTCCCGAAGTCACCCCGGTTCTGGAGCTTGACGGAAAAAAAATACATGATGGCGCTCCGGGAAATCTTACCCTGAAACTGCAGAAAGCTTTTAAGGATTTGATCAAGTCCTGACTATTTGCAAAATAAAACTCCGAGGTAAAATCTTGGGCCATTTGCAAATCGTTTTCGGTTTAATTCTGATTGGTCAAGACTGGAAATAAAATCTGTTTTAAAGGTCAATTTCAGGTTTGATTTTAACCTGTATTCAAGACTTATCGAAGGATTTACGATCAGGGTAGTAAAAGTATAATAATTCACACTAAAATTATCAGCCTCCTGCCCGTCCGAAAGAAAGTAAATATCTTTAACCCTGCCTCCGCCAAATGTTCCTGAAATAACAACAGTAAGTCTTTTGTCATAAAGCAAAAAATCACCTGTAAACCCTCCCCAGCCTAAGCGGTAAAACCCTTCATTGTCCGGATAGCTGTAATTAGAAGCGTATCCCTCAATCCCTGCTCTGAATTTATGAAAAATATGAAACACTCCTTTGCCTCCGATTCCATGACATTCCCCATCAACCGCTGAAACAGTGTTTTCGTTTGAGATGAAACCGGCATGCAGAAACATTCCTCCCACAAAAAAATCCCTTTTATCATCATCCTGAGAAAAAATTTGTCCGGCTGAAGAGATGAAAAGAATAACCAATAATAACTTAACGTCTGATTTCAAAAAACTCATAATTCTGAACAGGTTTTTCCTTAAACATTACATTTTCCACTTCGGCAAAAGAAGGACCCACATGACACCAGGAAAGAAACTCTGTAAGTTTACCCGAATCGCCTTCGGCTTCAATATAAACAGAACCACTGAAATTATTCATCACAAATCCTTTCAGTCCAAGCAATTCGGCTTTTTTTCCTGCAGCAGCCCGGTAACCGACTCCCTGAACCTTTCCGTAAACAGTTATTTCGAAATGTTTTATCATTGAGCTCCTCCCCCGGCACCAACGCCTCCAGCGCCACCCTGACCACCTTCGCCAGCTTTAACATCATCATTTTCAACTCCTCTCCGGCTTCGTTTTGACTGTGAAATAAAATCCATTTTACCTATACTATAAGTAAAAGTGAATCCGACTGACCTGAAAGGTATCTTATAATCGGTTTTTTGCGCAAATCCTTCACCCTGTGTATCGGAAGTAAAGTTCAGATATCCTGAAAAAGGATTTCTGATACTTATGCCTATACTTCCTTTTTTCTTAAAAATCTCTTTTCCCAATCCAAACATGGTGAAAATAAAACCGTTAGTTTCACCCTGCAAGGATAGTCTGGGCGAATTAAAGAAGCTGTAAAAACTGATTTTAATGCCATTTTTATAGTTTGCGAAAAAACCCACATTTCCATTATATGACAAGCCAGTATTTGTAGTTTCACCAAATGTCATCTCATCATGATAAATATTTAGACCAGCATTCATGGAATAAATTTCACCAATCCTGTAGTTTATAAATATATTTGAGCCAATTGATTTCCCGAATCCGATATTTTCATAAGTTGTATAGGAAACACCTGAAGTATCAACCGAAACAATATCTGAAATAAGATCCGTGGTATTTTTATAAAAAACTGAAGCATTGATCATCAGTGTATTTATGAAAGTACTGTAACCCAATTCGTAATTAAACGTGTTTTCGGGCGACAGTCCGGGATTTCCTTTTGACACATTCAGTTTATCGGTGCTATTGACAAACGGATTCAGGTAATACATACTGGGACGCTGGATTCTGTTGCTCAAAGTAAATTTTATAGAAGAAAAATTACTGATTTTCCTTGACAACACCAGATTGGGCACATAATTTTCATAAGCGTTTGAAAAGCCTTCAAGACCTGATTCATAGCTCCCATCAATCTGTGTGCCCTCGTACCTTATTCCTGTTATGAGTTCATATTTTTTAAACCAGGTAGATTTAACAGAAGCATAGCCTGCATATACATTCTGGATGTAATCAAAATTATCTGAGAAATCTGCAAAAATTATCTGGCTTTCAAGGTCTGAAACAGAATAGATGCTTTTCAGGTTTCGCAGGATAGTTTTTCCTCCGGCTTCAATTTTATATTTTTCACCGATGGGAAGTGTGTAATCCAATTGCAGGGTATATTCATTATTATCGCCTTCGTTTTTTGATTTTTCGGAATAGTTCAGTGTAGAATCATTGCCCGATTGTATGTTATTATAAATCTGATCAGTAACCTGATTTGTCAACTGAAATGCCAACATAAGTTCATGGCCTTCGCCCTTGAATGTTCTCATGTAATCGGTACTCCAGTCAATATTGCTGTGTACAAAATTACCTTCAGTAGTGCGGTTGTAAATTTGGTTAATACCCATTAGTGAATCGGTAAACTGAATATCTGATTCGCTGTCGAAAACCGAACCGAAACTGTTAAAGGTCACCGACGAGTTTATGCTGTTTTTCTCATTCAGGGTATATTCCACCCCACCTTGTCCGTATACTCCGTTGTATTTTTGCGAACTGATTGCCGATTGAGAAAGAATGCGCTCATAGCCATTAATATTATCGCGGCGGTAAAAAGTGTTAGTAAAATCTCTTGGAAAATTGCCACTATAGCCCACATTAGCGTATCCATTTAGCCTCCCCTTTTTCTGATTGTAATTCAAATTAGTAGATGGATTTTGTGAGTCCATACTCAGGTTAACCGACGCATAAACTCCTTCAACATCTTTCTTTTTTGTAATGATGTTTATAATTCCGGCAGTCCCCTCAGCATCATACTTAGCCGAGGGAGAAGTAATCACCTCAACTTTTTTAATCTGGTTTGCCGGAATCATTTTCAGGGCTTCCTTCAGATTGTTATTGAAGAGCGCTGAGGGCTTTCCGTTAATAAGAATTTTAATGTTTCCGCTACCCCTGAGCTGCACATTACCCTCGTGGTCGACAGTAACCATCGGGACTTTTCTGAGCACATCTGTTCCTGTGCCCGATTCATTTGACGCATCTTTTTCGGCATTAAAAATCACTTTATCTATTTGTGATTCATAAAGAGGCGCTTTTTCGACCACCTCAACCTCACCAAGGATAATGCTTTCCTTTGAAAGCCGGCAGTCACGAAGAAACGACGCCGTTTGATTATAAGTTATCGATACATCATAACTGAGTTCTTTGAAACCCAGCGAAGATATTTTAACCAAATAATCTCCTATTTGAAGATTTTCAAGCAGAAATTTTCCTTTCTGATTTGTAATGGTTCCGGTAACCAGTCTGGGCTTAGCATTTTCCGCAGCTTTAACCATTATCTGCTTTACCGAATCAGCAAAAATAGTATCCGTCTGGAGACGCATAATCACCTGAGGAGTAAAAAACTCCTTACCCAAAGGTCCATATGGATCGGCGCTGCCTTTTTGATAAAGCTCTACCGAAGCAAATTCCATTGGCTGACCCGAAACAGAGTCCAGCACTGTGCCCTGAATGATTCCCGGACCAGCAAAGGAGTTAGGATCATAATTTTGACTGTAAGTTAAAGAGAGAAGCAGAGAGAAAAATAAAAAAGCAAATACTTGTTTCATTTCAGTAAATTGAGCTCCAAAAATAACATTTACAAATTTCTTTTTAGGTTAAAATGTGTTAAATGATTATATGGTCAGCGAGTTGATTATTAGACCATGATATAAATAAAACCGCCGACAGCATTTGCAGATAAGTTAATAATTGCTATATTTATGAATTAATAAAAAGATCATGAGCAAATTGAATTTTGAAAAGATGGGAGACAATGAAAGGTATGCTTTTCTGATTGAGTCTGCCGTTAAAAACAGGGAAATTTGGTTATTAAAAGCAACCGAAGGCATGTATGCCATGCTTGAGGACGACAATGGCAATCAGTATATTCCGGTGTGGCCCGAAATGAAAGCTGCTGCAGATTATGCAAATGATGGCTGGGAAGATTATACAACCGACAGAATGGGAATTGGTGAGTATCTTGAGTGGATGAACGAACTGGATGAAGATAAAATTCTTGTAGCTGCATTCCCTATTACGGGCAAACCGATTATCCCAATTAACCCAAAAGTTATAAAAGAACATATTAGCAATGAAATGAATGCCGACTAAAGTCGAGCATCCTCGAAAATTTCATTTTTGGGACAAAAATAATTTTTGATATGTTAATATTTTATTATTTTTGTATCGAATAAAAAAATTAGAATTATGGAAATTACTGGAAAAGTTGTTCAGATATTGCAGAAACAAAGTGGAAAATCGACTCGTGGGGATTGGTCAAAACATGAATTTATCCTTGAAACAAAAGATGAGTTTCCAAAGAAAGTTTGCATTTCCTCCTGGAATGACAAGGTAAACGTAGCGTCACTTAAGCCAGGGACAGAAATGAAAGTGTTCATTAATATCGAAAGCCGGGAGTATAACGGAAAGTGGTTTACCGAGGTCAGGGCCTGGAAATATGAACTTATTGACAGTAACACAGCACCGGCAGGAAACGAAGCATTCAATACGCTCACCACCGATCATATTCCGCCTGAAGAAGAAGGCGATGACTTGCCGTTTTAGTTTAAAAAAAATCCCTGCAGCATACTGCAGGGAAAACATTTTATTCCATTAAAAAATTATCATCACTCCTTTTTTGTCAAAAAGGATTAGCGGTGAATCACAAAGGTTCCGGCAGCAATATCATGCAGTGCAGTTTTCTTTTTGTTGAAAAGAATAAACCAGCATCCCAGTACCATAACAACATACACGACCATTCTAATAAATGCCGAAAGAGGCTTAATCTTTTTGCCATCATTGCCAATTAATTTTAAACCACAAATGAATTTACCGGGCGATGTTGAAGTCAGCAGCCAAAACAGAAGAAAATAAGCCGGTACAATCAGCGCTTTTTCGTCATTTAGTTCGGCAGAAAAACCTGATCCTGAGGTTTTCACAACCTGGTCACCCCAAATAAGGTATGCAATACCAAAATATATTACAGAATCAATTAAAAATGCAAGCAGTCTGATTCCAAACCCAGCATATTTAACATTCAATTCGCTTTTTGGAGGATTGTCAATTAAAGTAGTTTCCATAGTTTTAGTTTTTTTGAATTAATTTGCTGCTAATATATAAAAAAACCCGCCGAAGCGGGTTAAATTATTTCTTTTTCTTTTTAGGATCTCTAACAAGTACTTCATCAATCATTCCGTACTCCTTTGCTTCTTCAGCAATCATCCAGTAATCGCGGTCTGAGTCCTTTTCAACCTTTTCAATTGAATTTCCCGAGTGTTCTGCAATAATTTCGTACAATTCGGTTTTCAGTTTTTTGATTTCATTGGCAACAATCTGAATATCGGAAGCCTGGCCTTCGGCACCGCCCATGGGCTGGTGAATCATAATTCTTGAATGTTTCAAAGCTGATCTTTTACCTTTTGCGCCTGCACAAAGCAATACAGCACCCATTGAAGCTGCCATTCCGGTACAAATAGTGGCAATATCCGACGAAATATACTGCATGGTATCATAGATTCCCAGTCCGGCATGAACAGAACCGCCCGGAGTGTTGAAATAAATCTGAATATCTTTTGCAGGATCGGTGGATTCAAGGAAGAGCAATTGAGCCTGAATGATATTGGCTACGTAATCATCAATGGGAAGACCAAGGAAAATAATTCTGTCCATCATCAATCTGGAATAAATATCCATGGATGCAATGTTCAACTGACGTTCCTCAATAATTGTAGGAGATATGTAATTTGCATAAACAGAAGCATATTTATCAAGTTTCATGCTGCCGATTCCGCGGTGTTTGGTTGCGTATTTTCTGAATTCCTGACTTGAGTTCATAGGTATAATTTTTAAATTAATACAGTTTAAAATTAGTTATAAAATTCTAAATGGCAAGATTAATTTTCGAACAACTTATTAAACTCTTCATTTGTAACTTCTTTCACATCCACCTTTACCTGTTCCTTAATATAGTCAATCACTTTATCTTCAAATTTTTTCTCATAATATTTTCTGCGATCATCTTCTTTCTTCAGCAGTTCTTTTGCATAGTTATCGAGGTGCTCTTCGGGAAGGAAATTGATTCCATACTGTTTAAACTGCATGGTAGCAATTTTCTTTGCGTGATCAAGAATATCTTCTTCAGTAACTTTCAATTCATTTTCTTTAATAATTTTCTCCTTGATGATCTGCCATTTCAGGTCTTTTTCAAATAATGGAAAATCTTTTTCAATTTGTTCGTTTGTGAGTTCGTTTTTATTTGTTGCCCTGAGCCAGCGTTTCAAAAATTCAGATGGAAGATCGATGTTTGCTTTTTCTATTATTTTTTCACGGGCATCCATCAGAAATTTATACTCACTTTCAAATACCATATTTGATTTGATATCCAGAATAACTTTTTCCCTGAATTCGTCCATATTTTTAACTACATTTTCGCCGAAAATTTTATCAAAAAGTTCCTGATTTGGCTCGGCCTGGATGAATTTCTGTATTTCAGTAATGGTAAAATTAAAATCAGTATCGGCTGCAGCAACCTCTTCCTTTTTAATTTTCAGCATGGCAGAGAGTTCTGTATCATTTGGAAAAGCTTTTGCCGGATTAAATTTCACAGTTTCATCAACTTTTTTTCCATCAAAAAGTTTCAGAATTTTTTCATCTTTGACAATATCCAGTGACAAAAGAACATTTTCAGGTTTAATTCCGTCTTCGACTTCAGCACCATCAGCATTAAGCTGAATAAAATTTCCACGTACAAGATCTTTTTCAGAAACAGACTCGGTTTTTTCGTATTTTCCGTATCTTCTTAAATAACTATCCATGTATTTGCCAACCATTTCATCATCGGCTTTGATGTCGTAGTAATTTATCACATCATTTTTGCCAAAACTCAGTTCAAAAACAGGTACAAGGGCAATGTCAAAAAGAAACTCAAAATCCTTTTGGGTATCAAAATCAATCTGCTTCTGATTTTCATTTGGCAGTGGTTCACCAAGTACGTCAAGCTTTTCTTCTCTGATATATGAGAAAATGCTTTCAGAAACCAGTTTATTTATCTCATCAACCAGAATAGCATTTCCATACATTCTTTTTACCATACCAACAGGAATCATTCCGGGTCTGAAACCGGGAATATTTGCTTTTTTCCTGTAATCCTTTAGTACATTTTCAACTTTTGACTGGTAGTCTTTCTCCTCAATTTTAATTTTTAAAATGGCATTCAGCTCATTTACATTTTCTCTTGTTACGTTCATTTTCAGCAATTTATAATATAACAAATAACTTTAAAACCGCCCTTACACACCCTTGCGTAAACGCGGTTTTACTCAGAGTGCGGATGAAGGGACTCGAACCCCCACGCCTCTCGGCACTAGATCCTAAGTCTAGCTCGGCTACCAATTACGACACATCCGCAAAAAGCGGTGCAAAGTTAATATATAAATATTGTATATCCAAATCATAAGACAAAAATCAAATTGAACAAATATAATTTTCGATCAAGAAAATCATGGTATTTGTCATTTTTTAAGGCAGATATTTTGTTAATTCCCTAACAAATTGTATTTTTCCATGTTTAAAAAAAAATTATTTTACTCGTAAAACTATGAACTGTAATAAGTTAGTCTTAATTTTATTATTATCTATAGCTTTTAACGCTGTGTTTTCACAGAATGATAAAAACATTTTGGACAGTAATAAAGTTATTTGGGAATCGACAGAAGTAAAAGATGTTGATCTTGGCGAAAAGAAATTTGTCAATGTAAAATGGGCCACATCAGTTGTCAAATTTTCATCACAATATGACAAAGAAAAGATGTCTGCTTCTGAAATTCTTGGCAGGCCAAATGTCATGCCGCGCGGCGGATATTCCGACTACGCCTGGTCTGTTAAAGAAAAGAGCGGTGAAGAATGTCCCGATGCAGCATCAATCACCGTTGGATATGATAAGCCCATGCTCATTACACAGATTGCCATTGCCGAAAATGTCAACCCCGGTGCCATTTCTGAAGTAATAATCAAGGGTGTGAATGGTGAAAGCAAATCTGTTTATACTGCTACTCCTGCTCCGGCCGGAGCAAAAGGCAGGATTTTAAATATTTTCCTATCTACTCCCAGTGAGTTCATCGTAAATCAGGTTGAAATAAAACTTGAACCTGGAAAAGTGCCCGGATGGAACCAGATTGATGCTGTTGGGATCAGTGATTCCAGAGACTCCGTTAAAGTGGAAATTAATGTGTTTCCAAATTTGAAGTTCGACGGAAAACCCGAAAGACTTGCAGAAACAGTTAATACAATATATGATGAAGATGCCCCAATGATTTCTCCTGATGGCAAACTGCTCATATTTGTCAGAAAAAACCATCCTGAAAACGCCGGAGGGTATCAGGACAGAGATGATATCTGGTACTCAAAACTTGACCATAAAGGCGCATGGATTCCAGCAATGAACGTGGGTGCTCCGCTTAACAACAAAAACAACAATTTTGTGCAATCGATCACTCCCGACGGCAATACGCTTTTGCTGGCAAACCTTTACAACAAAGACGGAACAACCGCCGACGGTGTTTCAATAACATACAGAACCAAAGAAGGTTGGGCATTTCCTGAAAAACAATACATTGAAGGCTACATCAATAATAGTCCGTTTGCCAATTATTACCTTTCAAACGATGGCAGAGTATTGTTAATGGCAATTCAGGGAAAAGACAGTTATGGAAAACTTGACCTGTATGTAAGTTTCATGAAAGCTGAAAACCAATGGTCAAAACCGCAGAACTTAGGCATCCATGTTAACACTCCACAGAATGACTACAGTCCGTTCCTGGCTGCCGACGGTGTTACTTTATACTTTTCATCATCGGGATACCCCGGATATGGCGAAGCTGATATTTATGTAACTACCCGTCAGGATGAAACATGGCAAAACTGGTCTGATCCCCAAAATCTGGGTTCGATTGTTAATTCAGTTGGAGCCGATTCAAAATACAATATTCCGGCTTCCGGTGAATACGCTTATTTTGCATCTGAAAATAATTCCATTGGCAAAAAGGATATATTCAGAATTCAATTGCCCAAAGCGGTTAAGCCTAAACCTGTTGTTCTGATTTCAGGGAAAGTACTGAATGAAAAAACAAATCAGCCCGTTGATGCTAAAATTATCGTTGAAGAACTGCCTGACGGAAAAGAAGTTGCCATTGCCCGTACCGACCCAAATACAGGTGAATTTAAAATTATTCTGCCTGCCGGTAAAAACTATGGTTTCAGGGCGATAGGATTGGGATTCTTTGATGTGAACAAGAATATTGATTTGTCAGATATTGATGAATATACAGAAATTACCGAAGAAATGATGCGGTTAAATCCCATTGAGGTTGGTCAGGTTGTTCGTCTGAATAACATCTTCTTTGAAACAGCAAAAGCTACTCTAAAACCAGAATCTTTTCCTGAATTGAATCGCTGTGTACAATTTCTTGAAGATAATGGAAATCTGGAAATAGAAATTGCCGGCCATACCGACAATGTGGGTCCGGATGATTACAACCAAAAACTTTCACAGGACAGAGCACAGGCTGTGGCTGATTATATTATCCTAAACGGAGTAAAAAAGGAAAGACTGGTTGTTAAAGGTTATGGTGAAACCCGTCCGATTGCTTTCAATACCGATGAAGAAGGCAGATCCCAAAACAGAAGGGTTGAATTTCAAGTACTTAAGAAATAATTATTATCTACCGTATAAAAAGCATAACTTCAGGTTATGCTTTTTTATTTTAAATGAACAGGTTGTGTGCGGAATAACAGGAATATACTCATTTACTGAAAAAGCTACTGCTTTCAAGAGCAAACTTGAAAAATCTGTTGAAAAGCTGGCGCTCCGGGGCCCTGATGGTTCGGGCACTTATTTAGATAACTACGTTGCACTTGGACACACACGCCTTGCTGTGATTGATACTTCCGATGCAGGTTCACAGCCCTTTACCGACGAAACCGGCCGGTATACAATTGTTTTTAACGGAGAATTTTACAACTACCGCGAAACTCGAAAAGAACTGGAATCCAAAGGACATAACTTCAGATCACAATGTGACACAGAAGTCTTGCTAAAGCTTTATATTGAGGTTGGAGAAAAATGTCTGGATGTTATCAATGGCTGTTTTTCCTTTGCAATTTATGACAAAAATGAGAACTCTCTTTTTCTGGCACGTGACCGGTTTGGTATAAACCCCCTTTTGTATTTTCATGGTAAAGAGTTTTTTGCATTCTCCTCAGAAATGAAAGGACTGATGGAACTGGGTATTCCAAAAGAAATTGACACCGATGCACTTCTCGTTTATTTCCAGTTCAATTATATCCCTCCTCCAAAAACAATTTTTAAAAATGTTTTCAAAATTAGTCCGGGCCATTCCATAACAATTAAAAATGGTCAGGTAACCTGCAAACAGTATTACCGTCCGCAATACAGCAAAGGAAACTATATAGATAAAAGCATAACAGAAATTCAGGAGATGCTGGTATCCGAACTTGACAAGGCCGTTCAGCGAAGGTTGGTGGCCGATGTTCCTATTGGTGCTTTTCTAAGTGGAGGAATTGATTCCTCGGTAATTGTTGCCCTGGCCTCGAGGCATACCAAAAACCTGAATACCTTTTCCATAGGATTTAAAGACGAGCCATTTTTTGATGAAACGCGCTATGCCAATCTTATTGCCGAAAAATATAAAACAAACCATTCGGTATTCAGTCTATCCAATGATGATTTGTACAAAGAGCTTTTCAATGTACTTGACTATACAGATGAGCCCTTTGCCGACTCATCGGCTCTGGCAGTATACATATTAAGCAAACACACCCGTAAGAAAGCAACAGTGGCATTGTCGGGCGACGGAGCCGACGAGGTTTTTGCAGGTTATTACAAACATCATGCTCACCTGATGGCTTCAAAGGATTCATTTATCAATTATCTTATCAGATTTTCATCCCCATTTCTTTCGTTGCTTCCTGAATCAAGAAACAGCAATTTGCTAAATAAATTCAGGCAAATAAAAAGATATAAGGAAGGACTGGTACTTGACGAAAAAGAAAGGTATTGGCTGTGGTGTTCCCTTATGAATGAAAAAAATGCCATGCGACTGCTTTCGATCAATTTATCAGATGAATATAAAGTTCAAAAACAAGAATTACTTTCGGATATTTCCGGAAAAAATGACTTTAACGACATATTATTCAGTGACGTTAAGATGGTATTGCCCGGCGATATGCTCACAAAAACCGATCTTATGTCGATGGGAAATAGCCTTGAAGTGAGAACACCATTCCTTGACCACAATGTTGTAAACCTTGCTTTTTCACTTCATTCATCCTTAAAAATTGACTCAGGTCAAAAAAAGAAAATTCTGCAAAATTCATTCAGATCGATGTTGCCCGAAGAATTGTACAACAGGCCCAAACAAGGATTTGAAGTCCCTTTGCTCAAGTGGATGAGAAATGAACTTAAGCCATTAATTGAAAATGACCTGCTTAAAAATGATTTTATCAGGGCACAAAATATTTTCAACCCTGAAATCATTGAAAAATACAAGAAAAAACTTTACTCAGGAAACCCCGGAGATGTTCATGCAAACATTTGGGCATTGATTGTTTTTCAGTATTGGTGGAAAAAAAATATGGGTTAATCAACTTTACCTGATATATTATAACTATTTCCCAACTTTTTGGTCTGATTTTGCTATACCTTTGTGAAACAAAACCAAACTTTGATTTATAAATGCCCAGGATTTTAAGAATAATAAACAGGTTCAACCTGGGAGGGCCCACTTACAATGCAGCCAACCTGACAAAGTATCTCGAGCCAGAGTTTGAGACATTGTTGGTTGGTGGAATGAAAGATGAGACTGAAGACAGCTCTGAATTTATTCTCGAAAAACTTGGGATCACACCGGTAATCATTCCTGAAATGCGCAGGGAAATTAATCCCCGCCACGACCTGATTGCCTACAACAAAATAAAAAAAATCATCAAGGATTTCAAACCCGACATCGTTCATACACACGCCGCAAAAGCAGGAACAATAGGCCGATTGGCAGCATATAACTGTAAAGTTCCTGTAATAGTTCATACCTTTCACGGGCATGTTTTTCATTCGTATTTTAAATCCTACACCACCACTATTTTTAAAAAAATAGAACGTCAACTTGCAAAAAAAAGCACTAAAATTATTGCAGTAAGCGAAAACCAGAAAGATGAACTTGCCAATAAATACAAGATTACCAAGGCAGAAAATATCGAAGTAATCCCCCTGGGATTTGATTTGTCCAGATTCCATGAAAATATGTATGAAAAGCGCCGGCAGTTCAGGACTGAATATAATATTAAAGATGATGAAGTTGCAATTGGAATTGTCGGCAGACTTGTGCCAATAAAAAATCATGAATTTTTTCTTGAATCCATAAAATCAATTAAAAACAAAACAAATAGTCCTATCAGGGTATTTATTGTAGGAGATGGAGAGAGCAGAGAATCCCTTATTCAAAAAACCAAAGACCTGAAACTTGATTTTGTATTTAACGGGGATTTAAAAACCAAATCTGCAACAATCACATATACTTCATGGATTAAAGATGTGGATTATGTTTATGCCGGAATGGATATAATTGCTTTAACCTCACTTAACGAGGGCACCCCTGTTAGTCTGATCGAAGCACAAGCATCAAACCGGGCCATCATCAGCACCAATGTTGGTGGAATTGAGAATATTGTAATACCCGGAAAAACCGCCCTTCTTTCTAAAAATGGCAGCCTTAAGGACTTCTCCGGAAAATTGCTGGAACTTGTCAACAACGAGCAACTGCGATTAGACATTTCATCCGACGGATGGGATTTTGTGAAAAACAAATTTCATTACGAACAATTGATGGACAACATGAGAAATCTCTACTACAAGCTGCTGAAGGATAACGCTAAATAATTTTTTTTGTCTTCTGACAGGATTTTTTTATATCTTTGATCTTTGATAAAATTCAGTATTGATGAAGTATTTACTTATTTTAACGGTTATTTCATTACTTTTCTCCTCTTGCAGGATCCTGAATTCCAATGTAATGTTCGAAACTGATCCCGGAAAAGAACTCACCTCATTTGACTCAACAGCTATTGAATATATCATTAAACCCAACGATAAAATTGACCTTAAAGTTTATACCAATAAAGGTGAAAAACTAATTGATATTTCAGGGACACAAATGCTTCAACAAAGTTCCCTGACCTATTTGGTCGAATTCGATGGAATGGTTAAAATCCCTACACTGGGAAGGATACCAATAGCTGGTAAAACAATCAGACAGGCCGAAGAAATGCTTGAAGCAGCCTACAAAGAATATTTTCAGGATCCTTTTGTTTTTTTAAAAGTCACAAACCGCCGTGTGCTGGTTTTTCCCGAAGGCAGTACCAATGCAACAATAGTTGAAATATCTGAAGAAAATTTCACCCTGATTGAAGCAATTGCCTCAGCTGGTGGAATCTCAGATTACAGTAAATCGCACCGAATAAAATTATTGAGAGGAAGCTTAAACGACCCCAAAGTATATCTTTTTAATGTATCAAACCTAAAAGAAATGCAAAAAGCAAATTTTGTTCTTCAGGCAAATGATATAATTTATATTGAGGCCAGACCAAAATATGCCAGCAGACTGCTTCTTGAAATCACACCTTATCTGAATTTGGTTACAACCGGATTGCTAATTTACAGTCTTTTCAAATAACAGACCATGCAAAAGAAGATTCCACTTATTAACGAGACTTTTGATGTAAGAATTTTTACTTACATCATTAAAAAAAGTATGTTTCTGGTGGCGATTATCATGGGAATTTCGATTGTTGGTGCGTTTCTATATCTTCGATACACACCACCCCTTTATCAATCGATAACAGTTCTCCAGATTTCAAACAATAATAATGCAGACAAAGTTCTTGAAATAGAAAACCTTCGCGAAGAAAACACCATTGCCCAGACAATTGAACTCTTGCGTTCCCAGGAATTTCTAAAAAGAGTTTTTAGCAAGCTACCTATTGATATTCAGTATTTTAATGAGGGAACTTTTTTATCAAATGAGATGTACAAAAGTTCGCCATTTGAAGTTAAAGTAAAAATCAATAACGGAGCAATTTACGATAAGAAGATTTATATCGATTTTGAAAACCCAACAACCTATCATCTGAAAATTAATTCGGATGATTTGGAATTTGAAAACCTTTCTGTTGGTAAATGGGAAAATATTAACGGAATAGATGTTAAAGTGACAATTACAAACTATAAAGGCATTGAAGAACTTCATAAGAGTCTTAATCATGAATCCTTCTTTTTTATTTTAAAAAATCCCACAACTTTGCTTAATGAGCACATCAGCAAACTTGAAATCAAATTACAAAATCCTGAAGCAAACACTATTGAAATATCCTATGTTGACAACAATGCACTTAAAACATCTGAAGTAGTTAACACAATTGCTGAAGAGTTCAGAAAATATGATGTTGAGAGAATGAAGGAAAGCGCTGAAAGCATTCTTGCTTTTATCGAAGAACAACTTGAAGCAGTTTACAAAAAATTGTCTGAAACCGAGCGCCAGATCCATAGTTTCAAAAAAGAAAATAAAATTAGCCCGAACTCTGATCTGAACCTCAGCGCCTTCCCTATTTATACTTCTAAAATTCATGAGTTTGATGAAGAAATCATGAATATTGAATTTGAACTTGTAACCCTTAATCGCATAAAAAGCGAGGTTGCCGAGAATAAAAATATCGATGTTTATGAATTGATAGCTTTGCTTTCAGGCACAAAATCAGAAGGTTATATAAGCAATATTCTTGAATCGATTCAGCAGAAAAATGACCAAAAAGACATGTTGCTTAACGATGTAACCAACAACAACCATAAAATAAAAATTGTCGATAAGCAAATAGAAAACCTGCGAAAAACAATGATTGATTTCATAAAGAACACTATCAAAACCCTTGAAAAGAAATCAATAGATTATGAAGAGAAAATTTTACAATATCAAAATGAGATATTTAATACCGGACAGGTTAATGAAGTTGAGCTTGCTAGACTTACCCGTATTTATGAAATTAATGAAGGCTTTTTAACCCAACTGATCGAGAAAAAGGCCCAATACTCCATTTCACAGGCAGGGTACGTTTCTCAAAACCTTATTCTGCAAAAATCCAGTCCGCCAACCGAACCCATCTCTCCCAGAAAAAAAATGACCTTGATTATTTTTCTGGCTGCCGGAATTCTGATTAGTCTTTCAATTGTAATTTTAAGATACCTGCTCCATTCTCAGATTACTTCAATTACTGACATTACCTCTTATACCGATGCCCCAATTATTGGAACTATACCTAAATACAACAAGGAAATTCCTGTTTCACAACTTATAGTAAACATCAATACCAAATCAATAATATCGGAAGCATTTCGCACCCTTCGCACCAACCTTGAGTTTATTGCACATGGTGAAAGCAATAAAATTATTACCGTTTCATCTACAGTTCCCGGCGAAGGGAAAACCTTTGTTGCCATTAACCTTGCGGGTATTCTTGCCATATCGGGGAAAAAGGTGATTTTGATTGACCTTGACTTAAGAAAGCCAAGAATTCACAAGGGATTTGATATTGTTAATGATAAAGGGGTTAGTACAATCCTTATCAAAAAACATCTTTACAAAGATTGTATTAAAAAATCAAGATTCGAAAACCTTGAATTTATTACGGCCGGACCAATCCCGCCAAATCCTTCTGAGTTGATTATCAGTAAGGAAATGGACGAGTTTCTGAGTGAACTTCATAACGAATATGATTTTATCATCATTGATACGCCTCCTATTGGAATTGTGTCTGACGGAATAAGTATATTTAAAAAAGCAGCGTTCCCTATTTATGTGACAAGGGCGAATTATTCAAGAAGAAATTACATCAATAACATCAATCACCTGATTGACGATAAAAATATTACCAAAATATCTGTAGTATTAAACGGACTTGATACCAGACAAACCAAATATGGTTATGGTTACGGTTACGGTTATGGCGGGTATGGAGCATACGGCGAATATGGATATGGTTATTTTGAGGAAGAATTCAAACCCAAATTACCCTGGTATAAAAAAATAATAAAAAGGATATTGTTTTTTATTAAGTAAGTGGCGGAATATATGATGGTAAATATATTATTGGTTTTTTGTGTGTTGCTGATTGCCGGCTTCTTTTCACACAGTTTTTTTCTTAATAAATCAAAAAAACATAATATCAAAAAAGCCAATGTGACAGGTGTCAGGTTTAAAAGCCAGTCAAAACCAATCTCAGGTGGTATTACCTTTTTTATCAGTTTTGCAATCACTTCAGTCATATATTTGTTTTTTTTCTATGAAAACGGAACTTTCGAACATCAGGCGCTGGGAATTGGAATAGTCATTACTCTTTCCTTTCTGATGGGACTGGCTGATGACATCATTGACACATCACCTTATTTCAAATTTTTTATTCAATTCCTGTCGGGATTTATATTAGTTAAATCCGGAGTTTACATTGATATATTTTCCGATCTCTACTTAAATTACATCATTACCGTGCTTTGGGTGGTTGGGATAATGAACTCCATCAACATGCTCGACAATATGGATGCAATCACTACATTGGTGATTATTACCATACTTGCCGGACTAGGTATTAATCTCTATTTGTTTAATGAGTACATTGACCCGATAATTATATTTTTTGTAACCGGACTGTTAGCCGCATTAATAAGTTTTATTTATTTCAACTGGCCACAGGCAAAAATGTACATGGGTGATAACGGAAGTCAGGTCCTTGGCTCCTTTGTTGCTTCACTCAGCATCATTCTGTTGTGGAACAATACCGAATCAACCTGCGTTTGTGCAATTCCAAAACAGGCATTGGCTGTTGTTCTTGCTTTTCTTATTCCAATTACAGATACCGCTACCGTAACCATTAACCGACTAATGAAAGGAAAATCACCTTTTGTCGGGGGAAAAGATCACACAACCCATCACCTTTTTTATCGGTTTAAATCTGAAAAAACTGTTGCCCTAATTTATCTTTTTATTTCTGCTTTCTCGGTATTTCTTTCAGTTTATATACTTAACTTTACAGAGAAATTGGGGGATGTCTGGACCGTTGTTTTATGGGTTTATGCAGCTGTTGTTTTCCTGCTTCTCTATATCAATACCAGGATCACCAAAAGCAATTAAGATCTAAAATTTTTATTTATGAAACTTTCATTTCCTGCTTTCCTTAAGCCCATTTATGTGCTTATGAGTTTTGTATTGTTTTGGACTATAATAAATCTTTTCAGCTATTCTTATGTTGTTTCACCTGAGGATAAAGAACACCAGAAAGTTTTTAATGATCATTATAAAGTTTACTCAGTAAATATTCCTGAAAAGCTTGATTTTGCAGGAGAAAATGTTCCCCTTGAGTATTTTGACGTTATGGAAAGTCTGGACAGGGAATTGCTTGTAAACACCTATTGGCAATCACAATCCCTCCTGCATATAAAAAGGGCAAACCGCTATTTTCCTTATATAGATTCAATTCTCAGTGCAAATAAAATTCCTGTAGATTTCAAATATCTTTGTGTTGCAGAAAGCGGACTGATGAATGTTGTTTCACCATCAGGAGCAACGGGTTTCTGGCAGTTTATGAAGGAAACAGGTATAGAATATGGCCTCGAAATTAACAACGAAGTTGATGAGCGTTACCATTTCAAAAAATCAACCGAAGCTGCATGCAAATACCTGAAAACTGCTTACGCAAAATATAAAAACTGGACATTGGTTGCTGCTTCTTATAATATGGGGATGAGCGGACTTGAAGAACAGCTGGCCCGTCAAAAAGTCGATAATTATTATGATTTGCTTTTAAATACCGAAACTTCAAGATATGTTTTCAGGATACTTTCTATCAAACTAATCATGGAAAATTCAACAATGTTTGGCTTTAATTACAGACCAAAAGATTTATACCGCAATATTACCACACATCAGGTTAAAGTCGATTCTGCTGTAACTGATTTTGCGGATTTTGCCAAATCCATGAATACAAATTACAAAATGCTGAAGACATTTAACCCCTGGCTTAGACAGAACTTCCTGACAAATAAGGAGAAAAAAACTTATTTCATTGAAATTCCCGATCAGGCAGCAAGAAAAGGATATTTACGCTAAATTTGCATTTTATTTTGATTTTTGATTGTGGAAGATAAAGACTTTATAAGCGTCTATGGCGCCCGGGTGCATAACTTGCAAAATGTTGATATCCAAATTCCGAGGAATACACTGACAGTGATTACCGGACTTAGTGGCAGTGGTAAATCATCTTTGGCATTCGATACCATTTACAATGAAGGCCAGCGAAGATATATTGAAACTTTCTCGGCTTATGCCCGTCAATTCCTCGGCGGAATGGAACGTCCCGATGTTGATGAAATTTCAGGCCTTAGTCCGGTTATTGCCATTGAACAAAAAACTACCAATAAAAACCCACGGTCAACCGTAGGCACAATCACCGAAATATATGACTTTCTCAGACTTCTATATGCCCGTGCTTCTATTGCCTATTCACATGTTTCGGGAGAAATGATGGTAAAATATACCGATCAGCAAATTATAGAACTTATTCTCAAACAATACAGCGGAAAGAAAATCATTATCCTCTCCCCTATTATCCAGGGCAGAAAAGGCCACTATAAAGAATTGTTCGAACAAATTCGTAAAAAAGGGTTTATAAATCTCCGGATTGACGGAGAATTGAAAGAGATTGTGCACGGATTGAAAGTTGACCGGTATAAATCACACAACATTGAAATTGTCATTGACAAAATAAAGGCTGATGAAAATGATCTGAAAAGACTCAGACAATCTGTTGAACTGGCAATGAAACACGGAAAAGGCATTACAATGTTGCTTGATGCCGAAACCGGTGAAGAAAGATACTACAGCCGCCAACTCATGTGTCCGGTAAGCGGCATTTCATATAATGAACCCGCTCCTCATACCTTTTCATTTAATTCGCCACACGGAGCCTGTCCCCGCTGCAGCGGACTGGGTCATGTACGGGAAATTGATCTGGGGAAAATAATACCCGACAACAACATCAGCATCAGTAAAGGAGGCATCGTTCCGCTGGGAAAATATAAATCATCCCTCATTTTCTGGCAGATTGAAGCAATAGCCGATAAATACGGTTTTAAATTGTCTGACCCTGTAAAAGATATCCCTGAAGATGCACTCAACACCATTCTTTACGGATCTTCTGAAACTTTTAAGCTCACCAACACACCTCTGGGAAGTTCATCGAACTACTTTATGAGCTTTGAAGGTGTAGTGAATTATATCGAGAAAAATCAGTCAGAAAACAAAAACAGTTTATCTGAAAGCTGGAGCGATCAATTTATAAGTAAAGCGGTTTGCCCTGATTGTAAAGGAACCAGATTAAAAATGGAATCCCTGCAATTTCGCATCGGTAAAAAAAATATTGCAGAACTTGCCGCTCATGATATTAAAGATCTTTACAACTGGTTTGAAAAAATTGATGACCAACTTAATGAAAAACAAAAAAAGATTGGTAATGAAATCATCAAGGAAATAAAAACAAGATTGAAGTTTTTAATTGAGGTCGGACTTGAATACATGTGTCTGAACAGAAACTCAGCCAGTCTTTCGGGAGGCGAAAGCCAGCGCATCAGACTTGCTACCCAGATCGGATCACAGCTTGTAAATGTGCTTTACATCCTTGACGAACCAAGTATCGGACTCCATCAGCGTGACAACCTGAAACTCATTGAATCTCTTAAAAAACTGCGCGACAATTACAATTCCATTATCGTTGTTGAACATGACAAGGAAATGATCTGCGCTGCCGATTATATTATTGACATCGGACCAAAAGCGGGAAAACATGGAGGAAAAATAGTTGCAAAAGGCACCCTCAAAGAAATTTTAAACTCAGGAACGCTGACTGCAGATTACCTCAATAACCTGAAACAAATTGAAATACCGGCAGAACGCAGACCAGGTAACGGCAAAAAAATATCCTTAAAAGGATGTTGCGGCAATAACCTCAAAAATATTTCAGTTGATTTACCACTAGGCAATCTGATTTGTGTCACTGGAGTTTCAGGAAGCGGCAAATCAACTTTAATCAATGAAACACTGCATCCAATCCTTTCAGCTCATTTCTATAACTCGCTTAAAAAACCACTTGCCTATGGTTCAATTGATGGAATTGACAATATTGACAAAGTTATTGAAGTTGACCAGTCACCGATAGGACGAACACCGCGTTCAAATCCCGCCACCTATACCGGAGTTTTTGGTGATATAAGAAAGATTTTTGAAATGCTGCCCGAATCAAAAATCAGGGGATATAAAGCAGGAAGGTTTTCTTTCAATGTCTCAGGCGGAAGATGCGAAACCTGTCAGGGCGCCGGAGTAAAAACCATTGAAATGAATTTTCTTCCGGATGTATATGTAACTTGTGATTCCTGTAACGGAAAAAGATATAACCGCGAAACTCTGGAAGTAAAATATAAGGGAAAAAATATTAATGAAGTTTTAAACCTGACCATTGATCAGGCAGAAGAGTTTTTCATAGCTATTCCATCCATTCATAAGAAAATTTCTGCCTTGAAACAAGTGGGCTTGGGATATATAACACTCGGACAACAAAGTACAACCCTTTCTGGTGGTGAGGCTCAAAGAATAAAACTTGCCACGGAACTGGCGAAGAAAGACACCGGAAAAACACTTTACATTTTTGATGAACCAACCACCGGACTGCATTTCGAGGACATCAGGGTACTGATGAATGTAATAAACAAACTGGTTGATCGTGGAAATTCAGTCATCATCATAGAACACAATATGGATGTGATTAAACTGGCCGATCATATTATTGATATTGGTCCTGATGGCGGCAGAAACGGTGGACATATCATTGCCACAGGCACACCTGAAGAAATTGCTCAAAATACAAAATCATATACCGGAGAATTTTTGAAGAAGGAATTGGCTTTGGGATTGCTTCGCAATAACACGGTTACAATATGATTCTTCGGCTTTACACGAACACAGCCATACACATTATATAAAAGCCCGCTCGTTTTTGAGCAGGCTTTTATATTGGAATCCACTTTTACCGAAAATCCTGTATGGTGCAGCGTCATTGCAAGAAGCGAGAAATAGCATTATGGTTTACAAATAGGTTTTTGCGACGAAGCAATCTCCTAATAATGTCCATGGGCTTTATCAGGAGATTGCTTCGTTCCTCGCAATGACCAGGTTCTAATATGATTCCTCGACCCCCGCATCTCAGCATTCACATTAATAATAAAGCCCGCTCGTTTTTGAGCAGGCTTTTATACTATGTGTTATTACTAATAGACAATTTTGTTTTACTAACAATTAAACCCAAACAGGTATCTCTCAAAAACCTCCATTCCACCATTATGACAATCTACTGCACAATCATCTTAACAACTGTGTTGTGGTCGTTCGCAAGAACACTTACAAAGTAAACGCCGGGTGCAATGGATGAAATATCATATCTCTCGTTAATAATTGTAGTTTGTTTATAGGTTTTTTCTGAAATCATGCTTCCGCATACATCGGTGATCCTGACTTCCACATCATATTGTACCGGGCTTTCATACTTAACACTGAATTCGCCGTTGTTGGGATTAGGATATATGCTTATAATCTGTTTAATTTCATTGCTATTAATCGATACGGGTACATCTACAAATACTGAATCTATAAAAGCACATCCGTTAAAATCAACCAAATCCATGTAGTACCAGCCATAGGCATCAATTTCAAAAGTACTTGCTGTTGATGTCAGGGTATGATCTGCATTGTACCAGTAGTACGATGAATATGATTCTGTAAGATCAAGTGTGTAAGGGAATGATGCTGTAGTTACAGTATCTCCGCTGTATTCGCCAACCGGAATATAATGTATGTATGCACTGGTAACTGTATTGTTCGTTGCAAACATATCTCCTTCGTACTCCATCCAAACATTCACTTCATATTCTCCTATAGCAGAAAAATCATAAAACTCAGAAAAAACATGACAAACAGAATCTCCTGTAATTACATCATATTCAAGAATTAGTGTATCCAAAACATCTGCTCCGCCTTCAACGTTATATCCGATAAAAATGGTATCGCCTGTTGCCAGAGTCTGTCCACCGTTATTGATAACGCACATAGAAATAAGCTCCTCGTCAGAAAAATTACAACTTTGTACCTCGGTAGCCGGTGAAAGAATTCCAACATCAACAGAACCAGGATCGGGAGTGAATACCAGATCAAACTCAAAATCCATATTCTGAGGTGGTGCATAATTTGATAATATCAGAAAATATGTTCCGGGGGATATTGGCTGTCCTGAAAAAGTTGCTGTCGATCCGGTTGATGTTTTACTTATCACACAGGAGCCTCCGGCATCGGGACAGCCATTTGTAACAAACATTCCAATCCATCCGATGGATGCTGTCATGGTTCCTGCTAATGTTCCGTTTACCGGGATGGTGAATTCGTAAACAATGTCATCACCAGTCATAAAGTTACTTGAGCAGGTCATGGTATTGTTGTAATCATCGCCAAAACCTTCAGTTGTTCCGGCTTCACCGTAAACAGGCAAAGTAAGCGGCAATGGCCAGCTGCAGATTGCACCCTGAGGCATTTCAGCCAGAGTGACATTAACAGTCCAATCGTGGGATGTAACTCCATCCTCAGCAATTATTGTATAGGTAACCGTACCTGAAAAATCATTGGCAGTCAATCCTGAAGTTTGGTTTATTCCTCCAATCTCTGCTGTGGCGCCGGTGGATAATGTAAATGTTGCAACCAAATTGGTAATATCTGCCTCCCAATCAACTTCGATATCTATTGTTCTTTCAACGGGATCGATGACAGCCGGACCTGTTTGTTCGGGAAAACTGTATGAAAGAATTTCAGCTTCAGTGCCAAATGTTCCAAAAATAATCTGAATAAACTCCAATGTACCTAAATCAGTGTTCATCATATCGCAGGCTTGCAGATCCCACATTCCATTGGGATCACTTCCATCATTGAAATCGGCGAAATCGCCATCGGGAATAAATTCACCATTAAATGGAGCTGCTCCTAAAGAAATAGCCGTTAAAGCATCCATTTTAAAGGAGGTATACTGTGTACAGGATCCATCAATCACTCCATAATTATCACCACCACCACCATGCTGCTGTGATAACACAACGGTAACTCCGTTTGGTGAGGTTAGTGTAAAAACAAGGTCCTGGTCAAAGGTATGGGTTGCAATTAACCTGACTTCCTTCACATATGAGTCGGTACCCAATTGAGATCCGCCAACACCATCAACTTCGATAATAAAATCCTCACAGTCACCATCAGGAATATCATAACCCATTTCACAAGCAGAAGGATTGTCAAGAGGCGGATTTCCCATGGTAAAGGTAAATGGTCCTACCCACGTACTTGTTCCATCAGCATCGCAATCAGATTGCACATAAAAACTGTATGTCATTCCCGGAATAAGTCCGGTTAAAGAACAAGGAATATCTGTAATGTGACTAACTGAGACACCAGTTCCCAATGTAAATCCTAAAGCACCATACTCCACGTTCCACATGGTAGCATCACCTGTTTCAGTCCATGACAATTGAGCCGAAACATCGGTAATATTAAAGGCATTCAAACTAAGAGGTGAAGGACAGGCAGGGGGAACACATGATGAAGTGAAACTAAAAAATGTTCCGGCATCCGGAGCACCGCCCTGTGGAAAGCTATAAATAATATTTCCGTATGGATCAGTCATATCAAAAATACACTCATTGTCATACATCCCTGAAGACCAAACCAATTCGATCAGAGAACCTTCACAAATATTAACAGTAGCATAGTTTGCACCGCCACCTGATACAGTATATGTCCCAAGAGAAACACCATCCTGCAGAACAGTAATATTTGCACCATTCCAGCTGTTACCTGCATCAGTCATATTCAAATTATAAGTACAAACTTCAGAAGCCGGACAGGCACCGGTTGTAAAGGTAAACGGACCAGCCCATGTGGATGTTAGTCCGGGCCCACAAACCGCCTGCACATAAAAATCATAGGAAGTAGAGGCTGATAAACCAGTCAACAGATAGGGATGGTCAGTTGTATTAATCAAAATTCCTCCGCCCAAAGAAAAACCATCATTTCCCCATTCGATATTCCATTCAGTAGCTGTAGATCCCCATTGGAGAGTAGCTTGAGTATCGCCGAGGCCAGTTACTCCGAGCAGACTGGGTGTTGGACAGGCAGAACAGTTTGCTGTGCCAATGGTTGCAGTTGCAGCCGGAGCAGAACCATCTCCCCCGTCAATAAATATTTGCACGTTGTCAGCGTCATAAACTATATACTGATTTTCTTCAGGCCATGATCCGGCGGTATAAACTGCAGTAATCACATCACCGGTATTGACATCAAATGAAAAATATTCGGGACCTGCTCCTGAGGCAATAGTTAAACCTGTGAGGACACTTACTCCGTTAACCTTTATAGTTAGCGAACTGCCATTCCAACCATCGCCAAAAGTATCATACAATTCAACTCCATATGTACATTGCGATTGAATGTTGCCGATTGAGAATAAAGTCAGAATCAACAAAAAATAAAGGTTTTTCATAATGTTTTCCTTTTAAGTGTAATTGTTTTCAGGTACAAGCAGATAAATTTACGCAAAAACAATATTAAAATCAAGAAAAGTAGCAAAAAAGTTCATTAGCAGACAAAAGGCATAAAAACCCTATTAGGTTTGGAAGCGGACAGATAATGTGAAATAAATTAAAAAAGGGGATTGTTAAAGCAATCCCCCCTTGAAAATATTTTAAAACTATTACATATTAAACAGACAAATAATTTTATTTTAAAAACAATTTTCAATCAGATTAATGGATACATTGATTATCCGATTTCCCCTAAATACCTTTCAGCATCCAGTGCGGCCATGCAGCCTGAACCTGCAGCGGTAATTGCCTGACGGTAGTGAGGATCCTGCACATCGCCACAGGCGAAAACACCTTTAACATTGGTTTTTGATGAACCCGGAATGGTTTTAATATAACCGTTTGGATCCGTTTCAATGTAATTTTGGAAAATATCTGAATTGGGATGATGTCCGATGGCAACAAAAAAACCATCAATAGTAATCTGAACATCTGCTCCGGTTTTTTTATTTGTTAAAATGGCACCGGTAACTCCCATGTTATCCCCTGTAATTTCTTTAGGCGCATGTTCAAAGAGAACTTCTATATTCTGTGTATTCTTCACTCTTTCCTGCATGGCTTTAGATGCACGCATTTCGTCCCTTCTGATAATAAGGTAAACTTTTTTACACAATCCGGCCAGATAGCATGCTTCTTCGGCAGCAGTGTCTCCTCCCCCAACAACAGCAACATCCTTACCACGGTAAAAGAAACCGTCGCAGGTTGCACAAGCTGATACACCTGAACCTTTAAATTTTTCCTCTGATTCAAGTCCGAGATATTTGGCAGTAGCTCCTGTGGCAATAATTACTACAGAAGATTCAATGGTTTTTTCATCATCAATTACAACCTTATGCGGATGCCCTGAAAAATCAACAGACGTTGCAATCCCAAACCGAATATCAGCACCAAATCTAAGCGCTTGTGCTTTAAGATCTTCCATCATAACCGGACCAGTAACACCTTGTGGGTAACCGGGAAAATTTTCAACTTCGGTAGTGGTGGTGAGTTGACCTCCGGGTTGCAATCCTTCATATAAAACCGGATTGAGGTTTGCCCGGGCTGCGTAAATTGCCGCAGTGTATCCGGCTGGACCGGAACCAATAATCAGGCATTTTACTTTTTCAGTGGCTGGATTTGATGAACCAGATTTTTCATTCTCACTTTTATTATCCATTTGTTTAAAAAAACTCATATCGTTCAGTATTTATATTTTCTGTAAAAATAATTAAAATCAGCAATAGATACTAATGTAAATTATTGAAATAGCTCAGGAAAAAAATTGATTTTGCATACGTGATTTTCCTTAATAAACCAATTTATCTGAAATCCACTATTCCATTAATAAAGCCGGAGTAAGGATCACAGTATCAATAAAAGCACCATATCCGCCCCAGACACCCAGTCCGCCACCTTTAATATTTGACTGAATGGTTGTTGGAGAGGCAAATGGATTGCCATCAGTGCCTACCTGCTGTTCAATGGTATACCAGAAGTTGTAATGAATGGGGTCAATTGAGGACAGTTTAACTATGACAGTATCGCCAAGCCTGAAATAATATGAAGGAGGTTTTACATAGCCGGTATCAGATTCGTTTGGTTCCACATCATCAAGATAAGGATTATCGCCATTTTCAAAGGAAAACTCTACATTTCGCCCGTTAAAATACTGATCATCGGTAACAGAAGTAGAAGGATGGACAAAAAGCTGTTCGTGCCGACTTGGCCCGTTGGTCATTGTAAAAAACCGGTAGCAATTTCCAAGAGTATCCGGATCTTTCGCATACATCCAGATAAAGCCCAATGAATCATTGTACTGTGCTGAATATTCGGGCGAAATTGTTTTCTGAAATTTAATACTGTCAATGGGGACAGGGTTTGGAATACGAGTGGTGGCAGTCATGGTTTTTCCATCAGCAATTACAGTAAGATCATAACTTTTGCCAATTTCACCTATAATTCCAAAACCAATATAAATCGGATAAATAAACATCAGAGTATCAGTAATAATTCCATCGGTAACAACAACGGTAGCATCGGTAACAAGAAGATTTTCATAAGTATTGGTATCAACCTTATCAAAATAGGACATATTTCTTGAGATGATCACAATCGGAAACATACCATTTTCAATGGATCCTTCAATAACAATTTTATCCTCAGCATCCGGCAAATCGACAGTAATCTCTTTCTCACACGAGATCAACACCGTAGTTAAAATAAATAATATATATATAATTTTTTTCTTCATGCATTAAAATTTAAAATTCCAGCTAATTGAAGGCATAATTGGAAAAAGAGATACCTGATAAGCTTTGGTTTGCAGATTTCCTTCATAAAAATTTCCCTCATTAAAGAAATAAATAAAATATGGATTATATCTGCAGTAAACATTATAAACACCAAAGTTCCAAGATTCTTCCACTTTTCTGTTTTTCTTATTTTCGGGTTTCCAGGTAACAGAAATATCGCCCCGGTGATAGGGATCCATGCGATAAGAGTTGCGCGGGCCATATTCATTTACAATTCGTCCGTCGATCATGTATCTACCGATTGCCAATGTGGATGCATTGCCTGTTGAATATACCCAAATAACAGATGCCGACCAGTTTTTATTAAATTCGTGTGTCATAATAAATGAAATATCATGACGCCGGTCATATTTTTCGGGAAATGGTTCGCCATTATTGATATCTTCATATTTGCGCATGGTTTTAGACCATGTATATCCAATCCAACCTGTGGTTTTCCCTAATCTTTTTTTCAAAAATAATTCAACTCCATACGACCAGCCATTCCCAAAAGTAAAGCTATTATCCGCATTTTCGCCAATATCATCACCGGGCAATGCACCATCTTTATATGCAATCTGGTTTCTCAGGTCTTTATAATACACTTCAAGAGAAGTTTCATACATATCCTTTTTAAAATTTCTGAAATAGCCCATGGCATATTGAGTTCCAAATTGGGGTTCAACAAGCTCTGAACTGGGTACCCAAAGGTCGGTAGGCAAAGAAACCGAAGAAATGGTTGCGAGATGTATATACTGATAATTCTGAGTGTAAGAAGCTTTGATTGAGGATTTTGAATTAAGGCTATATCGCAGGGATGCCCTGGGCTCAATATTTTTATAGTCAACAATTTTTTCTCCAGCCTGATAATGAATTGTATCTGTGGTAATGCCGTATTGATTTTTTATAAACCTGTCAAAGGGGCCAACCTGTTCAAAGTAGGTTGCCCGGGCACCCAGACTAAGTCCCAATTTTTCAGTCAGGTCAAAATCATCATTAATATATATGGCAGCATCATGGGCGAAATATTTGATAATTCCTGTCAAATCGTATTCTGTTTTTCCAATTCGCGCACTTACTGAACTTGGTCTGAAGATATGATAGGTATAATTTGCTCCAAACTTAATATTATGCAGTACATTGGGAAGATAAGTAAAATCAACCTTGAGGTTATAATCGGTGATACCTGAAAACAATTTGAATTCAAAAAGATCCTGTTCAGCGCCAAAACTAAACTGATAATCGCTAAAAACAGCGGTTGTGTTTACAAAAAGCTTGTCATTAAACAGGTGGTTCCATCTTAATGAAGCGGTTGCATTACCCCATGGGATACTTACATCGAAACCAAGGTCTTTGCGCTTAAAGGTAAAAACATCACGACCAAAATAACCGCTTAGAAAAAGTCTGTCTTTATCTGAGAACCTGTAATTAATTTTTGTATTCAGATCATAAAAATAATATCCTGATCCCCTGGCCTTGGCTGTTTTTTTAACAAAAGGTTCAACAAGCACATCAATATATGTTCTGCGGGCCGAAACAATGAAAGAACAAGTGTCCTTTTTGATTGGGCCCTGAACAGTCAATCTTGATGATATGATTCCTATTCCTCCATCAACTTCAAATTCTTTACTGTTTCCATCTTTCATGGATAAATCAAGTACCGAAGATAATCTGCCACCATACTGTGCCGGCATTCCGCCCTTTATTAAATTAACTGATTTCACAGCATCAGCATTAAAAACAGAAAAAAAGCCGAATAAATGGGAGGCATTGTAAACGACAGCTTCATCAAGCATTATAAGATTTTGGTCAGGCCCCCCACCTCTTACATAAAAGCCGGTATTTCCTTCGCCACCGGATTTCACACCAGGCAGTAGTTGAATTGTTTTCAATATATCCACTTCGCCCATCAAGGCAGGAAGCGTTTTTATCTGTTCAACCGGCATTTTTACAATTGACATCTGTGTACTTTTTACATTCCGGTCAGAACGCTCACCTGTAACCACAACTGTTTCAGTAATAATGCTCGAGGAATTAAGCTCAACATTCAGTTTGACATTTTGTTTAAGGTCGATTTTTTTTGTAAAATCAGAATAACCAAGAAATGAAACGGTCAGGTCATAAGTACCTTTATCAATGGTAAGAGAATAAAACCCATAATTATTGGTGGTTGTTCCTTTAGAGATACTCTTTATATAAACGCTGGCTCCAATTAAATCTTCTCCGGTTTGAACATCCTTCACGTAACCGCTAATGGTAAACTTTTGGGCAGCCAAAAAACCCGGAGCAAACAATACCAATAAGAAAAAAGCAACTATATAATGTTTCACTATGTACAAATATAAAAAATCAAAAATAGGTATTTTGATTATGATTCCGCTCAGGTTTTCCTTAATAATAACTTAAAAAATCTTAATAATCACAATACCATGACAAACCTTTTCCATTACACCAAATTTAGTGTTTACCCTACCCCTTGTTGTTATTTTTCTTTACATTTACAAAAAAAACCGGAAATGGATAAACAAATTCTGGAACTGTTGATAACAACAAAGATGCCCTATGGAAAGTTCAAAGGAGTATTGATATATAAAATTCCGGAATTTTATTTGGTATGGTATCATTCGAAAGGATTTCCTGAGGGAAAGTTGGGAATGCTTCTGAATACGATGTATGAGATCAGACTGAACGGATTGGAATACCTTCTTGACCCACTAAAAAAATAATTGATTAATTTTTCAAACCAGATGACAATCCGGGTGCCAGGTATTTGTAATTTGCCAATTCCATACTTGTTTTTACCTCAAGTTTATTTCTGATATTGTCCCGGTGTTTTTCTACTGTTCGTGTGGATATTTTTAAGATATCTGCCACTTCACGGTTTGTTTTTCCGTTTATAACAAGTTCAAATACCTCAAGCTCCCTTTTAGATAATTTCTTATTTTCTTCAACAAGTGATTTTTCCTTTATTTTAAACAAATCGTCGAGCAGGGACGATGAAACCCTGCTGCAAATATATTTTTTGCCACTTAAAAGCGCCTCTATGGCTTCTTTAATAACAGACAATGAAGTTTCACAATGAACAATAGCTTTTACACCATTTTTTATCAGGTACTTAACTGAATCAGGACTGTAATTATTGATGATCAGCAGAACATTCTCACATCTTTCACAAAGTGAAACAATATCCTGCTCATTTATTTCGGAATAAAGAATTACAATATTGTTTTTATTTACAATCATAAATTCGTCATTAAAAACAACTTCGTATTCCTTATAGTTATCCTTTAAAAATGAAACAAGACCTAAACTAATCAGGTTCCTTTTACCAAAAATTTCAAAACTGATGTCCGACTTTTTCATTTACAAATTTTTTGTTAAAGATAATTATTTATCAAATTTTCGGTTTTTGAATTGAATTATTTTTTCGAAAATTTATTAACATAAAGACATGTAATGACAAAAAAAGGTTGCATGCATGAAATAAAAAAAAACACTTAATTATCATTTGCATACTTTTAATTATTAAACGGGATTAACAAAATAAAAAAGCCGCTTTTCAGCGGCTTTTTTATTTTGTATAGGAGACTTGATCCGGAATCTTTTCCTTCTCCGATATTGATTCCGATCATAATTTCATGTGAACCTGAGCTGTAATTGATGATGTTGCTCAGGGTATAGTCAAAAGCATAACCG
>MEOH01000003.1 GCA_001769535.1 Bacteroidetes bacterium GWF2_38_335
AGTTAATGCAGGAATAAACCAGACTGTATGTTCAAATAATGCAGTTGTAACACTGAACGGAAGTATAAGTGGCGGAGCAACAGCAGGCCAGTGGAGCAGCTCTGGAACCGGAAGTTTTTCATCCATGACTGCAATGAATGCTACCTACACACCGAGTACAGCAGATACTGCAGCCGGAATAATAACCATAACATTATCCTCGACAGATGGTTGTGCAGTTGTAACAGATAACATGACCATCACCTATACAAATGCGCCATATGTTTTGGCCGGTCCCGACCAGATAGTATGCCAGTCCACACCTACAACCGTTCTGAACGGAACCATCGGTGGCGGATCAACCACAGGAATCTGGACCAGCACAGGCACTGGATCATTTACACCAGGAGCAACAACCATTGATGCTACATACAACCCAAGTGCAGCAGATATTACAGCCGGAAGTGTGACTCTGACATTAACATCAACAGCTAACGGGACCTGTATTGCGGTTGCCGATGCTATGATCATTACAATAACTTCGGCACCTGTAGTAAATGCAGGTACAAATCAAACTGTTTGTGCGGTTACACCAAATGTTACATTAAGCGGAAGTGTAACAATAGGAGCAACAACAGGGAACTGGACAAGCTCAGGAACAGGATCATTTACACCATCTTCAGCAGATTTAAATGCAACATACACTCCGAGTGCAGCAGATATAACTGTCGGGACAGTCACTTTAACACTCACTGCCACCGGAGGTTGTTATCCTGAAACTGATCAAATTGTAATAACGATAACACCATCACCCATTGTAAATGCCGGAATTGACAGAACAGTTTGTGCAAACAATGCTGTAGTAACTCTGAACGGAAGTGTTACAGGCGGAGCAACAGTTGGCCAGTGGAGCAGCTCAGGAACAGGCAGTTTCTCATCACTGACAGCAATGAATGCTACCTATACTCCGAGTTCAGCAGACACAGCAGTTGGAACAGTTACCATCTCACTTTCATCAACAGATGGATGTGCTGTTGTTACAGACAACATGGTGATAACCATCACCAATGCACCATATGTGAATGCGGGAGTTGACCAGATTGTATGCGGAGTAGGAGCGACCGTAGTGCTAAATGGAACCATTTACGGTGGATCAACCACAGGAATCTGGACAAGCACAGGAACAGGATCATTTACTCCTGGAGCAACAACCATTGATGCAACATATACACCAAGTGCAGCAGATATCACGGTAGGGACGGTAACATTTACCCTGACATCAACAGCCAATGGAACATGCATTGCAGTAAATGATGCTATGATAATTACAATTACTCCACCACCAATAGTAAATGCCGGAGTTAATCAGACTATTTGCAGTAATAACCCTGTTGTCAATCTTTCAGGAAGTGTAACAGGCGGAGGTTCAACCGGAAATTGGTTTTCAAGTGGTACCGGAACATTTAGTCCTTCTACAACTGCATTAAATGCGACTTATACGCCAAGTAATGCTGATACTGCTTCAGGTACAGTAACCTTAACTTTATTTTCAACTGATGGTTGTGGTGTTGTTACAGATAATATGGTTATCACAATAACAAATGCTCCATATGTTTTAGCAGGAACCGACCAGATTGTTTGCCAGTCAAGCCCGGCAGTAACACTAAATGGTACAGTAACGGCAGGTTCGACAACCGGAATATGGACCAGCACCGGAACAGGATCATTTACTCCAGGAGCAACAACCATTGATGCAACATACAATCCAAGTGCAGCAGATATAACAGTCGGAACTGTTACTTTGACTTTAACATCAACATCAAATGGTAATTGCTTGGCAGTAAACGACCAAATGTCAATAACAATATTACCGACACCTGTAGTGGATGCAGGTTCGAATCAGACGGTATGTGCTTCTTCGCCAAACGTGAGTCTGATTGGTTCAGTAACAGTTGGTTCAACAACAGGAAACTGGACAAGTTCTGGTACTGGAACTTTTTCACCAAATTCAACAACCCTGAATGCTACCTATGTACCGAGTGCTGCGGATATTTCTGCTGGAAACGTTTCTCTTACCCTTACTGCAACGGGCGGATGTTCCTCACCAACAGATTTAATAACTGTTACAATAACTCCTTTGCCAGTAGTGTCTGCAGGTATTGATCGGACGATATGTGAGACAACAGCAAGTATAAATTTAGCAGGGTCTGTGACAGTTGGTGGAACAACAGGAAACTGGACCAGTTCGGGCACAGGAAGTTTTGCTCCATCATCCACCATATTAAATGGTACATACTCACCAAGTGCTGCAGATATTGTAGCAGGAAATATTACGTTGACACTGACTTCGACAAATGGTTGTGATGTTGTTTCTGATTTTATGATTTTGCATATTATAACACAGGCAGATGTGAATGCAGGTATTGACCTTACATATTGCAGCAATAATGCCATTGTCAACCTGTCAGGTATTGTGAATGGTGCAGCAGGGACAGGAAACTGGACTACTTCAGGAACAGGGTCATTTTTACCTAACTCAACAACACTAAATGCTACCTATTTACCAAGTGATGCAGATACTGCAAACGGAACGGTGACTCTTACATTAACATCAACAAGTAATGGTCCTTGTCCGGCAGATGTTGATAATCTTATTCTTACTTTGACTCCGTCGCCATATTCCATTGCTGGAACAGATATTTTTGTTTGTGCCAACAATGCAGATGCTGCATTGGATGGATCTGTATGGGGTGCTTCATCAACAGGTATATGGACGAGCTCAGGAACCGGATCATTCAGTCCGTCATCTTCCGATTTGGATGCAGCGTACACTCCTTCTGCAGTTGATATTATTGCTGGCATTGTAACTTTAACACTGACTCCTACCGGAATCGGATCCTGTTTATCAGTAAATGATCAGTTGCTGCTTACAATTACACCGGCTCCTACGGCCGATGCAGGTGATGATATTTATCTCTGCAATACTGATGTGGCATCTTTGAATGGTGGAATTATTCTTGGTGCAGGAACAGGTATCTGGTCAAGTTCAGGGACAGGAACCTTCAGTCCGTTAAATACAGATTTAAATGCTACATATACCCCGGGGAGTGCTGATACGCTTGCAGGATCGGTTACACTGACTCTTACATCAACAAATAACGGTGGATGTCTTGCAGTATCTGATGAACTTGACATTATTTTCACTCCAAGACCAATTGTTGATGCGGGTGCAGATCAGATAATCTGTGCAAACAATACTGCTGTGTTAAATGGCAGTGTATCGGGAAGTTCAACAACCGGTCATTGGATAACCAGCGGAACAGGCGTGTTCATGCCTTCAGATACAGCACTTAATCCCACGTATATTCCAAGCGATGAGGATGGTGTTGCCGGTACAGTTACATTAACATTACATGCTACATATGCCTGTTATCAATCAGATAATCTTGTTGTTACTCTAATGACACCACCTACAGTAGTTGTTGGTAGTGATATTGAAATTTGTGAAACGCAGGCATCAGTAAATGTGAGTGGAACGGTTAGCGGAGTTACAACAACCGGAGTCTGGACAACTTCAGGTAATGGAACCTTTACTCCTTTAACGACCAGTCTGAATCCGACCTACACATTTAGTGCAGAAGACATCACATCAGGAAATGTAACACTTTACCTTACTTCAACAGTAAATGGTGATTGTCTTTCTGAAACAGACAGTTTGATTGTAACCATGGATCGCATGGCAATTGTTGATGCCGGAGCAGATATCACAACTTGTGCAAACAACGCAGAAGTGCTGATTAATGGGTCTGTTTCTGGTGGATCAACAACCGGAAACTGGACATCATCTGGCTCAGGAAGTTTCAGTCCGGTGTCAAACATAAATGCATCTGAATATATTGTTACTGATGCTGATACAACTGCCGGATTAGTTACATTAACACTATCATCAACAAATAACGGAAGCTGTCCTGTTGTTTCAGACCAATTGATTGTAAATATTACACCTTCACCATGGCTTAATGCGGGAACTGATTTAACAATTTGCGGAAATAATGCTATTGCAAATCTAAATGGTTTAGTTGGTGCAGGGGCGACAGGAGGAGTATGGAACACACTAGGTGCAGGAACTTTTTCACCTGATGAAAATTCACTAAATGCAGATTATATTGCGTCAACTACAGATACAATATCTGGAAATGTGATACTTATTCTTACAACAACCGGAAATGGTGATTGTCTTGCTGTTACTGATACATTGGAAATAACAATTACTGATCAGCCATTAGTTGAAGCGGGAGATAATCAGATTATTTGTTATAGTCAAAATGCAATTGTTGAAGGAATCATTAATGTTGCAGCGTCCGGAGCAATATGGACAACTTCGGGTGACGGTACGTTCATTTTGGACACAGATCTTTCAACCGAATACACACCTGGTGTAAATGATGAATCCAACGGCACAGTTACTTTGTATCTTACAACAACTGGTGTTGGTAATTGTATCCCTGTTGTTGATTCAATAGAAATAGAGATAACTTCACAGCCTGTTGTTGATGCAGGGATTGATGAAACTATTTGTAGTAATTTAACATTATCATTGAACGGCTCAGTATTGGGAAGCTCAACAACAGGTATCTGGTCAACTTCAGGCACCGGAATATTCATGCCAGATAATACATCGCTTAATGCAGTTTATTATCCCAGTGTAGCTGACACAACTTCTGGAAGTGTAATTCTTACTCTAAGCGCAACAAACTCATGTGTTTCAGAAGATCAAATGGCATTAACTTTGACCGATGCTCCTTTTGTAAATGCCGGAATAGACCAGATAATTTGTGCAGATGTTGAAACTGTTACCCTGTCAGGAAATGTTTCAGGAGCAACTTTAACCGGCCAATGGTCAACACTTGGTACAGGAAATTTCTCTCCGGATGCTACAGATTTAAATGCTTTATATAATGTAAGCAGCGCTGATAGTTTGGCAGGATTTGTAGAACTGATTCTTGAATCTACAAATAACGGAACCTGTGCTGTGGAATATGATACCTTGATTGTGACTATTACTGATATTCCGGTTGTTGAAGCAGGTGAAGATCAGACTGTTTGTGCTACAAATAGTGTTTCTTTATCAGGAAGCATTACAGGCATAGTAACCACAGGTGTCTGGACCAGTTCAGGAACCGGCATCTTTACACCAAATGCAACAGCACTCAATGCGGTTTATCATCTGAGCGCTGCTGATACTGCAGCAGGAACAGTAGTTTTAACATTGTCTTCAACAGGATCATGTACTGTAATTTCTGACAATCTGAATGTAACAATTACTCCGGCTCCTTTTGTGAATGCTGGTCCTGATCTTACAGTTTGTTCCAATAATGCAAATGCCCTTTTATCAGGAAGTGTGTGGGGGGCAACCACAACTGGAATATGGTCAACATCAGGTACAGGAATTTTCAGTCCATCAAGCACAGATTTAAATGCAGTTTATATGCCAAGCGATTTGGATACTGCCTCCGGAATTGTAAATCTGACACTTACATCAACATCGAATGGTGATTGTATTGCCGGTAATGATATGCTGGTACTGACTATTTCCAATGCCCCGATGGTTCTTGCCGGAGATGATGATGTGATTTGTAGCGGAGATAATTATACTTTATCAGGCGTTATTTATTCATCCTCCGGTGAAGGTGAATGGACAACTTCAGGTGACGGCACATTCATGCCTTCAGCAAATGAATTGAATGCAGTTTATGAACCTGGTTTGGGAGATAATGCAGCAGGTTTTGTAATCCTGACGTTGACTTCGATAAATATTGGAACCTGCAACGCTGTTAATGATGAAATAACTTTGTCTATCACTCCGCGTCCAAATGTTGATGCTGGAGAAGATCAGATTATTTGCAGCAATAACACAGTGTTTTTATTAGGTTCAGTGACAGGAAGTTCTACAACAGGTTACTGGGAATCATCAGGAACCGGGTATTTTGTTCCTGACAGTACTGATTTTACTGCTGAATATGTACCCAGTGCCGAAGATACAGCATCAGGATCTGTGTTTTTTACACTTCATTCGACTAATTCATGTGATGCTACGGATGATATGCTGCTGACACTGACTGTTGGTCCACATGTGGATGCAGGTGATGATCAGGTGATATGTGTATCTGAAAATTCCGTTTCTCTTGAAGGCAGTATCTGGGGTGCAACAACAACAGGAATATGGCTGACCTCCGGTACTGGATATTTTACACCTGATTTTACCGAATTAAATGGTGAATATCATATTAGTGCAGCCGATTCTGCCGCAGGAACTGTTCAACTTGTTTTGGTTTCAACAAACAACGGTGATTGTCTCATTGAAACTGATACGATTGTAATTGGAATTACCGACATACCGGTTGTCGATGCCGGAACTGACCAGGTTGTTTGTGCAAATAATGATGTTCAGCTTGCTGGTTCTGTTGCAGGCGTTGTTACATCAGGTGTTTGGACAACATCAGGAACAGGTTATTTTGAACCCGACAGTGCACAAATGGATGCTGTATATGTTTTAAGTACTGCTGATACAGCAGCAGGGTACGTTCAACTCAGTTTGACTTCAGTCGGATCATGTGTTGATGTGATAGATGTGATGGATATTACAATTACTCCGGCACCATTTGTAAATGCAGGCCCAAATGTAATTGTGTGTGCCAATAATCCAAATGCTGTTCTTTCAGGAAATATCTGGGGTGCAACGACAACAGGTATTTGGTCCAGTTCAGGTTCAGGAACCTTTGTACCCTCTTCCACTGATTTGAATGTAACATATATTCCAAGTAACGCTGATACAACAGCCGGAGGTGTTACAATTACATTAACTGCAACAGGAATAGGGGATTGTTCTCCCGTTTCAGATGTTCTGGTAATTACTTACACCAACCCACCGATTGCAAATGCAGGAAACAATATTTATGCTTGTAATGATAATAATGTAAATTTATCTGGCGAAATTCTTTTTGGTGCAGGCACAGGTACATGGACAACAACTGGTGCGGGCGGTTTTGTAAATGTAGATTCACTCAACTCATATTACATTACCAGTCCTTCAGACACTGTTGTAGGTTCAATACTCATGATTCTTACTTCAACTAATAACGGAGGATGTATAGGTGATTCAGATACATTAACTGTTTATTATACTCCGAGACCATTTGTTGAATCAGGTGCTGATATGGAAATATGCTCTAATGACACCTTGAGTATATCAGGAATTGTTTCGGGCAGTTCGACAACGGGTTTTTGGTCAAGTTCGGGATCTGGAATATTCCTGCCAGACAGCAGTTATTTAGCAGCACAGTATGTTCCTTCTCTTGCAGATGCAGATACAGGTTTTGTATATATTACACTTACTTCAACAAATGCTTGTTCGACAGAAGACTCATTCCGTCTGGATTTCATTTATGCACCTGTCGCAAATGCAGGTAGTAACCAGTCGGTTTGCCCGGGTGACAATATGGTGAGCCTTTCAGGTTCAGTTACAGGAGTAGATTCGTCTGGTGTGTGGACTACTTCGGGTACAGGGGCATTTGTTCCTTCTGACACAGTTATGAACCCAATATATGTGTTAAGTGTACTAGATATTGAAAATGGGGGCGTAAATATTTATTTGACATCAACAGGTTCAGGAGCTTGTGGTACATCGATAGATACAATGCATGTTTCTGTTTTAGGTTTGCCTGAAAATTTTGCAGGAGATGATTTTTTTGCATGTGGAAATTCAGACGCCTCACTTGTCGGTACAGCATCTGATACAACATCCTATTGGGAGACATTAGGCAGTGGTTTATTTTTGCCAGATAGCAGCGCATTGAATGGATATTATTCATTTAGCACTGCCGATACAATTGCAGGATTTGTAAATATTGTTCTTCATACCTCAAACGTATGTGGTTCAGTTGAAGATACAGTATTAATTACAATTACTCCGGCGCCATGGGTTGATGCAGGTACTGACCGAATAATCTGTAACACATATACTGAGATTGAGTTGTCAGGAATTGTTACAGCAGGTGCCACAACCGGAATGTGGACCACATCGGGAGATGGTTCGTTTAGCCCGTCAGACAGCGATTTTAATGCTGTTTATTTTGTAGGAAGTGTTGATACTACTGTCGGATCGGTTACACTTTATCTGACAAGTACCGGAAATGGCGATTGTAATGCGGTTATGGATTCATTAGTAATAAGCATTCTTCCTGCTCCTGAAGTTTATGCAGGAGAAGACTTTTCTGTATGTAATACTGTTTATGCTGGTATTGAAGGTATTGTGAATTCTGCTTCAGGAACAGGTACATGGTCAACGACCGGTGATGGAAGTTTCTCTCCGAGTGCCGATTCACTTTCAAGTACATACAATGCAGGAGATGCTGATATTTTAGCAGGTGAAGTTAATCTGGTTCTGATAGCTACCAATCTTGGCGAATGCCTTACGAATACAGATACTGTTATGGTAACATTCATAGGTTCTGAAAGTGATGTTGAAATTGATGATTCTGTATTTATTTGTTTTGGAGATAGTATAATGATTACCCCTGTCGTATCTGGTGATACGGGAACATTTTACTGGACAACTGGTGGAGCAGGATTTTTCTGGCCAAATGATTCAACCGCAAATGTAGTTTATAATCCTGATTCAACTGATATGGATACTTCAAATCTATACATATACATGGAGTACCATTATGTTTGCGGAACAATAAATGATTCAATGAAATACACTGTTTACTATAATCCTGATGCGCAAATATATTCAGCACCAGATTGTAAATCAATGAACATTCATTTTGCCGACAGTTCAACAGTTAATGGAGGTTATATCATTGAATGGGAATGGATGACGGGTGATGGTAATTCATCAGCCGACTCTTCGTTTAATCATGAGTATGCTGATATTGGTGACTTTGATATCAGTCTGGTTGCTACATCTGATAAAGGTTGTCGTGATACAGTAACATCAATAGTAAGTGTCTGGACGCCAACAATAGCCGGTTTTAGTGTTGAGGATACTATAGTTATTTCTGGGCAGGTTATTGAATTTACTGATGAATCAACCGGAGCAGTTTCCTGGTATTGGACATTTGGTGATCAGACAGGCACTTCAGATGAACAAAATCCTGTTTATTCATATGGTATTCCGGCAAACTACAATGTGTGGCAATTTATTGAAGCACAAAACGGTTGTACAGACAGTACATCAATGACTTTTGTGATAATTAACAACGGGTATGCGGTGCCATCAGCATTTTCTCCAAACGGGGATAATCTGAATGACTTCTTTTTCATAAGAGGTGGCCCGTTCAGTGAATACGACCTTCGGGTGTTTAACTCCTGGGGTCAGCAAATTTTTATTTCAACGGATCAAAACGTTCAATGGGATGGCACCTTTAGAGGAAAGGATCAGCCAGAAGGAGTGTATATTTACACATTCAAGGGCAGGACAATTGATGGAGATATGATTGATCAGACAGGTGATATTACAATAATCAGATAATTCAAAAGCCATGAAAAGGAATATAATTATATCAGCAATAGTAATGATGATCACAACTGGATCATTGCAATCTCAGGATCATCATTTTTCGCAATTCGATGCGACACTTCAATACCTTAATCCGGCTTTGACAGGAATGTCATGGGAAGGGCCTTTTGACTGGCGTGCAAATACATCATGCCGTTCGCAATGGGGTAGTATTGCCAGTCGGCCATTTACAAACCAGCTTCTGGCCTTCGATATGCCATTTAAGAAAGAATATGGTTTGGGTGGCTATATTGTCAACAATTCGGCGGGTTCAGGACATTTGAATACTCTTAATTTCATGTTGGGGGGTGCATATGAAATTACCGTTGATCCAAGCGAAGTACATAATCTGTATGTTGGTGCCCAACTTGGTTTGTTACATAGGAGTGTAAGGGTTTCTGAATTGTTTTTCGATAGTCAGTATTCTTACTCAACAGGTACCTATGATGCCGGAATTTCAAGTGGTGAAAATATCCCTGATAAAAGTATTGTCAGGTTTGATGCCAACTTTGGTTTTTACTACGTCTATAATGAAAAAAACAATACATTGAAACCTCATGGAGGCCTTAGTCTGTTTCATGTTGTAATGCCAAACGAGTCACTAACAGGGTTAAAAACAAGAATGCCTATCAGATGGATATTTACTGCCGGTACCGAGTATATAATTAACGAACAGTTTAAACTGATGCCCGACTTTATGGTTCAGTGGGAAGCAAAAGCTGTTGATTTTGTTATTGGAACCCTTGCAGGATATCTTATTAAGGATACTGAATACCGTGTTTTATCAGGATTTTCATACAGGAATAAAGATGCTGTAATTATTCATTTAGGGTTAAATCATAAAAGATGCTGGTATAGAATGAGCTATGACTTAAATACTTCCTACCTTAAGGCATACACAAAAATGAAGGGGGGATTGGAATTTTCTGTAATTTATTTGTTTCAGGGAAAAGAGGAGGTTGGAAGAACTTTTATTTAGTCAACATGCAATAAGATGCAGGATGAACTGGTTTTGCCGAACGCTTTCGTATTAAGCTTCAACGTTTGCCAGGATAGTAAGAAAAGAAGCAATCATAATTACTAATGATTGCTTCTTTATTTAATTGAAAATCCTGATTAATTAAACGACTTGACTATAAGTTCAAAATCTTTTAACGACATTCGCTGCATAGCCAGTCCCTCTTTATTGTCTAATCCGGTAAGAAGCTGCTTATAACCCACCAGCATCTCATTTCCGTCTTTCTTAAAAGCCATGATGGTGACTTTTTTACCTCTTGGTACTTTTTCAAATTTAATCGCTTTGTCAGCATTAAAATAATAACCGGGAAGAATCGACTTCATATCATGAAATACCATGCAAACTGTTGTTTTTTCATCTATACGGTCAACCTGGACAAATAAATCCTGGGTATTTTCGACTTCATAAAAAAGATCACAGTTGATCCATCCCAGATTACTTGATTTCATCAAAATACCGATCATTTGCTCGTTTTCTCCCCAATATTCTCCCGGGACTTCAATATTGCTTTCACCGTTGATTTGCCCAACATTGCCTTCCTTGTCTTCTGCCCAGTTGACCACATTGTCTTTTTCGTTTCCTTCAAAAACTTTCCAATTATCATCATACTTTACCGGCATCGTAATATCAATTTGCATTCCGGGCCTCAATTCAAGCTCCCTTCCATTACAAAAAGCCTTGATGTAAATCATTCCGCCCGAAACCAGCATTTTTCGGTTGCTTAAAGTTGTTAGTCCGGCATTGAACATGTCTTCTTTTGAGTAAAATTCCCATACAGAAATGTTCAGTGTGTCGCATGATGCCATCTCACAGCCTGTGTAAAATGCATTTTCGGGAAACCGGATTGTGGTGCCCTGACTGCAATAAACAAAATCTTCGTAGCACGGCGATATTATGAATTTTTGCTCTTTTGCCGGATCGAGTACCGGACCTTCGCCAACTGCATATTTTGTTGGCGCATCCGACGATTTGTAAACCAAAATTGAATATTCTCCATTCTGGTTTGTAAATGACCTGTAATCAATGGCGTCTTTTTTCTTTTTATCAAAAGGTACGATTATTCTTTTCATATCTTTTTCCATTACACCTTTTTCCAGTAAATACTCATAGGCCAGGTCTGCTCTTGATTTTGAAAGCGTTGTTTTACATCCGGTGTTCTTGTTTTTACATTCGTCCTTACTCAGAAAAGTGAATATCAATTCTTCACCATACGGTATTTTATCGTATGCCTGATCAATATAATATTTCACTTCAAAGGTAATTACGTTGGAAGATTGCGGAAACATGATAAATGCTTCAGGGATTTCCTTGTTTTGACCCACTGCTGAGGATAAAACAAAAAACATTAACAAAATGGCCGGCGTTTTCATGGTTTTGAGTTTTAAGTTAATTTGTTGATTAGCAGATATGCAAATGAGCTGATGTGCAGATGCGCTAATTTGTCCCTTTAATTTTAAATTACTAAATTGCAGGTAGATGTTGTTTCATAAAATGGCTTTATACTTAAAACATTTATATAATGCAATACAAGACCAAAAGGTTCGCTGTGCGGCCATGGAATTTTGACGACTGTCAGGATTTGGCATTCTACGGTAATAACAAGAAGATTTATGACAATCTTCGTGACGCATTTCCATATCCATACACCTTGAAAAATGCTGAAAACTGGCTAAAATTGGCGCCCTATGAAAAAAATTATTTGCTTCGGGCAATTGAAATTGACGGGCATGCGGTGGGTGGAATAGGTGCTATTTTTAAAGATGATGTGTACCGAAAATCCTGCGAAATTGGCTACTGGCTTGCAGAACAATATTGGGGCAGGGGAATAATGACCGAAATTATTAAAAAGCTGGTTAAGCATATTTTTGAAAAACATGATGTGGTCAGGGTTTATGCTGCCATTTTTGAATCGAACAAGGCATCAGCAAGGGTTTTGGAAAAAGCCGGACTGAAACTCGAAGCTGTGCATAAAAAAGCTGTGTTCAAAAATGGTGTCTTTATGGATGAGTTGATGTATGCGGTTGTCAGGTTAAAAAATGAGTGAAAAAAATTACACAAAATTACTTGCAAAAATGTGGAAATAATCACGGAATTGCATGATAAAATGGGAAATCAAGTAAATAGAACCAAAACTGATTAACTGGAAAACCAGTAAAGCAGAAGTCTATTAATTCTGAAATGAACCAAGCAGTAGGATAGTAATAGGCTAAATAAAACAACAGGAGATATAACAATTATCTCACTGTCAAAGTTTTTCCATCAGAAGATTTATCTACTTCTCCGATTGTCTTTGCAGAATCCTTTGATTGATTTTGATTATATGCCGAAATTCGATATCTCTTGCTTTTGTATAATTGAATGTTTGCAGTACTTCCGGGCTGAACTGAAGTAATGCTTTCTGACATTGTGGTTAGGTCGGTTTGAATAATGTAAATTGTTTGCCCGCTGTTTTCATTGGATATACTGATAGAAAAACTATTATCTGAAAAACCACTGCCAACGGGCTTTTGCTGCTCCAGATACTGATTTCTTTCTGCAATGGTCATTTTATTCAATTTTTCTTCCTGCTGCCTTAAGTCTTCATTTTTCTCTGCTTCACTGCCTTTTAATTCGTATTCATTATATAATTCAGCCAACATGGTTTGGTTTTCGGAAAATTTCAGTTTTGCCGCTTCATCCACATTCAAGAGAAATACTCCCTTAATATTTTTTATTTTATAATACTTGTCGGATTGTAGTTTTGCAGTAACCTCCAATTCTATTTCAACACGATGCTCTCCCTCCGAAAGCTCCTTGAAAACCGAGGAAATAACACTGCTGAAGTTTCGGGAAAGGATGTCATTATAACCTGAAATAATTGAATTCGCATTTTTGTAGTTTGTTTCAATGGATTCAAAAAAAGCTTTTTCAGGAACGATTGCCAATATCAAATCTTTTTGGCTGTACGGGAGTTTAAAAAACTCTTTTTCTCTAAGTTTGACGTTTGACTCATTCCCACCTTCCTTAGTGTTTACTTTTATTGTTACCCGATAATATTGCAATCCGGAGGCATCCTCTTTAGGCATCAATTCATACAATGATTTTCCAATATTTAATTTTGCATAAATTGCATCTTCTCCACTAAAGGAAATGATATTGGCATTTGCGATGTTATAATCGTTGGTGAATGTAAGATAAGCAGGTTCAATAATATCAGCAAATGCTCCATCTGAAAAATTTTCTGTAACGGTTTTATTTTCGGCAGCCAATGTTTGTTGCTCTTTGGCTATCTCATCAATTATTGATGGTTTTGAATCAGTTTGATTTCCGTCAGTGGTTTTTGTATCGGTGGTTTGTGAATTGCTATTTTGGTTTTCGTCCTTGTTTTTGTCGTTTTTCTTTTTGCTTACTTTGTCAACAGCTTTGTTAGTTATTTTGTTTAAATCAATCTGTGAGAAGCTTTTTAAGGGATTAAAATATAGAATAACAAAGGTCATCAGGATAATAATAATTGATTTTTGTTTCATGGCTTTTGTTTTTTGTTTTTTGTTTGTTTTTGTAAAAATATTATTTTTCAATTAGATACAAAAGAAAAATATGAAAAATTGAGGAAATATGACTTAATAAATGCTGTTTTTGCCAACCACCATCTGCCCCAAAGCAATTCCTCCGTCATTTGATGGAACCTGCTCGTTGGAGTAAACTTCAAAGTGCAGTTTATTCAATTCTTTTTCAACGTTCTCAAGCAAATACCTGTTCTGGAATGTTCCACCCGATAAGCATATTTTATTAATTCCGCTTTCTTTTCTGATTTTTTCAGCTGTTTCAATTATAACGGTAATGATCGTATTGTGGAATTTTGCAGAAATAATCCCGATTGGGATTTTCTTTTCCAAATCGGCAACAATTTCTTTTATGGTCTTAATGAAAGAAATGTCATCTGCAACTTCATAGTTGTACTTTTCTTTTACTCCGGGTTCAATTATTGCCTCAAGCCGCATGGGCGCCTCGGCATGAAAATCTGCATGGGTACACAGGTTAATTATTGCCGAAACAGCGTCAAATAATCTGCCGGCACTGCTGCTCAGCGGACAGTTGATTTTCTTGTCTATGGCCTGCAGCAATAGAGCTGTTTTTTCATGGTCGAGCTGCTTTACGAATGGGATGTCTTTTTTCAGGAAGTCTTGTCCGTAGGCCTTATAGAGAAAGGAAACGCCCATTCTCCATGATTCTTTCGCGGCCTTGTCTCCTCCGGGCATCGGAATGTACTCAAAATGGGTTTTTCTTTGGTAGTTTTCGTAGTCGCAAACCATGAATTCGGCTCCCCAGATATTCCCGTCATCTCCCAGTCCGGTGCCGTCCATGGCAACCCCAATTACTTTTTCATCAAGTCCATGTTCTGCCATGCACGAAGCAATGTGTGCATGGTGGTGCTGTACCTCAATGATTTTTAGTCCGGTTTCCTTTGCATACCTCGTTGACAGATAATCGGGATGCAGATCGCAAACCATAACCTTTGGCTCAACCCTGAAGAGCTTTTTAAACCGCTCAAGTGATTCGGAAAAAAACTCCAGTGTTTCCATGTTTTTTAAATCTCCGATATGCTGGCTCATGATCGCCTGATGGTCTTTTCCCACGCAAAAACAATTCACCAGTTCGGCTCCGGTGGCAATGATTCCGTCAACACTGAAGTTAAAGGTAAACGGACCGGGTACAAATCCTCTGGAACGCCTTATCAGTCTGGGTTTATCGTTTACTGCGAATACCACTGAATCGTCAGTCCGGTTATATATTTCGCGGTTATAGGAAAGCACCGCATCGCATATTTTTCCAAGCTTTTCACGGGCGGTTTTATCATCAATCACAATGGGTTCATCTGAGATGTTTCCGCTGGTAAGAACAATGGCATCAGTCCTGAGTTTTTCAAATAAAAGATAATGCACAGGCATATAGGGCAACATGCAACCAATGGTGTTAAATCCCAAACAAACAGATTGGGCAAAATCTTTTTTCTTTTTGAGAAGGATAATGGGTCTTTGCCACGAGCTGATTTGTTCCTGTTCAGTTTGTGAAACAAAGGTATATTCCTTTACTTTTTCAATATTTCTGAACATCACAGCAAAGGGTTTGCTTTCCCTGATTTTATTTTTTCTAAGCCGGTTAACAGCATGCTCATTTGATGCATCACAGGCAATAAAATATCCACCAATACCTTTGATTGCAACAATTTTCCCTTCGTTAAAAAGATTTGCAGTGTGATTTAAAATGGATTTGAAATCAGTAATTTCAGACTTGTTGTCATGAAGAATATAAGATGGTCCGCACACCTCGCAAGCAACAGGTTGTGCATGAAAGCGACGATCCAGAATGTCGGTGTATTCTTTTCGGCAATCATCGCACATCACAAAGGGCAGCATGGTGGTTTTTTCGCGGTCGTAGGGGAGGTCTTTGATGATGGTGAACCTCGGACCGCAGTTGGTGCAGTTGATGAATGGGTAGTTGATGCGGTTCTTCTGGACTTTCATGTCGGCAAGGCAGTCGGGGCATACGGCTATGTCCGGACTAACATCCGTGATGGCATCGGAGGTGTTTTTGCTTTTAACGATGGTGAATTCCGTGAAGTTTTCTGCATCGACATCTGAAATGTTCATTGAAACAATTTTTGAAGCCAATGGTGCTTCTTTTTTGATGGATTGAACAAAGGCCTCAATTTTTTCGACATCGCCCTGAGCGCATATGTAAACCCCGTCGTTGCGATTGTCAACCCAGCCGGTTATTCCATTGCGTGCGGCAATGCGGTAAATGAACGGCCTGAAACCAACGCCCTGCACAAGACCTTTGATATGGATGTTTATTGTTTTCAATGGAAGACAAAATTAGTATTTTTATGGATATTTGCCTTCGGCGATTCTGGATATTTGCGGGATTGGATATTTGTCTTTGGCGAGATTGGATATTTGCTTCGCGATATTGGATATTTGCTTTGTGACCAATCGGTTGGCAGATTGAGTTGCTTTTATGCGCGTTTATTGGTCCTGATGACTTTTATTAAATAAATAATTATAACAGGTAAAAACGAAATCAAGCAAGCTTTATAAATTATCTCCGGGTTAATTAAATGATAAAACGGATTTTCGTTTACAGGAAAAAATGGATTAATATCCTTGTATAAAAATGAATCAATAAGAACATGCAGCCAAATTCCCAAAACACCTGAAATAACTGCTTTTCGTAGGTTTTTTGTGTAATCTAAAGCAATCAGTTTCATACCCCAATTTATGGGTTTGAAGGCGTAATAACCTAAAGCTCCAAATATTGTCCCGATAATAATTCCCGACAGAAAAGTATGGGCATAGCCATGCAGCGGATAATTTAAATTGAATACCATTACCATTAACGGTTCAATATCTACGATTACATTGGCCAATATGAAAATGGGAATGTCGATATACCTGTTTAGGGGTAAGGAAATTAGTGCGCTTGGTCCGAAATGTAACGGTGTTATTGGCATAAATCTAACATTATTGTTGTCCAAAGATATAATTTTTTGCTGTGTGAATTATTTTCTGAAAAGAACTGCCCCGTTGCAAGCAAACGGGGTATCAACTTAGGATTTATTATATTTCCGCCCAAAGGGACGAGGAATCGAGTTTACGAGCTTCGCAAACGCTGAACCGCGTGCCGCATTAGCTTTAGCGGTGGCGCAGCTTAATGCGAAAGCGTTCGGCGAAGCCAATAAAACCTTAGAGATCCCTCGGCTTCCCTCGGGATCAGTTCGACTAAATAATTTCAGTTCACTATCGTTCCTGAAATTATAGTCTCACTGATTTAATTTTTGTATTGTAAGTGATTATTTTTTAAGAAAATAGATTGATTTTAGATTTTTTTTTGTAATATTGATATTGAATAATTCTAAGCAGCTATATCATGATTTTAAGAATATTTTTTATTTGGATATTTTTCATTTCCATTACTGGAAATTCCCAAACACTAATCGGAACAAGCTACAGTCCCGATGCCACAGCAAATCATAACCAAAGAAAAATTGTAAGAGATTCGGCTGAAAAAATTTTTGTAGTATTTGTTGATACCTTTAATCTGGAAAACGTTATTAAAGGGGTTTGGTTGAACATAGAAACGGGTGATTGGAGCAGTGAATTGATGATTTGTAGCGGATTTAACCCGACAATTTCAATATCAGAAGAAGGAACAAAACATTTAGTGTATGAATCGAATGATTCTTTAACCAGAATAATGTACATCAATTCTGAAAACTTTATTGATTGGGGTACACCTGTTGAGTTAAGCAATTCGTTATTAGTGAGTAGATTACCTGTTGCTGATGTGGATTCATCCGGAAATCTGAATATTTTATGGATTCAGGAAAATGAAGATATGACAGAATCCTTAATTTACAGAAACGTTTTAAACGGAACTCTTTCTGATCCGATTACCGTTACAACCAAGTCCGAAATAATTGATATTGCAATTGCAAATCACTTGGATTATTATGATGATAACCTGTATTTTGCTATTCAGTTTGATGGTGATTCACTGCATTTTTTCAGAACTGACAATGCGTTTTCATTTCTTGATACATTAATTGAGGATAAAGGCAGCATGCCGGGTATTACTTATAATTCTGTTGCAGGAGGTTATGGAGACGAATCTTTAAGGGTTTTATATCTTAATTCATCGTCTCAAATTGTTGAGGGAGAAATACTTACATATTATGATGAAATTTTTTTTGAAACAATGGCCTATGAAAATGTAGATGTAATTTGTGTGGATGATTTGATACCTTGTATTGGTTACAGTTTCATTATGCTTAAATCCGGAGTGTTATACCATGTTTTTTCTTATGGGACTGATTTGGGATTAAGATATGAACTTGATACAATTGACTCAAATCCCATTAATCCTTCAATTGCTTATAAACGATTCAGCTTTGATTGTATTGATTACATCTGGATGGAAGACAATGGAGATGGTTATAATATCTTCTACAAACGCGATGAAAAGCATATTTGGCTTGGTGTTAAAGATGTGAAAGAAACTGATGTTTTTAGTATTTCCGGTTATCCAAATCCTTTTACAGATAAGATTAACATTGAAATCAGGACCGATGAAAAAAATCATCCGGTTGTGAAAGTAATGAATACAAGTGGTCAATACATCAGGTTACTTGATATCAGATTAACCCATGAGGGAAAGTATTGCTATGAATGGGATGGAACAGATCAAAAAGGAAAAAAGGTTGACAGTGGCACTTATATAATTACTTGTCTGTCAGAGAAAATTAAAACTTCCAGAAAGGTGTTGTTTGTGAATAAATAAACGAATTACGAATAATGAACACCGAATTTCGAATTACGAATGAAATTAATTTTGTGAATCCTTTGGTATTTATCACCTCACAAAATAACTAACCTTTTCCAGCTTCGAAACAGGATCAAACTCCTCAAGATAAATGTCTTTTGGCAGGTCAAGTTTATACGGAGTGAAATTGAGAATTCCTTTTATTCCGGAATCAATCAATATCCTCACAACACTTTCGATATCTTCAGTTGAAACGGCAAGAACAGCTATGGAAACATCATGTGTTTTAATGATTTCACCGAGCTGCATGATGCCGTAGCAGGGAATATCCGTAAATGCATTGTTTTCTTTTTTTGGAATATAATCAAAAGTTGCGACAATGCTGAGGCTCGACTCTTCACTTAAAAAATACTCTGTGGCTGCGGCGCCCAATCCGTCAATTCCGATGAGCACTGCATTTTTCTTTGATTCGGCACTCAGTCGGCTGTTTATAACTTCAATCAGCTCATTTACCGGATACCCTTTTCTGTTGTTTCCATGACAACCAATGAGCATCAGGTCTCTTCTTACTAAAACCGGACTGATATTTAAAACCCTGGCCAGATCATGAGAAAAAATATGCGGCTGCTCAAGATATAAATACTTCAGCAACAGTCTGCGGTACTTGAAAAACCGCTCAATGGTGTTATCGGGAAGGGTGGTTACTGCAGCTTTTTCCATTGTTTCAGATAAGCTTTGCTTAAGTATGAAAAGTATTTTGAACCATTGGTGTAGTTCACTACCAACTGTTTTGGATTTGCTCCGGCATTTTTCTTGAAATCTTCGATGGCCAGACGGGTTCCGAGAGTTGTTTGACTGTTTTTGGTGTTTTTCTTGTTATAGGTTTTTCTTTCAAGCTCTTTCATATAATCAAGACTATTCTTGTAATCATTTTTGTCAAGATAATAGTTTGCGGCATAGTTGATCATTGGTGCGCTTGTCTGTTTGAAAAACTCATGAAAACCCATATGTTTTATTCCAAGAACTGCAACGTTATTGGTGTAATAATGCCTTTCAAATTCCTGATAAGCCTCGATTGCCTCTTTAAATTGGTCATATTCCAGGTGTTTATCCACTTTCTGACCAAGTTTCTGGTAAACAGAACCGGGAAGAATTTCAGATCTTTTATTTTCGGCATCCTTGGTCGAAATCTCACACTCGCTGTTTTTTGCAGCAAAATCAAGAGCTTCATTCAAATAGTTTTCAGCAATAATATAACTTGATTCTTTGATTTGAGCAATGGCATCTGCTACCTTTTTATCATATTCGGCCTGTTTATTGCGACATTCCTGTGAGAATATTTTGTTTTTCAGATCAGTTGCCATTTTTTCAAGCTCAAGATCGGCCTGCATTTCGTATTGTGTAATCATGTTTTTAACCAGCGTATAATATTCACGGGCAGCTTTCAGATCATTAACCTGAACTTTAGCTGTTCCCGATTCAATATTTTTAATGCAGATATTCTTTGCAGCTTTTGTGAGATTTGGTTTTAGCTTACTGTTTGTTTTTATTTCATAGGAAAGCTCAATGACACTGGCTTTTTCAAAGTTTTTCAGCGCTTCGTCATAGTTTTTCTGTTCCAACAGGTTAAAACCGGCTTTGAAAAAATCATCATATTGTTTTTGTTTGATGTCTAGAATAAGTTTTGCTGCCTGGTCACTAACAGCCAGCTTGTTCATTTCCTGATAGTTTTTTGCCTGAAAAAACAAATATTCTGCCTGCACCGGATCGGCCATTTTTGCTCTGGCTTCCTTAAGCATATCAAGATAGATGTTCGTTTTGGTGCTGAAAATATTTTGGTTAAGCTCCTCGGTACAGGGGATAGCCGGATTTGATGAGCAAATTTCGCCTGCCTGGTCATAGTATCCCAGTGCTTCGGTATATTTTTTTGCTTTTGATGAATTGTTGCCGTAATATATCAACATGTTGTACAGGTTTGTTTCAACCTGATTAAGAGGTTCAATTTGAGTAATATAAGCTGAATTGCTTTTTACAAAAAATTTGGTGTTTTTTATGGTCTCTTTGGCTTTCTCAAAATTACCGGCACTGATAAAATCGGTTGCAGTTTTCAGATAATCATCATATTGCGCATTTAGCACAGTGGAATAACCATTTTTCAGTTTTTCGTTGCAAACCAGTCCGGTTGTACTTTCGCAAACATTTTTCGCTTTGTTTAAAACATCAACCGCTTCGTTATATTTTTTACCGTTTGACAGTTCAAGCGCATATTTAATCATATCATCATAAATGGTATAGGCCAGCTCAACTGCCAACTGACGGGTTGATGGGTCGGGACTGAGTTTGTTCAAAATATCCCGTACACGGTCGGTGGCGTCGGCAAATTTTCCCTGATTGTAATAGATTTTTGCAAGCTGATAGTGTGCCGGAGCAAATATCATATTGGCATTGATCGATTTGTTGAACAGCGCTTCGGCCTCGCCGGTTTTGCCGTTTACCAGCATCTCAAGTCCGCGGTTGTAATAAATCTGGTGCAAGTTGTTCAAAGTATAATAAACATCTGTTTTTGCCTGATTGTGAATCTGTTTCAGATCACTAAACTTGTTCATAAAATTAATCGGATCTCCGGCTGTCAGATTCAATCCTGCAGGAAAATTCCAGGCATTCAGATCATTAATCATGATTTCAATATTGTCAATGACAGATTTGTATTCGTGAATCCTGTCAAGGTCGTTGGGGTTGATTTTTTCAATATCCAGAAATGCTTTCTGCATCTTTACATCTGAAGCCTGGTACTCATCAATCATCTGCAGATAGTCCTCGAATGCTTTTGCATCGGCATCGCTGTATTTGAAAACCTTGTTGACTATTTCCATCTTGTAATTGGTGGCGCCGGTGGTATCATTCTCAATGTAATTAAGAAAGGTTATGGGCGTGCCTGCAATCTCAACATTGTTAAAATCGAATGATTTAATGGGGATCAGACTGGTAGTCATCCAATTCATTTTATAACTTACGGTGCGGGGAAGGAGATATCCCGATATCTGAAATCCTTTATATACAATGTCTCCAGAGTAATTAACATCTTCAAGTGTGGCCAAAAACTCAACTTTTCCGGGTTTGGTTACTATTTGCAGCTTTTGCTTGTATGAAAAAGTATATCTGACAGTATAAACTGAAACGCCCTTTCCGTCGGCATATCGTTTAATAATCCTGTTTCCCGGTGTCATTCCGTCTCCTGCTTCATATTTTACCAGATATGATTCAGGTCTTGTTTCTTCAAAAGCAATCATGGATTGTGAAAAAACGCCCAGACTAATTGCAGTCAGTAATAAAGTGTAGATAGTTCTCATGTCTTTTAGTTTCTGTTAATTGTTTTATTGAAAAAACTGTGCCAATTCAATGTTTTGTTAATGTTAATGATTTACAAATAATGAATTAAATCTCAATAAACCAGTTAATTAAATAAGTAATACAGGTTGAAAAGAACCAATGTAAAACATTCGCTAAAATAACAAGAATAAATTTATTAATTCTAATTTTACGGATGATTACAAATAAATATATTTGTGAAATAAAGAAATTAAATATTCAAGGATAATGACAAAAACGATTGCTACTTCAGGCAGCGAAGGACCCAAGGTCAGGTCCGATTGCCATATTACCCTGGAAATCACCAAAACAGGCGGACTCCAGATTGAGCTCCTCAGTAAAGTTAAGACTTTATATGGAGATGATATTCTGAAGCAAACAAAAGAGATTCTTTCTTTTTTTGGAATAAAAAATGCAAAAATCAAAGTGGATGATAAAGGTGCTTTGCCTTTTGTAATTGCTGCCCGTATTGAATATGCTGTTCATCAGGTGGTAAAAACCGATAAGGAATACTGGCCCGACATGCTGAAGCAGAACAAATATAAATCTTCTGCCGAAAGATTCCGTTTTTCGCGACTCTATCTTCCGGGAAATACTCCGAACCTCATGCTGAGTGCCGGCATTCATCAACCAAACGGCATCATTCTCGATCTTGAGGATGCTGTTGCTCCGGCTAAAAAAGATGAAGCACGCTACCTTGTCCGCAATGCCCTTCGTCAGGTTGATTTCTATGGTGCCGAAAGAATGGTTCGCATCAATCAGGGTCAGCGCGGTATTGATGACCTGAAATTTCTGATTCCGCATAACGTTCACCTTTTACTGGTTCCCAAATGCGAAGATCCTGCCTACATTAAAAAGCTGGATGTTGAAATTGAAAAAATCAAAAAAGTCCATAAAATTAAAGATCCGGTATTTTATATGCCAATCATTGAAAGTGCTATGGGCGTTGAAAAAGCTTATGAAATTGCCACTGTATCCAAAAACGTGGTTTCTATGGCCATCGGATTGGAAGATTTTACTGCCGATTTGGGTGTGAAAAGAACCAAAGAAGCTACTGAATCTTTCTTTGCCCGAGCCCGTCTGGTCAATGCATGCAAAGCAGCCGGAATTCAGCCCATCGACTCCGTATTTTCAGATGTTGGAGATATGGAAGGCCTTGCCGCCAACGTGAAAATGTCCAAATCACTGGGCTTCGAAGGTATGGGTTGCATCCACCCGAGACAGATCAGGGTTATCCACGAAAACTTTGCTCCCGAAGCAGACGAAATAGACAAAGCCAAAAAAATTGTCAATGCGTTTATTGTTGCCGAAGAGCAGGGGCTGGGTGTTGTTTCTTTGGGAACCAAAATGATTGACCCACCTGTTGTGAAAAGAGCTCAGAAAACCATTGATCTGGCAATTAATTTAGGACTAATTTCAAAAAACTGGAGGACTGAAGATGAAAAAAAGTAAAGAAGTAAAAAATGCAGCCGGCCGAATGATTCCCGTTGAAGTGAACGGAAAGCCGGTGATACCATATCAGGGTGTCGGAAAATACCGCCCCACAGGAAGACGATTTGCTCCGAAACTTGTTTCATGCGCCGATTATCCCGCCGACGGAAACAAATTGGTTTCCAGTCTGAAAGAAGCTCTGATCAAAGCCGGGTTAAAAGACGGAATGACCATTTCAACCCATCACCATTTCAGGGATGGCGACATCATCGGAAATCTGATTTTTGATATTGCCCACGAAATGGGAATTAAAAATCTGGTTTGGTTTCCTTCTGCTTCCTTTTCATGCCATGCCCATCTGATTCCCTATCTTGAAGATGGTACCATCAACCGAATTGAGGGGAGTATGAACGGACCACTTGGACGTTTTACATCCGAAGGCAAAATGAAGGGTGTTGGTGTTCTTCGTTCTCACGGTGGCCGTTATCAGTCTGTTCAGGATGGCGAAGTGCAAATTGATATTGCAGTCATTGCCGCCCCAACTGCCGACCCGTTTGGCAATGCCACCGGCGATCGTGGTCCTGCAGCATGCGGACTATTGGGTTTTGCCCTGGCCGATTCGCAATATGCCGAAAAAGTTATTGTGGTTACCGACAATCTGATTCCGTTCCCATGCGTACCATGGCAAATTCAGGGTAACTATGTTGATTACGTGGTAAAAGTTGACAAAGTGGGTATTCCCGAAAAAATTGTTTCCGGTACTACCGAAATTACCAAGAGTCCGGACCGGCTGCTGATAGCCGAAATGACAGCCATGTTCTGTGATGAAGCCGGAATAATTCAGGATGGCTTTTCATATCAGGCGGGAGCAGGCGGAACAGCCCTTTCAATCGGTAATTTCTTTGAAAATATTCTGCGCGAAAGAAAAATAAAAGCCCGTTTCATTCGCGCCGGCAGTAACAAATATCCGGTAAAAATGCTCGAAGACGGTTATGTTGATTACATTCTGGACGGCCAGACCTTCGACCTTGAGGGCGTGCGCTCCATGCGTGAAAACCCCGGGCATCTGAACACTTCTCCGTTTACCAGCTACAACTATCATGGAAAAGGTAATTTTGCATCCATGGTTGATGTGGTCATACTTGGTGCCACTGAGGTAGATGTTAATTTCAATGCCAATGTGGTTTCACATTCAGATGGTTATTTGCTGCATGGTATCGGCGGCTGGCAGAACTGTATTTTCTCAAAATGCACCATTCTTCCAATTCCTTTATTCAGAGACAGAATTCCCATCATTGTGGATGATGTGTTCACACTATGCGGGCCGGGCGAACTCATTGATGTCATTGTTACCGAAAGAGGTATTGCCATCAATCCGCTGCGCAAAGACCTCATCAAAAAAATGAAAGGCAGCAAACTGCCCATCAAAACCATACAGCAACTGAAAGCCGAAGGCGAAGCCATCTGTGGCAAACCCCAAAAACCCAAAACCACCGACGAAATTGTGGCCATTGTTAAATGGGTTGATGGAACGGTGATTGATGCAATTCGGAAGATTGTGAAGTAGGCATATAACCCCGGCCTTCAGGCCGGGGTTATATGAATATTATCAATACAAAAACCCAAACTTGGATTTTCGGGTCATGCCCGATTTCTATTCCGTCAGAAACAATCCAAGAATCATTTGTTTCCCTGATTTGTTTTCTTGTATTGTTTTTTACCGCCGATTTCGAAAACCATATTGTTTATCTGAAAAAAATACTATAATTCAAGGCCTACAGCCTTGATGTTCCCGGTCGGCCTGCGGTCTACCGTAATTTAAGGCCTACAGCCTTTTGGTGACGGTGGATTAATATTTACCTGCGGGTTAAAATGAATAATTTTCAACCAGGCAATAAATTTGTCATATCGACAATGAATTTGCTTGTTGGGCAATAATTTGGGTAGAAAAACAATGAATTTGCCTGTATGGCAAAAATTACGTTGTAAAAAAGCAATGAAATATTTTCAATCAGGCAATGAATTTTCATGTTAAATATGAAAAACTATATTTTTCTATATAGCAGAATGAATTTGCCTGTAGGGCAAGAATTACGGTAGAAAAAAACAATTATGTTTTTTTCAAACATGCCTGTAGGGCATGAATTATTTAGTCATTCCCTATTGTATTATTAATATTTTATAAAAAAATGAAAAAATATTTTTAGAAATAAATTTTTCTATTTATAATTGCATAAAATTATGTAAATATAACATTATGAAACCAGGAGTATATACGCAATTGTTTATTCAATTGGTTTTTGCAGTAAAAAACCGCAAGTGCCAGCTCGAAGAACCAATAAAAAATGATGTATTCAGATATATAAGCGGAATACTAACAGAAAAAAAACAAAAATCAATTATCGTAGGAGGTTGCAGAGACCATATCCATGTCTTTTTCGGATTACATCATACAACATGTATTTCAGAAGTAGTAGAAGAAATAAAGAAAAGCAGCTCAATTTTTATTAACAGTAATTTCCGGTTAAACGAAAATTTTCATTGGCAAAACGGATATGGAGCTTTTTCATATAGTAAATCGCATGTTAAAAATGGTTATAATTATATTCTGAATCAAGAAGAACATCATAAGACAAAAACTTTTAAATCAGAATATATCAGTATGTTAGAAGAATATGAAATAAAATATGATAATAGGTTTTTGTTTGATTTTTTTGAAAATGATTAAATTCATTAATCCTTTCTCACGCTTAAATCCGCATTAATTAGACATCTTATTTCATGGCTGTCTTATTTACTTTTGATCCTCTTTTTTGATTATATTAGTATGCTTAACAGGGACAACTATATTCTGTCTCAATGGACTAATTAGTATACCTTCATTGTTATGGGTTCATGTGTAAAACACAAATCCTAAACCCAAATAATCAATAATTATCCCTATATTTACCACCCGAAAAAAGATAAGAAATGTTTAAGCAGGATATATATATTTCATCTCCCGAAATCAGAACAGCTGAGCGGAAAATGTCTAATGACGACATTTTTGAACTTGTAAAGAAAAATTACACCGGCGATAAAAGGGAACTGAAAAATATACTGCAGGGTATTAAAATGATTTTCAGATATTGCGATTCAAATACCCGCTATTTCGGGACTGCCGAAAACAAAAAACCACTCGATTATTGCATTGACCCGGCTCTTTCCCTGATGAAAAAACACAATATTTTTCCTCAGGATATTGATCTGGTTGTTTATGGGGGCATTTTTCGTGAATATTTTGAACCTGCAACTGCTATGGAAGTTGCAGCAAAACTGGGTGTCCAGAAAGTCCATGCCTTTGATGTAACCTCTGCCTGCTCTGGCTTTCTTCAATCTACCTATGTTGCCGCAACTTTGATGCAGAATGATCCGACAATTAACACCGCACTCATTTGTGCCGTCGATTTTCCTGAGGTTGCCATTGATTACGATATACAATCTTTTGATGAACTGGCTACTAAGGCAGCCGGACTGACCCTTGGCAGTGGTGGTGCTGCATGGTTTTTACAGAGGAAACCTTTTCAAAACGGCGGGGCAAAACTGCTCACCGCCCGAAATGTTTCCTTACCCCAGAACTATGAAATATGCCAAACACCCGTTTTTGGAAAGTTTAGATCACAAAATCGTGAATTGTTTGAGTTAGGAAGAAAACATGTGCCCGCTTTAATTCGTGAAATAACTTCTGACCTGGGATGGAAAATTGAAGATGTGGATTACTTTGTATCACATCAGGCCGGAAAAAAGATCATTACCGAGCTGGTAAATGATTTGGGTGTGAGCATGAAAAAAGCTCCGGTTACCCATAACCTCTACGGAAACACCGTGAACATCACCATTCCCATGACCATGGACTTCCTGGTTAAAGAGGGAAATGTGAAAAAGGGAAACAAAATAATTATGACCACCGTGGCAGCAGGGTTTACCATGGTTGCCCTGGCGGTTGAATGGTCCTGATAATGAAACGAAATTTCGAATTTCTGAATGTTTATTTCCGCACTTTTGGCTTCAAACCTAAGTTTATATTTTTTTTGTTATTCAGACTTTTTTTCAGGACTTTCATTGAAATCTCCTGTTTTTTTGACAGGATTTTCTTTTCAGATTCTAAAAAACAAAAGCTGAAAAATCCGGTTTTTATCATGGGACATCCCCGCAGCGGGACTACCTTTTTACATAGGTTTATTGCTGAAAACAATTCCTCTTTCAGGGGAATAAAACTATGGGAATTATTGATCCCGTCTATATTTGCAAGAAACCTTATTTCTCCTCTCTTTAAAATGTTTCCTTCACTCACTAAGAAGAAACTTTATGATCCTGCGATTCATAAAACCGGTTTTATGTTTGAAGAAACCGATGATGCAGCCGTGTTTTTCAGGTATTTCGACGGATTGTTTTACTGGCTTTTTGTTTCAGCATGGAAAAAAAATCCAACAAGAAACATTGAGCAGGAACTGAAGAAAATTGCCGGAAATGAAAAAAATATCAGGTTTTTAAACGTTTTATACCGGAAACACATGCTGAATGACAACCGGCGGCTCATTTCAAAATCTTTTTCTTTTATTTTCAATTTAGAGGAGATCAAAAAAAGCAATCCCGATGCAAAATTTATTTTTATGGTCCGCGACCCCATGGAAACAATTCCTTCGGCTATGTCGCTCGAGCGGAGCATACAAAATCAGCTGAATGGCTTTTCCGGACTAAAAAAAGAAAAACAGCTTGCGTATTTTGGAATTGTTTATCAGGCATCACAATTCTTTTACAAATCCTTTGAAGAAATTATTAAAAATAAAGAGGATTCCATTCTGGTAATCACTTATAACCGTTTAAAAATGAATTTTGGGGAAACCATGAAGGAAATTATTGGTTTTACGGGAATGGATTGTGATGAGCAATTCCTTGACAAAATAAAAGAGCAGGAAGCCAGACAGAAATCATTTGCATCGGAGCATAAATATTCTCCGGAGGAGTTTGGATTATCAGAAGAAATGATCAAAAGGGATTTTGATTTCATTTACAGGAAGTATAATTTTTGATTCTGAATGAGGATGCTTTCTCTATTAAGCAACAATCAAATTCAATGCAGCTGGGTTTAAACTAATTTTAATATCTCCATCCACGACAAAGGGTTCGCCGTCGGCATGAAATTCCATTTTTCGCTGATTTCTGATAATAAATTGCGTACCTTTTATATAATGGATATGTTTTGATTCATGAATGGTGCCGTTAAAAAGTCTGTAAACAAGTACCGGAATATGAATCAGTAAAAATGGTTTAAGAATTACCAATTCCATTACTCCGTCATTTAATGAAGATTCAGGAGAGATCAGTGCTTTGTTTCCCCATTGATTTGAGTTGGCAAAACTCAGCAGAAATGCTTTTGTGGAGAGTTCATTGTTCTCAGTTTCAATAGTGTAATTTGCTGATTTGTAAGAAAAAAACTCAGATATTATAATTCTCAGGTATGAAAAAAAACCTCTTTTTTTTGATTTGGAAAAAAGATTTGCAATATGCGCATCAAATCCGGTTCCCGACATATTAACTGAAATTCTGTCATTAATACTGATGGTATCTGCTTTAATGGTTTTTCCGCTATAAACCAATTTAATTGCGTCTATTGGATTTGTTGGTATTTTCAGAAATCTGGCAAGTCCGTTTCCCGATCCTGTTGGGATTATTCCCATTTCAATACTGGTTCCAGACAGGGCAGAAGCCACTTCATTGACTGTTCCGTCGCCGCCAACAGCCACAACGATTTCTGCTCCGTTTTTTACAGAATCTTCGGTAATTTTTTTTGCATGATTGCAGTATTCAGTGGTTTTAATTGAAATTTCATAACCTTCGGGAGATAAACTGCTGATTAGTTTTTGCAAATCAGTTTTTTTTCTCCCTGAAACAGGATTGATTATGAAAACAACTTTTTTCATTTGGAATCGGGAACCATTTTGTTGTCAAGCATCCTGGTGTTATAAACCTGAATAACAGCTTTAAGGAATGTTTCCATTTTGTCTTTGATGGCAGTTTTTTCGTTCATCAGATTATTATCCAGATTATAATCATCAATGCCCCATAAAGCAAGGCAGTTTTCCCCGTCGAAGGTAATCATGTAACCATCTTTCTGCATTTGGTAGTACTCATTAATATATTGCAGTGCAAACTTTGGACTTTTTGCATTAAAAACGGAATTTCCAAAACAAAGAAACCTGCCATTATAATTGAGGTAATCAAGAACTGAGGGGGCAATATCACATTGTTGTGCAATTTCGGTTCTTTTTCCTTTGAGCAGGGAGTCGGCAGGATGGAAAAACGCTATTGGAATCCTGAAATTTCCCATTTGCTTATAATATTCGGGTTTGATTGCCTGACCAGTATGATCGGCCACTAAAACAAACAAGGTGTTTTTAAACCAGTCTGTTTTCGATGCTTTTTCAAAAAACTTTTCAAGAGCAAAATCTGAATATTCTATTACTCTGGTAATATTTACAGGGCCTTCCTTAAATTTATCTTCATAGCGATCGGGGACAGTATAGGGATGGTGCGAGGATAAAGTAAAAACCGAACTGAAAAAAGGCTGTTTGAAACTGCTGAGTTTATCGCAAAAATATTGAAGATATTCTTCATCAAAAATACCCCAATTGCCATCAAAATCCCTGTCTTTTTCAGGATATTCATTTGAACCGTAATATTCTTCAAATCCTGCAATTTTAACGAAATCATCAAAACCCATTGTTCCGTTTTTGCCTCCGTGAAAAAAGGATGTGTGGTAACCTTTTTCTTTTAAAACAGAAGCCAGACTGCTGATCTTGTTTACCGAGAATTGAGAGGATACATAGGAATTGCTCATGAGGGAAGGTATCCCTGAAAAAATTGCAGGTAAAGCTTCAATGGATCTTTTTCCATTGGCAAATCCATTGGTGAAAACCAGTGATTTGGATAACAACGAGTCAAGAAAAGGAGTGTATCCTTTACTTTTAGTGATATAACTGACATATTCCTGAGAGAAACTTTCAAGAATAATAATTACTACATTATGGTATTTAAATTCTCCTGTGTTGTTGTATTCTGTCAAGGGGTTAAAATATTTGTATTCTTCACCATTGTTGAAGTACTTAACCCGCTCAAGATCGGCTTTGTTGATGGTCCGGATTATCGTAAAAGGAGTGTTGAGAACAAGCGGAATATATTTAACCTCAACATATTTTGCTGAGCTCAAAATGTTCAGCGGTTGCACTCTAAGCCCCCTTGAAATGGTTATCAAAACGGCAAAAACCCCCAACATTATTAATGTCTGCATTCCTGAAAGGGAAAGTCTTCTTTTTAACGAAGATTTATTAGGTTCTTCAGGAATAGCTTTAAGTTTTGGATATAGGTACCAGGTTGCAACAATTAATCCAATCCAGATAAGCAAAATATACCAAAAGCCTTTAAGAAATTCAGGGAGCAGGTTTCCGGTTTCTCCTCCGCCAGCATTCAGAAAGTCCAAAATGTCAGATGTGGATCTTTTGAAATTAAATCTGAAATACTCTGAATCAATGAAATTTACAAGGATAAGTAATGAATTTATGACAGTGTAAAGAATTTTTAAAGACAACTGATATGACTTACGGTTTTTGAAATTTCCGGGCATCAGACTCATAAAGATAAAAGGGAAGTTGAAAGCCAGTATTACATAAACATCATATTGAAGTCCGAAATATAGAACCTTTATACTTTCAAAAAAAGAGATATCTGAAAAATAGTTGTAATTAAGAATGAAAAAGAAAATTCTTGACAATTCAAATAATGCCAACAGAATAAGAAATCTGTAAAAAAATGCTTTAATATGCGGAAAATAATACTTCATTCAGATATAAAAAGAAAAAGAGCTGCTTGGGAAAACAGCTCTTTAATATAAAGTAATGTTGTTTTATTGTTTTACGTAAATTTCCTCATAATTGACAGCAGGTGCCCAGGTAACATCTTCAACCAGTACTACGTCAGCTAAAGTTGATTTACTCATACTAAATTTGATGTTCATTGTAATATCAGAGCCTGAAATAACAAGTTCTGAAAGATGTTCGCCTTCAGTGGTTTTTCTGCCAACAACACGGTACCAGTATCCATCGGTATCTCTGAAAACATCCTGGCTTAAAACAATAATTTTCTTTGTTACGGTAGATGGTGAATCATCTACGTCATCAGGTTGAATTTCAGCATTTATTCCTAAGTTTAATGCGCAAAAATTAGAAAATTTAAGGAAGTGGTTTTCTGTATTTGAAGGTTTTGGAGTTGTGTTGTATGTGGTATCAAGACTAGCTCCGAAATATTTACTTACGCCATAAGCAAGGCAATAAGTTTCAATGGTATTTTTTACATTTACCGTTCTGGAAACAGATGCACTGTTGCCTTCATCATCGGTTACGGTGTAAACAAGTTCGTATTCTCCTCTTTTATCTTCGTCAAATGATCCAAATTCTGTAGTTACACTGGATGTGATATCACCGTCTTTATTGTCTTCCGCGGTATATCCCGGTTCAGCGTACGCATCATTCAGTGTATGAATATAAGGATTGTCACCGATAAGAAATATTTTAGGTGCTATTTCATCCTTTTGCTTGCATCCGGAAATTAACAGTCCGGCTACAATAACCATAAACAGTACATTCAGAAGATTTTTCATTGCAATTGTTGAATTTAAGTTATACAAAACATGGTAAAAATACATAATATTTTTAAAAAATGAACGAAAAAGTAAAAAATACACATAATTAGCCCGAAAATATGGTTTTGTAAGATGAACAAATAGGGAAAAAATGAGATTTTGAATTCCTGTCAAAAAATAATGTGCCCTGCATGTACGGTCTTGCCTCTGCAAGACCTCATAGTATATTTAAGAATTAAAGAAGCCAAAAACAAAATCTCCTTTAATGAGAAAATGATCCGTAAAACCTTTTTTTTTGTGATAGTTATTACTTATATTTATTAAAATATTATTGACTAAAACGCAAAATATTTCCATGAATACAGTTATTTATATGACGTGTTAAAAAATACTGTTTTTAAACAAGGCAATCAATGAATAATATCATAGTCTGTTTTTTGTGATGAACATATATATTATATACATTTGCTACTCTAAAAAATAATTCATTTCGTTATGAAACCTACTCACATTGAACACATTGGAATTGCAGTTACAAATCTGGACGAGGCGATAAAATACTATGAGGGTATTTTGGGTTTGAAATGTTACGCAGTCGAAGAGGTTAAAGACCAGAAAGTTAAAACTGCTTTTTTTATGGTTGGCCAGACTAAAATCGAATTGCTTGAATCTACTGATCCTGAAGGTCCCATTGGCAAGTTTCTTGAAAAAAGAGGAGAGGGGATCCATCACATTGCATTTGCTGTAAATGATATTGAGAGCAAGCTTGCTGGTTTACAGGAAAAAGGAATCAAACTTATTGATACAACCCCAAGAAAAGGTGCCGAAGGTTTGGATATTGCTTTTCTGCATCCCAAATCCACGTTTGGAGTACTAACTGAAATCTGTGAAAACAAGAAGAAATAAAATAATCTGAATTAATATAAAAGTATAAAATGCCCATCGAAGATAAAATCAAACAACTGGTTGCACTACGTGCTGAAGCTCGTTTAGGCGGAGGAGAAAAAAGAATTGAATCACAGCACGGCAAAGGAAAACTAACTGCCAGAGAGCGCCTTGAATTATTGCTTGATGAAGGTTCTTTTGAAGAATTTGATATGTTTGTTCGTCACCGCTGTAATAATTTCGGACTCGAAAAGGAAAGTTATCCCGGAGATGGTGTAGTAACTGGGTTTGGGACGATTGAAGGCAGGCTTGTTTATGTGTTTTCCCAGGATTTTACAGTTTTTGGAGGATCACTCTCTGAAATGTTTGCAAAGAAAATTTGCAAAGTAATGGAAATGGCTATGAAAATGGGTGCTCCGGTTATCGGAATCAACGACAGTGGCGGCGCCCGTATCCAGGAAGGTGTAATGAGTCTGGCCGGTTATGCCGATATTTTCCAGCAAAACATCAATGCGTCAGGTGTCATTCCACAAATTTCTGCAATATTTGGTCCGTGCGCCGGCGGAGCAGTTTATTCTCCGGCTTTGACCGACTTTAATATCATGTCTAAGGATACCAGTTATATGTTTGTAACCGGACCAAAAGTTGTGAAGAGCGTTACCGGTGAAACGGTTACTACCGAAGAACTTGGTGGTGCAAAAGTACACAGTACCAAATCAGGAGTTGCTCATTTTGTATCTGATAATGAGCAAGAAGGAATTAAGTTAATAAGAAAACTGGTTACTTATCTTCCCCAAAACAATATGGAAGATCCTCCACTTGTTGCATGCACCGATCCGGTTAACCGTAAAGAGAAAGCCCTCAATGAAATTATTCCGGATAACCCCAATAAACCCTACGATATTAAGAAAGTAATAGAGTTGATTGTTGATGACAGGGATTTTCTTGAAGTACACAAAGATTTTGCACCAAATATTGTTACTGCATTTGCCAGATTTAATGGCATGTCGGTGGGCGTAGTTGCCAACCAGCCGGCTTTTCTTGCTGGTGTTCTGGATATTAATGCATCCCGCAAGGCAGCAAGGTTTGTCAGGTTCTGTGATGCATTTAATATTCCCCTTGTTACTTTGGTTGATGTGCCCGGATTTCTTCCAGGTACTGCTCAGGAATACGGAGGAATTATCCTGCATGGCGCAAAACTCCTTTATGCATATGGTGAAGCAACCGTGCCAAAAGTATGCGTAACACTGCGGAAATCATACGGAGGTGCGCATGACGTCATGAGTTCCAAACAACTCAGGGGTGATATTAATTATGCGTGGCCATCGGCTGAAATAGCTGTTATGGGACCGAAAGGAGCCATTGAAGTTTTGGAGGGAAAAGCGATTTCTCAAATTAAAGATCCCGTTGAATTAAATAAATTCATTGCCGAAAAAGAAGAAGAATACAGGGTGAAATTTGCAAATCCATATAATGCCGCCAGCGTTGGATTTATTGATGATGTGATTATTCCTGAAAACACAAGAATCAGGATTATTAAAGCACTGATGTCACTGGCTACAAAAAAGGACGTGAATCCGCCTAAAAAACACTCAAATATTCCATTATAATTCGGGTAACTTATGAATTCAAAACATGAACAGGCAATATCAGAAGTAACCATGGAAGATAATGTAAAGGATACAAAAGAAAAAATGGCAATGGCAACATTGGCTTTACATCTGTCATCAGACCAGAATGGAATTAATGAAAAGATTGCTGCGTGTGCACTTTCACTACACCTTAATTCGGGTTGCAGTCAAAATGAAGAAATCGCCCTTGCAGCTCTTGCAATGTATCTTGAAAATTCAGGAAGAAAAATTACAAGTGAGGAAATGGCAGTCATGGCACTGACAATCTTCCTTGGAAAAGAGGAATTTGAAAAATCTCAGGTTTTATTTAACAGACCTGCAGGTATTCAGGTTAGTCAGTGGAATTCAAAGCCCTTTATGATGCGACAGGTTCCGCAAAGAATACCCGGATACCACCCATATTCAAATTACAAGAGATTTTAATAATAACCAATAATAGCAAAATTAAAATGAAAAAGTACAGTTTTAGTGTTAACAATGAAGATTATAACGTTGAAATTCTGAGTATTGAAAACGGAAATGCAAAAGTAAGCGTTAATGGTGATGTGATTAATATCAGAATCAATTCTGAAGCTGGTCAGGCACCTGTTACAGTTGCTGCTCCTGCAAAAGAAGCTCCAAAAGCTGCTGAAGCTGCACCAGCTGCGAAAGTCGAACCCGAGCAACCAAAGAAAATTGAAGGTAAGCTGAAAGGTTCTATTAAATCTCCACTGCCTGGTATTATCCGCGCTATTAATGTAAAAGTTGGTGATGTGGTAAAAATTGGTGACAGCGTATTGGTTCTTGATGCCATGAAAATGGACAATAACATCAATGCTGATGTTGCAGGAAAAGTTCTGGCAATATGCGTGAATTCAGGTGATTCAGTGATGGAAGGTGATGTTTTATTAGAACTTGGCGAGTAAATTTTATTATGAATACACATTTATTATTTTGGCTTTCATTTGTCGTACTCTATCTCATTGTATTCTGTATTGACATGTATGTAACCGGTCGCCGTAAAGGAAATATGACCGTTAGTATAGCTTTAAGATGGACTGCCCTTTGGGTTGCGATTGCAATCGGATATGGGGTGGCCATACTTCTTTTCTACCCGCAGAACCCTGATACCAATGTGTCTACACCCAATATTCTTTTCATGAAGTTTATTTCGGGTTATTTGACGGAGTATTCGCTTTCGATTGACAATCTATTTGTTTTTATCATGATTTTCTCGCTCATGGGCGTACATGAGAAAAATCAACCTAAATTGCTGAAACTTGGTATTTTATTGTCAATTGTTCTCCGCATATTATTTATTTTGGTTGGAATGGAGCTTGTTCAGCGATTCCATTGGATAATATACATTTTTGGAGTAATACTGCTGTGGACTGCTTATAAAATGGCCTTTACAAGCGAAGACGACCAGGTTGATCCTAAAAATAACTTTCTATATAAAACCGCCGGAAAGCTTTTCAGGGTTGACCCGGATATGCATGCTTCTCATTTTTTCAGAAGAATTGATGGCAAGTTTTTTATTACAACTATTTTTCTTGTTTTTCTTGTCATAGGCTCTACAGATGTATTGTTTGCAGTTGACTCTATCCCCGCTATTATTGGAGTTATCAAGGAAGGGGCTGTAAATATTTTAACTGCTGAAGAGGAAAATTTCATTGCCATTACTTCCAATGTATTTGCTGTAATGGGGCTTGTTTCCCTATTTTTTGCCCTTAAGGGAATTATGGGAATGTTCAGGTATCTTAAAACCGGAGTCAGTTTTATTTTGCTTTTTATTGGCGTAAAAATGCTGCTTCCTGCATTACAGTATGTTCATAAGGAAACCGGAGAATCTATTGAAAACTTTTTTAAAGAATATTCCTGGGTATCTTTAGTGGTAATTCTTTCATCACTTTTATTTTCAATATTGCTGTCAATAATTATTAAAGAGAAAAAAGAGATTGAAGATTTAAAAGAACAAATAGAAGATCTTAAAAAAGAAGATCATAAATAGAAAATAACATATAAAATAACTTAATCTATAAAGGAGAAAAAAAATGGATAGTGGCTTATTTTCTGCAATTACTGATATAACCTGGCAACAATGCGTTATGATACTGGTTGGCGGGTTATTGATTTATTTAGCCATTGCTAAAGAGTATGAACCCAATTTACTTTTGCCTATCGGTTTTGGCGCTATTCTTGCCAATATCCCGTATTCATCGGCAATTGGTGAAGAAGGAGCTCTGACTGTATTTTTTAATGCAGGTATTATGACTGAAATATTTCCGCTGCTGATATTTGTTGCGGTGGGAGCGATGATCGACTTTTCTCCATTGTTTAAAAATCCATTTCTGCTTTTATTTGGAGCAGCTGCACAATTTGGAATCTTTTTTACAATGGGATTGGCAACATTATTGGGATTCGACCTGTTTGAATCAGCCTCAATTGGTATAATTGGCGCTGCTGATGGACCAACTTCAATTTTTGTTGCAACCCGTTTTGCGCCTGATTTACTTGGACCGATTTCTGTAGCCGCATACTCTTATATGGCTTTGGTTCCAATTATTCAACCACCGGTAATTAATGCCTTAACTTCAAAAAGTGAAAGAAAAATTCGCATGGTTGGTAAAGCTAAAACGATTTCAAGAACTACATTGGTACTTTTCCCGATTATAGTGACGATTTTTGCCGGACTAATAGCCCCGTCATCAGTAGCGCTGATCGGATTTCTGATGTTTGGAAACCTGATCAGGGAATCCGGTGTTTTGAACAAACTTTCACTGGCTGCCCAAAATGAATTGGCCAGTATAGTTACCATTCTTCTGGGTATTACAATTGCCTCAACAATGACAGGCGACAGATTCTTACAACCAGCAACTTTAATGATTATTGGATTGGGTTTGGTTGCTTTTGTTTTTGATACTGCAGGTGGTGTGCTGTTTGCTAAACTAATTAATATGTTTGTTCCAAAGCATATGAAAATAAATCCAATGGTTGGTGCTGCAGGTATCTCTGCATTTCCAATGTCTGCCAGGGTTATTCACAGCATGGGACAAAAAGCTGATCCCACTAATTACCTGTTAATGCATGCGGTGAGTGCCAACGTGGCAGGTCAGATTGGCTCGGTAATCGCCGGCGGTTTAATATTATCATTAGTTCCATACTTTGCTTAAATACAGGAGGATATATTATGTTTTTAAATATTGATCTCACCAACTTTAATAAAGCTTTAGAAGTTACAGGAGTTGGCATGCTTGGAATTTTCATTTTTATGGTAATTTTTTATGTTTCAATTATTGGAATTGATAAAATGTTCCCGGCTAAAAAGGATAAAAAATAGTAAAGCTGTTTGTTTATTATAAAAAAAAAGCCGTGATAATTATCACGGCTTTTTTTGTTTGTCTGGTCATACCTGTACAACATATATCTGACCGGCTTCATATTTAATCACTTTAACCGGTTGGTCTTTTTCAATATAACCCACTTCTGATTTAGCATCGTATATTTCGTTGTCTACCATTACTTTGCCGGCCGGACGAAGCATGGTTGTGGTTACTCCGGTTTTGCCGATAAGTTGCGATCTGGTTCCGTCAACACCTACATATCCTTCAGATTTTTCCTGTGTGGTGCTTAAAACAAACTGACTGCCACGGCCGGTTGTAAGAATTCTCTTTCCAAAATAAACTGAAAAGAAAAAGGAAGCGAACATGGAGATTGAAACTACCATAAGCGATTTGAAAGCTGCGTAGAGAGAAGATTCGCTGAAATTAAACCCGTCATTTTCAACCATGCTCAAAGTTAAACCGGCTATGGTCAGAATAATTCCCGAAATTCCGGCTACACCGAAGCCCGGAATGACAAATATCTCAAGTGCAATAAGTATTATCCCTCCAAGGAAAACCAGAATTTCCCAGTTGTCAGCCAGTCCTTCAACATATAATGGTGCAAAATATAATACAGCAGCAGTTATTGCAACAGCCAGCGGAAAACCAATTCCGGGTGACTGAAGTTCAAAATAAATTCCGCCAATTATCAGCATTATTAAAATTCCCTGTAGAAAGGGGTTTGTGAGAAAACCGATCAGCAAATCAAGAGCAGTGGGTTCATAAATGTATACTTCGTATTCTTCAAATTTTGCTTTTTTCATGACATCTTCTATGTCGTTCACAATACCTTCGCAATACCCGTATTTTATTGCTTCATCGACCGAGAATGTGATTACTTTACCGGTATCGGTTATTCCTTTAATAAAAATATCCGGATCAACCATTCCCTCTGCTATCAATGGATCCCGTCTCCATTTTATAACAGTGTCTGTCAGCGAATAAATGGTGTCCTTGCCATGAAATTCGGCTGTGGCCCGCATTTTTTTTCTCATATAGGACTGGTATTTATCAGGGGCGAGTTCTCCGTTTTGATCTACCACCGAAGCAGCTCCGATACTTGATCCCTTACGCATATAAATACTGTCGCATGCTAGTGAAATCAATGCGCCGGCTGATGCAGCGTTGTTTTCGATATAAACATAAACCGGAATGGGGCAATTCAAAATTGTTGTCCGGATACTGTCGGCGGCATCAACCATTCCTCCATATGTATTCATGTGAATTACAATTAGATCGGCTTTCATTTCAACAGCTTCCTTAAATGCCTTTTTTGTTTGCCGTCTTAGTCCTTCATCTATTTCCTGCTTCATTTCAAACATGTAAATAAGCTTTTTTTTCTTATTTTCTTGTGAAAATGCACTCAGAACGATGAGCATGGTAAGTATGAAAAGATAAATTCTCATGGTATTCAGGTTTAACTATTCATCAAAGTTAATCAAAATTTGGTGGATGACATTTCTAAGATAAAATAAAAAAAGCGCATTTATTGCGCTTCTTTTATTTTATCTTTTGCCACCTTGTCACCTAATCATCATTTCTCCTTATCCAGAAGCAAATGTTTAATCAGTGTAGGTGTATCGTTTTCACCTTTTGGTAATTTAAACTTCACAATAAGTGGTTTGTAACCTTTTTGCCTGACTGTTACTTCATATTTAATATCAGCAGGAAGGGTTACAAAATAATTGCCGTTTTCATCAGATGTGATAATCTTGGTTTTGTTGTTTGTCTGGTCGGTAATTTCAATGGATGTTTTAATTGGTTCACTGGTTACTGCATCAACAACAGTTCCGCGAAGTATGGCCATTGGAGGTGCAGAAATATCAGTATCAGCAATTTTATTATCATTGAATTCAACTTCGTAAATATCATATTTTCCCTTGCCGCCTTCGCGTGTACTTGAGACATATGCTTTGTCGCGGTTGGTATTGAAAACAAAGTGAATTTCTTCCTTGGTTGTGTTGATTGGATATCCCATATTTTGGGGAACAGACCATTTGCTGCCATCCCAGTATGTCATGAAAATATCATGTTCTCCCATGGTGTTATGTCCGTCGGAACTGAAAAACAGGGTTTTGCCGTCGGGATGAATGTACACGCCGATTTCATCATACTCTGTATTTATTGGATAGCCAAGGTTTTCCGGTTTTCCCCAGGAACCATCTTCCAATCTTTTTACCATATAAATATCACCATGACCAAAGCCACCTTTTTCACGTTCACTTACAAAAAACATTGTGCCACCATCTGCTGTAACGCATGCTGAGGATTCAAAATAGGTAGAGTTGATCATTTTATTTTCGGGCTCAAATGGTTTTGGTTTCGACCATTTACCATCTTTCAGCTTTGAATAATAAATATCACCGGATTTTGTTTCCTCATTGTTCTTGTAAATATAGATTGTGTTTCCATCGGGCGACAAACTGGTATTAGCATCGTGCTTATCGGTGTTTATGGGTTCTCCGATGTTTACAGGTGTTCCCCATGTTTTTTTATCATCATCCCATTTTGAAATATAAATATCATCATAATATTCTTCAACATTATAGTCAATGGTACCTCCTGTTGTGGATGGATTCCTTGATGTGAAAATCAGCGTTTTGGAATCGGCGCTAATTGACGGACATGCATCTGTGTAGGCAGAATTGACTTGTTCAAGGTTTTTAATTTGAACGTTGACGGGCTTTTCCATTAACTCTTTCGCTGTATGACACTGACGAAGAAGTACGTTGACAAAATGGGTTTCATTTTGTTTTGGATTCAGCGTTCTTTTATAATTGTAATAAGACTCAATGGCTTCATCAAGTTTTGTGTTGTATTGGTATGCTTTTCCCATAAGGAAATAAACATCGGGAGCAACCATTGAATCTAATTTAATGGAATTTTCCAGTAAAACCAGTGCAGTGTCCATTTCCCTGATTTCAAGGAAACATTTACCCATCCTGTAGTTGAGCATGGCATGTTTTGGGTTTTGCCTGTGCAGGTCACGGTAAACTCTTAATGCACCATAATAATCGCCGTCATTAAATTTTAACCAGGCGGAGGCCATTTTTATCTTAAAAGGATCTTTTTTGTCATCATTGTTTCCGTCGTCCTGTGCTTTTGCAAACTGACAGACAGAGAGGAAAACAACTGTAAGTGCGAATAAAAACAATCTTTTCATTTTGTCGTAATGTTAATGTTTTCTATTTCAGGCTAAAATAAGTTAAAAATTATTTATATACAATGTTAAATCAAAAATCTTTATTAACAGGGTGATCAGTCTTTGTCAGACTTTTGCTGCCAGTTCAAGGAATACATTTATAGCTTCACGCTTTTTATCATCCAATTCATACCTTATACTTTCTGTAAGATAACTTTTCAAATGTGCATCGCTTATTATTTTTGAACTGTATGAATTTATTACATTGTCAATTTCACTGGTTCCTTTTTTTATGCTCTTATTGAATTCAATAAGATACTTTTTTGGTATTTTTTTGTTTGAAACCCATGCCGCGAATACAAAGGGCATATTTTTAAACTTAATCCATTCGTTCGATAGATCAATCTGATAACCAAATTGTTTGCCTATTTTGAATGCCCGATCACCAATTACCAGTCCGGCTACAGTTTTCTGAATATTTTTCTCGTAATTTTCAGAGGCCGGAATAAATTCAGGGTTGATTCTCCAGTAATATCTGCACAATATTTTCACGAGCTTCACCGAAGTCCTGGAGTGATAATCCAGATATATTCTTTCGATTCTATCAACCGGAACATCCGAAAGCAACAAAACTGTTTCAACATTACCATTCGAAGAAAGACAATAATCTGAAATGATTTCTGCTGATGGTATTTCGGGTATTGCTGCAACAGGAACCAATCCAATATCAGCTTCGTCATGTATGAGTTTTCTTGCACATTCTGATGGAATATCGTTTGAAATAATACTGTTTTCAATAATATAATCAGAAGTTTCCAGGCCATATTTAAAAGGCATGGAATTAATAAAGGATACTATAGAAATGCGTATTTTTTCCATTGACGAGGCAAAGATAGAATAATTAACCGAAAGTCAATATAGTCCGAAAAACAAATTAATCCATGGTGAAATTGTAGATTATAAGGGGTTTACAGACTTTATGGGTTATGCGATCTTGATGGACAAAAAAATTACTACCTTTGCACATCAACAAATCTAAAAAAAATGGAATTGAATTCCTTAACAGCTATATCCCCGGTTGATGGCCGGTATCATGATAAAACAAAGGAACTTTCTGCTTACTTTTCTGAGTTTGCTCTGATCAGATACAGGGTAAAGGTGGAAGTTGAATATTTTATTGCTCTTTGCAGCATTCCGCTTCCCCAACTTAAAAAAGCCGATAAAAAGAAACTCAGCAAAATAAGAAGTTTATACCTCAATTTTTCGTTGGCTGATGCTGAACAGATAAAGAAAATTGAGAAAACCACCAATCACGATGTTAAGGCAGTGGAATATTTTCTGAAAGAAAAATTTGAGGAACTGAATTTGAAGGAATTTTCTGAGTTTATTCATTTCGGACTTACTTCACAAGACATAAACAATACTGCTACGCCGCTTTCTATCAAGGAAGCTGTTGAATTTGTTTACATCCCGATGTTGCATAAAATTATTGGACGACTGAGTGAAATGGCCGGTGAGTGGGAAAATATACCTATGTTGGCCAGAACTCACGGACAACCTGCCTCACCAACCCGTTTGGGCAAAGAAATTATGGTTTTCGTTGAGCGTCTGCAAAAACAATCAGGCATGCTGCAACTTGTTCCTTATTCCGCCAAATTTGGCGGCGCAACCGGAAACTTCAATGCGCATCATGTTGCCTATCCTCAAACAGATTGGAACGATTTTGCCGATACATTTGTAAATAATGTTCTTGGACTTGAACGTTCTAAACCGACTACCCAGATTGAACATTATGACAATCTGGCTGCATTGTTCGATAACCTGAAACGGATTAATACTATTCTCTTTGACTTGTGCCGCGATGTATGGACATACATTTCAATTGAATATTTCAGACAGAAAATTGTAAAGGGAGAGGTTGGATCGTCTGCCATGCCTCACAAAGTAAATCCAATAGATTTTGAAAACAGCGAGGGCAACCTGGGAATTGCAAATGCTTTTTTTGAGCACCTTTCTGCAAAACTGCCTGTTTCCCGTTTGCAAAGGGATCTTACCGATTCCACAGTCTTAAGAAACGTGGGTGTGCCGTTTTCGCATACCTTAATCGCTTTTAAATCCTTACTTAAAGGGCTTGATAAACTTATTTTAAATGAAAAAGCCATTAATGAGGATCTGGAAGCTAATTGGAACGTTGTGGCCGAAGCTGTTCAAACAATTTTGAGGCGCGAGGGTTTCCCAAAACCTTATGAAGCACTTAAGGAACTTACCCGTAACAATCAGGGAATCACCAGGGAGTCACTGCATTTATTTATCGATGGCCTCAATATTTCCAATGAAGTGAAAGAAGAACTAAAGAAAATATCACCTTATAATTACACTGGTATTTAATGCGCAATATTAATAAAATACTTAGCTATCTTAAACCATACTGGGTAAAGGCGGTTTTAAATATAATTTTTGATCTGATTTCTGTTTTTTTTAGTCTGTTTACAGTTGTAATGGCTGTTCCTTTTCTGAGCGTGCTTTTCGATAATGATAAGGTGATGAAGGTCACAGGCGATCTCGAATTTACAGCTACCTCAATAAAGGAGCATGGATATTACCTTTTGTATTCAATAAAACAGGAGGAAGGTGCCCACATGGCCTTGCTATATCTTTGTCTGGTTATCATTGTTATGTCTTTGTTCAGAAATTTGTTCAGGTATCTGGCTCTTCATGTTTTGGCTGATATCAGAAATAATATTGTCAGGGATATCAGAAACAGGTTGTATAACAAGATTTTACGCTTGCCAATTTCTTTCTACTCCGAAGAAAAAAAGGGAGATATAATTTCCCGTATGAGCAATGATGTTCAGGAAATTGAAGCATCCATCATGAGCTCCCTTGAAATGCTGTTCAGAAGTCCGCTCGAAATAATAATATACATGGGAGCATTGTTCATGATGAGCACACAGCTCACCATTTTTGTGATTGTTTTGCTTGCCGTGGGCGGATATGTGATCGGAGCAGTGGGCAAATCACTGAAAAAACAATCGCGTACTGGGCAACGCAGGGTTGGCGGATTGCTTACAATTATCGAGGAAACTCTTTCTGGATTAAGAGTTATCAAAGCTTTTAATGCTGAAGAAAAGTCATATAAAAACTTCAAAAACCAAAACGATAAATATGCCAATACTATGGTGAGTATTTACCGCAAAAGGTTTCTCGCCAATCCGCTTAGCGAATTTATGGGGACAGCCATTATGGTCATGATTATGTGGTATGGAGGAAAATTGGTGTTGACCGGCGATATAAACATGAATTCAGAGGAATTGATCGGTTATTTGCTGATGTTTTACTTTGTTATCACACCCGCCAAATCATTTTCTACAGCATGGTATAACATTCAGAAAGGACTGGCTTCTGTTGAAAGGGTTGATATGATCCTTGAAGCAGATGATAAAATTTACGAAAAAGAAAATCCAATTGAAGTAAAAGAATTTAATAATTCAATAGAATTCAGAAATGTATCCTTTAAATATGCCGATGATTACGTTTTGAAAAATATTAATCTGAAGATAGAAAAAGGAAAAACAATTGCTCTTGTTGGGCAGTCTGGGTCAGGAAAATCAACACTTGTTGACCTTATCCCGCGTTTTCATGATGTAACGGAAGGAGAAATACTGATTGACGGAATTTCTGTAAAAGACATTAAAATTAAAAACCTCAGGAACCTCATTGGATTTGTAAATCAGGAACCTATTTTATTCAACGATACATTTTTCAACAACATTGCCTTTAGCAGTGACTTAGCAAATCCGGATAATGTTATCGGAGCAGCAAAAGTGGCCAATGCACACGATTTTATTATGGCAAACCCCGAGGGATATGAATACAATATTGGCGACAGGGGTGGTAAATTATCGGGCGGACAAAGACAAAGGATCAGTATCGCGAGAGCTGTTTTTAAAAACCCTCCGGTTATGATTCTGGATGAAGCCACTTCGGCACTTGATACAGAATCAGAAAGACTGGTTCAGGATGCTTTATACCGTTTGATGGAAAACCGGACTTCGATTGTGATAGCGCACCGACTCTCAACCATAACCAATGCCGATGAAATTTGTGTGCTCAATGAAGGCGAAATTGTTGAACGTGGCAGACACGAAGAATTGCTTGCCCTTAACGGGTATTACAAAAAACTGCATGAAATGCAGATGTTTTCTGCTTAGTCTATCAATCCAAGCATAGTTCCCGAAAGTTCGCGTTTTGCCTTTTCTGCAAAATCAAGTCCTTTCTTGTAAAGAGTCATTGCTTTCTGATAATCTCCGGTATTTTCGTAAAGCAATCCGAGCCGTATCACATTATCAAAGTAAGATTCCTGTCTTTGCAGCTCGTTTTCAAGTTCATATATAGTTGTACTCATAGTCATTTTTTTATTACAAAGATAGTGCTGTGATATTAACTGAATATTAAGGCTTTGTTATGTGATTTTGAAGTTTTTGGAATGTTGATATATCCACAAAGGAAAATTGACTTTGAAAATAAAATTGATCTGGCAATTTATTTATTAGAAAAAGAAGCGTGTAAAAGTGAATTGATTTGTTGTTCAGGTAAAATTATATATTTAAACTTGCACATAAATTAAAGAAGCAATGAAAATCAGTGGTTTTACCATGTGCAAAAATGCTGACAAACTGTATTACCCCATAAAGGCAGTTATAGAATCGGCTTTGCCCATTGTTGATGAGTTTGTTGTGGCGTTGGGTGACTGCGACAGTGATGACAATACCCGGGACCAGATATTGAGCATAAAATCAGAAAAGATTAAAATAATTGACACAGTTTGGGATATTGCAAAATTTTCCAGGGGAACTGAAAATGCACACCAGACTGACATTGCTAAGAGTCATTGCTCCGGAGACTGGCTTTTTTACCTTCAGGCAGATGAAGTGGTTCATGAAAAGTTCCTGCCTGTGATAAAAAAGCGATGCGAAGAACTGCTTTATGACAAAGAGGTTGAAGGATTGCTTTTTAAATACAGACATTTTTGGGGAGATTTTGACCATTGCCACGACTCACATGCCTGGTATAAAAATGAGATACGGATTGTTCGAAACGATCCGGAAATCCACTCATGGGAATCAGCCCAGTCATTCAGGCGAATTCCCGGTTTTGACGGTATTGATTACAGACAGAAAGTAAACACATACAAACTGAAAGTAGCAAGTTCGGGAGCCGAAATTTTTCATTATGGATGGGTAAGACCTCCCGATTTGATGAAAAGAAAAAATACTGCATTGGATACCATTCATAAAGGAAAGGAGCGGGCAGATGAAATTGCAGCCAAAAAGCAAAAGGAAACTGATTATGGACCGCTCAATAAAATTCCCCTTTTCAAAGGAACCCATCCAGCAGTGATGAAAGAGTGGATTGCCAGGTTTGACTGGGAAGATAAACTTCAGTATTCAGGGGAAGTCAATCCCGACAGGGAAACCTATAAACATGAAAGAATGAAATACAAAATCCTGACTTTTTTGGAAAATAATTTTTTAGGTGGCCGATCAATAGGAGGATTCAAAAATTATAAACTTCTAAATAAATAACCGTGAACAAAAGATTATTGTCCATAGCTATAGCAATGTTTGTTTTTGGTGTTATAACTGTTTATCTCCTGTCTACAGGTAAAAGAAATCAGAAAAAGGAAGATGAATGTAATAAGCTGCTGCCCGATACCACAAATATGGTCAATGTGGGAGAAGAATTTTGTATTGTGCTGTCGTATCCGTCAGGAACAAACTATTATAATTATACGACAGAATACAATAAGGAACAAATAGAGTTTATTTCAAACGAGAAAAGGAATTCAAAAGAAGATTGTGATGGTTGTGTTATTATTGAAACATATAAATTCAGGGCAAAGAAAGAAGCAAAAACCTTTGTGGTGATCAAAGATGTATCAGAAGGAATGCAAAGGGGAGTGAAAACAGATACAGCCGGATTCAGAAATGACACACAATTGTTTAATATTGAAATTATCAGGTAGTTTTATATTCTCGGGAAAATAAAAAAAGCCATTATTTAAGTAATGGCTTTTTTTATTGTGAATTTAATCGTTATTCAAATTGAGCCAATGATTTTTTGATAATTCCAACACATTCTATAATTTGTTCCTCAGTTATCACTAATGGAGGAGCAAATCGAATAATATGTCCGTGGGTTGGTTTTGCAATCAGTCCGTTGTCTTTCATTGCAACGCATACATCCCATGCTTCTTTACCGTTCTTTGGCTTGATAATAACAGCGTTTAGCAATCCTTTTCCGCGAACGAGTTCAATCATATCAGAATTGATTTTTCTCAGTTCATCCCTGAAAATTTTACCAAGTCTTTCTGCGTTTTCAGCCAGTTTTTCATCTTTTACAACTTCCAATGCAGCAATAGCAACTTTTACACCAAGCGGGTTACCGCCAAAAGTTGAACCATGTTCACCCGGTTTAATGCAAAGCATAACATCATCGTTGGCAAGAATACATGAAACGGGCAATACACCACCTGAAAGGGCTTTACCAAGAATAAGAATATCCGGTTTTACGCCTTCATGATCGCAGGCCAGTAATTTACCTGTACGGGCAATACCGGTTTGTACTTCGTCAGCAATAAACAGAACATTATTCTTTTTGCAAATGTCGTAAGCTTTCTTTAAATATCCTTCATCCGGAACATATACGCCGGCTTCACCCTGAATAGGTTCAACAAGAAAACCTGCAACAGTAGGATCACTGGCAGCTTCTTCAAGAGCCGGGATATTGTTATAGGGAATGGTAATGAATCCGGGTGTAAAAGGACCAAAATCTTTTCTGGCATCCGGATCTGTTGAGAAAGATACAATAGTTGTTGTACGACCATGGAAGTTGCCTTCGCATACAATAATTTTCGCCTGATTTTCGGGAATACCTTTTTTCTTGTAACCCCATTTGCGGCATGCTTTAATGGCTGTTTCATCACCTTCGGCACCTGTATTCATGGGTAAGACTTTATCAAAGCCAAAATATTTTGTTACATACTCTTCGTATTCGCCAAGAACAGAATTGTAAAAAGCCCTTGAGGTAAGAGTGATTTTTGATGCCTGATCGGTCAGTGCTTTAATAATCCTGGGGTGGCAATGACCCTGATTAACAGCGGAATATGCTGAAAGAAAATCGTAATAATGCTTTCCTTCTACATCCCATACATGAACACCTTCGCCACGGTCAAGAACGACCGGCAGCGGATGATAGTTATGTGCTCCGTATTTGTCTTCGCGTGCAATGTAATCCTGTGTTGTCATTTTGTTCATAACTTCAGCCATATTTAAGTAATTAATAATGATTTACATTCGTCTTGGCAAATTTCCAAATAAGTTTCTGCATAACAAAATTTAAAATCAAATATCGACAAAGTAATTTTGCTAGAAATTAAATTTTACATGTTTGATTTTCAGACAAGAACAGCTAAAACATGTTTCTTAACATGTTTTAGCTAGTTACAAGTTTGCAACTTGAAACTAGTTTGCAACTTGGAACTAGTTTGCAACTTGGAACCTTGAAGTTTATAGCAATCTCAATATCGCAATTTCTGCAAGAAGGAAAAACAAGGCTGCAAAAATGAACCATTTCCAGAGTTGGATGCCTTCATTTATCGATTTCACTTCGCTTTGAATGGTATCAGCATTTCCTTCAAAAACTTTAAAATTTTTGTTTTGCGGTTGTCCGGCAAACTCAAGGAGCTCATCTTTCGAAAAACAAGAGAGGTCAGACTCTGTGCGGTCGTAATTAAATGAGAATACATATGCAGGCTTGTTGTTGTTCATTAAAACATAGTTTCCTGCAGTTCTGAGCTCGCTGTTGACAATAATTGAACTCCCTCCAATGTTTTGGCGCGTTTCGGGAATATAATCCACATTATTTTCTGTGCTTACAAGATGGAAAATATCATCGCTGTTTTTTGTTTCAACTTCGGGAACATCAATAACATTATTTTTTCCGATAAGATGGTAAATTTCTGAGGTTTCTTTCGCGTTACAGGCGATATTGTAAAAAGTTGGGACAAACAAAGGGTGTCTTGCGAAATTTGATGATGAAGGATCAATTGAAAATGAAAAAGAATAAACTTTTCCCTTGTTGTTTGGGGTGCAGGCAAGGGCAGGAGAACCTGTTTTATCCCCGAGTATGGTTTCGGTCATGGATCTGCCGGAAGGGTTAATTTTCATTCGGGAAAAAAGGATGGGCAGACTTACATTTTCTTCAGTTTTTCTAAACACATTTTTATAAATTCTGCTTTGGAAGTTGATGGTTTTAACCTCAGTATCGGCAGTGTCGGTTTTTGAATATGCCGGACTGTTTAGGGATGCCATCAGGTCATTGCAGGATTTGAGGTCGGTTTTGGCACCGGGAATAAATATCAGCGATCCACCTTTCTCCACATACTCGCGCAACTGCTGAATCAATCCGGATTGCACTTTTTCAGGTTCATTCAGAATTATTAAATCATTTTTTGGAAAACTGAAATAATCAATATTTTTTTCAGATACTTCCTGAAAATTAAAGTAGTCATCCGCACTGAATAAAGTTGAGATATATTTCCCTGAAGGAACTGAATTTATTGATAATACATTGATTTTTTCGCTAATCACATAACTGAAATAAAAAACATTGTCGTAGGTTATGGGGTAATCACTTATTTCAATCATGCCCTTAAAAAGTCCTTTTTGAGAATTGGTATAGGAAAGGGAAATGGTTTTTTCCGAATTGCTCTCAATATCAACACTTCCAATTGATTTTAGCGAGTCGTTGATGGATAATCTGACCGGAATTTTAAACTGGTTTTGGTCAGATTTGTTAACCACTTTGATAAAAAGCTCTTCCGGTTGATTGAAAATCCGGGCAGGTGATTCAAACCAGCATGAATCGATATAAAGATTTCCGGTTGACTGGTTTTTCATATGAACCAGATTATAAACAGTATTGCTGTCGGGCTTAATAAGTTTCAGAGATGAGGTACTTTTCTGAAAATCTGAAATAATATAGAATGCCTGTTGTTTTCCTTTTTCGGAATTCAGAAAAAAGTTTTTTTGTTTTTCGACCACATCCCTGATGTCCAATGTGCGCGGAGAAACAGTCATTTCAGAAACATATTCAAGCAGTTTATCTGCTGTAAGCAAATGCATATGTCTGGTTTCCTGGTCATTGGTAATTAATAAAAACCTTGTTTTACGGTCATACATTCCTGTAATTTCTACCGCAAGATTTTTTGCTGCCTCAGCGAGTCGGCCGTTTTCACCCTCGGCATCCATGCTGAATGAATTGTCAATATATATACTTACAGTATTATTTTCTTCGGAATTGGTTATACCGTCAACAGGAATAAACGGACGGGCAAATGCGAAAACAAGAGCAGTGATAAAAAGAATCCTGCACAAAAGAGTCAGCAGGTGTTTAAGCTGCGACTGTGCTTTTGTTTGTTCCTTAATATCACGTAAAAGTTTAGTATTGCTGAAATACACCACCTTGTACCTTCTGAAATTGAACAGATGAATGATTACGGGAATCGACACCGCAAACAAAGCGAACAGAAACAAGGGGTTTGCAAAACTCATATAAAAAATGTAATATGCAAAAGTAGGTTTTTTAGTTATAAGTTACAAGTAGGAAAAGGGGAAAGTCCATCAAGTCGAAAGTCCATCAAGTCGAAAGTCTGTAAAGTTGAAAGTTCGTAAAGTTGGGAGTTTGGAGTGGGAAGACCGAAGTCGGAAGCCGGAAGTCGGAAGTCGGAAGACCGAAGTCGGAAGACCGAAGTCGGAAGACGGAAGTATTGATCAACCCTTTAAATCCAAAAAAGCAAACGGCCTGTAAGGCCAGCTAAATTCAGCCCCGGCTTTCAAGCCGGGGTTTAATGATCAGATTAGATAAACCGCCGGCCAAAATGCCATAAAAATCAAAAATAATATTCCGGCGGAAATAAATGATGAATTTAACAGAAGGTAAGATTATATAGTCCCATCAAGTCAAAAGTCCATCAAGTCGATGAAGTTTTATCTTCCGCAACCCAGGCCTGACCACCTATGCTGAAGCTTTGGTGGTTAAAAATGGCCAGCTCAATTCATCCCCGGCTTTCAAGTCGGGGTTATAATTATAAGCCTGTAGGGCTTAAATTATGGTAGCCCCGGGCAATTGCCCAGGGGCCCGCCGGCCACAAACACATTAGAACAAAAAAAACCATTCCGGCGGAAATGAATGATAAAATTTAACAGAAGGTAAGATTATAAAGTCTAATCCTACCTCCAAAACCAAAACCAACCAAAAATAATCAACACCCCTAAAGAACAAGGGTTGCAGAATATCGT
>MEOH01000004.1 GCA_001769535.1 Bacteroidetes bacterium GWF2_38_335
TGTGGATGGCATTTCGGCTTTCCACCTTTGCAGATACAAACCGAAAACTAATTAAGTCGCATGAACTGGAATTTTAAAAATGAGATGGGTGCAAAAACTTTTTTGGGGATAAGCGGATTGGGAGGTGGATGATCTAAAATGCCTTGGTTGCTTTTAAATCTCTTAATAAAAAAAATGATTCTTTTTATTTAATAGAAAAATATGCTATCTTTAGCCTTGGAAAGGTTGTTTGAGGTATAAAAAAGTAAAAAGACAACTAAAAGAGAGCAACAGAAAATCTATAAATAATTACAAGTTATTTGACAAAAATTGTTGCTGATTTGTTACTTTGAAGTACTAGTAACAAAGTTATAATGTTTAATTATAGATTGTTATATGTAGTTTGATAAATCACCGAAGGTAATCTCTCAATAATGTCCACGGATTCAATAAAAAGATTGCTTCGTCGCATCAACTTTATTTAAAATATAAATTTACGTAAGCTCCTCGCAATGACGGACACAACAAGGATTTGCAAAGCAAATCATTTAAAATCTGCTAATCTGCTAATCATCAAATCTGCTAATCAAAAAGCCCCCTCCGCAATCCTCCGGATATTATCCGATTTGCCCATGGTGAAATAATGGATGATGGGAACATTGTTTTTTATCAGATCTTTCGATTGCATGATACCCCATTCGATTCCTACTTGCCTGACTTCGGCATTTGTCTCACATTTTTCAATTTCTTTTACAAGAATTTCGGGGAGGTCGATGTGGAATGTCTGCGGCAAAATATTCAGGTGTGCTTTTATTGACATGGGTTTTAATCCGGGGATAATTGGAACTGTGATTCCGGCTTCCCTGCAGCGCTTCACAAAATCGTAAAACTTTTGGTTGTCGAAAAACATTTGGGTTACGATGTAATCGGCTCCGGCATCGACCTTGGCTTTCAGGTGCCTGATGTCGGAGTCCATGTTCGGTGCTTCGTTGTGCTTTTCGGGATATCCCGCTACACCCATGGAAAAATCGGTGGGGGTGGTGGCAATTAAATCATCATCCACATATTTCCCGTCATTCATTCGCTTGATTTGCCTGATGAGGTCAATTGCGTTGGCGTGACCATTGGGATCGGGAACGAAACTGCGGGTGGTTTTGTCGGCATCGCCGCGTACGACCAAAAGGTTGTTGATGCCCAAAAAGTGCAGGTCGATGAGGGCGTTTTCGGTTTCTTCCATGGAAAAACCGCCGCAGATGATATGCGGAACAATGATCACATCATATTTAAATTTGATGGCAGCCGAAATTCCTACGGTACCCGGACGTTTTTTCACCGTCCTCGGTTCGAGCAGACCGTTAGGGTGCTTTTTATACACCACTTCTTCCTTGTGATAGGTCACGTTGATGTAGGGTGGCTTGAACTCCATCAGCGGATCGATGGTGTCGTATATTTCCTGGATGTTGGCTCCTTTTTCGGGAGGTAGAATTTCGAAGGAAAACTGGGTTTTCTGAGCGTTTTTTATGTGGTTGATTACTTTCATATGCTTGGTTTTTCTTGTGTTATAATTGGTTTTTCGTACGTTCCGCCGCAATTGGGATTTTGTTTTTTAATGGCCTTTTTCTGCGGCGGTCTGCACTTTGTTTATTTACCGGGGGCGCTGCCCCCGGCTATAGAGATTACGCCCCTATGGGGCTTGGATTTTTCATAGTTATCGGTTTTATTTAATTTTCAATTTCATCATGGTGTTCTTCGTTTTGTTTGGAAACCCTCCCCCTGCCCCTCCAGAGGAGGGGAGTTGTTTCCTGCATTTATTAACTATAAATTATTGATGTGAGTTGGGATGAATTTTTTTATTGTGTTGATATCCGTGCTTTTTCTTCTTGAATAATCTTTTAGTTGGTCGTTGGAGATTTTGCCAACGGTGAAATATTTTGCCTGCGGATGGGCGAAATACCATCCGCAAACTGAGGCGCCGGGGTGCATGGAGAGGTTTTCGGTTAGCTCGATGCCGGTGTTTTTGGTCGCGTCGAGCAAATCAAAAAGAGTGATTTTTTCCAGGTGGTCGGGGCAGGCGGGGTAGCCGGGGGCCGGACGAATTCCCTGATACTTTTCTCTGATCATTTCATTAATGCTCAGCTTTTCAGTAGGCTCGTACCCCCAGAGTTCCTTTCTGGTTTTTTCGTGCAGAAGTTCGGCGAATGCCTCGGCCAGTCTGTCTGCCAAAACCTTCAGCATGATGGCTCCGTAATCGTCGTTTTCCTTTTCGAATTTTTTTACGTTTTCATCGGCATTGATTCCGGCTGTTACCGCAAAAGCTCCTATATAATCTTTTACTCCGGTTGATTCCGGGGCCACAAAATCCGAAAGGCAAAGATTGGGTGTTCCGGCTTCTTTCTCCTCCTGATTGCGCAGGAAACAGAAGGTTTTCAGAACTTCTTTCCGGCTTTCATCTTTGTAAACAACCACGTCGTCTCCACTGGATGCGGCGGGAAAAATTCCGGCTGCTGCGTGGGCGCTGACCAGCTTTTCCTTGATGATTTTATTCAGCATGACCTGCGCATCTTCAAAGAGTTTTTTTGCTTCATCGCCTTTAACGGGATCGCTGAAAATATCGGGATATTTGCCATTCATCTCCCAGGCATGGAAGAAAAATGTCCAGTCGATGTATTTTGCAATTTCTTCAAGCGGGTAATCCCTGAGGATGGTCAGGCCCGGTTTGCAGGGAGGTGAAATGTTTTTGAAATCAGCAACCAGCTTGTTTTTTCGGGCATCTTCAAGGGAAATGTAATTTGTTTTTTCCTGCTGATATTTTTCCCTGATTTGCCTATATTCGGTCACAATATCTCTGATAAAATCCTTTTTCAATGTGGCAGATAACAAACTGTTCATCACGCCCACCGATTTTGAGGCATCTTTGACATAGATGACCGGCGATTCACTGCGCGGCGTAATTTTTATGGCAGTATGAATTTTTGAAGTGGTGGCTCCGCCAATAAGCAAAGGAATTTGCAGATTTTTTTCTGCCATTTTTTCTGCTACAACTGCCATCTCTTCAAGCGATGGCGTAATCAGTCCGCTGAGTCCGATCACATCAACTTTTTCCTTAATGGCTGTTTCGATGATTTTATCTGCAGAAACCATCACGCCCAGGTCAATGACTTCGTAATTATTACATGCCAAAACCACTCCGACAATGTTTTTTCCAATATCGTGAACATCACCTTTGACGGTAGCCATCAGGATTTTTCCGGTACTGTGTTTTTCGCCCGATTTGTTTTTTTCGGATTCAATATATGGCAGCAGACAGGCAACGGCTTTTTTCATCACCCTGGCCGATTTTACTACCTGCGGCAGGAACATTTTACCGCTCCCGAACAAATCGCCCACGGTGTTCATGCCGTCCATGAGCGGACCTTCAATCACGTTCAGTGCAAAGGGCAATTCCCTGCGACATTCTTCAACATCCACATCAAGAAAATCGGTCAGTCCTTTAACCAGAGAATGTGCCAGTCTTTCTTTTACCGGAAGTTTGCGCCATTCAAGTTGGGTTTCTTCCTTAACTTCCTTTTTGCCCATTTTTTCAGCAAAGGCAATCAATCTTTCGGTGGCATCTTTTCGGCGGTTGAGCACCACATCTTCGCAGAGTTTCAGAAGGTCGGGCTGAATTTCATCGTACACTTCGAGCAGGGCAGGATTGACAATTCCCATGTCCATTCCGGCTTTGATGGCATGATACAAAAACACCGAATGCATGGCTTCGCGCACCACATCGTTGCCTCTGAAGGAGAACGACAGGTTGCTGACACCGCCGCTGATTTTGGCAAAGGGCAGATTTTCCTTGATCCATGCACATGCGCGTATGTAATTCACTGCATAGTTATTGTGCTCCTCCATTCCGGTTGCGATGGCCAGAATGTTGGGGTCGAAAATGATGTCTTCAGCAGGGAAATTTACCTTTTTTGTAAGAATATCGTATGATCTTTGAGCAATTGCAATTTTTCTTTCAAAGGTATCGGCCTGACCTTTTTCATCGAAAAGCATGACCACCGTTGCTGCACCGTACAGCTTAATTTTTGTGGCATGTTCAATGAATTTTTCTTCGCCTTCCTTTAGGGGGATTGAATTGACAATTCCTTTGCCCTGAAGGTTCTTCAATCCGGCCTCGATCACATCCCATTTTGAAGAATCGAGCATAATCGGGAGTTTTGCTATATCTGGTTCCGAGGCAATTAATCTCAGGAAAGAAACCATAGATTTTTTGGCGTCGAGCATGGCGTCATCCATGCAGATGTCGATTGCCTGAGCTCCGCCCTCAACCTGATCGCGGGCAACGGAAAGCGCTTCTTCGAATTTTTCTTCGGCAATCAGACGGGCAAATTTTTTTGATCCGGCCACATTGGTGCGCTCTCCGATATTCATGAAATTGCTGTCGGGCCTGATGATCAGCGGTTCCAGTCCGCTAAGCCGCGTCAGTTTCGGAATTTCATCGCCTGTTTTGGGATTGTGTTTGGCTGCCACCTCAGCAATTTTCCTGATGTGTTCGGGGTTTGTTCCGCAGCATCCGCCGATGATGTTGATCCGGTTTTTTGATAGCAGCCGGTCAATTATTACCGCCATTTGTTCTGGTGATTGGTCGTATTCGCCAAACTGGTTGGGCAAACCGGCATTCGGATGTGCCGAAATGTGAAATTTTGAAATCACAGAAAGCTCTTCGAGGAATGGAAAAAGCTGCTCGGCACCCAATGCGCAGTTCAGTCCAATACTCAGCAGATCGCTATGGGCAAGTGAAATATAAAATGCCTCCAGTGTTTGTCCGGACAATGTTCTGCCACTGGCATCGGAAATGGTTCCCGAGACCATGATTGGCAGACGTTTTCCTGTGTCTGTAAAAAGTTTTTCAATACCGAAAATAGCGGCTTTGGCGTTTAGGGTATCAAAAATGGTTTCAACGAGCAGAATGTCAGCACCGCCATCCATTAAACCCCGACACTGCTCATAATAGGAATCGGCCAGCATGTCAAAATCCACTGCTCTGAATCCGGGATCATTGACATCCGGAGAAAGAGAAGCAGTTTTGCTGGTCGGACCAATTGACCCGGCAACGAATCTGGGTTTCTGTGGAGTTGAGTATTTATTGGCAGCAGCTTTTGCAAGTCCGGCCGAAGTTTTATTCAGTTCGTAAACCAGTTCTTCCATGTGATAATCGGCCATGGAAATGCTAGTGGAATTGAAAGTATTTGTTTCGATGATGTCGGCACCGGCTTCAAGATATGCCTCATGAATGCCGGAAATCACCTCGGGTTTTGTGAGTGAAAGCAGGTCGTTGTTGCCTTTCAGGTCGAAGGGATAATCCTTAAAACGGGTACCGCGATAATCTTCCTCTTTCAGCTTGTGTCGCTGAATCATGGTTCCCATGGCACCGTCTAGGACCAGAATTTTTGATTTTAGAATTTCGGTTAATGTCATTTTTTTGGTTTGTGATATAAATATAATCTTTTTTTTGCCGCTAATGCGCGAATGGTTTGTTTTTTAATATTACTCTGTTCTACCGTTCCCCCGATAGCTTTCAGGGTGTTTTACCGTTCTCGCCAGCCACCATCTTAATATCATAAGGTGTTTCCTGATAAACGTAATAGTTCAGCCAGTTTGAAAAAAGCAGGTTTGCGTGACTGCGCCAGCGAACCAGCGGTGGTTTAGCAGGATCATCACCCGGAAAATAGTTTACAGGCATTTCAATTTGTTCGCCCTTTTCAAGATCGCGCAGATATTCTTCTTTTAAGGTAAGCGGATCGTATTCGGAATGTCCCGTAACAAACACCCGTTTTTTGTTTTTGGTAGCCACCAGATAAACTCCGGCTTCATCAGATTCTGAAAGAAGAACCAGTTCGGGTACTTTCAGTATGTCTTCGCGGTCAACGCTTGTGTGCCGAGAGTGTGGCGCAGGAAAAAGATCGTCAAACCCACGCACGATGGGATATTTTCGGTCATGGATGATGTGATCAAATACCCCGAACATTTTCTTTTCGAGTTGATGTTTTCTGATTCCGTAATGGTAATACAATCCGGCCTGCGCAGCCCAGCAGATATAGAGCGTAGAAGTAACACTCACGCTGGCCCAGTCCATGATTTCCTCCATTTCTTTCCAATAGGCCACATTTTCAAAATCGATGTGTTCAACAGGAGCGCCGGTGATGATCAGTCCGTCGTACTTGTCATTTTTTACTTCGGAGAAAGTCCGGTAGAATACCTCCAGATGTTCTTTCGGAGTGTTTTTCGACTCGTAGCTTTTTGTGCGTATGAAATCAATTTCCAACTGCAGCGGATTGTTTGAGAGCAAGCGAAGCAGATGTATTTCGGTATTGACTTTCAGCGGCATCAGGTTGAGGATGGCTATTTTCAACGGTCTGATGTCCTGTTTCAATGCCTGCTCGCGGGTCATGACAAAGATGTTTTCGCTTTGCAGGACTTCCTTGGCGGGCAGGTCGGTGGGGATGTTTATTGGCATTTGTATTTTGTCTAACTTAATATGTATTCAAATAATTTTAGGTTTCTCTATTGTTTATTTTAAAGGAAACTTCATAACTCGAATATCGGTGTTCCTTGTTCGTCATTTTTTTGATTTAAGAACAAGGAACATCGATTTAAGATTTATGAATGTTGACTTTTGCATAAGTTAATGTTTATTTTAATTATTGGCAGGTTTAATAATTAATCTTTCACGCCCCAAAGGGGCAACAGCATAAACACAGGGCAACGCCCTGTGAAAACCATGCAAGTTAAAGATAGCCCTGAAGGGGCTTAAGCAAAAAGTCCATAAAACTGCTTGTGCCCCTTCAGGGCGATGTTTAACGAATCTCGTGTAACAGGGCGTTGCCCTGTTTTGTTGCTGGAGCCCTTTCAGGGCAAGGAGATTAGATAAAAAATACATTCTAGCATTCTTTGCGTTTAAATAATTATTCATAAATCAGATTTTATTTAAGGCCTGTTCAAAATCAGCAATTATATCATCGATGTATTCTATTCCGACTGAGACACGAAGCAGAGAGGGTAAAACACCCGCTGCTTTTTGTTCGTCTTCGGAAAGTTGCTGATGGGTAGTGGCAGCCGGCTGGATGATCAGTGTTTTGGCGTCGCCCACGTTGGCCAGGTGGCTGACCAGTTGCAGGTTTTCAACCAGCGTTTTGGCATTTTCCTTATCACCTTTTAGCACAAACGACAGTACGCCGCCGAAACCATTTTTCAGATACTTTCTGGCATTGAGGTGATGCGGGGAGTTTTCAAGTCCGGGATAATTCACCTTTTCTACTTTCGGATGTTTTTCCAGCCATTTTGCAAGTTCCAGTGCATTATCCACATGACGTTGGACTCTTAATGACAAAGTTTCGAGTCCCTGGATAAAAAGGAAAGAGTTGAACGGACTAATGGCCGGACCAAAATCCCTAAGCCCCTCAACACGTGCACGGATGATAAAAGCAATATTCCCAAAAGAAGAGTCTTTACCAAAAACATCAGAAAAAACCAGTCCGTGATACCCTTCGGAAGGTTCAGAAAACTGAGGGAATTTTCCGTTGCCCCAGTTGTATGTTCCGGCATCAACAATCACTCCGCCTATGCTGGTCCCGTGACCGCCAATCCATTTTGTTGCCGATTCAACCACAATGTTGGCGCCATGCTCGATGGGACGGCAAAGGTACCCGCCGGCACCAAAGGTATTGTCAACAATAAGCGGAAGGTTGTGCTTTTTTGCCAAAGCCGAAAGCTTTTCAAAATCGGGGATGTTAAAACCGGGGTTGCCGATGGTTTCCACATACAAAGCTTTGGTTTTTTCATCGATCAGTTTTTCAAAATCAGCGGCATCATTGCCTGCAGCAAAACGGGCATCAATGCCGAAGTTTTTAAATGAGACTTTAAACTGGTTGAAAGTCCCACCATACAAAAACGGCGATGAAACAAAATTATCGCCCTGTTTCAGGATATTATTCAGTGCAATAAACTGAGCGGCATGGCCGGATGAAACAGCCAGAGCTGCAATACCGCCTTCCAGAGCCGCAATGCGCTTCTCAAAAACATCGGTAGTGGGGTTCATCAGCCGTGTATAGATGTTGCCGAATTCTTTCAGTTCAAAGAGCCGGGCAGCATGATCCGTATCTTTAAAAACGTACGAAGATGTTTGGTACAAGGGCACTGCGCGCGAAAGCGTATCGCTGTCGGGAGTGTGTCCTGCGTGGATTTGCAGGGTGGTGAAATTTAAATTTTTATTCATTTTCATTTTTATTTTTTTTGGATATAGACGCAATATATTGCGTCTGTACTATACCCGCGGCCTAAAGGCCGGGGTTAGTAAAAAATTCATCATGTATTTCCGAAACCGCTTCAAAGCAGTCTTCCTTAGCTAATAAGAAGTAAGCTGAAACCTGTGAGGCACCGAAAGCGATCATCTCGATGTTGATGTTTTTGCGGGCCACGGCTGAAAAGATACGGGCGGCGATACCCGGTTTTTCAAGAATGCCTTCGCCCACGGTTGCAATCACAGAAATACCATCCCGTTGCTGAATTTCACTGATGGCCTGCAGGTTCATTCCACTTACTGTTTCGAATGCTTTTTGAAGATCTTTTGCCGAAAGAAGAATGTTTATGGCAATTTGCGAAGTAATCACCGAGCGGATGTTGATATTTTTCTCATCAAGCAGGGTGGTTACTTTGGCCAGAATGCCCGGTTTTATTCCGACACCCGGACCTTTAAGTTTCAGCACTCCGAAATCTTCAGAAAAAGTCACGCTTTTGATGATGTCAGAATGATGGTTTTCATGGCAGTTTATTTCGGTCAGGGCATTAAATTCATCAGCTTTATTGATGTTGAAAATTCTGATGGGAATTTTTGCTTCAATCAATGGCTCCACGGCACGGGGATGCAGAATAGCTGCTCCGAAATAAGCCAGTTCGGCAGCTTCCTTATAAGTCAGCTTGTCGATTTTCTGAGCAGTTTTTATCAAACGCGGATCGGAGCTCATAAAGCCATCAACATCTTTCCATACATCCAGGGTTTTGGCATTAAGCAAGCGGGCCAGCGCGGCGGCTGAGTAATCGGAACCCCCGCGGCCAAAGAGCGTTACTTTGTATTCAGAAGAAACTCCATAGAAACCCGGAACCACGCAGATGGTGTTGGGCGGAAAGAGGTTTGAAATACCCGGAGCAGATTTTTCAAAATCAACCGAAGCGTTGCCAAATTCGCCATCGGTAAACAAGGGAATTTCTTCAGGAAGAATTTCTCCCGATTTTAGTCCGTTGAAATTCAGTATTCCGGTCAGTAATACCGAACTGAATCTTTCGCCATAACTTAAGATGCGATCGGATAAAAAATCGGGAGTTTCTTCGATGCATTGAATTCCCTGAAGAAACTGAGTGAGTTTTTCGGCACGCTTTTCAATTTCTGAAATGATTTTTGCCCGATAATTTATATCCCCAATATTTTCATTAAGCACTTCAATGTATTGGACAGTAATTTCAGAAACACAGTCCTGAACCGAAGTTTCTTTCTGATGGATATTTTTAATGATGCCGATGATTTTATCGGTGATACCATAAAGAGCAGAAACCACTATCACCGGCGGGTTTTCGTAGCTTTTTACCGCAGTAATTATTTTTTGTAAATCCGATTTACATTTTAAGTTTGAGCCGCCAAACTTAACTACATTTCTATGCATGTTTGTTGAATTAAAAGATTTCTAACTATGTTATTACGTTGATGCTTCTTCAGAAATTTTTCATGAAGAAGCTATCGCATACACATAGAAATCTCCCATGCAAAAATTAAAGTTCCGATAAAATAAAGTAAACCCATGATATTTAGTTTAAATTATAATTCCAGCGTTCTTGGCTGGCAGGTTTTGGCACCTTCCGGGATTTTCCCGGGGTTGTCGGAGCATCATCGAGCCTGTTCTCTACGCTCCTCTTTATAATTCAAACATTCTTAAGAAAAGAATGAATGAAATTCGGGGACAAAGATAAGGTACTACAAAATGAAAAGCAATACGTGTTTTACGGTAATTTTCAGCTTCCGCAACTGCTTTTTTCTTTTACTACGGTATCAGTGCTGTCATTCGTGTTAATTTGTGAATTTTCGAGGGAATCTTTTTTCAGATTCTTCTTTTTGCCTCAGGTTGATTCACCGCCGCATGAAATCAGGGCGAAAAATGATATAACAGTAAGCACAACAAAAATTTTTCTGGTCATGGAAATATGATTAATTGTGAATATTTTTCAAATTGGTTAAAGCGTCGGGGGAAAATTTATGTACCATTGAAACCAGCTCACAACTTTCAAGGTCATTGCAATCACCGCAGGTTTGATGGCCTTTGTTTTGGGCACATGATCTGATTTTACAATCGTTGCAATGTGCGATTTTAACTCCATCCATGCGGCAACCTGTACAATTTATGGATGAAGGATTAATTTCCGGTGAATTAAACATTTTCTGCCATTGCTCGGCAGTTTTTTTTCGAAGTACATCGTCATTTGTAATGGTTGCAATTCTGGCTTCACAGGTTTCGCAATTTAATCCGCAAACTGAAATTAATGTGTTCTTCATTGTGATAATTTTTTTCTGATGCAAAGGTATGCTTATTTTAAAATGAAGGAAAAAACAAGCTTTAAAAAATTACATTCTCAATCCGAATACAAGAATATCATCCATTTGTGGCTGATCTTTTTTCCAATTGTCAAAAGTGTCGGAGATAAATCTAAGTTGTTCTTCTGCAAGCAGAAATGATGCGTCAGAGAGCATTTTTTCGAATCTTCCGGCCATAAATTTTTCGTTATTTTCTCCGCCAAACTGATCTTTAAAGCCGTCGGAGCAGAGGTATATCATGCTGCCCGGAGTAATTTCAAGATCATAATTATTGAATCCCATCACCTGTTTTTGGGAAAAAATTCCTCCTATGTTGTAAAAATCTCCCGAAATAGTTTCAATAACTCCCTCGTTTACTATATAAAATGCGTTGTTTGCGCATGCCGCCCTTATTTTGTTAGAGTCTTTTTCGAACCTTATAAGAGACAGAACCATGCCGTCGTTTTGGGTATCTTCTTCAAAACCTCCTTGCTTTAGGGCTTTATTTACCCCGTTGTTAAGGTTTTCAAGAATTTCAGCCGGGTCAAATATTTCTTTTTCAATGATAGTCTGGTTAAGCAAAGTATGTCCGATCATACTCATAAAAGCTCCGGGAACCCCATGTCCGGTGCAGTCCACAATTGCCAGAAAAACATAGTTTCCTTCATGGGTGTGCCAGTAAAAATCTCCACTGACAACATTTTTTGGACGGTAAAACACAAAGGATTCGGGAAAATCGGTTTTTATTTGTTTTTCAGAAGGCAGGATGGATTCCTGGATTCTTTTGGCATACAGAATGCTATCGGTAATTATTTTATGACTTTGGGCCAGTTCTTCCTTTTGTTTTTTTATTTCTTCGTGGTTAAGTCTAAGCAATCGGTTGGCTTTTTTCTTTATCTGGTTTCTATTGAAAAACCATGCAGCCAGAATAAAGAGTAAAGCCAGTCCGGAAATGCCTGTGTATAATATAATGCGGCTTCTTTGCTGTTCATTGCGGTGTTCTGACTCTTCAAGTAATTTTTCCTTTTTAAGCACATCGTTGCTTTTTTCCAACTTATCGATTTGCAGTTTCACTTCAGATTCGGACAGCACCTGGGCTTTTTCCCGGTCCATCAGAGTATCTTTGTATTGCGAGCAAATATTCATATAGTTAAAAGCTTTCTCAAATAAGTTTAATGAGGCATAGGCATGGGCCAGTTCAAAGGAAGCATCTTTAATTCCGCCGTTGAAATTTATGCTTCCGGCGATTTTTATTGCATCTTCGAGCATTATTACTCCAACATTTTTTTGACCGGTCAGTAATTTAATCTTTCCGATAAGTATTTTGCTTTCCACCATTCCTGACCTGTCATTCATTTTTGATTGCAGATCACTGCACTGATAAAGATAATTCAGTGCTTCCTGATAATTTTTATTCATATAGCTGATACCGGCCATGCTAAAAAGAATATAGGATTGTTCCTGGCGGTAGCCTTTTTTTTCGGCGATGAGATAGGCTTTATTGAAATAGTATTTGGCCGAATCGGCATTGTTTTTGGCAAGATACACGTTTCCCGTATTTATGTGAGCGTTGGCAATGTTTTTTTGTTCGCCCAGTTCGCTGGCAACCGCATATGATTTTTTGCAGTATTTTACAGCCTCATCAAAATCTCCCTGTGCCGAATATACTCCGGCAATATTCACATACAATGGAGCCATTCCGGTTTTGAAATTTCTTTCCTCGCAGATCTGTAAAGCGCCCAGATAGTATTTGAATGCCTTATCATAACTGCCTATTTTTTCGTAAACCACACCCAGATTTCCTATATTTATAGCCCTTCCAAGCTCATCGTGGACATCCTCGCTGATTTTGATGGCTTCCTCATATTTTTCTATAGCTTTGTAATATTCGCCGGTATTTTTATAGCAGGAGCCCAGGTTGTTCAAGGGTTTAATTTGTTTTTCAAAAAGGCCAAGTTTTTTAAAAATTGCCAAAGCACTCTGGAAATACTCAAGGGCTACAGAAAAATCTCCTTTTTCATGGTAAATAAGGCCCAGCGAATTGTATTGGGATGCCTCAGCAGATATATCTTTCAGTTTTTTTGCCATTTCAAACGCCTGAAGCACATAAATTTCTGCTGAATCAAGATTTCCTTGCAGCAGGTGGTATTCGCCGAGCAGACTCATGCTGTTGAGCAAGCCCTCGTTATAGCCGGATTTTTTTGAAAGTTCGTAGGCTTTTCTTGCATTATCTCTTGTTACAGCAGGGTCAGAATTCTGGTATTTGTAGGCGGTTTTGAGATGTTGTTTGATTTCAGAAACCTGTTTTTTATCGGGCACAAGATTTTTTTGTCCGCTAATTTGCAAACACAAAACAACAAGCAAAAATGCAACACAAAAACGAGTCATATTTTACAAACGGGTCCTTAGTCCAACAACGAGAATATCATCAATCTGGCGGGATTCACCTTTCCAATCATTGAAGTTTTTTTCAAGAATTTGCTTCTGTTCAGGTAGCGGTTTACTGCTCATTTCAATGAGAAGTTCTTCGAAACGTGCGGTCATAAATTTCTGATTCATTGATCCGCCAAACTGGTCCTGAAAACCATCCGTGTAAAGATAGATAACCGAATCTTCGGTAAGCGGGATGGTATGGTTGGTGAAAGCAACTTCATCAGTTGAAGAGAAAAAGCCTCCTATGGAAAAAATGTCCCCTTTAATGGAGTTTGTTCGGTCTTTAGAAACAACAAGCACGGTATGGTTTGCCGAAGCGATTTGAATTTTTTGTGCTTCAAGGTCGATACACACAATAGAAACATCCATTCCGTCGTCTTGTGATGATTCGGAACGGTCATTTTGTTTGAGGGCCATCACAACCTGCCTGTTGAGGGTTTCAAGAATTACTGATGGTTTGTATTTTTTCTTTTCTTTGACAATCTGGTTGAGCAGGGTGTTTCCGATCATGCTCATGAAGGCTCCCGGAACGCCATGGCCTGTGCAGTCAGCAACTGCAAAGAAAATTTTATTTTCAGTTCGATGGTACCAGTAAAAGTCTCCGCTTACAATATCCCTGGGTTTGAAGAAGACAAATGAGTCGGGAATATCTGCTTTGATTTCATCATCGGAAGGCAGAATGGATTCCTGGATTTTTTTAGCATATATAATGCTGTCGGTAATTAGTTTGTGACTGTTTTCAAGTTCCTCTTTGGCCATTTCAAGCATATCTTTCTGCGACTGGATTTCTTCTTTTTGTTGAAGAATTTCCTCCTCGGCGCTTTTAAGTTTGCTGATATCTGAGTCAATGGAGATGACTTTGGTAACATTGCCATCTTTATCGAGAATGGGAGTAAGAGTAGTTTGTGTCCATAATCTTCCAAAAATAGTTTTGGACATGGATTCGTAGTGGATGGATTTTTTCTCGTTGATGCACTTGGCCCAAACCTCGGCAATATTAGGATTGGCGCTTGATTTCATCAGGTTTGATCCTTTATTCTGAATATAAGTTTCAAAGGTATATCCGAATAAACGTGTCAGACTTTCATTTATCCAGAGTATATTGGCTTCGGCATCAAGCAGCATGATGGCATTGTCTGTTTCGCGGGCAACAACAGATAGTTTCTCCAGCTCCACATTGGCCAGTTCGAGCTGATCCCTTTGTGAAAGAATTTCTTCCTTTTGCCGGTTTACTTCTTCTTCGGCCAGTTTAAGTTTGTCGATGTCAGATTCAATGATTACAATACGCTTAACATTTCCTTTTTCATCAAGAACGGGGGTAAGGGTGGATTGCAACCATATTTTTTTGGATTTTGTTTCGAAACGCGAACTGTATGAAACAGATTTTTTTGTATGGATGCAGCGATTGAAAATATCAAGGATCTGATCGCTTGAGCTGGTGTTTTTGATGTTTGTACCCCGTTCTTTTTTAAACTCTTCGAGGGTGTAGCCGTAAAGTTTTGTAAAGGCATCGTTTACCCATTCAAAATTCCCGTCGGCATCCATAATCAGGATTGAGTTGTCGGTTTCGCGGGCAACAATTGAGAGTTTATCAAGCTCAGAATTAATATCAATCAACTGTTCATTTGCAGCCTGAAGTTCTTCCTTTTGCTGGTGGACTTCGGCTGTGCGGTCTTTAATAAGCCGCTCAAGTTTTTTGTTGTTTGATTTCAATCTGATGGTATATAACCAGGCAATCAGCAAAATCAATAATATTCCGGCAATGAAATAAAGTATATAGGCAAGTATAGTTCTTTTTAGCGGCGGGTTAACAGTGAACGGGAATTCGGCAATAATGCTTTCAACCCCATAAATATTGCGGGCCTTAACCTTGAAAGTGTAACTGCCCTCATATAAATTGGTAAACTCGGCAGAGTTTTTTTTGCTCCAATCAGACCATTCATCACTGAATCCTTCGAGATAGAATGAATATTCAATTTCTTTTTCCTGCTCATAAAACAACCCTGAAAACTCAAATGAAACGGTATTGAATTCGTAATCTATATCCGGATTGATTCTGAATTTATTGTTCAAGGTGCCCAAAAATATTACGGAATCTTTTCCTATGCTCACTTTTCGCACAAGCACAGGAAATTTTTTGTCATATTTCTTTTTCACTGCAGGGTCAAAGCAGTATAATCCTTCGGATCCGCCAAACCAGAAATATTTTTTATTTTCGTCGCAGTAGATTGAGAAAATCTGTGAAGCTTTGGGAATAATTTTAAAGGGAATGCTGTCAAGAAAAAACTGGTTGTTTCTTTTTATCAGCAAATCAACACGGTTGCTGCCCAGGTGAAGGAGTCTGGCATTTTCTATTTTATCTGTGATGGTCTGGAAATTTTGCTTATTAATCAGCAGACTCAGTTTTTCATCCTTTTCAAAAATATTTCCGGTTTTTTCTCTTGTTGACTGTTCGTTGAATCTGAAAATACCTTTTTCAGTTGAAATATACAGTTCGTCATCAATTATAACAGCACCACCCAACTGAATTTTGGGTAATCCGTGACGACTATCGTAAACATCTGTGGGAGCATTAATTGTTACCGAATCTGCAAGTCTGAACCTAATCATACATGAGTCGGTACGGGTAGCCCAAACATTTCCTTTATTATCCTGCAGGAAATAAACAACTTCATGTTTAATTGCGCCAAAGGTGCCGGCAAACTTCATGGAGTTGCCCTGAATTTTTAAAATAGAAATGCCGTCGCGCGAAGAAGCAATAACAAAGTTGGGATCAGCTTTGGATTGTGCAAAATATCTGAGGTTTTCAAGCTCAATAACATTTCTTGCAGCTCCCGAAGGAAAAATCTCAAAAACACCAGAACGGGCTCCTGCGTAAAGTTTGCCGTTAATCACAGCCGTTGACATAACTCCGTCGATAATTCCTTCAATTTTACGGAAATAGAAATGAGACTGTTCACCATGCATCAGGTTGCCTGAAACTTCAAGCCGGTATAAACCCTGCATGGTAGATGCATAAATTTTTCCGTCGTATCTGATTATGGAAGTAACCAACCCGTACAGTCCGTTTTTCTCTCCGAAATGAGAAACCGCCGAATTGAGGTCAATGCGGCTGAACCCGTTGTTAAGAAGTACCCAAAGGTTTCCGTTGTTGTCAAGCGAAAGATTGTTGACAATTTCATCATGTAATCCGGTTGATTTGTTAAACAGGTTAATCAGCTCTCCCTTTCCGTCAATAATCACAACACCGCCGTAATCGGTTCCGATCACATATTTTTCATTATTTATTTTTATTCCATCGTAGATGCCTTTTTCAATGAAATAACTGTTCATGGGAGAATAAAAATGTTCTGCTTTTCCGGTCTTGGCATTGAATCTGAAAAGTCCGTTGTTTTTTGTGCCAACCAGATATTCATTTCCGCTTATCTGCAACAAACTATAAACGGGCATTCCGGCAAAAAAACCATTATCCACAGCTTGTATTTTATCGTTTGAAAACACGCCCAGTCCCTGATCTTTCACATATACATATATGCTGTGCGAATTTTTGAACATCTTAGTTGTTCTTTGCCCATGTTCAATAACTCTGATTTGCCCATCATTTAGAATAAATAATTTTGTAAGCCCGTTAAAAATGACATCTTCGCCATTAAAAATAATATCCCTTATTTCAAAACCTACATCTTTGGATCTTAGTTTATCCTGAAGAGAAACTTCTTTAATTGCCCCAAGAGAATCTGGTTCCAGATAACCAAACACCCCCTGTCCGCCATAGTAAAGTCTGCCATCCGGTGCTTTTTCAAGCGCCCTGCATACACCTGAAGTTAAAGCCCGCCAGTTACTGCCATCATATTCCAGCACGCCGGTTCCGTTTCCTATATAAATCATTCCCCGATTGTCCTGAGTAAAACACCAGTTTTGGGAATGAAAATTGTATTCGGTGGGCGTGTAGTTCTGAATAAATGGCACACCAATGTTATTCTGCCCGCTGCAAACTGCAGTGAAAATAGCAAATAACAGAAATATGCCGGTTTTTAATCTTTTCATCCTTCAGAAAAACTAACAAAAATAATTTATTTATTTGAATTCCAATTAACTGATCATTTTTTTGCCCGGAAATAATACTTACAATCCACTTTTTAATATAAAACCGAACATTGCATATACGTCTTTTATTTATTAATGGTTTGTTTTGATATGAAAGAGAATACAAATATTTTTCTGCTCTTTAATATGATAATTATCATTGATGAATTAAAAGAAGATACATATATTTGCATATAAGTATTAACATATATTAATTTCATCGATATGAGTTTAAAAGATCTGGATATTGAAAAACTCGAGAATGCCTCAAACATGCTTAAAGCTATTGCTCACCCCATGAGGATTGCCATCCTGAGCTTTCTGGAAGACGGTGCTAAGCTGACAGTTACTGAAATTCACGAGAAACTTAAAATAGAACAGTCAACCACTTCTCATCACCTTGGAATTTTGAAAGACAAGGGTGTTTTACAATCAAAAAGAGAGGGTAAAAACACCTATTACTACCTGAAACACGAAAGTCTGAGCAAAATCATTGAATGCCTCAGCCGTTGCAATATTGAATAGCAATAATTATCAGAATTTTATTCCAAAATTGGCAAATAATTGGGGCATATTTGCCGGAGTGTAATTTCTGAAGTTTATAGAAATGTTATAGGCAGGTGCCGGAGTGTACTGAAATCCAAAAATATAATAATTCACATTATCCAGTCCGGTCACCAGACTAAATAAATCAAACCGACCGAAAACCTCAGTCTTCCAGTTAATTTTATATCCTGAATATAAGGAAATACCGCTGTAATCGTTATTTTCATTATCTGTAAAATCAACATTCTGCAACAGATTGTATTCTGCTCCGGCCATTACTTTTTTGTTTCTAAAGCCAGCAAAAACCGACACTGCAGATCTCACCGAAGAGGAGTCTGCTTTTATAGTCTGATGATCGCAATATAATTTGACCATGATTTTTTCCGACGGCAGATATTCGATGTTTCCCGAAAAAAGAAATCTGGCATCAGCATCCTGATATTTAAAAGGGCCTTCTCCATTTACGGCTGTGAGCGAAAACCTGATTTTGTCCTTATAGGTGTATTTTAGTCGTGCACCAAAGTCGGCGGGCATCCCGAATTTAAATTTTTCCTGAAATGTGACATCCACATATCGGTGGTCCCACCACTTATCCTGCACAGTGAGATACTGCTCATTAAGCATTTGCCCCACAGAAAGCTCAAGAAATTTTTTGATTTTCCAGTCAATCTGTGCCATTTTCAGGAAAGCAGTGTATTTGCTTCCTTCAAAATATCCTGAAATACCCGAAGAGTCGGTATAGCCGAAATTGGTGGTTCGTGTTACATCATAGAGGATTATGGCATTTACTTTCTCAGAGATTTCTCTTTTATAACCAAGAATTGCTGTTGGCATATTAAAAGCTGAACGCGGACTGCTGTTTTCATTCAGACCATAATAAAAACCGGCGTAAATGTTGGCAAACACCGATGATTTCAGGTTTTGTGTTTTTGTTGTATCCTTCTGTGAATAAGCGCTGCACACAGTTAGGCAGATAAATAAAAGCGTAAGTATATTTTTCATTCTTTTGATCGTTATTTTTTTATATTTTTACAGTATAAATATCAATCTTTTTTTGATATAACCAAACAAAACTCAAAAATGAAAATCAGGGTTACTAAGGAAGCGGTTTTTGAAATGTCACATGCTTTGTGGAACTACGATGGTTTGTGCAGAAATATTCACGGTCATTCCTATAAAGTGGTGGTAACGGTTTCGGGTACTCCGGTTAATAATGCAAATGATCCGAAAAACGGTATGGTGATTGATTTTGGTGACCTTAAAAAAATTATTAAAGAGGAGATTACCGATGTGTTTGATCACAGTCTGGTTATCTATGAAAAAGCCGGAAAAGAATGGATTGACCAGCTTCCAAAAATAACCGGACGATTGGTTTTCACACCTTATCAGCCAACAAGTGAAATGATGGTTGCTGATTTTGCGGATAAAATCATGAAAAGACTGCCTGCGGGAACAGAACTTGTCTCAGTTAAGCTTTATGAAACAGCAACCTCAAGCTCCGAATGGCTTGCCGCTGATCAGAAAACATGATAAAAAATTCAAAAAATGAAGTTTCTTGCTGCTATATTCCTGTTTTTTTTCTCTGCCTTAGGTTCTTATGGACAGATTAGTCCTGAGATCAGTAAGAAAATTCATACGCTGCAAAGTTTACCGGAAGATACTATTAAAGCAAAACTTTATTCAGATATATTCAGTGACCTGATGTATGAATTTCCTGATACCAGCATGTATTATGCAAATTCGGGGATGGAACTTGCAGAAAAATTAAAATACAACAAAGGTATTGCAACAATTAGCAACAATATGGGGGTTGTTTATGAAACCTGGGGCGAGTTTCAAAAAGCACTTGCGAGTTACAATAAAAGTGTGAAATATGAAAAGCTCATGAAAAATGAAATTGGAGAGGCTTCATCTTACATTAATATAGGGAGTATCAATAAAAATCTCGGCAAATATAAAAACGCAATAAAATACTATAAAAAAGGAATTGCAATTTACCGTAAAAACAAGATGTTTCTTGAGGAATCCATCGGATATCTCAATCTTGGAATAATTTATGACATACAGGGAATTTATGACGAATCATATAAGTACTTTTTACATGCGTTAAAACTTCATGAAGGAAGGCCAAAATCCTATGCTCTTGGTTCCATTTACATGAATCTGGGTGTTTTTGTAGACAATCAGGGGCGCAATGATGAAGCACTGAAATATTATTTGAAAGCATTGGACTCTTTTACCGGAGAAAACAGTTTGAGTTCCGTTTCAAATACATATAACAACATAGGCTGTGTTTATGAGGAAAAGAAAAATTTCGACAAAGCCCTAGAATATTACCGTATGGCGCTGTCAATAAATGAAAAGCTTGGATTTAAAAATGGAATAGCACTGGTTTATGGAAATATTGGAAGCATACATAAAAACCGGAACAATACAGATTCGGCCATGTATTATTACCAAAAGGCGGTTAAGATTTATGAGGAAATTCAGTACGTAGACGCCCTTGCTACAACCTATAATAGTTTGGGCATGCTTTATGGCGGAATGAAGAATTATCCAAAAGCCATTGAATATCTTGAAAAAGGGTTTAAAATCGGGATGGAAATACAAAATCCGGCGGTTATTAAAAATGCTGCAGAAGAACTCAGCATCATCTACAGTAATACAGGAAACTACAAACTTTCCTTAGAATACCATATTCATTACAAAAACTACAGTGACAGTCTGGATACCGAAGAATCAATTCAGGAAATCACCCAGCTTCAGATGCAATATGAGTTTGATAAGGAAAGAAAAGTTGCCGAGATAGAAAAGGAAAAAACCCAAAAACTGCATGATGCCGAAATTGACAGTAAAAATGCAAAAATTGACCAGCAAAGAACGCTAACTGCCTCTTTCATTGTTCTGTTTGTTTTGATGTGTGGATTTGCCTTTTTCATTTACCGCAGCTACCGTCATAAAAGAAAAATGAATATGATGTTGTCGCAGCAAAAGGAAGAGATTCTGGAAAAAAACGAAGAGCTACAGCAGCAAAAAGAAGAAATACAGGCACAGCGCGACGAAATAGAGGCACAACGCGATTTGGCCACCAGTCAGCGCGATCAGATCATTTACCAGAAAAAGGAAATCACCGACAGCATCCATTATGCCCGGCGCATCCAAACAGCTGTATTGCCCGATAAAAAACTGCTTAATTCCTTTTTCGCCGAAGCTTTTATCCTTTTCAGACCAAGAGATATTGTCAGCGGTGACTTTTACTGGTTTACCAGGGTGGATGAGAAAGTTTTGTTTGCTGTTGCCGATTGCACCGGACATGGTGTTCCGGGTGCTTTTATGAGCATGCTCGGGGTTACCCTTCTCGATGAAATTGTTACCAAACAGCGAATAAAAAATCCTGCCGAAATCCTGAACCGGCTTAGGGACAACATAATTGTTGCTTTAAAGCAACAGGAACATGAAAGCAACAATGAAAAGACCGGCACTTTGTCTGCTGTGCGCGACGGAATGGATATTTCGCTGTGCCTGTATGATCCGGCTTCGGGTGAGTTGGTTTTTGCCGGAGCAAACAGTCCGGGCTACCTCATCCCCCGAAAAGACAGTACTGCCGAAAGGTTGATTGTAGAAATAAAACCCGATAAAATGCCGGTAGGACTTTACCTTAAAGAAACCACGGATTTTTCATTCCAAACAGTTAATATCAGCAAAGGCGATATGTTGTTTCTGTTTTCTGATGGTTATGCCGATCAGTTTGGCGGTTCAGATAAAAAAACCGGAGGACGAAAATTCTTAAATAGCCGTTTTAAAGAACTGCTCAGCGAAATTGCTGCTAAACCCGCCGATGAACAGGAAAAGGCATTGAATAACGCCCTTGATAACTGGATGAATCCAGCAGGCAATCACAGCATTTCTTATGAACAGGTAGATGATATTCTGGTAATGGGAATAAAGTTTTAACAGATTGAATTATAGACTATGGCCGGTATTTATATTCATATCCCTTTCTGCAAGCAGCGATGTCATTACTGCGATTTTCATTCTTCGGATTCAATGGCCGAAAAAACCAGACTTATTGAATGTATTTCACTTGAACTCAAAAACCGCAATAAATATCTGGGCAATGAGCCGGTCGAAACAATTTACTTTGGCGGAGGAACACCTTCGGTATTAAACAAAGAGGAATTATCAATGATTCTGGAGGCTGTCAGAAGTAATTATAACGTAATCCAAAACCCTGAAATTACCATAGAATTAAACCCCGATGATCTATCGGTCGATTATTTTTTAATGCTCAGAAAACTTTCCTTTAACCGGGTCAGTATAGGCATTCAATCATTCAGCGATGATTTGCTTAAGCTTATGCGCCGGAGGCATAATGCAGATCAGGGCGTTCGTGGCGTTCTTGATGCCCAAAAAGCCGGTTTTGACAACATCAGCATCGATCTTATTTATGGGGTTCCGGGATTAACAGGTGAGCTTTGGGAACAAACACTTGAAAAAACCATTTCGCTCAATGTTCAGCATATTTCAGCTTACCATCTTACCATAGAAAGGGGAACTGTTTTTTCTGCAATGAACAGAAAGGGCCAGTTGAAAATTGTCAAGGAATCCGACAGCGTGAGCCAGTTTCATGAACTGGTTGAGTATTGCGAAAAAAATGGATTTATCCAGTACGAAATATCAAACTTCGGAAAGGAAGGTTTTTTTTCTATCCATAACAGCAATTACTGGAAACAGAAAAAATATCTGGGTGTAGGTCCTTCAGCCCATTCATTCGATCTGGAAAGCAGGCAATGGAATGTGTCTGACAACAAAATCTATATTGAAAAATCACTTAATGGTGAAATTTATCATGAAAAGGAAATTCTGACCGAAGTGGACAGAATTAATGAATACCTCATGACTTCTTTGAGAACAATGTATGGTGTTGAAAAGGATTATGTTGAGAAAAATTTTGGAAAAGAATATGCCGAAAAAATATACTATGGTGTCCAAAAATATATTCAGGGAGAATATGCAGAATTTAAAAATGGTCGATTAACTTTGACAAAAAAAGGAAAATTTATTTCCGACAGAATTATTACAGAATTATTTGTTTCAAATGACTGAACAGCCAAAAAGACCGGATGCTTTTTACGGATATCTCGAAGGATGGATATCCCTGGTGCTAAATATTGCACTTTTTGCCCTCAAATACTGGGCGGGCATTGTTAGCGGCTCTGTTTCACTGTTGGCCGGAGCATGGCATACGCTTTCAGATTCCTTCACCTCAATTGTTGTGCTTATAGGATTCAAGGTATCATCTGCACCGATTGATCGCAAACACCCTTTTGGAAGGGGAAAAGCCGAGCTGGTAGGGAACATCATTATTGGAGCTATTCTGGCAGTTATTGGTTCTCATTTTCTCATTGAATCCATATCAAAACTCAGAAACCATGAATCGGCAAGTTTCGGAACACTTGCCATAATAGTATCAATCATTTCATTGGTTATAAAAGAAGCTTTAGCCAGATTTGCCTTTATACTCAGTAAAAAAATCAATTCGCGTAGCTTGTTCAGCGAGGGATGGCATCACCGCAGCGAAACTTTTGCCTCTGCCCTGATACTCATCGGTATCGTACTTAATGACCAGTTTTGGTGGATTGATGCGGTACTTGGTTTGCTTATTACCGGACTGATTTTTTATACGGCATTTGAACTTCTCAGGGAAAAAATCAGGCCTCTGATTGGTGTAAAACCCGATCCCGAACTCATTAATAAGCTACAGGAAATGGCACAAGCAGTTTGCAAACGTGATTTGCATATTAACCATGCCTATATTCATGAGTATGGAAATGTTTCTGAAATTCGGTTTCATGTGCAGATTCCCGGAAACACCTCGCTTAACGATGCCCATTCTGTGGTCATAAAACTTGAAAAGGAAATTAAAGAGCGCCTTAAAATGGAGGCCATCATCCATGTTGAACCAATGGATATTAAAACCATGGACACAAAAGCAGTGTCGTTCTATAAAAGGGAAAACCCCGGACTATATGAAGAATGTCTGAAAATAAGGAAAGAGGTTTTTGTCGATGAGCAAAAAGTGGACATCAGTCTGGAAATCGATGAACATGAAAACGAATGCAAATTCTGGCTGATTCAGCTCGACGGAGAGTCAGCCGCCACAGGCAGATGGCGTCTTACCCCCGATGGGTATAAGCTTGAGCGTTTTGCTGTGTTGAATAAATACAGGGCAACAGGATTGGGCCGGATACTGCTTGAACACGTCCTTAGCGACATTTTGCCAACCGACAAACCAATTTACCTTTATTCCCAGACTTCAGCAGTTGGTTTTTACGAAAAATACGGATTCTATAAAACGGGAGAACCTTTTATTGAAGCAAATATTGAACACTATAAGATGATTTTTGATATGTAATTGTGTCAGCAAGAAAACCCCAACTTCTGCGTTATGCTTGTCCCAAAAATGCTCATTTACATCAGTAAACTCCGCTTTTTGGGACTTCGCAACCGTAGCGAAGCGGAGCTCACGACCAAAGGGAGTAACCCTTGAATTTGGGTTTTTCTCCTCTGTCACTTTAGTTTTCTTGCAAGCTTTAATTACAATTCCCAATCCTCATCAATCTCCCAGTTTTCCTTGACGGATATGGTTTTTTCGAAATACTGAACTTTCTCAGGTTGGCGTTTAAAAATGTACTTTCCCGTATCCCATTTGCGGTTTTTGTTGTTATCATAAATCACCCTAACCCGGTATTCACCGGGCATTAAACCGTTAAACTTAAGTTTTTTATCCTTCAGGGTAACGGTCTCTCTTTGAATATCGCCTTTTGAATTAAGCAGTTGCACTACGAGAGGGGATTTTACTTTTTTCAAAGTCATAATCAGCGAGCCATATTTATCAGCAGTGTAGGTAGAAAAGCTGAAAACAGTGGAATCACATGCCATGCCATAATAATCTTTTACTGCTCCTGAGTCAAGCAAAATCGTATACTCTGAACCTTCTTCCCATTTGGCAGATATGTGGTATTTACGCAGATAAAAAGTATCGCGCTTCATGTCAAACGGGATTTCAATTTTGGAGGTGTCCTGACGCATGAAAAGATGGATGGCTTTTTTGTTGAAACTCATTATAGGTGTTCCGAAAGAAACAATAAAATCCCTTTTGGGATGTAGAATTCCGCCTTTAGTTACCGCCTCGGCCAATAAAACTTTGGTATTGTTTTTTTCGTCTTTTTTTCTCTTGTCTATTGGTTTTTTATAACTGAACAACAGGGTGTCTTTTATCTGAATTGTTTTTTCAAGCGAATCGACGTCGGGTATAGTAACTAAAAGATAAATGCTGTCTTCTTTATAGATGGTTGAATCGGTGATCCAGATGGTAACAGAGTCTTTTACTTTATATTCTTCAACCATATAATCTTCAATGGAGGTGCTTATTCCCCGGAATTCAAAATTTGCTTTCCCTTTTAGGGGTTTGTTCATTAAAAGGTCAAGGCGGTAAGGCTGTTTCCTTTCCTCTTTTGAAATAAATTGTTTGAGGTTGTCTTCTGCAAAAAGATTCAATGTGATGTTATCGGGCGAATACTTTATCATTCTTCTTGTTACCAGCGAATCGATTCCGGTTGAATCGTTGTGCAGGGTATCGGTTTTTATTTCGCTCGTGACTGAGGTAATAAGCATGCTGTCAAGGAAAGCAATTTCTTCGGCAGGTTGGTCAAAAAGCATATTTGAATTGGCGTCATTCAGGGCAAATATTTTATATTCTCCGTCGTTGATGTTTTTCACCCTGAACAGTCCTTCTTTATTTGTCCGGCATACATAATCAGGTTTGCTTTTTAGAAAATCGATTTCCTGATTGCTTTTGTAAAGCATGACCAAAATATCGGCCGAGGGTTTTTTTGAAAAAGCATCTTCCACTTTTCCGGCAATTTGCATTGAATCGATGCGAGTGCCGGTGGAAAATACATAATTGAAATCGGTCAGCGGATTACCTTCAGTATTGTCGGCAATACCATCACCAAAATCAAAGTTATAGGTCATGTCACTTTTCAGCGTATCATTAATGGTAATAACAACAGATTTTCCCCGCACCTTTATTTCGGGTTGCTGTTTCAGTGGAGGCGATACCATCAGTTTTTGGGTTGCGCTGTTAAGTCGCACGTATTCATTGAACTCCAGAATTATTTTTCTATCTGTAAATCCCACCGAACGGTTTTCGGGTGATGTTTTTACCACCAAAGGAGGCTCTGAGTCGGTTTGACCACCGGTAAGCTCGCCCACATTGGCACAGCCGATCGTAAATCCTGTAAGAATTAACCAGAGTTTATATTTTTTGATTCTTCGGAACAATTTTTTCAAATAAACAGCAAATTAAACGCTTTTATCAAAAGAGAACAAATTGAAGGGTGTTTTTATTGCGGGTTGGGTTAATTTATTTATTTTTATTCACGGGTTTGTGTGAAACAATCTATAATTTAAGTAAAAATGAATACAGATTATATAATTCGTGATTATGTTCCGGCCGACTTTGCAGAAATGGCCGAAATGTGGAAGCTTACCGGATTGGGAAATCCCGCCAGAGGAGATGGTCCTGAGGTAATTGAAAAAACCCTGAAATGCGGAGGTAAAATGCTTATAATGACTCAGGCCGACACAAAAAGGGTAATAGGATGTTCGTGGCTTACCAATGACGGTCGGCGGATTTACCTTCATCATTTTGGAATACATCCCGACTTTCAGGGGCGCGGATTGTCAAAACCCCTGCTTGCCGAATCACTGAAATTTGCAAAAGAAATGAAAATGCAGATTAAACTTGAAGTACATCGTGAAAACACAACAGCAGTGAATTTGTACAAAAAGGGCGGGTTTAATTATCTGGGTGATTACCATGTGTACATTGTCAGGGACATTGAAAAGATATGACAAACAAAAAGTACATCCAAAGATTTTTTTCCGTAAGTTTGGCTTAAATTATTTTTAATGTCTGCAATAGATATCATTAAGGCCCCGGTTGCCACTGAAATGGATCAATTTGAAAAAACATTCAGGGCATCCATGAAATCAGATGTTTCTCTTTTGAGTATTATCACCAATTATATTCTGAAAAGAAAAGGAAAACAGATGAGGCCCTTGTTTGTTTTTCTTTCTGCAAAACTTAACGGAACAATCAACAAATCTACCTATAATGCTGCTTCGCTGATCGAACTTATGCATACCGCCACACTCATCCATGATGATGTGGTTGATGAGGCTTACGAAAGAAGAAATATGTTTTCGATCAATGCTTTGTGGAAAAATAAAGTAGCTGTCCTCACAGGCGATTACCTGTTGGCAAGAGGGTTGTTGCTGGCAGTTGCCGACAAAGAGCTTGAACTGCTTGAAATTGTTTCTGATGCAGTTAAGGAGATGAGCGAAGGTGAGCTGTTACAGATTGAAAAAGCCAACAGACTCGACATTACCGAAGAAATTTATTTTGATATTATCAGAAAAAAGACGGCTACTTTAATAGCTGCTTGTGCGGGTGCCGGAGCAAAATCCGTGGGAGCTTCATCAGAGGTGGTGGCAAAAATGAAATTATTTGGCGAATATGTTGGCCTTGCTTTCCAGTTAAAAGACGATATTTTTGATTTTCAGAAAACAAATCTAACAGGAAAGCCAACAGGAAACGACCTGAAGGAAAAGAAACTTACACTGCCGGTTATTTTTGCACTCAGGCAAGCCCCTGAAAATGAAAGGCGGATAATGATGAACAACATTCGCGATCACAATAAAAATTCAGGAAAAATAAGTGTGGTAATGGACTTTGTAAATAAAAGCGGTGGCATTGAATATACCACTCAAAAAATGAATGATTATTGCGAAAAGGCCCGCACATTATTAATGGAATTCAGTGATTGTGAAGCAAGGAACTCATTGCTTGAATTTGTCAATTACACTGTAAGCAGAAATAAATAAATCCCTGATCAGATAACCGAACTGTGCACTTCAAAAGCAGGCATTGATGCGATGGTTTTTTTCACTTTGCACATGTCAGCTACCTTGATTAGCGAATCAATATATTTTTCGGGAAAGCCCTCAGGAACTTTAATATCCAGTTTAATATTAACCGGTAATCCGGTATCATGATTGTATTCCATTGACTGGATAATTTTTATTCCTTCGGCAGAAATACCACGCTGGTCGCAAAACAACTTCACATAGATTCCGGCACAGGTGCCAATAGATGCAAGAAACAAATCAAAAGGGGTAGGAGCAGTATTGGTTCCGCCAACACTTGTCGGCTGATCGGTTTTAATGGTATGTCCATTTAAATGTGCAGTTACAACTTTTCCGCCGTCTAATGTAATTTCCATTTGGATTAATTTTTTATGCCACTCAACTTAACATGTCTTGAGGCGAATAATAATATGAATAATTTACTACAGGTACTAAAGATTTTTTTACTATTGAAGTCATTAAAACAAACCGTGCAATTCGGCATCAATTTTATTAATCACTTCGCGCAAATCCTCTGATTTTTCCGAGAAATTATTGCGGTCCACGTCAATGATGAGCATTTTGCCCATGGTGTATGAATTTATCCATGCTTCATAGCGCTCGTTAAGTCTTTTGAGGTAATCGAGGCGGATGCTGTTTTCGTATTTCCGGCCGCGTTTCTGAATTTGGTTTACCAGTGTGGGCACAGAGGCGCGCAGGTAAATAAGTAAATCGGGGGGCTGAATGAGAGAGCTCATCAGTTGAAACAGGCTGAAATAATTTTCGAAATCACGGGTGGTCATCAATCCCATGGCATGCAGGTTGGGTGCAAAAATAAAGGCGTCCTCATAGATGGTACGGTCCTGTATCACGGTTTTGCCAGATTTTCTGAATTCGATGATCTGACTGAAACGGCTGTTCAGGAAGTAAATCTGAAGGTTGAAAGACCATCTTTGCATGTCTTCGTAAAAATCATTCAGGTAAGGGTTGTCATCAACATCTTCGTAATGGGGTTTCCACTTGTAATGTTTGGCAAGAAGCTCAGTGAGCGTAGTCTTTCCCGATCCTATGTTTCCGGCTATCGCGATGTGCATTTTTTATAGTTTTTTTCAATTACTAAAGTACAAATATTTTTTGATTGTGGTAATTTTTTTATCAACAGGAGAAGGAAATAAATCTGATCCTGTGACACCCTTCGGTAGCCGAATGTTTATATGAATACAAGTTTTCAGACTTGGTGTAGGAAAAACGTTATTATTAGAACGGTATGAAGTTATTCATAAGCGTTTATTTTATTCTCTTTCAGCACAAAAAGCCGGTTATTTTGGATTCGGGCATAATCAGATTCAATGGTCAGTTCAGAAACATCGCTAAATTCAAGCAATTGATAATTATAAGCCTTAAGCCGGTTATCAGCAAAGTAAACCAACTCGTTGTCAAAAACCTGGAAAGAGTGCAGGTTTTTAATGGGAATGGTTTTGAAATAAGTGCCGAACTGGTCGAAAAGCAATACCCCATTTTCGGGTATACTGACGTATAGCATTCCGTTTTGCTCAGTCATAAAAACGGGTATTTCATCGCTTCCGGTAAGTGCGCTGAGGTTTTCGGACTGGTACACCTGTTCAAGGTTTTTATTAAAGTAAAGTATTTGCTGTGAATTTGAAGAGTAGATCCAGAACCCGCCCGATGACGAAGCACATGCTGTTTCGGCCTGGCCTGCGCCCAGGTCATCGATCAGAATTGGTTCTGAAATTTCGGCCAGTTCTTTGTTTAAAAAAACCAATTGGTTAAAATCGTGATAAAAAAGCATGATTCTTAAGGGATCCGAAACATCTGAGGCATCAATATTGCCCAGCCGGTTGTTCGAATATTCATATAATTTTTCGCCTTCATGAGAATATTTTATGATGTTTTTTCCCGACACAATGTAGACATTGCCCATGTGATCGGTAAGAAAGGTTTTTTCACTGCAGTTTATTTCGGCTGTTTTTTTCAATTCGGCTTGTGAACTTGCAGAGAAATATATGGCAATCAATATGAAAGTGAAAATTTTCATGGAATAAAGGTACAAAAAATTTCTCCTTACTTTGTTAATGCAATCCTAATTCCTGATTTTTTAAACACAGGGTTCCACGATGTTTCACCCTGTGGTGTTACAAATCGGTCTTTCAGACCTTAAATAAAGATGCGGCAAGGGCAAAGCCCTGGTATTGTAAGCGCGTAGGGTGAAATGAAATGCAACCCTATGCGTAAAAAGCCATTATTATACACAGATTGGCAATGTATTTCGCTCTTATGAAAACTAAAGTTCAAAAAAAAACCCTGCAGGCCGTGCAGGGTTTTATATAGAAATAAAAAAACTATTCGACAACTTCATTCTTTCGGGTGGAGTAGATGATTTTGAGCATCTGCACCTCCCTGAGTGCCATTTTAATCTGAGTAATGATACCCATTTGGGTGTTTTCATCAACTTTAAGGGCGGCCATCATTTTATTACGTTTGATTTCAATCTGACCCATCCTTTCGTTTTCGATGAAGTTTTTAATGTCCTTTACATCAGCCACAGCATCGTTGATCTGAATTCTGGAAGATGTACCCATTGTTCCCTGATCGGCAATTTTGGGTTTGGAGACATAAATTGTAGAGACAAGTGATTTGTCAGTCATTTTTTTAACCTCACTTGCTTTTGGCAGAACAGGTTTCTGGAGAACCATATCAGTCTCCCTCATAACAGTTACAGTCATGAAGAAGAATAGAAGCATAAACACGATATCAGGCAGCGAAGCTGTTGATATTGCAGGAGTATCCTTCTTTCCGTCTTTTCTAATAAACTTTGCCATATTATTTAATCTCTTTAGGTTCTGCTTCAGAAATTTTAATGGGAATGATGGTTTCTATTGCATCAATCTTGTCTTCTTCTGTTTCAGTGTCAAGTTCTGCAAAGGGTTTCCCAAATACTTTTTTACAGTATTCTTCGCGTATTTCCCTGTATGCCCGGGTCAGTTCATTTTGAACAGCTATATAGGCAGCATAGGAAGTGCCCTTGTCGTTTTGCAATGAGATAACAAGCATCGGAGCTTCGCGGTATGAGCGTTGACCACTTCCGTAAGTCTCCAGGGTTTTGATTGCATTCAGCTTCTTCTCCCATTTTTCCTTTTCTTTGGATGCTTTCTCAAGTGCGTCGGCTAGTTCTGTTGTTGTTGCCGGAGTGTTGGCTTGAATTGCAGCAGTAGCTTCAGTAATTTTTTCATTGCACAGACTGGTGTTGACAGTTCTGAACTCAGGTAAATTACTTTTATCCATAGGGTTCAGTATAAATTCCTTAACCTGATCGCGAAGATCTTCATTTGGAGTGATTCTCATCAGGTCATTATTTGAAACAATGGAATTTGTTCCTGCATATACATAAACCATTTCTCCCAGTTCGTTTTTTGCAGCGTCAACGAGTTTTCTTGAACTGCCTTCACCAACCTGATAAACAGGCATGATTTTTCCCTCAACGAGCATTTTATTGTCTTTGTTGATAAGAACAATAAAAATATCACGTTGCCTTCTGTCCATCTGCTGATCCGGTAGAGTTTTATCTGGAGGAGGAGGCAATACCCTCATCAGACCGGCATCCTTGTCCATTGTTGTGGTAACAAGGAAAAAGATCAGAAGAAGGAAGGCAATATCGGCCATCGACCCTGCATTGATTTCTTGTAATGCTCTTTTAGCCATATTAATAATTTTAAATCCGGTTAAACGGATGTTTGTTATTTAAACATTTTTGCAATTTCCACATAGATGATTGACAGGAAAGCTAATCCCATCATTAAATACATCATATTTAATCCGGTTCCTACAGTTTTAATAAGCCCTGGAGTGATTTTTTCAGGTTCAATTCCGGTAATCCCGAATACTTCAGATCCTGAAAATAAATAGGCAATAAGAAGGACAACAACTAATCCGGCTAATCCTATTAAAGTACCCTTTGCTTTTTTAAAATTGAAAAAAACCAGAGGAAAAATCACTGCTGAAATTGCTGCGAGGACAATAAGTACGTATGTCCAGGTAAGAGCAGTACCGATATGTATAGGTATGTTTGTGTCTTCTCCCAAACCGATAATATCAATATCGTAATCCTTTGGAAGAACCGAAGGTCCGAAATACAGCAGAAAGGCAAATACAACAGAAATTGCCATTAAGCCGTAAAGAACGAACCTTAAAATATTTGATAATTTATCAGTCATGATAGTTATTTTTTAAGATTGTATTTTACGATCAGGTCAATAAATGAAATGGAAGCATCTTCCATATTGTTCACAATGCTGTCAACTTTTGAAATGATATAATTGTAGAAGACCTGAAGGATCATTGCAACAATAAGACCAAATACAGTAGTGATCAGAGCCACTTTGATACCACCGGCAACCAAAGAAGGCTGGATGTCGCCTGCTGCCTGAATAGCGTCGAATGCCTGAATCATACCAATAACTGTTCCAAGGAATCCTAACATAGGAGCAAGAGCGATAAACAATGAAATCCAGGATACACCTTTTTCGAGCTGACCCATCTGAACGCCTCCGTAAGCGATAATTGATTTTTCAACGATCTCAATATTGTTCTCGGCTTGTGCATTATAACGGTCAAGTCCCTGATAGAAGATACTTGCTACCGGACCTCTTGTGTTTCTGCAGACTTCTTTTGCAGCTTCAATACCACCTGTGTTAAGAGCTTCTTCAATTTTGGCAAGAAGTTTTTCAGTGTTTGTAGATGAAAGATTCAGATAAAGAATCCTTTCGATACAAATAGCCAAACCAAAAATCAGAGCAAGCAATACAATGGCCATAAACTCAGGACCACCTTCGATGAATTTTGCTTTCAACATCTGGTGCATGGGTTGACCTTCTTCTTCAGCAGGTTTTGCTTCTTCAGCAGGAGCTTCAGTTTCAGCAGGAGTTTCAGTTTCTGCGGTAACAGCTGAATCAACAACTGTTGAGTCTGGAGTTGCTGCAGTTTCTTCCTGAGCTACAACCTGATTCGATGCAAAAAACAGCATCCCGAAAATAGCCAATAAAGCGAATAATTTTTTCATGATGAATTGTTTAATGTTTAAGATTTATTTCTATTTAATTTTAGTTTGAAAATTTCCGTTTTCAGTTTCATTAAAACAAAAACCGTACAATTTTTAAAGCAAAATTGCGGCGTTCGTCAAAAATGTTAAAAAATTCTTAATTTCATTACTTCACAGAACGTCATTTATCAATTGAATGAAACGCACAAAGATAATAAAATTGATTCTTGCACAAAGATTTTTATTTTTTTTTTTAAGCATATTGAAAAAAAGAGATAATCGGTATAAAAATGCAAGCATTCGGTTTAATTGGGTTTTTCTTCGGTGTAGATATTATAACTGTACTTTACGGACATTTGACTTTAAAGACTATCGACTTACTGAACTTCCTCATTCATTTCCGCCGGAAGGGGATTTTTCATTCTAAGATTTTCCTGACCGGCGGTTTGCCTGATCTGAACTTTAAACCCCGGCTTGAAAGCCGGGGCTGAAATAAGCCGGCCCTTCAGGCCTGTATCATGGAAGATTATGCTATATGTGCTATAGGTACTTTTGACTTTAAGGACTTTTAACTTTAGGGACTTCCAACTTCCAACTCAATTAAATTTTCCCCACAATTTAGTGCCAAACAACCCGAATTGCGGTTTTCGTTTTTCACTTTTGTTTTTCTTGCTGAAATTGTGCTTGGTCCGCTTTTTGGTCAGACTCCTGTTTAATTTGCTGAAATCACGTCCCATCCTTCGGGTTCGGTGCGATGATGCATTGTATCTTTTAATAGATGAACGGTGCAGTTTTTTGGAATTTTTTGATTTTGCATAGGATTGTTTTCCCTGTCCCCTCAAAGTTCTTTTTCTACGGTTTTTTGAATCAGTTTCTTTATATCTGTTGGTGCTGCCGCGTGTAGAATAAACTTTTCCCTTGTGTTTTTTAACCGATACTTTATTGTTTTTCTTTTTCCCTTTGTTGTTCAATACTTTTCCCAAGGGAGAGAAAATGGATTTGTTTGTGTATTTGCTGTGGGATGACATTCCCGAAGTTCTGCGCTTTGTTTTCCCATACCGGCTTGTTGAACTGGAGTAGGAATATCTTTTTTTGCCTTTGAGCCGGACTGTTGACTGCCCGCCTTTTTTTCTGCTGCCTAAATTTGGCGAACGCATGAGTTTTAATCTGCCTTTGCCCCGCTTTGAATAACGGGCTTTGTTCGATCCGGCATAGTGGCCGGTTGAATTTCGCTTTCCATATCGGCTCACCGACCTTGAAACGGAATAGGTCTTTTTACCCGATTTCCGGACCCTTGACTGGTTGCCTTTATTTTTCGATTTGCCCGAAAAAACTGAAGATAAGTTTATGCTTTTTTTACCTCTGTTGCCGTACCTTGCTTTGTTTGAACCTGCATTACGGCCGCCCGCATTTCTCTTCCCGTACAGACTTACTGATCGTGAAACCGAGTAGGTTTTTTTTCCGGATCTTCGAACCCTTGACTGGCTGCCTTTGTTTTTTGATTTGCCTGAAATTACTGAGGACAAACTAATTCTTTTCTTTCCGCGGTTGCTGTATCTGGATTTGTTAAGGCCTGCATTCTGACGATTTTTATTCCCGCCTGAAAAGACACCTTTTTTACCACGGTTTTTATACCTGGCCTTATTTGTGCCGGCATTGCGATTTGCGCCGTTTCCTTTTTTATCCTGATATAACTTAATAGAGGCAGGGCGCTTATATTTGCCTTTTTTTACTCCGCCGTATAAACTTCCGCCTTTTGAGACAGAGTAATTTTTACCTTTTTTTGATACACTTTTTGAGTAGCTGCCCTTGTTGCTGTTTATTTGCCTCTTTTTTCCGAAGGGCAGGAATTCAAATGCTGAAACCTTATTCTTTTTTTCAATTTTTCTTTTATAGTACCGGCTTTTTTTGTAGGACGACTGGTGTGTTTCGCTTGTTTGTTTCTTTTTGCTGTATAGTCCTTTTGCTTTTGCCCTGGAGTATTTTTTGCCTCCTTTTTTGAATTTTTTATTATGAGATTTATTCTTATTGTTGTCGTGCTCTTTTTTGATGAGACGGATTTCCTTTTTTTTCTTCTCGCCGTATTTCTGGTATGCGGGTTTGAATACCTGGGCGCTGACTGAAGTTTGGGCACCCAGGACGATAATAACAAGAAATGCTATTTTAATTATTGTCCTGATAAAAAACCTTTTAATTCATCAAAAGTACGAATTATCAGATTTATCAGATTAAAAGTTCAAAAAATATTGCTTTGTAAGAGGGTGTTTAGATTTTCTTGATTGTAAAAACTATAATCTGAAATTAACACTGATTTGATTGATTTGACTGATTTACGCAGATGAAATCAGTGTCATCAGTGTCATCAGAAAAAATCAGTGTAAAATTTCCAGTACAATTTTTTACGAAAGAAGTCCAACCATTTATATGGTGGATAATATTGCATTATTGTAGATTTATTTGATTAATAATCAGCGTGATAATTATCAATATAAAAATCAGATAAAATTTGCGTTATAAATAGTTCCGTATTTTTTTAAACAATCCCAAAAAGTTTAGTCTATAGCAACCTTTGTAGAGATTTCTCTGTTTATCCTGATAAAATAGATGCCCTTGTCAAAAATGGAGACATCAATTTCAGCCTTGTTTGTTGTTCCTGAATATGTTTCTGAAATAATTACCTGTCCTGTAATATCAACAAGTTCAATAGTATTCAGATCATTATATTGTATGGTTAGAATATTTTGGGCGGGATTTGGATAAACAAATATTGTTGAGGGGTTTAGAACTTCCTCAACCGGACTTAAATTATTAAAATGAATGTCATCAATATACAAAATGTTTCCGTTGTGGCTTTCACAAACGAATTTTAATCTTATTGCCTGTGCTCCGAGGTAATTATCCATGTCGACTTCGAATTCATTCCACTCACTGTTTTCAGGGATAAAAGTGCTATAAACATAGTCGCCGCCGTTCGAAACCAGAGAGGATGCTGTTTTTACCATTTCAATATGCCATGAAATGCCGCAATCGTCTGATGAATAAACGATGAACTTATCATAGGAATCGGGACCGGATTTTGCATAGGCAAGTCTGAAAAAAAGTCTGACATTGTCGGTGAGTTCGCTGATGTTTATTGCAGGTGTAATCAGAATATTCTGAGTTCCTTCCCAGTTGTTGCGGTTGTCGAGCATCATGGAATAATTCCCTGAATAAGCAGCCATATCGGTTCTTATCCAGTTTTCATATCCCTGCGAAATGACGGTCCATTTTTTGTTTTCATCTGAAGGGTGTTCGGGGAACAATGAGTTTTCAAATGATTCGAGATAGGGGGCAAAATAGCCGGAAGAATCGCTCAGGATGTGTATCCTGTCATTGTAAACCACATTATCGTTTCCGGCAGAGTTTGAAACGGTAAGGGTTACATTGAACCATCCGGCAGTGAAGTAGGTGATTTCAGGATTCTGCTCAGTTGAAACAGCAGGTTCGCCTCCTTCAAACTCCCATGCCCATGTCCAGGTACTGTCCAAATCAGAGTTGTAGCTTCGATCGGTAAATTGTATGGTAATCCCTTCACATCCTTCGGTTGAATCGCATGATAAATCGGCAACGGGGACACAAATTGCCGGAGCAGGTTCATCAATTACTCCGGTGGCAATGAGGTTTGATTCCTGCCAAAGGTTTACCCTGCCGCTGATTGTCGAATTCATGGTGGCTCTCATCCTGTCCTTTTGTCCGTATGTAAACATCTTTGTGCAATAGGAATATTCCATGTGGTTTTGCACGTTGTCGAGCGATCCGCAGGTTACTGCATTAAGGTTACAGGTTGTATGGCCGATGGTATTTGGAGTGTCTTCAACCTCGTCATCAATTTCGCAATTTCCGGATAATTCGGGATCATTGCTGTTGCCCCAGGGGTGCATTAAATTGAGATAATGTCCGGCTTCATGAGTAAGTACGCGTGCGTGCGACATGGAACTTGTTCCAATGGCACCGACATAATTATGTCTTAAAAGTATCCCGTCGCGGGTCATTCCCCATTCATTGTCAACGGTTGCCGGATAATAGGAATAACCAGCTGCGCCTGATCCAACGCTTTTTACCACCCAGATATTCAGATATTTATCTCTGGGCCATGCCGGAGCAATATCCTTAACATCTTCGTTAGCCGAGTAGGTAAGGAAGGATTGTACTCTTACAACGCCATCGGTACAGTTGCCATCAGGATCAAGGCGGGCCAGTCTGAATTCAATTCGGCTATCGGCAGCAATGGACTTGAATTCGGAGATAATATCTGATGAATCTTCACACATTTTTCTGAAATCAAGATTCATCCAAAGGATCGCGTTTTCAATTTGTTCCTTTGAAATATTTTCAGATCCATTATCATGAACCACATGAAAAACCGTTGGAATGATATAGACTTCATCCCCTTTATCTGTTCTTTTTGAATAATTATTTGTGAATTTCTCCAGCTCTGCTTTTTTTTCTGAGATTCCGGGAATTTTATCTTCAGCCTCCTTGTTTTTCATATAGGTATCACAAAGCCGCGATACCTGAGCCGAAGCAAGGTTTCCTGCAAAAAGCAGAATAATAGCAAGTCTGAAAAAAATCATACTATATATTATCTTAGTAACAAATTACTTTTTTTGTTGTTACTTTTCCATTAACCGAAAGGTTTACAAAATATAAACCGGCTTGCAGTTCAGGTGCAATATCTGAAAGGTTTGTCCTGAATTCACCTTCCGGTTGTTGTCCGTTGAAAGAGCCAAGTGTTTCGCCAATTATATTGGTAACGGAAATATTTACCAATCCGGGTTCATTCATCATACAAGTCACAGTAGCATCACCTTTAAACGGATTGGGAAATACTTCGAATGAAGAGGCAGTTTTAATCTCTTCGGAGCTGCTGATGATCGCATTATAGTTCAGCGACCAGCCACCTGCATTAATTCCGTTGTCAGAAAAGAACCTGATTATTACTGTTCCGGCCTCAATGGTTATCGGATCAACAGGCAAGTTGTCGGTATCATATTTCACAACAAGAGTTGAGATATCATTTTTATATATTTTGACATAATCGAGGTCATCGGCCAGGTCAAAATAAGTAAAATCGATGGTGATGCTGGTTGCATAGGGTGGTTGTAAAATCCATTTGCAATAAGCTGCGCTTTGATAATCGCAAACTCCCGATCCATCGCTGGCATTACCTGAGGCGGCTGTTAATACAACATCGTCGAGGCAATATCTGGTTGTATAGCTGGCGGTCCAGCCTGTTGCTGTTCCCGTAGAGTTCGTAACAAAATTAATAAGCATTCCGTTTCCTGAACAAACAAGGTCAACAGGAGTGTCATCACCGTAATATGCAGCCAGAAGAGGGGCGCTGGTGGTTAACCCGTCATAAACGTAAACCACATCACCTGCTTCAAGGTCAAAAGAGTCAAAAGTCAGGAATGTAAATGAGCCGCATGTTGGCTGGATTTTCCAGGAACAGTTTTTATTGTTTGCATAATTCTGGTTGCCACTGCCGTCGTCGAAATTGCCTTCATAGCCATCAATAGTAAGGGTAGAGCTACATCCGACAGGATAGCCGGATGCCGGCATAATGTTGATCAGAGCATCCTGATAGAAAGTGAGATCAAGAGGTTCGCCACCACTGGTTGTATTGATAATTATTTCATTGAGGTAGTAATAACCATTCATGGCACCACCCCAACCATAATTCTGGTGAAAATAATCGGTTCCCTGATATCCGTCAATGTTCCAGGCGTGGCCGGCTCCTTCTTCGGGACTGCCCGAATAAATAATCGGACGGCGGTTGTCAATTTCGGTCCGCATGAGGGTTTCCCATGTGGTTTCGGTATATGAATCACGGCTTACATGATCCATAGCGTTGGAGAATTTAAAATTGGATATCATTTTTTCGCCGGCAGTTCCCACATCTGCGCCTGAGCCATCGGGGGCATAGTACATTTCAACGGCAACTCCGCAATGATACATCAGAGTGGCAACCGGGTCATTAATGTTGTCAACATCAAAAGGCATTTCGTTCCAATGATAGGTTGTGGAACCAAAATTGGCAGAAAGTGTTCCATAATCCCATCCCCACCAATAGTCGTATGAGTTTGAGCCCTGACCTGTAGTTGGATAATTATAATATTTCATTGCCTGAGCCATAGCTACTGCAACACAGCCAACCGGACAACGGCCGTCGGATGCAGCAGCATCTTCAGGACAAAGTTCGTTGTAATAACCTGTCTGGTTCCACATAGTAAGCATAAAAGGCTCAATAGTTTCCACATCTTTGATTCCTTTGGTCGGGCTATAGGTCAAAAGATCATTCCAGTTTCCGGCAGTCTCGGGAGTTGATTTCACGCCAAGAATCCTTGCCTGTCTGATCTGTTTCTCATTATGTTCCATGATCATTTTGTATGCATCGGGAAGATTATCTGCAGTGTATTTTCCTTCAAAGGAATATCCGATAACCGGAACAGCAGCATCTTCGGCCGAAACAATAATAAAACCATCGTTTTCATTTACGTTGAAAACATAGTACAGATTTGATCCGGCTTCAGTTTTCTGAACATGGGCAAGTTTGAGGAAAAGGTCATTATATGAAACTTCCTTAACCTGATTGACCATTTGGTAATAAAAGTTTTTTGCAGCTTTTTGAGCATCACTTAAGGGCACAATCGCAGAAAAGGACAGAGATACGCTGATAAGGAGAGTGAGTAACAGTAATGTTTTCTTCATGGGTTCGCAAGTTAAGTTTTGTGTAAACGATTTGATATTTAATGTTAAATAATCAACCGTTGGTGTAACAAAAATAGTTAATAACAGGTGAAAAAGCAAACTTTATAATCTTTTATGGGATGCTTTTATACGTATGACTATAATTATTAGAGAAAAGTTGCATGGGGGGGCAAATGCTGCAGGTCGGGAGACTTGCAGCAGCGGCAATCGAAAGTAGAAAACGACATCATTGATAAAACACCGCGTATTTTTTGTTTTCCCGAAACCATCCACTAATTTTGCTGATCAAATCAAGCAAGGAGAAGAAAATGGAACGCAAGGTTGATTTTTTGGTCATTGGTTCGGGGATTGCCGGATTAAGTTATGCGATTAAAGTTGCCGATCATGGCAAAGTTTGTTTGATCACCAAAACAAAAGTTTACGAAACAACCACGCGATACGCTCAGGGAGGCATAGCGGCCGTTACCTACGAACCCGATTCCTTTGAAAAACACGTTAAAGACACCCTCATTGCCGGTGCCGGACTTTGCGACGAAAAGATTGTCCGAATGGTGGTGAGCGAAGGACCAAAATGCATTGAGGAACTTATTGGTTGGGGAACCAATTTCGATAAAAAACCCGATGGCGAATTTGATCTTGCTAAAGAGGGCGGACATTCCGAACACCGCATCCTGCATCATAAAGACAATACAGGGTATGAAATTCAAAGGGCACTCACCAACATCATTCTGAATCACCCCAACATCGAAGTGCTTGAAAATTATTTTGCCAATGAAATTATTACCCAGCATCATTTGGGTAAACTGGTAAAAAAATCGACCAATGATATTGAATGCTATGGCACTTATGCGCTTAACCTTAACACTGGCGAAACTGAAACCATTCTGGCAAAAATAACCATGATTGCCACCGGTGGAACAGGCAATTTATATCACACCACAACCAATCCGTTGTTGTCAACCGGAGATGGCGTTGCTATGGTGTACCGCGCTAAGGGAACTGTCGAAAACATGGAATTTATGCAGTTTCATCCCACTTCATTGTTTAACCCGGGCGAAAGACCGTCATTCCTGATTACCGAGGCACTCAGGGGTTTTGGTGCCGTGCTGAAAACCATCGAAGGAAAGGAATTCATGCACCGCTATGACGCCCGTGGCAGTCTGGCCCCCCGCGATGTGGTAGCAAGAGCCATTGACAACGAAATGAAAGTGCGCGGCGATGATTTTGTTTACCTCGACGCCACTCAGCTCGACAGCGAAAAACTCAGGGAAAAATTCCCCAATATCTATAACAAGTGCATATCCATCGGAATAGATATCAGCAAAAATATGATTCCGGTTGTTCCCGCTGCCCACTATCTCTGTGGCGGGATAAAAATCGACGAGCAGGGAAAGACCAAAATCAAAAACCTGTATGCTGCCGGTGAGGTGGCTTCATCGGGATTGCATGGTGCCAATCGGCTGGCTTCAAATTCCCTGGTCGAGGGGGTTGTTTTCGCACATCTGGCTGCCAAATCATCTGTGTCTGAATTTGAAAAGATAAGTTATATGGAAAACGTGCCCAAGTGGAATGACGACGGCACCACTTTTCCCGAAGAAATGATTCTGATTACCCAAAACCTCAAGGAAGTTCAGCAGATCATGAGCAATTATGTTGGTATTGTCAGGTCAGACCTTCGGTTGCAGCGTGCTATGGTGCGACTGGAAATCATTTACAAAGAGACTGAAGAGCTCTATAAAAAATCAAAACTTTCGCAAAACCTCTGCGAACTCAGGAACCTCATCAATGTGGGCTATCTGATTATCAAGGCGGCCATGGAGCGCAAGGAAAGCCGCGGATTGCATTACAATATTGATTATCCGAATAATGTTTAGTTTTTGGGAGGATAATTGCCGCTATTGCGCGAATGAAAGTTTAGGTGTAATAAAATAATAATGGCCGCTAATGCGCGAATAATAGTTTAGGTGGGATTTTTTTACGCTTAGAATTTCTTTTTTCGCATAGGGTTTCATTTCCTTTTACCCTACGCAGTTACAATGCCAGGGCGTTGCCCTTGGTGCGTCGGGGTTTAAGGTCTGAAAGACCGCTTTGTAAAACCACAGGGTGTAACAGAGTGAAACCCTGTGTATAAAAACAATTTTCATGCATCAACATAAACTCCGGAACTTTTTCTTGCAGAGATTAAGCTTTTTTAATCTGAGCCAGCAAAAAATCCTTAGACTTTACTCCCACAAAGCGTTTAACTTCCTTGCCGTCTTTGAAAAGAATCATGGTGGGAATGCCCCGCACTTTGTATTTTTGGGATACTGAGCCAAACTCTTCCACATTAAGTTTTCCGATTTTGGCGTTTCCGTCGAGTTCGCCGGCCAGCTGGTTGAGAACGGGCGCCATCATGCGGCACGGTCCGCACCAGGCAGCCCAGAAATCAACCAATACTATTTTGTTTTTCAGTTGTGCCGAAAAATTTTTGTCTGTCAGGGTGATGATGTCCTTATGGTCATCGACCATTGGGGCTTTTCGCATTTTTATACGGGCAATTACCACAAGTACTAAAAATAGTCCCAAAATTGCTCCGGTAATTATTAAAGCTGTTTGCATTTATTTAATATTTTCAATTACGTTCATTACTTTTTGTCTGACTTCACCGGCCAGCGCGCCCAAAGCTTCATTTTTAACCGCCGCCATGGATGCAAACGGATCAACAACCGAAACCTCAAACCCGCCCGCATCATCGTCTTCGATAACCACATTGCAGGGAAGGAAAAGTCCGATCTTATCCTCGGCCAGCATGGCTTTATGGGCGAATGCCGGATTACAGGCACCTAAGATGAGATAGTTTTTAAAATCCACACCGAGTTTATTTTTAAGGGTGTTTGTTACATTTATTTCGGTTATAATTCCGAACCCTTCTTTCTGAAGTTCACCGGTTACCAGCTCCCTGACCTCCTGAAAGCTTTTGTTTTTTATGATTTTGCTGAAATAGTAGCTCATTTTATTTTCTTTTTATTGATGTAATCTGCTGCGGCCAATGCGGCAACTGTACCATCGGCAACTGCCGTTGTAATCTGGCGGTATCTTTTGGCTGTGCTGTCGCCGGCGGCAAAAACGCCTTCAACATTGGTTGACATGTCATTTTTAACAACAATCTCTCCCCATTTGTTCAGTTCAACCTTTTCTTTCATGGTTTCGGTGTTGGGCACATATCCGATAAAGATGAACACTCCGTTTGTTTTGAAATTTTCGGTAATACCGGTTTTCAAATTTTTTATATCAACACTTTCAACTGAATCTGTACCATGAAATTCGGTAATAAGCGATTCCATGATAAAATGGATTTTGGGATTTTTCTTTGCTTCCACAATAGCATGTTCAAAAGCCTGAAAATGATCAAACTGGTGTACAATGGTCACTTTGCTGGCATATTTAGTTAAAGAAACAGCTTCTTCGAGGGCCGAATTTCCTCCGCCAACCACAACAATTTCCTTGTCTGTAAAAAAATCACCGTCACAGGTGGCACAGTAGGAAATTCCTCTGCCTTTAAGTTCACTTTCGCCCGGCACGCCAAGGGTGCGTGATCGGCCACCCGGAGCTAAAATCACTGTATCTGAAGTAAAAACTTCACCCGATTCAAGAGAGATGGTTTTCACATCTCCTTCAATATCCAAGCATCCCACTGAAATGTTGTTTTTTATTTCACAACCAAAACTTTGTGCCTGCTTTTTCATGATGTTGGAAAGCTGATATCCGCTGATGCTTTCTACTCCGGGATAATTGGCAATTTCATGGGTTAAAACCATCTGACCGCCAGCCGTTCCCTCATTCAAAATCAAAGTTTTCAATTTTGCCCTCGAAAGGTAGATGCCTGCCGTTAGACCGGCAGGTCCTCCTCCTATCACAATGCTGTCATAATGATTTATTTCTTTCATTTTACTATGCTTTAACTGTTTGTGCAAATTGCTCGTCAAGAATTGCAGTTACCTGTTGTTTGGTCTGAATGCTTGAAGTGGCTTTCACTACTTTGCCATTTTTGTAGTAAATGGTAAATGGAATTCCCATAAATCCCCTTACCTCAGGGATATTGCGAATAACATGCGATTCGGGATTGTCAAATTCCATGTCAAAGAATTTTACGTGCTTGTATTCGTTTTCAAGTTCTTCGGCAATTCCGTATACCGGTATGCACATCGGACCCATTCGTCCGCATATCACCATTACGTTTTCATTTTCATTGATTACTTTGGCATGATTTTCAGCCGATTCGATGTGTTTTAAATTTGTGTATAACATGACTATAATTTTTAATTGTTAATTTTTATTTCGTAAGTGATCTTCATTGTTTTTTTATAAACTGCCGACACGCCACAGTATTTTTCCTGCGACATATTGATGGCTTTTTCAAGTTTTTCGTGATCCAGGTTATTACCTTTAAAAGAATAAACCAGATGCATTGAGGTGTAATGTTTCGGATGATCTTCGGTAACATCGGCTTCGATGTCAACATTAAAATCCTGAACTTCAACACGCATTTTTTTCAGAATCGAAATCACATCCATTCCGGTACATCCGGCAAGAGCAGAGATCATAAGTTGTTTTGGTCTGACACCTTCATTTCCGCCACCCGATTCTTCGGAGGCATCCATTATAATATTGTGTCCTTCGGCAAGCGCATTGAATTTCATGTTGCCCATCCATTTTGTATTTACCTTGTGTTTCATTTTTTTAAATTTTATGATGATACAAAGTTACAGCATCGAATCACTGTTTGTTAGAAAACCTCATTAACGTGCATCTGTTCTGAAATTGATTTAGCTCAACTTATTTCTTGAGATGAATTATTTCTTACGGATAAAATTAAACCTTTAAAGAATAAACAAATCTATATATATAAATATAAAAATAATTAAAAAAGGAGGAAAAATGAAAACCTTAATGATGACTGTTATTATTCTGATTATGGGAATCTCCAATTCCTATTCACAGGAAGTTAAAAAGGATCCTGCAAATGAAACCGGAAAGGTTACGGCGGGATATGGTAATTACACCGATAAAAACGATGACGGTGTATGTGATAATTATGCTGAAAGGCATTCTGACGGAAAAGGCATCCGGTATTCAGACAGCAACGATGACGGTGTATGCGATAACTATTCCGATGCCGGGCACCACCGTGGTCATGGATACAGAAACGGAGGTGTTTGTCGTGGAGCTCACCACAAGGGCTATGGCCATGGACACAGACATTGGCAGGAACGCAAATAGGTGGTAAATAAAAAAGGAGAATTAGTTCTCCTTTTTTATTAATTTTACAAAAAAAAATAAAATGAAACCAATTTCCGAAGGCGACAGCGAATTTATCTGTGATATTCAGGCTCCATGTTTTCAAACGCTTACACCCGAAGAAACTGAATTGATCAAGGCGGGAAAAACACAGGTGCTTTTCAGAAAGGGAGATAACCTTACCAAGCAGGGAGCATTTGCCTCGTATGTGCTTTTTATGATTAAAGGTGTTGCCAGACAATATGTTGAAGGCGATAACAATAAAACCTATAACCTGAAAATTATTAGTCCGGGCGAATTCATCGGACTCTCCTCAGTTTTCAATAAAAACACCTTTACTTATTCATCGGTGGCTCTTACCGACAGCCATGTATTTTTAATTGAAAAGGATGTTATTGCAAAAGTTGTGAAAAGCAGTGGTGGATTTGCATATAATATCATCAGAAGGTATTGTGAAGCCAATGACCGGCTTTATAAAAACCTGAACATGGTTGTTTTCAAACAAATGAATGGCAGGTTGGCCGAAACATTGTTGTATTTGAATTCATTCCGCAGAACATTCCCTGATATTTTCAAAATGCTATCCAGAAAGGAGATTGCTGATTTTGCAGGAATTTCAACGGAAAGCACAGTTAAACTTCTTAAAAGTCTTGAAGTTGAAAAAGTGGTTTCACTGGTTGAAAAGGACATCATCATTACCGATGAGGCAAAGTTGGTAGTAATTAGCAAAAACGGATAATCCGATCTGAGGTTGGCGTTTTTAGTACTCCGTTTTTTTTGTGCACAGATTTGCAATGCGTATTATTTTTTGCCGTTAATGCGCTAATAAATAAATTTAATTAGCACATTAGCGGCAAAATTCTCATGACTTTACAGCATTCCCTTAAGTTTCTCGAGTTGGTTGGCCTTATTCACATTTCTCAGTTGCCGTGCAGTTTCTGTAAAATACTGATGTGTTTCGATAAATTTTAGTTGCATACGGTTCCATTCCTCAATGGTTTTCACCTTGTTGCGCTCAAAAAGTTCTCTGAAAAGGTTTTGAGAAACGGGAATAAAATCGCCTCTTCCAAGGTAATCGAGATCGGCATCACAGAGGATTTCCTCCAAAAGATTTTTGGGTTCGGGCGGATGTTTTGTCGAATAAATCAATTCGCAAATAGTTTGAACCTGACCATCGGTATAGTCATAGCGCGGGAGCATATCCTGAGCGATTTTTATTCCCAGCAGTTCATGGTCGTCGTAGCCGATGGTAAACCCTGTATCATGGAAAATTGCGGCAGTTTTAACCAGCAGCATATCTTCGTCTGAAAGACCTTCGGCGCGGCCCAGGAGCTCAACTTGTGTGATCACATCCACGGTATGTTTCAGGTTGTGGTAATACAGGTTTTTAGGCAATTCTTTTTCCATTTTGTTCATAATCAACTCTTCAATATCGCTGAGGCGGATGAGCTGAAACTTGGTTTTGAATTTTTGGTTTGGTTTAATGCCCAGGGGATCTTCAGAGTATTCGGGTTGTAATCTGTTGACAAAGTACATGTCAATTTCACCTTTGTATTTTACAGGCATTTTTCCACGGTATTCACAATCAAAATATTCCTTGATCAATTCGTGGGTATACCCGGTAATATTAACTTTTCCCACTGCGCCCGATGATTCCATCCGACTCGCAATGTTAACCGTATCGCCCCAGATGTCGTAGGTATATTTTTTTGTGCCGATTACTCCGGCGATAACCGGACCGGTATGAACTCCGATTCTAAGTCCCCATACAGGATGATTTACAGATGATTCCTGAAAAACTTTTTCCATTTGGCGTTGCATGTCAAGGGCGGCGAGCACCACTTCGATGGGGTTGGTTCGGTTTTTCTGGGGAATTCCGCCTGCGCACATATAGGCATCACCGATTGTTTTGATTTTTTCGATGTTAAACCGTTCGACAATGGAGTCGAAGTAGAAGAATATTTTATCAAGTTCATCGATCAGGGCTTCGGGATTCATTTCCTCAGCAATCTTTGTAAATCCCTGAACATCTGAAAACAGAACGGTAACAAGTTTAAATCTTTGAGACTTTGCCTTACCCTCGGTTTTCAATTCGTCGGCGGTTTGTTTAGGCAAAACGTTGGCCAGCACTTCTTCGGCTCTTTCTTTCTGGATAACCAGTTCTTCAGTTCGTTCCCTGATAACTTCCGAAAGTTTATGTTTTTCCTGCGCATGCTGGTATTCGCGGTACTTTACGATAGCTAAAATGAGCGTGCCGATAAGAAGCAGGTAAATGAGATAAGCCAGCCAAACCCTGTAAAAAGGGGGTCTCACTGAAAATGTATATTGCGCTTCGTTGGTAACGTTTCCGTATTTGTCCTTTGCCTGAACCCTGAAAGTATAAGTCCCTTCGCTGAGATTGGTATATTCTTTCATGTTGGTTTTTGACCAGGCAGACCATTCTTTGTCGAATCCATCGAGGAAATATCTGTAAAGAATTTTGCCTGTTGAATTAAAAAGTGGTGCGGCAAATTCAAACCTTACGGAGTTGAGGTTATAAGAAAGGTCGTTTATGAGGGAATCACTGCCCATAATTCCCCCATTATAAATTATAGAGTCTTTTCCGCATATTACCGAACGGATAAGCGTATATTCTGTTGGTTTTTTAATGTCTTTGTGCGCTGAACTGTATCTGATAAGACCATCAAAGCCGCCAAACCAAACAACACCGAAATCGTCGGGATAAATGACTTCAACCGTGAAATTATCCATGACCTGGAATTGGGCAAATTGTTTTTGGAAACGTCCGGTTTTTTTATTTTTCGCACAGACCATTGTTTTGCGCTCATAGGAATTTAGATATCCGGAGCTCAACCAAAGGTTGTTTTTATTGTCTTCCCTGATTGGATAAACCCAGGTGTTGCCCTGACTAAAATCAATTCCAAGTACAGTATCCGGGTAAAAGGTTCCTGTTATATTGTCAAAACGGTAAATGCCTTTCTGAGAAGAAAAAAGTACGCCAACAGAGGTTGCATAAACATCAATCCACCTGTGGTTTTCGGGTAAGCCGTGAGAATTTTTAAATTGCTGAACATTGGCATCAACATAGAAACCTGATGAAACATCGGCTTTAAAGACTCCGTCATAATTGCTTCCCAGCCAAAGATTTCCATGTTCATCTTCGGCAATGGTCCTGATATGATTTGCAAGTTTATTAAACTTTCCAAGTTCATTCCATTTTCCGTTTTCAATTTTTAAAGCTGAAACTCCGGTACTTTTTGCAAGGTAAATCACCGAAGGATCGGATTTCGACCTGTAAAAATCCTCAAACTGTCCAAGGGAAATCAATTTACCCTGAAACATATCAATTTTATATAGTCCGTCAACTGTAGAAACCAAAAGATCTCCCTCAATTGAAAATAAACGGTTGCAGTTTGTGGTAATGCCTTCGACCGGAATAAATTTTTCAGATTTTGCACATTGAGTTCCTTTTGCAAAAAACACTTGATCAGAGAGATAATAAACACCCTGTGTGGTGGCGATGTAAAGTATTCCCTCGTGCCTGATAACCGAGGAAACGCCACCCTTTATTCCTGAATTCCAGTTAAAATAAGAAAATGCCGAAGGAGTTTCAATGCGGCTAAAGCCAAAATTCAGACTGGCCCAAAGGTGATCGGAACGGTCAATGTAAAACTCCAGAATCTCATCATCATTGAGTCCGTTTTCCTTATTAATATTAAACACCAGATTCCCCCTGTTATCCACAATCACAATTCCACAGCGCTTGGTTCCAAAGGCGTAGTTTCCGTCTGAAAGTTTTATTCCGCACTGATAATCGTTTGCCAGAAGAAAATTATCTGCCTGTGTAGGGAAGGGTTTGGGTTCAATATTGTTGTATGTCACAAATCCCAGGCCTTCAAGTTTCACAAGAATTCCTTTTTCATAGGACAAAACATCCTTCACGGGATTTTTAATAAACCATTCGCCACCGGTAAGAAGGGTAAAAACGCCTTCTTTATATTTCATGAGACCAACCCCGGGTTTAAAAACAAAAACACTGCTGTTAACCCTGAACGCTTTATAATCTTCTTCAGAAACATCAACCAATTCAACGCCACCACTGTAATATCTGAAAAATTTATTGCCGGCTACAAACAAGACTTCATTTTCAACGGGGAGGACTTTGTCAACCTGTCCGAAATTTTTTTGATTTTTCGGAAGATTGGAGATAAGAGAATAAAAACTCTGTTCGCCGCGGTAATTGGTTTTCAGGCATCCGAAATCATTGTAGCCCCCGGCATATATTATTCCGTCGGGCCCCGATGCCAGCTTAGGCTCGCCGCTGAGTGAAATAAGCCGCCAGTTGATGCCGTCATACTCAATAATCCCGTTAAGGTTGCCCACATAAAGTACTCCGCGGTGATCCTGAACTATTGAGTAATTCTGGCTTTCATAGCCATAGTCTTTTGGAGTGAAATTCTGAATAAAGGGCACACCCAGCTCGCCGGATTGAGAAAATCCTGTATTTTGAATAAAAATAAATAGGAATAAAAATTTAATAATTGTAACTTTATTCGCTTTTAAAAATTTCATTTTTTTGCCAGGTTCTTTTAAAAATCAAAGCCAAAATTAAGATTTTTAACAGTACTAAAAAACTAAAAAACCAATTATCAGTGCAAATTAGTAAAAATACCATACTTGTTCCCTGGGATTTTACAGAAGTGACAGAGAATGCCTTAAGCCACGCCATAAAGATTGCAGGCAGGATAAAATCTACTGTGACACTGATACATATTGCTTCTTCGAAGGACAGGGTCAGGGATTTTGAAAAACTTGCTGAAGAGGATTGCAATAGAGCATTTAACAAATTTGGATTGAAACCCGGATTTATAGTGAAATCGGGAAGCATTTTCTCAACCATTAATGATACGGCTGTCGAAATTGAAGCCGCCATGGTTGTTATGGGCACTCATGGTGTAAAGGGAATGCAAAAACTTACAGGAAGCTGGGCACTCAAAATTATTGCCGGGTCAAAAATCCCATATATTGTTGTTCAGTCAGCACCCCAACATGATCATTACAAAAAATTGGTTTTTCCTGTCGACCATAAAACCGAAAACAAAGAGAAGTTGCTGTGGGTGGTGTATCTCTCAAAATTTTATAAACTTGAAGCAGAGCTTTTTATTCCTTTAATTCAGGATGAAGATACTGCAAAAAAGATTCAGGTTAACCTAAATTTTACAAAAAAATATCTGGCTGATAATAACATTGAATTTAATGTTTCTGTTGCACCAAAAAAGGGTTCGTTTGGGGAACAAACAGTTGAGTTTGCGCATGAAAGAGATGCAGACCTGATTCTGATCATGACCACCAAAGACATAAAATTTATTGATTACCTGTTTGGTCCCACTGAACAACAAATTATTGCAAACAGCGCCAAAATTCCGGTTATGTGCATTAATCCGCGGATGGATTTGAAAAAAATTGGTATTTATGCGTGAGGATAATTTTCCGGCAAATGTCAATGCCGGCAAGGTTTTAATGTAAAATAATCCATAATGGTTTGTTTTATTTGTTTTTGATGTTATTTTTGAACAAATATATTCCGGATGTCTACATTGCATAAAATAATTTTCAGGATAGCTTTGGCTGTCTTTTTTTCCAATCTGGTAACAGGAGTTTATTCACAGATTGTGATCAATGAAGCCTCGAACATGAATGCAACGATTATTGCCGATGAGGATGGGGAATTTGAGGACTGGATAGAACTTTTCAATAACAGTTCCGATCCTGTCAGCCTCTTTGGATGGTCAATTTCTGACAATCCTGCTGATCCGCAACAGTTTATTTTTTCAGATGTAATTATTGAATCACATGGCTTCAGGCTTCTTTATGCTTCAGGAAAAAGCAACGGAACGCTGAACAATAACTGGCAGGTGCCGGTAAGTGCTTCTGAAACATGGAACTATCTTCCGGGGTCGGATACCATCTCTTTATCCTGGATCAACAACGGTTATAACAGTTCCGCGTGGCTCACAGGTCCCGGGGGTTTTGGATATGCTGATGGAGATGATGAAACAGTTTTAAGTGCCACCGTTTCGGTTTTTATTCGCAAAACATTTAACGTGACTTCTGTTGCTGATGTTTACGGTGCCATACTTTATGCAGATTATGACGACGGGTTTGTGGCATATCTCAATGGAACTGAAATCACCCGAAGTATGAACATGGGCGATACCGGATGGGATGATGTTGCAACCTACGACCATGAAGCAATTATGTATCAGGGATATGATCCAGAGGTTTTCCCGATTGACTCGGCGCTGGTCCAAAGTCTGCTGGTGCCCGGAGAAAATGTTCTGGCCATTCAGGTTCATAACACTTCACTCGCATCATCTGATCTTTCTGCAATTTTCACCCTTGCATTAAATATGGCGCCCGAGGTTTTTGCCTACCCGCCATACTCCTCAGGTACAACAGGAAATATTCACCTTAATTTCAAACTTAATAACTCGGGAGAAACAGTTTTTCTTTATAATCCTGCAGGTGTTTTGCAGAGCCAGATTCTGGTTTCCGGACTCGGTATTGATCAATCTTTAGGATGCGTTACAGACGGATCTGCAACAATTGGTTATTTTATGGATCCTACACCGGGCTCCACGAACAATACTGATTCATATTCGGGCATTGCGCCCGTTCCAACCATGAACCCCGGTTCGGGCTTCTATGAATCAGGTGTTTCAGTTACACTGACTTCACCCTCACCTTTGTATTATGTGAGATATACCTTAACCGGAGATGAGCCAACAGCCTCTTCTCCAATTTATATTTCTCCGATTAATGTGGGATCAACCAGAGTGGTTAAAGCCCGATGCTTTGAAATTGCCGGAAATTTACTTCCTTCCCCGGTCATTACAAATACCTATGTTATTGAACCTGAAGAAAATATTTCTCTGCCCGTTATTTCTATCAGCACCGACAGTCTGAACCTCTATGGAGACAATGGAATCTACGATAACTGGTCAACCGACTGGAAAAAGCCATGTTATATCGAGTATTTTGAGAAAAACGGAAATCATATTTTTGAACAGCGTGCCGGAATCAAGATTGACGGAGGGGCAGGGGGAAGTAGAAGCAATGCCCAAAGAAGCTTCAGGGTTGAACCCGACCATAATGTATATGGTGACGGATACATCAATTATCCGCTCATACCCGACAGATTCCCGGTAGATAAATTTGGCAACATTTATCTCAGAAATGGCAGTAATTATTGGAATTCATTGCCATACAAGGAAGCAGCCATGCAAAGAGTTATGAAAAACACCAACAATCTCTATCTTTCATATACTCCGGTAGTAGCTTTTCTCAACGGAAAATACTGGGGCGTTTACGAACTCAGGGAAAAAGCTGATCAGGACTGGATCGAAAATATTTATGGGGGAGATAAAAACGAGGTTGATATTTTATCCATGAGTTACTGGTACGGACCAAATGTGCTGAGGGTGACTGAAGGATCGGATACCGCCTTTTACACCATGCGCGATTACATCAACAACGGTGAAGAAGAAACAGCCGAATATCTGAATCAGGTAGGGACCATGCTTGATATTGATAATTACATCGACTATATGGCCACAGAAATCTGGTACAACAATACAGACTGGCTTTGGAATAACATGAAAATTGCCAGAAGCAGGGCCACAGATAACAAATGGAAATATGTCATACAGGATATGGAGTTGGGTTGTAACGGATGGTCCAATATCTACACCAACATGTATGAAGTGATGTTCAACGACCCGGTGGATATTTACACTCCTCCCACCAACGATATGTTTTCTGAGATGTTTTACCATTTGTTACACAATCCGGATTTTAAAAGACTTTTCATTAACCGTTTTGCAGATTTGATGAACACAGTGCTGCTACCCGAAAATACAATTCCGGTCATCGAACAAATACACGCCCAGATCAGACCCGAAATGGAAAGACAGTATGAAAAATGGGATGCCGGAATGACACTGGCTGCTTTCGATGGCAACAAAAACTATTTTGAAGAATATTTTTTAACCCGCAGCCCCATTGCTTTTGAACAAACGCGCGAAGAATTTGATCTTGAAAGCATGGTTCAGGTAACACTCAATGTAGAACCGGAAGGAGCCGGAAGGATTTTCATCAGTACTATTGAGCCTCAGGAATTTCCATGGACTGGCACCTATTTTAACGGAAACCCCGTGAAAATTACTGCGGTACCCAATCCGGGATATACTTTTGAAACATGGGAATCAAGCGACCTTGCCTTTGATTTGTCAAACGCTGTGTTTGATGGAAATATCTCAAATGATAATACATTTACTGCTGTTTTTTCGGGCGAGGCTGTTCCGGTTAATGTAGTGGTTTCGGAAATCAACTACAACAGCAGTCTGGGTTTCCCCACAGGTGACTGGATCGAATTGTACAATTACGGACCAGAAGCAGTAAATCTTGATGGATGGGTGGTAAAAGATGAAGAAGACATGCATGAGTTTGCCATCACAGGTGTAACAATCAATTCGGGTGAAAGATTGATCATTTCAGCTGACACTACTATGTTCAAGGCATTGTTCCCCGGAGTAACGCTGATTCCCGGTGAACTAAACTTCGGATTTGGTCCGGATGCCGATGAAGTAAGATTGTTCAACACCTTTGGAGATTTGGTAACCAATGTGCCCTATATGGATTCCGATCCGTGGGACTCGTTAGCCGATGGTACAGGCATGACGCTGGAATGGCTCGAATTTGAACTGCCACAAACCTCACCTGCATTTTGGTTTGCAGGGTGTGTGCCGGGGGGTACTCCGGGTGAAATGTTTACACCATGTGGTGTTTCGGTCGAAAAACATGATGTCGAGGAAGTATTCTTATATCCGAATCCGACAGATGGAGAAATTTTTATTTATACAGGCTCGTCAGAGATTAACAATATCAGGGTTTACAACCTTCAGGGATTGTGCGTTTATGAATCTACAAACTTGATAAATAATAAGATTTCTTTACCCGAAAATATTTTGGACGGATTATATTTTGTAATGGTTGGCTATGATGATGGAAGGAATATTTCGAAAAAAATTATCTTAAAACGATAGATTTTTTGATCTAAAAGAGCTAAGCGAAAAACAAATGCTCAACCATTATTTTAACGCCGATTCCCACAAGAATTAACCCGCCCACTACCTCCATTTTCTTGCCAAAATGGGCGCCTGTCTTTTTCCCAATCAGGATGCCGGTCATGCTGACAATGAAAGTAACTGCTCCGATTATCAGTGCAGCCAAAATAATATGAACAGCCATGAATGAAAAGGTAATTCCAACCGCAAAAGCATCTATGCTGGTTGCCAAAGACATTCCAATCAGCACCCAAAAATGCAATGGGTTTGAACTGTCTTCCACATGTTTCTGGAAACCTTCATAAATCATTTTTCCGCCGAGAATTGCAAGCAATCCAAATGCAATCCAGTGATCAAAATCTACAATGTACACCTTTACGGTATTGCCTAAAAGCCATCCGAGCACGGGCATGGCAGCCTGAAAAAAAGCCAGAAAAAAGGCAATTTTAACAGCAGACCAAAAGACAATTTTCGGTAGTTTTAGTCCCGAGCAAACCGAAACGGCAAAAGAATCAAAACTTAATCCGAGTGCAATAAGAAAAACGGTAATATATTCCATCATAATTCTTTGTTTAAACTTTTATCCCATTCAAGGTGAATTCGGGCAATATTGGTGGCGTGGCTTGCCATTGCTTTGAGCATTCCCAGTATTTCAAGATGTATTTTACTGCTTCCCAGTGATTTATCAACATTATCGAACAATCTTTCATAATGATGTTTTTCGTACTGGTGAGCCATGTCGCTATATTTCTTGAACTTGGTTTTCATGTTACGGGCTTTTTCCAGATTCAGGTCCCGGAACACCTCAATGGCTCTGCTAATTTGTTTTTGTGTTTTCAGGTGGTACTCCGTGATTTCTGTCTTTCCCGCATCTGAAAATTCGGCATTGGAGGCAATCCATTCATCGGCCTGTTTTTTGAGGTTTGTGGAAACGATATCGGCAATCTGTTCAATTTCCTTTACAGTGTACATAATTTGAAAAGCCTCCTGGGCCTGTTCTTCCTGAATATATCTGCGGCTGATTTTCAGAAGATAGGCGTTGATATTTTCCCTGAGGAAATTCACCTGCTCTTCCTTTTTCATGATTTCAGCCAGCACCTTTTTGTCTTTCAGGAAAAATACAAGCAATATATCGTTGACCATATCCTGGGTGATGTTGGCCATGCGTACCACCTCCTGTTTTGCCAGGTTGAGGGCAAGTGTTGGTGTGGTAAGAATTTGATTGTCAAGAAATTTGACCTTGAATTCATCATCAGAGCCGGTTTTTTCGGGCAGCATTTTATGGACCATTTTGGCAAAGGCATCTGTGAGGGGAAGAAACATGAGAACGATGAGAATATTGAAAACAGTATGGGCGTTTGCTATTTGTCGCGGCACATTGTCCGATAATGCTGAAGCCATGTCGGCATTACCTGATTTTGGCGAAAGCCATTCAATGAAATCAGCAAAAGAGGGAATCCAGAAAATAAAAATAACAACCCCGACCATTTTAAACATCAGTTGAGCCAGACCAACCTTTTTAGATTCGCGGTTTGATTTTAATCCTGCTAAAATGGCGGTTGCCGGGGTTCCCAGATTGGCGCCAAGAACCATTCCGATGCCCGCTTCGATGCTGAGCAATCCCTGGGAAGCCAGAATGATCATGATACCAATAAAAGCAGCGCTGCTGTGAATTAATGCGGTAATGATGGCACCTACGGCCACACCGATAAGCGGGTTTTCAAGCCGGACAATAAATTCAATGAACGGTTCATAAAATTTCAGTGGCGTAAGAGATTGCGACATTACAAACATTCCATAAAACAGCAAGCCGAATCCCAATACGGCCTGACCAATATTTCTGAGATTTTCGCGTCCGGCAAAAAACCGCATGCAAAAACCTATAACAACGAAAATCAGTGAATATGCCGAAAAGTTAAAAGCAATAAGCTGAACAGTGATTGTTGATCCGATTGCTGCACCCAATATCAATCCGATGGTTTGAGAAAACCGCATCAGTCCGGAGTGCACAAAGCTCACCAGCATCACACTGGTTGCGGTGCTGCTCTGGATGACAGTAGTAACAAAAGCGCCCACACCCACGGCAACAAAACGGTTGTTGGTGACCGACGACAGGATGGAACGCATTTTATTACCCACAGCCTTTTGAAGGCCTTCGCTCATCATGAACATGCCGAAGAGGAAAATACCCAATCCGCCCAGCAAGCCAATTGACATCATAAGGAGCCAGTCGGGTTTTCGGGCGTGCATCGAAAAAACTTCTATTGAATTCTCTGCCCTCACCGACACCCGGTAATCGCCTTCCTTATCGCCAAGGGTAACAATGGCCGAGGCATAACCATTATTGTCGGTAACAACCAGGGTATCAGACAAGGAAAAACCCTTTGAATTCAAGGGGAATTCAACAAAACTGAACTGCACAGCAATTCCGGACTGCGGCACTCCATCTTTGAGAACTTGTATTTTTATGGGATTTTCAAGAGATCGTCCGGCGGTTTCATGCTGGTTATCGCCCGACATACCTGCCCGGGGCTTAACCAGAGTGTACTCATTACCCACTCCGAAACTGCTCAGATGCGAGCAGATCATCAGAAACAAAGCAGTAATAAATACACGAAGCCCCATAACTACGGTTAATATTTTTTTATACGGGCAAAAATATAAATATTTGCAGCAGAAACATAAAAAAATGTATTTTAGGCAACAAAATGTCTTATTTTTGCATTATTAAAGAAAAGATTGTTATGATTTTACGTTTAAAAATATTTATTGCAGTTATTTTCCTCATGACTTTTGTGGTATTGCCTGAAAAGGGGCTGGCGCAGAAAAGGGTCAAGAGGGAAAAAGTTCAGACAGGGCAAAACGATGTGATAAAAGACGGAGATCAGAACTGGGGAATAAAGCAGGGGAAAAACAAGAATGTAAAGCTTTCAAAGAGAGGCAGGCGCTACACCAATTCAAAAGAAGCCACCAAAAGCACCAAATACAATCAGGAAAGAAGGGTTAAACCCGAAAAGAGAAAAACCAAGAAAAGATACCACGATAAAGAAGCCAAACAGAACCTGAAAAAGTTCAATAAAGAAATCCTCACCAAGGAAAAGGATTTCAAGAAGCAGGATAAGGCTGCCAGGAAGAGGCGGAATGCTACTATTAAGAAGAATAAGAAGATATCATCATAGGGAAAATCCCGGCCTAAAGGCCGGGATTTTCGAATTAATGGGAAGAAGGATCATTTTTTTTGCACAGGGTTTCACTGTGTTTCACCCTGTGGTGATACAAATCGGTCTTTCAGACCTTAAATTCGGATGATGCAAGGGCAACGCCCTGGGATTGTAGAGGCGTAGGGTGGAATGAAATGCAACCCTATGCGAAAAAAGCTAATAAAATCACAATTTAATACTAATGATAAAACAATCTTTCATTCGCGCATTAGCGGCTAAAAAATATCTGCCGCTAATGCGCGAATGTTTTTCCTGACTTCGTCAATGCAATCCCTTCTTGGTTTTTTTCACAGGGTTATACTGTGTTTCACCCTGTGGTGATACAAATCGGTCTTTCAGACCTAAAACAAAAAACCCCGAAAATTTCGGGGTTTAAAATTCTTTTTGGAAAATGATTAATTACCTGAATCGTCTTTAAATCCCACAAGGATGGAGACGCATCCGCTCTGAATCATGTCATTTTTCTTTGACTTTTCGGGAACAACCACCTGCACGATGAGCTGCTGGGTTGAATTGGCTTTGAAATCCCAAAACTGGACGTAGTCAAATTCCTTATTGTCAAAAATGAGGTTTCTTTCAGTGTCAAGAAGTTTAAAATGCAAACTTCCCAGGGTTTCCTGGTTGCAGACAAGGATTCGGTAACTTTGTCCGGCATAAAAAGTGAGCAACAGCTCGGCAGCATCGCCTTCGTTGAGAACGGCAGAGTTAAGCTGTCCGTTATAGGTGAAAGGCTCGATTCCGGGTAAGCAGTACTTTTTGGTAAACTGTTTACACTGGGCATTTGCAATAGATGTCAGTCCTGCCAGCACTATCATCAATATCAGTTTGGTTGCAAATTTACTTCTCATATACTTGTCTTTTTGAAAAATTTTATTCAATAATTTCTTTTCTGATATTTTTTACAATATTAGATATTTTTTTGATATCCTCAATGGTTACAGTAATATCAGTTTTACTGTCGATGGTTGTTATTTTATTTACTTCGTCGGTTGTAATCTTATTTAATTTATAATCAATTTTAATATTTTCGAAGGCAAGATACAGTTTATTAAGCTTTTCCACAAACGGAAAAACATCTTCGTCTTCATAATAATCCTTCAAAAGTTCAAGCATATTTGAAAGAGAATATTTTTGTTCGGCAATTCTTTCCATAATTTCCAGATTGGGTTTTTTCTCATCAATCATGTTTATGGAAATATACAGAGCTTCAACCCATCCGCCTACGAGAACCAGCACTGCTGATCCGGCACGGTCATTTTCCTTCAGATAGGAATCTGTTGTTGAATAGGTGTCGCCGATAATTTTAAGCAGGGTGTCGCGGTGTTCCATGTGTTTTTGAATCTGGCTCACGGCAAACCCGCCTTTTTCCTCGGGAATTCCAAGTTTGGAAATAAGTTTTTTAATTTTTGCAAGATATTCAATGGAAACCTGAATCTGGTCAAACAGACGGGCATAACTGAGGTCGGTGCCATAAACGCCCAAATTCAGTGACATTTTTGCATTGGTGGTATATTTTGATTCGTTTGAAAGCGGATTGATCAGGTCTTTATTATAATGTGATCCGGCTCTTTGAATCAGCAAGGTCATTTCAAGCGGTGATGGCAGGTTGTAGAAAATTTTTGTTACTTTTTTACCCTTATCGTCCAGGGTATCTTTTTGGAACTGTTTTACCTGTTTTTCACCACTCTCGTTGGTCTTGGTTGAGCAAGAAACCAACAAAACGATGAAAACAAATATTAAGGTTTTAAAAAATATCTTTGCCATTACCTTTGTTGTTTTTTCTTTGATAACATTCCTTTTATACGGTCATGTTGTTGTTTGGTTTCGCGAAAAACCGGCTTTATAAATATTTTTTTTCAAATCATTAATTGTCAGATACTTTAATAACGAAATTTTTCTTCAGTTATTATTGTACTGCTGCAGCGTCTTCTTTTTGTGGCTCAACAGGTTCTTTTGTTGCTGTTTTTTTAAAGAACCGTCCCTGGAATATGAGCAAGAGGAAAACGCCCACTGTTATTGAAGAATCTGCGATATTGAAAACGGGCGGGAATACTTGTCCGCCACCAATCCACGGCATCCATTCGGGCCAGTACATTTCAAAATACAGCATGTCAACCACGCATCCTTTAAATGCGGGGGCATAACCTTCGAAATTCATTTCGGCTACTCCGGGATATGGAATCCACCGGTTAATTTCAGGTGAAAAAACCATTCCCTGATCAAATATCAAACCATAAAATGCCGAATCGATGATGTTTCCAATTGCTCCTGCAAAAATCAGGGCTATGGAAATAATCAATCCGACAGGGGTTTTTCTTTTGGTCAGATAAACCAGATACCATCCGATACCGATTACGGCCAGAATTCGGAAAATACTCAAAAACAATTTTCCAATGCTGCCACCAAGTTTCATTCCGAATGCCATTCCGGGGTTCTCGGTAAAATGAAGTTTAAACCAATCGCCCAGCACAGGGATTTCCTCGCCAAGGTAATAATTGGTTTTGATGTATATTTTAAGCAACTGATCAATGAGCAATACAAAGAAAATAACCAGAATTGCTTTAACGAGCGGACTAATTTTCATCAGTGAATTTTAAATTTTCCCCAAAACTATCTAAAAATGCGGTTAAAAAAAAATGACTGACAGATAAAATGTCAGTCATTTCATATTTTTTAACAAAAAATTTAGCGTTGTTTCAGTTTGGCATCCATGCTGAGTGTGGCATGGGGCACTGCGCGCAGCCGTTCTTTTGAGATAAGCTTGCCTGTTTCGCGGCAAATTCCGTATGTTTTGTTTTCAATACGTACCAGTGCGGCCTGCAGGTGCTGAATAAATTTCTGCTGCCTTTGGGCAAGCCGGCCGGCTTCTTCCTTTGATAGTACTGAAGCACCTTCTTCCAACACCTTAAATGTGGGCGAAGTATCCTGAGTATCGTTTCCGTCACTGTTGTTAATAGAACTTTTCAGGATTTCGTAATCCTTTTTTGCTTTTTCAAGTTTCATGTTAATCAGATCCCTGAATTCTTTTAATTCTTCATCAGAATATCTTGTTTTTTCCTTTTCCATAATTTCCTCCGTTCTTGGTTAATCTCTTAAAACCCGCGCTACATCTTGGTTATTTCAATATATGTAGTGATATCATTATCAACTTCTACGTACCTTGAATTGTTTTGTTCCAATTTGTCGGATAAAATAATTGAAACCGCCAGCGTTTGCGAGCTTATATAGTCTTTATAATTTTCAATGGCATTATTTATTGCATCATGCTTTTGAATTTTAATGTGAATTTTATCGGTCACATCAAAATTGCTGTCTTTTCTTATATTTTGAATGCGGTTGATGAATTCCCGGGCAATTCCTTCCTGTCTGAGCTCTTCAGTTACGGTGATATCAAGGGCAACAGTGTATTTGCCCTCGTTGGCCACGAGCCATCCCGGAATATCTTCGGAGTTGATTTCAACATCTTCGGTGGTGATATCAATTTTTCCGGTTGATGTTTCAATGGCAAACACCTTTTCTTTTTCAAGGGTGGAGATATCGGTCTGACTGAATGCTCCGATGGCGGCAGCTATTTCTTTCATTTGCTTGCCGTATTTTGGTCCGAGCACCTTGAAATCAGGTTTTATCTTTTTTATCAATATTCCGGCTGTTTCAGTCAGATATTCAATTTCCTTCACGTTAACTTCAGAAATAATCAGATTGCTCACTTCTTTCAGCTGGGCAGCAAAATTATTGTCAAGGATGGGGACCATTATTTTGCTCAGTGGCTGTCGTACTTTGAGATTGACTTTTCGCCTGAGTCCCAGAATCATCGAAGAGATTTTTTGGGCAATATCCATTCGCTCCTCGAGTTGTTTGTCAATGAATTTTTCATTGAATTTCACAAATTCGGCGAGGTGCACCGATGAGAATTTATTTTTGCCTGATACTTCATTCAGGTCAATATAAAGTTTGTCGGCATAAAAGGGAATGATCGGTGATGAAAGCAGTGCCACGGTTTCGAGGCAGGTGTACAATGTTTGATAGGCAGCAATTTTATCTTTCGAATAAGATCCGCCCCAGAATCTTTTGCGGTTTAGCCGAACATACCAGTTGCTGAGATTTTCGAGTACGAAATTTTGGATGGCGCGACCGGCTTTTGTGGGCTCATAGTTTTCGTAATGCTCTTCGACTTCTTTTATCAGTGAGTTGAGCAGTGAAATTATCCAACGGTCAATTTCAGGCCTCTCGTTTACCGGAACCTCTTCTTCGGCGTAAGTAAATCCGTCAACATTGGCGTAAAGAGAAAAGAATGAATAGGTATTATATAATGTGCCGAAGAATTTTCGTTTGACTTCATCCACACCTTCGAGGTCAAATTTGAGGTTGTCCCAGGGTTGTGCATTGGTGATCATGTACCAGCGCAGGGGATCGGCCCCGTATTTTTCCATGGTGGTAAAAGGATCCACGGCATTTCCCAGGCGTTTTGACATTTTATTGCCATTTTTGTCGAGCACCAATCCGTTGGAAATAATATTTTTATATGCTACCGAATCAGAGTACATGGTAGCGATGGCGTGCAGGGTAAAGAACCATCCGCGGGTCTGGTCCACACCTTCGGCGATAAAATCGGCCGGGAAGAATGTTTTGTTTTCGACCATTTCCTTGTTTTCGAATGGATAGTGCAACTGTGCGTATGGCATGGCACCTGAGTCAAACCAGACATCAATCAGGTCGGTTTCGCGGATCATTTTTTTGCCGGTAGATGAAGCCAGAAAAACCTCATCCACAAAGGGGCGATGAAGGTTAATCTGCTCGTAATTTTCAAGAGAATTATCGCCGGGGACAAATGATTTCAGAGGGTTTTCCTTCATGAATCCGGCTTCGACCGATTTCTGTATTTCATTTTTCAGTTCTTCGACGGAGCCGATGCATTTCATTTCGCTGCGGTCTTCGGTTACCCAGATAGGCAGTGGAGTTCCCCAGTATCTTGAGCGGCTGAGGTTCCAATCCACCAGGTTTTCGAGCCATTTTCCGAACCTTCCTGTTCCGGTTGACTGAGGTTTCCAGTTGATGGTGTTGTTGAGTTCGATCATCCGGTCTTTTACAGCAGTTGTTTTGATGAACCAGCTGTCGAGCGGATAATAGAGCACCGGTTTGTCGGTACGCCAGCAGTGCGGATAGGAGTGTTCGTATTTTTCGACTTTGAACGCTTTATTTTCCTGTTTGAGCATGATGGCGATATCGATATCCAGCGTAGTGGCGTCGGGGGCAGCGTTGCTGTCGTATTCGTTTTTCACGAATCTGCCAGAGAAAGGTTTATAAATTTCGACATTGACAAAATCCTGAACGAATTTTTTGTCCATGTTTTCGATGGGAATCATTCTGCCCTGTTTGTCGACCAGAGGCGAGATGGTATTATCAGTAGTATCAACAAGCAAGCCGGTGATGTTGTTGTCTTTACCGGTTTTAAAGTCGTCGGCGCCAAAGGTTGGGGCGATATGCACCACTCCGGTACCATCCTCGGTGGTTACAAAATCGGCAGTCACCACTCTGAAAGCGTCACCTTTTGGTCTGACCCAGGGGATGAGCTGCTCGTAAGATATTCCGGCCAGTTTTGCACCCGGGTATTCGCCGGTGACAACAAAGGGGATTTTTTTATCGCCTTCTTTGAATTCATCCATTTTCAGTTCGGCATTTTTTGCAGGGAAGAAAGCTTCGAGGCGGTCTTTGGCCAGGATAACGGTAACAGGTTTTCCGGTGTATTGATTATAAGTCTTAACTTTCAGGTAGTTAATTTTGGCACCAACAGCCAGGGCGGTGTTTGAGGGCAGCGTCCATGGAGTGGTGGTCCAGGCGAGGATTCTCAGATCTTCATTGTCGTTTTCAAAAAGGAAATCGGACTGTTTGTCTTTTTTCACGATAAACTGGGCCACGGCGGTGGTATCTTTCACATCTTTGTAGCAACCGGGCTGGTTAAGTTCGTGGGTACTGAGGCCGGTTCCGGCAGCCGGAGAATATGGCTGAATGGTGTATCCTTCATAAAGCAGGCCTTTGTTATAAAAGTCTTTCAGCAAGAACCACAAAGTTTCGATATAACGGTTGTCATAGGTGATATACGGATCGTTCATATCAACCCAATAGCCCATGATATCTGTGAGATTTTCCCAAAGACCGGTATATTTCATCACATCTTTTTTACAGGCGTTGTTATATTGTTCAACCGAGATGGTTTTGCCGATATCTTCCTTGGTAATTCCGAGTGCTTTTTCAACGCCCAGTTCAACGGGCAGACCGTGGGTATCCCATCCCGCTTTGCGGTGAACCTGATAACCTTTAAGGGTTTTATACCGGCAGAAAATATCTTTAATGGCGCGGGCCATCACGTGGTGGATGCCAGGAATACCGTTAGCAGAAGGAGGGCCTTCGTAGAAGACGTAAGTTTGATTGCCCTCGCGGGTTTTGATACTTTTCTCAAAAGTTTTGTCGTTTTGCCAGCGTTTGAGTACTTCCTTATTAATATCAGAAAGATCAAAATTTTTGTACTCGTTAAATTTTCTGCTCATATATATTTTATTTTCCAGGTCCCGTTACAGGGAGCATTATTTTTTTGTTTTTTTTGCCGCTAATGCGCTAATAAATTTTTTTTTGAAGAGATTATTATTTGCACATCAGGGGTAAAAAATCTGCCACTTAAGACCCAAATAAAAATTTGTGATCCCGATACCGGGGAGTGGCAATAATCAATTTTACCCGAATTGATTACCCTTAAAAAAAGAAACGCAAATATAGATTATTCGATCAAGAAGACCAAAAAAAATATTGAAGAGGGGTGAATAGGGAGGGGGATGGGGTTAAAAGGGGTAAACGGTGTTGGTTTAATTGAAGAATGTGTTTTTGGGTTGAAAAGAAAAAGAGGAAAACAATTTGTGCTTATTCGATAATAAATATAGTTGTTGTAAACAATGTAATAATGAGAAAGTAAATGGCTGTATGTAAATTTATAGTAGGTTTCTCCCGTTGGTCGAAATGACAGGGTGGTTTGGGGATTCGCGTGGGATTATTTACAAAACATAGATTGTTGTATTATAAAATAAACAGATGTATGAATGAAAAGAATTGTTTTAAAGGAAATTGATCATCGGGGCGAGATGTGTGTGGCATTTTACTTTGAGAAGGATTCGGATTTGATGGAGCAAATAAAAAAGTTGAAGAATATCAGATGGAGCAGCAGTAAGGGGTTATGGTATCAAATGGCGGCGGACTTTAAAAAAAGTGATGTTTTTGCACTTTTCAAAGGAAAGGCCTATGTTGATATAACAGAACCTACCCGCATACAGGGGTTCCTTGCTTCGGCAGCCCCCAATAAAATTCGAGGGCAGGCCGGAAAAGTGTATTCCCGATAGTTTTCGGGATGAAATGCGGTTTTTCATCCGCCAGCTGGCGGACAGTGGTTAAAAGTCCTGCCTTTGGTTAGCTGTAAAACGTTATGCCACATGTAGAAAAAACCCGGAAAATAATTTTATTTTTGAAACTTTTTAATTACCTTTGGCGTTAGTAACGTTGGACGGAATTATGATTATATCATTTGGCTCGAAAGAAACAGAAAAAATATGGACGGGAGAAAGGGTTCCAAAATTACCTTTGGAAATCCAGACAACCGGAAGACGGAAACTTAGAATGCTTAACAACGCTCAGAATATTTCTGATTTGAGAATTCCACCCTCTAACAGACTTGATAAGCTAAGTGGAAGTCTGAAAGACTTTTATAGCATCAGGATAAACGACCAATGGCGAATAATTTTTAAATGGAAAGAAAACCATTCGTCAGAAGTAAAAATATTAGACTATCATTAAGGACAACTATATGGACAGATTACCAAACATACATCCGGGAGAAATTTTGCTGGAAGAATTTTTAAAACCACTTGAAATAAGTGCTTATAAGCTTTCTATGGAAATTGGAATTCCCCAGACAAGGATATCAGAAATTATAAAAGGCAGACGCAGAATAACAGCAGATACAGCTATCAGGTTGAGTCGCTATTTTGGAAACTCAGCGAAATTTTGGCTCGGACTTCAAAACGATTATGATCTTGAAGAAGAACATCTTGAAAAAATAAAGGAATTTTCCAGAATCAGAAAGTACAAAAAAAACATGGTATAAATGAAGCTATACGACTTAATAAAATCAACTAATTGGTTAAGTATTGAGCTCACATTGCTTAAACTTTACCCTGACCAGATTTCATTGATTGACGAATACCGTAAGGTTTTTGAAAAATTAAAGTATTTAAAACCTGAGAATTATGCCATGAAGATTGTTTTGACTAAATATGATTGCGACTCTGATGATGAAAGTGAAATAAGAACCTACGTGGACGTTTCAGGCAGAAATATTGAAAATAATCCTAAATCTATTACTGAGAGTTACGCAATTGAATTTGTTGAATGGACAAAGTGGTTAGGAATGGACATTGCACCTGAATCAGTTGTAAATTTTACTGACTTGGAAATTATTGCTCATTGTCTTCACGAAATGACTTTTTTTGGATACGAAGAAGATGAAATAAAAGAACAATTTGACAATATAAATTATCAGGCTGAAAAGTATAAAAAGCTTACAGAAGAAGAGAAAAAAGAAAAGACAATAACACTTGATGAAATTAAAAACGATCAAATAAAAAAGGAGGCATCAGCTAGATATAAATAACAAAATAGTATTTTAAAGACTTTAAATATGAAACCCATTAGAGAACCCAAAGACGTCGATTTAATTATTCAATCTAAACCATGGTCTGAAGAAGAATTACGTGACTTTAGGAAAATAATGAACAGACAAAGACTTAAAAAAAAGGAAGGAAATCTAAACAAGTTGATTCAAAAAAAAACTACGCCCGCCTAACAACGCCTACTAAAAAGCAGGGGCTGTTGCTTCGGCAGCCCAGAATAAAATCGAGGGCAGGCCGGAAAAGTTTATTCCCGATATCTGTCGGTATGAAATGCGGTTTTTCAAATGGAGTTTAGTGGTAGCAAACCCTGCCTTTTGGCAGCCGCAAAAAGTTATAGCTAATTTTAATATTGACGTAATAAATAGATTTCATGAAATTTTTTGCTACAATTAGTATTCTGACAATTTTTTTCTTTTGTTCATTTTCACAGACAAAAGTAAAACTTGGTATACAAGAAGAAATTGTATACCCATTTGAACTAAATCAGGTCAGTTTATATCTCAACTGGACACAATCAACAAATAACTTTGACAGTATAAAAGTTTTTGGAATGGGAGAAGCTACTCACGGGACAAGAGAATTTTTTAATATTAAGGCAGAGACTTTTAAATATCTTGTAACAAATTGTAACTATAAAATTTTTGGTATTGAAGCATCTTATGGTGAGTGTAACTATATAAACGATTATTTGAATACAGGAAATGGAAACATTGACACAATTATTCGTTATTTCAGCTTTTGGACTTGGCAAACCGAAGAAGTTAAAGACCTGATTTTATGGATTAAGGATTATAATTTACAAAAAACGGAATCAAATAAAATCTTGTTCTATGGATTCGATATGCAAGATATGTACTACCCAATAAAATACTTTTTTGAGTCCTTAAAATCGGACTCAACTGTTAATGTTGAAAGTTTAATTACAATAACAAAGCCCATTTTAACAAAATCAAAATATCAAATCTATCAAATGTTTTATGATAAAGACTCTTCAGCGTTTCATGATACACTCAAAAGGATTAATGTAGAATTAGAAGAATGGATGAGTAAAAATGAGCCAGTATTACGTCAGCGATATTCAATTAAAAGAATAAAACAGCTGCAATTTTGTCTTACAAATTATAATCAAGCTATTACTAACGATATTAAGAATTATCAATTTAGAGACAGTTGCATGGCCTACAACATCGTGAGTATTCAAAACCTTGAAAATGCAAAAATGTTTATTTGGGCACATAATGGTCATATTAATATTGACCATTCTCCTTCATTCAATAAACAACTTGGGACACCAATGGGAGGTTTTTTGAAAAAGGCGTTTGGGCAAAACTATTATTCTATCGGGTTTACCTTCAACCGAGGGTTTTTTCATGCAGTTGTGTACGTTAAAAACTTAAAAAAAGATGACAATGATTACCCGATAACGGAGAAAAATTGGAATTATGATCTAAAAGAATGTTATGTGCCTGTTTATAAAAAGAATACGTTTACAAAAGAGTTATCAAGAATAGAAATAGAAAATTTCTTCATTGATATTAGATATTCATCTAATGCACTTTTTTCCAAACCATTTTCCTCTTATTCCATAGGTGCAGTTTTCATTAATAAAAAATTAAATTCACAATTGATATATGCAAAAAAACAATTTGATGGTTTGATTTATATCGACCGTTCAACAAGTGCAATACCAATAAAATCAAAATGAACAAGAAAAACTGGCTATAACAGCACCTGCCTCAAAAGCAGGGGGTTCAGTGTTTTGGTAACCCCGAATAAAAAATCGTGGGCAGGCCGGAAAATTATTATATTTGTAATGCAGTTTTTCAAAGGAAGTATAGTGGTTAAAAGCCCTGCCTTTTTCTAGCCGCCAACCATAAGCACACCAAATACTGAATTCACGTTCCTTTTTCGAATGTTCACATTTTAAGCCAAAAAAACAATGAAGAAATCTATTCTATTTGTCATTTCAATTTTACTGGCAACATATTTATCAGCTCAAAAGACTGAAAAAGCTGATCAAATTTTCGAGGATTGGAATCAAAAAAATCATCCGGGTGGAGTTGTTTACATTTTAAAAGCAGACAAAGTATTGTATTTAAAAGCCTTTGGCTTAGCAAATATTCAATATTCCATTCTTAACACCACAGAATCCGTTTTTAATCTCGCTTCTGTTTCGAAGCAATTTACCGCATTGGGAATTGCTCTCTTACAAGAAGATGGAAAACTATCTATTGATGATAGCATACAAATGTACTTGCCCGAACTGCCAAATTTTGGATATAAAATCACATTACGACATCTTCTACATCACACCAGCGGACTAAGAAGTACTCCCGAATTATTTGGATTAGCCGGTTGGAGAGATGGAGATGCCATATCTACAGAAGATGTATTTAATTATACGTGCAAACAAAGGGATCTAAATTTTAAACCAGGGAGCGAATTTATGTATTCGAATACAAACTATGTGCTGTTAGCTATGATCATAGGTCGGGTTACGAATCAGAATTTTGCAGATTGGATGAAATCCAATGTTTTTAATCCATTAGGCATGTCCAAGACTTATATAGATGAATCAAACCTTAATGTGACAGCTTATACAGGCTCCCCCTATTTCGAAGAGAATGAAAACCAATTCGTAATTGCTCAAAACTCAAGTCATGACGCAGGTGCTTCAAATGTTTATTCTTCAGCGCCTGATTTAATGAAATGGATGAAGCAATTAAATAATCCTGAAAAAAAATGGTCAAACGCAATTGGACTCTTGTTAACTAATGACACACTAACCAACGGAACTTCAAATGAGTATGCCTTTGGTTTGATATCAGATGATTACAAGGGAAATAAACGTATTTATCATACGGGTGGAATTCCTGGCTACCTGTCATTTGCGATGAACTTTCCAGATGAACAATTATCAGTGATTGTATTAACGAACTATTTAGATTACAAAGCCCAACAGCGCGTAGAAATGTTGTTGTCGTTATTCCTGAACGATAAAAGTGATAAAAAGGATGTCCCGGAAAGCATTAAGCCTGTTCCTTTAAACTTAAAATGTGCCGCAAATTATACTTCAGACTATTGGAATAATAAGGAAAATTATTCGAGATCTGTTTACATAGAAAATGATACGCTTTGGTATCTCAGAACCAATAAAACTAAGTCGCCATTATTACAAATTAATGACTCCATCTTTGTAATAGGAGGAGTAAACGCAACTGTGCTTGTTCATTTTAAAAAACAGGATGGACTTATTTATATGCATGTTAAAGATGGCGCGAAACCAATACAGATTTTTGAGCCTTACGACAATTCTCCCCCTACTGCTAAAGATTTAAATAACTACAGTGGTGTCTATTATAGTTCGGAACTGGAAACAAGCTATACAATTACTACAGATCAAGTAGGATTAATTGGTTATCACAGCAGACATGGTTCCTTTCCAATTGAGATTTTAAGAAAGGGAATTGTTAACTGGTCCGGTATGGCCGTGGCAAAATATGAGTTCGATGATCAGGGCAAGATGACAGGATTTTATGTTACCATGGATCGTGTAAGAAATGTTTGGTTTGCAAAACAGTAAAAATGTGCATAACAAGCAGTAAGTTGCATTTAATTAACTTTTCTCACAGGGGATGGTTAAGCCAGGTTAAAACCAAATGTACGGACTTATAAAACAGCTCCAAGTCGCTTCAATATCTCCATGGCAATTTCCTTTCTTGCTTTTGCAAAAAACTTGTTTTTCTGGTCGTCGGTGAAAATGCAGTTGACAAAATAATACACATTGTTTTTGGTTTCGACATAGCCGACATACCAGCCGATATCGGTGTTGCCTTCAGTTCCCCATCCGGTTTTAGCCCGAAGGGTGTATTCTTTTGTTTCCTCAGCGAGCATGATTTTTTTCACCACATCCATAGATTTTTGTGTAAAAGGCAAGTCATTGTCATGCAGTTTTTTCAGAAATTCGATCTGCTGTGCGGGTGAAATCTTTAGTCCGCCGGTCAGCCAGAACCTATCTACACCGCCCGTTGTATCAGCATTCCCGTAGGATGTTTTATCGAGCCAGAATTTCATTTTTTCTGCTCCCACGCGCCGGGCCAGTTCCTGATAGTACCATACGGTTGAGTTGCGAAAAGCAGTTTTCAGGTCATGGTCGCTGTTCCATGCAGGGACAGGTCTTTTTACCGAGTCCCATTTGATCACATAATCTTCATCTGAAATTACTCCGGTTTCAAGTCCGATCATCGAATTGCAGATTTTAAATGTTGAGGCCGGAGTATATTGTTTGTTGAATGCTTCCTCATTGTAAACAATGTACTTATCGTTTTTTGAATCGTAAACGGCAAAAATACCGGTCAGGCCGCATGAGTCATACAAATTTTTAAAGTCGGCCCGTTTTTCAATATTTATCTGGGCATTTAAAAAACAGCCGGTAAACACAAAAAATGATAAAAATAATTTATTCATATTTTTTCAGAATGTTGTTCATGATGCGCAGGGTTTCTGCGGGTTCTTCGAAAAACCCCATGTGGCCTGAGTTTTCAAGCAAAGCATGTTCGAGATTGTGTTTTTCGGCCAGATCAATCAGTTTTTCGCAGGGTATCAGATTGTCTTTTTTACCGATAATCAGGAATGATTTGTTGCGCAATTTATACAGAACTTCCGATTTGTCCCTGCGGGCGCGCATACCTTTCAGCGCGGCGGTTACTCCTTCGGCCGGAGTAGCAAAAGCGGTATTCATGCTAAACTGCAGTTTGTCTTTTAGTTTTTCCAGATTTTCATCTGCATAAAGATTGGGAATACTCACTTTATAAATCAGGTCTTTTTTCCCGTTTTCAATGAGTTCAACTTCTTTCAGCCGGCTTTCCTTTTTATCGGCGCCGTCGGAAAAGGGGTGTGAATGAAACAGGCACAATCCGGAAATCATTTCTGAATATTTTTCAGCAAAGGCGAGTGCCACATATCCGCCCATGGAATGTCCGGTAATATAACAACTTTGTATTTTGAGGTGGTTCAATACTTTTTTAACTATTTCGGCCATAAAATCCATGGTATGAACATCAGAAAAAACACCTGTTTTACCGTGGCCGGGAAGGTCAATGGCAATAATCCTGAAGCGATTTTTCAGAGAGGTAATCAGGTCGTTCCATATTTCCTTTGACTCGAGATATCCGTGAAGAAAGACAACCGGTTTTCCGTTTCCGTTATCAGAAAAGAAAACCTTTGTCCCATCATGATTGATGAAATTATCCATTAAAATATATGTGTTAACTTGTTATCCGGATTAAATTCCGGTGTTTTTCTGTACTTCGGCTTCTACATCCTGGATGGTGATAGGAATCCTTTTTGCACCAAGGTTTCTGCTGCCTGTTTCGGTGACCAGGATATCATCCTCGAGGCGGATACCACCGAAGCCGATGAATTCACGCACCTTGTCAAAATTGATAAACTGATTGTTAATTTTTTCGTTTTGCCATTTGTCTATGAGGGCAGGAATGAAATAGATTCCGGGTTCGTTGGTAATCACAAAGCCGGGTTGCAGACGGCGTCCCATCCTCAGGTATGCAGTTCCAAACTGGGTGGCGGGTCTGATTTCATCGTCGTAACCAACGTAAATCTGGCCGATATCTTCCATGTCGTGCACATCAAGTCCCATCATGTGTCCAAGGCCGTGTGGCATGAACAGAGCGTGTGCGCCTGCGTTTACGGCATCTTCCACATTTCCTTTCATCAGTCCGAGGTCAATAAGTCCTTTTGCGATTATCCGTGTTGCACTGTCGTGAATTGAGCGGTAAGTAACGCCGGGTTTGATGAGGGTTGTGGCCATATTATTGGCATCAAGGACAATCTGGTATATGTCTTTTTGTTTCTGTGAGAATTTTCCTCCCACCGGAACAGTACGTGTGTGGTCGGTGGCATAATGCAGGGGTGATTCGAATCCGGCATCCATGATTACCAGGTCTCCATTTTTCAAAAGGTTTCCGTGGTAATGGTTGTGTAAAGTTTCGCCGCGTTTGGAAAGGATCACCGGAAAAGAAACCATGCCGCCGTGCGACAGGGCAATACCTTCCATTAGTCCGGCAATTTCACGCTCATACACCCCTTCGTGAGCCATCTGCATGCCGTTGGTGTGCATTTCATAAGCGATGTCCATGATTTCCTCGAGGTGAGCAATTTCCTGAGGTTCTTTGATTGAGCGCAAGCTGACAATGGCTTTGATAAGCTCCACTGAAGAAGATTCTTTCAGTTTCGAAGTATGGATACCGGTTAGTTGTTCAAGCAAAATTTTATTTTCGGCGCGGTAGGGCGGGGTAAAATGTATTTTTCTTCCTTTTGATTGTGCGTCTTTTATCAGCTTACCCAATTCGGAAAAGGGAAAACTGTGTTCAACAGCTGCAAGCGCAGCCAGATCTTTTACTGATGGTTGCGGTCCCATCCAAATCACATCTTCGATGTCAATGTCATTGGCAAAAATGATATCTTTTCCTGATTCCACATCTATGATACCGGCAAATCCCTGAAGGTCGACACCAAAGAAATACAGGAAATTGCTGTCCTGGCGGAAATGGTAGGTGTTGTCGGGATAGTTCATGGGAACATCAGAGTTTCCAAGGAAAACGATAAGACCGTCATTGAATTTTGCCCTCAGGGCATTTCTTCTTTTCAGATAGGTTTCTTTGCTAAACATGGTATTGCTTTTTAAAATGAATGGTTAAAGATAAGGATTTTTTTTAAGTTGGTACTTTAATGAACATCCTTATGGCAGGAGATTTTTATGCAAAAAAAAAAGAAAGTTGTCATTAAGCAGCCCAGGGTTGCACTCCGTTTTTATAAAATATTTTTACCATTCCGAAGCATGATTCGAAAAAATCATTACCATAACGAATCAATAATAATTTTGGTAATATGTGTTAATAGGGTGATTACACAATCAAAATCCCCTCCTGTTTTACGATTTGCAGAAGAGGAGAAACATTATCGGATAAAAATCTTTTTGTTCCAACAGTATAGGGCTCAATACGGGTATCGATTTTTCTGGTCAGAGACCAGGATTTTATTCCGGCCTCATCATTAGTACCATCAAAAGCAGAGGACACAATCATAATATCAATGTCGCTGTTCTCAGTAGCTTCTCCACGCGCATAACTGCCGTACAAAAAGGCTTTTTCTATCGGAATTCCTGACAGAACTAGCAAAGCACAGTACTTTTTCAGCAATTCTATAACTTCGCTTTGAGCCATTGAAATAAATTTTTTGTTTGAGTTAAGATTTCGTTTGTTTTATCAATTGTTGGGGCTTTTGGATAATTTTCAGGATATCTGCCTTCAAGTTGATAATACATTAAAGTGTCACAAAGATTTAACTGGTCGTCATCCAAAACCAAATCTGTTTTTTCAAGAAGAAATGACAGACTGTGTGATTTTGGAGGAAGGGTTTGTGTGCCTCTAAGAACATGGGCCTTAATCGCTTTTTCTATTGTTAAATGACAAAAGAATAATCCTTGTATTCTTTTATTTCCAACAATGAGATATTCTGCTGTTTCCAAATCGTCCCCAGCTGTTTTTATCCAATAATCTGTTTGTTTTTTAATATCCATTGCTTTTATTAGCGGCATTTTAAAATGTAAAACAAAGTTAATGAAAATGAAAGAATATAGCAAAACATTTATTTTTGATTGTGGAGTACGATAAAATGTAGCAGGCAATTACGGGAGGTGAAACTTGCAAATGGCAGCACTCCATTTCACCCCGTGGTAATACAAATCGCTCTTTCAGACCTTGGGCGTGGAATACTGCAAGGGCAAAGTTCTGTACATTTAACCATATTGGGTGAAATGAAGCCCTATGAGTAGATATATTTATAATTGATGGTGATAGGATAAAAAAGTTACAGACTTATGAATCAGAAGACTTTTCAGAATCAGCGATTTTAAAACCAATCCGAGCCCGGCTTTTATTAGTCTCGCTTTTTTCAATAAGTTCATCCAGATAAGAAAAAATCAGTTCTATGCTTTTATCCTGATTTGATAATTTTTTTTTAATAGCTTCGACTTCTATCTTTAAAGTTAAATTTTCTGTCAGCATTTCACGTAATTTTGAAAAAATCCGCATAATTTGAATGTTGACACTAATGGCCATATCACTACTGAGAATTCCGGAAAGCATAGCAACCCCTTGTTCTGTAAAGACGTATGGGAGTTTTCGTAAACCGCCCCAACTTGATATTCCAATTTGGAATATCAAGTTTTTTGTCTCTTCCTCTGTCAATCTAAACATAAAATCCTCAGGAAATCTTTTTATATTTCTTTTTACTGCTTTATTGAGATTCCCTGTGGAAACGCCATAAAGAGAAGCCAAATCTCTGTCCAGCATTACTTTTTTCCCCCTGATAAAATATATTTTATTGTGTATTTTTTCATCAGGTATCGTTGTAATTGAATTATTCATTTATTTTTAATTCAAACATAATAAATATTAATAACCAATACCATGATTTTCTAAAAAAGTTTTAAAGGGCAAGATGCTTTTTTAGCACAATGCATAAGCAAAGTTTTGTGCATTTATCCAATTAGGTAAATTGAGATCGTATGTAAAATTAGGTGGTAGATTTTAAAATTTAGTTCGAATAATAAATTCCACTCTTCTGTTTAATTTACTGTCAGTATTTGAAACCGGCTCACTACTGCCCTTACCGTTATACTGTACTCTGGATTTGTCAACGCCACAATTAACCAAATAGTTTGCAACTGCTTGTGCCCTTTTTTCTGATAAAACCTGGTTATATTCGGATGTACCTGTACTATCAGTATGTCCGGTAATATCAATAAAATAAGACGAATTGGCTGTTAAAAAAGAACATAAATCAAGCAACTCATTAGTGCTTGTTGTATCAATAATAAAAGAATCATATTGGAACAATAATCTTTTAAAAGTATATTTTTTAAAGGGTTCCAGTTTTTTGTTTTCTTTTGACATTGAAGAATCTGATGACATTGGTTCACGGTATTCATTTTTCTTACATACAGTAATATCATCAATATAATAATATGCCCAACCGTCACTGTCCAAATTAGAATATTCTATTTCAAGGGGATTTGAAAAATCACCAATAAGCAATAATTTTTCCCCCCCCATGGCTTTAAAATAACCACTTATCTTTGTCCAGTTTAATGTATCATATAAAAAATTTCCAGAAGGATTTTTTACCTGTGGTGAATTATTAAATACATTTGCATATATCTTGTCGGTTTTTTTATATTTTACAAAACGCACTTTATTCGCAATTTCCCCGGTTATTATAGCCCGTTTGGGAAATGAATCTGAAAAATACATTCCCAGCGAATAAACGCATACCGAATTACTGGCGAGTGACACGTACATTTCTGCATAATAAACAGTGTCCTTTTCTAAAGAATTGGTAAGGTAGGTATATATATATTCCCGGTTGAAATTTCTGTTAATTTCATTCGAAGTAATTATCCCCGCATAAGCATTTCCTGTCTTTGGCATCTGATAACCACTTGAGTTTTTTGGTACACCAACATCATTGTCCTGATTCATACCCAGAGGGGTTACATGATAAACATCAGCTGTCCCAATTGAAAACCATTTTTTTACAAATTTCCATTGGCTTATTTCGTAAGGATATGCATTTAAATCTTCAAAACTTGGATTTGGAACCAGGTTTTGAGATACTATCCTGAATGAAAAAAACAAAACAAATATGCCAAACAGTAATTTCATTTAGTAATTGCTGATGAACAAATATAATGATTTTTAATTATAAATGGAAGGGGAAATTTGCAGAGGGAAAAAGGAAAAGGATTACACAATCAAAATCCCCTCCTGTTTAACGATTTGCAGAAGAGGAGAAACATTATCGGATAAAGATCTTTTTGTTCCAACAGTATTGTGAAAGAAAAAAAACCTAATTTATTTATACTATAAGTAAAAAATAGCTATATTTGTTACAAATTTATATCATAGTAAAAATGAATAACAATAACAGGATATACAGAAAGCAATATTTCGACCGGGTTGAACCGTATATTGGTGATCGTCTGATTAAAGTTTTGACTGGCCAGAGAAGGGTTGGAAAAAGCTTTGTCCTTTTTCAACTAATGGATGAAATTGAAAAAAGAAATCCCGGTGCGGAAATTATTTATATCAATAAGGAGGAATATCAATTTGACTATATCCGTGATTATAATGACCTGGCAGTATATGTCGAATCAGTTAAAAGACCCGATGGCATTGCCTGCCTGTTTATTGATGAGGTGCAGGAAATAACAGGGTTTGAAAAGGCGCTGAGAAGCTTTCAGACATCAGGAAAATTTGACATTTATGTTACAGGGAGCAATGCAACACTGCTTTCAGGAGAACTGGCCTCTTTATTATCGGGGAGATATATACAAATTAAAATATACTCTTTGTCGTACAATGAGTATTTGCTTTTCCATAAACTTGAAGACAGTGACGAAAGCCTGCAGGAATATATTTTGTACGGAGGGATGCCCCATTTGATCAATCTCAGGAAGGATGAAAGGGTCTATTACGAATATCTTAAAAATATTCTTGACACCATAGTTTTAAGGGATATTGTTGCAAGGTTCAAGGTTAGAAATGTTTCTTTTCTTAAAGATCTGATTAAATTTTTAGCTGACAATACCGGGAGTATGCTTTCGGCAAAAAGCATCAGCGATTATCTGAAGGCGCAGAAAATTAACCTGTTGCCTAAAACCATTCTTGAATATTTGTTTTTTATTGAATCTGTTTTTTTTGTTGAACAGGTGAAAAGGGCAGATGTTTCAGGAAAGAAAATATTTGAAACAGGAGGTAAATTCTATTTCGAAGATTTGGGGATGAGACATTCCCTGTTGTCATATCAACAAAAAGATATTGGAAAGGTGCTTGAGAATCTTGTATTTCATCATTTAAAAACAAAGGGTTACAGCGTTTTTGTTGGAAAGGACGGGGAAAAGGAAATTGACTTTATTGCCGAAAAACCCAACGAAAAAAGGTATATACAGGTTGCCTACATAATACAAGATGAGAAAGCTCATGAAAGAGAATTTGGAAACCTGCTCAGGATAAATGACAATTACCCGAAAATGGTTATAAGCATGGATCCTATTGAGAGCAAAGGGTATAAAGGCATTGAGCATTGGACAGTCAGACGGTTTTTGCGGGAGTTTGGCGAATGATATGAAATAAAATTAAATTTTAGTGTTTTGCACAGGGTTACACTCCGTTCCACCTTGTGGTATTACAAATCGGTCTTTCAGACCTTGGGCGCGGCATGATGCAAGGGCAAAACTCTGGATCAGTAACCTCATAGGGAGTAATGAAGTCCTATGCCAAAAAAAACCAGCCATATTTCTTAAGTTAGAACGATTAAAGAAAAAAAAACCAAAAAAAATTTGCGCGTATCAAAAAACAATTTAACTTTGCAACTCAAAGTACTTTAAACATGAATCAGAAAGAAGAACAACTTGAAGCTCTAAAAGATATCAGAAACTTAATGGAGCGCTCGTCAAAATTTTTAACTCTTAACGGTTTTGCGGGAGTTTTTGTTGGAATAATTGCGATGGCAGGTGGGGTAATAACTTTGCTTTGGCTGGATAATAAAAACATGGTTTATGAAGATTTTTTTAATGTTTCTCCAAGCACAAATGGCTTTTCTAACATGTATTTTTTATTTGCGATTTCAGGGGCAGTTTTGTTTTTCTCGATTTTGGTGAGTTCTATCATGACAATGAGTAAAGCAAAAAAGAAAAATTATAAGATTTGGGATGCCACAACCAGGAAAGTATTATTCCATTTTTTTCTACCCATGGTAGTGGGTGGAATTTTGTGTTTAATATTTGTGCATAAAGGATTATTCCCTATGGTTGCTCCTTTTATGCTGATATTCTTTGGCCTTGCACTTATCAGTTGCAGTAAATATACTTTTAACGAATTAAAAGTTTTAGGAATTATTGAAACAATTTTAGGTTTAATTGCTGCAGTTTATCTCCAATATGGACTTTATTTCTGGATGGTCGGATTTGGACTACTTAATATCATTTATGGTTTGTTCATGTTTTTTAAATATGAGAAAAATATAGTATAGCCAATGGAACTGCCAATCAACAAACTGAACAAATCTTTTGAAAGCCGAATAAGACTTGGAATAATGTCGGTATTGATGGTTAATGAGGCAATGGACTTCAATTCTTTGAAGGAGTTGCTTAATTTAACCGATGGTAATCTGGCCAGTCATACATCTGCCCTTGAAAAAGCGGGTTATATTTCAGTGAATAAAAAATTCATTGGTAAAAAACCAAACACTTCATTTTCAGCAACATTAGAAGGAAGAAAGGCATTCACTGAACATCTTGATAATCTCGAAAAATTAATTAATAGTAACAAATAGTATTTTTTTTGTTTTTACACTTTGAAATTCAAAGAACTTTTAAATTAAAAAATATGAAAATAAAACTGATCTCCCCAAGAATGAGCCAAAGGCCAACAGATTCTTATTTTAAAAGAGTCCTTTCTCCACCATTGTCATTGGTGATGCTGGCTACTATTACCCCAAAAAAACATTCGGTTTATATTGCCGATGAAAACACTGGCAAGATAAATCTTGATGATTCACCCAATCTGGTTGGTGTGACCGTCAATGTTGATACTTCATTAAGAGCATTTGAAATTGCAAATGTTTATAGAAAGCGTGGGATTAAAGTTGTTTTTGGAGGGATTCATGCATCAGCAAACCATGAACAAATGCTTAACCATTGTGATGCAGTTGTTATTGGTGAAGCTGAACCGATTTGGGAAACCTTACTTCAGGATTTAGAAAAGGGCAGTTTGAAAACTGTTTACCAATGCTGTAATGCGCCTGATTTAAATAATGTTCCAATTCCAGATTGGAGTTTTATTGACCAAAAGAAATATGTATATAATAATGTTGTTGTAGCCAGTCGTGGATGCCCCTTCAAATGTCACTTTTGTTATAACAGCAGCAAGTATGTTTCAAATCCTTTTAGAAATCGTCCACTTGAAAATGTTTTAGAAGAAATCAAATCATTAAAAACCAAACAGATATTGTTTATTGATGATAATTTTATCGGAAACATTGAATGGACAAAAAAATTTATCTCAGCAATCAAGGGGAGAGGTTTTTTATGGCATGCTGCTGTATCTGCTGATATTTATCAGCACAAAGATCTTATTGAGGATTTTGCCAGCTCAGGTTGCAAAAGTCTGTTTATTGGATTTGAATCCATCAATCCAAAATCCCTTGATTTTGCGGGGAAAAAGCAAAACAAGACTGAAGATTATACGGGCTTGATAAACTTACTCCACTCCAAAGGCATTATGGTCAATGCGAGCCTGGTATTTGGTTTCGACAATGATTCCCCCGAGGTATTTAAAAACACGCTTAAATGGTTAGTAAAAAACAAAATTGAAACCATGACTGCTCATATCCTGACGCCATACCCAGGCACGAAATTTTATTCTCAATTGGAAAGTGAGGATCGAATAATTGACAGAGATGCATCAAAATACAATACCTCCTCGGTAGTTTTCAGTCCCTCAAAAATGTCAGTTACCGATCTTCAGAAAGGATATATCGATATGTATAATAATTTTTATTCCTGGAAAAATATTATTCGAAGATTTCCTGATAACAAAAAAATTGTTTTGCCATATCTTCTTTTCAATCTGGGTTACAGAAAGTTTGGAAGAGTTACATCTTTTATTGGTAAATTCGGATTGATGCATACCATCGGCAAAGTCGCCAGACGAATATCTTACGGAATAGAATAAAAATAAAGCATATGAGAACAATATATTTAAGCATAATTTGGGTAACCCTGTTTTCGGCAGCTATGGGTTTTCTTGAGACTTCTGTAGTAGTTTATTTAAGAAATTTATATTACCCTGAAGGATTTGACTTTCCTTTAGCTCCGGTTTCCGACCTAATATTTATTACCGAGCTGGGACGTGAACTGTCTACGATAATAATGCTGCTGGCCGTGGGTTTTTTAGCAGGCAAAACCTTTATAGAAAGATTTTCTTTTTTCCTGTTTGGATTTGCTGTTTGGGATCTGATGTATTACGTTTTTTTGAAAGTATTGCTGGATTGGCCCGATTCCTTTTTAACATGGGATGTATTATTTCTAATTCCGATACCATGGTTTGGCCCTGTCATAGCCCCATGCATTCTTTCATTCTTGATGATTTTGTTTTTTTTGATTATGGTTCGGTTGAAAGCACAGGGAATTATTATGCGACTCGATTGGATGGATTGGCTAATTATGGTCATTTCAAGTGTTTTGGTCGTGTATTCTTTTATTTATGACAGTTTAAATATTATCATCAATTCGGGTTTTTCATCAACTAAAACTCAGGAAGAAATTAACCAGTTTATCCCTGATTTCTACCCATGGCAGATATTGTTTTTTTCGGTTCTGATGCTATTGGTTGATTTTATTTGGATTTATCTCAAAAATCAAAAAAACAATCTGCGGCATTGTCTTCATGATATTCTATCCAGGGTGAATAAAAAACAAAAAACACGTTGTTTTTGAAAATCATATTTTGGAAATTCTGACCCACATCCCCATTCTTGCACTCCATTTCACCCCGTGGTAATACAAATCGCTCTTTCAGACCTTGGGCGTGGCACAATGCAAGGGCAACGCCCTGGATCTGTAACTCTACGCATATAAAGAAAAAAAACTCCCAACTCCGAACTACTAACTCCAAACTTCGAACTTTCCAAACTTTCATCTTTCCAAACTTTCCACTAACTTTGCCCCCTATTAAAAAAACAAATATGAATCAGGAAGATCTCTTTAAAAACTTAATTGCTCATTGCAAGGAGTATGGTTTTATTTTTCAGTCGAGCGAGGTGTACGACGGACTGAGTGCTGTTTATGACTACGGACAAAACGGCTCTGAACTTAAAAATAACATCAAGGAATACTGGTGGAAATCTATGGTACAGTTGCACGAAAATATCGTGGGAATTGACTCTGCCATTTTCATGCATCCTACCATCTGGAAAGCTTCGGGCCACGTGGATGCTTTCAACGATCCTTTGATTGACAACAAAGATTCAAAGAAACGCTACCGTGCCGATGTGCTCATCGAAGACCACATTGCCAAATATGAGCAGAAAATTGACAAGGATGTGACCAAAGCTTCCGAAAAATTTGGTGCTTCATTTGATAAGGAAATGTTTCTGAAAACCAATCCAAATGTTTTAAGAAACCAGCAAAAAATAGACGAAATACATACCCGTTTTGCCAAAGCCCTCAACGACAGCAATCTTGAAGAACTGAGGCAGATCATCATCGACAACGAAATTGTTTGTCCGATTTCAGGATCAAAAAACTGGACCGAAGTGCGTCAGTTCAACCTGATGTTCAGCACCCAGATGGGCTCGGTAAGCGAAGATGCCAATACCATCTACCTGCGCCCCGAAACCGCTCAGGGTATTTTTGTAAATTATCTCAATGTTCAAAAAACAGGAAGGATGAAAATTCCGTTCGGTATTGCGCAGATCGGAAAAGCTTTCAGAAATGAAATCGTGGCCCGTCAGTTTATCTTCAGGATGCGCGAATTTGAACAGATGGAAATGCAGTTTTTCGTTCGTCCGGGCGAAGAAATGAAATGGTATGAATACTGGAAAGAAAAGAGAATGAAATGGCATCATGCTTTGGGCATCTCCCAAAACAAATACCGTTTTCACAACCATGATAAACTTGCTCATTATGCCAATGCTGCAGCCGATATTGAATTTGAATTCCCCTTTGGATTTAAGGAACTGGAAGGCATCCATTCAAGAACAGATTTTGATCTGGGTCGCCACCAGGAATTTTCGGGCAAAAAAATGCAGTATTTTGATCCCGAGCTCAATGAAAGTTATATTCCGTATGTGGTTGAAACCTCCATCGGACTTGACCGCACGTTCCTTGCCATTGTCGGAAATGCCTATACCGAAGAAAAACTTGAAGATGGCACCGACCGCGTGGTGATGAAAATTCCGGCCGCCCTGGCCCCAGTTAAAGCCACCGTGATGCCATTGGTGAAAAAAGACGGACTGCCCGAAAAAGCAAGGGAAATCATGGACAAGCTGAAATTTGATTTTAACTGCCAGATCGACGAAAAAGATTCCATCGGAAAGCGCTACCGCAGGCAGGATGCCATTGGCACACCGTTCTGCATCACCGTTGACCATCAAACACTCGAAGACAACATGGTGACCATCCGTTACCGCGACACCATGGTACAGGAAAGGATTCCCATGGACAGCGTGAACAAAATTATTGCAGAAAAAGTGAGCATGAAAACCCTGTTTGAAAAACAGGCATAGTTTTTATTTTATCGGGGCAACCCGTGAGATATTTTGGGTTCTTTAAATATCTTTATATTTTTACTATTAAAATTAAAAATACTTTAATGACAAATCAAAAAGTACTGATTACCGGATGCGGCGGAATGCTCGGAGATGCTGTTTATGCTGAGTTTTCAAAAAATTATTCGCAGGTAATGGCCACAGACATCAATCTCACAGAAAACTGGCTTACCTATTTGGATGTCAGGGAGATTGATCAATGCGAAAAAGCGTTTGACACCTTTAAACCGGATATCGTTCTTCACCTTGCTGCGCTTACCGATCTTGAATTTTGTGAAAACGATCCTGATAACACCTGGAAGACCAATGCATTGGGTACCGAAAATATTGCGTTGCTTGCAAAAAAACACAATGCAACGATGGTTTACATCAGTACCGCCGGTGTTTTTGATGGCAATCAGGAATATTACAACGATTTTGACCAGCCCAATCCGCTGAACTATTATGCCAAATCAAAATACCACGGTGAAGTTTTTGTTCAGAGATATCTTGAGAAATTTTTTATTTTCAGAGCAGGCTGGATGATGGGAAGCGGCGTGAAAAAAGATAAAAAATTCATCAACAAGATTTTTAAACAAATACAGGAAGGAAAAAAAGAGCTTTTTATTGTTGATGATAAACTGGGTACACCCACATACACCGTCAATTTTGCCCAAAGCATTTTCAAAGTGATGAAAACGGGTTATTACGGATTGTACAATCAGGTGTGTTCGGGATCCTGTTCGCGTTATGATGTAGCTGTGAAATTTATTGAATATCTGAATCTTACAGATAAAATAAAAATCACCAAAGTGGACTCTTCCTATTTTGAAAAGGAATATTTTGCCCTGAGGCCCTATTCTGAAAAGCTTGTCAACCTTAAACTGGAATCACGCAAAATAAACTTTATGGAAGACTGGGAAAAATGTCTTGAAGAATATTCAAAGGTTTTCATTAACCAGTTGAAATAAAATGGATAACCCTGAACTTTCCATTGTCATTTGTGCGTATAACTCGGCACGTTTTATTGAAAACGGTCTCAACAGCTATCTCAAGCAAACAGCTAAGCCCGAATCTTTTGAGCTGTTAATTGTTGATAATAACAGTCCGGATGATACCGCAGCAGTCTGCAACAAATTCATCAGTGAGCATCCCGAAATCTGCATCAAATATTTTTTCGAGAAAAACCAGGGATTGTCTTTTGCACGGAACAGGGGAATAAAGGAGGCAAAGGGAGCATTTGTTTCCTTTGTGGATGATGATGCAGTTGTTAATCCGGAGTATGCTGAAAAACTAATAAACGCATTTCACCACTACAGTGAACATGGTGCTTTGGGCGGAATTGTTCATCCCGTTTATCCGGATGGCAAGGAGCCGGACTGGTTTTCTCCGTATCTCAACGGCATTGTGGCCAGAGTAAATTTGGGCAATGAATATCAGGATTTCAGCAAAAAATATCCTGCCGGATGCAACATGGCTTTCAGAAAATCAATTTTTGATGTTATCGGATATTTTAATACCGACCTGACCTACAGGGGCGACGAAAAATTCATCTTCAGAAAGATTCATGAAAAACGGATAAAAGTTCTGTATGCGCCGGATGTAATAGTTTACCACAGCATTCCCGAAAAAAGAATTTCACGCGAAGGAGTGATAAAAATAAGCAGGGATATTGGAATCAGCGAAAGAATTTCGGTAAAAAACAAACCCGCAGGATTTGCAGTTTTGTTGGTTATTCTATTTTTGAAATGGGCTTTTTCCTTGATTCTTTTTCTGAAGTTCTGGTTTAATAAACAGCCTGTAAAAGGAAAATTCCTTGTGCTGGTAATGTACAACAGAATCAAAGGATTTACCAAATCAATAAAATGACCTGTATAGTTGCTCACATTGATTAACCTAATGGAGCTATTAATAATGCTGTTGGTCGTTGTTAAAAAAAAACTTACTTTTACCTCTGCTGCATATTCATGAAAAAATGCAATATTAATAACGGATCAAAATGAATAAATCACGTTTTCAAAGATTTATAGAAAACTCGGTATTGTCATTTCTGTCACTGATTAAAATTATTATGCTTTCAAAGATTTTTTTCAGGAATAAATTCCCTTTGAAATCGCAGAAAGACTGTGTTGTTCTTGGAAACGGACCATCACTGAACCCGTGTCTTGAAAATCACCGGGAATTCTTGGCCAACAAAGATCTTTTTGCCGTTAACTATTTTCCGGTTACAGATATTTATGATCAGTTAAAACCAAGAAATTATATTGTTGGGGCACTTGAATTCTGGTATCCCGATGTAACCCCCGACCGGCTTGAAAAGCAACAAAAATTATTTAACGCACTTGCCACAAAAACCACATGGGAATTAAACCTGTTTATTTCATATAAGGCAAGAAAATATCCATTCTGGCTTGAAATTATCAAAAGCAATAAAAACATTAAAGTTACCTATTACAATGAAACGCCCACCGAAGGTTTCAGAAGTTTCAGGTACTGCGCTTTCAGAAAAAACCTCGGCATGCCGAGGCCTCATAATGTTATGATTCCGGCCATCCTTTTTTCATTGAACATGGGATATGATAAAATTTATCTTGTTGGTGCCGATCATTCATGGTTGCCGCTGATTAAAGTGGATGATCAAAACAATGTGCTTCTGAACCAGCAGCATTTTTATGACGAAAGCACCTCTGTTTACAAAACCATGGCCAACAAGGGAAAAGGACAGAGAAATTTATCGGAAGTCCTTCATAAATTTTATCTTGCTTTTAAAGGACATATGGAACTTGCCGAATATTCAAAACACAAGGGAATAGAAATCATCAACCTTACTCCGGGATCATTTATTGATGCCTATCAAAAAATCAATCTGTCAAATCTGAAAAATGCATAAAAGTGCGGCCATCATATTAGCCCGTTATGACTCGGCACGGCTGCCCGGAAAAATTCTGAAAACAATTGCCGGAAAGAAACTGCTTGAATGGTGCACCGCTCCGATTTTAAACAACGGTCATTTTGAAGTAATCATTGCCACATCCGACAGAAGCACCGATGATCCCATTGCAGAATTTGCAGCTTCGGCAGGCATAAATTGTTTCAGAGGACAAACAGATGATGTGGCCGGAAGAATACTTTCCTGTGCCAAAAAATACGGAATCGACTATTTTGCAAGGGTAAACGGTGACAGTCCGTTCGTTAATAAAAACCTCCTGATGAAAGGTTTTGGCGCCATTGAAAATTCAGACTGTGACTTTGTTACCAATCTTGTTCCGAGAAATTTTCCTTATGGTGTTTCCGTTGAAATATTCAGAACCAAAGTTTACGAAAAAGTATATAATCAGCTAAAATCGGCTGAACACAAGGAACATGTATCTTTGTTTTTTTATGAAAATATTAATACTTTTAATCCCTTTTTCATTCAGTATGAAGACGGAAATGATCACAGCATCAGGTTGGTGGTTGACTCACCCGAAGATGTCGTTCTCATGGAAAAATTACTTACAGGATTAAAAGGGAAAACCCAGGATCTTAAAGAAATTATAAAAGCATATAAACAACTGACAAAATGATAAATATTTATTGCATCAGACCGAAGGGATTTAATATTGGAAACGACGTTATTCATGTCGCTCTGAATCACTTTCTGCGCTCAGCTTTCAAGGAAAATCTCAATATTATTTCATTGCCGGCAACCAGCAAATATGAGAGTCAGAAAAAAGCAGGTTTAAACTCACAAACTGTTTATGAGATCAATCAGTTTGGCCACGGTTTGATCATCGGAGGTGGAAACCTTTATGAAAACAGCGAATTGGAAATTAATCCCATGGCCCTGAAAGCACTTGAAGTACCAATGATGCTTTTCAGTTTGTCGAGAGGAAAAATCTTCAATAAAAGAAACGAACTTGTCGACCGTACCGATGTGATGACCGATGATAAAATCATCATGCTAAACAAAAGAGCCGACATCTCATTGTCAAGGGACTTGGCCACTACCGCTTATATCAATGATCTTGGAGTTAAAAACAAACTTGGCGGATGTCCAACCCTTTTCCTCAATGAAACCCCTTTGCACATGGTGCCTATTTCAAAGGAAAACATGACCGATGCGCTCATTTCCGTTAGAACACCCAGTCTCATGAGCATTCCGGTTGACAAACAATACGCTGTAAAAGATGAATTGCTTGAAATCATCAGCATTCTTAAAAGCAAAAACTACCAAAATATAAAGTTGTTTTGCCATGACCACCGGGATATTCCATTCGCAGCTTCCTTCAGCGATATAGATTATCTTTATACTGATGATGTTTATACTTACCTGACCTATCTCAGAAACACCAGACTTAATGTGACTTACAGGCTTCATTCGTTCCTGCCTGCACTGGCGTTCAATGTGCCGGCCATTAAAATCAGTTATGACCAGCGAGCCCTCAGCATGCTGGAAACCATCGGAATGGATAAATGGAACATCAATATGGTAACGCAAAATGCCGTGGCAGAGGTAAAAAATCGCATCTCAAATTTAAGCGATCTGGATGCCCTTAAAGATAAAAACCGCAATCAGGTTTGGGCAGAATTACATTCAACCATTTCGGCAAACTTTGAAAATTTTGCCAAACTGGTCAATAATCAGAAAAACAAATAAGATGTCTGAAGAAAAAGTCCATATCATAGCTGAAGCCGGAACAAACCACAACGGCAATTTCAGTACCGCAAAAAAGCTGGTGGATATTGCAGTAAAAGCCAAAGCCGATTCGGTGAAATTTCAGATTATCTATCCTGAGGGATTGTATTTGCCCGGAGTATATGAGTTTGGGCATTATGACATCCTGAAAGTTGTTGAAATGAGGCGCCGTTTCATGCTTACCGATAAAAATTATCTTCAGCTGGATGAATACTGCAGAAAGAAAAAAATTGCTTTTTCTGCCTCGGTTTTTGACAAACGGGGAGCCGATTTGCTTGCAGGAATGAATCCTCCATTTATTAAAATTGCATCAACCGATCTGAATAATTTCAGGTTATTGAGAATTGTTGCCGAAAAAGGAATAAAAATGATTCTGTCAACCGGAATGTCAACCCTGTCGCAGGTTGAAAAATCGGTAAATGAACTGTACAAATCTGGGTTTGATAAAATTGTGCTGATGCATTGTGTTTCGGCTTATCCGGCCCGACTTGAGGAAATGAATCTGGGATTTATTGATGCACTCAGAACATCCTTTGGATTTCCTGTTGGATTGTCAGACCATACCCAGGGCAGCATAGCCGCCTGCATGGCCCTGACCAAGAAAATATCCTACATTGAAAAACATTATACCATTGATCATACCCAGGAAGGTTTTGACCATCTGTATGCTTTTGAAGAAGATCAGTTTATCGAATATGTTGACAACATCCGAAAAGCAGAAGAAGCGCTGAGCTTTCAGGGATCAAAGCTGAAAAAAGATGAGCTTTATGTGAAAAAAAGAGCCCGCAGATCACTGTATGCAGCAAGAGCCATGAAAAAAGGCGAAGTCATAAAAGACAAAGATGTTATGGTGGTAAGACCTGAGGGAATCATGGATGCGTCGGAAATAGATTTAATCATCGGAAAGAAACTGAACCGTAATATTAAATTGTACGAGCCGTTTTCGCCCGATATGATCAGTTAAAACATGAAAATTCAGATTATTTGCAGGGGATCATCCAAAATTGGCCTGGGACATCTTTTCAGGACCCGGACTTTTTGTAAAGCCATCAGGAATCACTGTGATGTTCGCATTTTAGCAATAATTGAAAAAGGACTTGAACCAATTTTTTATGAGATAAATGACTTGGTCAGCTTCTGTTATTCTGAGCAAGGCATTTCAAAAACCGTGAAGGATTTTTCTCCGGATGTCATTGTCTACGACCTTACCACCCTCAGTGATGAGACATTTGAAAAACTAAAAAATATTCCAAAGCTTATCGCATCCATTTCTCCCGTTTTCGATCAGATGGGTAAAACAGATCTGCTTTTTACACGATCAAAATACACATTGCCTGTAAAGGGTGTTGCTGTTTACGGAGGATTGGAATATTCTATTTTTAATGAAGCATGTGAACGAATAAAAACAGCCGAGTACAAAAAGAACCTGAATAAAAAACACCTCACTATTTCCATATCAATGGGAGGAACCGATTCGCCCAACAAAACATTAAAAATACTCAAGGCCCTTGAGGATTTTCCCAGAGAATTAACACTATGGGTTGCCCTCGGCGAGGGATATTCCCATTCGTATAATGATCTGGTAAGTGCCATAAAATCGAACCACAAACATGAAATAATTCTGGCAAAAGCCAACCGTTCGACCTGGGACATTTTAGGAAACTCCGTTTTGGCAATATTTGCAGGCGGATTGACCACTGTTGAGGCAGTTTATTCAGGTTTGCCATCCATTAATATTTTCGAGAAAAAAGAACATTTTGAAGCTACTGCCCGGGAACTTTTTGAAAACGGAATAATTTTCGATGGCTATTATTATTCCGACGAATCCCTGAAGAAAGTCTGCGACAAAATCGACTGGATATATGATCACAGGGAGGTGCTGCTTGAAATGCGTGAAAAATCAAAATCCGTTCTTGATAAAAATGGATCCATGAGGGTTTTCAGGATCATAAAAAAACATCTTTCAGAAAAACCTCACTGATTTTCAAAAACCCCGAAAGTCAACATTAATGACTGATGATCACCTTTTTCACAATTCTTTCCCCATCGGATTTAATTGAAAGTAAATAATTTCCGTGGGGCAAATCCGAAAAATCAATTTTCATAGATTTGTCAAGAATTAAGGATTTAACAAACCGTCCCTCGGAGTCGTAAATATATACATCTCCATTTTCTATTCCGGTAATCTGAATATAGTCTGCTGTCGGATTTGGATAAACATTAATCAGCGAATTTTCTGATAATTCATCCACAGAAGTGTTTGGCTCTTTGAAAAGCTGTTGAATTGCCAGGCTGTCAAGTGCGCAATTATAAATCCGGATATCATCGATTTTACCATCAAAATTGTAGTTAAACGAAAGATAATTCTGGTTATTGGCTGAAAATGTTCCAATATACCAATCGTGTTGCATATTCAGCGCGGATAAATTATTTAACTCGGTGGAAATTAAATCGCCATCAACATAGTGACGGGTTTCATTCCCGTTGCGGATAAATACTAAATGGTGCCACTTGTTTAAAACACTTGTGTCTATTGATAGCTCTGTTGTAATAACCGTGGTTTCAATATCGTATGTAGAATTAGTAAAAAGCTCATCGCCACCAGTTTTAAATTTGTACATGACACTAAAACCATCCCTTAAAAAGTCTGAGGTAGCTGTAGCTGAATGGCTGTGGCCATCAAAAACATATTGAAAATCAGTAAAATCAGGAACGATGCCGGATTGATCCTCCCATGATTCACAATAAGCCCAGGCTGAAATTGTAAAATCACCAATAGAACTGACATCACTATTTGGCGTAATGCTTATAAAATCATCTACTCCATCAAAAATAAATGCGCTAAAATTATTACCAAATCTGTCGGTTGTAAGACTTGCACCATGAATTGTTCCATGATTACCATTTCCGCTTGCGTCTAAAGTGTTAGTATTAAAAGGATAGTAAGCAATTTGACAGGTATCAAATGGAAATTGCGCATGCATATTAGATAAAAGAAAAAGTGAACTCAGAAAGAAAAGTAATTTTGTTTTCATGTGTTTTGTTTTGGGTTTAAAATATATAAGCTTTAAGGTGTTCTAATGACTAATAATGACTTTCTTCACAATTCTTTCCCCGTCGGATGTTATTGAAAGCAAATAATTTCCATCCGGAAGTCCGGAAAAATCAACTTTCATAGAACTATCAAGGGGTGCTCTTTTTATAAACCGGCCTTCCGAATCGTATATAATTACCGAGCCGCTTTCAATACCTGAAATCTGAACGAAATCGTTTGCCGGATTTGGGTAAACCACAATGTTTTGCAGATGTGTGGTAATTTCTCCAACGTCGTTCTGATAACCTTTGAAATAAAAAATATTTGGCAGTCCAAAAAGACATTCTCTTCCCGTTTCATCTTCATCAAGATAAATGGCTTTTGTTTCAAGATATGCTGTGGCCAGATTCGGAAAGTAAATTGCACTGAGGTATTCGTTGTATCGGATAGAAACATAAATATTTCCGTCCGGAGCAAGTTGCATGGCCCTGATTGAAATATTCGTCCCCGAAAAAACGCTGGAATCATCTATATCCACTGAAGTAACCACTTCGGTATACAAATCATATCTGAACAAGGTGTGCGATGAGGCAATATATAAATATCTGCCGTTGGGTGAAAACTCTATTCCGTAAAGCAATTCGCCATCCATTGGAATAACAACCGCATTTGAAAGTACTCCCGTTTCTGAATTAAAATCAAATAATTCAATGGCCTCAGTATTGCGGTTTACAACTGCGATTTTTGACCGGTCAACGGATGCTTTCATGTACCCTACAGTGTTTATATTATCTGTGCCGCCATTATGAATACCGCCCACTTCAGAAATCACCGGTTCGGTATTAACGCCATCCATGGTCACTTCATAGGCATAAAACTCGTTATTTGTCCATCCATGTGTTAATACCCAATAGTCAATCATGTTGCTTTTTAAAACACAGGTTACTTTTTCGCAAACGGGTGCAATCAATGGAGTATTAAGAGATTCTGTAACAAGATCGCCAAGTGGCTCGCTGGAAGTTCCGTTTCCGGGAAGCGAAATATCCACTTCGGAATATCTTAATCCTCTGTATCCCGCTCCTTCGTCAGTTGTAAAAATATAATAACGGTTTATCTCGCCATAAATCGGAACAATAATCGCCGATTGTGTGGATGACCAGTGGCCAAAAAGTGTATAATCACCGTTTGGCATCAGATTGTGATTTTTATCCCAAACCGAACTTCCGTCGGTGTAAAACAATAATGCGCCATCTGAATCGCAAATGGTGGCAACACCTTCCTGGGTGCTTATTTCGCCATCAAGCAAAACGACCGGGGGGGTAGAATTAAAATCCACTCCGGCTCGATCACCAAAATACCAGATGTTAGCGTTTTTAAACGGCAATTGTGAAATTGCAATTGTCGCAAAAAAGAAAAATAATAATGCTGTTAATAGTTGTTTTCTCATCTCTCAGACTTTTTTAGCTATTATAATTAAAGTTGACAAACATTCTATACTCAAATGATCACTTACTTGCAAATCAAGACTGTAAAAGTACAAATTTATTAAAATCAAACACAATAGTCATTAAAGTTGTACGAAAAATAAATGCGTTTGGTTGCAAATTTATTTTCAGACTTGGTTCGCCATCAAGACGAAATAGAAAGAAAATTCAATTTATTGCCTTATTTTTACCCCAATAATGAAACTGGTAATCTACATATTGTTCCTCAGGGCAAAGCAACTTTTCAGGGTTTTGATGGAGATCGGACTGCTTCGTTCCTTGTTTTTGCTTGGACTTTTAGGATATGGAATGATCTGGCTGCTCGGTGTAGTTAAGCAGGAGGGATACCGCGAAATCATGGTTTATGTTTTTGCTTCCATGATTTTTTCTGTTCATCTGCAGAGAAAAGACAAGCGATTCTTAAAGCTGCTTCGCAGGCAGGTTTTTCCTCTGTTCATGATTGAATATACCATCATGTTATTGCCGATGATTGTGCTGCTGTCCATTACCGGATCTGCAATTTATGCAGCAGCGATGGTGCTGTTTACGCTTCCGGTTTCCCTGATCAACACCACGGTTTCGTTTAAAAAAATCAATCTTTTCAGAAAACTTTTATTCATTCCGCGTTCAAATTTTGAATGGAAAAGCGGCTTCAGAAAAAAGTTTGTTTATATGGGGGTGGTGTGGACTCTTTCACTGATGGTCAGTTATTATGCTCCGGTTATTCCAATCGGAATAGGAATCATCACCCTGATTATTTGTTCCTTTCACACCGAAAATGAACCTGAAATCATGCTGCGGATTTATGGAAAAGACACTTATACAATTCTTCTGAAAAAAATTGTCCAAAATGTAATCCTGTTTGCACTGATCGTTTCACCTTTGGTTGTGGTGTTTTTATACAATAATCCCGATTTATGGGATTTGTTCCTTTTTGCCATGGGGGTTTGTGTGATGACTTTGGTTTTCTCCATTGTTTTCAAATATGCTTTGTATGAACCATCAACCGTTGTGGAGCGAAATGTGTTTATCGTGGGTTTTGTGATGATCTGTTTTCTGATTCCCTGGCTGGTGCCGCTGCCATTGATTATGCTGATATATTATATTGGCAAATCCTCAAAAAACTTAAAACAATATCTTGATGCTTACAATTAATAATCTTTGCGTATCCTTTGGTCAGCTCGATGTGCTGAAAAATCTCTGTATGCAGATAGGCAATGGAGAGGTGCGCGGCATTGTCGGACTAAACGGCTCGGGAAAAACCACCCTGTTCAATACCCTTTACGGAAATGTGAAAAAGCAATCGGGGGAAATTCTTTTTGATGATGAAAAACTGGGCCGCAGCAAAATCACCTTTTTTGAGACCAATTCGTTTTTTTACTCTAGCATCACCGGAAAAGAATATTTGAGTCTGTTTAAAACAAAAAACCCGAATTTTGATATTAAGGGCTGGAATGAGATTTTTGATCTGCCGTTGAACAAACTCATTGAAACTTATTCGACCGGAATGAAGAAAAAGCTTGCGCTGATGGGCATTCTGAGCATGGAAAATCCCATTTATCTTTTGGATGAGCCATTTAACGGACTTGATCTGGAAACCAACCAAAAAGTAAAGCAGATTGTTGAGATATTAAAAGAAAAGGGATGTACCATACTTGTGAGCTCACACATACTTGAAACCCTTACCGGTACTTGCGATTCCATCAGCTACCTCAACAACGGCATCATAGAATTTACCGCTTTGAAAAATGAGTTTGGCTCCCTGGCCGAGCGGGTATTTAAGGATATTGATGATTCGGATTTGCGGAGGTTGATGGGGTAGGGCATATCGAATTGTTGTTAACGCTTACTTGTTGAATCAACTCATGTAAAAACCAATCTTTTTCCGGGTCATTTTCTGCAACAAATCCCGGGTCTTTTTCGTATAAATGAACCTTGATAAAAACGAACTTATTTACACTTTTTATGAGAACTATATTTACTGTTTCTTTGCTTTTTTTAGCGATCGCCAGCTTCAGCCAAACCTACAACATGAGCACCACCACGGTTTCGACCTGCTCGGGAACCTTTTACGACAACGGCGGCTCGGCAGCCAATTACAGCAATAGCCAAAACCTGACCATGACCTTTACTTCTGATAACGGCAACAGGATTTCTTTCAATTTCCAGTCGTTTGCGTTGTACGGTGATAGTTATGATTATCTGGAGATTTTCGACGGCCCTTCATCAACTTATTCATCCCTTGGAAAATACTACGGAACAACAAGCCCGGGTGTAGTTACCTCAACCGGAACTTCCCTGACTTTTGTATTCTATTCCAACAGTTCCTATGCAAGCTCCGGATGGGATGCCATCATTTCCTGCACTGGTGCTCCGCTTTCCGAATACCCGCTCACATCGGGAACGGTGACTGCCTGCTCAGGTGTGTTTTATGACAATGCAGGCGGGGGAGCTTCCTACGCCAATAATGAAGACCGAACCATGACTTTCTGCTCGGGAAGCTCAGACAAAATAATCTTTGATTTTACCAATTTTTCTATTGCTACCGATGATACACTTTTTGTGTATGATGGTACCACTACCAGCGACCAAAAACTTGGAGCTTATACAGGAACCAGTTTGCCCGAAAGAATCTATTCACATTCGGGTTCGTGTCTCACATTCCGGTTTAAATCAAACACCGTCAATACTGCCTCCGGATGGAAAGCCCTGATATCCTGCTCCTCAACAACACCAACCCTAATCTACAATTTTCAGGATGGTTACAGGTACACCTGCTCAGGAACTTTTTATGATGTTGGCGGAAGTACGGGCAATTATTACAGCAATACCTCAAAAACCGAAACGTTCTATTCGCTCGATGGAAACAGAATCAGCTTCAATTTCCAGTCTTTTGATTTGTATGGTGATAGTTATGATTATGTTGAAATTTTTGACGGACCGTCATCAAGTTACCCGTCTTTGGGTAAATACTACGGAACAAGCAGTCCGGGTGTTATTACCTCATCAGGAAACGCCCTGACGTACTATTTTTACAGCAACAGTTCCTATACATCAACCGGTTGGTCGGCATTGGTTTCCTGTTCAACACCGGTACTGGATGTATATGCCATGACCTCGGGAACAGTCACCGCCTGCGCGGGAATTTTCACCGACAACGGCGGTCAGGCAGCCAATTACCCCAACAATGAAAACCGCACCATGACCTTTTCCTCGGGAAGCTCTGATAAAGTGCTGATGACCTTTTCGCATTTCAGCGTTTCATATGAAGATACTTTGTATGCTTATGACGGACCAACAACATCTTCACCGCTCATCGGCAAATACACCGGCGGGTCATTGCCCGAAGTGATTTTTTCAAAAACAGGCAACACCCTAACCTTCAGGTTTTACTCCGGTTCAGCAACAAACGCCTCGGGATGGAGGGCTTTTATTTCCTGTTCGGCCACAGCACCGGCACAGAATTTCAATATGCAGGAGGGCGTCAGGTACACCTGCGGGGGAAATTTCTATGATGAAGGAGGCAGCGGATCGAATTATTCCAGCAGCACAACAAGAACCATGGCATTTATCTCTGATAACGGAAATAAATTACAGGCATCATTTTCGGCTTTTAACCTTTATAACGACAGTTATGACTACCTGGAAATATACGACGGTCCAACCGTGAGTTATCCTAAAATCGGAACCTTTTACGGAACAGCAAGTCCGGGCATCATCGAATCAACCGGAACATCTTTAACCTTCAGATTTTATTCCAACAGCAGCTACACCTCCACTGGCTGGGCGGCCACCATTAGCTGTACCGATGCTCCGCCAACACAATATCCTATGACCTCGGGAACGGCCACAACCTGTTACGGGGTTTTTAGTGATAACGGTGGACTGGCAGCCAATTATCCGCACAATGAAAACCGCACCATGACTTTTACCTCGGGCACAAGTGATAAGATTGTTTTCGATTTTACTCATTTTGCTGTATCAACAAGCGATACTTTGTATGCTTATGACGGACCAACCACTTCATCACCAAAAATCGGTGCCTATACAGGTTATATCCTGCCCGAAACAATCTCCTCCGAAACAGGAAATACTGTTACTTTCAGATTTTTTTCCAATGCCTCAGGCAATGATGCCGGATGGAAAGCCAATGTAACTTGTGCATCTTCGGTTTCAGCACCATCATACAACATGTCCGACGGCAACAGGTATGTGTGCGAAGGAACTTTTTATGATGACGGCGGTGCATCCAATTCATATTATAGTTCGGCCACAAGAGTAATGACTTTTTATTCTGAAAACGGCAACCGCCTCAGATTTGACTTTACTACTTTCAACCTATACGGAGACAGTTATGACTATTTGGAAATATATGACGGGCCAAATATTAATTATCCCAGAATCGGAACATATTACTATACCACCAGTCCGGGCATCATCGAATCCACGGGCTCTTCACTCACTTTCAGGTCATACGCCAACAGCAGTTACTCATCAACCGGCTGGGCTGCTTCAATACAGTGCACCACGGCACCTGCTGCCGACTACCCCATGAGTTCGGGAACTGTAACCACCTGTAATGGTGTGTTCAGCGACAACGGCGGTCAGGGCGCTGTATATCCGCACAACGAAAACCGCGTGATGACTTTTTCTTCCGGTTCATCCGATAAAATAATCTTCGATTTTACCCATTTTTCGGTAGTTTCGGGTGATACTTTGTTTGCCTATGACGGACCGGATATTTCATCTCCGAAAATTGGCGCCTACACCGGCTATACCGTTCCCGAGACCATCAGTTCGGAAAGTGGAAACAGTGTGACTTTTAAATTTGTTTCCAACTCGGCCTCAAATGATGTCGGATGGCGCGCCCTGGTATCCTGTGCTGCATCTGCTCCGGTTCCCGAATATACCATGTCAGATGGCTATAGGTATGTTTGCGAGGGAACATTTTCTGACGATGGTGGCTTGTCTAATTCGTATTCAAGCAACCAGGTAAAAACAATGACTTTCTATTCCGAAAACGGAAACCGCCTTCAGTTTGATTTCACTTCATTTAATCTGTACGGCGATAGTTATGATTATCTTGAAATCTATGATGGTTCCTCTTTAAGCCATCCACTTATAGGAAGATATTACTATACCTCCAATCCGGGTATCATCCAATCCACCGGAACAAGTCTGACGTTCAAGTTCTACGCCAACAGTTCCTACACTTCTTCGGGCTGGTCGGCATCCATAAGCTGTATCACACCCGCACTTCCTTCGTACGTCATGACAACAACGTCTGTGGTGACTTGCGAAGGCGTATATACAGATCCGGGAGGTCCTGCAGCTTCATACACAAACAATGACAGTGAAACAATGACTTTCACCCCTGATGGCTCGCCCTACCTTATTTTTGACTTTACCCATTTTAATATTTATACCGATGATACTTTGTATGTGTACGACGGGGCAAACATCTCTTCGCCAAAAATCGGGGTTTACACAGGCAATCAGTTTCCTGAAAGAATATACAATAAATCAGGCGGAAGCATCACCTTCAGGTTTGTTTCCAACTCAGCCAATGTGGCCGAAGGATGGAGGGCGCTGATATCATGTTCATCAACCGCTCCCACTCAGGTTTTCAATATGCAGACCGGCATCCGTTACACCTGCGGGGGAACATTTTATGATGATGGCGGGTCAACAGGGAACTACAGCAATTCGTTTTACAAGACGATGACTTTTTATAGCGATAATGGAAATCGTTTGCAATTTAATTTCAGCAGTTTTTCATCTGAAAGCGGCTGGGACAAATTGTATATTTATGATGGACCATCTTCTGCCTATCCTTTGCTTGGAACTTATTCAGGCGGCACATCTCCGGGTACTGTTCAATCAACAGGCACCTGCCTTACATTTTACTGGAATGCCGATGGCTCAAACTCATACACCGGTTGGAATGCCAGTATTACCTGCACTACCCCGCCTCTGACCACTTATCCGATGACAGCAGGAACAGTCAACACCTGCAGCGGTGTGTTCTTTGATTCGGGCGGCGGTGGCGCCAATTACATGCACAATCAGGACATCACCGAAACTTTCTGTTCCGATGAAGGCAATTTTATCATCTTCGATTTCACCCATGTGGATATTCAGACTGATGATACCCTTTACGCCTATGACGGACCAAATATATCATCACAACTTATGGGCGTTTACACATGGAATCGTTTACCAGAAAGGATTTACAGCAAGTCGGGCAGCTGCGTTACCTTCAGGTTTAAATCCAATTCAGTGAATCTGGCTACCGGATGGCGCGCGCTAATTTCCTGCAGCGCTGTGGCTCCAGAACAAATTTACAACATGCAAACCGGTATCAGGTACACCTGTGGCGGCACATTCAATGACGATGGGGGATCGGCTTCAGTTTACTCGGCAAGCTTTTCAAAAACCATGACCTTTATCTCGCCCGACAACAGCCGGTTGAATTTCAATTTCTCAAGTTTTTCAACCGAGTCAGGATTTGACCGATTATATATTTATGACGGACCAACCTCATCCTATCCTTTGATTGGCAATTACTCCGGGGGCACATCACCCGGAAGTGTCACATCCACCGGGAATTCCCTCACTTTCTATTATACAAGCGACGGATCAAATCAGTACAATGGTTGGACAGCAGCCATTACCTGTACTTCCCCGGCTCTTGATGTTTATCCGATGACATCGGGTATTGTGAATGCCTGTTCCGGAGTTTTCTATGACAATGCCGGACCGGCAGCCAATTACCCGCACAACGAAAACCGTATCATGACTTTCTGTTCTGATGATGGCAGTTTCGTAAAATTCAATTTTATGCCAAATAATTTTGTCATCAGCAGTGAGGATTCGCTGTATGTTTATGATGGACCGAATACCTCCTCACCGATGCTTGCAATCTTCACAGGAAACTCATTACCCGAAGAGATTTCTTCACAGTCTGGCACTTGCCTGACCTTCAGATTTTATTCTACTTCAGCCACCAACGCTATTGGCTGGCAAAGTCTGATTTCCTGTTCGACCACTCCATCTCCATTTAATAATTTCCCCATGTCGGGCGGAGTCAGGTACACTTGCAATGCCACTTTCACCGACCCGGGAGGAACAGGAAACTATGCGGCCAGTGAAAACAGAACCATGACATTCAGGTCAAACAGCGGCTGTCCGGTTTCGGTTACTTTCACCTCATTCAGTACAGAAAGCGGTTGGGATAAACTATACATTTACGACGGAAACAGCACCGCTTCACCTTTGTTGGGAACATTTTCGGGAAGTGCCATTCCGGGACCATTCACTTCAAGCGGAAATGCCCTGACCTTCAGGTTTACCTCCGACGGATCAAACCAATATGCTGGATTTTCAGCGAATATAACCTGTACTCAGGCCGGAATCACTGCAAGTCCGGGCTTAACTGCCTGCGATGGTGAAACCATTTCGCTGACTGCTTCTTCGGGAACTACTTATTTATGGAACACAGGTGCAACAACGCAGAGCATTGATGTTACAGCATCCGGAATTTATTCCGTTACAGTTACTGATGGCGCATGTGACCTGGTATCTGCTCCTGTTTTTGCCAGTTTCTACACACCATCTTCGGCATCAATTACTCCGGTGGGATCTACAACATTCTGCTCGGGCGATTATGCAACGCTGGTGGCTTCTGCAGGAAGCAGCTGGCTTTGGAGCACCGGATCAACCAATCAAACCATTTACCCCTCGGTATCGGGAACATATTACGTTACAGTTACCAGCGTAAACGGATGTACAGCGCAGGCCGGACCGGTTACAACAACGGCAATAACAACCCCTGCTGTTCCGGCATCCATTATCGGAGACACTTATGTTTGTTCCGGCGCAACAAGCCTGAATTATAGCATTGTTCCTGTTTCGGGCGCGACCAGCTATACATGGTCAGTTCCTTCAGGAGCAAACATAGTTTCGGGTCAGGGTACTGAAAATGTAATTGTTGACTGGGGATCATCATCGGGAGAAATTTCTGCCTATGCATCAAATGGCAGTTGTAACAGCAATCATGTTTATTTAACTGTAAGCGTTACAGGCATTCCGTCCGTACCATCAGCCATAAGCGGTCCGGCTGCCCCATGCGAAAGTGGTTCGGCTGTTTATTCAGTTACCGCTGTGGGCGGTGTTAGCTACAATTGGAGTCTGCCCGGCGGATGGACTCAAACCGGAGGAGGAACAAGCAATTCGATTACCGTGACACCCGGAGTGACACCCGGCACAATATCAGTTATCCCATATAATTCATGCGGAAGTGGAGATATGCAGCAATTGAGCGTTTCACCGGTGGAATTGCCCGCTATTCCTCCGGCAATTACCGGAAGCACCACACCATGCTTTGGTTCATCACAGAACTATTCGGTGGCTGCAGTGAGCGGAGTAACTTATAACTGGACTTTCCCCTCAGGATGGAGTCAGACAGCAGGCGGAACCACAGCCAATATTACTGCATCAACAGGAAATTCCGGTACTATTACGGTTACCCCGTCAAATGCATGTGGTGCCGGACCTGCCCAGACCGTTTCCATCATCACCACGCCGTTGCCCGGACTGCCATCGGCAATTAACGGTCCGGATGAAGTGTGCGCCGGCAACACCATCACATACAATGTGGATGAAGTACCGGGCTATACTTACACATGGACCTTCCCGGGAGCGTGGTCGCAGGTCAATGGCGGAAACAGTTTCGAGGTGGAATATACTACAGGCGTTTCGGGAACAATTTATGTGGCGCTCACCAATGTGTGTGGTACCGGAACAGCCGTTTCAATGCCGGTCACTGTGCTCACTGTGCCGGCAATGCCCGGAACCATTTCGGGTGATGTTGCTCCGTGCGAAGGCACTGAAGTAACCTATTCGGTATATGAAGTGGCAGGAGTAACCTACGACTGGTATTTGCCCGACGGATGGTCACAAACATCAGGAGGAAACACAAATATCATCAATGTTGCTGTTGCATCAGGAAATGGTACCATCAGTGTTTTTGCACAAAATATTTGTGGGACAAGTCTGGGACAGAATCTTATAGTGAACTCAGCTCAAACACCTGTGGCAGTTTCATCAATACTCGGAGATAACACACCGTGCGCCGGCAGCGAGCAGACCTACAGCATCGGCGAACCGGCGGGTTATACCTACACGTGGACATTACCATCGGGATTCAGTTTTGTTTCGGGCAGCACTGGATCAGCCGTTTCAGTGCTGACTGGTACTTCGGCAGGTGATATTACCGTTACCCCATCAAACAGCTGTGGCAATGGACCGTCAACTTCGCAAGCAATTGACATTATTCCAGAACCAATGATTGATCTGGGTGAAGACACCATTCTGTGCGATTACGAAAGCATTACACTAGATGCCGGAGCAGGATTTGCCAGTGTTGAATGGTCAACCGGAGATATAGGTCAGTTTGTAACCCTTGACACCACATCACTTGGCATTGGCACGTGGCTGATCAGTGTTGTGGTAACCAATGGTGATGGATGCCAGAGCACCGATGATATTGTGGTTACCTTTACATCGTGCACAGGATTACCGGAAACAGATGTGGCATTTGAAATAATGTTGTACCCCAATCCCGCAAAGGAAACTTTAACACTCAAATCGCAGGGATGGGAAGGCATTTCAGATCTTGAAATCTATTCTGTAGACGGCAGACTGATATTAAAAGACGATTTCATTTCAGGAACAAAAACCATTGATGTAAGTGCGTTTAGTCCCGGAATGTATTTTGTGAAAGTCAGGAACAACATTAAAGAGCTTTCAATAAAGTTTATTAAGGATTGATTTTATAGTTGCGAATGCGCGAATAGAAAGACATTTGCGCATTCGCGGCTTAATTATTATTAGAACTCTTGGATTAAACCATTTCAAATTCAAAAAAAAGCATTATTTTCAGGCAACTAAACCACCCTAAATATTGTCTTATATAAACAATTATATAAAAACTCTAAGGCATGAAAAAAAGATTACTCGTATTAATTGTACTATTTGCCACAATATCAGGTTTTTCACAACCCTGCCAGCAAATTGGGGTTTCATTATCCACATCTGCTGACTCATATATTGATGATTCAATTTTATTTGTCTCTGTTTATGATTATGAATCATTTAATTTAAATGCTACCGGAATATATCCTCAAAATGGGTTATATTACTCTCAGGACGATTCAACATCTGTGTTTGAATGGAATTTTGGCGATGGTAATATTGAAACAGGAAATAGCGTTACACATTCGTATTCTGTTTCAGGGCTCATTCCAGTGACACTTACAATTACCGATGTAAATAATTGCACATATTCCACAGTAATTTATATTCATTCATATCCCGAATTCAGTATTGAATATTGGATACCCTATGATTTATGGGAGCCTGATGATACAATAATGGTTGGGGATACAATTTATTTCAATGGCTATATCAGCGATGAACAAATAATGTTTATTGATGATACAGTTTTTCTTCCTGATGGAACAGGCGTTTCATATATTTCTTCAATAACTTTTGATGATTTTGCTCCGGGCGCCACAATAGATTCATTAAGCAACTTATTTTCCATTAATACCAACATGGAACATTCCTTTTTGGGTGATCTGGTTATCTCCATGACTTGCCCAAATGGAACAGTTGTAATATTAGAGGAGCAACATGGGGGAGGAGCTTATCTTGGCGAACCTCTTGAGGGATGGGATGCAGGTCCCGGAACGGGTTATGACTATGGTTGGGCATTATATCCTACGTTTACAAAAGATATGGGTGATTACGTATTAGGGGATGGATCGATGGCTCCGTTAGGGGTTGTTCCTTCCGGCACATATATGTCATCTCAACCATTGACTGATTTAATAGGTTGTCCCATGAATGGTGAATGGAAAATAACCTTTACAGATAACTGGTCAATTGATGATGGTTATGTTTTCAGTTGGTACATAAATCTTAACTATATTAATTTTATTTTTCTTCCTACTTCATTTTCATGGTCATCACCGGCAAAAGTGGATGAAATATATGATGACCCTGCAACAGGAAACGCCTGGGTGATACCTTCTGAAACTGGTTGGCATGACTATATTTTTTCGGCAGTAACTACCCACGGAATGACATATAACAAAACCATCTCAATTTTTGTTGGCGATTCAGCAGTAGGTATCGAAACTCAGCCCATTGCAAAAACAACTTTCAATGCTTATCCCAATCCTTTTAACGAAAAAATGGTTTTGGAATATAATCTGGCAAAACAGGAAAATGTAAAAATAGAGGTTACCAACATTATTGGCAAGAAAGTCAAAACACTGATGAACGGCGTACAACTTGCCGGGTCATACAATTATTGTATTGACGGGAAGGAACTGGAATCCGGAATTTACATCGTAAAATTCACTGCCGGTTCACAAACTTTCACTAAAAAACTTGTCAGAGAGTAATTTTCATACTTCTTAATGAGAAAAGGGGCTTTATTAATCCCTTTTTTTATAAAAAAAACGCGAATGCGCTAATGTTTTTTATTAGCGCATTCGCGGCTTAAATAATATAATAATTCAGTTTTACGCCATCTCAAGTTTCCTGCACTCGTAATTGTGCTCGATGTAATAGTAAAAGTGCTTGCCCTGTGAAGGTGCATTTAAAAATTTTCTGAATTCTTCCTCGGGAACATCAAAATACTGGATGACGCCTTCGTGCATCTCAACTTCCATGGTTTTTGTTGCGGGATCGTATCCGGCTGAGGCCAGACGGGATGAGCTTAACGGAATTCGTTGCATAGTTTCTTTATTTTTACCGGTTCTATAAATTTGGTACTTTCTCGACCCAAAAATAATCAATGTATGAGAAGAAACTTAATCATAAGATAAAAAGAAGTTAACATTAGGTGTTGATAAGGTGAACAAGCGCAATTAATCCAATATTTTCCTGGTCTCCCTGAAAACAAATTCCGTTTTCTGTTCATCCTGACAGATATCAAATTTCAAACTCAAAAGCTCAGCACCCTTGTAGCCCATGCCTTTTTTCTCAAGGAGTATTTCAATGCCTTTTTCCGAATCTCTGACTTCAATATTCATCAAGGCACACAGTCCGTCACCCTGAACCTGAACTGTTATATAGCGTGAGTTCCCGTTTTCGGAATAACCAGCCACCCAATAAGTAAGTGTTGATTTGTCTGTTTTGGCTAATTGCCTTACCATTTCATCATTATATTCTTTTGTGTCTAAACCGTATTTTTCAAATACCGGATTGGTATTGCTGCATGCCGGTCTGTCACAACCGGATGTTAAAACAGCAGCTCCAAAAAGCAGCAGGATAATTCTTAGAATTTTTGTCACCTTTTTTTTGCAATAGAACGATTTTTTGTAGTAGAAATTGTCCAATATGGACAAAGAAGGAGATTGCTTCATCCATTGACTTTTTTAATATCAATGAACTCTATTCACACTCTTTGCATCCGATTGCTTAGCTATAATTCAAAAAGTGTAAAGTAAAAAACTCTAAATTTGTAAAACATCATATTATCCAAGCTATCCCCGACCATTTCAAATTTTTATCCCCAGCGCTTCCCCAATCTCGCCCTCCAGGAACAATGTGCGCATCCCAGTTCTGCGTGCGCCTTTGATGTTTTCGAAGGTGTCGTCGATGAATAAAGTTTCTTTGGGGTTGAGGTTTTTTTCACGCAACACCCGCTTGTAAATTTCTGTGTCGGGCTTGGCCATGCCCATCTCAAATGAGAACCAGGTGTGCTCGAACAAATCCGCGAAATCAAGTTTGTGCACCCTTTTGAGCTCAGCGCTGTAATGATCGAAATGGATTTTATTGGTGTTGCTCAGTAAAAAGAGCCGGTATTTTCCCTTCAGACTTTTCAGCAGCTCTATTCGGTGTGCCGGAATATCGAGCAAAAGCTGGTTCCAGGCATGGTCAAATTGATCACTGCTGATGTTTATTCCGGTCATTTTTCTTAATCCGGATCTGAAGTCATCCGGACTGATATCGCCGGTTTCGAGGCGGTAAAAAACCGGAATCAGTTCTTCTTCTGTAAAACGTTTTTCAAGATCGGCAATTCCCAAACCGCAAAACGCTTTGTATGTCCGCTCAAAATCGAGATTGATCAATACGCCGCCAAAATCGAAAATTATATTCTTAATTCCCCCCAAAACTGTGCTCATATTTTTGTAATTTTACGGCACAAAAATACAAATTGAAGTGGAGATATGAATATCCGTGGGAAACATTTTACTGCCGTTTGGCTCAATCACGACAAAAAAAGCATCAGCATCATCAACCAGCTGTTACTGCCATTTAACTTTGAGATAAAGGAACTGGAATCGTTGGATGATGTATATTTTGCCATAAAAAACATGGAGGTGCGGGGCGCACCGCTTATCGGTATCACTGCTGCATTCGGAATGTATCTTGCCTGTCTGCACAGCTCAAAGGAATCTGAAATACGCAAAAAGGCCGAATACCTTAAATCTTCCCGTCCCACCGCCGTAAACCTCATGTGGGCTGTGGATAACGTATGCAATGCTGCCCTCGGGGCACAAAATATGCAGAAAGCTGCTCTTGACAAGGCAATGGAGATTTTCAACTCCGAAATCGAAAACTGCAGGCTGATAGGCGAGTACGGTCTGCCCATCATCGAGGAAATCAGTAAGCGGAAAAACGGCGAAACGGTAAACATTCTCACCCATTGCAATGCGGGCTGGATTGCCTGCGGCGATTATGGCACTGCCACTGCTCCCATTTACCTTGCTCACGACAGGGGAATAAAAGTCCATGTGTGGGTCGACGAAACCCGTCCGCGCAACCAGGGCGCCCGCCTCACCGCATGGGAACTCAAAGAGCACGGCATCGACTGCACCATCATCCCCGACAATACCGGCGGACATCTGATGCAGCATGGAATGGTTGACATGGCAATAGTTGGTTCAGACCGCACAACTGCTACCGGCGATGTAGCCAATAAAATAGGCACCTACCTCAAGGCACTTGCTGCCTTCGACAACAAAATACCTTTTTATGTAGCACTGCCCTCATCCACCATTGATTTTTCAATCAGCGACGGAATAAAACAAATAGAAATTGAAACCAGATGCGACAGTGAGGTCAAATATATGGAAGGGCTCATCAACGGACGGCTTGAAAAAATGCTTATCATGCCCGAGAAGGCAAAAATCGCAAACTATGGCTTTGATGTCACTCCGGCTCGCCTGGTCACTGCCATCATCACCGAAAGGGGAATCTGTAAAGCCGATGCAGGTTCAATAAAAAAATTGTTTCCTGAAAAATTCTGATCATAGAATATTCCGGGGAAAAAATAAGCCGCGAACCCACTAAAACATTAGCGCATTCGCGGCTTAAAAGGTTATGCTTTGCAGCTTAATTAGCAGGTTTCAAAACCACCCTTACATAATTATCATATTTCAGATATTTTTGTGCGGCAGCTTTCAAACTCTCAATACTCATTTCTTTAACGATGGTTTCGTATTTCAGGAATTCATCGGTTTTGTCACCATGGAAATCAAACCCTTTTAGCTGTGTAAGCCAGAAATCATTTTCCCTCAGTGAGGTTTCCCTTTCCCTTAACAGTTTTTCCTTTACTTTGCCAAGGTCTACGTCGGATGGACCATCGCTGATGAGTTTGTCAATTTCAACAAAAACACCTTTTGTAAGTGGTTCCACGTTTTCGGGTGAGCACCCGAAATAAACCATGAAAGCATAGGTTTGTACCGGATAATGGTTCATCTGCGGATAAGCGCCAATGGAGTACACACCTGATTTATCTTCTCTTATTGATTCCAGAAGTTTGGTGCTCAGTACTTCGCCCAGAGCTTTGATTTCAAGACGGGTTTTGTATTCCCATGGCATATCACCGTTTATATCCATAAAAACAACGGCCTTGGGTTCTTTACCTTTCAGAACTTCTTTTTTCACAACCCCTTTTGGAGTTCTGATGTTCAGATCCTTGAAGGTTTCAGTGCGGCTGGCAACCGGAAGTCCGCCCAAATAAGTTTCAATAAGTGGTTTTGCAGTTTTCAGGTCAATATTTCCTACAAAATAGAAAGTGAATCCTGAAGGATCGCCAAATCTTTCCTTGTAAATTTTAAATGCCTTGCTGAGGTCGGCTTCCTTAAGTTTTTCCTCGTTCATGGGCAGTCTGCGCGGGTGATACTGTGCAAGTACGCACTGCAGGGTGTCCCTGAAATTTTCTTCGGGGTTTTCGGCCCTGTTCTGATAGTAACCTTTCATCCTTTCAACATAGGCGTCAAAGGCAGTCTGGCTCTTGCGGGGTTTAGTAATATAAAGGTGGGCAAGCTGCAGCATGGTTTCAAAGTCATTTACCGAGCATGTTCCCTTTAAACCTTCCTCAATTTCGTCAATATAAGGGTAAACAGAAACTGATTTATCAGAAAGATATTTATCAAGTTCAATCTTGTCGAATTCACCAACACCGGCTTCCATGATTACGTCAGCTGCAATGCTTGCAGAAACTTCGTCTTTATCGGAGTACAGTGAAGTGCCGCCGAAACTGAAAGCAGACATCTGTATTTCGTCATCTTTGAAATTGGTTTGCTTAATTACCACTTTCACGCCGTTTTTCAGGGTCCATTTTTCAAATGCCAGCTCCTTGTTTTTTTCTTTGGCTTCAACCTTGGTTGCCACAGGTTTCTGAGCAATGAGGGGTTTGTCAATCACCTTGTCGACGTACGCATCAATTTTGCGTGTTTTCACCTCGGTGAGAAGTTTCAAAACCTCATCTTTTGTAGGTAAGGCAACACCTTCTTTTTCAGGGGCGCTGATGATTACCACAAGATTTTCGTCGGTGATCCACTGGGCAGCAAATTTATTCACATCTTCGAGAGTGATGGTTGGCATTAGCTGCTGATAAAGATTATATTCGTAATCGATACCCGGAGCAGGTTCCTTTGAAATCAGGAAGTTGGCTTTATATTCCTCAACATATTTGATGGATTCGAGTTTGTCTTTTTCCTTAAACTGTTTTTCAATCTCACGCAAAAGGGCTTTTTTCTCCCTTTCAAGTTCGGTTGCTGTGAAACCGTGGCGTTTTACCCTTTCGTTTTCCACAACGATGGCTTCCATACCGCGGGTAAGTTTTTCGTTTGTGGTGGCAGCGATAGACATGAAAACGCTTTTTGGGCCCAGAAAGTTGGTGAAAGCACCTACGCCGTACATAAACGGAGGATCGGGCTGAAGAGTCATTTCAGTAAGCCTTTTGTTAAGCATGGAATTATACAGACTGTGTGCGATGCCGGTTTTATAGTCCTCAACTGTTTTCTTGATGAACATGGGATGTTTGTAATACATTTGAACGGTGGCACCCGGAGCTTCCTTGTCGGTGGTTATTTCAACTACCGGCTCGGCATGGTCAGGAATTTCGGGGTAGGTGGCCGGACGACCGTTAACTGTTTTTGGATGATCATTAAACAGTTTTTTAATTTTTTCTTCAACGACCTTAACATCAAAATCGCCTACAATGATAAGTGCCATGAGCTCGGGACGATACCAGTCGCGGTAAAATTTTCTGAGTGTTTCATGTTCGCAGCTGTCGATAACAGACATCAGTCCGACCGGCAAACGATTGGCATATTTTGATCCTTTAAAAAGAGCGGGAATCATTTTTTGCATCATTCTGTACTGAGCGCCCTGGTTCATTCTCCATTCTTCATGGATAATACCGCGTTCCTTGTCAATTTCTTCACCTTCGAAAGAAACGTTAAAAGCCCAGTCGTACAAAACCAGAATACCTTTGTCAAGGAATTCGGGGTTTTCGAGGGGCACGGTAATACCATAAACAGTTTCATCGAAACTGGTATAGGCATTAACTTCGGCGCCAAATTTCATGCCGATGGACTCGAGATAGCTGATCAGCTCGTGTTTCGGGAAGTTTTTTGTTCCGTTAAAAGCCATGTGCTCACAAAAGTGTGCCAGACCCTGCTGGTCATCATCTTCCATGATTGATCCGGCACCAACAGCAAGGTTCAGTTCGGCCCTGTTTTTAGGGTTTTCATTGTGCCTGATGTAATAGGTCATGCCGTTGTCAAGTTTTCCGTATACAACATCCTTGTCGAGCGGCAGCGGATCCTGAAGGTTAACGGGCGTTTGTGCAAATAGTCCCGTAACAGATAAAATAAGGGTTAAGCAGAGAATTTTAATTTTTAATTTTTCCATATTTATCATTGAGTTATTAAATTCATTTCGACAAAAGTAATGGAATTTTATTTCCAATTGCAATACCTATGTATGTTATATGTAGCGTATGGTATAAATTAACCCATTTTAACTTTTAGTTAGGGTTTCCTTAAGGAATGAATTTAAGCAATTCATAGGGTTTTTTACAATTCAGGTAAAATATCTATAGGATATTATCCAAAAATGGATTGTTTTTCATTCATAAATATTAAATTTGAAAAAATGATTGCCTGTATTTGTTCAATGATGATTTTGCTGATTAGTTCTTAGGTGTTATATTAAATGGAAAGGGAGTAAATTCAAGCGCCTGTGGTTTAAGTAGTTGATTCTTAAAAACAGCCGCTTGATTATGAATCAGCAGAAAAATGAATAAATCAAAGCATTCAGACATTGGAAAGGTTCATTCGATCGGGTTGATGATATTATGGCTGTCGGAATAAAATTATTAAATGAAGAAAGCACTTTTTATACTCCTTGTTTTTTGCACCCTGTTTGTCTTTTCAAACCGTACAGACAGTCTGTTAATCAGTGCATCAAAAGAAAAGTCGGAAGCCAAAAAACTTAAGCAAATGATGCTGGCTTTTGAAATGGCTTTCAACAGCAATGATCTAATGCAGGCAAATGAAATAGCTTTGAAGATCAGAAAAATCTTTTCTGATCCCGGACCTGATTTTTATTTTTCACTGGCAACATTAAAAGATCATGTCAATGAACTTGATTCAGCCGTGTACTTTTATTCAATAACTGCAGAGCTGTACAGAGAAATTAACAAGCCTGAAAACGCACTTTATGCTGAAGCCCAGAAGGGGTATGTTTATTACAAACAGGCAAAATACGAGGAAGCACTTCAAATTGAAATGGAGGTGTTTAAAACCTCCGAAAAAAAAGGTTTTAAACCGGTTATTGCCAAATCATCCATGTATATTGGATATGTTCTGCGCGACCAGTCTGATTTTAAAAAAGCACTGAAATATTTCAAGATGGCCTCAAAATATGCAGAGGAAATCGGTGATAGAAATATATTTTGTGCCTGCCTGAATGAAACAGGCAACATTTATAATATGCTTCAGGAATATGAAAAGGCCTTGGAGTTTCATCTTGAGGCCATGGAATGTCAGAAGGAGGGAGGGGAAGATGTTTCTATGGGATACATATACAACGACATTGGCAACGATTATCTATTTCTTGATAATATTGAGGAAGCTTTGAAGTATTTTTATTTATCACTGAATATTGGCCGGAAATTTGAAAACAAACAAATAATCATTGTGACCAATCTTAATATTGGTACTATATTAAATTCACGGGCTAAATATGGCGAAGCACTGAATTGTTTAGATGAGGCATTGAATGAATCAGTAAAACTTAACCTGAAACAATATGTGGCTTCTGTTTGTGAGGTAATCAGCCAATCGTATGCTGGCATGAAAAATTTTGAAAAAGCTTATGAGTATCACATCCTGTTCAAGCAATACAATGATTCGGTGTTTAATGAAGAAAAAGCGGGCAAGCTTGCCGAACTCAATACCCTGTTTGAAACAGAAATGATGAACCGCGAAAACGAATTGCTAAAAAAGGACAATAACCTGAAAGATCTTGAAAATAAGAGACAAAGTCAGCTTATTAATTCACTGATTATCGGATCCATTGTTTTCACTGCTTTTTTAATAGTGATAGTTGTGTTGTTTTTCCAGAAAAAGAAAGCAAATATTTTACTTGAAAAACAAAACAAGGAAATAAGAGAACAAAAGGAAGAGATATCCAAAAAAAATGAGGAACTCCTTCAACAACAGGAGGAAATTCGTGCTATTAACGACCAGCTTAGTCTGGCCTTTTCTGAACTCACCTCAAAAAACACTGACATTATTCAAAGTATTGAATATGCCCAAACCATTCAGCAGGCAATTCTGCCCGATCAGCAGGCCGTTGATATGGTTTTTCCCGAAAACTTCATTTTTCACAGGCCAAAGGATATCATCGGAGGAGATTTTTACTGGGTTTTTAAAAATGAAAATTATCGTTGCTTTGTGGCTGCCGATTGCACCGGACATGGTGTTCCCGGAGCCATGATGTCCATGCTTGGGGTATCATTTCTGAACGAAATTGCCGCGCAAAACATTTCAGATACCGGAAAAATACTCAATATTCTGCGTGAAAAAATTATTGAAACCCTTAAGCAAAAACACGATAAGAAGACAAAAGACGGAATGGATCTTTCAATTTGTATTTTCAGCAATAATACCCGTACCATGAGTTTTTCGGGTGCAAACAACCCTGTTTTTATTGTGCCCTCACAAATGGAAAATTCTTATTCTGAGTCAAATGAAAAAATAAAACAAAGAGACGGGCTTTTCGAATTGACGCCTGATAAAATGCCCATCGGAATACACGTCAACCGGGATGTGCCCTTTTTTACCGTGACCTGCTCCTATAACCCGGGCGATATGCTGTATCTTTCTTCCGACGGGTTTGCAGATCAGTTCGGAGGTTCAGACGATATTCGCACAGCAAGAAAATACATGAACAAAAAACTCCGCGAATTATTTGTTTCCATTGCTCAGGCAGGTCTGGCTGAGCAGAAAACACTACTTGAAAAGGAGTTTTATAATTGGAAAGGACAGCTCGGCCAGATTGATGATGTGCTGGTGGTGGGAATAAGATTAACATAAACCTGTGCATAATTATTTCCAATTCTCCCCGTTAATAATATGGTGTATAATGAAAATAAATGTATTTTTGTGATCAAAATTTATTATATTAATCATTATTAGAGGATTAGAATAAGATGACAACGGGTTCGGATAAAAATAATTCTGGGAAATCACTGCTGATAATACTGCTTTTTGTCTTTATTATCAATTCAATAGTTGCGTGGTATATGTACTACATGGAATTACAAAATAAACAGGAAACCATTGTACAGGTTGAAACCATTGCCAGCGAAAAAGAAGAATTGAAGCAGGAATATGAAGATTTACTGGGCGCTTATGACAAGCTCATTGCGGAAAACGGAGCAGTTAAAGATGAGCTTGGAGCCGAAAAATCAAGGGTTGAAGAACTGCTTGAGGAACTTAAAACCACCAAATCATCCAATTATGCACGCATCAAGGAACTGAAAACCGAACTTGAAACCATGCGCAGCATACTTCAGAGTTTTGTAAGACAAATTGATTCACTCAACACTATAAACCAGGAACTTACTGCCGAAAATATTAAGGTAATTACTGAAAATATTGAGATGAAATCAAAGAATGAATCTCTCACCACCGAAAAAAATAAACTAACCGAACAGGTTGAGGTGGCCAAAGTTGTAAAGGCTAGAAGCATTCAGGTCGTGCCCATGAATGAAAAGGGCAAGGAAAGAGATAAAGCCGATAAGGTTGCCCGAATAAAAATCAGTATGATTCTCAGCGAAAACGACCTCATAGATCCGGGAAGCAGAAATGTTTACATCAGGATTGCCCGACCCGATCAGATTGTCCTTGCTACAAATGAGGATGACTTGTTCTCCTATGGCGGCAGCAAAATTATTTATTCCGAAAAGAAACAGGTGGATTATCAGGGAAAGGATACGGATTTCTTCCTCTTCTGGAACAAAGATCAGGAACTGATTCCGGGCACGTACCACCTGGATATATTTATGGATGGTAGTCTGATAGGAAACGCTACGTTCTCCCTGAAATAAACCCGTCTGATTTTTTTCTACAGATTTATCTGCTATTTCATTTATCAGCACTATAGTTTTATTCCGTCCCGATAAAATTGTAATTTTACTTTTTTGAAAGAATACTTTTGAAGATGAAAACCCATATATCATTCATTTATAACGGAAAAGATGTCGCCATCGATTTTAGGAAAACGCCTTTCAAGCCTTCCACAACTGTTCTGAATTGGATCAGGTTGTACGAAGGTCAGAAAGATGTAAAGGAAGGTTGTGCCGAAGGCGATTGCGGTGCTTGCACCGTGGTTGTTGCCGAAACTTCCGGAGACGGGAAAAGCTTGCGCTACAAAGCTGTCAACTCCTGCCTCCTTTTTCTTCCCGCCCTCGACGGCAAAATGCTGATTACGGCAGCCGGAATTTCCCCGCTGAACCATGATGCCGAAAAACTTCATCCTGTTCAGAAAGCCATCGTGGATTCCCATGCCACCCAATGTGGGTTCTGCACTCCCGGCTTTGTCATGAGCTTATTTGCTCTGTACCATAAAATCGGAAAACATTCCGTTGATGAAATCAACAATGCCCTGGCCGGAAACCTCTGCCGCTGCACCGGATACGATAGCATACGCAAAGCCACACTCGAGGCAATGAAAGGCAAAAGAGCCGATCATTATTCGTCAAACGAAAAAATACTGGCAGCACAACTGAAAAAAATTCAGCCCGAGGATAACCTCCTTGCCGAAAACCACGGACAGCTTTATATCCGGCCGGTTTCCCTGAAAGAACTATTTGCTTTAAGAAAAAAATATCCTTTTTCAATTATTGTGAACGGATCAACTGACGTGGCACTGAAGCAAAGCAAACATTTCGAAACCCTCCCTGCTGTTCTGGATATCTCCGGAATAACCGACATTAAGTATTTAAAAACGAATAAAACCGGACTTGAATTTGGATCGGGCGTTTGCCTCGAAGATTTACGCCTGGCTGCGGAAAAAACTTTTCCACAAATGCATTCGCTGCTCTCGGTATTTGCTTCAAGGCAAATAAGAAACATGGCTACGGTTGGCGGAAACCTGGGCTCATCCTCGCCCATCGGCGACACCCTTCCCCTGCTTATTGCTTGTGATGCCGAAATTATTGCCTTGTCCCCAAAAGGAAAAAGAACCATTCCTTCAGCTGATTTTATCACAGGATACCGAAAAAATGCCTTGAAAAAAGATGAGATTATTTTTGGGGTTAATCTGCCGGTTCCGGCCAAAAATGAGCTTGTGGAATTCTATAAAGTGAGCAAGCGTCACGATATGGATATTTCAACGGTGAGCGGGGCTTTCAGACTGATTCTTAAAAAAGACGGAACGGTTGATTTGATAAATCTTGTTTTCGGCGGAATGGCCGATCGCACCAAAAAAGCTGAGAAAACAATGGCTTTTCTGACTGGTAAAAAATGGAACGAAGAAAATGTGAAAAAAGCCATGAAGATTTTGGAGAAAGAATTCACACCCCTCTCTGATGCCCGAAGCGGAGCCGAATTCAGAAATTCCGCCGCAGCAAATCTTCTAATGAAATTCCATGTACGGACATGCCTCTGCATGTCCTCAGCCCTCTGCATGTCCGATTTAAATAATCCTAAAAAATGAAAACCCCAAAATACCATTTCCCGTCCAACGATCCGGCTCATGAATCAGCCATCAAGCATGTTCAGGGCGCATCTGTTTATGTAGATGACATGCCAAAAACCGAAGGCGAACTTCAGGCATGGATCGTGATTTCGCCTGTGGCACATGGAAAAATAAAAAAGATAGATGTAAGCGAAGCGCTGAAATCGGAGGGTGTAAAATGCATCCTTACCGCTAAGGATATTCCGGGCGAAAATCAAATGGGTCCGGTTTTTCACGACGAGCCCTGTTTGGCTTCAGAAAAGGTTTCCTGCATTGGCCAGACTATTGCATTGATTGCAGCCGATACTTTTGAACAGGCCTTTCATGCAGCCAAAAAAGTCTTTGTTGAAATTTCTCCCCTTGAACCCATTTTTTCTATCGAAAAAGCCATTGAAAAAAGCGCTGTCCTGCAGCCTCCCCGCAAAATTGAAAGGGGGAATCCCGAAAAGGTTTTTAAAAAGTGTAAGCATGTTTTAAGCGGCACTTTCAGATCAGGAGCACAGGAGCACTGGTATCTCGAAACACAGGTTTGTCTTGCGGTTCCCGGTGAAGATAGTGAAATGAATGTTTTCAGCAGCACCCAGCACCCCTCCGAAACCCAGGCCATTGTTGCCGAAGTTTTGGGAGTATCTAAAAACGATGTGGTTGTTGAAACCCGTCGTGTAGGCGGAGCTTTTGGAGGCAAGGAAACTCAGGCTAATCACATTGCTGCTTGGGCTGCGCTGCTTGCCAATAAAACACGTTGTCCGGTGCGCTTACGACTAACACGCGACATGGATCAGATGATTACCGGAAAAAGACATCGGTTTTTGTCAGAATGGAAAATCGGTTTTGACGACAATGGAAAAATCCTGGCTTACGAAGTAATTTTCAACGCCGACGCGGGACATGCTTCCGATTTGACCATGTCTATTTTGGAAAGGGCCATGTATCATGCTGAAAATGCCTATTATATTCCGGATATCCGCATCATCGGAAATTCATGGCGTACAAACCTGCCTTCAAACGTGGCTTTCAGGGGGTTTGGACAGCCGCAGGGAATGGCAGTCATTGAAAATGCCATTGATGCCGTGGCGCGTTTTTTGGGAAAGGAACCGCAGGAAATAAGAAAAATAAATTATTACGGAAAAAAAGACAAAAATATTGCTCCGTATGGTGCTTTGGTTGAAAACAACCGATTGGAAACAGTATGTGCGAAAATCCTGAAATCTTCAGAATACCGCAAAAGAAAAAAGCTTATTGAAGATTTCAATGATAAGAACAAATTTGTAAAAAGAGGTATTTCCATGGTTCCGGTAAAATTCGGAATTTCCTTTACCACTTCTTTTCTCAATCAGGCCGGGGCGCTCGTCCATATTTATATCGACGGCTCAGTGCAGATCAATCATGGTGGCATCGAAATGGGGCAGGGACTGAACACCAAAATGGTGCAGGTGGCAGCGGCCGAGTTGGGTGTGAGCATTGACCGCATCAGGGTCACGGCAACCAACACTTCAAAGGTTCCCAACACCTCGGCCACAGCAGCTTCATCGGGATCAGACCTGAACGGAATGGCTGTGAAAAATGCTATGGACCAGTTGAAAGAAAAGATCAGACCTGTGGCTGCGGAGATACTCGCAGAAAAGTATAAAAAGAAAAAGGTCAGTGCGAAAAACATAGTTTTTGAAAACGATATCGTATTTGACAAAACAAACCGGAAAACCGCCATTTGTTTTACCGAACTGACTTCAAAGCTCTATTTGAAACAGGCACATCTGAGCGCAGCGGGATTTTATAAAACTCCGGGTATCTGGTTCGACAAGGAAAAAGGAATTGGAAAGCCCTTTCATTATTACACTTATGGGGCATCGGTGAGCGAGGTGGAGGTAGATCTTTTAACAGGCCGGGTAAAGCTTCTCAGCGTGAACCTTGTCGAAGATGCAGGTGATTCACTAAATCCCGCCATTGACGAAGGTCAGGTTGCCGGAGGGTTTGTTCAGGGACTGGGCTGGGTAACCACCGAAGATATCAAATGGAACAAGGAAGGAAAAATCATGAATTACTCCCCCGACACCTATAAAATTCCGACAATCTCAGACGTACCAGAAAATTTCCATATTGAATTACTAAAAAACGTTCCCAATCCCGGCACCATCAGAAAAAGCAAGGCAGTTGGCGAGCCGCCATTTCCGCTGGCCATGTCGGTATGGCTGGCGATCAAGGACGCTATTTCATCGGTTCACGGGCACAAAATTGAACCGCCATTGTCAATTCCGGCTACCAATGAGGAAGTGGTGTTGTGTTTGAGGAGGATGGGGGAGGAAAACTGTTAGTCAGTAGCATCTTTTCTATGAGATGCAGTCAGTAAGGAATCCTTACTACCTGATTTTTTATTTGGCAGTTAGTTTAACACGCCTTTCTTCGAAGTATTTTTTAATCTCTTCAAAAGTCATATCCTTAATGTCTTCGCTGATTTTATCTCTCACTTCGCGCATAAATTCAACGGCTTTAAATCCTTTAATTGTTTTTTTTTTATTCTTCATAAGTAATAATTTCTTTTGGGGACCTGATATCAATAGTTGTATATCCCAATTTTAAATTTACTGCATTATACCCTCTGATACGCATAATGTTCACAATATGTTTAAAGTTCCAGCTTACCAAGACATCTGCTTTATTTATTGTGGCTAATGCAATGTGAAAACAGTCATCTCTGCTTGTTTTTCCAACAACTTTTTCTGTAATATAGGAATCTGCAAGCAAAACTGCTTCTTCAGTTAGTTCAACACGTGTTTTGTTATGTTCTGGTATTTGAGAAAGTAATTCTCTTACCTGATTCGGGGCATTTAATAATTCGTTTTCTGTAATATTCGAATAGATGATATTAAATTGATCATTTACTATGCTGTCAAACAAAAGTCTGGTTTCTTTTTCAAACTCAACATCAAAATAACCTCCTATTACAGAGGTGTCAACATATAAGCTCAATTTTTTGTTTTTCATAAAAGCAAAGTTACAAAAAAGCTTCGATTTTGTCGAATTATACACAAATTCTTTATGCTTAATGAGATTGCGATGGGGATTCAACTTTCTGTTACAGAATTTTTTTATTCAATGATTTTAGCGGTCTGTTTTTGAAAACACATCAAGGTTGAAAAGGAACCAACCATGAAATTCATCGGTAAAAGCAATGTGCAAAAAATGCACATTGCTTTTTTCAGGCAATTCATGTTCTTTGAATATATTATTTAGGCCTGCTGGGTAAGTCAAAAATTAATAATTGTCAAAGAAGGTTACGGTACTCTGTACCTTTTTTATTCATGTTAAATTTAATACTATTGAGGTTATGGTGTTCTGCACCATATGTAAACACAATTGGTGCAGAGCACCATAATCTCAATAGAAAATACAATAGTGAGTAAAAACCGCCGCAAATTGGATAAAATTAGTTGGATAATGCTATTGCGGCGGAAATGTAAACGATTTTCCAAGGTATGCGAAAACGAGGGAATGCAATCAAACCTTGCATTTTATTGAAACAAATACCTAATTAATATATTTTTTCAATTAGTTATAAGTTTATCAGCAGGCCTTAAGTGGAGATAAAATGAAGAATTACTCAGGCCTGAGTTAATGATTCATTCAATGACAAAAACCAATGGTTCAATTACCCTTGTCTCACCTGAACAGACAAGGACTGTAATATCATCAAAAATAGCAATGTCTCCTGATTGAAGCTCACAAATGATTTTTTTCATTTCATCTGAAAATTGACCATTTGTTGTTTTATATGAAACTAACTCTCCATTAACTTCAGTTTTAAAAGTAAATTGTACTATCTGAAAATCACAATCAAAATCAAAAAAATCTGGTTTTCTAGCTGTAATAGTTGCCTGCAATAAAAGCTCACCTTTTGATATTATACCCCCTGTTTTTTCTCCAATTTCCACAATCGGGTCGGGAACTTTTTTAACTTTAAAATGGTGAATGCTAATACATTTTTTATTTGCACTGACCCTAATTTCAACTTCGGTTCCACCAGAAACACGAACATTATATTTACATTTTTCTACATATAACATTGATGCCCCAACGCTTATTGCCATTACTTCATCAGTATTCATTTCAGGTACGACAATATCTATAAAATTATCAACACCGATATATACTATATTCATCTTTGTTGGAGCAATCACTACTTTTTTCTGTTCCTGTGAAAACAACAAGACACTAAAAAAAATAAAAAATACATAGATTATTTTAGTTTTCATTTAAATGATTTTCAATATTATACAATGATCAGAAATAATGGTTTGATTTTTTTTTCACTACAACGAGGGAACTTAACTATAATATCAGAAAAGTAGATATAATCACCAACTTTTACTTTTTCCAATAATTCAAGTTGTTTTTCAGTAAAAGCACTCGAGTTAGAGGACTCAGTAATAATGCCTTCAGCAGTACTCACAGATAGATTAAAAGATACTATCTCATAAAAATAATCCACTTCTGGCAGGTCAGGTATTTTTGCATATAGAAACGGGTCATTTTTTATTGTTGATATTTGTATTTCCTCACAATTTCTTTTTCCGCATAAACCAGCAATAGGATCAGGTAAATCCAATATTATGAATTCCTTTTCATATATTTTTTCTTCCTTGACATATACTATTATTGTGGTACTTTTATCAATACCCGGAATAATTTCACATTCATTTCCACCTTTAGTAATAACTCCGTTTGTACATTCAATGGATATTTTATCATTTGAAATTCCTTCAACACCAATTTTCAAAGGATTAATAATTCCCCTGTATAAATAATTCATTTTACTTGCAGAAACCACCGCCTCTTTTTTATTATCCTGGGAAAACAAAAGAAAAGGTATGGAAATGAATAATAATAAATATTTGAAATTCATATTGATTTTTAATAGTACTCAAAAATATAATTAATGGGGCTGGAATCCAAATTTATTTATAAGCTAAAAAATGTATTGTTTTTTATTTCCCATCGGAAGCAGTTGTCGCAAAATTTGCGACAACTGGTAAACCGGAAAGTTCTTCTTTTAGGACATTTATAATATGCTTTCCAATTGTTTTTACATCTCTGCCAAACAATATGGAGATTTGTTGACGGTTTAACCAAACCGAATCTCTTTCAACCCTGACCTCAATATGCGTTGAAAAATCATCTGCCTGATATAATACTATTTCGTTTTTCATTTTACTTCGATTTGCAAATAATAGCAAAGTAAAATAATATTTAGTTAAATAACAAATAATGAAACTGCATATTAATATTGTTAGTTTATAGAGATTTTTTAATATCCTGAAAGGAAAGCGATATCGCAAACTTACACTTGGCAAAGTCTGTAATTAACAATATGTTATTCAATCCTGCTTTATCAGATTAACCTCCAACCCGGATCTTACCAAAATCCCCAAAAAATGTAGGCCACGATTTGCTTACGCAGGCTGAGTTTTGGATGATAACTTCCTTTTTTGAATTGATGGCTGCACAGGCGCCCATCATGGCCACGCGGTGGTCGTTGTAGGAGTCCATTGTGCCTCCGGTGATTTCTGAGCCGTTAATGCTCATCACATCGCCGTCAACGGTAATGGAAATGCCTATTTTGGCGAATTCCGACATCAGCGCCAAAGCGCGGTTGCTTTCTTTATACAGGAGCCGCTCTGCTCCGATAATTTTTGTGGTTCCCTTGCAATTGGCGGCAAGCACGGCCAGTGGAGGAAATAAATCGGGACAATGGGTGGCATCAAATTCAAATGCATTCAGTTGGTTTTTTCGACTGAAACAATAGTCTTTTTCAAATCCGATAATTGCTCCGGCTCTTTGAAGGGCATCCAGAATTATTATATCGGCCTGTGCCGAGTTTCTTAACAAACCGGTCACTTTTACCTCTCCGCCTATTGCTCCGGCTACAAGAAAGAAAGCTGCTCCGCTCCAGTCGCCCTCAATGAAATAATTGGCCGGTTGATACACCTGATTGCCTTTGATGTGGAATATTTCATAGTTTTCGTGGGTGACTTCTATACCGAAATTTTTCAGCAGCTGCATGGTCATGTCCACATAAGGAATGCTCCGGAGTTTGTGAACATGAAGGGTGGAATCGTTTGGCGCCAGGGGCAGTGCGGTGATCAGTCCGGTGAGCATCTGTGAGCTGATGGAACCGTCAATTTCTGCTACGCCCCCTTGCAGCGGACCGCATATCGTTACCGGAACAAATCCGTTGCGGGTAACGCATTTGGCACCCAAAGCTTCAAGGGGGGCTTCCATCATGTCAACCGGACGATTAAGCAGCGTTCCTGAGCCCTGCAATCTTATGGTTTTGTCGAGCAAAGCCGCCAGTGGAGTAAACATTCTGATTCCCAGTCCGGACTCGCCCACATTTAAATCGGGACGGGTGTATCTGAACCATTCGTTAAAAATGAGTTTTCCGGGTTCACTGATGACTTTTTTCCCAAGGCCTTTGGCTACATCAATGGCTGATAGTCCGTCGTTACAGAGCGAAGGATTGAGGATTTCAACCCTGCCGTCGGTTAAAATTGCTGCTGCCACTGCCCGCTGCATCATGCTTTTTGAGGCGGGGGCGTGGACGGTTCCGTTGATTTTGCTGGGTTGAATTTTTTTGAACATGTTTTTATTTTAATCGGGTTTGTTTGTTTTATTGGATGGGCATGCAGGGACATGCAGAAGCATGTCCGTACTAAGGAAATAAATCAATTTTCTCCACAAAAACATCCCCCACATCCCTGATAAAGACAAAATTCACAAAACTGTTTTCGCGTTTTTTATCCTTTGCTATTGCTGAAGTCAGTTTGCTCATTTCGACTTTATGTTCGGTGGGCAGATTGTATTTTTTCAATAAATTGATTATCCTTTCAGCCGTTTTTTCCTTTAAAAATCCTTTTTTCACAGATAAATCGCAGGCCATTTTTAGTCCTGCAGCCACGGACTCTCCATGGTTAAAATCAGAATTGATTTCGATGGCGTGACCGAAGGTATGCCCAAGGTTGAGAATTCTTCTCTCACCCTTTTCAAGCTCATCGCGCCCCACAATTTCTGATTTGATAACCACCGAATCGTAAATCAGTTTTTCGATTACCGACTGATCGAGCTTCATGGCTTTATCAGCATTATTTTCCAGAAATGAAAACATTTCCTCCCCACTTATAACGGCATGTTTGATGATTTCGGCAAATCCGCATTTTATTTCCCTTTCGGGAAGGGTTTTGAGTATTGAAGCATCACAGATTACAAAATCGGGCTGGTTAATTGTCCCGACCAGGTTTTTATACCCGGCAAAATTGACTCCGTTTTTTCCCCCCACACTGGCATCAACCTGACTGAGCAAGGTGGATGAAACAAAACCAAAAGATAGTCCGCGCATATAAGTCGAAGCAGCATAACCCGCAACATCACAGACAATACCGCCGCCTATTCCGAGTACAAACCACGACCTGTCAACACCCAGAGAAAGGAATTGGGAAAAAATGTGATTGACCGTTTCAAGTGTTTTAATTTCCTCTCCGGTTCCAATGGAAATCACAGGAAACGAAGGAAATATATTGCTGTAAAGTCTGTGCACATTGACATCCGTAATAATCACCACATCTCCTGCAGGAAGATATTTAGAAATGTTTTCAAATTTTTCTCCTGTCAGAATTTTTGATAATCCACACTGACCTTTTATAACCAGTTCTTTCATTCAATGATAATAATTACCGTAATAAAGATACGAAAATATTGAATTAAATGGAAATACATGTTAAACAGCCCGAATTTTTAACAAAATCAATTCATTGCATTGAATAACCGATAACACATTTACTTATTACCGGGAAATAATCAGATAATTTTGATTTTTTCATGCATTGAAAATTCGTTAATATTTCCGCCGCAAAAAGCATCACCTTTTCAAATATGTTTTCGGGCGGCGGTTTCTTTTTTTACACTCATTATTCTACAAAGAGTGTGGTGCTCTGCACCGAATGCCTTTACTATGGTGCAGAGCACCATACTCTTTGTAGAAATAGAAATTACATTGACAAAACCGCCGCACTGAAATCATTTAGAACCAAAAAAGCAATTGCGGCGGAAATGAAAAGCAGTTTTAATTAACCTAGTGCAAAATGGTACAGAGTATCATGGATCGTCGAATAAAATTCGGGACAGAAATCTTCTTAGAGAATTATTGTTTTTTTAACTTGACCAGATAGTCCAAAAATATTTGTCTTTCTTTTCACAATCCGGTTCCCTTCTGATTGAACTGTCAAGTATTCCTTGACAGTTGAACCATACTCCAGCTCCCTTTCTATGAAAATGTTATTAATGTGCAGACTAATATTCTGTTTGGTTGAGTCAAACAATTCAACCATCAAAAATGTTTTTATGTACACCACAAAATTTTATATAATAATCTTCAGGTTGAAAAATATAGGATTTCTCCCGCTGGTCGAAATGACAAAGCCAGGGGGGGTGATTGCGGAGGGGATGAAATGGCGGCAAGCCGCCATTTCATCCCCTCCGCGAGTCCCCACAACACATTGTCATTTCGACCGCAGGGAGAAATCCCCATTCGCAATCCCCGAAGCCAATAACTGTTTAATGCCCCGCCCTACCCAAACATTTTACCCGGTTTGCTTGATCCTGATTGGTGTTTTTCTTTTTTAAAATAATGACTATCGGGATTTATAAACAATAGAAACTCCTCTTATCGACCGTCCTTGCGAGGAGCGAGAAAGAGCACTATGGTCTACTAATAAGTTTTCGCGACGAAGCAATCCCCTTATAGAGCGCATGGACATAATAAGGAGATTACCTTCGGTGAGCTAATCGCAAAGTTGCTTCGTTCCTCGCAATGACCGGGTTCTAATGTGATTCTTCGGCTTTACACAAACAAAGCATTACACATTAAATAAAGCCCGCTCGGTTTTGAGCAGGCTTTTTCATTTGCCCCCCTTTTACCGAAAATCCCATATGATGCAGTGTCCTTGCGAGGAGCGAGAAAGAGCACTATGGTCTACTATTAAGTTTTCGCGACGAAGCAATCCCCTTATAGAGCACATGGACATAATAAGGAGATTACCTTCGGTGATTAATCATTAATAAACACAAAGAGATAAATCAAACTAAAAAGCTTAATAATAAAGAGTTGTAGAAATATTGTATTTTTGGAAATACTTGCATTATTGATATATATTTACTATTTTTGTTACTCAATTGTTACCTGTGTTATTAAAAAAAACAATTAACAAACTTAGTTATGTCAGTAAAACTTCGGGAAAAAGAAATGAAAGACGGTTCGACTTCATTATATCTTGATATTTATCATCAAGGGAAAAGAAATTATGAATTTCTGAACATCTATATTTCAAATAAACGAAAAGATATTAAAATCAATCAGGAAAAACGTAAACTGGCTGAAAGGATAAAAAGCCAAAAGGAATATGATATGATTTTAAAGGAAAGCGGACTAAACGACCATAGAAAACGTATGGGCGATTTTGTTGTTTTTTATGAGGGTGTTGTTTATAACGACAAAAAAGGACAAAGAAAATGGATCAGTTCATTAACTCACTTGAAAAAATATGTTGGTACTGACCAACGAGTAACTTTTAATGATATAACCGGACAATGGTTAATTGATTTCCAAAATCACCTTTCAGCCAAAATGTGTGCTAATTCTGTTTTAACTTATCTTAAATGCTTCAGTATAGCATTAAATATTGCCTTGCAACTAAAGATTATTAACGAAAATCCTTTCAAAAGTATTCCTCAGAGTAAAAAAATAAAAAGAGAAGAAGTTGAAAGAACTTTTCTCACTATTGAAGACATAAACAAGTTGGCATCTGCTAAAACAAATATTCATAAACAGTTTAAGCAGGTTTTTTTCTTTTCATGTTTTTCAGGATTAAGATGGGGTGATGTAAATCAATTGAAATGGGATGATTTTGATAATGCCGGTGAAAAAGGACAAGAAAAACTAATGTTAAGGTTCAAGCAACAAAAGACAGGCACTTATGAATGTATGCCATTATCGGAACAGGCAATTGATATAATGAAAGAACGAAAAGCGGATTTTGAAGCATCTGTCAAAAAAGAAAAGATGGATTTTAAAGAAAGACAGGAATTTGAATTGGGAAAAACATATATGTTTCCTTTTGCATATGAATTAAAACCAAGTACCATAAATGTCAACGCAAAAATAAACAGGCAACTAAAAAAATGGGCTACTGATGCGGGACTAAAAAAGAATTTGCATTTCCATTCCAGTCGCCACACATTTGCAACTCTTGCCCTAACTTACGGGACTGATTTATATACTGTATCAAAATTGCTTGGACATCGAAACATTCTAACAACAACAGTATATGCAAAAGTCATTGACAGGTTAAAAACTGAAGCAGTGGCAAAGCTTCCGGTTATTGGAAAATAGAAATCAAACCAGTTTTATATCAATAGTCTCACGGGTATAAGGTCTTCTTCTTGCTTTGATTGTAACAATATCATCGGCAATTGTTTTCTCAAAGCTGATGTCAACGCCATTTAATATAGGAGCAACATTTGTTATCGAATTAAAATCCTTGATGCCATACATGGCTGAAAGGATTTTTTTATAAGTGGTAACATTCATCATTAAATGTGCCTTCTCTCCATCCATCATTTCCAGAAGGCTGAAAAAATCATTAAAATTAATCTGTGTCATAGGTCTGGTGCTTCT
>MEOH01000005.1 GCA_001769535.1 Bacteroidetes bacterium GWF2_38_335
ATTTTATATCTTTCATTGCCACCGGTTGAAAAACTCAACTTATCTTCCCCTGGATGATAAATACCAGTGTTTAGATCGCCCCAGAATGTAAAATCTGGTGCTGAATGAGAGGAATACCCTGTGTTACCTTTGACCAAGGCACAGGTTGTAAATGTTGTGCCGCTTGTAAAAGCTGTGTAATCTCCTTTGATCAAATGGCTTACCCACACACTTCCGGGATCAGTTGTACTCCCAATCGAAACTTTTCCTCCGGAAAACACCTTGATTTGAGCGTTACAAACCTGTAGCATAATAACAAATGCCACCAAAAACAAAATCGATTTTTTCATAGCTGAAAATAGTTTTTCTCCCTGTTGTCCCCCTCAAGGACGGTTTATATAACGAAAAAGCGTGGGACTGTAACTGTATTCGCTTTCGAGGCTCTCGCAAAGCCCACCATACAAATAAGGAACAACCCACGCCGTAACGTGAGCGTTGCACTTATTATTTTTGTATGGTTTTGAAATTTGCGAGATTTCGAAAGCAAAAATAAAAGCTAACGCTTTATACTATTAAAAGAACAACATGATCTTATATAATATTAAAATCATTTAGTTAACCAAAATAAATGAAAATCAATGTAAAAAGCAAGGAAATGACCAAAAAACAATACCCAGTCCATGCATCCCTTGACAAATCCCAACTTCAAGCCACTATTACAAAAATCAAAAATAATTTGACCATAATAAATAATATTATTATGTTTGTAAAGGTTAAATATACCTCAGTAATGTTCAATTATACCAGTGTAAATATAAATTGTGCCAATGTAAGTATTTATTCCGTCGTAGTAATTGCTTGCTTCTACAACCTAATTATAATATTATTCAACTTAAAAGTTAAATTTTACATCGTAATAGTAAAATTCATCGTAGTAATTATTAATAATATCATCGCAATTATTAATTCCTGTGTGGTAAATGTCAATTGCGACTCAGTAATGGTCAATTGCGCCGCACAAACCGATATACGCTCCGAAAAATCGGTCAGTACAGCCACACAGATGAAATGGTTCTGTTTGTTGTTTTTGTTGAACACTCTCCGTATTTACTTTACAGTGCAATACACTGAAATATCTGGGTATCTGCGTTGCAGATGTATAGAAAACCACGAAGTGGTTACCCAGTCATTACTGCGGATTTCAATCCGCAGAGATCAACCTATAAAAGGCTTATCTGGCATCTGTTACCCCAATAGGGAAATTACTTTCTACACTTTTTTAAAACATAACCAATGAAAAAAACACAACTAAAATCAACTATTTCCCAAATATTAACCTTAATCCATAAAAATTATGCTGATCTTCAATTCAGGCAGAATCTTCAAATTCCGCTCCATCAACAAAAAATATGCTTTTCTTAAAAAGCATGGTTTTACCCACTTCAAAGCGTCACATCTCCTCCAAACCTCGTGCAAGGGAATAACCTTCAAAGACCTCTTCACGCTGTGCCTTGTCCTTCGCTGTACTCCCAACGACCTTTTTGACCTTGGCAACGTTGAAATCCCCGCCGGTCACCCGCTACTTGCCCTCCGCAAGGAAGAACCCGATATGGACATCAACACCGAAATCCAAAACCTCTCGCTCGAAAAACTAAAGAAAATAACGCTGGCAATCAAGGAAATCAAAAACAATGAGTGAAATACTGGGTTCTTGTGCTATTCCATAAGATCAAACTATATAAACGTGGTAGCAAAAAAAAGGCTGCCCTTTTGAGACAGCCTTTTTTTTATCTGGTTATTGAAATCCTTCGAGTATAAATACTTCCGTTAATCTGCATCCGCAAAAGATACATTCCCTGATTGAGTTGCTCCAGATTAAGCTGGTACAATCCGGTACCATCTGTATTGAACTCTGAGTACAAACATTTTCCTGTCATATCGTACACCTTCATATTCAGTGATCTGACATCAATTGTGCTCAAATCAATATTAAACATTCCGGTTGACGGATTCGGGAAAATGATTACTGTTTTGTCTTCAACCTCAAAATTGTCAATTCCTACAAGACACCCAACCGGCCTGATTGATGAGGATGTATGCACATTAAACAATTCAGTGGCAGTGTACCAGGAGCCTCCTTTTTGGCAGAACAGGGTGTTTTCGCCCGAAGTGCCTCTGTCAGGTGCCATGTAAACAGCAAAAGTGTCGGGCGCAGCGTATGAAATCTGGAATCCTACAAAGAAAATCCCATCCACTTCAATGGGTGTATCGAAATTGATTACATTGAACAAACCCGATGAAAGGGTGCTGACGTTTACCTGTTTAAAGCCAAGTATTGAATCGGGCTCGGCATCTCCGTTCCAAACTGTAAATTTAACCTTTCCTCCGCCCGAATATGATTTGGCAACCGGGAAAATAAAGGAGGAAATTTCAGATATCATATAATTTTCATGTCTGTCGGCATAGGCGGTCACAAACTTACCATTATGACCTGGCAGATATCCCCATGTAGAGGAAAGCTGCTGGAAAGTCAGACTTTCTCCTGCAAGTATATTTGTTATAGTATCGCAAATTTCATCCATTGGATAATCTGAAACCACAATATAATCGGTTTTGGTCAGTGATCCGGTTCCTGATGCATTGGTCGCGCTTAAGGTAACGGGATAAATACCGGGTGTGGTATAGGCAATCCCTGTTGGGTGTTGCAAGGTGGAACTTGCGGTTGCTGCTCCGGTGAAAGTCCAGTTCCATGAAACCGGAGTGAATGTAGAAAGATCTGTAAAATCTACTGTCTCGCCCGAGGTTATCAGTCTGGGTGCAGCTGTGAAATTTATTACAGGCACAGTTGTGCTTGTATCAATAACCACATGGATGTAATTTACTTTGGTAAGTGAATCTGAACCTGCTGCATTGGTCACTTTCAGTTTCACCGGATAAACGCCCGGAGTGCTGTAAAGTACGTCAAGCGGATCCTGAACAGTCGAGCTGGCAATGCCTGCTCCTGTAAATTCCCAATACCAAGAAGTTGGTACGTTCAGCGATAAATCAGTAAAATCAACGGTGTTTCCGGCAAGTACAGTTGTTGGTTCGGCCATGAAATCGGCTACGGGATCAACGGCTGTAGTCGGGGCAACAGTAATATAACCCGATTTGGTGGTTGTATGGGTATTGGTTCCGTCTGATACGGTCAAAGTCACATCATAACTTCCGGGATTATTATAAACAATACCGGCAGGATTTTCATCGGTTGAAGTGCCCGGCAATCCGCCATCAAAAGTCCAGCTCCAGGTTGTAACCGGACCAAATGAATTGTCGGTGAAATCAACAAATTCAGTTTCCATGATGGTGGTTGGAACACCTGTGAAATCGGCCATAACAACCAATCCTTCTTCTACTACTGTATACGATTCAGATGCAGTACAGCCATTGTCATCGGTAACGGTTACGGAGAAAGATCCGGCGCAAAGGTCGGTAATGTTCTGGGTGGTGGCGCTGTTGCTCCATGAATAGGTGTAGGGGCTTGCTCCGCCTGAAACAGTAATATTCACTGCACCGTCACATGCACCGGCTGAAGCATCAGTGATAGTTTCGGTAATGGTAATTGTGGTAGCAGTTCCAACAGTCCAGGTACCTGTTCCGGTTGCTCCGGTCGATTCGGTAACTGTAACAGAGTATGATCCTGCCGGTACTCCGCTAAGATCTTCTGTGGTTGCTGTGGTGCTCCAGGAATAAGTATATGGAGGTGTTCCTCCTGATGCAGTGATATTTATTCCGCCATCGCCTGTTCCGCCGCAGGTTTCATTGGTAACGGTGCCGGTAACGTTTACTGTAACTGTTCCGCAAGTTGTGTAATCTTTTCCTTCCAGAAATAAAACGCCTGAATTTGTAGGATCAAGCCAGGGTTTTAACTGAGTTGCGGCTGTGGTTCCGTTTGACTCCCAGCTATAGGAGAATTTTCCATACATATCTGATTCGTCTGGAGTTGAACAATACGAACCACCACCGGTAAGGTCTCCGACAATTAATTTATTCTGATTGAAAATGGGAGATCCCGATGAACCTCCTTCAGTTACACCATGACCATTAGCTGTTGCAACCCAGGTTACAAGCCAATGAGAAAGATATCCGCTTCCATTCCATCCGGTAGTTGTAAGCGTTGTCGAAAAAGTCGAAATCTTTTTAATATCACCTGCCGGATGATGAATGCTTACACCACTTGTTGCTCCAACGTTTTCTCTGTTCCATCCGTTCCAATATGGGGTGTAAGAATCGGGAATTTCATCAGGTAGTTGTACAAGGTAAAAATCAGAGCCGTCATCGCCCATATTTCCACCATGGGCAATTAAAGAGCACCCATCAATGGTTTTATTGGCAAGAGTTCCTTCTGATGCGGGATTAGGACAGCCAGGGGCTTCATATAAAAAGTAAAATGTCCAGGAATTTAACTCGGATGAACTTGCAGGTGCTCCGCAATGGTCTGCAGTCAGCACATAAGGTGTGCAATCAAGATTTGTGTTGTTTAAAAGTGAACCTGAGCACCATCCGTAACCGCCGCCCGCAAGTAAAAGGATTCTAACAACGCCTCTTTTTTGATCGTCCCAGTTGTCACCTTCGGGGGAGCAGTTTGCGTTTACTTCGCAATCATCTGAAGTGCCAAATTCCTTAATGTCTTTGTACTGTTCAAGATGGGCATCTCTGTAAATGTAAGCAAGATGCTCAATTTTGATTCTGGCTTTTTCTGTTGTTCCGGGTTGCTCATAATATTCAAGGGTAATCTCCTCACCTTGCAAAATTTCTGAACAAAAATAGCCATTATCGTTATTGTTATAACTTGTATATCCTCCTATTATATGCTTTTTATTTGCATTATACAGATATAAAACAGAGTTGGTGGGTAAGTAGAAGTCATTATAGGTTACCCCAAGAGCTTCGGCTCCTTTACATTTGATAGTTAATCGCCATACTTTTCCGCCATCAGGTAAATCAGTCCATGTACCAAAATTTTCCATGTCGATGTCGGTATAAACCGGACGGCCAATTTTATATAATTCGCCGTTTTTCTCGTCCTGGGCATCCTGAACGGTGATCAGACTCATATCCGGAGCAGGGACTTCAATCAGGTCAATGTCTTTATCAAGGTCGTAGTGAAAACTCACCGGAGTACCCCCAACACTGATCTGGGCATTGGAAATACCAATGAAAAAGAGAGAAATGATTAAAAGTAAAGTTAATTTCATATTCATAATTTTATGTGTTACAGATATTATTTCCTAAATACAAAAATAAAAAAAAGGAGCATCTGTTGGATACTCCTTTGTCAATTATTGTGAAAAATATATCAACTACTGATTAATTCTCATTTTATAGAATGATCTGTATACGAAATACAATGCAACAGCTAAGAAGCCAAATCCAACATAAGGAGCTATATCCCTGAATTGTTCGGCAATGGCAATTTCCATAGCCAGCAGACCAAATAATGTGGTGAATTTAATAATCGGGTTCAAAGCCACTGATGAAGTATCTTTGAAAGGATCACCAACAGTGTCTCCAACTACTGATGCAGCATGTAATTCAGTTCCCTTTTCACGGAGATCAACTTCAATAACTTTTTTAGCATTGTCCCATGCGCCACCGGCGTTTGCCATGAAAATGGCCTGATATAAACCAAAAAATGCTATTGATAACAGATAACCGATAAAAAGCGATATAGGAGCAGAATATTGAACTACTTCAGCATGTTGTAAAAGTTGTGCATTTGTCATCAAATTGGTTGGAATATTTTTTCCGTTTTCCATTATTCCGCTTACCATCTCTGATGTTAAACCAACAGGAGCAGATAAAAATGCAAAAGCAAGTGCAAAGGAGAAAATGGCTATAAAAATATTCCACATCCCTTTTTGAGCATAAATGGTACAGATTTTCACAACTTCCCTTGATTTTTCAACATCTGCCTTTTTGGGTGCATTGGGGTCGAGATTGATGTTTTTCTTAATAAAATCAACTGCTCTGGCTGCTCCGGTAGAAACGGCCTGAATAGAGGCGCCTGAAAACCAGTAAATAACAGCACCACCCAATAAAAATCCAAATACTGTGTATGGATTCAGAATGTTAAGAATCAATTCGGGTTCAATACCCAAAGTTCCTTTTATCATCAAAATCAATGAGAAAATCATTGTTGTGGCTCCAACTACAGCGGTACCAATCAACACAGGTTTAGCTGTGGCTTTAAATGTGTTTCCAGCACCATCATTGGCTTCGAGATAATATTTTGCTTTTTCAAAATCGGGTTTGAAACCGAATTCTTTTTCTATTTCGGCAGATTTTACTTCAACATCTTCTTCAATCAATGAAAGTTCATAAATTGACTGGGCGTTATCGGTAACCGGACCATAGCTGTCAACGGCAATGGTAACCGGACCCATGCCCAACATACCAAAGGCAACCAGACCAAAGGCGAAAATAGAGGGATAAACCATGAAATCACCCAATCCGAATGTAGAGGCGTAGTAAGCAATGAACATCAGCAAAGCAAAAACCATTCCTTTCCAGAAAGCGCTGAAATTACCGGCAACCAGGCCAGATAAAATATTCAGGGAAGCACCACCTTTTTTAGAAGCTTCGACAACTTCGTTAACGTGGGCTGATTTTGGAGAGGTAAATAATTTAGTGAATTCAGGTATCAAAGCAGCACCCAATGTTCCGGCACTGATGATTACTGATAGGGTAATCCATAAATCATTGGGAAGATCTTTGATAGTAAGATAACTGATAACAAAGGTTACAATAATTGAAAGGATAGAAGTAATCCAAACCAGATTGGTCAATGGTCGCTCAAAATCAATATCATCTTTTCCTGAATATCTGGCTTTGCTTATAAAACCGTTAATCCAGAATGACACAACAGAAGTGGCAATCATTAAAATCCTCATCAGGAAAATCCATGTTAACAACTGAACCTGAAATTCAACTCCGGTTACAGCAAGCAGAATAAAAGAAATAAGAGCAACACCGGTTACGCCGTAAGTTTCAAATCCGTCGGCAGTGGGACCAACGCTGTCACCAGCATTGTCACCAACACAGTCGGCAATGGTACCGGGGTTTCTTGGGTCGTCTTCGCCAATTTTGAAAATAACTTTCATCAGGTCAGATCCGATATCAGCAATCTTTGTGAAGATACCGCCGGCAATCCTTAAAACAGAAGCGCCAAGAGATTCACCAATGGCAAATCCGATAAAACTTGCTCCGGCATATTCGCCCGGAACAAACAACAGGATGATAAGCATCATGATGAGTTCCAGTGAAATCAGCACAACGCCAATACTCATACCAGCATTTAAGGGAATATTTAAAAGTTTAATAGGTTTTCTTTCAAGAGAGGCAAATGCCATACGTGAGTTGGCCAAAGTGTTCATTCTGATTCCAAACCAGGCAACGCTGTAAGAACCAAGGATACCGATAATCGTCCATCCTAAAATTATTCCAACGCCTTCAATTCCGAAATTGGCTTCAGACAGAAAACCAAAATAACATCCAACAGCAGTGCCAATAAATAAAAATAATATGGCTAAGAATTTTCCCTGTTGAATCAGATAGGTTTTTCCTGTTTCATAAATAACCTGGGCAACATCAAGCATGGATTTATGCGCTGGAAGTTTTTTTACTTTCAAAAATTGGTACAAACCAAACATAAAACCGGCGAAAGTAATCAGAAATCCCCAGTATAATATGGATTGGTCTCTAACGCCTTCGGGAATTACAAGGTCTGCCTCGCTGGCGAAGGTTAAAGTCGGGCTAAACAACCCCAGTAAAAGGGCTAAGGTCAATTTTCTTTTCATTTGTTCTCCTTTTAATTAATTAGTGTTTCATTTTTTCCCTGAACCGAATTGCTCAGGTTTTTATTTATAATCATTTTATTTAAGCGGGTACAAAAATATAATATCTTTACTTCACAACAACCATGTTTTTAAAAAAAAACACATTTATTTTACTGTAATTCAAATAGTATTGTTATTTTTGTAACGAGGAAAAAGTTTCTGTTTTTGACGGAAGCTTTTTTTATTTCCACCAGTCGTATGTTTATTGTGATATATGTAGGATTTTGAATAAGTACTTAAAGTGAGCTAAAGTGCCTAAAGTACTTCGAGTTGAAAGTTTGTAAAGCCGGAAGCCGGAAGCCGGAAGCCGGAAGACCGAAGCCTGAAAGATTACCTTAAGCCACAGCTCTGAGGGAGCTGAACAATAATAGCCCCGGCTTGCAAGCAGGGGTGTTTATTAATTATTAAAGAATTATTCCAAAATTAATATCTCCCAAAAAACCAGTTAATGAGAAAGTCTGAAAATATGTTGCGCCTACACCTGCTGCAATATTCCAGTACCATTTTTTTCCAATGGTTCTTTGTATGCCTAGCATAGGACCGGTTTTTAAATAGTATTGTCCAAAACTTGGTGTGTGTCCAACTTGAATAATTATAGCTCCATATGCTCCTGAAAAATTGTCTGTTCGTTTTTCATCTGCTTTTCGTTTAAGCAAATTGCTATACAACCTTGATTCAAGATTAATATAAGGTTTGTAGTGCGTTCGGGCCACATAATAACCGTCATCCCTCCCTCTCGAAGTGTAACCAATTCCCGTATCAAAAACCAAGGTGAGGTTCCATTTAATTTTTTGCTCAACGCTAATTCCTAATGGAATCCCATGTAATCTGACTGTAGTATTTTTGCAATTTAAATCCTGATTAGTCTGGGAAATCCCATAATTAGTGAATGTAATCAAGCAAATTATTATCAGATACTTAAATTTCATAATCAAAAATTATAAGTAATATATCCGGCACTGATATTATTTAAGTTCAAAGCCATAAGTAGACTGAATTTATCAGCGATTTTAAAACCTAAAACAGGTATTATTTGCAACCTTGAATAATAATTGCTTGAATTTTTATAAATCAGATCAACGCCAAATAATATTTTATTCCAGGTTTCATACAGGTTTTTGACTTCAAGAATTTTATTTTCAGTAAAATTGAATACATCGTAAAAACAAACAGCACTTGTCAGACTGCTTATTGTATTTTTTGAAAATTTATTCAATATAAAGATGTTGAATTGGTTGGCAGGAAATCTTCTTAAAGTATCTCTTCCTATTGCCAATGCTTGTTCTGAATTATAGAAGCTCTCATCTGTAAGTCCGAGTAAAAAGGTTTTGTATTTAATGATAAATCCAAAATCCAGATTTAATCCGGTTTCTTTAAGTTTAATATTTTCAATATTATTATTAATTGAAGAAATTTTGCCCTCATGGACATAATTTATAAGTGAAATATTTATTCCGGCAGAATAGGAAAAATTACTGTCTAAATCTCTTTGAATTGAATATTTGAAATCATAGTTATTTTCCTTCCTTGTATTACTAGACCATTCGTATTGAGCATGTGAATACCTGAAACCAATACCAGATTGAATTTCTTTATTAAAATAATTTGCATTCATTGTATGATAGAAATTTGTCCTATTATTTAAAGCATACAAATCATAAGCTGAATAATTAATGTTATTATCCTTGTTTATTGCATAATATGCCGGATTCAAAACGGATAGGTCATAAACTGATTTTTCCTGGGCTTTTCCCTGTAATGCAGAGAAATATGCTGCAAGTAAAATGAATTTTAAACTGACATTAAAAAAAATCAGAAGGGTATTTCTCACAAACTTTTTAAATTTTTCACAATGATAAGAAAAATTAATATTTGGTGCAAAAGATTAATTTAAGACCAAGTTTATGATGTTTTATATCAATATATTATAGGGTATATGTTAATTGTTGATAAATAGTATTGGCTTTTTGAAATATTTATTCCTATAAGAAAGATATTGAGACAAATAGATATTCAAAAAATTCTCCTTTGGATCAAATTTTCATTTGGGTTAATTAATACTGAAAACCATTTCCTATTATTACGTTCATTGGTTAAATCAACTCCGCAGGAGCTGAACAATAATAGTCCCGGCTTGCAAGTCGGGGTTTTAATAATAAGCCTGTAGGGCTTAAATTATGGTAGCCCAGGGCAAACGCCCATGGGCCCGCCGGCCAAAAATCAATAAAAACCATGAATTCTGTCCCGGCGGAAATAAATGATGAATTTAATTTAAAGGTAAGATAATAAAGTCCGTAAAGTTGGAAGTCCGAAGCCGGAAGCCGGAAGCCAGAAGTCGGAAGATCGAAGCCTATAAGATTACCTTAAGCCACAGCTCTGAAGGAGCTGAACAATAATAGCCCCGGCTTGCAAGCCGGGGTGTATTGTCCGGGATACAGACCGCCGGCCGAAAAGCTTAAAGAACCATAAATTCAGTCCCGGCGGAAATGAATGATGCAGCTAAATCACCTCCCGGTTTGTCAATAATTTTACTAATCATATTTTTTTCTATCTTTGCTAAAAGTCTTTAATATGAAAATGAAATTTGCCTTCCTCATCCTTATTGCCATTTCATCATTCTGCTTTTCGCAGGACAAAAAAGTCGTTGTTTCGGCCACAAAACTCAACGTGCTATACCGTGGTATCGAAAATCCCGTTGAACTGGGGGCTGAGGGCATCAGTTCCGACAAACTGATTGTTACAATCACCAACGGAACCATCACAAAAAAAACAGGAACCGACTATGTAATCGTTCCCGGTGCAGGAGACTCGGTGGTTGTGATTTTATCTGAAAATAAAAAAGTAATCGGGGAAAAGGTTTTTAGGGTGAAAAATGTTCCTGAACCAGTAATTGGACTTTGTGATAAAACGAATGGATCAATAGTAAGTAGAACTTTCTTAAGCACTTGTAATGATATTTATGCAAAAAAACCTCCCGGATTTGAGTTGGAGTCAAATTACACAATACTGTCCTTTTCTGTGTCTGTGATAGATTCTCCCGGAGTTGTAAAAATAGAAAAAACAAAAGGAAATCATATATCTGCTAGCCAGGCATCTCTAATAGCCAAACAAGAATCTGGTGAACAGATTGTATTTACTGACATCCTGGTTGAATATTCTGACGGCAGAAGGGCTATAGCCCAGCCTCTTATCTTAACTCTTGATTAACCCAAAAAGATTCAATAATGAGAATTATTTTTATATCCACAGTCCTTCTCTTTTTTCAATTATCATTAATTGCTCAGGAAAACAATCATGTAGTTGTAGGCGCTTCTTTTCAGAAAGTCCTTTACATCGGTGTTGACAACCCCCTCGAAATTGTCATCCCCGGAGAAAAATGCAGCGATATATCAGCCACTATCAGCGACGGGACTTTGACCAGTCTGGGAAATGGGAAATACAATGTTGTTGTAAAGAATCGGGGGTTAAGCACAATTTATATTTCTTTAAAAAGCGAACTGATAGATTCAATTGTTTTTAAGATAAAGAGAATACCGGATCCTATTCTTTTTTTTGGTCATCTTAAACAAGCGGATAAAATAAACATTGACACCTTGACAGCAGGCGAAGTGTTTGCCAATTCTCCTGAGGGATTTGACTATGAATGTAATTGGAAAATAGTAAAGTTTCAAATCAGAGTTGCAATTGATAGCGTGTCACACAGGGAGTTCTGTGAAGGCAGCAAACTAACTGCCAAACAAATTGAATTGATGAAATCACAAAAATCAGGAAATTATATTGTTATCGATGAGATTTATTCAATTGATCCTTTGGGAGAAACAAGGAGATTGGTTCCCATGGTATTAATGGTGGAATAAATACAATGAATTTATTATCAGTTTATATTGCTTTAAATTCAATATCAAATCAATAAATCAGTAATTTTTCAATTATTTTTTACATTGTGTTTCTTAAGCCTGAATTAACGAATAACCTTGTAAAACTTAAGTCAGGTCTTTAATGATCTCAAAAAATCATGCACAACGAACAAAAGTCAAATTTCAAACTCCGAACTCCGAACTCCAAACTTCAAACTTTGAACTAATAACTAATTTCCCTATCTTTGCATCCTCAAAAAAATAATTTAGAATTATGAAATGCCCTTTATGTATAATGTTATCACAAACCGACATGATAAATAGGGCATTCCATGTGGCAAATAAAAATTAAAAAATAAACACATGAAATTTATTCAAGAAGAATTGCCTTATAAAATTAAGGATATGTCTCAGGCCGATTTTGGAAGAAAAGAAATTGAAATCGCTGAGCAGGAAATGCCCGGACTGATGTCTATCCGTGAAAAATACGCAAAGGAAAAACCTTTGGCTGGTGTCAGGATCTCCGGTTCGTTGCATATGACCATCCAGACTGCTGTTTTGATCGAAACCCTCGTAGCTCTTGGTGCCGATGTGCGCTGGGCAAGTTGTAATATTTTCTCCACTCAGGATCATGCTGCTGCGGCTATCGCTGCTGCCGGAATTCCGGTTTTTGCATGGAAAGGTGAAACCCTCGAAGAATACTGGTGGTGTACCGTTCAGGCTCTTAATTTCCCCGGTGGAAAAGGCCCGCAGCTCATCGTTGACGATGGTGGCGACGCAACGCTTCTTATTCACAAAGGTTTTGCAGCAGAGAAAAACGCTGCAGTGCTCGACGTGAAACCCGGAAGCACAGAAGAAGCTATTGTTTTACAAACCCTGAAAACAATTCTTGCCGAAGATAATAAAAAATGGACCCGTACCGTGGCTGAATGGAAAGGCGTTTCTGAAGAAACCACCACCGGTGTTCACCGCTTATATCAGATGAAGGAAGCCGGTGAACTTCTGATTCCTGCCATCAACGTGAACGACTCAGTTACAAAATCAAAATTCGATAACCTTTACGGTTGCCGTGAATCGCTTGCCGATGGTATCAAACGTGCCACCGACGTGATGATCGCAGGTAAAGTAGTTGTTGTTCTTGGTTACGGCGATGTCGGAAAAGGTTGTGCCCATTCCATGAGATCATACGGTGCAAGAGTAATTGTTACCGAAATTGATCCCATCTGCGCTTTACAGGCCGCCATGGAAGGTTTCGAAGTTTCTCTTATTGAAGACGCTCTTCCCGAAGGAAATATCTATGTTACCACAACCGGAAACAAAGATGTTATCACCATTGACCATCTTGCTAAAATGAAAGACCAGGCCATCGTTTGTAATATTGGCCATTTCGATAATGAGATTCAGGTTGAAAAACTTGAAGCATTCCCCGGAATTAAAAAAATAACCATCAAACCTCAGGTTGATAAATATTTATTCCCCGATGGCCATGCAATCTTCTTATTAGCCGAAGGTCGTTTGGTTAACCTCGGTTGCGCTACCGGTCACCCTTCATTTGTAATGAGTAATTCATTTTCAAACCAGACTCTGGCTCAGCTTGATTTATGGAAAAATAAAGATAAATACGCTGTTGATGTGTATCGCTTACCCAAAAAACTCGACGAAGAGGTAGCCCGTTTGCATCTTGCAAAAATCGGCGTAAAACTCACAAAATTATCCCAGATGCAGGCCGATTATATCGGTGTGCCAATGGATGGACCATATAAACCTGAGCATTATAGGTATTAGGAGGAAGTACTTCGAGTGCCTAGAGTTTAAAGTGCCTAAAGTTCAAGGAGTACATAAGTACTCTAAGTACTCTAGGCACTTTAAATACTTTAGGCACTTTTTTATTCCTTACTAACCACAAAATCATTCTGCAGCATATAAATCACCATTCCGTCTTTGCTTTTCATTCTGCGAAGATCCTTAACCATTATGGCTGCCTGTGAGCGTGTTTCCACTTTTTTTGTAGCGAAAAGTTTCCATGGCCTGAAGTTCTTGGTTAACGGCGACAAACCCTGGTTGTGCGCTTTGATCCTGGTTTCCAAATCTGAAGCAAACCCAAATTCAAAACGGTCATCATCCTTAATAGAAAACAGTATGTAAACAAAAATGTCCATGGCTGCAAAAGTAATATTTCCCCTTCAAGTTGTTACATTCTTATATAAGTGTTTTTTGAAATTTGATGGGTTGATGGTTTTATCGTTAGCTCAGAAGCTCAGTCATTATATTTTCACTCAAACAAAACAATTATTCAGGAATAGTTTCAATAAGTTTTTCTTATAGCTATATTTACGCTTTCTTTTTTGAGGTATGAAATACTTACTTTTATTAATATTTGCTGTCTTTTCATTTGTTGCAAAGGCGCAGAAAACATGGTCTCTTGAAACATGTATTAATTACGCTCTGGAAAACAATATCCAGATAAAGCAACAACAATTGGGCACCGAATACAGCTCCATTTCCCTTACCCAGTCAAAGTATGAAATGCTTCCTTCACTTAATGCAAGTGGAAGTCAGAGTTTTTCCTTCGGACGTTCAGTTGATCCCTACACCAATGATTTTTCAAGCCAGAATTCCCGCTCAAACCAATTCGGAATAAGCAGCTCACTGGTTCTTTTTAATGGTTTTCAGGTAAAGAATACCATTAAGAAAAATGAGATGACTTACCTTGCCGGGATGCAGGATCTGGAAAAAACAAAAAATGATGTGGCCCTGAATATTGCTTCGGCTTTTTTGCAGATTCTTTATAACCGCGAATATCTTGATATTACTGAACGCCAGACTGAAACAACCTTGTTGCAGGTTGAACGAACTGCTAAACTGGTTGAGGCCGAAAGCCTGGCCGAGGGCAATCTTTTTGAGATACAATCACAGCTTGCCGGTGAAGAACTTCAGGTGGTTAATGCGCGCAACCAGCTTGATATGGCTGTTTTAAATCTTGTTCAGCTGCTTGATCTGGATTCTGCTGAAAATTTTCAGATAGAAAAACCTTCCATTACCATTGAGGAGATCATTGAACCTCTTCCTTCAATAATGGATATTTACAGCAATTCTGTATCAAATCTGCCACAAATTAAAAGTGCCGAATATTCATTGCGAAGTTCTGAATTTGCGCTTGCTGCTTCAAAGGGAGCAAGATTACCCAGGTTGTCAATAAATGCCTCTTATGGCACTGGCTATTCGAGTGCCAGGGATCGTTTTTCAAGCCCCATCATCCCTACGGTTTCTATAATGGAAATTCCCGGAGGTATTACCGAAAGTAATGAAAATGTGTATTTTTATAATTATTCCTACAACACTGAAGCATATCCATTCATGGATCAGATTAAGGATAATGCCAGCACAAATGTTTCTATCAGTCTGACAATCCCCATTTTTAATAATTGGAGAACCAGTGCCGGAGTGAAAAACGCTACTTTGAATATTATGAATTCAAAATATTCACTCGAGCTGCAGGAAAAACAACTTCTTAAGGAGATACAGCAGGCTTACGCCGATGCATCCGGTGCTTATAAAAAGTACACTGCATCTAAAAAAGCTGTCGAAGCCATGGAGGAATCATTCAGATACACACAGCAAAAATTTGATGTGGGTTTGCTGAACAGCGTGGAGTATTATTTTTCAAAGAATCAACTTTTAAAAGCCCAATCAGAGCTTTTACAGTCAAAGTACGAATATATTTTTAAACTGAAAATCCTTGATTTTTATCAGGGAGAACCCATAAAACTTTAGGATGTCTTAATTTCTTGATATGAAAAAAAGAAAAAACAATAAACTCAGGTATTTTGTTATTATTGCAGTAGTCCTTGTAATCCTGCTGCTCCTGGGAAAAAAATCAGGTTGTTTCGGCAAGGAGGAATTGGTTGAGGTTGAAACCGAAAAGCCTCAAAAAAGGGTTATTGTTGAAACCATTACCGCAAGCGGAAAAATCCAACCCGAAACCGAAGTGAAAATCAGTCCGGATGTTTCAGGTGAAATAGTAGAGTTAAATGTAGTTGATGGCCAAAAAGTAACAGAGGGTGATCTTCTTTTAAAGATAAGACCTGATATTTATCTGTCTAACCTGGACAGAATGAAAGCCACAGTTAATTCAGCAAAAGCACAGCACGAACAGGCCCGTGCCCAGCTTCTTGAGAGGGAAAGCAGCTATAACCGGATAAAAGAACTTTATGAAAGTAAAACTGTTTCCAAATCTGAATTTGAAGCTTCCGAATCGGCTTATAAAGTTGCCAAAGCCAATGCAGATGCTGCAAACTATTCAGTAAAAAGCTCAGAAGCCAGTCTGAATGAAGCAGAGAAAAATCTCACAAAAACATCCATATATGCACCCATGTCGGGCATCATTTCTGCACTTAATGTGAAAAAAGGCGAAAGGGTAGTGGGTACTGTTCAGATGGCCGGAACCGAAATGTTGCGTATCGCCGACCTCACAAAAATGGAAGTTAAAGTTGAAGTAAATGAAAATGATATTGTGAAGGTTAGTCTGGGCGACACCGCAACCATTGAAATAGATGCATACCTTGATCATAAATTCAAAGGAATTGTGACCAATATTGCCAATTCGGCCAATACCACCGGAATCGCCAGCGACCAGGTTACCAGTTTTGATGTGAAAATAAGGATCCTGCCCGAGTCATATTCCGATCTGCTTAAGCAAAATGAATATCCTTTCCGACCCGGTATGTCGGCCACTGTGGATATCCAGACACATACCGAATATAATGTGCTTTCAATTCCCATTCAGGCAGTTACCACCCGTTCCGATTCATTGCTGAAAGCTGAAGTGGAAAAGGAAGAGGAGGGAGGAGAATTTGAAAGAACTTCAGCAAAAAATCTGGATGAAAAGGATAAAAACAATGAAGAAATAAAAGAAATTGTTTTTATTTATGAAGATGGGATTGTCAAGGCGAGGGAAGTGAAAACAGGAATCCAGGATAATAATTTTATACAGATTCTTAAAGGTTTATCTGAAAAGGATGAGGTAGTAGTTGCTCCTTATATTGCCATCTCCAAAAAGCTTAAAGACGGTTTGAATGTAAATAAAGTGGAAAAAGCAGAAATTGAAAAGGAATGATTTTAAGCATTGAAACCTCTTCGGATATTTGTTCTGTTTGCATTGCTGATGGTGAAAAATTGATTGACATCATCGAAAGCAGTGAAAACCGCTCACATGCTTCTCATTTGTCTGTCTTCATCGACCGGATGATGAAAAAAAGCAATATCCCTTATTCTGAGCTTAAAGCAGTGGCAGTGAGCATGGGACCGGGTTCATACACCGGACTACGAATCGGGGTTTCCATGGCAAAGGGATTGTGTTACGGACTTAATATTCCGCTAATCTCGGTAAATACGCTTTATTCACTTGCTTTGGGATTTAAGGAAAGAAACAAAAATCTACAAAAGAATTCTTTGCTAATCCCAATGATTGATGCCCGTCGCATGGAAGTTTATACCTGCATTTATGATGAAAATCTGCTGCCAAAAACTGAAATTTCGGCCGAAATTATTGATGAAAACTCCTTTTCTGATTACTCAGCCAATAATATGCTTTACTTTTTTGGTCCGGGTGCACCCAAATGCAGTTCTGTGATCAGAAATGAAAACGTCAATTTTATTGAAGATATTTTTCCCTGTTCACAGTTTATTGCAAACGAAGCAAACCGAAAATTTAATTTAAAGGAATTTGAAGATGTCGCATATTTCGAACCCTTTTATTTAAAGGACTTCATAGCAAAAAAACCAAAAAACAAATTCTTCTGAAAAAAATACGGCACAGATTTTGACTTTAACTAATCGGAACATTTTTTAATATTATGAAAACACTTGTTATTAACCTGATAATTGTACTGGCAGCCGGAATAGGATTCCAGGCTTCGGTACCGGAGACAAAGATTATCCCCGAGAAACTTCCCAATAATTCCTACAAAGCAGGCGAATACCTGAAATACAAAGTATATTATGGGTGGGTAAACGGAGGCACTGCCACTTTGACACTCACCGAAAAAACTGTTAGTGGAAAAACCATTCACTACGGAAGGGCTTATGCAAAAACTATCGGAACAGCCGACCAGCTTTTCAGTGTGCGTGATATTTATGAATCTTATATGGATCCTGAAACCGGACTATCTCTTAAATCTATTAGGAATGTAAGGGAAGGAAACTATAAAAAGTATAACGAGGTTCTTTATAACCACAGCAACAATACAATAAAAAGCTTGCTTTCAGGAACCAAAGAGGTTCCCGATAACATCCGCGATCTGGTGGGCGCTTTTTATTACTTCAGGAGATACGACCTGAACAGCATGAAAGTTGGAGAAAAAATTAAATTGGAAACCTACTTTGAGGATAAAGTATATCCACTGGAACTAAAATTCAAAGGTATCGAAAGTGTGAAAACAAAAATCGGAACTTTTAAATGCATGAAAATGGTCCCGATTGTTGAAACAGGCGGAGTTTTTGACGATGCTGAAGGCGACTTGACATTCTACATCTCTGCCGATAAAAACAAAATACCAATCAGGGTGCAGGTGGATTTTTTGGTGGGTTCATTCAAGTGCGACCTCATTGTTTACTCAGGTTTAAAGCACGAGTTGGCTAAAGAGGACATTTTAAAATAAAACAATACGCGTAACCAATATTTAACCCGGTGGTGGCTCTCATCATCGGGTTTTTTTGTCTATACATGGAATAATCTGTTTATTCTGCAAAAAAAACCAATTGGATTATATGTTATTTTAATGATTTGTATAATTTTGCAGCCATTGAAAAACAACAATAGAATTTTTTTATGGCAACAACAGCAGATTTTAAAAATGGTTTATGCATGGATTTTAATAATGACCTGTATACAATCGTTGAATTTCAGCATGTGAAACCCGGAAAGGGAGGAGCATTCGTCAGAACTAAGATGAAAAGCCTTACCAACGGAAAAGTAATTGAACACACTTTTACTGCAGGTGTAAAAATTAATGTAGCCCGCGTGGAAAGAAGGCCCCATCAGTTTTTATATCTTGATGATATGGGTTATAATTTTATGCATGTTGAAACTTTCGAGCAGGTTAGCATACCCAAAAATCTAATTGAAAAGCCACTCTTGCTTAAAGAAGGAATGAATGTTGAAATCGTTTATCATGCCGATACTGAGACTCCGCTCTCATGCGATTTACCTCCTTTTGTTGAAATGGAAATTACTTATACCGAGCCGGGATTAAGAGGTGATACAGCCTCATCTTCAGCGCTTAAGGCGGCTACTATTGAAACCGGAATGGAAATCAGGGTGCCACTCTTTATTCAGGTTGGCGACCGAATAAAAATCGATACCAGAGACAATTCATACGCCGAACGCGTTAAAAAATAAATTACAAAAGCTAAGATTTTTCTTAGCTTTTTTTGTTTTTGTCAAATAAGAATTATCTTTAAGAGACTTAATTTTAATCAGGAATAATAGTTTGGTATATGAAAGAAAATAGAGCCTCTTTAAAACGACTTCAGCTTTCAAACTACAAATTGAAAACCCTGCTGAATATTACCCAGGCCATCAATGATAATCAGTCAACTGAAGACCTCCTAAAAAAATACGAAAGAATTTTACGAAGTGAACTAAATATCGGAAGGGTATTACTTTTTAGCTTCAATGAAAAATGGGAATGTCGCCTTGCATCTGGTATTTTGGGTGAGTCATTCAGCAAAATTAAAGTTGAAAGGGATTTGCTTCAGTACACCGATATCTCTATTCTTTCATCGACAGTAGACAGAAAAAGACTTCATGGGTTTGATGTAATTGTACCCGTTTATCACAAAGATATTCCCCTGGCTTATGTTTTGATCGGCGATATTGATGAGGAACGCGATGGAATCAGTCCGACAATCAAACACTTGCATTTTGTGCAAACACTCACAAATGTTATTATCGTATCCATAGAAAACAAAAGATTGTTTAAGGAAAATCTCCGACAGGCAAGGATCAAAAGGGAACTTGAACTGGCATCAAAAATGCAGGCCATGCTGATTCCGGATGCTTCAACCCTCCCGAAAAACGAAAAAATCTCTGTTTCGGTTTATTATAACCCGCATTTTGAGGTGGGAGGGGACTATTATGATTTTCTTGAATTAAGTGAAAACGAATATGGATTTTGCATAGCTGATGTTTCTGGTAAAGGAATATCAGCAGCTTTTCTGATGTCAAATTTTCAGGCCAGTTTAAGGGCTATGTTCAGTCAGGATACAAACCTCTCGGACCTTGTTTATAAGCTCAACCACACTGTGACCTTGAATGCAAAAGGGGAAAAGTTTATTACTCTTTTTGTGGGAAAATATAATTATCTGACTAAGGTGCTTACCTATATAAATGCCGGACATAATCCTCCTGTAATGTACGATCCTCAGACAAAAAAAATCAGCTTTTTGCAGGATGGATGTATCGGATTGGGTATGCTAGAAAAAATTCCCTCCATAAAAGTTGGTGAAATAAAAATTGCCCCCACTACCAAACTGCTTTGTTATACCGACGGGTTGGTCGAAACCGAAAATTTCGACAATATTGAGTTTGGAACTAAGGAAATAGAAAACTGTATTTCAAACAAAAAAAGCATTGGTAAAATAGTCGTGGATATTGTCAAAAAAGTTGAAAACCATAAAGGGGAAAAAACTTACTTCGATGATATTTCACTAATAGGAATAGAATTTCTTTAGTTCATTAATGAAGCCAGATGGGCATGGCTGACTGCAAGAATTTCAGTTGATATTCCCTGATATTTTTTGTTGAGTTTAATTTTTTCCAGTTTTGAAATATCATATGGAAGAATTTCTTCCTCATTAATGGGAATTTCAAGTTCGTTGTATAATTTCCGGTAATCTGAAATTCTAAGTCTGTTCTGAGGCTGGACATTGTTATCAATGAATTTCCATCGTTTATCCGAAAATCTCAGAAAATTATATATGGTAATTGATTTATCAAGGTGAGCAAAATGATCAGACATATCTATAAAATGACTCTGCACACCCCCGGGTTTAGACACTCTTTTAAATTCAGAGAGAATATCAATTAAAATTGAAGGATAAATATGCTCGAATGTGTTGTTTGAGGTGATCAGATCTATTTGGCTTTCACTGATTGGAAGTTTTCTGGCGTCACATATAAGTGTCTGAATATTTAATTTTTGCAATGTTTGCTGGCCGCTTTTGGTTTCTTCGTATGTTGACTTTATCAATTCAAACCTGCTTAAAATAACTTTCGGAAAAAGCTTCTGAAGTTTACCATTAGAAAAATATTCAATAAATTTTTCAATGGTAATATTTAGATTTTTTTCTTTGATAAGGTTTGAAATGTCCACAGTGATTATTCTGTCCGCTCCGGCTAAAAACATGCAAACAGGTATAACAGGAAACCAACCGGTTCCAAGTTCAAGAGTTGAATTTACCTCCCCCTTATTTATATTTAGCACACGATAATAACCAAGATGTTTTTCTGCCTGTACTAATTTTGCTTCAAATAATTCATTGGTAAGTGTAACTCCTTTAGTAATATGCTTTTGAAAAAAGTAATTGATTTTATTGCTAAATGGCAGCCATGAAATTATTTTCTGAACGATTGCTTTAAGTACCCACTTTTTCATGATCAGAATCTGTTTTTTCCTTTTTATTGTGATAGACATCCATGGCTACAAGTATTCCGATAAAACCCCAGAAAGGTGCTGATGCTTTATCAGTATCAAGGAAGTTATTTAAAAATCCATGCAGAAAATATGTGGTCAGACTCAATAATAAAATCATGGAAATGAATTTAATCTTTCTGTCCTTGGTGTATGAATAAAGCTTGAGTGCGGTATAAATAGCAGTCCCTATGATCAGTAATACAGAAAGCATTCCCAGAACTCCCGATTCAGAAAGCGGACCAATATATTCGCTATGAGCATTTCCCATGTCACCGGCATTGGTGCTGATTATGGTTTTTTCATTGCTCGACTGAAACGCTGCATAGTTGAATTGATATGTGCCCGGACCCCATCCCATCAGTGGTTTTTCATTAAACATCCTGATTGCCGATTTCCAGCGGTTGATTCTTTCAAGGTTTGAAGCATCCGATGACACATTGGATATAGATTGCATGTGCTCGGTCAGGTTTTTGGAAGAATCCTGTCTGTTCTGCTCCAATTCCATGATGATTTGTGTCTCAAATACAAAATATAGAGAAACTATCGTTACCAAACCAGTCAGAACAAAATAATACTTTATTCGGAGTTTCATCACCGCCCACAAAGCAAAAGCAGCGGCAACACTGATCCACGCAGCACGGGTATATGAAAAAATTATGGCAGCAAGGATGAGTACGGTTGCAGATATAATCAGCAATCTTATTCTGGCTGAATAGTACCAGCTGTTCAACGCAAAACCTGCCAAAATGGGTACAAACATTCCTAAAATAGCTCCGTAGATTGTGTGGTCTTTGAAGAACGGAATCATAACCACATTAGCTTTTTCCTGATCAAAAAAACCATAGCTGGAATGACGAGCAAGCGTATAAATAATAACAATGCATAATGAAATCACATACAGCCAGATATACCTGTTAATGTTTTTAAAATCCTTAAAGAGTTGGGTAGCCAGAAAATAAAATGAAGCCAGAAACCACATCCTGACAAGAAGATATTTGAATGAGACAGATGGATAAGTGCTTGATATGCAAGTAATGAACATCCAAAACAAGTTGAAATATATTGCCCAGGAAACAGGGTGGTTCAAAATTTTGCGGTCAAAATTATTTTCCAGGATAAGTTTTATAATAAAAATCAGCAAAACAACCAGCAAAATGGGTTCGGTGGGCAAAAACATGTCGAAACTTTGCCCCGGCATGATGTAGCTGAGCGAAACTGAAAATGGGGTAAGAAAAACAAGAATCAGAATGAGTTTATCCAGGGCGAAAAGTGAAAATAGCAAGGCAACAAGTCCCAAAGGCAGTAATGCAAACAGGAATTGTTCCTGGGCAATAAACACAGCATTTATCAATACAAAAAGTACCGAAATAACATAAATCCAAATGATATTTTTCTTTTCAGACAAAACCGGTTATTTTGATTGCTTTTTACTTTCGATAAAGCTTAAAACCAGAATGCTTAATACAAGTGATCCGAGTATAGCAAAAATAACATAGACCAGTCTTTTGGGATACGAATTTTTATCGGCAATGTATGGTGAAGTAATTACATGTGTATAAGTTACATGTTTTTTGTAATCCCTTACATGTCCTTCATAGGTCTTTTTGTTTTCGTAATACATATTGGCTGATTCCCATAATAGTGAATCGGTTTCGAGATAGTCATTTTTAACTATTTCTGCATTTGTGATCCAATCCTTAGATTCAGGGGTAGCTCTTCCCTGAAGGATCGCTTCCATGTATTTTTCAACCTGAATATCAAAATTCAGCATCCCATATTCTTTCTGGTAACTCAATAATTTTGCTTTTAAGGAGTCGATTTCGTTTTTCTTTTTATTCACTTCATTTTTCCAGGTTAACATTGCTTCGAATGATTTGGAACCATGGAGTGATTTAACTTTCTGATTATAATAACTGATAATTGAGTCGACAATCAGACAAGCTGTTTTTGGATCTTCATCAATAACGTTGATTTTTACTGCTTCGTTTTCAGTTTTGGTAAACGAAACATTGCTTTCAAATTCATTATTAAGGGCGGTATACCAGCCCTCACTGTTTGTATCAATTTCATAATGTTCGATAAGCTTAAAATCATTGAAAACCTTGTCGCGTATGTCCTGAGATTGAATAATCTCCAGCATCTGCTCAGTTTCAGATTCTTCAGAAACCGGCAAAACATTTGCAGGATATACAACAGCAAAGGATTCATATTTCTTTGAAATCAGGAATGTTGCTGCGTAAGCAGATACTGCTGCAATAACAGCAATAACAATAAGATGGTATTTCCATTTACTGATCAGCAGTATAAAATTCTTGTTTCTGAAGTAATTTTCCATGTTATCGTAGTTAAATAATATTAGATGTTCATTTTTAATCTTAAAATCAATTGGTTTGATTACAAATGGATTTTTTTTTTAAAAAAGTCCCTGAAAAGAACAAACAGGAACAATGCAAAAATAAAAGATCCTATGGTTGACATTACCACAATGAGCCAGATAACCGGATAAGATTTTTTTTCAGCCGGCTCGGCGTTGTTTACAATATATCTGTGGGTAAGATCAGATTTGACGTCAAGTTTAGCTTCAGACAGCTTGGCTTCAAGATCGCTGAGCCTTTTAGCTTCGTATTGCAACAAGTCCCTGAGAAAAGTATAGGTTCCGCCATATTTCGAAAGAATTTCCTTATCTTTTTTGAAAATTTCGATGCTTTTCTGATCATTTTTTATTACCGCTTCAACATATCCGTTGTTAATTGCTTCAGCCTGGGTTTCATAATCATGAATACCCATCATTTGAATATATTTTAATGAATCCTTTAGTTCATTGATGTAATTTTTCAGATTTTTGAATTCATTCTCAACAATTGCAAGGGCTTTTTCTGACCGTTCCTTTTGCATATCATTCATAACCGAATCGAGCAGATTTCCAATATCGTTGGCAATATTGGATGCAAATTTCGGATCAGTATCGTATACCTCAATTTCAATTGAATTGAACTCTGTCCTTATAAATGAAATGTTGTCGTAATATTCATCAACAAGATTTGACCGGCTGAATTTTAATCCCGGAGTGATGTTGTAATGATCCATCAGGTTGTACTTTTCGATAATCCGATCACGGATGTAATTTGACTCAAGCACCTGAAGCATTTGCTCAACTTCTTCTTCCTCACCAAATTTAAGTATTTCCTTTTCAACATAATTGGCAGTAAGCAGGGATTGCGAAACTGAACTGGAGGAAGCAGGAAACAAAACAACGGTAGATTTATATTTCGGCTCAATCAACAGGGAAACTACTAATGAAATAACGAATCCAAGTGCTGTAATAATGAGAATGGGCTTAAAATTCTCCCTGATCACATCCAGTAACTTGCCTGAATCAAAATTAAAATCTTTATTTTGCTTGTTTTCAGTCATAAAAAAAAGAGCATCAAAAATAGAAAAAATATCTGAACTGCAATGCTGTGCGGGACAAATTCATGCAAAAAATATAAAATATCCTTTTAAATGGCTCTGATAATGAAATTGTTCTTTTTTCCTTTTTGAACCAACATATATTTCTTGTTCATCAGAAACGTTTCATTGACAGTCATTTCGGCAGATTCAATTTTTTGTTTGTTGAGATTAACTCCTCCGCCCTGAATGGTTCTTCTAAGTTCACCTTTTGATGGAAATACCGATGCTTTTTCGGTCAGCAAGTCAAGGATGTTGATGCCTGATCTGAGTGAGTTGAATTCGATGTCAAAAACAGGAACACCTTCGAAAATAGACAAAAAGGTACTTTCATCTATTTTGCTTAGTGTTTCAGTTGTGCCTTTTCCAAAAAGAATTTCGCTGGCTTCAAGAGCTGACTCGTAATCTTCTTTGGAGTGAACCATGGTAGTTACCTCTTTTGCAAGTTCTTTCTGCAGAATTCTCATGTGAGGCTCTTTATCATGAGTTTCAATTAATGCATCAATTTCTTCTTTTGTTTTGAGGGTGAAAATCCGTATGTAATTTTTAACATCATCATCAGCTGAATTGATCCAATACTGATAAAATTTATATGGAGATGTTCTGTCCTTATCAAGCCAGATATTTCCTTCCTCAGTTTTTCCGAATTTACTTCCGTCGGCTTTTTTAATCAATGGCGATGTAACGGCAAAAGCTTCACCACCGTCTTTTCTTCTGATTAGTTCAGTGCCAGTAACAATATTTCCCCACTGGTCTGATCCTCCCAGTTGAAGTTTGCAGTTTTTATTTTTGTAAAGCCAGTAAAAATCATAACCCTGAACAAGCTGGTAGCTAAATTCCGTAAACGACATTCCGGATTCAAGTCTTTTTTGAACAGAATCTTTCGACATCATATAATTTACGGTAATGTGTTTGCCTACATCTCTGATGAAATCTAGAAAGGAAAAGTTTTCAAACCACTGGTAGTTATCAACTATTTCAGCAGAATTTGCCCCGCAGTTAAAATCGAGAAATTTTTCAAGTTGTTTTTTTACTCCGTTTAGATTGGCTTCGATAATCTCTCTGGTTAGAAGATTTCTTTCCTTTGATTTTCCTGATGGATCACCAACCATACCTGTAGCTCCTCCAACCAGGGCAAATGGTTTATGACCGCTTTTTTGCAGGTGTACCAGAATCATAATCTGAACCAGACTGCCAATATGCAATGAATCAGCTGTGGGATCAAACCCAATGTATCCAGATGTCATTTCTTTTTTCATCTGTTCCTCTGTTCCGGGCATGATGTCGTGAATCATTCCTCTCCAGCGTAATTCTTCTATAAAATTCATAATTTTTTATTATTAATGTGCAGAGACGCAAAATATTGCGTCTCTGAAATATATTGTCCAAATTTAATTTATTAGAGACGCAAAATATTGCGTCTCTACCTGTTGAAATGATTTTTCAAAAATACAAAATAATTTGTCTTTACACATTCGCCAGCGCCTGATCCAGATCTGCAATGATATCTTCCACATCTTCGATTCCAACTGAGAATCTAACCAGATCATCGGTAATTCCGGCAGCCAATTTTTGCTCTTTGCTAACACCAGCATGAGTCATTGATGCGGGATGCTGAATCAATGTTTCAACTCCGCCCAAAGAAACGGCCAATGTAGCAAGTTTAACGCTGTTCATCAATGTTGCACCAGCATTAACATCGCCTTTAACTCCAAAGGAAATCATGGAACCGAATCCTTTCATTTGGGTTTTAGCCAATTCGTACTGTGGATACGACTTTAATCCCGGGTATTTGATCCAGCTGATTTTCGGGTGTTTTTCAAGATGTTCTGCAACTTTCATGGCATTTTGTTCAGATCTCTCCATTCTTAAAGCCAGTGTTTTTAATCCGCGGCTCACCATATAGGCCTGATGCGGATCCATGTTCCCCCCCATATAAACCATAGTTTTTCTCAATTGGGCGTACAAATCCGGATCTTTGGCAATAATTGCTCCGCCTACTATATCAGCATGGCCATTAATAAATTTTGTCATGGAATGCACTACTATGTCGATTCCGAAATCCAGGGGATTTTGAAGGTACGGACTACAGAATGTGTTGTCAACGCAGGTAATAATGCCGTTCTTTTTGGCAACTTCTACCACTTTTTTCAGGTCAGTAAGTTGAATGGTAGGATTGGTGGGTGTTTCAATATAAATGAGTTTGGTACTCAAATTAATTGAATTTTCAATGTTTTCAATTTTTGAGGTATCAATGAAGGTGCTTTTTACCCCGAATTTCTCAAAATGTGAATTCAGGACAGCCCGGCTTGGCCCATAAACAGCATCGGTACTGACAACGTGTGCATGTTTATCGAGTAAAGTCATGTAAACCGCTGTAACAGCAGCCATTCCTGATGAAAGTACAATTCCTCTGTACCCGTTTTCAAGTGCAGCAAGCTTGTTTTCGAGAGCATCGATTGTGGGGTTTCCAATTCTGGTATAGATATATCCTTTATCTTTTCCTGCAAAACAGTTGGCACCATGCTGTGCATCCCGGAACCTGAATGTAGAGGTTTGGTAAATAGGGGTTACGGCAGATCCAAGTTCATCATGAAAATCACCGGCGTGTATCAGTTTAGAGTTAAATCCCAGGTCTTTATTTTCCATTTCTTTTATTTATGTGGGTTTATTTTTAAATCAAAAGTAGAGGTTTTAACCATCATTTGAAAAAATGTATGTAAGTTTTTCAACATTTGAATAAATATTTGGAAATGATGAGTACTTCATTTACATTTAACAAAACAATTATTGGTATGAAAGAATTGATCATATTTGCTCAAAAGCAATTGAATAATAAAGGATTAAATGCTGGAAGTGCTGATGGATTAATTGGTTCGAAAACCATTGCGGCACTCTCAAAGGTATCTGGTATTGAAATTACATGGGAGCCTGAAAGAAAGATAATAGCCTTTATTCAGTTATTGTGCAAAGAGAATAGCATTGAAACCGGAGTGGTTGATGGATTGCTCGGGCCAAAAACACAGGATGCCTATGAAAAACTTGTTCATCTGACTGAAACAGGAAAAATTCCTGAACCATGGAGAAATGATACTGAGAATGCTGTTGTTTCACTTCCGGAAAAAACCATTTTCCCTTTGCAAAATTATAAGGATCTGGTTGCTTTTTATGGCGAAGTGGGTACAAATCAAACAAAGATTCAATTACCATATCCGAATTATCTTTCTTGGGAATTAAGCAAAAAAATAAGCAGTTTTTCATGTCATGAAAAAGTACATGATAGTTTGTTTAGAGTTTTAACCCGGGTTTTGGAACATTACGGGCAGGAAGAAATTTCGCGTCTCAAACTGGATGTTTGGGGAGGTTGTTTATCAGTGAGACAAATGCGTGGAGGCACCGATTACTCTATGCACAGTTGGGGAATTGCCATTGATTACGACCCGGTAAATAACCAGTTAAAATGGAACAAAGAAAAAGCTTCATTTGCAAAACCCGATTATAATGAGTGGTGGAAAATATGGGAAGATGAGGGCTGGGTAAGCTTGGGAAGAGCAAAAAATTACGACTGGATGCATGTGCAGGCGGCCAGGTTAAAATAAAAAATCCGCCGAAAGGCGGATTTTTTTATATTTTCATTATTTCCTGTTCTTTCTTTTCAAGAACAAGGTCAACTTTTTTAATGTAGTCATCAGTCATTTTCTGTACTTCGGTTTCTGAATTTTTTGCTGTATCCTCTGAAAGGCCGTCTTTTTTCAGTTTTTTGATTTCATCATTTGTTTCACGGCGTATGTTGCGAATTGCAACACGTGCATTTTCACCTTCATTTTTAACTTTTTTGACAAGGTCACGTCTTCTTTCTTCGGTAAGTGCCGGAACAACAAGTCTGATTACCTCTCCATTGTTTACCGGAGTCATGCCGATATTGGCAGCCATAATTGCTTTTTCAATAGGATCAATCATGTTTCTGTCCCATGGCTGAATAATCAGGGTTTTTGGATCGGGGGTATGAAGTGTTGAGGCTTGGGCAAGGGGAGTCCTGACTCCGTAGAAGTCAATGAAAATTCCGTCAAGCATACTTGGGCTTGCTTTGCCTGCCCTGATTTTTGTTAATTCATTTTCCAGGTGTTTCACCGAGCCATTCATTCTTTCTTTACAGTCATCAAGAAATAATTGCAATTCTTCGTCCATGATTTTTTTATTAAAAATGTTTAGCGATTCAATTGATAAAGATATTTAATTCTTAACCAAAGTTCCAACTTTTTCGCCTAAAATTATTTTTTTAAGGTTGCCGTTTTTATTCATATCAAAAACCAGTACAGGCATATTATTTTCCTTGCACATGGTAAAAGCAGTAAGGTCCATAACGTTTAGTCCGCGTTTATATACCTCATCAAAAGTGATTTCTTCAAATTTAACAGCTTTGGGATCCTTTTCGGGATCAGCAGTATAGACACCGTCAACCCTGGTTCCTTTAAGAAACACCTCAGCTTCAATTTCAACTGATCTTAAAGAAGATGCAGTATCAGTGGTAAAGAAAGGATTTCCGGTACCTCCGGCTATGATAACAATTTCCTTTTGCTGCAACAAATCAACAGCTTTTTGTTTGGAGTAAAATTCACCTACCGGTTCCATTCTGATGGCAGTAAGTACCCGTGCTTTTACATTTTCGTTTTCAAGAGCCGATTGCAGGGCAATACTGTTAATAATGGTAGCCAGCATCCCCATAGAGTCGCCTTTTACTCTGTCAAAACCTTTATTGATGCCTGAGAGTCCCCTGAAAATATTTCCCCCACCGATCACAATAGCGATTTCAACACCCATTTCATGAATTTCCTTTATCTGAATAGCGTAATCTGTGAGCATTTTGCTGTCAATACCATATTTTTGGTCACCCATGAGGGCTTCACCTGAAAGTTTTAGAAGAATCCGTTTGTATTTCATTTTGTTTTGCTTAAAATGTCATGCAAAAATAAAAAAAGGGAGAATATAATCCTCCCTTTTCATTTATAATATCAAAACTAATTACTGTTTCAATGAGTAATATTTAAAAACTGTAACGGTAAGATCTTTGTCAATTGACTGCAAATATTGTTTTACTGTCATTTTTGAATCTTTCACAAAATCCTGATTTAACAAAGTGCTGTCTTTGTAAAATTTGTTCAGTTTTCCGATTGCGATTTTCTCAAGCATTTCTTCGGGTTTTCCTTCCTGACGAGCCTGTTCTTTTCCAATTTCAAGTTCCTTGTCGATAACTTTCTGAGGAACATCGTCTTTATCGATGGCAATGGGATACATTGCAGCCGCTTGCATGGCAACATCACGACTAACCTGAGGATCAACAACTTTATTTAATCCAACCATGGTGGCAATCAAATTGCCCTGGTGAATGTATACGTTAACCTGATTAGCTGAAATGAAGTCGAAAAATGAAAGGTCAATTTTTTCTCCGATTTTACCTGTTTGGTCATTAACCTGATCAGCAATTGTTCTTCCGTTAATCTGAAGAGCTTTTAACTCATCAAGGTTGGCCGGACTTTTTTCAATGGCGAGGTCAAGGATTGTTTTGGCGAAATTTACAAAGTCAACATTTTTTGCAACAAAATCAGTTTCGCAATTAAGAACAATCATAGTTCCTTTAGTGGCATCAGCATTGGTTTTAGCAAGAACAACACCTTGAGAAGCTTCTCTGTCGGCACGTTTGTTAGCCAAAGCCTGGCCTCTTTTTCTGATAATGTCAGTAGCAGCTTCGAAGTCGCCGTTTGCTTCAACGAGAGCTTTTTTGCAGTCCATCATTCCTGCGCCTGTCATATTGCGGAGTTTACTAACATCCGCAGCTTTTATTTCACTCATGATAATAACTTTAAATTTTTAATTAATTGTCGGAATCAATCCAAAGACTATTCTTCATCATTTTTCTTTACAGGGGCTTTTTTAGCCGGAGCTTTTTTAGCTGTGGTGACTTTTTTTAGCGGAGCCTGTGGTACAACTTCAAGAATTTCTTCAGGTTCTTCAATAACGACAGTTATGTCTTTATTTTTTACTTCTTTTTTAAATTCTTTTCTTGGTGCTTTTTTCTCGTGAGCCGGAGCTTCTTTTTCTTTTTCAGACCTTCTTTCAGAAAGTCCTTCTTTAATAGCATCAGATACGGTATCGATAATAATGGAGATTGATTTTGAAGCATCGTCGTTAGCCGGGATTACAAAATCAATTGGGTTGGGATCAGAATTTGTGTCAACTACTCCGAAAATTGGAATACTGAGTCTGCGGGCTTCCCTAACTGCAATATGTTCTTTTGATACATCAACAACAAAAATCGCTGCAGGAAGTCTGGTAAGATCAATAATACTTCCAAGGGTTTTTTCCAGTTTTGCACGCTGACGGGTAATCTGGAGTTTTTCTCTTTTTGCAAGGTTGTCGAAAGTTCCGTCGGTTTCCATTTTGTCGATGGAAGTCATTTTCTTAACAGCTTTACGGATTGTGGGGAAATTTGTAAGCATACCACCTGGCCATCTTTCAGTAACATAGGGCATGTTGATTTCCTTAACTTTATCGGCAACAATTTGTTTGGCCTGTTTTTTTGTAGCAACAAACAGGATTTTTCTTCCTGATTTTGCAATTTGCTTGAGTGCATTTGCAGCTTCATCAAGTTTAACAACAGTTTTATGGAGGTCAATAATGTGAATACCATTACGTTCCATAAAAATGTAAGGAGCCATTGCTGGGTTCCATTTTCTTTTCAGGTGACCAAAATGTACACCTGCTTCGAGTAATTCGTCAAAATTTCTTCTTGGCATTTTTTTTTAGTTTTTGTTTACATTCTTAAAAAAACAATTGTTAAGTAGTCCCGGCAAGCCGGAAGTCTTAACAATTTAGATACTAAACAATATAGTGTAGACTTATCGTTTACTAAACTGGAATCTCTTACGAGCTTTGGGACGGCCCGGCTTCTTACGCTCAACTTCGCGTGGATCACGGGTCATGAAACCTTCTGCTTTTAAAGGAGGTTTGTTTTCTGCACTTATTTTTACAAGTGCTCTTGCTATTGCAAGACGAAGCGCTTCGGCCTGTCCTGTAATACCACCACCGGTAAGATTTACTTTTATATCGTATTTGTCTTTTACTTTCAGAACGTTAAGCGGCTGTTCAACTACATAGTGAAGTAAATCTGATGGAAAATAGGATTTATAATCCCTTTTGTTTACGGTAATATTTCCTTTGCCTTCAGATAAATAAACCCTTGCAATCGCTGATTTTCTTCTGCCAATAGCGTTAATAACTTCCATAACTGTATATTAAATTCTTTAAAATTTTATTTCTTTTGGTTTCTGTCCTTCATGCGGATGCTCTGTTCCTCCATATACATAAAGGTTTCTGAACATCTGACTGCCTAGCTTGGTTTTTGGAAGCATACCTTTTACTGCCTTTTCAACAACTGCAGTGGGCTTTTTCTTTAAAAGAGCCTCAGGGGTAATAAACTTTTGACCGCCGGGGTATCCTGAATGAGAAACATATTCCTTTTCAGTCATTTTATGACCGGTTAAACGAACCTTGGCAGCATTGATGATAATTACATTATCTCCACAATCACAATGGGGAGTGTAACTGGTTTTGCGTTTGCCTCTTAATATCATTGCAACTTCTGCTGCAAGCCTTCCAAGGATCTGATTTTTTGCGTCAACCACAACCCATTCCTTAACTACAGTTTCCTTTTTAGCCGATACTGTTTTGTAACTTAATGTATCCACTTTTTTGCTTTATTAATTGATTAATATATGTATACACCCAAAATTGGGACTGCAAAAATACAATTATTTTTCTGAAACAAACAAGATATTTGTAATTAATTTTTAAAAATAATCGGGATACTGGTCAAATTTACCATTTTTCGAATTCAAAACTCATAAATTCTGTTTCATTTTATACCTTTGTGGCATGAATCTTTATTCTGAGAAATTACACGACAGGATTTACATCATTTGCCTTACGGTTTTTGCCATCGTATTGCCCCTGTCTAATTTTATTACTACCGTTAATCTGGTTCTGATTGTTGTTAACTGGATCATTGGGGGGAGTTTTAGAAAAAAAATGAAAGTACTTTCTGAAAGAAAAGGCATCTTAATTTTTCTTCTTTTGTTTGTAATCCACCTCATTTGGCTTTTTAATACCAATGACTTTAATTATGCGTTTAATGATATTAAGGTGAAACTACCGTTGTTTTTTCTGCCTCTGGTTGTTGGAACTTCTGTTAGTCTGGACTTTAATGATATTCGCCGTGTTATTTACGCTCTCACTGTGGGATGTATCGTCGCTTCTATGGTTTCAATCTGGTATTATACCGGTCTTTCAGGAAAAGTAATTTATGATACCCGCGATATTTCTGTTTTTATGTCGCACATCAGGTTTTCTCTTATCATTAACTTTTCCTTTTTTGCTCTTCTTTATCTGGCTTTGAAAAAGAATACCGGTCTGCCTCAGCGTGAGAAATTGTTTGTTATTATTGCTGCCCTGTGGCTGTTTATATTTCTTTTTATCCTGAAATCATTCACCGGATTTTTTGTGCTTTTTTTTACCGGTTTTATGATTATTCTCATACTTACTTCAAAACAAAAATCAAGAATAATACAACTGCTTCTCCTCTTGCTTTTATTAGCCATTCCCATGATTCCCGGGTTATATCTGAAAAATCGACTGGATGATTTTTATGAAACCGAAATAACCGAGGATTTGTCAAAACTTGACAGCCTTACCGATGAGGGAAATGTTTACCTGAGGGAAATAAACCCATATCGTATTGAAAATGGTCATTATGTTGATATATACTTGTGTGAGGATGAGATGAGACCTGCCTGGAATAAAAGAAGCAAACTTGATTATGATGGTAAGGATCTCAATTCGGGTGACTTAAAATTTACTCTGATCAGATATCTCACCTCTTTGGGTTTGAAAAAGGACGGGGTTTCTGTAAGAAGTCTTTCTGAACAGGATATAAAAAACGTTGAAAACGGAGTGGCTAATTATAAGTATCCCGATCCCTTAAGTTTGAATGCAAGGGTTTATCAGGTTATCTGGCAAATCGATGCATATATGAGAGGTGGATCACCCGATGGCCATTCAATTACACAAAGACTTGAATATTTAAAAGCTTCACGCAATATTATATATACAAATTTTTGGATCGGTGTGGGTACCGGCGATCTTAAAATTGCTTTTAAAACTGAATATGAAAAAATGGGGAGCAGTTTAAAAGAAAAATTTCGCTTGCGAGCACATAATCAGTTTGTTACATTTTGGATTGCTTTCGGCCTCATTGGGTTTCTGATTTGTATTTTTGCCTTGATGGCTCCTGTTGTAACCGAAAGAAAGTACAAAGACTATTTTTTCTTGGTCTTTATTGTGATTGCAATTTTGTCAATGCTTAATGAAGATACACTTGAAGGTCAGGCCGGAGTTGCATTCTTTTCATATCTTTATTCTATATTTGTCTTTGGGAAAAAAGACAACCATCGTTTATAACCTATTTGCATACTATGGAAAATTATAACGAAAAATTCATGGATGAAGCAGTTCGTCTGTCTGTTGAAAATGTTAAGAAGGGCGGCGGTCCGTTTGGGGCAGTGATTGTAAAAAACGGAAAGATTATAGCCAGGGGGGTAAATATGGTAACCATGCTGAACGATCCTACCTGCCATGCTGAGGTAACTGCCATCAGGGAAGCTTCAGGAAAACTTAATAATTTTGATCTTTCGGGATGCGAAATTTACAGTTCATGTGAGCCATGTCCAATGTGCCTGGGTGCAATTTATTGGGCAAGAATTGATAAAATATATTTTGCCAATACGAAGACTGATGCCCGCAATATCGGGTTTGACGATTCATTTATTTATGATGAGATGAAAATTCCTGCCGAAAAAAGGAAAATCCCAACTGTAAAAGTAATACACCAGTCGGCTATTGAAGCTTTTAAAAACTGGGATGAAAAAACAGATAAAACTGAGTATTAATGAGAATCGGCCGGGATTTTTTTTTAAGAGATGTTTTGGATGTCGCTCCGGATTTAATTGGAAAGAAAATTATCAGACTGTTCCCATCGGGCGAGCAAAAGGAATACGTTATCACTGAAACAGAAGCTTATCGGGGAGAAGAGGATCTTGCATGCCATGCCTGTAAGGGAAGAACTGCCAGGACAGAAGTAATGTACCATGAGGGTGGGGTGTGTTATGTTTATCTGATATACGGAATGCACTGGATGCTAAACTTTGTGGTTTCGATAAATGATCATCCTCAGGCAGTATTAATCAGAAGTGTGAAGGGTTTTGAAGGTCCGGGAAGAGCTGCACGTGAACTGGGTATTGACAAATCATTTTATGGAGAAAATCTGGTGTCTTCAAAAAGACTTTTTGTTGAAGACGGGAATGAAAAATATGAATATACAAGTCACCCGAGAATTGGGATTGACTATTCAGGCGAATATTGGAAGAATAAACCCTGGAGATTTGTAATTACCAATAAAATTTGAAAAACAGGCTAATCATAATAACTGGTCCGACAGGCGTGGGCAAAACAGATCTGAGCATTGAAATTGCCAGGATACTGGATACCGAAATTATTTCATGTGATTCAAGACAGTTTTTCAGAGAACTGAAAATTGGTACAGCGGTGCCCTCAGATGAACAGCTGAAAATCGTTCCGCATCATTTTATAAGACATATATCGGTGTGCGATTACTATAATGCATTTATGTTTGAAACTGATACGCTTTCTTTGCTCGAAAAACTTTTTAAAAATCATAATTCTGTTTTGATGACCGGAGGATCAGGAATGTACATTGATGCAGTATGTAATGGCATTGATGATATTCCGGATGTTGATATGGACCTTAGGGAAGGATTGATAAAAAGGATGAATGAAGAGGGATTGGAAAGCCTTCGATTTGAACTTAAAATTTTAGATCCTGAATCATATAATTTCATTGATCTGAAAAACGGACAAAGAATTTTAAGAGCGCTTGAAGTTAGTTTGCAAACGGGAAAGCCATATTCTTCATTCAGAAAAGAAACTAAAAAGATAAGGCCTTTTGATATTGTAAAAATAGCTCTAAACAGGGATAGAAATGAACTTTACAGGAGAATTGATCTGAGGGTTGATCAAATGTTTGATTCGGGTCTGGTTGATGAAGCAAGTGAAGTTTTTTCTTTAAAAGGGACCTATGCATTAAAAACAGTCGGATACCGCGAACTGTTTGATTATTTTGATGGAAAAACTTCATTGTCTGAAGCAAAAGATCTGATAAAAAGAAATTCACGACGATATGCTAAAAGACAAATTTCATGGTTGTTAAGAGATAAAGAATACAGTTGGTTTCATCCTGATGATTTTGAAGGCATCCAAAACTTTATTGTGGTTACTATGAAGTAATATACAATAAGAGCGGACAAAAAAAAGGCTGTAATTTAATTTACAGCCTTTTTTTATTTAAAAATTATTACTACTTGGCAATAATAACTTTTTTAGTTACTTTATAGTCACCAGCAACAATAGCACAATAGTAAACGCCATTGCTTAATGAAGAAGTGTTGATGGTTGAAATGTTTTCACCAGCTACTCTGCTGTTTTCATTCTTTTTCATCAGACTTTTTCCGGTAATATCAAAAATTTCAATTGAAACATTTGAATTGTCTTTAAGTTTGTAAGAAATCTGAACCTGAGTGCTTGCAGGATTTGGATATACATTAACACCAAAGATGTTGTTTTCAACAATTTCTGAATTAACATATAAACCAGCATCATAACCTTCAAGATTCAATCTGATCATTGGCATTTGAGAAATATAATACCAGGTATCACCAATTCTCAAAGCAGTTTCGATATTCCAGTAATGTTCATTTGATTTGTCTTGTCCAATTTCAAGAGTGTCAGTTCCGAAATAAAATTCAACACCAGCGGTATAATCACCAGCTAAAATGTTAAGTTCGCCTCCAACTTCTTCAATGAAAGGAAGAATGGCCCATCCGCCATTATCTGCTAAATCTGTGGTAATATCAAATTCTTCGGTGGTTACAATTGCGTTATTATCAGCGTCAAAAAGATATCCGATCAAGGTTGTTCCGGCTGTTGTTGCAGGGTCAATATAAACGGCAACAGAATTAATTGTTGCATCATTAGCTACCCAGTAGTTAACACCCATTACGTCTCCATCAGCACCATCTGAATAGTTGCCCACACCTGAAGATTGGTCGTAGGAAATATCTCTTGCATAAACACCTGTTGTAAGTTGGAAGTTTGCAGGAATTAATTCATTATTGCTGCCGTCTTCATCAACCTCATCTGAACTTAATGTTAAAACTGCGCTATAATTAAGTGTGCCTGCATCAGGCATAAAACCTAAAACAGAAAAACTATCATTTAATCCGGAAGCCCAGGTAATAACTGTTGAGTCAGCAACCCATAATCCTTCATTAACATCAGCGGTCAAAGTCACATTTGACAGGTCGAGAAGACCATTGTTTACCACCATACCTTCATAAGAAACGTACATGATCTGGTCGGTTGGAACCATTGAGAAATAACCACCATTGGTGTAACCCATGTGAATTTGGTTGTCGAGTAATATTGCATCATACTGGTATGCTTCAATAAATTCAACATCGTCAATTTGCCATCCGTAACCGCTACCATACATTCCTTGGCCAGAAACAAGTTCCGGACCGAACCAACGGAATCTTACTTTAACATTAGATTCACCGGCAACGTAATCGGTAATATTAATCTGATGATCCCTTTCGCCGTATGTATTAACAGTCAGTTCAGGGAATAATAACAATGAAGTAGGCCAGGTTAAACCACCATCGGTACTGATTTCAAGGTAAGGCTCGTCACCATTATATTTTTTAAAAATCTGTTTCCATTTTACAAGTACGCCTGAAACGGAACTAAAATCCATGGTAGGTGTTGTAGCAAATGTATTTGTTTCCTGATAATCACCTGTTAACAAAAAGGTAATACCATCAACATATAACATAGGATCGCCTGAAGTAAATGGAGTTTCGTCTGCATTGACAAGATCACTGAGGTCGCCCATATAATCTGTCATGTTGGTTGTGGGAGAACCAACCTGATATTCATTGGTTCCAACACCAATTGTTCCAAATTCCCAACCGGTAACATCTGCAAAATCATAGCTATAGAGAACATCTCCACCTGCTTTGATAGATTTTGTTGGCTGAGCATGCATTTTTGATGTATTAAAACCAGTTGCCTTTAATTGAGCTTTAGGCAAATTGTCTTTTGCAGATTGTTTCTGAGCAGAAGAAACAAATACAAAGAGTCCTAATAATAATAAAAGAGTAATTTTCTTCATAATGTTAAATTTAAATTTAAGTTAATACCATACAAAATTATAAAAAAAGATGATAAATCAAACTTTTTTTAATAGACTACTTTTTTTGCTAAAAGGTTGTAAGCAAAATAAAATAATTAGCAAATTAGCAGATTGGCAGATTGGCAGATTAATTGAATTTGCTGATATGTAAATTGTCTTCATGTAAAATTAGTGCATTTTTTTTTGTAATTAAATATTAATATCTATCTTTGATGTTTTAGAACACGTTTTGAAGATAAGATACTATGATTCAGAAAGATAAAATTTGTGAAAATTGCATCGATAACCATGATTCTGTTTTTTTCAGTTTGAATGAAAAGGAAAAAGAAATTTTAAAAAAGAATCATTTTTGCCAATTCTACAGAAAAGGAGATATAATTTTTAAGGAAGGCGATAAGCCAACCGGGCTTTTTTGTTTGGCCAGTGGTAAGGTAAAAATATTTAAGGAAGGAGTCGGAGGTCGCGAACAGATTGTCAGGATGGCGAAACCCGGAGGTTTTATTGGTTATAGGGCACTGTTTGCTGAAGAAAACTACAATTCATCCTCGGTAGCTCTTGAAGACTCTTCAGTTCTTGTCATTGATAAGGAAAGTCTGATGAAGATCCTGAAAACAAATCCCGAACTTACCCTTAAGATTATCAAAAAAATGGCAAGTGAACTTGGCTTTTCAAATAGCCGTACTGTTACACTTACCCAGAAACATATCAGGGGCAGACTTGCTGAGTCACTGTTATTTCTGAAAGAAACTTACGGGTTTGAGGAAGATGGCTCTACCATTAATGTTTATCTTTCACGTGAAGACATTGCCAACTTGTCGAATATGACAACTTCAAATGCTATAAGAACTTTGTCAACCTTTGCGAGTGAGGGTATTATAACAATTGACGGAAGGAAAATAAAAATTCTTGATCTTACAAAATTGGAAAGAGTTTCTGATTTGGGTTAATTGTTTTCTAAGTATAATTTTTTACAAATGAATATAAATAAATGGCGGACACTGTCTGCCATTTTATTTTCATACCGGGTTGATTATTTGTTTTTTTGAAGTTCCTTAATTTTCACGTATTTCAAAAAAGTAGCGTGTGAAGAAATCATGCTGATTATAAAACCGTAATATCCATCTGCAAAACCTGCCCGTCCGAAATAGTCATATAAAAATTTCCACAGTGGTTTAATGAGTATTTTAAGGATGTTGCTTCTTTTTCCTTTTTTGTAAGCTGCCAGGGCGGCAATTTTGGTAAACTTGTTAACCTGGTTTATATGATCTTCAATTGTGTAATATGAATAATGATAAAGATCGCCTTTAAGATAACCTTGAGTGCACCCCTCGGTCAATTCATACCTGTCGTGTGGATTTTCTCCCGTCCAACAACCTTTTCGGCTGTCCCACAATCTTAATTTTTTATCAGGATACCATCCGGTGTGTTTTATCCACTTGCCGCAATAATTGGTAAGGCGGTTAAATCTGTAGCCTTCGTATTTCCAGTCATTTTTAACCATTAAAATTGAATCCCTGAGTTCGTCAGACAAAGCTTCGTCGGCATCCAGGGAAAGCACATGGGGGAATCTGGCCTGGGTAATTGCCCAATTTTTTTGCTCAATGTGGCCTTCAAAAGCATGGGTGATAAACCTCACTTCCAGTTTTTTGCAAATTTCTTCGGTGTGGTCGGTTGAAAAGGAATCAACCACCACAATGTCATCGGCAATTCCGTGTAATGACTTAATGCAGCGCTCAATATTGAGTTCTTCATTGTAGGTTATAATGACTGCAGAAATTTGTGGCATATTATTCCTGATAATAAATACGTTTTACTCTTCGTGAAATTCCTGTCATCACTTCATAGGGAATAGTTCCAAGTTGGCGGGCAATTTCGGAAATGTGATAGTGATCTCCGAATATAACAACCTCATCGCCTTCTTTTACATCCATTCCGGTTACATCAATCATACACATATCCATGCAGATATTTCCGATGAATGGTGCAAATTCATTTTTAATCTGAACTTTTCCTACTCCGTTGCTGAGTTTTCTGTTTAACCCGTCGGCGTATCCGATGGGCAATACAGCGATAACCGTGTTGTTTTTGGCAACAGCTGTGCGGTTATATCCGATCGTATCTCCTTTCTTAAGTTTTTTTATCTGAGAAACAGAAGTTTTCAATGTTGTCACGTTTTGCACTTTAGACTGATCGCGTGAGCTAATTCCATAAAGTCCGATTCCAAGCCGGACCATATCAAATTGTGCTTCGGGAAATCTTTCAATACCAGCCGAGTTCAGGACATGTCTCATCACCGGATATTTAAGTGTATTGATGATGTCGTGGCTGTGTTTTTTAAACAAATCAATCTGTAAATTGGTAAAAGCATCTTCGTTGGTGTCTTCGGATGCGGCCAAATGGGTGAAAACTGATTTGACTGTAAACTGCGGGGTAATTTTTAGTAATCCGAGTAATTCAGGAATGTCTTCGGTTCTGAAACCAAGGCGGTTCATTCCGGTATCAAGTTTCAAATGGACATTAAAATTATTGAGGTGGTTTCGGATAATGGCATCCCTGAACAATTCAAAAACCCTGAAGGAATAAATTTCGGGTTCGAGGTTGTTTTCAATCATCAGGTCGAAACTTTGAATTTCGGCATTTAAAACAACAATTGGCAGTGTGATGCCTCCTTTTCTTAGTTCAACTCCTTCGTCGGGAAAAGCAACGCAAAGGTAATCGGTACGCTGAAACTGCAGCAGATTTGCTACTTCCAGGATTCCGCTTCCATAAGAAAATGCCTTAACCATAACCATTATTTTAACATCATGCCTAACCAGTGATTTAAAATAGTTAAGATTATTAGTTATTGCGGTCAGGTTAATTTCCAATACAGTTTCATGGACTTTATGCTGAAGAAGCCTGGATATTTTTTCAAATTCAAATTTTCTTGCTCCTTTAAGAAGAATAATGCTGTCGCGGATGTCAAGTGCATTAAGTTCTCCGATTAGTTCATCGGTGCTGAAAAAAAAGTTTTTTTTGACTTTAATGAGATCAGCATATTTGGAAATATTGGGTCCGATTCCGATAAACCTGCTGATTTTCTTTTTATTGACAAGGTTGGCTACTTCTGAATACAAATGTTTTTCTTCTTTGCCCGATTGAAGGATGTCAGAAAGAATCAGGGTTTTTTCCTGAAGTTGTTGTTGTTGGTCAAGGAAGTCGAGTGCAATATTCAATGATCCGATATCTGAGTTGTAACTGTCGTTTATTATTACACAGTTGTTGTTGCCCTCTTTAAGTTCAAGTCGCATGGCCACAGGAGTAAGATGCATCATTCTTTCTGCAATGACCTCGTTTTCGTATCCCATGCAAAGCATCACCGACCAGCCATGAATGGCATTTTCGATTGAAGCATCGTCGGTAAAAGGAATTACTAAGTTAATATTCTTTCCCTTATGCTTACCGGAAATGGTTGTTTCGCTTTCTCCTTTCAGTTTTTTGGTTATGAACAAATCAGCAGGATATTTGGCTGACCAGTTAAAAAGTTTACAATCCTCAAAATTGGTGTTTGACTGGACCTGCATTTCAATTAGTTGATAATCTTTACAATAGATCAGATATTCAGCATCTTCAAAAAGTTTTATCTTTTCAGAGATTTTGTGCTTATAATCCATGAAGTTTTCCTGATGTGCCTCTCCAATGTTTGTAAACAGTCCGATTGTAGGTTTGATAATTTTTTGCAGGTTATTCATTTCCCCGGATTTTGATATACCGGCTTCGAAAATACCCATCTGTGTATCTTTTTCCAGCAACCAGACTGATAGTGGAACACCAATCTGGGAGTTATAACTTTTTGGGCTTCTGACAATATTGTGATCTTTTTGCAAAAGTTGGAACAGCCATTCTTTAAGTATTGTTTTGCCGTTTGATCCGGTAATACCGATTACGGGAATATCAAAAGAATCACGATGTCCGGCACTAAGTTTTTGCAATGCTTTCAGCGTATTGTCAGTTAATATGAAATTAGCTTCAGGGTATTCTTCTATGTTTGAAGGCAATTTGCTGACAACAAAATTTCTGACATTTTTCTGGTACAGGTCTTCAATGTAATTGTGTCCGTTGTGCCTGTCACCAACCAGAGCAAAAAACAGTGAATTGAGTGGAGAGGATAGAGAGCGGCTGTCGGTAAGCAGGTAATTGATTGTATAATCAAATCCTCCGGTGATTTTCCCCCCGATTATTTTAGTAATATCATTAATTGAATAGGATGGCATTTTAATATCTTTTTCCTGTTTCTTTAATATAACAAGTTCTGCAAAGCGGCTCGTACTCGTTTTTTTCACCCAGCAATACTTGTTTGTCATTTTTAACCAAACGATGCGAATACTGCGCCAAATCGCCGCACCGCATGCAAATAGCATGAACCTTGGTTACATATTCTGCTGTGGCAAGCAGTCCTGGTATAGGTCCAAAAGGTTTCCCAAGGAAATCCATATCCAGTCCGGCCACAATAACCCTAATTCCTGAAGAAGCCAGCTGGTTGCAGACATCAATAAGGCCATTGTCAAAAAACTGAGCCTCGTCAATGCCTACCACATCAACATTGTTTGCCAGAAGCAGGATGTTTGTTGCGGAGTCAACAGGAGTAGACCTTATAGAAGTAGCGTTATGTGAAACCACTTCAACTTCGGAGTATCTCACGTCGATTTTGGGTTTAAAAATTTCCACATTCATCCTGGCATATTCTGCACGCCTGAGTCTGCGTATGAGTTCCTCAGTTTTCCCCGAAAACATGGAACCAACTATCACCTCGATCCATCCTTTTTGATTTGACTTGTTTGATCTGCTTTCAAGAAACATGTAAAATATTCTTCAGAAATTAAAATTCAATCATTACTTTTACAAAAGTAAAAGAAAATACAATCTTGTATTTTTTTTACGTTACTTTAATAACAATTTTTATTAACAATTATTTCGGCTAAAAGCAAGAAAATATTTATGGACAAACACGAAAAAACCGAAAAAATAAGGCAAAAACTGAACGAGGTAATAAATATGGTTGGCAGTGATATGTCGCTTATTGAGACTGATATTGCCATGCAAAAGCTTCGTGATGTTTATGAAGATTTGAATTCGCTTAAAAGCAATTATGCAAATGAACCACAGCCACTGGTTCAGAAGACTTCCGGGGAAGATGATGATCTTCCTGATATTGAAGTTCAGATTCTTACTGGTGATGATGCGCCCTCCGGTGAAATAATTATTGAAGATGCACCTGTAAAGGAAACAAAAAAGCAGGAAAGTGAGATGAAGTTTGTCGAGCCTGTTGTTCAGCCTGTCGTTGAAAAAAAGGAAGTTATTGATTCATTTGAGCTGGACGAAGAACCGTTTTTGCCCGAAGTTAAGAAAAAAGTTCATGTAGAGAAGGAACCTGAGCAGATCAAAACTACTGAAAAACCTGCTGTAGAAAAAGCACAGTCAAAAACGGTTGCCGATCAGTATGAAACAAAAAAATCGCTCAACGATTTTGCAGCCATTAACAATAAGGTTAAGGATCTTGCAAGCAAAATTAAGGATCAGCCAATAAAAGACCTGAAGGAGGCTATTAACCTGAATGAAAGATTTCTGTTTACCCGTGATCTTTTTGGGGGTAATGCTGAAAAATACGGCAAAACAATTGATGAACTGAACAGGGTTAACGATCTTGATGAGGCAATGGCATACCTAAACAATAATTTTACCTGGGATATGGAGAAAGACAGTTTCAAAAAATTTCTTGAGCTGGTTTATCGCCGACACATCCCTGTTAAATAGAAAAGGGTATGTTAAAAATTTTTCTGGTTATCAATGTCCTTTTTTGGACTACTCTGGCTTCGCAAGATGTTGAATATGCAAAGAAAGTCATTGGGGATTTATCTTCTTCCGAATATCACGGAAGGGGTTATGAATACAACGGAGATAAGTTTGCGGCAAAGTATATCGCAGATGAGTTGAAAAAAAACGGTGTACTCTCCTTTGCTTCCGATTACTTACAGTTATTTTCTATTAAAATCAATACTTTCCCATCTGAAGTTAAAATTAAGTTTGGAGATAAGACTCCTGAAAATGGGAAAGACTTTATAATCGATAAAATTTCCAGGGGTTGCAATGGAAAATTTGAATTGGTTTGGCTCGATAAAATTACCATCAGCAAAGCAATGGAGATGGATCTTTCAAAAAAATTCATTGTAATTGATACCTCAAAAATTGATGATAAAAAATTTAAGGAAAATTTTCAGGCAGTTAAATATATTAATCCGTTAAAAGCTGCCGGAATTATTGAGATAATCAGTAAGAAACCATCTTCTTATCAATCGCAGTTGCAGGGGGCCTGTCCGGTTATTCAGGTTATAAATGGCGTTATAACTTCAGAAATGAAAGCACTAAATATTTCATTTAAAAACAAGTTAGAAAAGAATTATAAAACCCAGAATGTTTATGGATATGTAAAAGGAGAGGTTGACTCATTTATTGTAATAGGAAGCCATTATGACCATCTGGGCCGTATGGGAAATATTTTTTTCCCGGGAGCAAATGACAATTGCAGTGGTGTTTCAATGACTCTGAATCTGGCCAAACATTTTGCCCAAAAAGAAAATGCACCTCATTATGGAATCATTTTTGTTTTTTTTACCGGCGAGGAAGTTGGTTTGCTCGGGTCAGATTTCTTTGTGAACAATGCTCCGGTTTCCCATGAAAAAATGAAATTAATGATCAATCTTGATCTGGTAGGTACCGGTGATGACGGCATAACGATTGTAAACGGATCAGTTTTCAGGAAGGAATTTGAATTGTTTACTTCAATAAACAAAGAAAAGGGTTATCTTAAAGAAATCAAGGCGCGTGGAAAAGCGGCAAACTCCGATCATTACCCTTTTTCAGAAAAAGGCATCAGTTCGTTTTTTATTTATACCCGGGGCGGAGTTTCGGAGTATCACACTGTCGACGATATTGCCGGTACATTGCCACTAACCGAATACGAAGATCTTTTCAGACTCATAACCGATTTTATTATAAAGTATGAGTAAACTAATTATTGTCCCCACCCCGGTTGGAAACCTTGAAGATATGACTTTCAGGGCCATACGGATATTGAAGGAAGTCAGTCTTATTCTTGCCGAAGATACCCGGACTTCTTCATTTTTACTAAAACATTATGGTATTGAAACACCCATGCAGTCTCATCACAAATTCAACGAGCACAGAACAGTTTCAGATATTGCTGCACGCATTTCCGGAGGCGAAAACATTGCTCTGATTTCGGATGCCGGTACTCCGGGAATTTCTGATCCGGGATATCTGGTGGTAAGAGCATGTCTGGATGCCGGAGTTGAGGTTGAGTGCTTGCCCGGAGCAACAGCTTTTGTGCCGGCCCTGGTAGCATCCGGTTTACCGTGTGACAGATTTGTGTTTGAAGGATTTCTTCCACAGAAAAAGGGACGGCAGAAAAGACTTGGCGAACTGGCTGTTGAAACCCGTACCATGGTTTTTTATGAATCGCCGTTCAGACTGGTTAAAACACTGGAGCAACTGGCAGGGTTTTTAGGCAATGACAGACAAGCTTCGGTTTCGAGGGAGATTTCGAAAAAATTTGAAGAAATTCAACGGGGCACACTCGTTGAAATAGCCGCCTGGTTTTCTAAAAAAACCGTAAAAGGTGAGATTGTCATTTGTGTAAAAGGAAAAGATGATTAAAAGAGTATTTTTTTTTCTGCTGTTCCTGTCAGCCTCAATTTCATTTTCACAGAATGCCGTAAAGAGCTTCTTTAAATTGAGCCGTCCCGAAAAATGCTGGGTTATTTTTCATCCATTCGCAGCCCTCAAAGTGATGGATTTGGCGGGTGTGGCAACTTATAGAGCCGATAGCCTGAAGTGCGATAAAACATTTGACGGAGATCTGAACGGAGGCCAGCTGGACGCATTCAGACATGCCTATTGGATGGCGTTGAATGTGCAAAAGATAAGCAGGAAAAAAGCAGAGAAACTTGGTGTCAAACACGAAAAAGGAAATTACCTTGATTTTAAAAAACGAAAAAATGAAGATTGTACCTTGCCTGACTCGGTAAGCTGTGCTATGGATTTATTTAATAATCGTGCCGGACTGGAAATTGGATTAAAAAACAGGGGATCATCGGAGCAGGAGCTTGTTGAAGCAGTAAAATCAGAAGTGTTGAATGGAAATCTTAAAAAGATTAAAAAAGATCAGCATGGAAATTTAATTGATTGTGATGGAAAATTAATTGAAAAAGAAGCTTTTAAGGCCAAATGGAATTCAACAAAATGTTTGATTAAATCCAATGAATAGCAGATGCAGGCTAATTTGTACAGATAAGTTTTTATAAGTATTGCCATCAAAATCCGAAAATATTCTTAATTTAGTAGTGGCGAGCATTTTGTGCTTAACATAAGTGGATTTTAAAGTGTATTTAAAACAGAATGGAAAAAACAAAATGTGAGATTACCGGGCTTGATCAGGAAAAAGATAAATGGGTGTTTATTTCTGAAGACAAGACGTATTCTCTTTCAATAAGTGTTATCAACAAAAACATTTATTTAATAAAGCCAAAGGGTATAGGGAAAATCAAAACACATTTGGAAAGTTTTCCTGTTCTGGAAAGCGTTTATAAATCAATCGACGAAAGCAATAAAGCTTATATTATTCATGATTACTCAGAGCTTGCAAGCACCGATATGGCTGCGCGCAGGCATTATACCAGATGGGTATTAAAAAACTTCCACAAAACCCATTTTGTTATATTTTGTAATGTCAACAGAAGCATTACAATAATGGTAAAAACAGGCAAATTTATTTCCAAGGTCTTTGAAAAAGTTTATCTGAAAAAAAATCTGGAAGACTCTTTGAATTTCTGCTTGTTACATGCTGTTGAAAATCAAGTGGATATTCCAGATAAAACATCTCTTAAAAAATTTAACGAACTCTGGAAAGAAACAGCCGAGTATTTTTCCTATACTAATGGTCAGCTCAAAATAATCAGAAAAAATGATTGGAAACTTGTTGTCAAGGATGATTTCATGGCTGAATATTCAGTGATTGATAAAAACATTATCACAGTAAAATTCAAAGGGATATACCGAAAGGGGTATTCGAAAATAGTTGGTGAAAAGCTGCTGGATGTGAAAAGTGAAGTTTGCGAGGAAAATGAAAAAATTTATGCATTATATGATGTGGAATCGTTGGTAAAACTTCCATTACCGGCTCGCTCTGAGGTAACCCGATGGCATCTCGATCACATGGATATTTTTAATGCTGTAATATTTTCCAGTCTGAACGCCTCCCAAAGAGCCAATGTTACTTTTGCAAAAAGACTCTACAGCAAATTAAAAGACAGAATTTATACTGTGCCTGATATTGAATCTGCCCTTTTGCTTGCCATTGATTTGAAAAACGGAAGAAAAGAAGGAAGAAAGGCATACCCGAAAATAAAAAAAATATCAAAGGAAGAGCTTATTCGTGAAAATATTGAGCTTAAAGGTAAACTCTCAGGTTTAATTGATAACCAAAACAGGAAAATTCAGGATCTTATTTCGTCTTTAGGCAGGGTGACCTGGGATGAAGCTTTTAAGCAGGTGAATTTTAAGATTGATGATGAAAACGATTCATTTGCTGATCTATATGAAACAGCCAATATGGTTATCGGAGATATCCAGGAAATAATCGATGAAAAGGAGCACAATATTAAAAGAGCCCATGCTGCAGAGAAGCTGAAATCTGCATTTTTGGCAAACATGTCACATGAAATCCGCACGCCCATTAATTCAATTCTTGGTTTTTCAGAGTTGCTTCTTGAAAGGGATGATCTTGATGACAAAGCAAAATACTATCTCAAAATAATCACATCAAATTCTGACCAACTGCTTAAGCTGATTAATGATATACTTGACTTGTCAAAGATTGAATCCGAAATGCTCAAGCTAAAATATGAGTCTCATTGTCTTAATCACCTGCTCGAAGAAATTGCTCTTTCAGCAAGTTCATATCTCGAAAAAAGAAAAGGTGAAATTGAAATAAAAACCGAATTTGCATTGCAAAATGGTGAGTCGGTAATGATTATTGATAGAACGCGATTGCGCCAGATTGTCGAAAATCTGGTCAACAATGCCATGAAATTTACCGAAAAGGGTATAATTACTATTGGGTATGAAGTTTCTGAAAACCAAATGACCATTTGGGTAAAAGATACCGGAATTGGAATTTCGGCTGAAAACCAGCGTATTATTTTTGATCGTTTTACTCAGGTAAATAACACTATGTCAAATATATATAGGGGAACTGGTTTGGGGCTTGCTATTTCAAAGCATTTGGCAGAAATGATGAAGGGGAAAATACGGGTTGTTTCTGAAAGCGGAAAAGGATCAGCATTTTATCTTACGCTGCCTTATAGGGTTTCCAAAGCTGATCTGGAGCAACTTTCAGAAAATGAGTCTGTGGTTATTTCAGATCTTATAAGAAACAAGGGTATTTTAGTGGTTGAGGATAACCATGATAATTTTGAGTTGATTCACAATTATCTTTATCCTGATCAGAACAGGATATATCGTGCAATTACAGGTCGTGATGCTATTGAATTATGCCGCGCATATAATATCGATCTTATATTAATGGATATCAACATTCCCGAAATGGATGGTTTTGAAACAACCAAATTAATTAAACAGGAATTTCCTATGATACCGGTTATTGCTCAATCGGCCAATGTACTTGAAGAAGATATCACCAAGGCCTTCAATGCCGGCTGTGACAATTACATTACAAAACCCATCAAGCGTGAAGCGCTGCTCCGAATGATCTCAATGGTATTAAAATAAAACACAGAGAAAAAAGTAATTCTCTGTGCTTATTTATTTTCCGTTAACCGGATTGTGTTTTATACCCTTTTACCAGATTTTTGCCCGACTTTCGACAGGAATAAACATTTTATCGTTTTCGGTAATATTGAAGGCTTCATAAAATTCCTGAATATTCGGCAGTGGTCCATTAACCCTAAGCTTTCCAAGGGAATGTGGGTCTTCTTTTGTTCTGCGCAATATTTCTTCGTTTTTAATATTCTGAGCCCAAACATGAGCATAGGCAAGGAAAAATCTTTGTTCCGGAGTAAACCCGTCAATATTTTCTTTAACAGGATTTTCTTTCAATACTTTCTGCAAAGCGGTGTAAGATATGCAAAGTCCTCCAAGATCGGCAATATTTTCGCCCAGTGTAAATTCACCATTGGCATGCACATTGTCTAAAACCACGTAAGAATTGAACTGGTCGACCAGCACTTTTGATTTTGCATCGAACTTTGAGACGTCTTCGTCGGTCCACCAGTTATTCAGATTGCCATTCAGGTCATATTTTTTGCCCTGATCATCAAACCCGTGTGTCATTTCATGTCCGATTACCACACCAATAGCTCCGTAATTTACAGCATCATCCGCATCAAGGTAGAAGAACGGGGGTTGCAGGATGGCAGCCGGGAAAACAATTTCATTCATGGAAGGTTCATAGTATGCATTAACCATTTGTGGAGGCATAAACCATTCTTCTTTATTTACCGGCTTGTTTATTTTGCCAATCATATATTTGAATTCAAATTCATTGGCACGCAAAACATTCATTACGTAATAGTCATTTTTTATTTCGAGAGCCGAATAGTCGCGCCATTTATCAGGATATCCAACTTTTACATTTATTTTTTCAAGTTTCTGAAGCGCTTTTTGTTTGGTTTCATCACTCATCCAGTCAAGGTTTTTTATTCTGTCGGCAAACGCAGATTTGAGGTTTGCAACGAGTTTGAGCATTTTTTCCTTAGCTTTTGGAGGGAAGTGTTTTTCCACATATAATTTTCCGACAGATTCACTCATGGATGAATTGACAATATTGACTACACGTTTCCACCGGGGTTGAATTTCATTGACACCCGAAAGTGTTTTTCCGTAGAAAGAAAAAGTTTCGTTTACAAAATCATCGTTAAGGTAAGATGCAACAGCCCTCAGGTAGTTCCATTTCAGATAAAGTTTCCAGGTTTCAACAGGAATTTCTTTTTGCATTTTGCCGATTGCCTTAAAAAAATCAGGCTGACCAACATTGACCTCACCGGGATTGTCAAGTCCGATAATTGAAAAATATCCTTTCCAATCAAATTCAGGACAATTTTCGCTTAGCTGCGCCACAGTCATTTTATTGTAAGTTTTGTGCGGATCGCGGCGGTCGGTAAGTTTCATGGAAGCTTTTGCGAGTTTATATTCAAAAGAAAAAATCTTATCGGCTATTTCTTTGCCGTTTTTTGTGCCGGTAAGATCAAATATTTTCGCGATATAGTTTTTATATGCATCGATGATTCCTTTTGAAGATTCATCTGTTCCCAGATAGTATTCCCTTTCAGGAAGACCGATACCGCCTTGCGACAATTGGCCCAATACCATGGTGCTGTTTTTACTGTCGGCATCAGCATAAATATTAAATAAGGGAGAAATATCTTGTTTGTGCAACAGGGCAATATGTTTCTGGATATCTTCGATGGTGGCAAGACCATCGATTTTAGCCAATTCTTCCTGTACAGCCTTTAACCCGTCGCTTTCAATTTTTGCAGAATCCATTCCCATTGAATACAGCAAGCCAATTTTATATTGGTCGGTCCCGTTTTTATGTTTCTTTTTTGAAAGGTCTTCGATCAGAGCCCTGACTTGTTTCTGACCCACATCAGCCAGCTGGTCAAATGCCCCGTAACGACTTTTATCGGAGGGCATTGGATTGTTTTTCATCCAGCCGCCGTTGGCAAACTGATTGAAGTCTTCACCGGGCGAAACCGATTTGTCAAGGTCAGCCGGATTGATGGCTAAAATTTTTTCTTCCTTCATTTTTTCATTTTCTTTTTTTGATTTTTCTGCAGTTTCGTTGCATGCAATAAATAGGGGTAAGCAGAGAGAGAGAATAATATATTTTTTCATCTTAAATATTTTAAGATACAAAAATAGTAAAACGTGGGCTAAGAAAAAAAGGAATGAAAGGAATTGTAGCAGACTTTGTTTTTTCAGACAGCTATTATTTCTTTTCTTCGGGATTCAGCATCTTTCCAACAGTTTTATATCTGCCATATCCCACGTATTTATTTCCCTGATCGTCAACTGCAATATAGTACCAAAGTCCGTTACGGGGAGTAAGGTCTTTTCGTTTTATACTGTAATTGGTGTTGTCGATATACTCAACTCCTTTTTCAAGTCGGCCACCTTTGCAGAATCCAAGAATCTTGGGACCGTCTTTTTTCTGGTACCACATTTCAAAATGCTCTTTGGAGAATGGTGTTTTGGTGTAATTTCCGAGTCTCCATTTGCCATCAATGAAGTTCATGGTTCCGAATTCGACAATCTGAAGGTCTGAAACGGTTGCTTTGACTATTGTTTTGTGTTTCCAGATAAAATAGGAGGAATCCTTTTCGTAAACTTCGGCATACATTTCATTGGGAATATGAGTTACTTCAATTCCGACCGGAAGGCCTTTGACTACCTCAGGAAGATTTTCTTCCTCTTTGGTATTTTTCTGTTCTTCATTGCTGTTGCAAGAAGTAAAAAATACGGTGAGAATGGTTAATATCATTAATATTAACCTTGCTCCTGTATGATGTTTTATTGTTTTCATATTTTAGGTTTCTTTTATGACAATTAAAACAGGTAAATAGTTGCATTTATTGTCTGTATTACAAAACACAGTTAAAAACGAAACATTATTTCTGCGACAGAGTCACAAGAACTTTTTCCATTTTTGTTTTCATTTTACCCGAACTGCAATTGTAGTTGTTTACAATGAAAGCGAATACTATTTCTTTTCCTGATGTTGTTTTTACATATCCTGCATAGCTCCTGACTCTTGTCATGGAACCAGTTTTTGCAACCAGGCGGCCTTCGGCGGTTGTTCCATCGCCAAAACTGCTCATGGTACCTGATTTTCCGGCAACCGGAAGTGATTTAAAAAAAGCTTCACTGTTGCCCGATGATTTCATATATTTCAATACCCCTGCCAACTGGCGGGCAGTGACAACGTCCATTCTGGATAGTCCGCAGCCGTCATTTACATACATTCCTTTTGTATTGATTCCTTTTGAGTCCCAATAAGCTTCAATGGCTTTTGATCCTGAAAAGGCTTCGCCCGAGCCATATTTTTTCAATCCAATCAGATAAAGTAAATGTTCTGCATAAAGATTATAGCTGATCATGTTTGTCTGGTTGATTATCTGAATCAGTGAAGGTGAAGAGGAAACCACTAACTTTTTTCCCGGAAGGGTATCGATAATTTTATCCAGGCGCATCTGTCTTTTAGTTGAAGGTTCGGCAGTGCATGACACACCCGCAGCTACCAGTCTGTTTTGCAACTCGGTTGCTGCATATAGGGCCGGATCGGGCATGGATGCCCTGACATTGAAATGGTCTTTTCCTTTCGGGATGGTGCCTGTAGCTATTCTGTAATTGCTGAATGGTGCCCCGTAGATGTAAGCATTATCGGCACTTTCATTGGATGCTTTCACGAAATTGTCCAGAATCAGTCCGGGCATCGGCGGAACAACACTGTCAACCCATGTTGAATCGCCATGGTTTGGGCCTGATGAAAAAATGATTTCGAATGTATTGTCATAAATTGTTAAGCCACAGGGTGATGCGCCAAAATAGTTGCCAATATCACTCCACATCCAGGAGCCAGGGACAACCGGAAGGGGAAAAACAGAGTCATCGCCAACAATTTTTCCTTTCACTGATTTGATTCCTGCTTTTTTGATCGAATCAACCCATGTTTGCATGAAATCGGGGCTTGACCAGTAATTGTCAAAATATTTTGAACCCAGAGTAGGGTCGCCACCGCCACGAATATAGATGTTTCCGTGTAGCACTCCTTCAGTGTCAATATTGCCGGTATATTCGATGGTGGTTTTAAAGCGGTGGCCTGCGCCAAAAAGTTCCAATGCTGTTGCAGTTGTCAGGACCTTTTGAACTGAGGCGGGAACAAGGCTCATGTCGGGATTAAGCTCCGCGACATTTTCGCCTGATTTGATATCGATGGCAATAAAACCGATTGATGCGTTTTTCAGGTCTGAATCTTTTTCCAGGATATCAAGCTGGGCTTTAACCAATTCAGTTGTTTCTGTTATTGATTTTGCTAAGGTTTTAGCTGTAGTCTGAGCTTGAGAACAGACAAAAAAGAGGGCAAATATGAACAGAAAAAACAGTTTCATTTATTCTTTTGGGTTTTCGTTGTCTTTTTCATCGGCGAATTCAAGAAAATGGCCCATTTTTGATTTTTTTGTTTCCAGGTAAAAATGGTTATGCACATTGGGTGGAATCTCATCTTTAATGATTTCAACAATTTCAAGTCCGTAACCCTCAAGTCCGGCACGTTTAACAGGATTATTGGTAATCAGCCTGATTTTGCAAATTCCCAGAGCCCTGATAATCTGAGCACCTACTCCGTAATCACGTTCATCGGGTTTGAAACCAAGTTCAATGTTTGCTTCAACGGTATCTTTTCCCTGTTCCTGCAATTTATATGCTTCGATTTTTTTAAACAACCCGATACCTCTTCCTTCCTGATTCATATAAATGATAACGCCCTTGCCTTCCTTTTCAATCATTTTCATGGCTTTAACAAGCTGTGGACCGCAGTCGCAGCGAAGAGAGCCAAAAATATCTCCGGTAACGCATGAAGAATGTACCCTAACCAAAACAGGTTCATCTTTTTCCCACTTACCTTTGATGAGCGCCGAATGTTCAAGTCCATTTGATATTTGCTTGAACGGCACCAGATCAAAGTTTCCGTGAATGGTGGGTAGTTTCACTTTTGTACCTGTTTCAATGAGCGATTCCTTTTTAATTTTGAATTTAATAAGGTCTTCAATGGAAATAATTTTCAAACCAAATTTATCTGCAATTTCAAAGAGTTGTGGAAGGCGCGCCATGGTTCCATCTTCGTTCATGATTTCAACCAAGGCACCGCCTGGTCTGAGCCCTGCCAGGGATGTAAGATCCACAGTGGCTTCGGTGTGACCGGCGCGGCGCAAAACGCCCTTATTTTTTGCTTTAAGCGGAAAGATGTGACCCGGACGGGCAAGGTCTTCAGGTTTTGTGGACGGATCGACCAGTGCCTTAATGGTCTTGGCACGATCGGCAGCCGATATTCCTGTTGTACAACCGTATCCGATGAGATCAACCGAAATGGTAAACGGAGTATCATGCAGAGCAGTATTTTTCCCTACCATCAGTTCCAATTCCAGTTCGTTGCAGCGGTCTTCGGTTATAGATGCGCATATTAAACCTCGTCCGTGTGTAGCCATAAAGTTGACTATTTCAGGCGTAATTTTTTCAGCGGCAGCAATAAAATCGCCTTCATTTTCACGATCCTCATCATCCACAACAATGATTACTTTTCCATTGCGTAAATCTTCAACTGCTTCCTCAATGGTGTTTAATTTCCTATTGATTTCTTTTTGTTGGTTTCCAGACATTTGATTCAATTCCTTTAAAATATTTGATAAATCCTGAGAATAAAGCCAGATTCATTCCGAAAAAATGGGTAATAAATCTCAGGAGAATGATATGAATATTAATTTTCTTGAGTAAAAAATCCGCCAATGGCAATAAAAGCACAAAGCAATAAGCCATCAGCAGGTAATCGTAAAATTTTATTTCCATAGCCATCTGAACATTCAGATAAAACGACAGAATGATAAAAAACGGGGTAAGCCACCGCAGTACTTTGTGTGAAAAAAAACAAAAGGCTATACCAGTGAAGGGAGGCCAAAGCAACCCCTTAAATATTTGAAGGTTTTGGAAATTACCTGAGGCAATTCTTACTTTTCTTCTGAATTCGTGCTGAATATTGTTCGAAACATCTTCATAAACAATAGCTTCCAGGTCGTTGATGGCTTTTTTTCCTTTTTCGAGCACCTTCATGCTGATGTAAAAATCATCAACTGTAAAATTAGCAGGGACTACAGAAAATAATTCTTTTCTGATGGCGTAGCATCCGCCAAACGGACCAATCATTGTTCCCCAGATTTTGCTTTCACGGTTCTTGATTTTCATCTCACGCGAGTTATAGGCATTTTCCTGAATGGAAATACCTTCTTTTTTTAATCCGATATTCATCATGTGTGAATCAACCAGTCCGATTTCGGGGTTGTTGAAATGACGTGTCAGGCTTATCAGGGTATCGGGAGTGAAAATTACATTTGCGTCGGTAATAACCAATATGTCGTATTTTGATTTCCCTGCCAATATATTTATAATAGCAGGTTTTCCCTGTCTTTGGGTAAAGGAGATAAATTGAATATTTGAAAACTCTTTTTGAAGTTTTTCAATAATATTGTTTGTGTTGTCTGAAGAATTATCAGAGCCAATAAGTACCTCAATTTTGTGGAGGGGATAACCGGTTTTGAAAATACTCCTGATTTTTTCTTCAATAATTACTTCCTCATTAAAAGCCGACATAAGAATACTTACTCCGGGCAGGTTTTCATCAGGAACAGTTGGAGCCGGGTTGTTTTTTTTGCCCGATAATGCCCACAAAATTACCGGATACAGCACGTAAGTGTGAAATATCAGAAAAATCAAAAGCCAGAAAATTACCTGGGCAACAATCATACCGCGGTTTTAAAAAAGTCGGTTAATGTCTTTGCAATTTTATTATTGTCATAAAATTGACTTACAAAGGTAGCTGCATTTTTTCCAATTTCCTTGAAAAATGTCACGTTTGCTAAACATATTTTAATTTGTGAAACAAATTCTTCAGGACTATCAGCGATAAGAATATTGAGGTTGTTTGTAGTTTCGATGCCTTCGGAGCCGATTGAGGTGGTGATAATAGTTTTACCAAGAGCCATGCCTTCAATAATTTTGATGCGCATACCACTGCCGGATAAAAGCGGAACAACCATAATTGCCTTGGAGTTCATAAAATCAGTTGCGCTGTCAACTTCACCAAGGTATTCAATGTTGCTTTCTTTGATTTTGTTCACAAAACTCTCAGGAGCGTTTCTTCCGGCGATATAGAATTTCAGGTCTGGATGATTATCATGGATTTTGCCCCAGCAATTACTGATAAACCAAATCAGTCCTTCCTGATTGGGCGGCCAGTCAAGTGCTCCAATATGAAATAGAGATGGAAATTCAATGGATTGATTGGCAACAGTCATGTTTGAGGTGTCAATACCGGTTGGTGTTACGCAAAATGGTTTGTTGTTTCCCAACTTGTTGAGGATGTCGCAATCACGCTTGGTAATGGCAACCAATGAATCATATTTGTTAAGAAATCCCAGTTCAAGTTTCTTGATTCTTTTGGCCAGAATTTTAAGATATTTTTTTTTGAGAAAATTTTCCTGGTTGGCTACAGTCCGTTCCCATATTTCATGCTCAATATTGTGAGCCCGGTAAGAAACATGTGCTTTGGAGTGTTTTCTGATTGTTTTCAGATAAAATCCCAGATACAGGCCTTCAAGCTGAATAACATCGAAAGTATGGGTTTTAAGCAGTTCGGTAAGCCGGACATCAAAATTTCTGTTTATAAATCTTACGGCATTATAGGGTAAGCCAGAGAAAACAAGATTGAGAATCGCAGTCAGCGGATTGATGGTTGTTCTGACATAAACATCAATAAAGTTTATTTTTGAACTTAAATCAGCGGGCAGGTTTTTAAGATCAAAATAATGTTTGGAGGTATTCATGGCCAAAATGGTGACCTCATTACCTGCATTTGCCAAGCCGCTTGCCATGTTTAAAGTTGCAATGGCACCACCGTCTTTTGGAGGGTAGGGGACTTTATTTGTGATCAGCAGGATTTTCATGAATTATTTTCCCTTTCAATATCTGTAAGCGTTTTCTGAAGAATATTGCCGGTTCTGATCAATAAGTCTTTCAATCGTTTTCTTTTCTTATAACGGGTATAGAAAATAAATATTCCAAATGGAAATAAAATCAGGGCAAGAAGGTTTATGATGAACAGCAGCCGGGTAGAATGAATTGTTATTTCAGGAAATGGTACAAGATTTTTAATATTCCTTTTCAGATTATAGTCATCGCCGGCATGTGTGATGAGCAATTTAAGAAGAGCTTTGTATTGTTTGTTGAGTTCGGAATAACTCAGGTAAGTTGAATTTTTTATAAGGAAAAGGGATTTGAATAATGAAACAGAGCCAATTTCAGTACTGGTGAAATTTTTTAGGGAAGGGATGAATTCCTTCAGTTTAGATTTTACTTCATCGCCTGTGATGTTGATGAATTCAAATTTATTAACAGAAACAGCATCCAGGATACTGTTTGAAGTTTTTCGCGATCCAAAAATTTTCGAGAAAAAGGCAGCGTAAGATTCTGTATTGAAAAGGGTTGAATCGGTTGTTGCTTTATAGGTGAGGAACATGCCAATGGGAAGGAGGATCATTGAGGGCATCCACATTCCAAAATAGGCAGTGGTTACAAATTCTTTAACAAATTTCTCTCCGACTATTGTCAGGATATAGTAAAGAATAAAAAACAGAACTGAAACAACAACAGGCATTCCGAACCCTCCTTTTCGGATAATGGCACCAAGAGGAGCCCCGATAAAGAACAACAGCAGGCAGGCAAGAGAAACGGTAAACTTTCGGTGAAGTTCAATCTCATGTTTTTTAATCCAGGTAAGGCGGCCTTCGTGATCGGCTTTTACTCCTTCGGCGTGTCTTTTTATTGAACGACAGGTTTCGGAGGCCTGCTCAATAAATTTGCTTTTTTCGTCGGGCGGAAAAGAGTTAAACAGACTGTCGTAATCAAATGTTACAGCCTGAGTAACAGTTTTTTGAGTATCATAGTTTTTTACTCCGGTTGAAACATATTGGTCAGATACAACAGGCTTTCTGAAAGTATTGGGTATTGGTTGCGACATTTTAATTTCAGGATCTTTTTTGTCGGAATACCTGTAAATTCTGAGCATCCTATCGAGGGAATACTCATAATTTATGAAAGTCACTACTTTTTTAATGAAGAGTTGGTTTTTTTTCTCTTTTTTAAAATAATGGCTTCTTTTAAGATTTAGTGCAAAGTTTGCCACCCTTTTGTCATAAGAGATGTAGAGAGAATCAATTTTTGAATACAGTTGGGCCACATTGAGCATGCGGTGGTGGTCCTGATAAACTTTTTCATCGGTGCGTTCAAACTCGAAGCTGGTAAGGGCAAGGAGAATGGTTTCGCGTTTAAACTTATCCCTTCTGAAAGGAATTGTTCGTAAGTCAACCCTGATTTGATCTTCATCCATCTCCTCGTAATTATAACCGTTGTACATTGTAAGGATCAGGTACTTATTATCCTTAGTCATGTGCATGGTTCCCGAATCGGCAATCATAAGGTACACATTTCCTTTTCTTTTGGTGTGGTTATAGATCATCACATCACGGAGGATACCGGTTTTAGTATTTTTCTTTCCGATTTTGATAGAATAGTCATCAATTTCGTCATAAAAAACCCCTTCCTTGATGTTCAATTCAGGTCTTTGGGTTTTAATATCACCCATGAGTGCCCAGAATTTCAGATTTGTGTAGGGGATAACGTAATTGGAGAAGAAAAAAGCTGAAATAGAAATGGCCAGTATAAAAATAATAAGGGGGCGCATAACTTTTTGAAGAGAAATGCCCGAAGATTTAAGAGCCACGAGTTCGTATTTTTCGCCCAGATTTCCGAAAGTCATGATTGAGGAAAGCAGAATAGCCAAAGGCAAAGCCATGGGAACCAATCCGGCCGAAGCATAAGCCAGCAATTCGGCAATAATTCCCCAACTCAGGCCTTTTCCCACCAGGTCGTCGATGTAAGTAAAGATAAATTGTAAAAGCAGAATAAAAAGGGCAATAAAAAAAGTAAGGATAAAAGGTCCTATGTAAGATTTAAGTACAAATATGTGAACTTTTTTCATTTAGTATTATTGCCAAAAACGTACAAAATTAGTTTTTATTCCTTAGAATGGGGAAGTGTTTTGTAAAAAAGTAGGATGTGAAGACTAAAACAGCAATAATTATTATCAGGTTTAAATGACACAAAGGGCAGGTAAGTGGCAGAGTGGCTTAATACTATGTGCCGATCACCCTTTTAAGATTTGCCACAGAGTTATCCCAAAGGTCAACGGCATCTTCTTTGCCATCGGGGTCAACAAAATCGGTAATAATAAGGGCAAGATCACCTGTGAGCTCTTCGATATTGATTTTAAGTTCGAAATAAGCTTCATCGTCATCTTCATTTAACCATCTGAATTTAACGAATTTATTATCTTTTTTACTGATAAGTTCAGCTTTTTCCTCGGATTTATCCCAGAAAAAAGTATAAATTTTCCCTCTGACATTAACATCTTTGGCAAACCATTCAGACAATCCTGAAGGGGTGCTTAACCTATTAAACAGCACTTTAGGTGAGGAGTTGAACGTATATTCCAGTGTTATTTTCTCTTTATATATCATCAGAAAATGAGTTTGTTGATTGTTGCAATATAATGAAAAATAATTAGAAAAAAAAGGTATTCAATTTTGAATACCTTTTTTGTAGCGAGAGGCGGGGATGATCCGCCGACCTCATGATTATGAATCATGCGCTCTAACCAGCTGAGCTACCTCGCCATCAATAAAAAAACCTTTTTTAAAGAGGTGCAAAGATAATATCTTTTTTTTTACTGTCAATAGTGTCTTAAAAAAACTTTTCTGATAAATCAAATAAACAATTCATTTGTTAGATTCAGATCCTTCTCCTGCAATCTTATTATATTGACCTTTGGTAATAAATATCCTTTGATGAAAGGGATCAGAAAGTGTTTGGGCAAGTCCTTGTCTTTGGTCATAGTCCCATTTTATTATGCGCATGTTTTTTAAATCCAGGTCTATGTAATAGCGGGTATCTTTGTTTTTTGGTTTCATATTCTGATTTTTTTCCGAACGATAATGTTTTTAAGATTGATTCTGCCTGATCTTATTCCACCAGCACAAAAGCCGCCCAAAAATAAGGATCATATTTTGCCTGCATTTCTTTTTGGGTTTCATTGAAAGCATTTCTGATATCTTTGAGTTTAATCAGTTTGGAATAAAACAAAGTCATAAACTCTGCAGTTTCCTTATCGGGCACCTGCCACAGACTCATAACAAGATATCGGGCACCTGCCATTTTAAAAGCCCGCTGCAGGCCATAAACACCTTCACTGCCTTTGATGTCGCCAAGTCCTGTTTCGCATGCCGAAAGGACAACGAGTTCAGTACCGGCCATGTTTAGCTGTGATACTTCACGGGCTGTCAGTACACCGTCATTGTCAGTGCCGGTTGATGTTTCATACCAAACCCGGTTTCCGCCCGACATGACCAGCCCGGCCCGCATCATCGGATTTTTATTTTCCACAAACTGCCAGTTGCCAAAACCTCTTACACCTCTGAAAATCACCTCTTCGGTTTGCTCTTTCCTGGTGGTGTCTTTAAACAAAATATCAAGGGAGGGAAGTCCTCTGAATAATCCGGATGATGATTCTGAAGCGGGATTTAGCTGTTCGGGATCGGGGTAGAAAAATCCATGGGTGGCTATATGGACCATGGTTGGGTGATTATTCTTTCCGGCAAACATATTTTTGAAAATGGGTTCTGAAGCATCTCTTCCGGAAAATGCGGAAACTGTGACTTTGCTCTTTTTCAGCTGTTTTTCAATGGCCTCTTTTTCTGCAAGGGTGGCCGGAAGGTAGGGCCAGTATTGTGTGGGTTTTTCACCGTTTGTTAGTGTGGTATCAGATTTTTCATAGGAATAATCAATCCCGCCAAACAGGGCAATGGAAATGTTTTTTTCCAGTGAGAATTTATCATCAGCAATCAGTTTGCCGGTGGAACTTACCTGCTGCAGGTTGTATTGGTCGCATAAAAGGTTTTCGGATCCAATGGCAGCAAAGGAAATTTTGTTTAATATTCCTGTTGGAGCATAAAAAACTGTATTAATTCCGCTTAGGTATTTTTCCAAAGGAGCCCAAATCAAACTATAAAGTTTATTTGCAGATGTTTGCCCATTGTCCCTGCGGCCGTATATCCCATTTATGTATTCGAAATTGTTGACAGCATATTCGCCGATTATTTTTATCATTTGTGACTCTTCAAACAATTTGATAGTCAGGGGATGGTCAGATTCTGCAGTCAGAATAAGTGCACCGTAAAAAACGGAATCATTTTTTTCATAACTGACAAATTCAATTGCGGCTTCATTTCCGCGAAGATTTTTTTTAACATCGGTCCAACTGGCATAGAAAAGTTTTTGAATGCCTGCAAATTCAGAAGACAGTCTGATCATTTGTTTTTCCAGATCATCCGCTTCCTTTTCCATTTTTTTAAATTCTTTTTCTGTTTCTGAATGGCTTGTATTTTCCAATGAGGATAATTCTTCACGCAATTGTTTCAATCTGAAAAATACATTTTGGATTGTAGTGTCACTGCTGTTGCTCACAGCATCCAAAACGCTACGGGAGCTTTTTAGAAGCAATCCTTTTAAAATTAGTTCATTATTAAAGCAAATTCCAGATAAACTGTCATATTTTTCTCCATGGTCAATGTTAAAAGCAGTAATTTCGTTAAAAACCTCTTTTGTCCTTTCAAGATAGCTTTCCCTGTCTTTTTCACCCAAAATGGAGAAATTGGCCGAAAGTAAGCTTATGGTCAGGTTGTTTGATTTAATCAGCATGTTATGAGCCAGATCATATCGGTGCAGTTTGGTCATGGTTTGGGAGGCTGAGCAGTAACCTGAGGCAAGCATATCCCGAGCTCCGATTTCGGCACGCATTCTCAGTGATTCTTCAAAGTAACCTGCCGCCGTCACCAATTCATTCAGATTTGTAGTAACCATGCCGAGATTGTTCAGGCAAAGTGAAATATCTGCCTTATCGTTTATTTCTCTGGCAATATTCAAAGCTTTTTCAAAGTATTCTTTTGCGTCGGCAGGTCTTTGGGCTTTTAAATAAATAGACCCGATATTGATCAGACTGTTTGATACACCTTTTTTGTCGAGCAGTTCTTCGGCAATTGACATGGCTTTTGCGTAGCAATCACGTGCCAGGTCAAAGCGGCCCAAATCGGCATAAGCCACACCCAGGTTGTTGAGGCACCCCGCAAAGCCTCGTTTATCGCCGATCTCATCTTTGATTTTAAGTGCTTTTTCAAGAACATCCACCGCTCGAAAATAATTTCCCTGGTCAGTCAGGATGCTTCCCATATTGATGAGAATACCCGAAATATTCAATTTATTGCCCACATCTTCGGCAATTTTAAGCGCACGTTCAAAATAGCCAATGGCCGAGGGGTAGTTTCCCTGATTATAGGAAACAAGTCCCAGATTGTTGAGACAGTTTGAAATTCCTTTAACAAATCCCGATTCTTCGGCAAGTTTTAATGCTTTTTCATAAAACTCAATAGCTTTTTCATAATTGCATAAACTGCGGTTGATGATGCCGAGGTTTGTGATGCCAATGGATAAATATCTTTTATCACCAAGCTCGTTAAACAAACTGACAGATTTTTCATAGTATTCACGGGCACGGGCATAAAAACCCTGATACCGGAATATATTGCCTAATCCTGTCATACAGCTAGCCACAGCATTTTTGTTTCCAATAAGTTCGGCGTTTTTAAGGCCCTTCATAAAATATTTTCCTGCTTCGGGATAATCACTCAGATAAAAAAATGAGGTAGCAAGATTATAATAATAGGTGGACAGGTTTTTTCTGTCATCAAGCACTTCAAAAATTGCCACCGATTTTTTGTAATAATACGAAGCGTTGATAAAATCGCCTTTATCATGGTAAACAACCCCTGCATAAGCCAAGGCAGAACCGCAGATTCCGGCGTGCCTGGGGTTTGCAGCAAGATGCTCAGCAGCAGTGATGGTATCAGCCACTGATAAGTACCAGTATAAAGCTGAATCGGGATTTTCCTGTTCGTAAAAATCACCAATTTTGAGGCAAGTAAGCATGAAAGATGAATCGGCATCTGTATGGTTTGGTGGTGGCAAATGTTTAAGCACTCCAAGCAAAGAGTCAAGCACTTGCGTGTTTTGGGCTTTTAGTACCGGGGTAAAAATAATGATCAAAAAATAGAATAAAAAGCGTTTCATTTTTATTGCTTTTGCCTTACGAAGATAGGAAAAAATAAAGAAGCCCGAAACAATATTATCAAAATGAAATGAGTGGGTATCAATTTATTTATCCATTTATGAAATATGGTTTAAAAACTTTCTGACTCACAGCTTGTTTTTTTTGTTTTATTATTGTAGAATTGTATTCGAAATTGCTAATCACAGCCATTAATAAGTTGTTTTTTTGAAATAATTTGAAACGTTGATTTATTATTTTTATGAATAAAACAATTAAGCAATTGTTCATGCAAAATAAAATAAATTTCAAAGTGAAAAAGTACTTTAATTCATTAAGGTTTCTCTGTTTTGCTTTATTGTGTTTTTTAAGTATAAATGCAGTGGCTCAGAATGCATATGCGGAGAACAGAATTCTCGTCAGGTTTAAGGAAAAGTGCATTTCACAAAAGAATACTCCGGTTTTTGAGATTCCTGAAAAAATTAGAAAATTATGTACAAAGGGCAGCATCAGTGAAATGCGTCCTCTTCATCCTCTTTTAAATAAACAATCAGGATATTTTGCATGTAATACTTTTGTCATAGTGTTTAATTCACCTCAGGATATTATGGCAATGAAAAGCAGGTTAATGGAAACGGCTCTGTTTAAGTATGTTGAACCAGATTATATTTGCACAAGTGACTGGAAAAATAATAACAAGACAATACATCCGAATGATTTTTATTTTCCATTGCAATGGGCATTACACAATGATGGTAACTTCTACAACAGTGTTGAAGATTGTGATATTGATATGACTGAGGCATGGGGTATAGAACGGGGAGATTCTACTGTAATAGTTGGTATAATTGATTCTGGAATAAAATATGATCATCCTGAATTTGCCGGCAGGATTTGGAGAAATACTAAGGAGATTGTTTCCAATTCTGATGACGATCATAATGGATATGTTGATGATGTTTTTGGCTGGGATTTCGCAAACAGCTCAGGGTATCCTGAAGATGTTTTTGGACAAGGTACTTTTATTGCTGGAATTATTGCAGCCAATGGAAACAATGAAACAGGTTATGCCGGAGTTGATTGGAACTGTAAAATAATGAATTGTAAAATTTTTAATGATGAAGGATATTTTTATTACTCATGGTGGATTGAGGCAATTTATTATTGTGTTGACAACGGTGCAAGGGTAATAAATTTTTCTTATGCAATTTCTGATCATTCTTTTCTGGTAATTGATGCCGTTGAGTATGCCTATAATAACAATGTTGTAATAGTCAGTCCAATTGGAAACAGCGGTTCAGATGTGCATTTTTTTCCTGCTAAATATGAACATACAATTGCAGTAGGGTCCACTGATCAGGATGATTACAGGACTACTTCTTACCTTGATTATCCCGGAAATGCAAGTAACTATGGTAGTCATTTGGATGTTATGGCTCCCGGAAATTTTATTTGCGGAATAAATTTTGAGTCGGATACCTCTTATGATATTATTGCTGCAGGCACTTTTATTTCAACTGCTTATGTTTCAGGACTTGTTTCTCTTTTAATTGCGCAGGATAAGTCCAGAACTTATGATGAGATTGAAAATATTCTGCATACAACATCTGAGGATAGAATCAATGCTTCGGATCCAACAGGTTTTGACAAGTATTATGGGTTTGGAAGGATTAATGCTTACCAGGCACTTAGAACAGGTTCTCCTTCTAAGGATTCGGTAATAAGTCAAAATCAGCTAAAAATATTTCCTAATCCGGCATTTGAAAAATTCAGATTCAGTATGGTGATCAACAGCAATGCATTTTTGACAGTTTCAATATATAATAATTTAGGGCAGTTTGTTGGGGATATCGTAAGCCAGGAGTTTGAAAAAGGTTGTTATTCATTTGATGTTTCAACTGAGAAATTCCAAACCGGACTTTATTATTTGAAATTCATTGCCGGATCGGAGGTTTTTATCAAAAAAATAATTGTGCTTCAGTCAACCTCAAATAATTAAAAAGCTATTTCGGGCAAGGGTAATAAAACTCAAAAAATAAAAATCTAATAATTTTCAGGCAACCAATTATCTATTATATTTTTCTGTATATTAAAACAATAAATAATAAATGAAATGCGGATATTATTTGTGCTTATTACTTCATTCTTGAGTTTCGCTTCATTTTCTCAATGGTATCCGCTGGGCAATAACATATCAGGCAGTTCTGATAATGACTGGTTCGGTTTTTCATTGTCGATGAGTGGAGATGGGTTGACTTATGCGGCCGGAGCTCCACAATCTTGGGGTTTATACATTATTATAAGAACCAACGGCAGGGAGTATTTTGGAAAGATTATACTTCAAAATAGTGATTTATAAGTATGGGATTACTATGTGATCCCATTGGGGGAGGCATCAAAGAAAAAACCCTGACCGGCGCTTGGGCGCCGGTTCGGACTTTTTTTGCACAACCCGATTTCAAAGCGGGGCTTTGATCGGGTTATACAAAAAAAGCCCGACCCTATCGGGTCAGGCTTTTTTCTTTGGCGGAGAAAGAGGGATTCGAACCCCCGGTCCGGTCGCCCGAACAACGGTTTTCAAGACCGCCGCATTCGACCACTCTGCCATTTCTCCGCTGCAAAAGTAATTTTTTTTTTTAAATCTGAAACTACACTCTTGAAAAATAACTGAATTATTTTACTGTCTTTTTTTGCTTTGTTGATTACAAGTGAGTTATAATAACTCCCGCCTTTAGACCGGGGTTATGAAATACTTGTAGAATGAGTCATTTAGGCATGATAATTATTTTTTACCGTAAAATAGTGATATTATATATATGCGTTTTACATGTTTGGTATACTTTATATTTTTTTTTCGCATCTGCAAAAACCACAATTCCTTGACCTCTATTGTATTAAATTAATTTATTTTCTTTCTAAATAAGGCGAAAAAACGCCTGAAAACACAGTAAAATAAGGGGTTTTACGGATATGGTTATTAACAAAAACCCGTATTTATTAACAAAAACGCATTTTTTTTATCCAGATATTTGGAGGACAGCAGATTTGCTATATATTTGCATACAACAATACAGTTATTTAATATTTAATTAACCCAAAAATTATTAGAAGTATGAACAAAGCCCAATTAATCGATGCTATGGCATCAAACGCTAAGTTAACAAAAGCAGATGCTAAAAGAGCATTAGACGCATTCGTAAAAACTACTACAACCGCTCTGAAAAAAGGTGACCGTGTTGCTTTAGTTGGATTCGGTTCTTTCTCAGTTTCAAAAAGAAATGCAAGAACTGGTAGAAATCCTCAGACTGGTAAAGTAATTAACATCCCTGCAAAAAAGGTTGTTAAATTCAAAGCTGGTAGCGATTTAACCGGAAGCGTTAAATAATTTGGAATTAAAAAAACTGGTAAAAAGGGGGTGCTTAGCACCTCCTTTTTATTTTTTTATAACTTTGTTTCCGAATTATTTTACAAATGAACAAAGAGCTTTTTGATTTTCTTTCACAATTTGTGATGCCTGAGCGGCTCGACCTGTTTAACAGAATGGCTGCACTCCGAACCCGTTATCTTACCGTGGCCATCGAAGATGTTTTTCAACCACAAAACGCATCGGCTGTTCTCCGTACCTCCGATTGTTTCGGAATCCAGGATGTGCATATAATCGAAAATAAAAATGAGTACCGAATAAATCCTGATGTTGCATTGGGCTCTTTTCAATGGCTTGACATGTATCGGTATAACTCAAAGGCATTTAATACTCCGGATGCAATTCAAAACCTGAGGTCAAAGGGTTACCGAATTGTAGCTACTACTCCGCATATTAATGATGTGTCTCTCGATGATTTTGATCTGTCTAAAGGTAAAGTTGCATTTGTTTTTGGAACTGAATTGGAAGGACTTACTGCTGAAGTTCTTGATAATGCCGATGAATATCTTAAAATTCCTATTTATGGATTTACCGAAAGCTTTAATATTTCTGTCTCGGCTGCAATTATCCTTCATCATCTTTCAAGAAAACTCAGATTGTCTGACATTAACTGGAATTTATCTGAAGATGAACAAATCGAAATTAAAATAAAATGGCTAAAACAGTCCATTAAAAAATCTGACCTCCTGATCGAAAGATTTATGGCCGAAAAAGCTAAATCAGTGAGACTATAATTTCAGAAACGATAGTGAACTGAAATTATTTAGTCGGACTCTTGCCTGCCGAAACGGCAGTGCAGGCAGGGATCCCGAGTGAAGACGAGGGATCTTTCAGGTTTTATTGGCTTCGCCGAGCTCGTAAACTCGGTTCCTAGCCACTTTGGGGCGGATATATAAAAATCCTTAGCCGATACCCCGACTGCTTGCAGCGGGGTAATTCATTAAAGCTTGCAGATACTAAATAATTACGATTTTTTTTGTGGTTACCCCATTTTTCCCCTCAAACCTCAAATAATATACTCCACTTCTGAGGCTTGAACTGTTATATCTAATCTCGATCATACCTGGTTTGAATATTCCCGGATCAAATTCTTTGACAACTGTTCCTTTTTCATCCAACAGCTGCATTGAATAATTGGTGTTTTCAACCAGATTTAGTGAAATGAAAAATTCATCTCCGGCCGGATTTGGATAAATACTGATTTTTTCACTTACAGGCATAATGTTTTCTACTGAAAGATACAGACTGTCAAATGTCTGCTGTGCTGCTTCTGCAGCCTGGGTAATGGCCGCAAGATCTTCTCCGGCAAGCATAGCAAATACAATAACTATGGTGTCGTGGGGCAAAATATTATAAGGTCCGGCCCCCATTACGTTAACTACATCATTTCCCGATTCCGTTCCTCCCGCCGAGTACCTTCCTGTTGATATCAGCAAAAATCTTTCGTCATCTGTAAGTCCATCCGAAACATCAACACCCTGGTCTCCTCCCGCAATATTGTCAGCCGCATAGGGATGTGCGTCAGAGGATGACAGCAACTGCACTCCGGCAAACTGACTGAATGCTTCTGTGCTGAATGAATATAGTAATTTCAGATCGCTGTCATATCCGGATTTGTTTAAGCTGTAATCCATTATGTCCCAGTCAAGAAATATTCCGGCATAAAAATTATGGATAGTTGTATCACTGTTATTGACAAACCTGTATTCAAGCATGATGTAATCTTCATCCTTTACGGTATCCCATGCAAAAACACTTTGAAATATTTCCAGTCCGAGCTTTTTGTAACCCGCATTGTTATCGTTGAAAACGGTATATATATCCTGGTCTGAGAATACACCCGGACTAACTTTTTCTGCTTTCTGGACTATTGAAAAATCACCTTCACCTCTTACGCTTCCTGCAAATTTTTCTCCGGAGAGTCCCATTATTAGTCCGCCTTCGTACAACATATTTGCACTATCTTTAAATTGAAAACCAATTCCCGGATTCAGTTTTGTATAATCAAATCCAATTTTCCCACAACTTGTAATGGTGGCAGTAATATTATTGGTGTCAATCTCAACCAGAGTAGGATTGACATCAAATTTTACGTATTGGAAATCGGTATAATTCGTATCGGTATAATTCAGTTTGATGGTGATTGTATGATCATAGGGTGCGGTTGGCAGAATCCTGAATCTTAAACTTCCCGGAGGTACGGGGATAGTTTCCATTTCGCCCAAAATGCCGATAAAATCTGTGTTGTCAATAAATTCTACAAAAGGTGAACTGGACGAAAGCACCACATTTAATTCGGCGGTCTGACTCAGGTAATTAATAAAATCACCGGTTATTTCGACCGTGTCACCACCCTCCATAATTCCGTCTTCATTGTCGGTAAGCTCTTCATTTATCAGTCTGACTGAAGGAAACAAAGTATCGGTAAGTGCCCTGTAAAGGTTAACCCTTCCTTTTCCCAGCAAGCCGATGTAGGGTTCGTTATAATCAATTGTGTCTATATCGTCAGCGGTAACCCTAAGCTGTTCGCCAATTTGCAGTGGTGTCATTTCCGGAAATCGGGACTTTACAATTCCTGCACAACCTGCAACAATAGGTGAGGCAAAGGATGTTCCGCCCCAAAGGATTCCATAGGAACTTCCCTGGGTGGTAGAATAAAGCTGAGTGGCAGGTGCACACAAATCTACATAAATACTGTAATTGGAACCCGATGATGTACCAGAATTTTCAGGTGTCCATTTTTCATCAAGTGAAGTGGTGCCGGCAATGCTAAGGACATTGTCATAAGATGCCGGATAAAAATCAAGATTTGCATTATTGTTTCCTGCCCCGGCTATCACCAGTGCATTTTTATTAAATGTGGCGTAATTAATAATATCCTGCCCGAATTCTGTTCCGGCTAAACTGCCCCAGGAGCAGTTTATAATATGACAGCCATGATCAGCAGCGTAAATTATTCCTTCGTAAGCTACGTTGAGCATGGCAAGTGAATTTTGGATTTTTATTGGAATAAACTTGGTTCTGAAACCGGGGGAGGCAATTCCCAAACCATTGTCGGTTCTTGCAGCTGCACATCCTGAAACCCAGACTCCATGATCAGAGGCATCAGATTGTGGGTTGCTGTCGTTGTCGCCCAAATCCCATCCCCTGAAATTATCGACAAACCCGTCGTTGTCATCATCCAATCCGTTGATCGGATCATTATAATTGTAAAATACATTTTCTGTAAGATCTTCATGGTCAATATCATTGCCCGTGTCTGTAATTCCAATTACTATATTACTATCCCCAACTGTGATATCCCAGGCCTGAGGAGCCTTTATTTTTGAAATATAATACTGACTTCCAATATAAGGATCATTAGTCTCATAATCAAGAAGTTCAGGTATAACCTTTGGTTCGGCGTAAGTCACAATCTTAGATTTTTTAAGCATTGTAATTACTTCATCTACAGAAATGTCGGCTGAATAATGAACCTGGTATATTGTGGAAATATCCACCAGGGGATTGCCATACCTGTCGGTTTCTTTTTCAGGAGATTTGGCCAAAGGAAAAAGCTTTTCAACTGAGGATGCTTTAATGCCCGAAAATATTTTCCGAATCATCGGATCATCAATGGAACTTTTGCTGCACAAGGATTTTTCTAAGGGATTGATTTTCACAATCACAGTGTTTTTTAAAATTTTTACACCGTTTTGGGTAACCACCAGTTCATCTTGTGCGTAAGAACAGAATGTTATTAAAAGTATGAATGCCAGAAAAAAATATTTTATTCTCATATTTATTTAATTGAAAGATAAATGTACACATTTTTCAGTATATTTTAATATTAAACCGCGAAAATGATAAATTTTATAATTGTTGATGATGACCGCATGATCATTAAGCTGATCGAAGATTTTGCCTCGAAAGTGAATTTTCTGAATTATAAAGGTTCTTATACCTCTGTGGTTGATGCACTTAATGATAATGCATCCGAAGATATTGACTTAATTTTCCTTGATGTTGAATTGCCCGAAATGTCAGGAATTGAATATTTGAAAAATTTCAGAAAAAAGCCAATGATCATCATGATTTCAACCTATCCCGACTATGCGGTTGATGCATTTGAATACGAGGCGGTGGATTTTCTCTTAAAACCATTCGTCTTTTCCAGGTTTTTCAGAAGCGTTCAGAAAGCAGTGAAAATGAATAAATTTTTGGAAATGCAATTTAACGAGGAAGAATAGCTGAATGATGCCGAATCATTAACCTTCACGATTCAGTCATTCAACAATCGTTGGTCAATTTTATTTTGATTTAAATATTTATTTTGCATTTTCAAATATAAAAAGTTATTAATTGTCAAAAAATTTCTATCTTTATGTTTTATTATTGATTGAAAAAAACTTTTCATTATGGTTTTAAATTGTATAATAATCGATGATGATAAGCTTTCCAGAAAGGTTATCGAAGAATTTGTAAACCGCACTGAATCACTGAATTTAATAAATTCATACTCCAGCGCAGTTGAAGCAATCAATGTGTTCAATATCGGCGAAGAAATAAATCTGATTTTTTTGGATATTGAAATGCCTGTTATGACCGGATTAGAATTCCTCAAAACCCTTTCAGACCCGCCACAGATTGTAATTATCTCTGCCAAGGAAAAATATGCTCTTGAAGCTTTTGAATATGATGTAACCGACTATCTGCTGAAACCTGTTTCCTATGCAAGGTTTTTTAAAGCAGTGGACAAGGTTCTTAACCACTACCGTGATTCTCACGATAAAAGGGTTGCCGAAGAAAATGATGAAATTTTCATTAAAAAAAGCTCTTCTCTCGTGCGCCTGAAATATGATGATATCCTTTGGATTGAAGCTTTGGAAAATTATGTGATTGTCAATACTTTCTCTGAAAAATTTACCATTCACTTCACCATGAAAGCCATTGAAAAGAAATTGCCGCTTTCAAAATTTAAAAGGGTGCATCGTTCTTACATCGTCAATGTGAGCAGAATCAATGTTATCGAAGATAATGCCATCATTGTTAACATTGAGGATGGTTCAAAGGTAATACCCATCGGTAAATCATATAAGGATAAACTGATGAACGACCTGAACCTGATGGTGAAATAACAGGTACATTTAATGTCCTATAACCGCAGACTTTTTTTTAAGCACGTTGCTCAGACGTCTGATTTTCCTATTGGTGCCGAAATTATTCGTGCATCCGGAATTTATTTGTTTGGCCCATCCGGAGAAAAATTTGTTGATCTGGTTTCCGGTGTTTCTGTAAGCAGTTTGGGTCATAATAATCAGAAAATCATAGAAGCTATCCATGTGCAAACGGATAATTTTCTGCATCTTACTGTGTATGGCGAATATATTCAAAGTCCGCAGGTAATTCTTGCCCGAATGCTTGCCGATAATTTACCCGAAAACCTCAATTGTACTTATTTTGTTAATTCGGGAAGCGAAGCAGTTGAAGGAGCCATGAAACTTGCCAAAAGGTATACCGGACGAAAGGAAATTATCTCCTTTAAAAATGCCTATCACGGAAGCACGCAAGGCGCCCTTAGCATTCTGGGGGATGAGAGTTTTAAAAAGTCATTCAGACCACTTTTGCCTCAGATATGCATTATTAATTATAACGATTTTACTGACCTCAGTCTGATTTCAGACAAAACAGCTGCTGTGTTTGCCGAACCCGTTCAGGCCGAAGCCGGAGTGGTACAACCGAAAAAGGATTTTCTGAAGAAACTTAGGAAAAAATGCAATGAGACCGGCACTTTACTAGTTTTTGATGAAATTCAGACCGGCATGGGTCGCCTCGGTGCATTGTTTGCCTTTGAAAAATATGGCGTTGTACCCGATATTTTGCTTACAGCCAAAGCCCTGGGAGGAGGCATGCCATTGGGTGCTTTTATTTCATCCAAAAAAATTCTTGATTCCTTTAAAACCAATCCGGTCCTCGGACATATTACCACTTTTGGTGGCCACCCCGTTTCATGCGCTGCTGCAATTGCCATGCTTAAACAGGTGAAGAACAAAAAACTTCTTGATTCGGTAATAAAAAAAGAAAAACTCTTTAAGCAACTCCTGCTTCATGAAAAAATTAAAGAGGTGAGGGGCGAAGGTCTGCTTTTGGCTGTTGACCTTGGCAAAGCTGAACTTGTAAAGAAATTTGTGAAAAAAGCTATTGAAAAGGGAATTATTACCGAGTGGTTCCTCTTTGATGATAAAAGTTTCAGGATCTCTCCCCCTTTAAATATCACACAAAGAGAAATCAGATCGGTTTGTAAAACCATCCTCGAAATTTTGTCTGATTTTTGATTATACCAATTGTAATTATAAAACAGCCCCCCGATAAACGAGGGTTTAAAAACAATCTGTTTTATAATTTTACAATGGCAGAATGTGCCCGAAACACCTTTCGGCATTAATACTCGAAATGCAAAACAAAATAATTAGTCAACGGACTATTTTATAATTCATTTCGGTATTTTTCGAATTAACCTCACAAACTTAACAAACGTCAATTATTCTGAAAAACTTTCAGCTTCAGTATTTTCCTTGACTTTTTTCTTTTCCTTATAAAAAAGCAAGGCGCCAAGCAGAATGCCATATCCGATTGTTATGTAGGGGTTTGAAGTGATCGGACAACCTCCCGAAGTACAACCGACGAAATAATAATATGCAAATCCTGCCGTTCCACCTATAAGCATTCCTATAATTAGCCGGACTGTGAATATATTTTTTAATTTTGTATCCATTGATGATGTTTTTTGCAAAGATAAATAAAATATATAATAATATACATATTAACATGTGTCAAAAATTTTTAATTCTTTTTTTAGTTGCTTTTATTTTTCCGGGAATCAAGCTGGTTTCACAGGATCTTGATATTGCTGAAAGGGAAGACAGTTTGCGTTTTTATTTTGAAAGCATATCCAGGGAAAAAAATGACAGCGTTAAAATCAGGTATAATAATGAAATTATAAGGATTTTTGAAGAAGTCCTTGTTTGTCCTGAAACTTTTATTTACCCCTTTGATTCGGTTAAATATCTTGGGAAATTGTCATCTCCCGACAATGCATTCAGAATGTTTAACTGGAATATTCCCATGAATGACCGCACCAACCGGTATTTTTGCATTTTGCAATCTTCAAAAAAATACAATGACTCGCTGATTATTTTCAAGTTCAGGGATAAATCTGCCGACATAAATGAGCCTATGGTGGCAATGCTGAATGGCAATAACTGGTATGGGGCACTGTATTATAAAATCATTGCCAACAAAGAAAGGAAATTCACAACTTATACCTTGCTTGGGATCAACTTCAATGACGAGTTCTCAAACAAAAAGATTATTGAAACCCTGACTTTCGGAAAGGCCGGAATTCCTGAGTTTAATGCTGCCCAGATTGTGGTTGGAAAGGACAGGTACAGAAGATTGATTTTCGAATATTCTGAAAAGGCAGTTATGACCATGAAATATGAAGAAGCCTTAAAGATGATTGTTTTTGACCATTTATATCCAATGCAATCAAAATATAAAGGCGATTATAAATATTACGTGCCTGATGTTACCAATGACGCATTATATTATAAGGAAGGAAAATGGTATTTTGTTGAAAAAATTGATCCGAGCAATCCGGCACAAAACTGGTCGGCAAAAAGAAGGGAATACATAAAAAGCAGAAAAGAGGCCATTGTTAATGAAAAAAGGAAAAATTCTGTTTTCAATGAGTAATATCAACCTTATTTTTTTATATTTTTGGTTGATTTAAAGATTATTGATCTGAAAATAAGAAGCTGAAAATGAAATACTGGATTTTGATAATCGCAATTCTGATAAACGGATTGTTTTGTATATCCCAGAATTCTGTAATTACCATTACGACTACCGAATCCGGGGCTAGATTCTATGCCGTACTAAATGGAATTCAACAAAACGGAATAGCGGATTTGTCTCTGGAATTAAAAGATATTAAACCCCAGCAATATACGCTGATGGTTACTTTTGCTGTGCAGGATATTTCGCCTCTTGTTAAAAGATTTGAACTGAAATCAGGTTCTTTGTGTGAATTTGCTGTTGTTAAAGAGGAAAATTTACAGACAGTTCCAGAGGATTCTTTGGCCTCAAATGGTAAATACAAACTAATTCTTGTTTCAGAGAAACCGCTTGGTAATGACTATGTTGATGAGGCGAATTCGGGAAATATATACCTCTATGAGGAATATATGAAAATCAACGGCGGAAACCAGAATGATAATGTCCAGGATGAAATTATCAACAAACCCGATAACCAATATAATGATGTTCACCAGGATGTTTCAGAAACCTCTGTTTCAACCAATACAACCTCGACAAATACAAATGTGTTCTATGGTTCGGGTTATACCGGAAAAACCGGTTGTGCCGCACCCATGGCTGAATCTGATTTTCAGGCCGCAAAGCAGTCTGTTGCCTCACGCGACTTTGAAGACTCAAAACTGGGTATTGCCCGACAGGTCGCAACAAATAACTGCCTTTATGCTTCTCAGGTTAAGGAATTGATGAAACTTTTCAGTTTTGAGGACACCCGGCTTGAATTTGCCAAATTTGCCTGGTCGCATACCTACGACATTGGAAATTATTTCATGGTGAATGATGCATTTGATTTTGAATCTTCCTCAAAAGAACTGGACGAATATATTAACCGTAAATAGGAATGGCTGAAATAAATACCCAAAATGTCCAGATTTATCTGGTTGACGACGACGAGCTTCAATTGAAGATCATCAGGAATAAGTTCCTGACGTCAACCGATTATCAGCTGCGCACATTTACTTCGGGCGAGGAATTTCTTGAAACAATTATCAGGAAACCTCTGAATAAATGGCTTCATCATATCGTGATTCTTGATTTCCAGCTTCATTCTACCAGCAATCATGATGCAAAAAACGGACTTGAAATTCTTCAGATTCTGAAAGGAATCAACCCTGCCATTCAGGTGATTATGCTCTCGGGAGTCAGCGATGAAGATATCCAGCAAAAAGCCACAAGGTTCGGAGCAGTTGAATTTATCAGGAAAAATGAAAATTCTTTCACCCGTATTAATAATGCCATAAAATGGATAATCAGTTCCAATGATCTTAAACGCAAACAAAGAGCAAGTAAAATGGCATTGGGTCTGTTCCTGTCTGTTCTGGGTTCTGCTGCCATACTTGTGGTAACTTTATACCTGCTTTACCCCGATTGGTTTAAAGTGTGACTATTTGTCAGTTTTGTAACTATCATATTATCAGTATTTAAAAACATTTACACTGAAAAAATTTCAGTGATTGTCTGGTTTTTGCCTTTGGTATGTATTTTGAATAAATCTGCACATCAAAATGTTTAACCTAAATTGTTGAATTATGCAGAAAGGTACTATTGGAGTTACAACGGAAAACATTTTCCCTATCATTAAGAAGTTTTTATACTCTGATCAGGAAATATTTCTCAGAGAACTTGTTTCGAACGCTGTGGATGCTACCCAAAAACTGAAGGCATTGGCTTCGGCCGGTGAATTGACAGGTGAATTGGGTGATCTTACCATTCATGTTTCAGTTGATAAAAAGAAAAAAACCATCACTATTTCCGATAAGGGAATTGGAATGACTGAAAAGGAAATTGAAAAATATATTAACCAGATTGCCTTTTCAAGTGCCGAGGAATTCCTGAAAAAATACAAGGATAAAGCTGCTATTATCGGACATTTTGGATTGGGTTTTTACAGCTCCTTTATGGTTTCAGAAAAAGTTGAGATCGTAACCAAATCTCACAAAAGGGCCAAAGCCATCAAATGGTCATGCGACGGAAGTCCGGAATATACCATCGAAGAATTTGACAGAAAAGACAGGGGAACTGATGTGATACTGCATATCGATAAAGAATCTTCTGAATTTCTTGAAGATAGCAGAATTGAAGGCTTGCTGAAAAAATATTGCCGGTTCCTCCCCGTTGAAATTGCCTATGGAGAGGAGCAGGAGTGGAAAGATGGAAAATACCAAAGTACTGGCAAACCTAAAATTATTAATGATACCAAACCTGCCTGGACTAAAAAACCTGCGGATCTTAAGGAGGAAGATTATAAAAAATTCTACTCCGATTTATATCCCATGGCCGAAGAGCCACTTTTTAATATTCATCTGAATGTTGATTACCCGTTCAACCTGACCGGTATTCTGTACTTCCCGAAAATCAAAAATAATATTGAAGTCCAGAAAAATAAGATTCAATTATATTGTAATCAGGTTTTTGTGACCGACTCGGTCGAAGGAATTGTTCCCGATTTTCTCACACTGCTGCATGGTGTTCTCGATTCACCTGATATTCCGCTTAACGTTTCCAGAAGCTACCTGCAAAGCGATTCGAATGTAAAAAAGATTAGTGCACACATTACTAAAAAGGTGGCCGACAGACTCGGTGATATTTTCAAGGAATCACGCGAAGAATATGAAAAAAAATGGGACGACCTTAAGCTGTTTATTGCTTATGGCATGCTTACCGAAGAAAAATTCCATGAAAAAGCCGTGAAATTTGCCCTTTTCAAAAATGTTGATGATAAGTACTTTACTTTCGATGAATACAAAGATTTGGTTAGTGCAGGTCAGACAAATAAACAGGGTGATATAATTTACCTTTATACTACCAACAAAGTGGAACAGTTTAGTTTCATCGAAGCTGCGAAAAATAAGGGATACGATGTGCTGATTATGGACGGCCACCTGGATGCCCACTTCATCAACCATCTGGAACAAAAGCTTGAAAAAACACGGTTTATCCGTGTAGATTCAGATGTGGCAGAAAAACTCATCGAAAAAGAGGATAAGACCGAAATGAACATCAGTGAAAATGACCAGTCTGATCTCAGACCATCTTTCCTCGGACAGGTTCCTTCTGAAAATAATTATGCCGTGGTTTTCGAGGCAATGAAAGAGGATGCTCCGCCTGCTATCATCACTCAGAATGAGTTTATGAGAAGGATGAAAGATATGTCAAAACTTGGTGGCGGAATGAGTTTTTACGGCGAATTGCCCGATAGTTATAATCTGGTTATCAATACAAAACACAAGCTTGTCCTGAAAATTCTTGAGGAAATGAAAAGCAAAGTCGGTGCTGATCTTGAAAAAATAGGTGCTGAACTGAAGCCGTTGAATGACGAAAAAGACAAGCTCAACAAGGAAACCGAAGGTAAGAAAGATGAGGAAATTACCCAGGCTGTAAAAGATAAAAAAGAAGACTTGAACAAGAAAATCGACGCGATCAGTGACAGCCGCAGTAAGTTACTCAAGGAATATGGAAGTGCAAATCCTTTGGTTAAACAAGTGGTTGACCTGGCACTCCTGTCAAATAATATGCTGAAAGGGGAAGATCTGAACAGGTTTGTGAAAAGAAGTATTGACTTAATAAGTTAATAAAAAAAACCGGAAAATTTTCCGGTTTTTTTATGTTTTGTGCAATTATCTCTTGACTTCGTCAATGCATCCTCGACTTGTTTTTTCACAGGGTTGCACCATGTTTCACCCTGTGGTATTACAAATCGGTCTTTCAGACCTTAAAATCAGATGATGCAAGGGCAAAGCCCTGGGATTGTAATCGCATAGGGTGAAATAAAATGCAACCCTATGTGAAAAAAGCTATTGTAAAAAAGGGTTGCACGATATTCCATCCTCTTGTTTCGTTAGTGCGCCACCCAATTCTCAATTTATTTTTTTATGTTTTGTGCAATTATCTCTTGAAATAAATTGGTCAGAAAATTTTCAAAAAGATTAGTAAAATATTTTTACTTCTTTTTTGATAAAATCAATGGCTACCTGATTGGGAGCTTTATCCATTTCCATGATACTTTCAAGTATTTCCTTGCCCAGCTCGAGGGCAGGATCTTCGGGTTTAACGTTGTCGGCAGCGGAATTTATTATTTTTACAGTATTTTCCTTAGCACTTTTTACAACTTCCCATGCTTCGGCACTGATAAAAATCTGCTGCGACAAATTGTGTTCATACTCTGCCCTGATCAGATTGATCATTTCACTCTGAAGCTGCTTGGATTTCATTCCCTGATGCTGAAGTTTTCTGATCAGTGAATCGGGAGCAATCCTTTCAAGAAAAAGGGTGATTCTTTCATAGGCCTGCAGCCTGATGGGAGTAATCATTTTGCGGTTTGCCGCATGCATCTCAAATGACCTTTTTTCTCTTTCGTTTCCAATAAATTGCCTTATCAAAAGATAGGATGTGAGAAAAACTATTAGTGCCGGCAGAACGTATTTCAGTATTTCTAAAAATGTGTACATGGTTATAAGTTATAAGTTATAAGTTATGGGTTATGGGTTATGGGTTATGGGTTATGGGTTATGGGTTATGGGTTATGGGTTATTTTGTGTGTAGTGTTTTTTTGGTTGTTATTATTGCACTTCTTAACATTTTAAGTAAAGATAGTGTTTCTGATTGTTAGCTGTCAAATAAATCTTTATTAATATATTCCGTTTCATATAAAAGTTCAAGCCAGTATGATGTTTCATCACATTCTTTTTGTGCAATACCTAATTTATGAATGAAGTCTGGTTTACTCTCTGCATTCTGAGCTTCTCTTATCAAAGCTCCAATTGAAGTGCCGCTGCGGAGGATTTGCTTACTTAAAACAAATTCCCGTTTTTCTGTTGTTAAAAATTTATAGAGATTAATAATCCTGATTGCAAATGAAAAACTATTGTTTACTAAAAGTCCTTTTTTTTCACTCATAACTCATAACTTATAACTCATAATTAATAAAAATCTGTTTTACAATATTAGTTATTTTACCAATAATTAGTTAATTTTAAATCTTAAAAATTATAAAAAACGAATTATGAATCAGAAAGTATCTTCCAGAATAGCTTCATTGGCTGTTTCTCAGACTCTCGCCATGGCGCAGAAAAGCCGTGAGCTTCAGGCACAGGGTATTGATGTGATTAACCTTTCAGTAGGCGAACCTGATTTTCCAACTCCCGACCACATCAAGGAAGCAGCGAAAAAAGCAATCGATAATAATTTTTCATATTATTCTCCTGTTCCAGGTTATAAAGATCTCAGAGATGCCATTTCGGCAAAGTTTAAAAGAGAAAATAACCTTGATTTTACTCCGGAACAAATCGTGGTTTCATGTGGTGCAAAACATTCCATAGCCAATGTACTTGCCTGTGTTGTTGATAAAGACGATGAAGTAATTATTCCGGCACCTTTCTGGGTCAGCTATATTGAAATGGTAAAACTGGCTGATGGTAAGTCAGTTATCATTGATGCCGGTATTGACCAGGATTTTAAAGTCACTCCGCAACAACTTGAAGCTGCAATTACTCCAAAAACAAGAGCTTTTCTGTTTTCATCACCATCAAATCCTACAGGAAGTCTTTATTCCCGCGAAGAATTAAAAGCTTTGGCAGATGTTTTTGCAAAACATGAAAATATTATCATCATTTCAGACGAAATTTATGAACACATAAACTACGTTGGGAAACACGAAAGTATTGCCCAGTTTGAGAATTTGAAAGACAGGGTAGTGGTTGTCAACGGTGTTTCCAAAGGTTATGCCATGACAGGGTGGAGGATTGGCTACATCGGTGCGCCTCTTTGGATTTCAAAAGCCTGCGAAAAATTGCAGGGACAGGTTACTTCCGGAGTTTGTTCCATTGCCCAAAAAGCTTCGGTTGCTGCACTGAATGAATCTCTGGCTCCCACTCTTGAAATGAAAAAAGCTTTCCTGAGGAGAAGAAATCTTGTGCTAGAAAAAGCAAGACAGATCAAAGGGATGAAAGCCAACGAGCCTGGTGGTGCATTTTATGTGTTCCCGGATATCAGTTCGTTTTTTGGCAAATCTGATGGTTCCATGGTCATCAACAACTGTGATGACATGTCGCTTTATTTGCTTAAGGAAGCTTTTGTGGCCACTGTTGCCGGCTCTGCCTTTGGTGATAACAACTGCATTCGTTTTTCCTATGCTACCAGCGATGAGATACTCGAAAAAGCTATGGACAGAATTAAAGCCGCGCTTGAGAAACTGAAGTGATTTATTGGTTAGTCTTCCATTTTAATTACTTCACCAATTCCTGAACTCCCGGCAACAATCACCTCGCCGGGGTTGCCTTTGTAATATATATTACCGCGGTCGTTGTATTCAACAAAAAGCGACCCGGTTGTGTTTACAAAAATATCTCCGGTGGAGTAATTTACCAGATGTGAATACTCAGTCTGTAAGTCGCTTTGATAAATAAATGAGGTGCCATGCGAATATACATAGCTTGATCTGGACTTACCCCTGAATGTGAATTTTCCGGTTCCGGCGTTAATTTTAAGTATGCAATGGTTGGTTTTTAGCTTTAAATCTGTTTTAGTGATTTCTCCGTAAACCATCAGGAAAAATGTGTCGGTTTCAAGTGTGTCTTCACAATAAAGGTCTGATTCCCCGTTGAGTATAATTTTCTTTATTTCGGGTGAGTAAATCTCCAATGTTATGTCTTTTTTGTAAGTACGCAGCCAGTTGCATACATTCTGGTTTTTAATGACAAGAGTATGACCGTCAGACTGGCAGTCGATGCCTTTAATAACGTTTTCACCACCACGGATTACAATTTTGTGGTCATCGGAATGGTAAAACCTGACTACAAAAAGATCATTGACTTCAATGGTGTCAAACGAATTAAGATCCTGACTTAAATAAGATTCATTTCCCCATGACATAAAGCATGATGTGTCTTCATCGTGGCTGCATGATACACAAATTAATATTAATAGAAAAGGGAAAAAGCGTTTCATCGTCATGCTTTTTTATTACAAAATAAGCAAAAAATATTCATACATTTGGCAGTGATTTGTAATAAAGAACTATATGCAGTTTAACTCCTTTGCATTCCTGTACTTTGTTATTGTGGTTTTTACCTTGTATTGGTCTTTTGCAAGAAAAGTAAAAGTTCAAAATGTAATTCTTTTGGCAGCCAGCTATGTTTTTTATGGTTGGTGGGACTGGCGATTTCTGTTTCTGATTTTTGCAAGTTCAATGATTGACTTCATTCTTGCTGCTAAAATATTTTCTGCTCAATCAAAACCAAAAAGGAAACTTTTTCTCACATTGAGCCTGACTTTAAATCTTGGTTTACTGTTTTTTTATAAGTATTTTGATTTTTTTGCCGCCTCATTTATAGAGCTTTGCAATACTTTTGGCTACCATCCGGATGCGTTTACCACAAATGTGATCTTGCCGGTGGGAATCAGTTTTTATACTTTCCAAACGCTGAGTTACACCATTGATATTTATTATAAAAACCTGGAGCCAACACGAAACATTGTTTCATTTTTTGCCTATGTTTCATTTTTCCCCCAACTGGTTGCCGGACCAATTGAAAGAGCAAAAAACCTGTTGCCCCAGTTTTTTGCTGCCCGTTTTTTTGATAAAAAGACCGCTTCAGCAGGTCTGAGGTTAATTTTATATGGATTGTTCAAAAAAATTGTCATTGCCGATAATCTTGCCGCTACGGTCGAGAGTGTATACAGTTCACCTGAAGGCGCAGGTAGTATCAGTATTATTATCGCCACAATTTTCTTCGGGATACAAATTTATTGCGATTTTTCAGGTTATTCTGATATTGCAATTGGAACAGCACGACTATTTGGTTTTGAACTGATGAAGAATTTTAAAACACCTTATTTGTCTTTTTCTTTTTCTGAATTCTGGAGAAGATGGCATATTTCCCTTTCTACCTGGTTCAGAGATTATCTGTATATTCCGCTTGGAGGAAATAAAAATGGCGTTTCGAAACACATCAGAAATCTGGTTATCACCTTTGTGGTCAGTGGATTGTGGCATGGTGCAAGCTGGACATTTGTTGCATGGGGTTTCTTGCATGCTGCTTTTCTCTCGGTTGAAACGCTATTGAAAATCAGGACACCGCAAGCAAAATCTTTTGTAAATTATATTTACGCAGCATTTGTGTTTTTAGCTGTAATGTTTTTATGGATTTTTTTCAGGGCATCAAGTATCGGAAATGCATTCCTTATTATTGATCAGTTAAATAATTTTCAGATAGGTTTTAACACCGCATTTGTTTTTCCTCTTTCTCTGGATTACACTGTTTTGCTATTGGTGCTTGGAGGATTTATTATTATTGATGTTTTGATTGGTAAGGACGATTTCAGCATCCTTGCAGGTTCAATTCCGAAAGTGTTCAGATGGATACTGTATTATGTGCTGCTTTTTGCAATAATATTTTTTGGCAGATATGATGCAGCACCGGAGTTTATATATTTTCAGTTTTAATATTTGAAATGAAAGGATTATTTTTAAAACTCATATTGTTTTTTGCCGGCTTCGCAGTCCTTGTGGCCGCTTTGTTTAGTATTTCACCTGATGTCCGGTTCAGATATAATTTCATTAAAGGAGATTGTGATGCTCAGGGTTCATGGATTTATGAGACTATGCGGGGCAATGATAAGCCCGGAATTGTGTTTTTAGGCAGCTCGCATACCTTGAATGCTGTGAACGAAAAAATCATCATGGATGAACTGAAAAAAACAGGGACTGATACTGTTTCTGTGGCAAATTTTGGATATTGCCGTTATGGAAGAAACCTGCAATACGTTTTGCTTAAAGATCTCATAAAAAGCAACAAGCCAAAAATGGTGATTTTTGAAGTTACCAGTGAAGAGCCGGCATCAAGTCACCCGGTGTTTGGATATCTGGCTGAACCCGTGGATGTTTTTTCGGCGCCATTATTATTGAATTTCGATTATTTCAGGGATATATATTACTCTTTTATTATGCAGACCAGCTATATTAAAAGTATTTCGGGGATGCAAAACTATGATTTTGAAAAAGTGCGAAGAAAATCAGGCTATCACTGGGCTAATAAAGTAATTCCAAAAAATGAGCTGGTAAAATCCGGAAGGAAAAGGAGACAAAAATTTGATGGCAAATCACAGGATTTTTTTACCCGATTAGAAAAAAAACTGCCCGATTTTTATCTTGAAAAAGTAATTTCCGTTTGCAGGGAAAACAACATCAGGATAATTTTTCTATACCTTCCTTCATACGGCTTACAGGATATTTTGCCTGTCGATTATGAATTTTATAATAAAAATGGCTTATTCTGGAATCCTCCTAGCGAAATTTTTAATAACTTTGATAACTGGGCCGATGACAGTCACCTGAATGTTTCGGGAGCCGGGAAAATTTCAGTTTGGTTGTCTGAAAAAATTGCAGAAATTATCAAATAATCAGGCGATTCAAAGGTTTTCAAATTAAAACTAAAAAACAGTTTTTGTGAGCAGAAAAAAGAAAATTTTTATTGGAATAGCAATTTTTTTTGTTGTTGCAGTTTCCGTTGGCGGATATTTTGGTTACGGATATTATAAGATGATTTTTGATGAAAACGTAAACCACCAGGGAAAGGAAACATATATCTATATTGCCACCGGCTCAGAATATGATGATGTGCTTGAAATGCTCAAAGAAAAGAATATAATTATGGATGCGGAGTCCTTCGATTGGGTTGCCCGACAAATGAATTATGACAAAATGGTAAAACCCGGAAGGTATTTGATTTCAGGAGAAATAAGCTCAAATAAAGATCTGGTCGCGCTTTTAAGAAGCGGAAAACAATCGCCTGTAAAAGTGAAAATCAACAATATCAGAAATTTTACCCAGCTTGCCGGCAAGGTTTCAGGATACATTGAGGCCGATTCTCTGGAGTTGTTCAATATTCTCATTAGCCCCGAAATCACTGAAAAATATGGTTTTACAAGGGAAACATTCCTGACCATGTTCATCCCGGATACCTATGAGTTTTACTGGAATACCTCTGCCGAGCAATTCATTGAAAGAATGGCAGAGGAATATAAAAATTTCTGGACACAGACCAGAAAAGCAAAAGCCGCCGAACTTGGTTTTTCACAGTCGCAGGTTTCTACTCTCGCCTCTATTGTTCAGGAGGAGCAGAATAAGTTTTCGGGTGAAAGGCCGATTATTGCCGGACTCTATATCAACCGCATCAGACAGGGAATGCCTTTGCAGGCAGATCCTACCTTGAAATTTGCATGGAATGATTTCAGTATTAAAAGAGTATTGGACAGACATAAGGAAATCAATTCGCCTTATAATACCTATAAAAATGCCGGTTTGCCTCCTGGTCCGATTTGCCTTCCCGAAGTTTCTTCAATTGATGCCGTGCTTAATTATGAGCAGCATGACTATATATATATGTGTGCAAAAGAAGATTTCAGCGGATACCATAATTTTGCAAAAACCTATCAGCAGCATTTGATAAATGCAAGAAAATATCAGGAGGAACTCAATCGCAGAGGAATTAAATGAAAATTGAAATAGGATTTGTTTATTTGATTATAACTTTAACTTTACAAACTTATTAACTAAACCATGACAAAAATAAAATTTGGGACAGACGGATGGAGAGCAGTAATTGCTCAGGATTTTACGGTAGATAATGTGGCGCGTGTTAGTATTGCAACTGGCAAATGGCTGCTGGGAAAGGAAAGAAACCCCGTTGTGGTGGTTGGGCATGACTGTCGTTTTGGAGGTAAACTTTTTGCCGAAACCGTTGCAAAAGTGCTGGCATCCATGAAAATAAAAGTCCTGTTGGCCGAAGGATTTGTTTCCACACCAATGATTTCACTGGGTATAGTCAAACACAGTGCGCATCTGGGAGTTGTGATAACTGCTTCACACAATCCCCCCGGTGATAACGGATATAAGCTGAAAGGCAGCTATGGCGGTCCGCTCATGGAATCAGATACCCGCGACATCGAAAATATGATTCCCGATGAAATAGATTTGTTCCTTGATGGAATGAAAATTGATGAACTGGTGAAAAAGGGACTTATTCAAATTGTTGATCTTGAAACAACATATATTGAGCATTTAAAATCGCATTTTGATATTAAAGCCATCAGCAATTCAGGTTTTGGTTTTGCTTTTGATGCCATGTTTGGGGCCGGACAAAATGTTTTTAAAAGGATTATGCCCGAAATACATATGCTCCACTGTACTTTAAACCCGCTTTTCAACAACATTCCGCCTGAACCGTTGCACCGAAATCTTGGTGAGTTTTCCCAATACATTAAAGATCATAAGGATATTCACTGCGGATTGGCAGTTGATGGTGATGCCGATCGCATTGCCATGTATGACGAAGATGGAAAGTACATTGATTCACACCATATTATACTTTTATTGATACATTATCTGAAAAAATATAAAAATATTGACGGCAAGGTTGTTACCGGCTTTTCATCCACAGTAAAAGTTGAAAAACTGGCAGAAACTTATGGATTGAAAGTACTGCGGGTTAGAATTGGCTTCAAGGATATCTGCAAAGTGATGCTTACAGATGATGTTTTGGTTGGTGGCGAAGAATCAGGCGGAATTTCAATAAAAGGTCATATACCCGAGCGTGATGGAATCTGGATGGGGCTGACGCTTTGGCAGTTTATGGTGGAATCAGGAAAGACAATCAAACAGATTATTAAGGAAATATATGATATTACCGGAGAATTTGCTTTTGAAAGATCAGATCTGAGAATTGATCCCGAACTTAAAAAGAATATTGTCCAGAATTGTAATTCCGGGACTTACAAAGCTTTTGGAAAATACCAGGTGCAGCGGGTTGAAAATCTCGATGGGTATAAATATTTCTTCAGTGAGAACCGCTGGCTGATGATCAGACCATCAGGAACCGAGCCTGTGCTAAGGACATATGCCGAAGCCGAAGACACTGAAACAGCAAAGGATATATTGGCCGAGGGATACAAAACCATTGTAACGGAAAAATAACTTTATTCATCTTAATAAAGCAACTTAATAACCAATCTGTCGTCATAAGATAGAATAAAAAAGTTTATGGAGTTTTCAGAAAGACCTGAATTAATTCAAATTGTACACGGCTGCGTAAAAGACGACCGTAAGTGTCAGCAAAAACTGCATGAGCTTTATTATGGAAAAATGTTGTCGGTTTGCTATCGTTATGCAAGTGATATGGATGAGGCAAAGGATATTTTGCAGGATGGCTTTATCAAGGTTTTTCAGCGATTAAAATCATACGAATTCAAAGGCTCCCTCGAAGGATGGATCAGAAGAATCATGGTAAACAATGCCATTGACTTTGTGCGAAAGAAAAAAGAGCTGGTTTTTTCGCTTGATGACGATCACAGGATAGACAATTTAAAAGAAGACAGTGAAGAAGATTTTGAGGCAGAAAATTATTCCAGGTTAAAAGCTGAAGTAATTATGAATCTTCTGCAAAAACTTTCTCCGGCATATAAAATGGTATTTAATATGTACGTACTCGAAAATTATTCTCATAAGGAAATTGCAGATGAACTGGGCATTAGCATTGGAACATCAAAGTCCAATCTTGCCAAAGCAAAATTCAGGTTAAAGGAACTTTTTGACGAATATCAACATGGGAAATTTTAATTTCAGGCAACTATTTTAAAAACCTTACGTCTGTTTTATAGATTAAAGAATAAAAAATTGAAAGAAAATTTAGAAAATATTGACAACTTTATTAAGAATCAGCTTGATTCTCATGAATTTCCATATGATGGAAATGAGTGGCTGAAACTTGATAAAAAGATGTCCTCACCAGGACAAAGTCAATTCTTTAATCCAAGAAACTTTTTTATTGCCTCTGCTGTAACAATTGGAATCGTTGCAACAGTACTTCTTGTAAATACAGGAAATGAGGATGAAAACCGTGCAACTCAAAATAAAAATATCACTGAGCAGGTAAAAGTCTCTGAACAAGTAAACGGTCAGAATGTTATTCAAATCAAGCAACCTGAGAAAACTGATGTTGCAAATGAGAATCACACAACTGTTACCCTTGAAAAACAAACTTTGCCCGATAACAATTTTAAAAATGAGATTGTAATTGAAAAACAGGATAACCGTAAACAAGGGAATGATGTAAATAATTCAAACCAACCACCGGTTAACTGCAATAATAAAACTGAAAAGGGAATTCCAAACCAAAAGTTTCCATGTGCCCTGTTCAGAACAGATGTTAAAGAAGGATGTGCTCCTGTAACCGTGAAATTCACTCCGTTTGAGAAATGTGATACAGCGGTGTACCTTTGGGATTTTGGCGATGGGTCCGTGTCATCCGACATGACTGCAACACATACATTTACTGATGCAGGAAAATACGATATCTCCCTGACTGTAAAATACTTCAAATCGGAAAAAATTGTTTCTAAATTCGCAGCAGAAGAAATAAGTGCACTAAAAACACCCGAAGTTAATTTCTCATATGAATCTGAGGGTGGGAAAATTTCTTTCACTGCCATGTCTGACATCACAAACAGATTTAGTTGGAGTTTCGGTGATGGAAATTCATCAAAGGAAATAAATCCGGAGCACCTGTACACCAATTCCGGAAAATATAGAGTGTCGCTTAAAGCACAGGCAATTAACGGATGTGAAAATTCTTATGAGGAAAAAATTACCGTAGATCTTATTCCTGCCTTCGAAATGCCTGATGCATTTACCCCCAACGGCGACGGAAGAAATGATTATTTTGGTCCGGTTGTCAATGACCTAGAATTAGTGAAATTTGAAATGGAAATCTACAATAAACTTGGCCAGATTGTTTATAAAACCACTTCTTTTGACCAGCCATGGGACGGAAGAGTGTTGGGTAGCAACAAAATGTGCGATGCCGGAGTGTATGTGTGGCGAGTAAAAACTACCGATAAATACGGAAATTCAGACAATTCCCAGGGATCTTTTACTCTTGTCAGATAACCACCTGTTTTCATTATCTTTTCAGACAGATTTTTAACTAAGTTATTTCACTCAATTTTTCTTTGAATAAAAATCCGTATGACTACGGATATTAATTTTTTATCAATGAAAATTATACATTCGTCTACGAAATAGTACTGCTTATTTTAATGCATGAAAAACTTTTATAACAAATTATTTTTCATTATATTAGACTCGTAAAATAAAATAAAAAGTAGGCAACCAAAACAACAAGGTATCGTCTTCTACTTAAGTACTTAATATTAGTGTTCAATTAATTGATAAACACATGAAAAACTATTTCTTACCCTTATTCTTACTTATGGTATTTTGCCATGGTATCAACGCTCAGGAAAACAGGATTGAATTTAAGGCAAACACCCTTGGTGAAAAAATCGCTGTTGAAAATCCGGGTTTCAGAGCTGTTTCTTTTAATTTGTTTGGTGTAATCAATGAAACCAAAAGAACAGAAATTGAAAATCTGTTCAAAAATGAAGAATTATTCAAGCGTGTTCAGATCACCATTGACGGAAAATGTTTTATGCTGCTGAATGAAAGCATTACTGCAGACCTGCTAAGGGCTCAGTATCTTATGCCCAATATGGTTGATTATGATTTTGTTTCTGTTGTTATCAAAGATCAAAGTTTGATTTCCAAAGGTCAGATAATTCCGGAAGACTTCCCCAAATTTGTTGACACAGGAAATCCTGAATCTGACAATGCCACATTTAAAACTGCAAAAGATAAATGGATTCAGGAAAACCCTGAAAGGTATGATATGATGCACAATACCCAGAAAAATGAAGAAGAAAAACTTCGGGAGCAAATTATCAAACTTGAAAAAACCAAAACTAACTAACCACCACCCCAAAACTAATAAACCATGAAAAAATTAATTTTTTTAATCGTTTTTGTAAGCTTATTACAGCTGCAAAATACCATGGCCCAATGTTCTAATTGTAATTCCAATTTTCCGGGAGGTACTGCTTCAACAACATCAAGTACCCTAACGACGGTAACTACAGCTGGATGGGGAGGCGATTATTCCTATTACAATGTTGTTGCAGGACAAACCTATACCTGGCAAACATGCGGAAGTACTTATGATACGCAACTCACCCTGTTTCAAAATGTTTGCAACGGAACATACCTGGCATACAATGACGATGCCTGCGGAACTCAATCCATTATTACCTGGACTGCAACATTTACCGGTACTGTGGCTTTGTTGTTAAGTCAATACCCTTGCACAACCGGAACTACATCAGCCACGATACAGTGGGCATGTACAACATGCAGTGCAGCTCCCCCAATTACAGTAACCGGGTGCACAGGAACATTTTATGATTTGGGTGGTACGGGAAACTATTCAAACAGTGAATCACAGGTCTGGACATTTTGTCCTGACAATCCCGGTTCATTGATGCAAATAAATTTTACGACATGGAGTCCCGAACCCGGAAACAATAATGACCAGCTACTCGTCTACAATGGGAACAGCACTGCCGCCCCGTATATGCTGGGCGGTGATGGACTAAATCCCTTAGGCCTAGTGCAGGCGTCACCCCCGCCAACCAATACATCGGGGTGTCTTACTTTTGATTGGAGTTCAGATGGAGCTACTACCGCTGCCGGTTGGGTTGCCACCATAAACTGCATTGACCCCTGTCAGGATGTTGTTGCTGTTTGGAACGGCTCAACTCCTGCTGCCGTTTGGGATGCGGTTGATGGCGCTTATTACATTAATATTTGTCAGGGTGGTACGGTTACATTTAATGCAACAGCTAATTACCCCGAAAACAATACCAGTTATACACAGAGTAATGCCACTTCCACTTTTCATTGGGATTTTGATGATGGAACATCTTCAAATGGCCAGTCAGTATCTCATACTTTCCCAACTTCAGGTGGCTATGATATCGACTTAACAGTTACTGATGTCAATGGTTGTGTAAATGCAAATGATATTGGCGTTCGTGTAAGGGTTTCAACTACCCCCGATTTTACAGGTACCACAGTTAGTGACAATACAATTTGTGTTGGCCAGTGTGCTACTCTTACAGGCGTTGTTACTCCTGTAATGTGGCAATATCCCAGTAGCCAGACTTTAGCAGGAACAACATTCCTCCCTGATGGCTCAGGTGTTTCTTATACAACCGGTTTAACTTTTGATGAATTTAATCCTGGTCAAACTGTTACTTCAATAAATGATATTGCACAGATTTGCCTTACAATGGAGCATAGCTATCTCGGTGACCTTGATGTGTTTATTGAATGCCCTAACGGTTCAACTACCAGTCTATTCTATACTTATGGAACTGGTGCAGGGTATACCTATCTTGGTGAAGCAACCGACTTTTCAACTACACCCGGTGATGGTTATCAATATTGTTTTGATCCGGCTTCCACAGCTGGAACTTTTGTTGAACTCGTTACTGCAGGAGCTCCAACATACAGTTATACCGATAACGACGGAAATGTTGTTACTGCTCATCCATATATCCCTGCCGGCACATACGAGGCAGATGGTTTATGGACGAACCTGATTGGGTGCCCGTTAAATGGAACATGGACAATTCACGTTACTGACCATCTGGGTGCTGATGATGGATACATTTTCTCATGGGGCATCGGATTCGATCCATCCTTGTATCCTTCAATGTGGGATTTTACTCCTACAATTGTTTCACAATCATGGTCAGGAAACGGTGTAACCGGTACCAATCCGGCAACCGCTTGTCCAACAGTGGCAGGGGTTCAAAACTATACCTATTCTGTTACTGATAATTACGGATGTACTTATACAACGATTGTCCCAATTACAGTCTCATCACTTACTATAACTTCAAGTCAAACCAATGTTACATGTAATGGTGGAGCCAATGGCACTGCTACCATAACTTCGACCAGCGGGGGTACTGCACCTTATACTTATACATGGTCACCAGCAGTTTCAGCAACTAATAGTGCTACTGGTCTTGCTGCAGGAACCTATTCGGTAACAGTTACTGATGCTAATGGCTGTGGTGCAATTAGAGTTTTTACTATTACCCAGCCCGCAGCAATGACCTTTACAACATCAACAACTCCCGCAAACTGTGGTGCTCCCACAGGAACTGCAACTGTTGGCGCTGTTACAAATGGCACAGCCCCTTATACTTATCTTTGGGCACCTGGTGGACAAACATCAAATCCTGCTATTAACCTGGCTGCAGGAACTTACACCGTTACAGTTACCGGTGCTAATGGCTGTACTGGAACAAACACTGCAACAGTTAATGGAACAGGAAGTGTAACTGCAGGATTCACCTCAAACGGGAACCATTGTTTAAATGGTGGTGTCAATAGTTTTTGCTTTACAAATACCGGAACAACAGGTGTTACTTATTCCTGGACTTTTGGCGATGGTGTTGGAACATCCACACTTCAAAACCCATGTTATACCTATACAAGTACTGGAACTTTTACAGTTACTCAAACGGTTATTAATGGTTCATGTACTGCTACCTCAACAATGAATGTGACAGTCTATGCCAATCCAACCGTGACTTTTAACAATACCAATGTAAACTGCAATGGCTTCTGTAATGGTTCTTCACAGGCTTTACCTGTTGGAGGTTCAGGAACTTATTCATATACATGGAATGATCCTGCTCCTGTTCAAATAACTCAGACAGCCACTGCCTTGTGCGCTGGTACATATAATGTTACCATTACTGATACTTACGGATGCTCTGTTGTTGGCACTACAACAATAACTCAGCCCACTGCTTTATCTCATTCTGCCGCCAGTTCAAACTGTACCTGTAACGGAGTTTGTAACGGTACAGCTCAGGTTATTGCTTCGGGCGGAACAGGTTCCTATACTTATTCATGGTCGCCGGGCGGAGCAACTACATCGAACATCTCAGGGTTATGTCCAAATACCTATACTGTTACAATTTATGATGCAGCTAACCCGGCATGCTATCAGACCGAAACGGTTATTATCACCCAACCTGCTGCTATCGTTTTAAGTACATCGGCTGTTAATGCAACATGCGGAATGTCAAATGGTTCAGCTTCAGTTAGTATTACTTCAGGTGGTACTGCTCCGTTTACTTATGCATGGAATGATCCTGCTCCCATACAGATAACGTCAACTGCAACAGGATTGGCCGCCGGAGCCTATACGGTTATTGTTACTGATGCAACAGGTTGTACTGCAACCGCAACTGTTAACGTAAATGATAACGGATCACCAACAGCTTCAATCACTGCACAAACCAATGTGAATTGTTTTGGAGCATGCACAGGGTCTGCAACAGTTACACTTGGCGGAACCCTGAATCCAAACTTTAACTATGTCTGGTCTTCCGGTTCAAATACTCCGGGCTCTCCATTGACAACAAATACTGCTTCAGGTTTATGTGCAGGGGCATTTTCTGTTACTGTTACTGACATTAATGGTTGTATAGCAACGGCTTCGGGAACAATTACCCAGCCAACTGCTTTAACAGCAACCACAACAACGGTCAGTGCCAATTGCGGACAGGCAAATGGTTCGGCAACAGTCAATCCTTCAGGTGGAACAGCTCCATATACCATATTTACATGGAACGATCCTGCACCCGTTCAGACAACACAAACAGCAACCGCTTTGGCTGCAGGAACATATTCAGTTACTGTTACCGACGCTGTTGGTTGTACTTTTACAACAACTGCGACCATTAGCGATATCGGTGGAATTACATCAGTTACCATGACTTCAACCAACGCTCTTTGCAACGGGGCCTCAAACGGAACAGCAACTGCTACTCCGGCCGGTGGAACTGCACCATATATCTATACATGGGATGATCCGGCACCAGTTCAGACTACTCAAACAGCAACCGGACTTGCCGCTGGAACTTATTCAGTTACAGTTACTGATTTGTCTGGCTGTATAATGATTAATACTGTTGTTGTTGGCCAACCAACAGTTGTTACGGCATCAATATCTGCATTTACAAATATTACCTGCAACGGTTTATCCAATGGCACGGCAACGGTTGCACCCGGTGGTGGTACTGCTCCTTATACCTATTTGTGGGCAGCGGGTTCTTCGCCAACCCTTCCAAATAACACTGGGTTACCAGTGGGTACAACAAATGTGACCGTATACGACGCCAATGGATGTACTGCAATGACCAGTGTTACTTTGACTCAGCCAACTGCAGTTTCTCTTACAATATCAAGTGTTAACGAAAACTGTTTCCAGTGCAACGGAAGTTCAACCGTTGTGGCTTCCGGAGGTACAGCTCCATATACTTACCTCTGGCCGGCGTCTGCAGGAAGTCAGACTTCAGCAACTGCAACCGGACTTTGTTCAGGATCATACATTGTTACTGTAACTGATAACCAGGGTTGTACTGCGACTATTACCGGAACAGTGTCAAATATTCCTGCTGGTTTAGCTACCATCTCAAGCTTTACAAATGTTTCATGTAATGGATTATGCAATGGTCAGGCAACCGTAAGTATCGGAGGGGGAATTTCTCCATACACTTATCAATGGCCGGCATCTGCAGGAAGCCAGACAACTGCTACAGCTACCAATCTTTGTCCGGGAACTTATGTCCCATCAGTTATTGATGCTGTTGGATGTACAGTAACTTCATCGGTTACAATTACTGAACCAGCTGCACTTACTGGAAATCTTACAATTGATCATCTTACCTGTCACGATATATGTGATGGCATTATCACTGTAAATCCAACTGGAGGTACTCCGGTTTACACTTATGCATGGCAGGGAATGCTAAATACAACGCCAACTGTTAATTCACTTTGCCCTGGAAATTATACTGTAACTGTATCTGATGCCAATTCATGTACCATGGTTTTAAATGGTACTGTGAATAATGCGGATGAAATATTTATTACCGGTGTTATTACAAATGCAAACTGTGGTCAGCCCGATGGAGCAATTGACATTACAGTAACCGGAGGAACAGGTCCATATACTTTTACATGGATTACCACCGCAACACCAACTCTTGAAGATCAGACAGGTCTTGCTGCCAACAATTATATTGTTGTTGTAACTGACTCCAAAGGATGTACTCAACAACAAACATTTACTGTTGGTGAGATTGATGGTCCGACCTCTTTAATATCTGCATTTACAAATGTTTCCTGTAATGGAAGCTGTGATGGTACAGCTACTGTTACTGCATCCGGTGGATCAGGATTGTTTGGCTATCAATGGTCAGCTTCTGCAGGTGGCCAGCTAATTGCAAATGCTACAAATCTTTGCGTAGGATCGCATAGTGTTACAGTTACAGATATTTCAACAGGATGTATTACAATTTCATCAGTTACAATCACTGAACCTGCAGTTCTTGCTTACACCATTACTGATATTGATCCTGAGTGCAACAGTATCTATGGAGCGTGCAACGGATCGGCTTCTGCAAATATTGTTGGCGGAACAACTCCATATACATATTTGTGGAGTGGACCAGGTTTGGGTGCCGGAGCATCAACCACTACTGTAAGTAACCTTTGTGGAGGCAACTATTCTCTGCTAATAACTGATGCTCATGGTTGTACAAATCTTCAAACATTTACACTTGTTGAGCCTTCATTCATTAATCTTACCTATTCAACCGTTGCTGAACAGTGCAGTGGTGCATGCGACGGTCAGGCCGCTGTATTGCCTTCGGGTGGAACTCCGGGCTACACCTATCAGTGGAGTGCCACAGCTGGTGGGCAAACATCACAAACAGCACTTGGGCTTTGTGCAGGTACTTATCAGGTTACTGTTTATGACGATAACCTTTGTGCCCAGACAGGCAGCGTTACCGTAACAACTCCTAACCCGATGTCTTTTGTAAGCATTATCGTCGATCATGTTGATTGCTATGGAAACTGCAACGGAAGTGTGACAGTGAATGTTACAGGTGGCGTGCCACCATATACTTTTGGCTGGGATAATGGTTCTACAGCACAGAACCCAACCGGTCTTTGCCAGGGTGTGTACAACGTAACTGTTTATGACGACAATGACTGTTTTATTACATCTAACGTAATTGTTAACCAGCCTCCATTGCTTACTTTGACTACTATTCCAACTAACGTAACCTGTTATGGATATGCAAACGGAAGTGTCATTGCCAATATCGGCGGTGGTCAGCCACCTTATGATGTTGTTTGGTCACCATCAGGATCTTCTGCAACTACTCAGACAAACTTAAATCCGGGTACCTATTGCATCAGTATAACTGATTTCAACGGATGTACTATTTCAGATTGTGAAACCATTACCGGACCAACATTACTCGATATTGTTAACGTAGTTACCAATGATGCTACCTGCGGAGACAGCAATGGTTCAATAAATATTGGTATTGCAGGCGGTGTTCCTGGTTATGATATTGAATGGAGCAACGGCTGTGTTTCTGTAAATAACCCAAGCATACCTTCCGGTTGCTATGGTGTTACCATTACTGATAATAATAACTGTGAAGCCGATACAACAATTTGTATCAACAACCTTGACGGACCGGTAATTACCGGAATTGTAAAAACCAATGTTACCTGTTTTGGCTATAGTGATGGTACGGCCACGGTTTCTTATACTGGAATTGCTCCTTTGACTGTTGAATGGTCAGATGGTCAGGTTGGAGATCTTGCAGATAATCTTCCTCCCGGAAATATAACCGTTGTTGTTACCGATGCAAACGGTTGTGAGGTTAGCCAGTTGGTTAACATTACTTCGCCTGCTCTGTTAAATGCCAATATCAACTCATTTACCAATGTTCAGTGTTACGGCGCTTGCGATGGAACCGCCAATGTGTTTGTTGGTGGAGGTTCCATACCTTATTCTTATTCATGGCCGGTATCTGGTGACAATACTGCAACGGTTACCGGACTTTGTCAGGGTGTTCATAATGTTATTGTTACAGATATAAATGGATGTACAGCAACAGACAACCAATTAATTTCACAGCCAGCTCAGTTTACTGTTTCGGCTACTGTAACCGATGCAACCTGTTTTGGATCTGACAATGGTATAATAACAATAATTTCGACCGGCGGAACACCAACACATTTATATAACTGGCTGAATACAGGAACTACAATTTCAACGGATGCAAACCTGTGGCCGGGAAATCACACTGTATGCATTACCGACCAGCATGGTTGCGATACCTGTTTGACTTATGTTGTTGGTGAGCCCGATCCAATTGCTGCAACTCTTGCATCTGAACCTACTACCTGTGATGAGCCGAACGGAGTCATTTATGTGTCGTCGGTTTCTGGCGGAACACCACCATATTCATATTCATGGTCACCTGAGTTTACCACTAATGCTGCCGGAGATATAAACTCTGATGCGCCTGATGGAAACTATGTCCTTACCATTTATGATGACCACAACTGTTCACATGTGGTGTCGGGAACGGTAACCGCAGTTCAACCTCCGATTATAGTTAAGATTGATGTATATAATGCCACTTGTTTCGGTTATACCGATGGCTGGGCTGAAGCGGAAGTTGCTATGGGAACACCACCTTACACATATAACTGGACTCCAACCGGAGGAGATGGTTTGATAGCTACAGGACTTGGTGAGGGCGCTTATACATTTTATGTAACAGATGCTTCGGGTTGTGTGGCCAATCAAACAATTTACATTTCTGAACCTAGTCCGGTTAACCTGACAGTTTCCGGAGAAACAACAATTTGTATCGGACAATCAACGGGTATATCTGCATTTGCAAATGGCGGTCAGCCTCCATATACTTTTTACTGGGACGGAGTGCCTTCCACAAACACCACCTATGTTGTATCACCGGATGTGCTAACCTGTTATGATATATCATGTACCGATGCCAATGGCTGTCCGAATACCCAACCACAGGAAGTTTGTATAGATGTATACCCTGCAATCCACGTTGCAGCAATGACAAACAATCCAATGATCTGTGAAGGATCATCTGCCAGCATTATTGGTGCTGCAACAGGTGGAAATGGTGGTCCGTATGAATATTACTGGAGCACAGGAACATCCCATCTTTCAACTATTTCAGTTTCACCAACCACCACAACCACATATCTTGTTTATGCTCAGGATAATTGCGGTTCACCTTCAGATTCTGCGACTGTAACAATAGAGGTTGATTATGCTCCGGAAATTAACGTGATTCCTGATACTTCAGGATGTGAACCGATAACCGTTCATTTCCATAACTTTATTGTTGATGAAACCGGAGTAAGCTATATATGGAATTTTGGTGATCCTTCATCGGGAACATTAAATATTTCAAATGATTCAGACCCGATACATATATATGAACACTCCGGAGATTTCGATGTAACTTTGACAGCAATATCACCAAGTGGTTGTGAAAGCGAAGCTACCTACGAAAACCTCATTAAGGTTAATGAAGTTCCTGTTGCTGATTTCCATGCAAATCCATGGGTAACTACCGTTTTCCACTCGAGAATTGAGTTTATGGATATGTCATCTGACGAAGTCACCGATTGGTATTGGGATTTTGGAGATACTTACCATTCAATAATTGAAAATCCTGAACATGAATACAATGTGGCAGGAACATTCCCGGTAATGCTGGTAGTTTCAACCGAGTATGGCTGTATTGACACAGTTATACACGAGGTGATTATTCAGGAAGAAGTTACTTTCTGGGCGCCGACAGCTATTACACCCGGCAACGGAGGAAGAAATGAAAACTTTATTGTGATGGGAATCGGATTGGACGAAGAGACTTACCATTTGTACATTTATGACAGGTGGGGTGAAGTGATTTTTGAGACCACCGATTTTCAACAGTACTGGAACGGCAGGTTCGAAGGAGAGGGTGAGTTTGTTGAACTCGGAACCTACACTTGGCTTGTTACCATCAGGGATATAAATGGAGTAAACCATGAATTTGCCGGTACAGTAACAGTAATCAGATAAATATTTTAACACATTTTACTAAAAAGGTTGCTTATATTGGGCAACCTTTTTATTTTTAGAAAAAATTTTAAAGCATGGAAGAAAAAAAATTTACCAAATCTCTGATCCTTTTTATTTCTTTTATTGAAGGAGGAGCTGTGATGTTCACCGAATTAATCGGAGCCAAAGTAGTTGCTCCATTTTTTGGAACATCATTATATGTTTGGTCTTCGGCTCTGGGAATTACATTGGGAAGTCTGGCAATCGGATACTATTCGGGAGGCGTCATTTCAAAGAAAATGAAAAACCTTAATCTGTTGCTTTACTTGTTTATGATTGCAGGATTTCTAATTCTTTTAATACCATTTTCAGGTAAATGGATCATGCTAAATACTATTGACATGTCTGTTCAGACTGGTGTTACCATCTCCATGCTAGTTTTTCTTGCACCTCCATTGGTGATATGCGGAATGATGTCGCCAATGATAATAAATTATCTTACGGATCAGGCTAAAATGTCGGGAAGGATTTCAGGATTGGTGTATTCTGTTTCCACTTTGGGCGGAATACTGTTTACTTATCTCACTGGATTTTACCTGTTGCCTGTTTTTGGGATTATAAAACCAACCATAATATTTGGAACTTTGATTATTTTTATGGGATTGATTCTGTTGCTGTTAAATAAGAAATATTTGTCATTGACAATGCTTTTAATTCTGATCCTATTTAACCCCTTTTCCAAATTAAAAAAGCCCGAAATAACTCAAAATGCCTATTACGTAATTTTATATGATAGTGAAGGATTGTTAGGTCAGGTTAAAGTAATTGAATATATGTACCAAACATTCGAAAGAGGAGCAAAAAGGGCGAGGGGACTGCTTGTGAATAATACCGGTCAGACTATCATGGATGTGGCGAATCCTCAATACAGTTTGTGGGATTATTCTTTTTTCTTCCCAAATGCAGCAAGTATTTATCCTGAAAAATCTGATGCACTGATTCTTGGATTGGGCGGTGGAACATTATATAAGCAATTTGAGCGGTTAAAATTTAATATTGATGTTGTGGAACTTGATGAGCGAATCAGAGATGTGGCCTTTAAGTATTTTGCTGTGGATAAAAAAGCAAATATAGTTATTGATGATGCACGACATTATTTGATGACTTCTGATAAAAAATATGACGTCATAACTTTTGACCTTTTTCTTAGTGAAACACCTCCAAGTCATTTGCTTACAGTCGAATGTTTCGAAAGAGTAAATGAATTGCTGAATGAAAAGGGCATGCTGATGATTAATTTTTATGGCTTTTTAACCGGTGATATCGGAATAGCATCCCGAAGTGTATATGCTACTTTGAAAGAGTCATTTAAATATGTTGATATCTGTGCCACTCCGGCAAAAGATGAACACAGCAGAAACCTGATTTTTATTGCAAGTCAGTCAGATCTTGATTTCACAAATACAAACTATTCCGAACCTGATTTGACTGTGGTCACAAATCTTGAAAAATACTTTGTAAACACTTCTGAAATAGACTTTTCAGATGCAATGGTTTTAACTGATGATTGTCCTGTTCTTGAGAACTTATATTTGGATGCCGCAATTGAATGGCGAAAATCGAGCAATAAAATATATTGTGAAAATTTCATAAAACAAAACATCCAGCTTTTTAAGTAATTTGTCAATTTATTTTGTCATTTTATTAATAAAAATGCACTGTTCATATAATTGTTATTAATTCATTATTTCTTTTTTCAATTTAAAGCAACCCTAAGTAATATTATACGTCTTACTTACTAAGTAATATTACTAAAAGGGGATTATATTTTGCATTCTGAAGAAACAAATCTAAATGAATTTGTTGTAAGTGAATTGGATAAATTCCAGTTTCCTTATGATTATAATGAATGGAATAAGATTGACCGCAAACTAAATCTTAAACATCGTAATAATTTAATTGTTAAGGGATTAGTTATAACATCAGTTGCCGGTTCCATCCTGTTATCTTCTAGTTATTTTTTAAAATCCGATAAAAACAGCCAACCTGAAAGGTCGGTAGAAGTACTTATAAATGACTCCGTACAGGACGCTGGAAATAATCTTGTATCCGTATTCTCCGAAAATAATCCCGAAAAATTTATTTCTGAAACAAAACAAGAAAATAATGTTACCACAATAGCAGAAGATTATCCTTCACCGGTAATCCTCGCAGAAACCAACACTTTGACCAGTGAAAAAATAGTTAAAGAGGAAGAACAGTCCGAATCAAAAGAAATTCTTCAGAATGAAATTGATTTAATCCCTTATTTTAATACCTCTGAGAAATCGGGCTGTTCTCCTTTAACTGTGGAATTTGTTCCTTACGAAAAAGCTGAGGACATTATTTATTACTGGGAATTTAGTGACGGTTCATCATCTACCGAAAAATCTCCTTCTTATACCTTTTCTGAAGAAGGGGAGTATTTTGTCAGGCTAACTATTAAGAAATTCAAAAAAGAAAAATTGTTTACGTGGACAGCTGAGGTTCCTGTTACAGTCTACCCGTCTCCTGAAGCAGATTATGAACAAATCAGCGAAAAGAATCCTTATGAATTTGAAGCAGCATCTGTTCCTCAGGGAACCTACCAGTGGCAAATAGGCAAAAATAACATTTCTGGAAGAAGACTGAAGTATGTATTTGCCGAAGAAGGTTTATACGATGTTGCAATGACTGTTGTAAATGAAAATGGCTGTAAATCAACAACATCAAAGATCGTTAACGTGACAGATTTAATTCCTTTTCAGAAACCAACGGGATTTTCACCCGATGGGGACGGAATTAATGATTATTATAAACCATTGTTTGATGAGAGTACAATTATTGATTATAATCTGCAGATATATGGTTCAACAGGCATGATGGTTTTTGAAACAAATGACATTTCAAAAGCATGGGACGGAAAAATAATGGGATCTGATAAAACTGCTGAATTTGGCGTTTATGTGTGCATCATTAAAGTGAAAGATATTTATAACGTAACCAAACAAATAAAATATAATATTACCCTTTTAAAATAATTACTTATGAGACCGAAGATGAGACTTGTTATTTTAATCATCCTAATGACTTTTCAGCAATCAATTTTTGCTCAGGATGAACCTGTTCAATTTGAAAAAACAATTGAGTACCAGGATTACAGACATGTATTTTTTGCAATTGACAGAGTAGCAACCGAAGCTGAAGCTAAATACCTTAGCGAAACTTTTTTGGGAACACCCGGGGTTGTTGATTTTTCAATACAGGAGGGAAAGTATTGTAAGCTTGGGATTAAATATGATAAAACAATTGATGACGTGGCTGAAGTTCTTAATCAATTTAATTTTAAAATATCCGATGAAATTGCAGTTGCCAATGACAACGACAATAAAAAAGCCGACTATCCGACTCACTATCCTGTAAGAAAAAGTACCGGAGACCCGGCCAGGGATGAACAAATTTTTCAGGAAGCATACAAATACTGGAAAACTCATTATCCTGAAGAATATAACACATACAAAGAAAATAAATAGCTAACCAAATAAAGCACTATTATGAGACGCGATTTGATAAGATTAGTATTTTTTCTGGCTCTGTTTGCTTTGTCAAACAATGTCTTCTCTGCTGCAGCGCCTGCAAATGATAACTGTGCAGGGGCGACACCCCTAACTGTAAATGCGACGTGCACATACTCCAATTACACCAATGTTAATGCTACCGAGTCTGTTGCACCAGTGCCTGGTTGTGCAAACTGGATTGCGGGAAGCATGGAGGATGTTTGGTTTTCAGTTACAGTCCCTGCATCTGGACAAATTATTCTTGATACCCAGACTGGAGGTATAACCGATGGAGGAATGGCCATATATTCAGGAACATGTGGTGCTCTCACATTGATTGAGTGTGACGACGATGACAGTGGAAACGGTTTGATGCCTTACATTAACCGAACGGGATTAACGCCTGGATCAACAATATATATAAGGGTTTGGGAGTATGGAGGGGACGTCACAGGAACCTTCGGCATCTGTGCATACTCACCTGTCCCGACTTGTACGGATGGAATTCAAAATGGTACAGAAACCGGAATAGATTGCGGGGGAACTTGCCCCGCATGTGGAGTCGGGTCTACCTGCGCTACAGCAAATGTGATTGCTGCGTTACCGTATACAGGTACCGCTACAACATGTGGTGCAGTCAATGATTATGACAGTGGTGATGCTTGTGCCAGCTCATATATGAATGGCCAGGATTATTTGTATCAGTATACTCCCGCTACTAATCAGGTAGTTAATATTGCTTTGACAGGTACACTAACTTATACAGGAGTTTTTGTTTATGATGGTTGTCCGGGACAAGGCGCAACCAATTGTGTTGGAATGAACACCAATTCTGCAGGAAATCCAGCTATTAACTGCTTAAGTCTTCCTGCTGGTGATACCTATTATATAATGGTTGATACATGGCCATCACCTGATTGCACACCGTTTACCATTAATATTACTTCCTCTGCGGCAACAGCGCCTGTTACCATCAATGCATGTTCAGGTACTTTTTATGATACCGGAGGAGCTGGAGGTAATTATGGTGCTTGTCAGGACTATGTTGTTACATATTGTCCTTCAACACCAGGTATGGTAATTGAAGTAAACTTTACCACATGGAATGTTGAACCTGGTACCAACGACGATCAAATGATTGTTCATGATGGAAATAGTGTTGGATCTCCAACAATGTTTTTTGCCGATGGTCTTAATTCAGGACTTGGACAAGTACAAGCTTCAATAACAAATCCAACAGGTTGTCTTACCTTTGAATGGACTTCTGATGATGATGCAATAACAGGTCCGGGTTGGGCAGCAACCATTTCATGTTCTTACCCATGCCAACTGGTTCAGTCAACTATTACCAGTACTACTCCAGCGGCCTCTGCTGGTTATATAAATATCTGTCAGGGACAAAATGTCGCTTTTAATGCGACGGGCACTTATCCACAAAATGGAACATATTATACTCAGGCTAATTCTACCTCTACTTTTACCTGGGATTTTGGTGATGGAACTCAACTTTCCGGAGTGAACCTGACTTCAGTTAACCATACTTATCCAACCGAAGGTGGCTATAATGTGAACCTGACAATTACTGATGTTAATGGATGTGAAAGTACAAACAACATTAACATTCGTGTAAGGGTTTCAATGACACCTCATTTTGTTGGAACCAACACAAATGACAACACTTTATGTCTTGGCCAGTGCGCTACTTTAACCGGGCTGATTCAGCCGCAGCCTTTTGTAATGCCAACCGGACAGGTGCTTGCAGATACTACTTTCTTACCTGATGGAAGCGGAGTTACCTATACAACTTCTCTTGAATTTAATAATTTCTCACCTGGTCAAGTACTTACTGCATCTACTGACATTGTTGATATTTGCTGTGAAATTGAACATTCATACATTGGTGACCTTATTGTCTGGATCGAATGTCCGAATGGAGCAACAACCATGTTGTTTGATGGTAATTTGTCACCTACTCTTTACCAATACCTTGGTGTGCCTCTAGGAGGTAGTGGTCATTCAACTTATGATAATACTCCTCTTACTGATCCAACTGTAAACCTTCCGGGAACGCCCTGGAACTATTGTTTTGATATGACAGCTGGCACGCAAATCAATGCTACTGCTACACCAGGTGACCAATCCATCCCTGCAGGTGATTACCATCCTCAGGGAACCTGGGCCGATCTGATCGGTTGCCCGTTAAACGGAACATGGACCATCCATATCACTGATGACGTGGGCGCTGACAATGGATGGATTTATTCATGGGGGATCAATTTCTTACCTTCTATTTATCCTCCTTTATGGAGTTTCACTAATACTTATCCTACTCAGTGGTGGACCGGCAACGGTGTAACAGGAACAAACCCTGCCACTGCCTGCCCAACAGTTGCAGGTGTTCAAAACTATGTTTTCCATACCACTGATAATTATGGTTGTTCATACGATACAACAATAACCATTACTGTTACCGGACTTACTGTGACAACATCACATGTAAACCCAACATGCAACGGGTATTCTAATGGTACTGCTACTGTTACTGCTGTAACCGGCGGAACGGCTCCTTATACTTATTTATGGAATGACCCGGCTCCTGCACAAACCACAGCAACCTGTACCGGCCTTCCGGCTGGCACATGGAGTGTTACTGTAACCGATGCCAATGGATGTCAGGGTTACAGCTCTCAAACTCTTACTAACCCTCCAGGGATGACCATTGCTGTTACAGGTGCAGCTACCACTTGTGGTCTGAATAATGGGTCTGCTACGGCAACAATAACGGCTGGTAACAATCCTTACGATTATTTATGGTCAAGTGGTCAACTTACTAATAACACAAACTCTTTAACAAATACCATTTCCAGTCTGCCGGCAGGTACTTATACAGTTACTGTTACAGACGATGATGGATGTACAGTTTCAGGTTCTTATGTCGTTGCAGCCAGTACGGCTCCGGTTTCAACACCAACCCATAACGGGAACGACTGTTTTAACGGAAACTCGGTCAACTTCACCAACAACGGCACCCATGGTGGAACTTATGCATGGTCATTTCCGGGTGGAGCAACACCAGCAACATCAACCACTGAAAATCCGACCAACGTCTCTTGGCCTGCTGCAGGTACTTATACAGTAACCCTGACTGTGACTCTGGGTGGATGTACTGCAACCAATACGGTTAACGTTACCATTTACCCCAGACCAACAATTACTATTACTCCAACCAATCCAACATGTTTTGGATATACTAACGGACAGGCAGTGGCCGTCGTTTCAAGTGGTACGGCTCCATATACTTATGTATGGAATGACCCGGCTCCGGTACAAACAACTGCAACCTGCACCGGATTGGGCGCAGGAACCTGGTCGGTTACTGTTTCTGATGCCAACGGATGTACCAATACTGCATCAACAACTCTGACTCAACCTGCTGTTCTGACTGCATCTGCTTCAAGTACCAATGTGCTCTGTAACGGGGCATGTACAGGGACCGCAAGTGCGACCGGAGTAGGTGGAACAGCTCCTTATTCTTACTCCTGGAGCAATGGCTCAACAAATGCCAATCTTACCAATTTATGTATTGGAGCGTATACTGTCACAGTTACCAGTACGGGTGGATGTACCGCATCAACTTCAGTAAATATTACTTCTCCTCCTGCTCTTACTGCCAGCATTGTTCCGACAAATGTTGTGTGTAACGGTGCTTCAACAGGGGCAGCAAACCTTACACCCGGTGGAGGAAATGGAACTTATACATATCTTTGGTCAAGTGGACAAACAACTCAGGACCTTGCCAGCATCCCGGCTGGAACATACACAGTTACCGTAACAGACGGCAACGGATGTACTATCACTGCTTCAACAACAATAACTCAACCTACTGCTGTAACTGCATCTATTTCAGCCCAAACAAATGTTAGCTGTAACGGTGGATCAAATGGATCTGCAACAGTTGCTGCCGGTGGTGGAACTGCTCCATATACCTATTTATGGAACGATCCGGCTCCACAACAGACCACTGCAACAGCTACCGGTCTTACTGCAGGAACATGGACTGTTACTGTTACAAGTACAGGTGGGTGTACAACAACAGCCAGTGTAACTATTACCCAGCCACCTGCCTTAACAGCAAGTATTACTGCTCAAACAAATGTGGCTTGTAATGGTGGTGCAACAGGTAGTGCAACTGTTACACCAACAGGTGGAACGGCACCCTATACTTATGCATGGAATGACCCGGCACCAATTCAAACAACAGCAACTGCCACGGCATTAACCGCAGGTACATGGACAGTTACCGTGACCAGCGTTGGTGGATGTACAACAACAGCCAGTGTTACCATCACTCAGCCACCGGTTCTGACAGCCAGTATTACTGCCCAGACTAATATATTATGTAATGGCGGGTCCAATGGATCTGCAACAGTGACTGCAGCAGGCGGAACCGCTCCGTATACTTATTTATGGAACGACCCGGCTCCGGCACAAACCACTGCTACAGCCACTGCGCTTACAGCAGGCACATGGACAGTTACCGTCACAAGCGTTGGCGGATGTACTGCCACAGCCAGTGTGACCATCACTCAGCCAACATTATTGACTTCTGCCATCACAGCTCAAACCAACGTAGCTTGTAATGGTGGTGCAACAGGAAGTGCTACCGTTACACCTGCAGGTGGAACAGCACCCTATACTTATGCATGGAACGACCCTGCACCAATTCAAACCACTGCAACAGCTACTGCACTTACTGCAGGAACATGGAATGTTACTGTTACTGATGCCAATGGGTGCACTTCTTTATCAAGTGTTACAATAACCCAGCCAGCGGCACTTACAGCCACAATTACTGCACAGACTAATATTTTATGTAATGGTGGAGCAACAGGTAGTGCAACAGTTACTGCCGGAGGTGGTACTCCTGCATATACTTATTTATGGAACGACCCGGCACCTGCTCAAACCACTGCAACAGCCACTGCGCTTACAGCAGGCACATGGACAGTTACTGTCACAAGCGTTGGCGGATGTACTGCCACAGCCAGTGTAACCATCACTCAGCCAACATTACTGACTTCTGCCATCACAGCTCAAACCAACGTAGCTTGTAATGGTGGAGCAACAGGTAGTGCAACAGTTACACCAACCGGTGGAACGGCACCCTATACTTATGCATGGAACGATCCTGCACCAATTCAAACCACTGCAACAGCCACTGCACTTACCGCAGGAACATGGAATGTTACCGTTACCGATGCAAATGGATGTACTTCTACTACCAGTGTGACCATCACCCAGCCACCGGTTTTGACAGCCAGTATTACTGCCCAGACCAATATATTATGTAATGGAGGGTCAAATGGAACAGCAACAGTGACTGCAGGCGGCGGAACAGCTCCATATACTTATCTATGGAACGACCCGGCTCCGGCACAAACCACTGCAACAGCCACTGCACTAACAGCAGGAACATGGACAGTTACCGTCACAAGCGTTGGCGGATGTACTGCCACAGCCAGTGTAACCATCACTCAGCCAACATTATTGACTTCTGCCATCACAGCTCAAACCAACGTAGCTTGTAATGGTGGAGCAACAGGTAGTGCAACAGTTACACCAACCGGTGGAACAGCACCCTATACTTATGCATGGAACGACCCTGCACCAATTCAAACCACTGCAACAGCCACTGCACTCACTGCAGGCACATGGAATGTTACTGTTACCGATGCAAATGGGTGTACATCAACAACCAGTGTCACAATAACCCAGCCAGCTCCGGTTACTGCTGCTATAACTGCACAGACAAACATAGCATGTAACGGAGGAGCAACAGGTACAGCAACTGTCACAGCTGGAGGCGGAACCCCTGCGTATTCATATTTATGGAATGATCCGGCACCTGCTCAGACAACTGCCACTGTTACTGCATTGACAGCAGGAACCTGGAACGTAACAGTTACTGATGCCAATGGATGTACTGCAACTACAAGTGTTACAATTACTCAGCCTGTTGCGCTCACTGCTTCTGCTGTGGGTACAAACCCGGGATGTAATGGTGCTACTACCGGTTCGGTAGATTTAACACCAGCCGGTGGAACAGTCGCTTATTCATATTCATGGTCAAATGGTGCAACATCTCAGGATATTTCAGGAGTTTTGGCTGGAACATATACTGTTACTGTAACTGATGCCAATGGATGTACAGCAACAGCAAGTGCTACCATTACAGCTCCTCCTGCACTTACAGCAAGTATAGCCGGCACCAATGCCGGATGTAACGGAGCCTCAACAGGTGCAGCTAACTTAACACCAGGCGGTGGAACCCCGGCATATACCTATGCATGGTCAAGTGGTCCTACAACTCAGGATCTTACTAATATACCTGCCGGAACCTACACTGTTACCGTAACCGATGCAAATGGATGTACAATAACATCTTCATATACTGTTACTCAGCCAACTGCTCTTACAGCTAGCATCGCCGGCACAAATGCCGGATGTAATGGTGCATCAACTGGTGCCGCAAACTTAACACCCGGCGGCGGAACCCCTGCATATACCTATGCATGGTCAAGTGGCCCGACTACACAGGATTTAACAAACATACCGGCAGGTACATATACTGTTACTGTAACCGATGCAAATGGATGTACCATAACCGCCTCTTATACAGTTACACAGCCAACAGCTGTTACTGCCAGTATTTCTGCTTCAACAAATGTTAGTTGTAACGGTGGTTCAAATGGAAGTGCAACTGTAACTCCCGGTGGTGGAACACCAGCTTATACTTACTTATGGAATGACCCGGCACCGGCTCAGACAACTGCCACTTGTACAGGCCTTACAGCCGGCACATGGACCGTTACTGTTACCGATGCCAATGGTTGTACCCAGACTGCTACTGCAACAATAACCCAACCTGTTGTTCTGACAGTTGCCGGTTCTCATACCAATGTTACTTGTAATGCTGCCTGCAATGGAAGTGCAACTGCAACTCCGGCCGGTGGCACTGCCCCATATACATATTCATGGAACGACCCCGGTTTCCAGACAACAGCTACTACTACCTCAACATTATGCGCAGGAACATTCTCTGTTACTGTAACTGATGCCAATGGATGTACAGCAACAACATCACAGACAATCACTCAACCTGTTGCAATTACTGTGACCATGTCATCAGTTGATGCTTCATGCGGTGGAAGTGATGGTTCTGCATCAGTTGTGGCAGCCGGTGGAACACCAGGTTATACTTATCTTTGGAATAGTGGTGGAACCACAAGTACAATTAACTTGATTCCTTCAGGAAGCTATACTGTTACTGTTACCGATGCCAATGGATGTACTATTGCAGGAACTGTCAGTGTCAATGATGGTGGCGCACCTACTGCTACAATCACAGCCTCAACAAACGTTTCATGCAATGGAGCTTGTGATGGCACAGCAACAGTAAGTGCAGTCGGCGGAACAGCACCTTATACATATAACTGGAGCTCAGTTGGAAATACTGCCACTGAAACCGGTATTTGCGCAGGAACTGTTTCTGTTACTGTTACAGATGCATTTGGATGTGTTTCCACAGCCAATGTGGCCATTACACAGCCAACAGCTTTAAACGCTTCTATTACAGCTTCAACAAATGTCAGCTGTAATGGTGGAAGCAATGGTTCAGCAACTGTTTCCGCAAGTGGTGGAACAGCACCATATACTTATTTATGGAATGACCCGGCACCAGCACAGACAACCCCTACAAGCACTGCATTAACCGCTGGTAGTTGGACTGTCACTGTTACTGATGCCCACGGATGTACAATAACTGCCACTGCTACCATTACACAACCGACACTCCTTACTGCAGCAATTACTGCAACAACTAATGTAAGTTGTAATGGTGGAAATAATGGTTCTGCAACTGTTACTGCATCAAACGGAACACCTGGTTATACCTACTCATGGCCCGCAGGCGGAAGTCTTTCAACTCAAACAAATTTAGCTGTTGGTTCATATACTGTAACTGTTACAGATCTTAATGGATGTACTGCAACAGCCACAGCAACAATTACTCAACCCACAGCTCTTACTGCAAGTATTGCCGGAACCAATGCCGGATGTAACGGCGCATCTACTGGTGCAGCTGATTTAACTCCTGGTGGCGGAACTCCCGTATATACCTACGCATGGTCAAGTGGACCAATAACTCAGGATTTAACAAATATTCCTTCCGGTACCTATACTGTTACTGTTACCGATGTCAATGGATGTACTGTTTCTGCTAACACCACCATAACTCAACCAACTGCTCTAACAGCAAGTGTTACAGGAACCAATGCAGGATGTAACGGCGCATCAACCGGTGCTGCTGATTTAACTCCGGGCGGTGGAACTCCCGCATACACCTACGCATGGTCAAGCGGACCAACCACACAGGATTTGACAAACATTCCTTCGGGAACTTATACAGTTATTGTTACTGATGCCAATGGTTGCACCATTTCTGCCTCAACTACTATAACTCAACCAACTGCAGTTACCGCAGCAATTACCGGTACAACCAACGTAAGTTGTAACGGAGGATCTGACGGTACAGCAACAGTTACAGCAGGAGGAGGAACCCCGGCTTATACCTATCTTTGGAATGATCCGGCACCGGCTCAGACTTCTTTGACTGCAACCGGACTTACTGTTGGCTCATGGACAGTAACTGTTACTGATGCCAATGGATGTAGTGTTTCTGCAATAGCAACTATTACCCAACCAACACCACTTACCGCTTCTGCTACCGCTACAAATGCCCTTTGTAATGGAGCATGTGACGGAACAACAAATCTTACTGTTTCTGGTGGGACTGCTGCATATTCTTATAACTGGTCAAATGGATTTACTTCAGAAGACCTTACCGGACTATGTGCAAACAGTTATTCTGTAACGGTTACTGATGCCGAGGGTTGTACAGCAACTGCTTCGGCAACCGTGACTGAACCAGCAACCCTTACCGTTTCAATTATATCTTCCTCAGATGTAACTGTATTTGGTTCTTCTGATGGAAGCGCAACTGCAGGTGCCGCTGCCGGTACAGCTCCTTATTCTTATGACTGGTCGCCCAACGGATTTACAGGTGATGGTACAGCAACTTATTCAGGATTACCCTCAGGAACATATACCGTAACCGTTACGGATGCAAACGGTTGTACAGCAACAACTTCTGTTATAATTAATGAGCCGGGAGCAATTGTCCTTGCAACAACCACTGTTGATGCCTCATGTAATGGAACTTGCGATGGTGAAGCAACCGTATCTGTGACATCTGGTGGTGTACCACCTTTTACCTATTTGTGGACTGGAGGCGCAACGACCTCAGCAGTTACCGGTTTATGCGCCGGCACATATTCTGTTGTTGTTACAGATGACAATGGAGGAACTGCTACTGCTTCAGTAACCATAAATCAGCCAAGCTCATTAACTGCTGCTATTTCCGCAACTGTAAATGTAAGCTGTAATGGTGGTTCAAATGGTTCAGCAACAGTAACTGCCGGTGGAGGAACTCCTTCATATACTTATTTATGGAATGATCCTGCTCCTGCTCAAACAACAGTTACTGCTACTGGCTTAACTGCAGGCAGCTGGACTGTTACTGTTACCGATGCCAATGGTTGTACTATTGCCACAACAGCAACCATTACACAGCCAGCAGCTTTGACTGCTTCGGCAGTTGGGACGCCTGCATTATGTAATGGTGCATGCGATGGAACAGCAAACTTAACTGTTTCAGGAGGTACAGCAGCTTATTCATATGTCTGGTCAAATGGTTTCACATCCGAAGACCTTACCGGACTTTGTGCAAATACATATAACGTAACAGTTACAGATGCTCAGGGATGTACAGCTAATGCTTCTGTTACAATTACTCAGCCGGTTATTTTAACAGCAGCCATAACTTCATCATCGGACGTTACAATTTTTGGTGCATCCGATGGAAGTGCTACAGTGGCAGGATCTAATGGAACCCCTCCATATTCTTATGATTGGTCTCCCAATGGATTCACAGGTGATGGAACTGCAACTTATTCAGGATTGCCTGTAGGAACTTACACTGTTACAATTACCGACGCCAACGGTTGTACTGCAACAGCTTCAGTAACAATTAATGAACCGGGTGCAATTGTTTTGACAACAACAACTGTTGATGTTTCCTGTAACGGTATTTGTGATGGTGAAGCAACAGTAGCTGTGGTTTCAGGTGGTGTACCTACATTTAACTATTTATGGCCATCGGGAGGTACAGCAACACTTGAAACCGGCTTGTGTGCCGGCTCCTATACTGTTACTGTTACCGACGCTAATGGAGGAACAGCAACAGCAACTGTAACAATAAATCAGCCAACTGCATTGACTGTTAGCATCATTGCTTCATCAAATGTAAGTTGTAATGGTGGAAGCGATGGAACAGCTACTTTGTCAGCAGGCGGAGGAACTCCGGCTTATACATATTTATGGTCAAATGGAAATACTGGTGTTACCGCGACAGGTTTAGCTGCCGGTTCACACTCGGTTGTTGTTACCGATGCCAATGGCTGTACAGCAACCGTATCAGTTACTATAACACAACCGGCTATTCTGACTGCATCTGCTACCGGAATTAATGCACTTTGCTCTGGTAGTTGTAACGGATCTGCAAATTTAACTGTTGCAGGTGGTACTGTAACTTACTCATACAACTGGACAACAGGCGAAGCCATTGAGGATGTCTCGGGATTATGCGCCGGAACATACTCTGTTACTGTTACAGATTCTGAAGGATGTACTGCCACCGCTTCGGTTACAATAAATGAGCCAACAGTTTTAACTGCAACCACATCTACTCTTAATTCAAATTGCAGCCAGTCTGATGGTGAGGCCTCAGTGGTTGCATCAGGCGGAACACCTGTTTATACTTACTTGTGGTCTTCAGGAGGAAACGGATCAACTGAAACCGGAATTCCTTCAGGAAACTACTTTGTTACTGTTACTGATGCCAATGGTTGTTCAGTTGTTCAATCTGCAACTGTTACAGATTTATCTGGTGGTACAGTATCTATTACATCTCAAACAAACGTAAGCTGCTTTGGCGGAAACAACGGTTCTGCAACCGCTACTCCAGTTGGCGGAACAGCTCCATATAACTATTTATGGTCAAGTGGTGGTGTTACAGCAACAGCAACAGGATTAACTGTAGGTACATACACAGTCACTGTTACTGATGATGTAGGATGCGCAGCATCTACATCAGTCACAATTACTGAGCCTACTGTTTTCTCAGCAGCAATAACCGCAACTACAAATGTTAGCTGCTTTGGTGGAAACAATGGAAGTTTAACTGTTACAGCCAATGGTGGCGTACCTGCTTATACATACTTGTGGACAGGCGGCAGCACTTCAGGCACTGCTACCGGACTTGTGGCTGGTACATATACCGTTACAGTTACTGATGTTAACGGATGTACTGCACAGGCCACAGGAATCATCACTCAGCCTACAGCGCTGACTGCTGCAGTTACTTTTTCTTCTAACCTGACCTGCTTCAACTCGACAAATGGCCAGGCTACAGTTACAGCTTCAGGTGGAACTACACCATACTCATATACATGGGATGGCGGTTCAACTCCCACTTCAGATGCCAACACAGGTTTCAGTGCAGGAACATTTAATGTGACTGTTACTGATGCAAATTTATGTACTGCCACAGCATCTGTTACAATAACACAACCTACAGCACTGGTTTTGGTAATGTCAGGAGTAAATGAAAACTGTGGTCAGGAAAATGGCTCTGCTTCTGTTGTAGCATCAGGTGGAACTGTGACTACCGGTTATGTTTACGATTGGGATGATGTTATGAACTCAACCACCTCAACAGCTTCGAACTTGTCAGCTGGTACATATTGTGTAACAGTAACCGATAATAATGGTTGTACAGCCACAAACTGTACTGTTATTTCCAATATTTCTCCGGGTACCTTGACTCTAACCCATACAGATATCACTTGTAATGGTGCCTGCGATGGAGTAGCTACGGCTTCATTTGCCGGTGGTGTTCTTCCTTTATCCTACGAGTGGAACGATCCTGCAAGTCAAACTACATCAACTGCGACCAATCTTTGCCCGGGTTTATATCAGGTAAGTGTAACCGATGCGGTTGGATGTCTTGTTAAAGATACCCTGACAATAACTGAACCCCCTGCCATCAGCAATGTATTTACTTCTGTCAATCCTATGTGCAACGGCGCTTGTGATGGAAGCATAACAGCAACTCCGGCCGGTGGCACACCGGGTTATTCATACGATTGGAGTGATCCGATGATGCAAACCACTATTACAGCAACAGGCTTATGCGTAGGAACATTTACAGTCACAATTACCGACAATAATGGTTGTACTTTTACCGATAATGCTACCCTTACTGAACCCGCTGCCATGGTAATAACAGGTGTTGCATTGGATGCCCATTGCGGCCAGGCAGATGGTGAATTAAATATCACTGTTACAAATGGTGTTGCTCCGTTTACCTATATTTGGAATAATGGTGAAACAACTGAGGATGTTGTCCATTTGTTGGCGGGGTCATATTGTGTGACTGCAACAGATGCAAACGGATGTACAGCTACAAACTGCTTTACTATTAATAATATTTCTGGACCAACAGCATCTATCACCGCTTCAACAAATATCAGCTGTTTTGGTGTGTGTGACGGAACTGCAACGGTTACTGCATCCGGAGGAACACCTCCTTATTATTATCTGTGGACAGGTGGTCAGATTACCCAATCTGCAACCAACCTTTGCGCAGGCAGCCAGGCAGTAACAGTTACTGATGATGCAGGATGCGCTGCTTCGGCAAACGTTACACTTACCCAGCCTGTGGCTCTGACCTCAAACAGCTCTTCCACACAGCCGTTATGTAACGGAGGATGTGACGGTACAGCTACGGTTAATGCCTTTGGCGGAACAACTCCGTATGTTTATTTATGGAATGCTGGTGGAGCTACTACCAGTCAGTTCAACACAGGATTGTGCGACGGCTCATACACTGTTGTCGTGACTGACAACCATGGATGTACCACATCACAAACTGTAAACGTGACCGAACCTACTTTCATAGCGCTCACAACAGCTATGACTCCGGCCACCTGCTTTGGCTATTGTGATGGCAATGCAACCGTATTTCCAATAGGAGGAACAGTCACAACAGGTTATGACTATTTGTGGAGTGATCCTGCAGCCCAAACAACACAATCTGCTTCAGGATTATGCGCCGGATCATACACCGTGACAGTAACCGATGACAATGGCTGTACTGCTACAATTTCTGTTACAGTTTCCGAACCTACCCTGCTTACTGCTTCAATTGGCAGTTCCCAGGATGTACAGTGTAATGGAGCTTGTGATGGCTGGGCAGACGTTAACTATGCAGGCGGAACTCCGGGCTATACCTTTAACTGGTCGGCCGGCGGAACAACCGAAATGGTAAATGCTTTATGTGCAGGAAACCATTCTGTTACCGTAACAGACGGAAACGGATGTACTGCATCTGCAAATATTACACTTACAGAACCTGCAGCGCTCAGTCTTGTTTTGATTCCTACTAACGAAGAATGTTATGCCGCATGCGATGGTTCAATTAATACTGTGATTACAGGTGGTACAACTCCATATGATTTCAGTTGGACAAATGCAGCTTCAACCGAAGATGTTACCGGATTATGTGTTGGTTCATATTGTGTGACTGTCACCGATGATCATGGTTGTACAATAAACAACTGTGCTTCAATAAGCGGTCCGTCTATACTTGATATTACTGTAACATCAATACAGCATGCCCATTGTGGATTAAATGATGGTTCCGCAACTGTTTCAATAATTGGAGGAGTTGTGCCTTATTCATATAGCTGGTCAAACGGAAGTATGACAAATTCAATAATTGATGTTTTATCAGGAAACTATACTTTAACTGTAACCGACGGAAATGGCTGTACAGCTGTTGAAGTTGTAAGTATATCTGACCTTGATGGTCCGAATGTGGATAACATAGCAGTTATCAACGTGAGCTGTTTTGGTGGAAGCAACGGTTCATTGGTTGCCTCAGCATCAGGTGGAACAGGAGCGTTGACTTACCTTTGGAATAACGGTACACCGACTGCTGCCAATACTGGTTTGACTGCCGGAATTTATACAGTTACTGTTACCGATGCAACTGGATGTTTTGCTACTGGTAATGCCACTGTAACTCAGCCAACACTGCTCACAATTAACATCAATTCAACAACCGATCCATATTGTTTCGGAGGTTCTGATGGAAGTGCGTCCTCAATTGCATTCGGAGGAACTACAGCATATACATATCTGTGGTCAAATGGAAACACCGGATCCAGTGCAACCGGATTATCAATGGGATCGGTTAGTGTTACGGTTACTGATGCTTATGGATGTACTGCAACCGATACTGATGTACTTGATCAGCCAACTCAGGTTGTAATTACAGAGGTGTCAAACAATCCATCAACCTGCTTCGGCTATGATAATGCTGTCGTAGAGATTGCGGTAACAGGCGGAACTCCGGTTTATGACATCATGTGGATGGAATCAGGTAATACCAACTCAATTGAAGGCAACCTGGCTCCGGGTACCCATTCTGTTTGTGTAACTGATGACCATGGATGTATGGTTTGTGATGACTTTGTTACCACTGAACCTACAGGTATTGTTGCAACAACTGATTCAGATCCTACAACCTGTGATCTGCCTAATGGTTCAGCTTATATTACTTCAATTTCGGGTGGAACAGGATCATATTCATATCTGTGGAGTCCAAGTAACCAAACAAGTTCAGTTGCAACCGGACTGGCCGAAGGCGATCATATTCTGAATATCTCTGACGGAAATGGTTGTACTGTGACTTATACAGTAACTGTTGGATCAATTCCTGCGCCAACCTGGTTATATATTGAAACTGACAGCGTTTCATGCTTTGGAGGTTCAGACGGATCTGCACAGATACAGTCAAGTGATGCCGTATTGCCGTATTCTTATGAATGGTCAAATGGACAAACAAGCCCAGTTTCAACCGGTATGCCGGTTGGTCAATATTGGTTGACAATAACTGATGCCAATGGCTGTGTGATATCGCAAATTTTTACTGTTAACCAACCGCCTCAGATTGTAATTAATGCCAATGGTGCGACAACAATCTGTCAGGGTCAGGCTACAACTATTTCGGCAAGTGCTGGAGGCGGAGTGCCGCCATATACTTACTACTGGTCAGACCCGTCATTTAATAATGAACCGGCACAATATGTTCATCCAAGTTTCTCAACAACATACACTGTTTTTGTTGTGGACGCAAATGGTTGTACTTCTTCAAACGCTGTGGTTGAGATTACCGTTAATCCTCCAATTGATGTTGCTGCAATTCCGGCTGAAATCGCAATTTGTATCGGAGAATCAACTACATTGATTTCAAGTGCTACTGGTGGCGACGGCGGACCTTACAACTATATATGGACCGGATCGACCGATCATGATAATCAGATTGTCGTAAGTCCAACCAGTACAACTGTATATGAAGTTTATGCAACCGACGGTTGTGGTTCACCTTCAGACACTGCTTATGTAAATGTAATTGTTCAGGAACCTCCTTTAATTAATGTCACTGCAGATGTTTATGAAGGTTGTGAACCGGTTACTGTTACTTTTAGCAATTTCACAACAGAAGACAGTGTTTCATACGTTTGGAACTTTGGAGATCCGTCTTCAGGTACCAACAACGTTTCAACACTTGAAGATCCGACTCACGAGTTTATTAACCCGGGAACCTACGACATTTCAATTACTGCAATCAGTTCAGCAGGCTGTGAATCATCACAAACTTACGAAAACATGATTCATGTGTATGCAATTCCGGAAGCAGCATTTAATGCATTCCCAATGGTAACTTCTGTATTCCATTCAAATGTTGATTTCTATAACGCCTCTGAAGATGCCAATGAATATTATTGGTCATTTGGAGATGGTCATGAATCAATTATGGAAAACCCGAGTAATCATTACGATGCTGCAGGAACCTATCATGTGATGCTGGTTGTTGAAAGCGACTATGGTTGCGTTGATACTGCTTATGGTGAAATAATCATTCAGGAAGAAGTTACTTTCTACGCTCCGACCGGTATTACTCCGGGTAATGGCGGAAGAAACCAGTTCTTTGTTCCGGTTAGTATCGGAATGGATGAAGACACTTACCATATTGCTATTTACGACCGCTGGGGTGAAATCATTTTTGAATCAAATGACTTTACAGATTATTGGAACGGACGATTCCAGGGCACCGGCGAATTTGTTGAGCTTGGTACTTATACCTGGTTGGTAACATTCAGGGATATTAACGGAGTTCATCATGAATTTGCGGGCTCGGTTACCGTAATAAGATAATGCCAAAATAAAAAAGAGGCTGTCTAAATTCTAGACAGCCTCTTTTTTTTATCCTATAAATATTACCTCAGGTTCAAGAAGAACACCAAAAAGATCATATACAGATTTTCTGATGTCTTCGGCAAGCAGTTCTATTTCCTTTCCATTGGCTTTGCCGGGGTTAATAAGTACAAGTGCTTGTTTGTCATGAACACCCGCGTTTCCTTTGCTTTTTCCTTTCCATCCAGCCTGATCAATAAGCCAACCCGCCGCAACTTTTGAAAAACCCTCGCCGGCAGGATATACAGGAATTCCCGCATACTTTTGACTGATCTTTTCAAGTAAGGCAACCGGAATAACCGGATTTTTGAAAAAACTGCCTGCATTACCTGAAATTTTTGGGTCAGGTAGTTTGCTTTCCCTGATTTTTATAACCGCATTTCGAATTGATTTTATACTGATATCACCCGTTTCGTCAAGGATTTTTTTCAGATCACCATAGGAAGTAATGAATGAATGATCCTTGTTGGTAAGTTTGTAAGTGAGGCTTGTTACAAGATATTTGTCTTTTAACTCATGTTTGAAAATACTGTCACGATATCCGAAATTACAGTCTTTGGAATTGATAGAAAAAGTTTCAGCAGTTTCGAGGTTGTAAATTTCAACTGAGCTTATGATGTCTGATGCTTCCACACCAAATGCGCCTATATTTTGAACCGTTGAAGCTCCGGTGTGCCCCGGAATAAGAGAAAGATTTTCAGCCCCACCCAGTTCATTTTCGGAACAATATTCCACAAAACCATCCCATTCCATACCCGATCCGGTTTTTAACCAGGTGAATTTTCCTTTTGTTTCTGTTTCCTTGATGGTATCATTTAATGGTTGAATAACTAATCCGTCAAAGTCATTTAAAAACAGAATGTTACTGCCGCCTCCAAGAATTAATCTTTTCTGTGTTGAATATTTATTATCCTTTAGAAGATCGGTTAATTCAGAAATATGATGAAACCTGAAAAGATATCTGGCTTTCACATCCAAACCGAATGTGTTCAGATTTTTAAGGGATGCGTTTTCAATAAGTTCAGCCATGGATTCAGAATGAATGAACGGTTTTGCAGAAATCTATTATTAAATTGGGATTTTCCTCAAAAGCAGTACCAACCACAACCATATCGGCACCTGATGAAAGTACGGCTTTGATCTGTTCTGTATTTTTAATTCCACCTCCAACAACCAAGGGGACCGAAATATTCTTTTTTACTTCGGAAATCATTTTATCGCTCACCGGATTGGTTGCACCGCTGCCCGCTTCAAGATAAATCATTTTTAGTCCGAGCAATTCCCCGGCCAGCGCTGTAGCTGCAGCGATATCACATTTTCCTGAAGGAATAGGACTGGTGTTGCTCATATATTCAACAGAAGTTTTTTTGCCGTTTTCAACCAGGATGTAACCTGTAGGAATAATTTCAATACCTGACTTTTTCAGGAAAGGTGCAGCCACCACATGGTTGCCAATCAGAAACTCGGGATTTCGTCCCGAAATCATCGAAAGAAGGAGCAGGGCATCGGCCTTGTCAGACAGTTGAAGCAGGTTTCCCGGAAATAGTACTACAGGAGTGGAAGAAATACTTTTTATGGTATTGATAACCGGGTCAATGGAGAAACTGGTGAGACTTCCCCCGACAAAAAAGAAATCGATTCCTGCCTTATCGGATAATTGAATGGTTTTTTCCAGAGATTTTAAACTTGTTTTTCCCGGATCAATAAGCTGGGCGATTTTTTTCTTCCTGCCCTGCATAACCTGTTTAAATATTTCCTGTTTTTTTTTCATTTCATTTTATTATCCAAACAACCATATAGTCGTAAATTATGCAATAGCTCAACTCGTATTCTTCAGATCGTCGTGAGGTAAGAACCCTTCCCGTAAAGGAACCCGACTCATCATAAACAAAGGGGTCGATTTTTATATTTCCCTCGAAAGCAATCTCCTTTTCCCCGAAAATTTTATATAGCGCTTCTTTGGCACACCAATAGGTGTAAAGTTGGTTGATACGGTTTTTTTCATCTACAGCCAAACGTTCTTCACTGCTCAGAAAACGGGCTTCGATTTTCTCAACTTTCCCGGTAATTTTTTCAATATCCAGCCCAACAAGATGATTTTTGCTTAAGATAATACTGACAAGATCATCAGAATGGCTGATACTAATATTGTTGCTGGCATCAAGCAAATAAGGTTTTCCGTTGTTGTTGTAAATTATTTTTTTTTCAGAATCGGAAATTTCAGCAAGCAAAGCCCGTGTACACAACCACTGAAGCCTTCTTCTTTCATTGCTGAAATTTTTCATTGCTTCAGTTTCTTCATCACTAAGTTTGATACGGGACATCACTTCATCGAGGTTTTCGGTTATTTCCCAGAAACCTATCACACAATCCTCGGTTATTTTCTTTTTATAAATCAGTCCCATTTATATTATTTTTTCCATTGAAAAGTTTCAATCAGGTGGATAATATCCTTCTGAATGAACTGTAAAACTGGTGCGATAGAATCTTTATTCGGTTTTTCGTTAAAGTAAAGTGCCCCCCTGAAAAAATGGGTAGTGCTGTCGGTAAGGATAAATTGTATTGCCGATGCAGCATTTCCTTTCAGTTCGTATAACACTCCGTAAACTTTTTTGGAGGTATCTGTAAAATAACTGTCTTTGATGGCTTCAGCTTTAATATTGTGCTTCTGTAACAGCGTCCAGCTTTCATCAAGATACTTGCTTAAGTTTGTGTCATTGACCATTTTGTAACTGACATTGATATCGGCATTAAATGCGGGAAAAAAGATATTGATCCAATAAGGTTCGCTGTATGATCCGGTATCTTTAACCACAATAGCATATTCAGGGTATTCGAAGGTGTAAGGGCAATCAGATTCGTACAAAACATATTTTTTTTCGGGAAGGTCAATCCTGAAATACCCCCTTGGTTTAGGAACAGATGCTTTTTTACAGGAGGCCATAGGCAGCAATAAAACAAGAAAAAGCAGGAAATATAAAAGATTATTTTTTTTCATTTTTCTGATCCTGTTTTATTTTCACATATACCTGCTTTATTCTTCTTATATCGGCAGCTTTTACGGTAAATTCAAACTGCTTGTATATAATAACATCGTTTTTTTGCGGAATATTGCCTTTGATTTCCAGAATTAATCCGGCAAGGGTGTCTGCATCACCTCTAACTTTGTCAAAGAAGTCATTTTCAACATGAACCACTTTATTGAAATCATTAAGTGATATTTTTGCTTCGAAAAGATACTCGTTTTCTTGGATAAATGTATAACCGGTATCAGCAACGTCAAATTCATCATTTATTTCACCAACAATTTCTTCCAGAATATCTTCCAGAGTGATAATACCAGATGTTCCCCCATATTCATCAATAACGATGGCCAGGTGTATTTTTTTTGTCTGGAATTCTTCAAGCAGATCGTCAATTTTCTTACTTTCCGGAACAAAATAAGGCGGTCTGATCAGTTTTCCCCAGTCAAAATTATCCTCTTTATCCAGATGAGAAAGCAAGTCTTTAATATACAGAACGCCTTTTACATGGTCGAATGATTTTTCGTAGACCGGAATTCTGGAGAAACCACTTTCAACAATTATAGAAATAAGTTTTTTATAACCGGTATTAATGTCAACGGCAATAGTGTCAATTCTTGATTTCATGATTTCTTTGACATCTATACGCCCGAATTTCACAATGCCTTTAAGCATTTTTTCATCGTCCTTTAACTCTTTTGATTGCGAAGTGATGTCAAGGGCTTGTGATAGCTCATCAATTGAAATTTGCGATTTTTTTGTGATCCTTTTGTTAACCAGTGAAGTCGAGCGGATCAGGAAAAAACTCAGGGGTGAAAATAGTTTATTCAGAAAATTAACCGGATAAGCCATTATTCCCGTGAAAATCTCAGGGTATCTTGTTGCATATACTTTCGGAATAATTTCTCCGAAGAGCAGGATCAGAAAAGTAACAACAATTACCTGAAAAATAAAGCCCATAAGCTGTTCATCCGAAAAATCAACCAATGAAGAAGTGATGTAAGAAGAAAGAATAACAATACCCACATTTACAGTATTGTTGGCAATCAAAATAGTTGCAAGAAGCTTTTCAGGATTATTTATAAGCTTGATTACCAGTTTACTTTTTGGAGTGTTGTTGTCAATCAGTTTCTGTTTGCGCTGTGGTGTCATTGAAAAAAAAGCCACTTCTGAACCTGAAATCATTGCAGAAAAAAAGAGGAGCACAATAAGCACCAATAACATCAAAGCAATATCCACTGTGAAAGGATGGTATAGGATATCTGCAAATACAGGTTTAATATTTGTCATCAGTTGTTCCAAAATCAAAACAGTTTATTAACTAAAATGGCAGGTCATCAGCCAGTTCAAGTGGTTCATCTATTGAAGGAGTGGCTGTGTCAGGTTTCGACTGTTGGGTTGCTGCCGGAGCAGAGGCTGCCTGATGTTCAGAGCCATCCCTTTCTTTTTTGCCTAAAAGTTTCATTTCTTCACCAACGATTTCGGTTATGTATTTTTTTGATCCGTCGTTTGCATCGTATGTACGGTAAGTGATTTTACCTTCAATATAAAGTTGGGATCCTTTTTTTACATATTTTTCGGCAACCTCGGCAAGCCCTCTCCAAAGCACAATATTATGCCACTCGGTGTTGGTCACCTTTTCACCGTTTTTATTTTTGTAGGTTTCACTGGTTGCCAGAGTGAAATTTGCAACACAAAGATTGTTTTCAAGATGCCTTACTTCAGGGTCTTTCCCTGCATTTCCAATCAAAATTACTTTATTTACAGCCATTTTCTAAAAATTTAGGAAATAAAAGTACGAACTATCTCCATAAAATAAAAACAATACAGACTTGTTTTATCAACAGTGATTTAGTATGAATTCCTCAACAGGCCGTGGAACTGGCAGTATTTTAAGTTTTTCGTGCATAATTTTATTGAAGCTATCATTACAGAAAATTTTTGGATTGGCTGTACATTTCAGAAACCGACAAACAATAAGCTGATGGGTAAGTTTATGCTTCATTTCAACATATTTTCCCTGATATTCTATACCCTTAAAGGGATTTAAACTGCTGGTTATTATTGTGTCGGGATTTGCATCATAGTCTGTTTCAATCAGCGGAAAATCATACAGGTTTTTCCAGATGTCGTTTCCAGTTCGTTTTTTTACATAAATACTTCCCGATTCATTGATTACCAGATAATAGAAGTACCTTATGCGGATTTGCTTTTTTACTGTTTTAACAGGTAATTCGTTTACACAGTTGTTCTTGATCGCATAACATTCTGTCTTAAATATACAATGACTGCAATCGGGATTTGAAGGTTTGCAGTACAATGCACCAAACTCCATAACCGCCTGATTGTAAGTTCCGGGGTCAGTATTACCCATCAGTTTCTCTGAAAGTTCTTTAAACTGCTTTTTACTGGTACTGGTTCCTATAACAGTTTTAATCCCGTAAATTCTTGAAAGAACACGGAAAACATTGCCGTCTACTGCAGCAACCGGCTGCCCGAAAGCAATTGAAGCAATAGCTGCAGCAGTATAATCGCCTATTCCTTTTAGTTTTTTTATTTCGGTAAAGGTTGAAGGAAAAATTCCCTGCGCATTATTATATATATGTATGGCAGTAAAATGAAGATTTCTTGCTCTGGAATAATATCCCAGTCCCTGCCACATTTTCAGCACAGCTTCCTCATCAGACAGTGCAAGGGTTTTAATATCAGGAAAAGTTTTTACAAAACGGTTGTAATACTCCAAACCCTGATCAATGCGTGTTTGCTGAAAAATGATTTCCGATATCCATATTTTGTAAGGATCTTTGGTATCCCTCCATGGTAACTGGCGTTGGTTTTTCTTATACCATTTTGAAATTTCCTTACTAAATACCATTGTTTTAAAGATATGGGCAAAAAATTTGATAAAAAAAACAAAAATAGTTGTTAAGATTTTTATTTATATACAGAAATAATATATATTTGCAGTCCGATTAAAAAAAATAATGTAATTAATTGATAATAAAATATATTTAGACATGACAAAAGCTGATATCGTAAACGAAATTTCAAAAAGTACTGGAATTGAGAAAGTTACAGTTCAGAAAACTGTTGAAACTTTCATGGATACCGTAAAAGGTTCATTAGTAAAAGGTAACAATGTTTACTTAAGAGGATTTGGTAGTTTTATAGTAAAGAAAAGAGCTAAGAAAACCGCTCGTAATATTTCAAAGAATACTACAATTATTATTCCTGAACATTTTATTCCTTCTTTCAAACCTGCTAAAACTTTTGTTGTAAAAGTTAAAGGCAACGTAAAGAAAAGTAAATAATTAAAAAACTTGTATCATGCCAAGCGGAAAAAAGAGAAAAAGGCATAAAATGTCTACTCACAAGCGCAAAAAAAGACTGCGCAAAAACAGACATAAGAAGAAGAACAGATAACACATTATTTTTTATATGTGTAATAAACCTTTAGATTTGTTTCTAGAGGTTTATTACATTTGTTATTACCCCATTCTTTTTAGTTTAAAACTCAGTAAGTGAGCAAGGAATTAGTCATTGATGTTTCTGCCACGGAGATAAATATTGCTTTACTCGAGAATAAAAGACTCATAGAGTTAAATACCGATAAAAGCAGTACTCAGTTCTCTGTTGGTGATATATATTTAGGTAAGGTCAAAAAAGTGATGGCCGGACTCAATGCTGCATTTGTTGATGTTGGTTATGAGAAGGATGCATTTTTGCATTATCTTGATCTTGGTCCACAGTTTCAGTCTCTGAACAAATTTATCCATCTAAATCTTTCGGGAAAACAAAAACCGGTAATGTCAAAATTCAGGATTGAACCTGACATTGACAAAAACGGTAAAATTTCTGATGTTCTTTCGGTTGGACAATATATTATGGTCCAGATCGCTAAAGAACCCATTTCGACCAAGGGCCCCCGTCTCAGCTCCGAAATTTCCATTCCCGGCAGAAACATTGTTTTGATGCCTTTTTCAGATAAAGTTACTGTTTCTCAGAAGATTAAATCTGATGAGGAGAAAAAACGACTGAAAAAGCTTATTGAGAGTATTAAGCCAAAGAACTTCGGGGTTATTGTCCGCACTGTTGCCGAATCAAAAAAAGTAGCCGATCTCGATACCGAACTCAGGTATCTGGTCAGCAAATGGGATGAGGCTTTTAATAAGCTTAAGGATATTAAGCCACCAAAACTTTTAATTGGTGAGATCAACCGTACTTCTGCAATTCTCCGCGACATGATGAATGCTGATTTCAACAGCATATTTGTCAACCATGACATCATCTACCGTGAAATAAAGGATTACATCAAAACGATTGCTCCCGAAAAGGAGAAAATCGTTAAGTTGTATTCGGGTAAGGTTCCTATTTTTGAACAGTATGGCATTCAGAAGCAAATCAAACAATTGTTCGGAAAAACTGTTCCGGTTAAAGCCGGAGCTTATCTGATTATCGAACATACCGAGGCGCTTCATGTTGTTGATGTTAATTCAGGTAACCGCACCAAGTCCGATAAAGATCAGGAAGCAAATGCCATTGAGGTAAATGTGGCTGCAGCCGAGGAAATTGCCCGTCAGCTTACTCTTCGCGATATGGGCGGTATCATTGTGGTTGACTTTATTGATATGGTAACCAATGAAAATAAACAACTTCTTTATGAAAAAATGAAGGAGTTTATGGCTCTCGACCGCGCAAAACATCATTTATTGCCATTAAGCAAATTTGGTTTGATGCAGATTACACGCCAGCGTGTTCGTCCCGAAATGAATATTAAGAATACAGAAAAATGTCCTGTGTGTATGGGATCAGGTGAAATTATTCCAAGCGTATTGCTTGTTGATCAAATAGAGAATGAACTGGGTTATTATTTGAGCAAAAACCCGGTAAAAAAAGTTGTTTTAAAGGTACATCCGTATCTTGAAGCTTATCTTAACAGAGGGTTTTTTAACTCAATCCGCAAACAATGGCAGAAAAAACATAAGTGTAAAATTAAAATAGTTGCCAGCTCATCACTTGCATTTTTACAGCATCAGATTGTTAATGTGAATGAGGAAGTGGTTACAGTATAAAAGAAAAACCCGGTTGAAACCGGGTTTTCTTTTTATTACATTTTAATCAGCTTTTCTCTGAACATTTCTGTTTGTGATTTGAAAATAACAAGGTACATTCCTTTTGACAGATGCTCAATATTGATAACCTCTCTGTAAACTCCAGGTTGACAACTTAATTCTGTTGAGAAAACAAGCCTGAGTTTGTCATCATAAATGGAAACTAACGGATTATCGTTTTCAATGCATGAGTAAATTAACTCTACCTCATTGGTTGCAGGGTTTGGTTGCATACTAAATAATCCCGATTCACCAATTACTACAGATTCAACTTTTGAATAAGCAAAATCTCCGTTAAAGTCAGTTTGTTTTAATCTGTAATAATAAATCCCGGGTTTTACATCCAAATCTTTGAAAGTGTAATTTAATATGGTGCTGCTGTTACCTCCCGGAGCAATGGACCTTACAGTTCCGATGTCAGAGAAATCTTCTGAATCCAAAGATCTTTCAATGGTAAAATAGTCATTATTGATTTCTGAAAGGGTACTCCAGCTTAAATCAACTGATTTTCCGTTATAAGCGGCTTTGAATGACAGAAGCTCAACAGGAAGAGGGAAAGGCGCAATTCCAATGGCATACTGTGAAAAGGTTGTCCATCCGGTACGCTGTGCATATCCTCCGGCTACCGTTCTGCCCGGTGTTCCTGCTGCATTTACTGTACCTCCCAGGGCTGTCCAGTCTGCATCTGAAGTTGAAGCAGACGGCCTTTTGAGTGGTCCGAACATATCATCAGTCAGGGTTGTAAAGGGGTTTGTTCCTCCACCATCATTGAACCATAGCTTAATGGAATAGCTTCCTCCGGTTGGGGCAGCATTTGGATCAAGCTGCCAGATACCTTCGGATGCAATGCTTAAATAAGGAGTGGTATTGTCAACCGCAGTTGCCGGATTTAATGTTCCAGACATGGTATAGGGAGATATAAATTTTGCATCTATATACGAAACTCCATTTAGTCCCGTATTTATTAGTTCAGCTAAAGTGTAACGATCTGAAACACCTACAGGGAATACATAAGTATTTGATCCCGAAAGTATATATCTTCTAAGATTTCCTGAAACATAACAGTCTGTATTGTGGCCGCTAATAGCTGCTGTACTGGTGTTTTTTACGATTATTCTGTTTGTGCCTGTAACAATGGTCCCGCTCATGAAATTTAAACTTCCCGAAGTACCCATTTCCATGTTGCCTCCGGTAATTGTTAATGATGGGGAAGCAGAGGTGTTGTTTATTGTTACGTTGTTAAAGTCTCCGGTACCTCCAGATCTGGTATAAGTTTGTGATATCAGTGAACTGCCGAATTCTACTCCGCCCAGATCGTTTGTGGTTATTATACCTGAATGGGTCATGTTTCCGCAAATCAACAGATTGGATTTGGAGTCAGAAAATGACAGCACTGCTCCGGATTGCAGGTTTAAGTTCTTGGATTCGGCCTCTTTTGTGGCATCAAATCCGATATCCGGGTCAATAGCCAGATTGGGTATGCTTACATTGGTTTCACAGGTGGGCAAACAGTTGGATGTCCAGTTTTCGGGTTTATACCAGTTGTTTGTACCGGCTGTTACGCCAAGCCAGACGATGGGGTCGGGCGGAGTCATGTATGTAACAGTAACAGTGGCGCAGGTGCTTGCTGCACAACCCGATGGAATTGCTGAAACATAGTAGTTTGTTGTGGCAGAGACAAGTGTTGTATATGTCGATGAGGCACCGCTTTGAACGATTGTTCCACCGCATGAGCCCGTGTACCAGTTAAAGGTATATCCTGCACCGGGTGCATTAATAAACAAAGTTACATCATTTGTCCCGCAGGTTGTTTGATTGTCAATTAAAGGTGCCGGCTCATCCTGTCCGTTTACAATTACCTCGGTACGGTCGCTGGAACAACCAAAGCTGTTGGTTGACTGCACAAAGTAAGAGTTTGCACCTGAAGGCAGGTTGCTGATGTTGTAAGATGTTCCGGATGCCAGTAAAGTTCCTCCTGTTAAAGCATCATACCATTCATATGAATAGGAGGGGTCGGGTGCGTCGACAGATAAAGTAATGGAACCGCCGGTGCAAAGAGTGAACGGACTGCCAGAAACAGTGGGTTGTACCGGACCAGGGTAAATAGTAATGTATCTTCTAACGGTTCTTAGTGGTCCGCAACATTCAGTTTCAATATCCAGACTTACAACAAACACCTGATTAACTCCAGTGGGGTTAACAAAGGTAATATCTGTTGATGAGGCATAAGGATCAGAAACGGTAACGGTGCAACCGCCCGGAGCAATGGCCTGCCAGTAGTATGTAAAGCCCGGACTGCCTGCTTGGGAGCTTGTGTATGTATAAGTAGTTGGACAACCTGCACCGGTTGGTGCTCCAAGAATTGATCCGGGATCGGGGGAGTCCATGGTTATGTTGACAAAATCTTTGAATATTTTTACGCTTTCCAGGATGTCTTTTCGACTTATGGAAGTGTATTGAGCAATTATCGGACTGGCAGTGCCGGATGTTGGAACCGAACCGTTCCCAAACAACCAGTCTGGTGATCCATCAGTTGTAGTAAATGAAAGATCAATATTTGTACATGAAATGTTGCTTGCTGTAATTACCTGATAGGAACTAATGCCTACATTAGCCCAGTTAGCATTGGCAGGATCAGCTACCTGATATCCAACACCACCGGGAGGACCGCCTACAGCAAAAATTTCGCAATCTTCAATATTTCCGTTGATGCCGTCTGAAGCATAAATACCATAAGTGTTTGTTCCTGAAGAAATAACTCTTTCATCTGCACCGATACATGGACCATTTGGAGATACTCCGATTGACCTAACCTGATTGTCAAAGTCAATTAGGACTCCTGTGCCGGCAATTCCCCTGCCAATGGCTGAGCTTCCCGCCTGAATATGAAGATCAACAGCAGTGGCATCCCCGGTAGGATTTACAAAAGAAGGATTGGTAACCAATGAATTTGCATCCTGGCCTGTGCCGGTTTGAATTGCAGCTAAGGTTGTTCTGTTTGCAAGATTTGCATAAGCTAAAACTCCAAGAGCTCCATTTGTGTATATGTTGTAATTACTGGTTAGATTTGCAATGCCGGCTAAATAATATGCATAATGTGATCCGGTTCCACCACTTCTTGCATTCAAAAAAATGTTATTTCTGATGTCAGTTATTCCAGCACCTGATCTGTAATATGATCGTGAGGAGGCAGCACCAACAGCAACAATCCCACCAATATAAATCGAGTTAAAAAAAACAGATGTTGTACCAGCAGTGGCATTTTCAATACCGTATATTGTTGCATTTGATCCAACAGAGTTTCCGTTTTTATCAATACCCAATCTAATCATGTTATTTGAAACTGTTGCTGTTCCTGTATTAATAGTTATTCCCTTTTGTATTGCAGTTGCACTTGAAGTAGTAAAACTATGAATATTGTTTCCATTAATGATATTTGTTCCGGAAGCATTATATCCCTTAATTCCATAAACATTAATGCCAGCACCACCTGAGGCAGTTATTGAATGTATTGAATTATTGGATATTGATAATCCACCGGTAACATTGTTGTTGTTTATTATTCCTGCAAAACAAGGCATATCAACATTAGTGGTATTTGTAGATGCAGTTGAAATATTAGATATTGTATTTCCAATTACAGTTTGTGTACCTCCGGTTGCCTGGTTACTCAATCCAATTAGGAAAGGCATAGTTGATGTACAACCCAGTGTGACATTTGAAACAATGTTATTTGATACAGTAGTTTTATAGTTTCCTCCTGTCCCGAAATAAATTCCGCCAAATGTTATGGCAGGGGTAGCTCCGGCTGCCGATTGAATACTATTTGCCGTGGTTTCATGCCCAATAATATTCCCATCAATTATAACATCATTTATTAATGTTCCTGTAATTTGAATGGCGTTAAAAAGTAATTGATATGGAATGGTCCCATTAATTGAAAATGAGCCAATTCTGTTATTGTTTACGGTTCCATCTCCATCTTTTAATATTCCGCTTACTCCTCCACTATATGTTGAGTTAGCATTAATTGTTATGGTTATTGAACCCGTTGATTCATCACCAATAAGGTTATCGTTAACATCAATTCTGCCTGTGGAGGCAATTGCTAAAAATCTCACAGTTCCTGATGAGTGGGGATAAGTTGTAAAATTTATATTTTTTATTGTATTGTTTTCAATTAACGAGACACCGGAGTTGCTTACTGTAACATTAATACCATAAAATGTCAGGATATATCCGGTAGTGCCCATTGTTAATGATGCTCCGCTACAATTTGCCGACCTTCCTCCAATATAATTATTTGAAACAATAAATTCATTACCATTCGGACTGTTAACCAATAAAGGCCAATAATTTAAGTCGGAAAGTGCAGAAGTAAGATAGAAGCTGTTATAGGTAATAGTCCATCTTGTATTTCCTCCCTCAAGATCAAGACCTGAAACATACGAAGGGGGGGCTGAAGCGTTATAAAAATTGCAGTACGTTACGGTATTGTCTTTATTATCCATCCCTGCAGTGCCCTCAGCGTAAAATCCTGTATAGCAGGAACCGTAAAAGCTGCAATATTCAATGTTGTTATTATTATTACCTGAAGCGGATGCTGTGCTGAAAAATAATGCGCCGGTTGTATAGCTGGCTGCAGCGCCTTGAACACTTATATATTTTAATGTGTTATTTGTTGCATCATTTATTAGTTTTATTGTTGAACCGGTGGTTGCATTCGAGTTTGTAAATATTAAACTATTGCTTGCTCCAATTAAATTTAACCTGCCATCAATGGTTACCCGGTCAGCTCCGTTCAATGTTACAACTGAAGTAGCCAGATTTCCGGAAATGGTTCTTGTAGCCCCGGTAGGGTAAATTGTTACATTATATCCTCCTGCGCCTGAACAGTCGGTCCATTGGTTTAAGCTTGCTTCGGCAGTTTCTGTAATATTTGAAATAATCTGCAATTGCAGATCGCCTGATAAACCATTTGCATTAATGGCATCAAAAGCTGCTTTTAGGGTAGTGTAATCGCCTGCTGTACCAACGGTTTTTATTCCGGTGAGACCCGAAGTAATGATGGTAAGCGTGGCTACAGCAGATGTAGCAGTTCCGCATGTTCCGGTCACCACACAATCATAGTTCCCTGCATCTCCGGCAACAATGCTGGCAATGGTGTAAGAGTCGGATGTTGCTCCGGCTATATTTATTCCACCTTTGCGCCATTGATAGGTAAGTCCGGCCCCGGTAGCCGTAACCGAAAAGGTCACTGTTGAACCAACGCAGCCGTTTTGGCTGGTCGGACTGGTAATAATTTCGGGTTGTTGGATTACGGTAGCAACGCTGCCACATTCAAGTGACCAACATCCGGTTGTGTTATCTCTTGCTCTGATGTATTGAACACCCGATGCAGTTGGATTATAGGTTGCTCCCGATCCAAGTGTGGTTGAACAACCGCAACTTGTACCCTGCCAGTACCAGGTTACTCCGGCTGGCGGTGTTCCTGTTGCTGTTAATGTTACGGTGCAGCCTGACAATGAGACTGTTGGATCGGCAGGTATGGCTGGTAAAGTGACATCTGAACAATATGTAATACGCACATAACCTGAGGCACCTGATCCAATTGTTCCAGATCGAGTGGCACCACCACCACCACCACCATAAATTGATCCTGCACCACCATTTGCACTATTTGCAATTGTCCCAGCTCCACCATTCCCTCCATTTACAGCTGTTCCTGTGCCAGAAGTAATTCCGCTTGCATTCCCGCCATTTCCTCCGCTGCCTGCACCACCGCCACCACCGCCACTTAAACCTGCTCCTCCATTGGCACCATTACCACCACGGTAAATAAGATCACCAATACCATTTGTTGTTGAACCAACTCCTCCGGCTGCCCCTCCGGCATAAGCCGTTCCACCCTGGCCTCCTTTTGCAAGAATTGTTGAGTTGCTTAAAAACCATGAATCGTTTCCGTTTGCACTTGCAGTGGTTCCTCCGGTGCCCACGTTCACATTATAAGTAGAACCTGATGACACCGCAATAAGTGATTTTACATATTGACCACCGGCACCACCACCGCCGCCTTGTGCGTTTGATCCTCCGCCAGCACCCCCAGCGCCGCCGCCCCCCCAACATTCAACCTGAATTTGTGAAACTCCGGCTGGAACAGTAAACGTGCTGTTGGTTGTATAATTAACAACAGTTTGGGCAGAAATATTCAATGAAAACAAGAGCAGTGTCATTAACACCATTGTTGTTTTTATGATTTTCTTATATTTCATAGTAATATTTTTTGTCATCTTAATTCGGTTTTTTCTTCACAAATCCATTTTCTTCAATTACGGTGCAGCTCCAATTCCTGCATCTATATAACATCTCACAATATTGTAAGCGGAACAGGTTGTTCCAAGTTTAATTCCAAAGTTGACCTTGTTTGAGCCGGCCGCATGTCCTGCAACAAATGTTGATCCCGGAAGTTCTATTCTTAAATCCTGTATTCTGAACTGTAATGCTCCATCCTGCACTCTGAAAGCACAACATTCATTTGGATAGCCGGTGTCGCCCGCATTTGTTCTTCTTATTGTTGTGGAATTTGCCCCACCGGTAAGATCACTGCTTTTGGTTTCAAAAAGTGCATCATATCCGCCTTCTATGGTGATATAACTTGGTACGTATTGATAACTAGTTAAAGTGTAAATTCCTTTTTGCATTTTAATTGTTGTGTTTGTGCATACTGCCATATCTACAGCGAGTGCAAGGGTAGTAGGTGAATCCTTTGTCAATCCGGTTCCTCCACCGGCCGGAGATACATACAACACATCACAGGTTCCTCCTCCGGTTCCCGATCCGGCAACTGAAATGATGCTCGAGGGACTGTTAAAATTGCCGCATCCGTTTGATGTGGTGGCAGTAACAGTATAGGTGCCGGCTGCATTTACCGAAATTGAGGTAGTGGTCGCGCCGGTTGACCAAACATAAGTACATCCTGCACAAGGAGTTCCATTAATATTTGTTGATGCAGTAAGAACAACAGGAAATGCACAAACTGTTTGGTTTGTAGGGTTGATGGTTGTTAAAATGTTGCCTTCAACATTTATTGTTACATTGGCACTTTGTGAACAACCTCCGTAAGTTGCTGAAACATTATAGGTTGTTGTAATTGCAGGTGTTAATCCGCTAAACACTCCGTTTGTATTGTTTGTCAATCCGCCCGGATTTAAAGTATAGGTTGTAACAGACGGAGTTCCGTCGGCTCCATTGGCGTTAAGATTGATAGATTCACCACCGCAAATACTGAGATCACTGGCTGTAAGTGTAATGGGGGCGAGGTATCCAAAAGTGACTGTGCCACCGGGCTGAATGGGATTGCCGCAAATATCTTCAAGACTTGCTCCGGCATTTACTGTTAATGTGTAGGAGCCGGTTGTAAGGGAACCATTGTGTGTAATTATCAATTCATTTGAATATTCTCCGGTTGCACAGGCAGAACCGGTAACGGAAACAATTGCTCCGGTGAAATTTGTACCTGTTGTGGTATTGGTTAAAGAAAAATCTGTTTGGCCAATACTGAAACAATCAATAAATTCACTCAAAGACAAAATTATTGTATTGCTTGTACATGATCCAGTAGCAGAAGAAACAAAAGGATATGCTCCGGTTGCAGGTGGATTATCGGCAATTGATGCTGAGCCTGCTGAAATATCAAAGCTCAGTGTATAACCATTAATATCAGCTGTATAGTTGTCGATCAAAAGAGCATATGTATTACCTGCAACAACCGGAATACCTGCCATAAATGGAGATCCAAGGTCGTTAACACTTCGGGGAATGGTCGCGTTTACAGGCAAAGTGGCCCCGGTATTTCCAAGAGTTCCTGAATAGTTACATAAAACAGGAGTTGAAGAGGGTATGTTTTCACATCCACCAATGGCAGTAAGGTCATATAGTGCCCAGTCATAGTCTTTAGTGGTGGTAATTGTAAATGCCAGATTCCCGCTTGTTTGTGGCGTAAAGACATACCATACGGAGTTGTTTTCTCCACCATACAGACAGGTTGCGCCGAGAACAAGTTCCTGGTTATCCCAGTAATCGGTATAGGACAGGTTTTGAACATAGGTTTGATCACAAACCGGAATCGCACCAAAGCAGTCTTGTTCCGGACCGGTAATCAGCGGGGGAGCAATCGCCTGAGTAACACAGAGGTCAAAATTGGTAATCTCATTTCCAACACCCGGCTGACAGCTTATTTGCAAATAATATGTGATCCCGGCAGTCAGGTTGTAGAAATCAACAGAAATTGATGCGGCTGTATAATTGCAATCAACATATATTCCGTTTGGAGCCGTGCACGGCCCTTCAAACAGGAAAAAGTTGATTTGTCTTCCCATGTCAAAAAAATCGTCCAGGTCAAGGGTGATCATGTTGTTTGAACCTGTTAGGGTAAATTGGTAATAAATTGAATTACTGCCATTGGGCACGCATCCGCCAAAATAGTCGGGATTTGCGTCGTGGGTGGTTTGGTTTTCTAGGCAACCACCGGCCGGACTAATAACTGTTGCGCTGCAGATGTCATCGTTGGCCGGAGCAGCTTTTGGCTGGTTTCCATGGGTAACTACTTCGTAACCGAAAGGAATTCCTTTAATATGACGAGGGTAATTAATTGAATCATTAACTTGTATAACAGGAGTGTTAGAGTTCAGATTGGTGTTAGCCTGGTTTGAAATTTCAACTGGTTTGTTCTCGATGGCCGGAATTATTAGATCTGATTTCACAGAAATGCCAGATTCAACAACTTTTTCCATTTCTGTTTTTGTCGATTCAATTTTAACCGATTTTTTTACTTCAGTCTGTTCAATCCGTACCTCCTGAGCAGAAATTTGCCCCAAAATAAGGAAAACAATGAAAAGTAAAAGAAAGATCTCTTTCTTCATAAGTGCAATATTTTTTTTAAAACAATTAAAATCAGAGTTTTGTTCACTTACCAATACCACATTTGGTTGCCTTACACAAATACTAGTATGTATACGTATTTTAATACGCAAAAGTACCTATAAAAGTAACACAAAGTCAATTTATTAATCAACTAATTTTTGGTATTTGACTATTAATTTTTATTGGTAGTCAAAATTATTGTATGCTTGTTTTATTAGGGGTTATTAATGTCTTGATAAAGAGCAGTTAATGATTCCAGAGACTTGATAAAATGCATTTATTAATTTTATGTTGTCAAATCCATTTTTCTTATTTTTCTCTGAATTATAATTATTTATTCAGCTTTTCCCCGTTAATCATTGATACATAATAGGTAATGAACACTAAAAAAAGTTGGTATTAGTACTATGGATTAGTAGGTATAATCATGTATTTATCGATCTAATATAATTATGTTAATCAGAGATTATGAAAAAGAGATGTAAATAACAGAAAATTAAGCATATAGATATGTGTTTAATTAATAAGTAAATGTGAAATATTGATAAACAGAGTAAAATACATGATGAAAAGCAGTAATTTAATTGGTAATGGTCAAATATAATTTTACATGTTAAATAGCTTGTTATTAAGTATTTAATTTGTTATATTTGTTAAAATGTCTGACTATGAAACCTAAAAATACGATTCTGTTTCTTTTTGTTTTTTTTGCATTTTCAATTACTGCTTTTTCTCAAGTAAATGCAAAAGTGAATTTTAATTCTGGTCCCGAAAAAAGAACCTATCTGGATGAAAAAAATAATTCAATTCCGGAAGCCAGATTAATTGACATTTTTAAAAAACTGGATGAGCTTTCGCTATTAATCCCTGATAAAAACTCAATTTCACAATTTTGCGTTGATTTAAAACAGTCAGCCCCACACTTCCCTGATATTTCTGAAGGTTCAGGTTTATATGATGATAAAATAATTCAATGGGTTTATGCTCATCCGGATGAATTTGTGGTTCTTAAAAAACAAATCGAAAACCGCTAAACCATGAAAATAATTCTGAAAATATTTTTTCTGATCCTCATGGTAAGTGAGGGTTACGGACAATGTACAAATTCTTCATCCTACGGTTCAGCTACTGCTCCGGTTGCCGGAAGTGTAACCATTACAACCTGCCAGTATGCTGGTGAATATGCTCCTATTTATTCTGTTGTCTCAGGCACTACATACCAATCAACCAGTGATGTAGCAACCGATTTTATTACAATTCACCGCGACACTTATGACGGCGCTGTCGTTGCTTCAGGTACAACACCACTTAACTGGACGGCACCCAGCTCCGGTACTTACTTCATGCACACCAATACAAATTCTTCCTGTGGTACTGAAAGTGTATGCCGAACCACAATTATTACTTTTATTAGTGGTGGTGGCTCAAATCCATGTACTTCAATAACTTCAATTGGCGGTTGTGGATCAGGATTTACACAAACTTATACTGGTGGCGGAACCGGGGCATGGAATACCAGCTATTGCCTGTATTCTACTCCGGGCATTGAACAGGTTTACAGCTTTGTTGCTCCATCTACCGGCACATACAGTATTGGCGTTTCTGCTGCAACTGGTTATGTTGATTACGGCTGGCAGGCCGGCTCCTGCGCTTCAACAGGATGGACCTGCATTGATGACATTATGAGTGCAGGAACTTATGGATCAATGTCCTGGACAGCTGGTACAACTTATTATATTCTGCTTGACGATGAAGATGGTACCACCGGTACACACCAGTTTTATATTAACTGTCCGGCCTCCTGCACAACTCCAGGTGCCCCGGCTTCGGTTACCGGTACATCAACCGGAATGACTTCTGCAAATCTTTCATGGGCAGCGGGTACTCCCGCTGGCAGCGCAACCGTCACCTATTATTGGGTGGTTGGCACTTCTCCGGCCGTTACCTATGGCAGTGGCGTTGATCAGGGAACTACAACAAGTACCTCTGCCTCTACTGCTGCATTGGCTTGCAATACAACTTATTATCTCAGGGTTTATGCATATACCAGCTGCAATGGAACAAGCTCTGCTTATTCAACTTCGGCTGCATTTACTACTGATGCCTGCGGATCAGGACCTTGCTTTGGATCTTATTTGTGGCTCTCGGCAGATGCCCCGACAGATAATGTTCCTGTACAGGTTTCTTCATGTAATTATGCAGGTGAATATAACGAAATTCTAAACGTGGTTGCCGGACAAACATATCAGTTCAGCAGCTCAGTACCTACCGATTGGCTCACAATTACAACAACTGCAAATGCTTTGCTTACTACCGGCACCACTCCGGTAAGCTGGGTGGCAACTTTTAGCGGAACCGTCAGATGCCACATTCATACCAGCTCTGCCTGCGGAACCGAATCAGCTTGCCGTGAAAATTATGTAACCTGTACTTCTTGTGCAGTTGTTATCCCACCTTCTTACTATATTCATTCAACGACCGGAATTCAAAGTACTTATCTGGGCGATTGCATGGTAAATCTTGATTGTGGAACTACCATGAATTATTATGACAACGGCGGACCAATTGGAAATTACAGCAACAGTATCAATAACATTTACCGGTCATTCTGCCCAAATGTCTCTGGAAAATGTGTTAGGGCAACAATGAATGCCATGAATATTGAGCCTGCTGGAGCAGGCTGTTATGATTTTCTTGCAATAGGAAATGGTCCAACCCAAAATGTTACATCTATTTGGGAAGGCTGCAATACCCTCGCAACCCCCAATACAATTGCCGGTGCATGGAATGCAGGAACATGGACTTCTACGGATGCAAGCGGTTGTCTTACTTTTAGGTTTTATTCTGATGGAATTAACCGCCGGGCAGGCTGGAATATAACTTTAAGTTGTGTAGACTGTGCCCAACAAAACTACCAGGCAACCAGCGAATGTGAAGGTTCTTTTGAAACGTGTGGAAATACAAGTTTTTCCGGCGCAAGCACCGGTCCGGGACATTCTTCAACCTGCAACGGATGTGTTGTGAGTGAAAATTATACTGCCTGGTACTATTTTGAAATTACTACTTCGGGTACCCTCGGACTGCAAATTACTCCCAATAATCTTGGAAACCCTGCCGGATGCACCGATCCAGATGACTACGATTTTGCACTGTTCAGAGCGGATGATTGCTCAAACCTTGGCGCACCCGTCCGTTGCTCTTATGCCTGGAATGAAAATTGCTATTATGGAACCGGTCCCTACACAGGTATGGCAAATATTAACGCGAATACCGGTGGAGCTGTATCCGACCAGTCTGAAGATGTAAATGGCGATGGCTATGTTACTCCACTTGCTGTAACCGCCGGACAAACTTACTTTCTTATGGTCAATGGTTGGACTCCCAGTGATCTGGGCTATAATCTGACTTTCCAACTTAGTAATGGCGCTGTTTTTACCGATTGCGATGATCTGGTTCCTTTGCCTGTGGAACTTTCCTCTTTCAAAGCAGAGTGTAATAATGACCTGAATCAAATACAATGGAAAACACTGAGTGAGGTCAATAACGATTATTTTGCTGTAATGAAATCTTATAACGGATTCATGTTTAAAACAATAGGATGGGTTATAGGCCAGGGTAATTCCAATGAGCCGCATGATTATTCCTTTGTTGATGAGGAAAAAAATGAAGGCAAGGTTTATTATCAGCTTAAACAATACGACTTTGACGGAAATTTCAAATACTCCGAAATAATATCAGCAAACTGTAATGGCATGGTTGATCCTGAAATGCAGGCTTACTTTAAATCCAATGAAAAACAAATCGACGTGACTTTCAGTTCCGATGCCAGTTCAGAATATACCATTCAGCTTATTGACCTGACCGGAAAAGTAATATACAGCCAACTGATTCATGGCGACGGAACACGCCTTAAACATGAAATTGAAAGCGGGCTTATTCCTCCGGCATTATATTTGGTCAGATTGATTTCAGGAAATAAAATGGAAATTAAAAAGATTGTTGTTGATTAGATTATCTAATCAGTTTCACGTAAAATTCCTATAGGTGTAAATCCTCAGATTTATTCCCGTATTTTGCAGTGATTTCACTGCTTTGAGGTTATACATGCTTTATTTTCAGCAGAAACAATCTGTTAATTATTTTTAAAAACTCCACCGACACTGAAACCTGGTTGCCTTTCTTACGTTTTTATTCCTATATTTGCTTTGTAAATTAAATCGCTCAATAATGAAAAGAATTACTGTATTCCTTTTTCTAACAGCTTTTTTGCTTTCGGGATTTTTATCCGCTCAAATCGAGGAAAATCACGTTAAATGGGTTTCTTCTGTTAAGAAACTTGAAAACGATGAGTATTTATTGGTTTTTACAGGAACCCCTGAAGCAAAATGGCATTTTTATGGGGTTAAGGATGAGCTTAATCCGTTTAAAATAAAAATAGATAATGAGAAAAACATCAAAAGAATCGGAGGAATAACTGAAAGTCCGAAAGCCCATGTTGCCTTCGATGACATCATGGAAGCCAACCGCGCCGAGTTTAAGGCGGCTGCCACTATTACCCAAAAAATTAAGGTTGTTTCCAAAACTTCTTTTCAATTAAAGGGGTATCTTGATTATCAGGCTTGCATCGAGGATGGGATGTGTGTTATGGAAAAACAGGATTTTTCTTTTAACATCGAAGGAGCTAAAGATGTTGCCGAAACAACTGAACCTGTTGATACCGCATCGGTTGCCATTGACAGCAGCACAACTCCAAAGGACACAGCAAAAAAAGAGGTTGTTGCCTCTGCCGACAATAAAGGAACGGTTTCCGACAACTCTGAATCAGAAGACTTTAAAAAATACACACTGTGGTATATTTTCTGGATTGCTTTTGGATCCGGACTGATTGCCATATTTAC
>MEOH01000006.1 GCA_001769535.1 Bacteroidetes bacterium GWF2_38_335
CTATTTTATATCTTTCATTGCCACCGGTTGAAAAACTCAACTTATCTTCCCCTGGATGATAAATACCAGTGTTTAGATCGCCCCAGAATGTAAAATCCGGTGCTGAATGAGAGGAATACCCTGTGTTCCCTTTGACCAAGGCACAGGTTGTAAATGTTGTGCCGCTTGTAAAAGCTGTGTAATCTCCTTTGATCAAATGGCTTACCCACACACTTCCGGGATCAGTCGTACTCCCAATCGAAACTTTTCCTCCGGAAAACACCTTGATTTGAGCGTTACAAACCTGTAGCATAATAACAAATGCTACCAAAAACAAAAATGATTTTTTCATAGCTGTAAATTATTTTTCTCCCTGTTGTCCCTCTCAAGGACGGTTTATAAAACGAAAAAGCGTGGGACTGTAACTGTATCCGTCTCTGAGGTATCGCCAAACACCCACAACTACAGATAAGTAAAGCCCACGCCATGACGTGAGCGTTTCACTTATTATTCATGTAGTTGTATAGAAAATTGGCGATTTTCAGAAACAAGAATAAAAGCTAACGCTTTATACTATTAAAAGAACAACTTGATCTAATATAATATTAAAATCATTTAGTTAAACAAAATAAACAAAAAACAATGCAAAAAGCAAGTAATCTACAAAAAATCACGGTTATTACCTGCAAAACCCCTGTCAAATCAACCTAATGCCATTTTCATAAAATCGCAAAATAATTTTACCATAATCAAAAATATTCCAAGGTATTGAAAAGTTTAATATTCCGCAGTAATATTTTAATATACCGCAGTAATTGTTTTATGCGACAGTGTAATTATAAATAGCGCCGCAGTAATAGTTTATTGCGGCAATGTAAATGTGAATTGCGGCAATGTAAATATCAATTGCTTCAACGTAATTGTTAAATGCGCCAAAGGAATATTTAATCGCGCCAATGTAAATTGTAAATGCGCTAATGTAATTATTGAATGCGTCAATGTAAATATTATTTGCGGCACAGAAATAGCCAATTGCGCCGAGGGTGTTTAGGATGTGTTGAGGGTTTAAATAAGTGCGCCATAAAAACAACAAATTCATTCGGCGAATCCATAAATAGAACCACAAACAGTTACAAATGAAATAATAATAAAGAAGTATTTGAAACAGTCCCGATAACCATAATACCAATTTTACAATAGCATTATGTGCCCGAATTTTTATTCGGCATTAATACTCGAAATGCATTACACAATAATTAGTCAATGGACTATTTTATAATTCATTTCGGTACAAAACAAAAAAGGCAACCCCAAAGAGTTGCCTTTTTTATAAATATGTGCGAATAACTAAATCAATCCCAGTTTATGTTTTTCGCCAATAACTTTAAGCATATCCTGTGTCATGGCATCTAGGTTGAATGATGGTTTCCATCCCCATTCGTTTCTTGCTGCAGTATCATCTACTGAATCGGGCCATGAATCGGCGATTGCCTGACGGAAATCGGGTTTGTATTCGATCTGGAAGTTAGGCATGTATTTTCTGATTGAATCGGCCATCTCGGCAACTGAGAAACTCATAGCGCCAACGTTGAAATCACTGTGGTGTTTCAATTTTGAAAAATCGGCCTGCATTAAATCAACGGTTGCTTTAAGACAGTCGGGCATGTACATCATAGGCAAACGGGTATCTTCTTTTACAAAGCATGTGTATTTACCGTGTTTTACAGCTTCAAAATAAATTGCTACAGCGTAGTCGGTAGTACCGCCACCTGGCAAAGTTTCATTGCTGATGATACCGGGGTATCTCAAACCTCTTACATCAAGGTTGTATTTTCTTACATAATAATCGGCCAAAAGTTCACCGGCAACTTTGGTAACACCGTACATGGTGGTGGGTTTCAGAACGGTTTCCTGTGGAGCTTTATCCAGCGGGGTTCCCGGACCAAATACTGCGATTGAAGAAGGAACAAGTACCTGTTTCATCTGCATTTCGCGGGCAACTTCCAAAACATTGATCAAACCGTTCATATTAACATCCCATGCAAGCATTGGGTTTTGTTCGCCAACAGCAGAAAGAATTGCAGCCATGTTTACGATACAGTCCACACCGTATTTTTTACATACATTGTATAAATCTTCACGGTTAGTGGTGTCAAAAAATTCAAACGGACCTGATTCTTTAACCTTGTCTGATGGAAGGGTTTTTCTTGTAGAAGCGATAACATTTTCGTTTCCGTAAACGTTTCTTAAAGTCATGGTCAGTTCAGAACCAATCTGACCAACAGCACCGATTATTAATATTTTCTTCATTTTGAAAATTTATTTGTGTTAATACTGTTAATGGATAGCAAAAGTAATTGATTTAATGTAAATAAAGTACGTTGAAAATATGATTTTACAACATGAAAATTCATGATAAATGTAATTGTACAATTATGGGTTAAAAAAAAGGAACCCCAATTGGAATTCCCTTTAATGTAGTTCAGGTTTTGTTATCTAATGATGAATCTTTTCTGATAAATTTTGTCATTTGAGGTGCCAACAATAAAATAAGTACCCGAAGGAAGGTTTTGTCCGGGATCAACTGCCTCAAGTACATCCCCCGAAAGATCTGTGAACAGAACTTTTGAGTAAAGAATTCTGCCTGTTATATCGTTAACAACCACCAAAACTTCTTTCTCAGGGTCCAGACCGGTAAGGTTCAAATTTATTTTCTCTACGGCATCAATCGGATTGGGGTAAACAATCATTTCTCCCCCGGTGACAAATGAATTATTGAAAACTGCCAATTGTGATACAGTGGTTGTACCGTCAAAATCGGTTTGTCTGAGCCGGTAGTAGCTTAATCCATCGGATGGTTCGTTGTCAGTTACTGCATAATGAAGAATTTCACTGCTGTTTCCGGCACCTTTTACAGTTGTGACCACATAAAAAATTACTCCGTCAGTTGTTTTTTCTATTGTAAAAAAGTCGTTGTTAATTTCGGTGAGTGTTGCCCACTCGATAATGGCTTCATTGTTGTTGCCGGTAAGCACTTCAAGACTGAGCAGTTCAATGGGCAAGGCAGTTGGAACTGTTGAATGCGGGGGGATTGAGCTGTTCGGACTGATTCCGAATGTAGTGCCTGTTCCGGTAAATGTATCGGCAGAGATTGATCCTGAACCAATAATAATACCTCCATTACCATTGTAAAATTCTCCGGTAACCGAAACGGAGCCATCAACAATCACATCATCGCTGTTGTTCATGTTGGTAAAATCATTCAGAACATTTGTTACAGAGGTGCTGTAGAGATTTGCAAAAGACCCGTTGTAAAATATCAGGTCATAAATTTCAAGAGTACCGTATGAATTAAAGGTAGCACCACCTCTTATTTCAAGATTCTTGGTAGGGCCTGAAAGGGTAGCACCTGCCATAATGGTTAATGTGCCTCTGGCAGAAAAATTTATATCAAGGGTCATGTCTTCATCAATATAAATGATATCAGAGGCGCCCGGAGTGGTTCCGCAAGGTGCGCCCCCAAGAGTATATGACCAATAGCCTCCATTGCTCCATGTTCCGGAGTTTCCTAACCCATCTCTGACTGAGTAAAAAGTTGCCCCGTTAACAATGTAGGTTATTGATATTAAAAGTATTATTATATATATTTTTTTCATAAAATCTAGTTTAAGTAGTACTACGGTTTTTGTACGTATATATACCTAACAAGTTCCGTAAAAAAACCTTATTATTGACAAAATTTCAAAAAACGACCATTAAGTCTGTTTTTTACTTGATGGATATTTTTTATGAAATTAATAACAGATGAAGTGATGAAAAGTTCATGTGAATTTTTTTGTAAGGATACTATATTGTGGTTGTGATTATAGGTTGGGAGGTCCCAAGTCGGAAAGTCCCAAGTCGGGAGACTTGGGACAGCGTGACAGCGTGTCGATGAAATTTATTTGGACAGTAGTGATATGTTTTATAAACTACTGATATAAATCATGTTTGGCTGTATGGGTACATTTAATTGATAAAAATATTATAACTTTGGTCGCTATTTTTAATATTAACTTTAAAAGAAAAGATATGTACACACGTGTTCAGGAACATCTGCAGAAAGAACTTGCAGCCATCAGGGAAGCAGGACTTTACAAAAATGAAAGAGTTATTGTTAGTCCACAAGGTGCCGACATCAAAGTAAGCACTGGTCAAGAAGTTTTAAATTTCTGTGCAAACAATTATCTGGGATTGTCAAACAATCCTAAACTTGTAAAAGCTGCAAAAGAAGCATTGGATACTCATGGCTACGGAATGTCATCTGTTAGATTTATCTGCGGAACTCAGGATCTTCACAAGAAACTTGAGCAAAAAGTTGCTGATTTTTTCGGAACTGAAGACACCATTTTATATGCTGCATGTTTTGATTCAAATGGCGGTGTTTTCGAACCCCTTTTCCTTGAAGAAGATGCTATTATTTCCGATTCACTGAACCACGCTTCGATTATTGACGGTGTCAGGTTAAGTAAAGCAGTAAGATACCGTTACAACAACGCTGATATGGCTGATCTCGAAGAACAATTAAAACTTGCTCAGGCTCAGCGTTTCAGAATCATCGTTACCGATGGTGTATTTTCAATGGACGGCAACGTTGCCCCAATGGATAAAATCGTTGAACTGGCAAACAAATATGATGCAATGGTAATGGTTGACGAATGTCACTCTGCCGGTGTTGTAGGAAAAACTGGTCGTGGTGTTACCGAACTGTTTAATGTACGCGGTAAAGTTGAAATTATCACCGGTACTTTAGGAAAAGCTTTTGGTGGTGCTATTGGCGGATTTACCACAGGTAAAAAAGAAGTGATCGAACTGCTTCGTCAGAGATCAAGACCATATCTTTTCTCAAATTCAATTCCTCCATTGGTTGCTGCAGCCGGAATTAAAATGTTTGAGATGATGGACGAAACTCATGAGCTTCAGGATAAACTTCACACAAATACTGATTATTTTGTTGGAAAAATGAAAGCTGCAGGATTTGATTTAAAACCAACCAAATCTGCAATTTGTGCCGTGATGTTATATGATGCAAAACTTTCTCAGGATTTTGCAGCTAAATTACTTGCAGAAGGAATTTACGTAATTGGGTTCTATTATCCTGTTGTTGCAAAAGGACAGGCCAGAATCAGGGTTCAGCTTTCTGCTGCTCACGAAATTGCTCATCTTGATAAAGCAGTTGCTGCTTTCACCAAAGTGGGTAAAGAATTAGGTGTAATCAAATAATCAGATTATATAAAAAGAGAAAGCCGCTGATGCGGCTTTTTTTTTGCCGCTATCCGATAGTTATCGGATGCGCTAATTAAAATATATTTATAGCACATTAGCGGCAAAATTATTTGATTGTTATCCACATTTTGAATGACCGCAGTTGTTGCAGATCAAACATCCTTCCTGATAAGTGAGGTTGTGGCTTCCACATTCGGAACATTTCACTCCTGATTTTGGTTTTGCACCATCGGGAATGTATTTTTTCAATGCTCTTTCAACACCGTTTTTCCATGTATTGATGGTTTCACTGTCAAGACGCATGCCTGAAATAAGGTTGATTACATAGGGTATGGGCATACCGTGACGCAATACTCCGGATATCAATTTGGCATAGTTCCAGTATTCGTTGTTAAACATACGCGACAGGCCTTCGAAAGTGGTTTTGTAGCCATGTTTATCGATGTACTGAAAGTCGTATCTCTTATTTCCCTGATCGTCTTTTAATTTAATAATAATGCCCTTAGAAACGGTTTTTGGAATCCAAAGCACATCTTCGTCAACCATACCGGTAAATATTTCGTAGGGGCGGTCGTTCATGATTCCAACAAAAGCAATCCAGTCTTCGTTGTTGTTTTTAAATCTTACGATATCGGCTTGCAGTTCCCTTGGTCTTTTGGGAGCATCGGCAAGCATACCGGCGTCTTCGCCATGCTTTTTCTTTTCATCTTTGGCAAGCAGCACACCTGAGCGTGATCCGTCGCGGTAAACAGTAACACCTTTACAGCCACTTTCCCATGCTGTCTGGTAAACCTTTCCCACCAAATCTTCGGTGGCATTGTTAGGAAGATTTACGGTGACCGAAATGGAATGGTCAACCCATTTTTGGATCGCTCCCTGCATTTTCACCTTATTTAACCAGTCAATATCATTTGAAGTGGCTTTATAATAAGGTGATTTTTTTACCAATTCGTCAATTTGTTCATCTTCGAAATTTTTCACATTATCGGTTTCGTAGCCATTTACCTTCATCCAGGTAATGAATTTGTGATGGAACACGTTGTATTCTTCCCATGAATCACCGACCTCGTCAACAAAGGTAATTTTTGATTCTTTGTCGTTGGGGTTTACTTTCCTTCTTCTTTTATATACAGGAAGGAACACAGGCTCGATGCCGGATGTGGTTTGAGTCATCAGACTTGTTGTGCCGGTTGGGGCAATGGTAAGCAGTGCGATGTTTCTGCGGCCATATTTTGCCATATCATCATACAAGGTAGGATCGGCATCTTTCAGTCTGTTGATAAACGGATTGTTTTTTTCAAGTTGGGTGTCATAGATGGTAAACGGGCCACGTTCTTTTGCAAGAAATACGGATGATCTGTATGCTTCGATGGCAAGGGTTTTCTGAACTTCAACAGAAAAATCAACGGCATTTTCGCTGCCATAGGTTAATCCCAGGGCTGCGAGCATGTCGCCTTCGCCTGTAATTCCGATACCTGTACGACGGCCTTCTTTGGCTTTCTGACGGATATTTTCCCAAAGTTTTCTTTCGACTCTTTTTACTTCAAAATCTTCGGGGTCATTTCCTATTTTATCGAGGATTTCGTCTATTTTTTCCAGTTCGAGATCAATGATATCATCCATCATTCTTTGAGCCAGATGGGTATGTTTCTTGAAAAGTTCGAAATTGAATTTTGCTTCAGGGGTAAAAGGGTTTTCAACATATCCGTAAAGATTGATGGCAATCAAACGGCAGCTGTCATAGGGACATAAAGGAATTTCGCCGCAGGGATTTGTTGAAACAGTTTTATATCCGTATTCGGCATAGCAATCGGGAACTGATTCGCGGATCACGGTGTCCCAGAAAAGAATTCCGGGCTCAGCAGATTTCCATGCATTGTGAACGATTTTCTTCCAGAGTTTGGTGGGGTTGATTTCTTTTTTGATTTTGGGATTATCGCTGTATACCGGGTATTGCTGGATATATTGTTTTTGGTCAATGATGGCCTGCATGAAATCATCATCAATTTTAACAGATACGTTGGCGCCGGTAACTTTACCCGGAGTCATTTTAGCGTCGATGAAATTTTCTGCATCGGGGTGTTTTATTGATACGCTGAGCATGAGAGCACCACGGCGACCGTCCTGTGCCACTTCGCGTGTTGAATTGGAATAACGTTCCATGAAAGGAACGATGCCTGTGGAGGTAAGGGCAGAGTTCAGGACCGGACTTCCCGAGGGACGAATATGAGAAAGGTCGTGGCCAACGCCGCCTCTTCTTTTCATAAGTTGCACCTGTTCCTGGTCAACTTTCAGGATTCCTCCGTATGAATCTGATGGACCATCATGTCCGATAACAAAGCAGTTAGACAGTGAAGCAATTTGATTATTGTTACCAATGCCGCTCATTGGTCCACCCTGAGGAACAATATATTTAAATTCTTTGAGTAACTCAAAAAGTTCATCTTCTGAAACGGGGTTCGGGTAATTTTTTTCAATTCTTGCTATTTCACCTGCAATACGACGGTGCATATCGTCGGGTGTTAATTCAAAAATTTCTCCTTTTGAATTCTTAAGTGCATATTTATTAACCCAGACAGTAGCCGCAAGTTCGTCACCTCCAAAGTATTCGACGGACTTTCTGACTGCTTCTTCAAATGAAAAAGTCTTTTGTTGCTTTTTTTGCTCTACAGACATTTCTTCAATAAACATTTTATTTTTAGTTTTTAAGTTAATTTAAAACAACGGGTTACCTATAGGGAATACTTTCCGGATTTGGTTTTGCTAATTTAAAGATGAAATCAGTTTCAACACAATCTACTTTTCAACACGGTTATTAACAAACTTATCCGAATTAATTCCAAATACATTATATGTAAGTTAGTTACAATTGTTTTTCATGCAATGTTGATAAATCCGAATAAAATTACCCCGATTAGAAGATGTTATAACACAACAGTTAAGCTATTTTTCAACAAGATTGTGTTAAAAAGACTTTTTGGTGGTTAATAAATATCAGAACAAAATGAAGTTCAGTATTATACAAATTAATTAGAATGATTTTACGAAAAAATATATTATCAAACTAATGTTAAGTTAAGTAGAAATGATTGTTAAGATAAAATCCCTTATGGTGGTATATGTATATAGTAATCAATAAATTAGATTATAAAATAATATAAATGAAAAAGAGGTTAAACTCTGAAAATAGAAAGCGAGAAAATTGAAAAAGCAGAAAGTTCTCAGCGAATAGAAATTTTTATATCAGAACCGGGATAAAATTTAACTTTATAAATACCATTGATCCATTTTCTGTAAAAAACCATATTTTCTTTAAGTGGGCCTGTTCGGGGTTTTTGTTTAAATATCCAGAAATAGGGGATTTCAATAAATTCGCCAGAAACAGGGCTTTTATCGATTGTTTCAACTGTAACGGAAAAGGCTCGGGGCATACCTGTCCCAAAGTTACTGATTATGGATGTCCATTTTTCTTTGGGGCAGGTTTTGGTTTTCATTGTTTAGGGGTTTAGGAATTTTGGAATGTGTTTTTTATAAACGTAGAGACACAAAATGTTGTGTCTCTACGTTTATAAAATTTATTTGATATTGTGAAATACATTTGTCACATCGTCATCTTCTTCGAACCGGCCAAGAAGCTTATCGATTTTTTGCATCTGTTCTTCATTCAGTTCTTTTGTTTCCATAGGAATTCTTTCAAACTCGGCACTGACCATTTCGTATTCATTTTCCTCAATATATCTTTGGATGCTTCCGAAAGATTCAAATTCACCATATATATTAATAATGCCTTCTTCGTCTTTAAAAATTTCCTGGGCACCGTAATCAATGAGTTCAAGTTCAAGGTCATCGATATTGACGCCGGGTTTTTCATTTACTTTAAAATTGCATTTGTGTTCAAAAAGGTAATCAACACAACCGCTGGTTCCAAGTGCACCATCATATTTTGCAAAATAGGAGCGGACATTTGCAACTGTTCTTACCGGATTATCGGTGGCGGTTTCAACCAGAATGGCTACTCCGTATGGGCCGTATCCTTCGTAAACAATCTCGCTGTAATTTCCCTCATCTTTGTTGGTGGCCTTTTTTATTGCTCTTTCGATGGTATCTTTTGGCATATTGGCTGCCTTGGCATTTTGCAGCAAAATCCTGAATCTGGAGTTCGATGAAGGATCTGGTCCGCCCGCTTTAATAGCAATGGTTATTTCCTTACCAATTTTGGTAAAGGTTTTGGACATATTGCCCCATCTTTTTAGTTTTCTTGCTTTCCTGTATTCAAATGCACGTCCCATATTGATTATTTTTGAAAAGTTTTTTGATATACCGATAAAAAAAGCCGGTTTGATACCGGCTCTTTATAATGATTTTAACATTTACTGTTTTAATATTCTTTCCTGTGATCCGATTTCAGAAACAGTTGCTCCTGCACCACCATCAATTGCATAGTAATCTTTATTGTTAATGTCTCTGAACAATTTCATTTCTTTTCCTTTCAGCATTTTGATTTCGTAAACAAATGCATTTTCTCCATTTGCATAATCATTGAAATCGTCATATTTGTGATTAACGGTTATTAATGGTTGTTCAACACCGTTTATCTCATTTAAAGTAACAGTGGTTTCAGTTTCGGTTGTTTTCTTTGATTCAATAACAACAGAAATTCTTTCCTTGTTTTTCCAAAGTTTTTCAACGCTTCCCATGAAGTTCCAGGTTCCTTTTAAGGTTATCAGGGTAACAGTTGTAATGGTTGTGGTTCTTTCCCAAACATCGGTTACGTTTTCAACCTGTTCGTCAATAATTCTATATTCAAGAATTTCTTCGAAAGTACCATCTTTTTCAAAGGTTACTTTTGACTGAAGAACTTCTCCGCCATCTTCACTGGCACCTACTGTTACGATGGTGTCATGGTCTGAATTTATAGATTCCGTAGTAATGTCAATGTTTGCACCACTAATAATAAAATCGGTCTTTGTAGTTACACCTTCCTGATCAAGATAGGTGGTTAAAACTTTATCGCTGTTAATAGTCCATTCACCGGCAACCCTTTGTTTTCTTGATTGAATTGAAAAGAAGGGATCTTCTTCACCTTTCTTGCAACTGTCAAATACAAAGAGTGTTGAAGTTACTATTAGTGCCAGGAGTAAACTTGATAGTTTTTTCATATTATTTACAGTTTAATTTTAATTTGCTTCAATGTCTGCAAATATAATTAAATTATTAACAATTAGTAAAAAATATTTAAAATTATAGGTGACTTATTTATTTTTTGTAAATAAATTGATTGTCAAACTGGTGTTGATGTTAAAGGATTTTGAGTTTTTTTGCAATAGTGTAATGAATGGATTTTTGTGCTTTCATAACTTCGTCTGATAAAATACAGGTATAAATTACAAGTACGCATAGGGTTCCATTCCACCCTATGCGGTTACAATTTCAGGGCGTTGCCCTTGCTGCATCTGAGTTTAAGGTCTGAAAGACCGATTTGTAATACCACAGGGTGAAGCATTGTGAATTAAAAAAGATTTTTACGCATAGGGTTCCATTCCATTCCACCCCATGCGATTACAATTCCAGGGCGTTGCCCTTGCTGCATCTGAGTTTAAGGTCTGAAAGACCGATTTGTAATACCACAGGGTGAAGCATTGTAAAAAAATCAATATGAACATTTGAAATTAGTATTTTGTTATCATTTTTGGTTGAACTGGTATTTTATTAATAAGTGGTGTTTCGACCAAAATAGTTAAATTTGTAAAAAAAGACAGCATGATTTCTTTCGAAAACACAGAAATTGCTTTCAGGATCAGAACTGATTATGCGCTCAAAAGGGCCCGCATACTTTTTCAGCTTGTATCAAGTAATTTTCTTGTGAAAACAGGCAAAGAGCTTACAGCATTCTGTATCGAATTCGGGATTCCTGTAAATTGGATCATCAAACCAACCATTTTTAGTCATTTTTGTGGTGGCGAGAACCTTACCGAATGTGTTTCGGCGGTGAAATCCCTTGCCGATTACAAGGTTAAATCAATTCTTGATTTTTCGGTTGAAGGAAAGGAAAGCGAAGCGGATATTTCAGCTGCAATGGAGGAAACGCTCAGATCCATTCAAAATGCTTCAGGCAACAACAACATTCCTTTTGCAGTTTTTAAACCCACTGCTTTCTGCAAAAAATCATTACTGGAGAAAATTTCTTCCGGTATCCTTTTAAGTGATGATGAAAATAATCAAGCCAGCCTTTTTGAAAGGCGCATTGAAATTTTATGTGAAACGGCATCTAAAAACAATGTTCCTGTGTTGATTGATGCCGAGGATTATTGTTTTCAGGAAGCCATTGACCGGGTTGTGGAAAAAATGATGATGAAATATAACAGGGAAAAGGCTGTGGTATTTAATACCTTGCAGATGTACCGGAAAGACAGGATTTTGTTTTTGAAAAAATCAATTGAACATGCCCGGGGAAACAAATATTTTGCCGGTTTTAAATTTGTCAGGGGGGCATACATGGAAAGGGAAAGAGACCGTGCCCAAAAACTTGGATACCCATCGCCAATTCATGACACAAAAGCCGATACCGACAGCGCATACAATCTTGCTCTTAAAATTGCTTTTGATCACCTTGATTTTGTTTCTATATTTGCAGGTACGCACAATGAAGAAAGTTGCAGGTATCTTTGTGCGCTAATGAAGGAGAAAGGAATTGAAAACGCACATCCGAAAATATTCTTTTCCCAGCTATACGGAATGAGCGACCATATCAGCTTTAACCTGGCTCATCTTGGCTACAATGTTGCCAAATACGTTCCTTATGGTCCGGTTAAACATGTCCTGCCCTACCTAATACGCAGGGCCGAAGAAAACACTTCGGTAAAGGGACAAACAGGAAGGGAGCTGGGAATGATACTGACAGAAATGAAAAGAAGAAAAAAATAAAATATTGTAAATATGACAATCGAAAACAGAAAAAGTATTATCAGGTGGAAATTAAACAGGTTTATTATGGCAGTGGTTGCATTGTTACTTGTTTCACTTGTTGTGACAAATTTTATTAAATCTCCTTTTGAATCGGTTTCAAAGGTCGGATTGGTTTTTATTTTTATTTCACCTTATTTATTTTATTATATTTTGTTTTTCGCCAGAAATGTTAATTACGTGAAAATTGACATTACACCCGAAGGTGTTTTTGTGAAATACAGCTCGCTGTTCCCGGGTTCAGTTCGCAGAGCCATTGAAATCAAGGGTGGTTCATTTTATAAAGCTGAATTTACCACTTCTTTACTTGGATTACGGCGCAACATGGTTTTATATCAAAAAACAAAAAGCGGTGTGGCAAAATATCCTCCGATAAACATAACCGGTTTAAACGAAAAGGATTTTGACAAACTTGTTTCCTTGTTCAAAGCACAATAAATGAAAAGCTCCGGCCTGATTTTTCTTATCATTATTCTTTCTGTTTCACATTTGACAGCGCAGAATTCTGTTTCAGATCTTCAACTGCTGAAAAATGCAGATTTTGAAAACAAGAAATTTGAAAGAAAAAAAACAGAATGGATGTTTAAGGATGCCCCCAACGGGTTTGTTAAGTACAATCCTGTTAGTCTGATGCTTGGAGGAATGATGTTTTTTTATCAATCCTCAATTTCTCCCCAGTTCTTTGCGAATTGCCTGTATAATCCAACCTGTTCTGAATTTTCAAAAAAACTGGTTAAACGTTATGGGATTTTTAAGGGCGTTTTTCTCACTGCAGATCGGCTTACCCGATGCAACAGCTTTTCGGCCCGCAATATTGCTCCCGGAAAAAAGGACCGGGTTTCGGGAAAGGTGAATGAAACTCCGGATATTTACAAATCTAAAAGCAAAAAATCATATACTAACAGGTGATCCGATGAAAATCAGGGTATTGCTTTTATTGTTGTTTTCCCGCTTTCTGCTTTGTGCTCAGGAAAACTGTCCTGATTTTTTATTTGTAAACCATCTTGTTAATTTGCGCGATTACAGGCTTGCACTGGAAGTTCTAAAGGAAAAGAACAGTTCGTGTGGGCTGACAGACTCGGTTAATTTCCTAAAAGCAGTTTGCCATTATAACCTGAAAGAGTTTGAACATTCAACAAGTTATTTTAGTAAAATAGGAAGAAATTCAAATCTATATAATGCTTCTGTTTTTTATTCATCAGATAATTATATTACACTAAAAAAGTATGACCAGTCTTTGTTGCTTCTTGAAAATTACACCAGCAACAGTCTTAAAATGAATGAACTGGCCCGGTTTGAACTGGCGGGAATATCACTTCTTGAGCGCAATCCCGCGGGTTTTGAAAAGTACCGACAGGAATTTACCGGCTTGCATGAAGATTTTTCAAATGAAGAAAAAATTCTGACCGAATGCCATACCCGGTTTCTGGAGTTTAAGCCAAAATCGAAGCTGGCTGCCGGAGTATTATCTGCTCTGATTCCGGGTGCCGGAAAAGCCTATTCGGGAAAATGGGGCGAGGGATTGTCGGCGTTTTTTATTGTCGGTACCCTTGGTCTTGTTACTGCCGAAAATTATTTTAAAAGAGGAATTGATAACCCTAAGACCATTATTGCGGGTGGATTTTTTACGGTTTTTTATGTGGGAAACATCTGGGGCAGTGTTCTTAGTATTGAAAGATACAGAAATGATTTTTATGAATCGCAGGATAATATTATCAGGGCTTCTCTGCATATTCCTCTTAGCAGGATTTTCAGGTAGGGCTCAAAAATATTCTATTTCAAAAGCCGACAGCTTGTTTGCTGCCGGAAGGGATTCTGCTGCTTTGTTGCAATACGAGGCCTGTTGTTTTTACGGGAGTTCAAAAAGTGAAAAAACCACTGCTCTTTTTAATAAATCTCTGGTATATAAAAAACTCGGTTATTATGAGCAATCAGTTTTTACGCTGAAAAGACTGCTGAAGTTTAACCCCGAAGTAAATCTGAAAACGGAAATATATTATGAACTGGCACTGAATCAATATCTTGGCGGTTTGTTTGGTGAATCTTTAATTTCAGTTGATTCATTGAGAATATTTGAAAATAACAATCTTTCTGAAGAAGCAAGTCTGATTGAAATTTTTGCTCTTAATGAATTGGGCGGGTATGTGAAATCGTCAAAACTTGCGGAAGAATTTGTGAATCGCTTTATTCCGGACAAACAAAAGGACTCAGTGATGCTGGCTGTAAAAGCGCATTGGAATGAAAAAAACTTTCCCCGTTTAAAAAACCAAAAAACAGCAATGATCCTTTCAAGGATTGTTCCGGGCAGTGGACAAATTTATGCGGGATATACATTTGAAGGAGTTTTCAATTTGCTGCTTCAGTCGGCCTGTTTAACTTATGGAATATTTGAATTTTGGCATGGATACTACCTTACCGGATATGTGGGCGGAATATCCCTGTTTACAAAATTTTATATTGGTGGTCCCGGTCGTGCCCGTTTTTTAGTACAGAAAACAAATTACCGAAGGACTAAATCATTTAATGACAGGGCAGTAGATCTGCTAATTAGAAAATAAACTAAAATGTTGCACAAATTGGTTTTAAAAAGTGCAGATAATTTTCCTATCTTTAGAGCAGTAAAAAGAATAAAAATGACAGTCAATGCCCGAAAATATTTATTGCTGCTTTTTATTTGTCTGGTTACATTAGCAGCAAATGCGCAGATTAATTTAGGCAATATCAAAGTTCAAAAGATTTCTTCTGAAAACAAAAAACTTGTAAAGGGACTTTCCCAGAATTCTATTTATTGCATACTTCAGGACAGCAAAGGGTATATGTGGTTTGGCACATGGGACGGACTGAATATGTATGATGGCTATAATTTCAGGGTGTTTAAAGCAGGAATGACTGAAGCGTATGCAAAGCTGTCGAATCAAACAATCCAATCACTCTTTGAAGACAATGAGGGATTGATTTGGGTGGGAACAAGCAAAGGGATAAACAGTTATAACAGAAAGACAGGAAAATTCAACTCGAAATTCAGCATCGGAAATAATGATCGGGATCTGCTTAAAGATACCATCTGGTGCATTAATCAGGATAACAAGGGATATATTTGGCTGGGTACAAATTTTGGTCTGCTCAGACTCAATAAGAAAGGAGGGGAATTATCCAGGATCATCCATAGTGATAATGATCCAAACTCTCTTAAAGACAATTCCGTTTTATGTATTTTTAAAGATAATACAGGGATATTTTGGATTGGATCAGAAAATGGATTAGACCGGTTTGATCCCGAAAAAATGAAAATTTCTTCTTATACCGATGTTCCTGAAAAAAATTACAGTCTGAAAAATATTGCCGTCAAATCAATTTGCGAAGACGACAATGGGTTTATTTGGGTGGGAACAAGCAAAGGATTGTATAAGCTACACAAAGAAAACGGAATAGTCGAAAAATACTCAGTCAGTGAAGGAAATATTAATGGTTTGTCAAATGACAACATCAGTTCATTGGCCTTTGATCCCAGAAATTATTTGTGGATTGGAACCCGGGGAGGAGGGGTGAATATTCTGGATTTAAACACACAGTCTTTTTTGTTTCTGAACAGAGACTCAAAAGAAAATGTGCCTTCCGGGAATTTTATCAGTTCAATTTTTATTGATCATGCCGGAATTGTTTGGGTTGGAACAGATTTTAGCGGAGTAAGCAAAGTGGATATTGATGCTTTCAGGTTTGTACATTTTAAAAAGGCAAATGACGAAACAGGATTGAACTCTGAAGTAGCATGGGGTTTGTGCGAGGATAAACAGGGAAAAATATGGATATGTACTGATGCGGGAATGAATATTTTTGACAGAAAAACGCTTCGTTTTGAGACGCTTAAAAAAATTCCGGGAAACTCAAATTCTCTTGCCAGCAATAGTGCAAGGTTTGCGATGTGCGATTCAAAGGGAAACATCTGGATTGGAACATTTGACAATGGACTTGATAAGTATATTCCTTCTGAAAAAAGATTTATCCATTATAATATATGGTCTTCTGAAACGGCAAAAATCAACAACAACACCATCTGGTGTGTCTATGAATGCAGTAAAGGTTATATCTGGATTGGAACAAACAATGGGTTTCACAGGCTCGATCCCGAAAGCAATAAAATCAAAACTTGGGTAAATGACCCCGAAAACCCAAAAAGTCTGAGCAACAATACGGTGTTTGGGGTTTATGAGGATGAGAGCGGTATTCTTTGGCTTTCGACCTACAAAGGGGTAAATAAACTTGATCCGAAAACAGGCATGATAGACCGAATAGTCAAAGGAAAAGCCGGAAAAAAATCGTTTGAGCTTGAAGGAGTTTTTGCAGTTTACAAAAGTGCCGATGGATTATTTTGGTTTTCAACCATAGGCGGTGGTCTGGTGAAATATGATCCTCAGAAAAATCTGTATCAGATTTATGATGAAAAAAACGGACTTTCGAACAATGTGGTGTATTGCACTTTGGATGATGGACTTGGCAACCTTTGGCTTACAACAAATTATGGTGTTTCAAAGTTCAATATGAAAAGCGAAACATTTTTGAATTATGATGCAGAAGACGGCATTCAAAGTAATGAGTTTAACGGAGGATCTTACCTGATTACCCATGACGGATATTTTGTGATCGGCGGTATGGGCGGGTTCAATATTTTTAATCCCAAAAATGTCAGAAAAAACCTTAAAATTCCGCCCATTGTTATAACCTCCGTAAAAGTCTTTAATGAAGAAATTCCACTTGAGGTCAATGATGGAAGTGTGATAGAACTGTCATATGATCAGAATTTTATCTCTTTTGAGTTTTCGGCCCTCGATTTTACCAATCCGGTAAAAAACAAGTATGCATACAGGCTTTCAGGTGTTGATAATGATTGGAAATACTGCAATGCCGAGCGCAGGTTTGCCGAATATAAACAGCTTGACCCGGGCACTTATACACTTACAATTATCGGATCAAACAATGACGGTGTTTGGAACAGAGATGGTATTTCGGTTACCATAATCATTGAGCCGCCCTGGTGGCAGTCGTGGACTTTCAGGATTCTGTTTTTCGGCGGACTGTCGATTATTGTTTTCTTTATTTTGTATAGCAGATACCTGGGTTTGAAACGCAAACATGAGATGGAACTTAAGGTGCTCGAAATTGAAAAGCAATTGTTTGATCACGAGAAAATGGCTTTGCGTTTGCAAATGAACCCGCATTTTATTTTCAATACCCTTAATTCAATACAGTATTTTATTCTTCAGAATGATAAATTATCATCAAACCGATATTTGTCAATGTTTTCAAAATTGATGCGAATTACCCTTGACAATTCCCAGTATAATACCATTTCGCTTCAGGATGAACTCAGTGCGCTTCAGTTATATGTTGAGCTGGAATCGCTGAGGTTTGAAGAGCGTTTCGATTTTAAATTTATCATTGATAAATCACTTGAACTGCCTGATATTAAAATTCCGTCGATGATTTTGCAACCCTATGTGGAAAATGCCATCAAGCACGGATTGATGAACAAAAGCGCCAGGGGTATGCTGACTATTGAAATTAAAAATGACAACAATAAATTGATTTGCATTGTTGAGGATGATGGGGTAGGGCGCGAAAAAGCCAGACAGATCAAGGAACAGAGAACGCAAACACATGTTTCAATGGGAACACGCATCACTGAATCAAGACTTAGTCTGATCAATTCATTGTACGGAAGCGACCTAAAAATAAAGTACGACGATTTGAAAGATGCTCAGGGTAATGGGGCCGGAACACGCGTAACCATTTATATTTCACTTGTAAAACAATCAAAAAAACAATAATATGCTTAAAGCTGTAATCATCGATGACGAACACAAAGCTGTAAAATCCATTCAGCTGATAGTTAAGGAATACTGCCATAATGTAACCATTGTTGGAGAAGCATACTCCGCTGTCGAAGGAATGCAGGTTATAAAAGAGACAAAACCCGATTTGGTTTTTTTGGATGTTGAAATGCCCCAGGGAAGCGGTTTTGAGATGCTTGAAAAAATGACCGAACGCGATTTTGACGTAATCTTCGTTACAGCATACAACCATTACGCAATAAAGGCAATAAAATTTTCTGCTGTTGATTACATACTTAAACCCATTGATATTTACGAATTGATTTCTGCGGTAAACCGTATTGATGACAAAAAGAAAAGCGGAAACACCACCAAACCTGATTACAACGTTCTGTTGGAAAATGTCAAAACAGGAAATCCTGCAAAACTGGCCATTCCAATAACTGAAGGAATTGAGTTTGTTGAGCCGAAAAACATTCTTTACATTAATGCCGACCGCAGTTATTCGGAGATTTATTTTACCGACCGAAAAAAAATGTTGGTATCTAAAAGTCTGATGGAGATTGAGGAACTACTCAGCAGTCCCGGTTTTTTCAGAATCCATAAATCACATCTCATCAACCTTGAACATGTGAAAAAATTTATCCGCACCGACGGTGGATATGTTGAAATGTCGAATGGAGATAAGATCATGATATCCAGAAGAAAAAAGGATGAGTTTATTGAAGTAATGTCCCGATATACCAAATAATACCGAAATGAATTATAAAATAGTCCATAGGCCAATTATTTTACAATTGTTATAAAATATTAATCGGGGATGGCATTTTTATAATGCTCGAAAACTTCCAGTACTTCAGTGACAAAACTGCATATTACCCAGCCTTTGCAGTATCCGTACTTTACAACTTTATCGTTGTAATATTTGGGATTTGATTTCAAAAGCATGTATTTCTCCACATTTTCGTCCCATTTATTGGGGTCAGCACCATGTTTTTTTGCCAGCTTCCGGGCGTCTTCAACATGTCCCGGACCAATGGTATAGGCAGCCAGAATGAATTTTATCAGTTCATTCTTGTCGGTAATGTCGGTGGCTGTATATTTATAAAGCCACTTGATGAATTTCATTCCGGCTTCAATGTTTTGCTCTGGGCTGGCCAGACTGTCAATGCCGTAATTAGCACCGGTTACAGGCATTATTTGCATCAATCCCATAGCTCCGGCCCATGAACGCACTGAGTTGTCAAATCGTGATTCGTGATAGATAATTGAAGCAACCAGTCGCCAGTCCCATCCAATTATTTTGCTTTTCTCCTTTATAATCTCATCATATTCAGATATTTTACCACCTTTGACGCTGTAATAATCGCTTTTTACAATGATTCTTGATTTTGGATTTCTGAAATACTTATCGTAGAGATTCTGGTATTTTTTTGTTTTTTTAAAATCCTTCATCCAGGTGTTTATGCTTGTAATGAGTGAGTCAGAACCTTTTCTTACAACCCAGCAGAGATTTTTGGGTTCACTGAGAGCCAAACTGACATCCAGATCGGGGAAATAAGTTTGATTAACCAGTGCAACATTCTCATCACATACAGTATAATCAATTGTTCCTTCGGCTACCATTTCGATCAGTTGTTCGGTTGTATATTCAGAAGTATCAGAAATGATGAGGTCAATGGCTTCCTGGGCTTCAATTTCATAAAGGCGTTCCAGGTAAGAGGAATTTCTCTGAACATAAACCGTTTTTCCATCGAGTTTGGAAATATCCCTGACTAATAGAGTATCCAGCGTCTTTTTTTTCATTTGCCGCCATCCTTCGGGTTTTTTCTGAATGAGCACCTCATGTGAAATGCTGTGCGGAATAGAAAAGTCGAAATACAGGATTCTGTCGGCTGTTTCAGTCAGGTTGGCAGCAATCAGGTCACAATCCTTACTAAAAAGAGCATTGAATTTTTCAGCCAGATTGTTGCTTGTTTTCAGCTCAAGGTCAAGTTCCATGTGGTTGGAATATTCTTTAAGCAACTCATATTGGAAGCCCATGGGCATTCCATTGTAAATGAAATAATTGGTAGAGTTGTTATCGGAATAGGCAATTAGTTTTCCACGTTTGCGAATATCAAGGAGGTCATTGCATGAATAACAGGTTTCGGGTTCTTTTTCTGAACAGGCAGAAAAGAGGATCACGAAACAAAAAAAAGCAACAACACGAACTATTTTTATCATATTCAAAAAGCAACATGAAAAGCACCGCAAGTTACAAAAAAATAAATTAATTATTTAACTCATTGATATTCAGGTTATATTAGAAAATAATCCAAAATTATTTTTTTTAAGCAAACAGTTTATGGATATAAATATTTTTATTTATCTTTGCATCCCTAACATGGTGGATGTAGCTCAGTCGGTTAGAGCATCAGATTGTGGTTCTGAGGGTCGGCGGTTCGAGCCCGCTCTTCCACCCGAAAAAACCGGTCAGAAATGGCTGGTTTTTTTTTTATAAATTATGGAAATAAATTATTTTCATTTGGATTTTCCGGTTATCGATTAGTAATCTCATCAATTTTATAATAAATTCCTGATACAGTAAAAAAATGTAATTGCAATTTTCACTGATTATTTTTTATAAAACTGATTTTTAAATCATCAAAATACACGGGATCAGTTTCAGGATTAGTTATATAAATGTCTGTTTCTCTGTAAATCATATCCGTGGGTATTTCATACTCAAGTCTGAGCAGTTCCCATCCTTTGCTGTCTTTCATAATTGGCGTAGTGTCGGAGACAAAAAAGATATTTTTTTCGCCAAAAATAACAATGCCACCTGTTTTTCCATATCTCCAAATTTCAACAATCAATGAATCACCCTTTGAATATTTATAATTGCGATAAAGAAATGCAGATTGATTTTTATTATTAAGTTTTACGGAGATATTTCCAGATCTGGATTGTTCTTTGCTTAAGGCACTTACATTTTCCAAAAATATTTCAGGATTACTGGTTATGAATAGCTTTTCCCTGGTTATTTTTTCGGCATTACAAGTAAAGGAGTTTGTTTGGTTATCAGGAAAATAAAAATATCTCTGATAAAGAGTATTTGCAGATATTATTGAACATATTAATATAAAAGCAATAATAATTGGTTTTTTGAACTTTTCAATTTTTTCCCAGGAGTTGTAAAAAAGCATAAAAAGCAATGGGAAGGCGGGAATAAAATACCTGCCTTGTATGCTGATAATATAATCGCTTCCCACGCAATCCCAGGTTAGGTGCTGAGTAATGAATATCAGAAAAAATATTAAAAACAGCCCTAGAAACATTATGATTTTATGTTTTGGTTTTACTTTTATTTTATGGTCTTTATCGGCAAGTCCGACAAAAATGATTACAAAGTAAGACAGGTATATTAGCCAGTGGGGAAGAGGCGTGTCAAGCCATCCAAAAGTTCCAATATATCCCTCGGCATACATGTCGAAGGATTTTTGAGTTGAGCTAAAAAAAACATCTAAAATGTATGTTCCATTGTCCAGAATATAAGCCAATTGTTTATGCATGTCGGCACATTTGACCAGAGTGATTCCATCCCTGAAATGTTCATTGTATTCATTGTATTGAATATAAAGTGAATTCATGGTTGATGACCAAACAAAAACACTAATAAAAGAAACAGCAAATAATAAACAGGTTTGAATGATGTATTTTTTCTTGCTGCCGAATTTTTTTCGGGGAATAATAAAATACAATAGAATGAGTGGAGTGTAAACAACTTTTGATAATGCCAAAAATATTGATAAACCTATTATAAATACTAAGTGTCTGGTTTTTATTTCTGGTTGAGAGTAGGCTGCATTCAAAATAAAGGCAATAAGGAAAAAAGATATTATATTGGTCATTACATCTGCACTTATTGAAGCATTGATAAAAAGTGACATTGGCAATAAGGCAACCAGTATGAAAAGCCATTTATAAAACGGAATTATTCTGATTGCTAAAAAGATGCAAAAAACCCAGAAAAACAGTGTAAATATTCTGGTGCAGTAAAAAAGGTACAATGGTGGCAGATTAACCGGTTTCAGCAAAAAAAGGATAAAAGCCTGTGGTAAATATGAAATTGGCGAATACATTGCTGTATTTGGTATGTCAACAAATTGTTTTTTTTCTGGATTTAGTGGTATTTCAAGTGTTTCCCTGATAACCCGAAAACTCGTTTTTGTTAGGTTGTTCCAATATAAAGATGTAAAAGGCCCGGTTGTTTTAACGAGACTTTGGGGTACAAAAGCCACCAATCGGTTATCTATTTTTTCTGATATGAGATGGCCTTCTGATATCTGGTAAGCCCTGTAAAAATGATTGTTTTCATCAGGCGATTGAAATGGAGGAGTCAGAAATACAAACAGCAATCCAAAGATCAATGCAAAGAAAGCAAAGATTGATTCAGGTCTGATTTTGATAGATGCCAGCTTGTTTAACGCTCCCATAAATTCAATAATAATTCTCTCAAAATTATTTCTAAATATAATTGAGTTTTATCCTGAATAAAACAATGAACACAATATTAAATTTAGAAAAAGAAAAGTTGATAACTAACAATTAACTCTTCAATTAATTCTGTACAAATATATAGACTTATCACCATTCTTTTTTACGAAACATAATATTGCAAAACAGTTTTGTCATAAATTATTGCTATATATTGTTAACTAGCTTTACTTCATTGCTTCATTATTTTATCTTTGAACCGGAACGAAACTTTGGACCTTTATGAAAAAGATTTTATTTGCCCTGTTTACAGGATTTATTTTCCTGAATTCCGCTTTTGGCCAACTATCAGTTTCCTTTGCGGTTACTCATCCTACCTGCTCTGGTTACAATGATGGGGCCATTGATCTCAGTATTTCGGGAGGGACTTTGCCCTACACGATACTCTGGTATCATCAGTCTGACCTGATCTCTGCTGCCGAAGATTTAAACGGATTGGTTCAGGGTGAATATATCGTTCAGGTTATTGACAGTGCCGGACTTACAATTATGGATACAGCCTGGTTGTTTCCTCCATACGAAATTTCGACCATCGACACCATTGCAGATGCTACCTGCTATAGCGGAAATGGTACCATTAACATCACTCCGTCGGGCGGAACCCCTTTTTACGTAGGAATTCTCAGTGAACTTTTGTGGGATCCTTATCTGCAGGAATATTACATTGATAGCACGCTCATGGATACTTTGATGACAAATATCGATACCACCTCGCTGATCTGGTCTGTTCCGGCCGGAAATTACATGGTTTTTATTGCGGACAACTCGGGCTTGGGGTGTGTTATTCAGAAATTTATAGTCATCAATCAGCCTTCTGCTCCACTCACTTTTAACACCACTTTTGATAATGTGACCTGCAAGGGTGGCAGTGATGGCTGGATAACCATTGTGCCTGATGGTGGCACTCCTCCCTATACATACGCCTGGTCTGGAGGACAAACCACATCATCTATTACTGCCCAGGCAGCAGGAATCTACACTTTAACCGTGATAGACGCCAACAGCTGTTCCAAAACAGAATCCATTGAAATCGAAGAGCCTTTTCAGAGTCTTCTGATTTATGAGGATGTTGCCGACGTTTCATGCCGCGACAACCACGATGGTGCAGTAACAGTGACATTGATTGAAAATGCCCTGGCTCCTTATACTTATGCGTGGTCCAATGGAACATCAGCTTCTGAAATTACCGGGCTGGATGCCGGCACCTATTCAGTAACCATCACCGATGCCAATAGCTGCCAAACCACTGAAACATATACTGTCGGATTAAATGATATTGATTGCATTGTAATTTACAATGTGGTAACTCCCGATGGAAATGGCAAAAATGATGTTTGGGAGATAAAAAATATTCACTTGTATCCCGATTGCAGTGTGGCAGTTTATAACCGTTGGGGAAAGCAGGTTTTTTCGTCCGATAAAGGATATGATAATTTATGGGATTGCACTTCCGACGGAAAACTTCTCGAAAGTGGCGATTACTATTATATTATCAATCTGAATTTTGGAAACTACCCGCCCTATACAGGTCCGGTTAAAATTTTAAAGTAATTACTAAACAGAAAAAATGAAACCCATGAAAAGGTCCTACATCATATCAACCATTATTTTCAGTATTCTCTGTTATTATGCTGGTGCACAGCAGCTCAGCACATACAAGAATTACCATCTGAACCAGTATCTAAACAATCCTGCAGCAGCCGGAACCAAGCCATACATTTTCACATCGCTGGCGTATTCTAAATACTGGTCAGGTTTTAACGGTTCGCCCAATCTGCAATCGTTTTCGGCTCATTCCATGGTGTCGGAACAGACTGCCCTTGGAGGGAAAGTGTTTTATGAAAACACCGGACTGAGTGGCCAGTTTGGAGCAGAGCTTACCTATGCCATGCATTTGAAAATGAACAGCAGTGGAACAAAGCTGGGATTTGGACTTTCGGCAGTACTTTCACAGTACAGTTTATTTAAAGATCAGTTTATTATTAAAGATATTGATGATGAGGTTATTAATAATTCGGAAAATTCAGTTATTGTTCCGGATGCCGCTTTTGGCATGAGATTATATAAGGATAATGCCTATTATATTGACTTTTCGGTGTATCAGCTTTTGAACCGCAAAGTGGATTTTCTGGCAGATAACACACTTGAAAACAAAAGGAATATGCACTTGTATTTTGGTGGTGGATATCGTTTTACTGTCAATGAAAATTTCAAACTTGAACCTTCGGTTCTTTTTAAGATGTCGGGAGGGTATAATCAATTGGATGCCGGACTGAAAGCTGAGATAAAGGAAAAAATATACGTTGGATGTTATTACTCCACCAATGATGCAATTGTTCCGTTTATTGGAATTGACAGCCGTACAGTTGCATTGGGATATTCCTACGGAATTGTTTCAGGTGATTTGGGAAATTACACCGGTGGCTCACACGAAATCATGATCATATTAAAATTAACCAATACACGCACCAGTCTTGATTAACATGCGAATTGCAGCATTTATACTGACCTTGGTTTTGTTTATTCCGTTTGCGAATGCACAAAATGAACGGGATACCCTTGAGATAAAGGAAGCGCTTAATCTTAATGGTGAGGGAGATGATTATGGTCCGGTTTTCACCGATTCCGCGACACTGTTTTTCACATCATCGCGCAGAGACCCCAAAACAGAGAAGGTGATGAAAAACAATCACAATATTTGTGTTTCAACGGTTGAAAATGATGAATTGTCTGCTCCAAACCAGGCATTTGGAATGGTTAATTCCGACAACCATGAAGCTGTGGCAGGAAGTTCGGATGACAGGCAAATACTATTTATTTACAAAGTTTTTAACGGAGGAGATATTTTTTGCATAAACAAAACAGGAGATAAATGGTCGATGCCCAAAAAGCTGCCGTTTAATTCGGCATATCATGAATCATCGGCAGTAAAATATGGTAACACCTATCTTTTTGTGAGCGACCGTCCCGGAGGCTTGGGTGGTCATGATATTTACAAACTAACAGAGGATGAGAACGGAAATTTTTCAAAACCAGAAAATGTAAGCGAATTGAACTCTGAAACAGATGAAAACCATCTTTCAATTTCAGGAGATGGAAAAACACTTTATTACTCATCAAAGGGTTTTTCATCCATGGGAGGGTACGATATTTTTATGTCAAAGCGGGTAGGGGATACCTGGTCGAAGCCTGTAAATATGGGCAGGATAATAAACTCAGGGCAAAATGACATAACCCTTACGCGTGATGCAAATGGCAAATATTGGTTTGCTTCGGACAGACCATCAGAGACAAATGGCGGATATAATATTTATTGTGCCGAAGAAAAAAAGGTAAGGAAAACCATTCCGGTTATACTTGCCGGACTGGCGCCCATTGAGGAAAATGAAACAGGAAAAATTACCCAGTTAATTAATTCGGTGGAACTTGAGGGATACAACCGTGATTTTCCGGCAAAAGTTATGGCAGATATATCAGGGGTAAAAGATTCTTTATCGGTATTTAAGGTCAAGGATTTGGCAATCAGTAGTAAGCTAAATCTTATTTCGGATCCTGAAAAGCAGGTCATTGATATAAGAATGTTGTATAAAAGAGTTGAAAATCTCACCCTGGATGAAGTAGAGGAGCAAATAGATTTTGAGCCCCGTTTTTATAAAGTTCAGGTAGGAACATTCACGCGGTTAAACAGCATTATTGAGTTTAACAAACTTTTTCCAAATTTGGGAGACAAAGTGTTGATGATATCGAACAAGGATCATACCCGTTTTCTTTTACGAGAAACATGGGAAGAGATTGGACCGGCAGCCGAGATGCAGAAAAAATGTCTTTTTGAATGGGGCGCAGTGCCGGATACTTTTATTGGAGTTTACGACGGAAAAGGAAAGAGGATTATCATATATTTTGACAAGGAAAAGGAAAACTACATTTTACTGCGGCCGGAGGATCAGTTTGAGGATATTTTTTGATATGATGTATGATGTTGAAGATGTAATTTATTCAAATCATTTTTAATTAAACATATAATTAGTTATATTTGCGAATATTCATTAATTTAATAACTAGTTATATGAAAGAGGAAATACGAGAACGGTTTTTAGAATTTGCTTCAAATATTGTTATTTTAGTTAGAGCTATGAAAAACACTTTTGAAGGAAGACATGTTTTTGGTCAATTATTCAGAGCAGGCACGTCTGCTGGTGCAAATTATGAAGAATCTCATTCAGCCGAAAGTGTAAAGGATTTTATTCATAAAAGAGGAATTGTAGAAAAAGAACTCAGGGAATCATTATTTTGGCTTGAATTAACAAAAAGAGCAAAAATTATTTCTGAAAACACAAACATTGATGATATGATTTGTGAAAACAGCGAATTACTAAAAATTATTGCAAAATCAATAATTACGATAAAACAAAGACAAACATCAGACAAATAAAAAAAACATCATACATCATACATCATACTTTATCATACATCAAAAATATTGCCTACCTTTGCAATCCTCAAAAGAAAACGTTCTTTAATTTATGGGGCTGACCTGGCTATTGACAGCTGGTAAATTGTTGTGTAAGCATGCCGAGCTAAGTATTTTAACTCGTTAAACTGAAATGCAAACCAATAATCGGCGAATCTAATTACGCGCTTGCTGCTTAATTTCACTTAGTGAATTAACTTTATTCCTTCTCTAGGAGTTGGAACGAGCTGCCTCTCAGAGCCTGCTCCCGGCTGGTTATGAATCAGAGGCACCGAAATCGCAGGGATAGTTTTGCCTGTTCCTTGGTGGCATTACGAAAACAAAAAGGATAAGGATTGATTTGGTTGCCCATTGCCGGATCCTTCACGAAAAACAAGTTTGGGATATGTATGTAGAAAGCACATGAGTTTCCTGTTTGGACCGGGGTTCGACTCCCCGCAGCTCCACATTACTAAATCGTATATGGCTTATATAAAGTTATATACGATTTTATTATTTTAAATTCAGTCCACATTCAGACCGCTTTTTAATTTTCTATTTTGCTATTATTTGGTTTTGTGATTGAATATTGTCATCATGCGTATTCAAAGGGAAGAAAAAATTCGTCATTAAGAGTAAGCCTAACAGTTTCTTACTCAATCCTTACTTCCAGTTTTGTGGATAGTTGGTCGGGTTGATATAGTATAATTTCGTTTTTCATTTATTTTGTCAACAGTTTATCGGTTAACAACCCCGAGGATATTGAAATCTTCGAAAACGCAAACCACTTTTTCCCCAAGTCCTTTAACGAAGCCCCAATGTGGTAAACTTCTTTTTTGTCGAGTATCAAAAACCGGTCATGGGATTTGGAGTAGGTTTTTAACTCTATTTTGGGATATTGAGAATTGTGTTTTTGCAGATCCAGTTGCAGTTGTTTGCTGATTTTATCGGTGTATATGGTGGCGGAGACTTTTTCTGTCCGTTTTGTAAGCATATTTAGCACACTTTCATCTATGTAGTTATCGATTAGAATAATGGATTTTTTGGCGGATTTGATTAAATCGGAAACAAAAACATAGGCATCGAAAATTTGTCCGTTGAAGAAAATTCCTTGGTTGGGGGGCAGGGAGGTGTTTATTTGTAGGTCTATGCCTTCCACCTTTTTGGCAAGGAAATCCATTCGGTCTTCGATGCGATTCATTCTGTTGTTAATGGTATATCCTTTTATTAGGTGTTCTTTTAAGATTTTGTTTGCCCATCCCGATAGCTATCGGGACGGAATTGAGTGCCTCTAATTGAGTTTACACGAAATCCCACAGAGATAATTACGTCGAGACTATAAAATGCAATTTTTCTTGAAACCTTTCTGTTTCCCTCTATTTGAACTGTTCGGAAAAACCGAACAGTTGAATCTTTTTCCAATTCCCCTGTTTTGAAAATATGGTTTATGTGTTCACTAATATTGGCTTTGCTGCCATCAAAAAGACTAACTATTTGCGCCTGATTTAGCCAAACAGTTTCATCTTCAATCCTTACTTCCAGTTTTGTGGATAGTTGGTCGGGTTGATATAGTATAAGTTCGTTTTTCATTTATTTGTCTGACAGTTTATCGGTTAACAACCCCGAGGATATTGAAATCTTCGAAAACGCAAACCACTTTTCCCCCAAATCCTTTAACGAAGCCCCAATGTGGTAAACTTCTTTTTGGTCGAGTATCAAAAACCGGTCATGGGATTTGGAGTAGGTTTTTATCTCTATTTTGGGATATTGAGAATTGTGTTTTTGCAGATCGAGTTGCAATTGTTTGCTTATTTTATCGGTGTATATGGTGGCGGAAACTTTTTCTGTCCGTTTTGTAAGCATATTTAGCACACTTTCATCTATGTAGTTATCGATTAGAATAATGGATTTTTTGGCTGATTTGATTAAATCGGAAACAAAAACATAAGCATCGAAAATTTGGCCGTTGAAGAAAATGCCTTGGCTGGGAGGCAGGGAGGTGTTTATTTGTAAATCTATGCCTTCCACCTTTTTGGCAAGGAAATCCATTCGGTCTTCGATGCGATTCATTCTGTTATTAATGGCATATCCTTTTAATAGGTATTCTTTCAAGACTTTGTTTGCCCAAATTCGGAATTGAGTTCCTTGCTTTGAATTTACCCGATAGCCCACTGAAAGGATGACATCAAGATTATAATATTCGATTTTTCTTTTTACTTTCCGGCCTGCTTCCATTTGAACTGTTGCATTTTTTGCAACAGTTGCCTCTTTGGAAAGCTCGCCTTCTTTATAAACATTACTTAAGTGTCTTGAAATAACTGATTTATCTCTATTAAAAAGTTGAGCTATTTGATTAAGAGTAAGCCAAACAGTTTCTTCCTCAACTCTTACCTCAATTCTTTCGGTAAGCTCATCGGATTGATATAGGATGATTTCATTTTTCATTTATTAACAAATAAATTATTATTAATAAATTCAAAAATAATGAAATTCACGAAAAATTTAATATTTTCCTATCAATTATTAACCTGGATTGTTTTTTGGAATAAACAAATTAGTTTATTGATATAAAAAAAAGGCTGTCTTAAAAGGCAGCCTCTTTTCTAATATTTTTTCTTCAGATTTAGTTATCTGTTCTTAATCTGATTCCGTCGGCTTTAACGGTAACAGTTTCAGTAAATTTTTTGCCTGTTACGGTAAGTTTTCTGTCAAAACGAACATTGATAAAATAATCAAGGTCGGCGTATTTTTCAATTAATGAATAATATGCGAAATCAACAGCAGGGTCCTGGGATAATGCAGCAGCATTTTTTGATTTCATTCTGGCAAAGAATCCCAATTTGGTGCTTGTTCCGCCGCCCGGAATATAAATTGAATTGAAAATTTCATTTTCGTAGAGCGATCCGGTAATCACCTCGTTTTCGCCGGGTGAAAAATACATAAATTCAGTTGTTTCTCTTGTAGAAACCAAGCCTTTTTTGTATGTGGCAGCAAATTCGGCATCAAGGGTTTTTTTACCTCCTCTTATTTTTCCGGTAACAGTATAGCTAGCTTCAAGATTTCCAACCAGGGTAAAATCCTTTTTGGAAAGGGGTTCAAAGTGAAGGGACATGTATCTTACATCTTTTGTCGAAAGCATTTTCGGTGAACAAGCAGATAAAAATACACCCATCAATATAATAGATAAATAAATATATTTTTTCATAAAATTTTATTATATTAGTTGTATTAATTCTCTGTGTTTAAGGTAACTCCTTTGGCAACAACTTTAACTTTGGTGTTGAATTTTGTAAATAAAAACATCCATTTTGAAGTATATTCCTTCTGGATTCTGATGTTTGTTAGATAATCAAAATTCGGGTTTGCTTCCAGTAACCTGTAAACTGCAATTTCAGATGCCGGATCTAATTGGTATCCGTTAATTGTACCTGATTTTCTTTCGTTTTTATTCTGTCCGATTACTTTGGCTCCTCTGATTAAACCAAGAAATGTTCTGAATTCTTGCACTTCAACTTCGGCAGTTACATCTTTTGAAAGTTTATAATCTGCTCTGGTTACTGTCATTCCGGGGAAAGGAACTGAGTTTTTGGAAGTGGTTTTTGTTGTTGAGCAAGAAATGATTGTAAAAATCAAAGATGCTCCAAAAATCATTAACGCTAATCTTTTCATTTTTTCTGTGTTTTTAATTAATACTAAAAGGTTATTTGTCATTATTCTAATACGTCTTGCAAAAGTAAAAAATAAAATTAAAAAACATTTTAAATTTTATTGGACATCTAAAAATATTTCTCATTAAAATAATACTTTATCGAAAATTCATGCAACTTATCAGTCATCATAATAGTCTTATCAAAAAATAAGCTATGAAAATTTTTATGTTATACCAATCGGCAAATCCAATTTATTCCTATCCGTCAACTGGCGGATTAAAAAATCAAAAAAAACCGACTGTTACCAAATGTTGCCAATAGCTACATTAAATATACCGGATATAACATGACCAATAATTTCTGCTTTTTTTTTATTTTTTTTGTTAAAAATATGTAGATACTAATTTTAAAATATAAAAATATGAAAACATTTTTAATAACAATTATTGTACTACTAAGTACATCTGCATTCTCACAAGTACAGATTCAATGGCAAAGATCTTTTGGCGGATCAGAAAACGAATATGCGTACACTGTGGAACAAACCGCCGATGGGGGTTTTATTACCGTTGGTTCAACTTGCTCAACCGATGGGGATGTAACCGGATACCATATTGGTGCTTCTTGGGATATCTCTGATTATTGGGTTGTTAAAACAAACCCTGCCGGATTAATCGAATGGCAAAAATGTTTTGGCGGTTTTGATAATGATGTTGCAAATGTAGTTGTGCAAACAACTGATGGGGGGTATCTTGTTGCAGGAATAACTTATTCTAATGATGGAGATGTTACAGCATATTATGGCGAAGGTGATATTTGGATATTAAAACTTGATAATTCAGGAAATATTGAATGGGAAAAAAACTATGGTGGTACTGGTGTAGATGCTTGCCAGTCTATCATTAAGGCTAACGATGGAGGTTATATTCTTGTTGGCAGTACCAGTTCATATAGTATGGATGTGGATGGAAATCATGGCGGAACGGATGCCTGGGTTTTCAAAATCAATGATTCAGGAGAAATAGTATGGCAGAAATGTTATGGTGGAAATAACACAGATGGTGTAAGAGGCATTTCATTAACAAATGATGGGAATTATTTGATTGCGGGGGGCTCAATATCCCTTGATGGAGACCTGACTGAAAACCATGGAGATGCTGATGTCTGGATATTGAAAATATCAACAACCGGTTCAATTATTTGGCAAAAAAGTCTTGGCGGAACTGAATATGATGGGGCATGTTCAGTTATTGAAACAACTGATAACGGCTATATTGTTTCAGGCTCTTCATATTCTTCAGATGGAGATGCCTCAATTAATTATGGTGGTTCAGATATCTGGGTTGTTAAGTTGGATGAATCCAGAAATATTATGTGGGAAAAAAGCTTAGGAGATACGGCTTTTGAATGGGGTGGCACAATTCTTAAAACCATTGATGGAGGATATATTTTATCAGTATCAACAAATTCAGTAACTGGTGATATCCAGGGAAATCATGGAGATCGGGACATTTGGATAATTAAACTCACCGATGATGGAGAAATGATGTGGCAGAAATGTCTTGGAGGAACAGATTTTGATTATACATATAGAATGATCAGGACAAATGACGGCGGGTATATTTTTGCGTCAAGGAGCAGTTCAAATAATTATGATGTTACCAATAACCATAGCAGCTTATCTAATTCTGATTTATGGTTGGTTAAACTTGTTGAACCAAATATTACAGGAATAGTCTATAATGATGAAAATTCAAATGGGATTCTTGACCCTGGTGAGGCAGGAGTGGCAGGAAGTCTCGTAAAATTAGAACCAGGGCCGGTTTATTCTATAACTAACAATGAGGGCAATTTCATTTTTTATTCTATTCCGGATGATTATACCATTTCGAATATATTATTTCCTAATTGGGAATCAACAAGTGCGCCCGAGATTAGTTTTACTGTAGATAGTATTGGACAAGAAATTGACAATATTAGCTTTGGAGTTAAAGCAATGAATGCTGTTGAGGATGTTGCAATCCATATAAATGGAACCCTTGTCAGAGTTTCAAATCAACCCCACTTCTGGATATTTTATAAAAATATTGGAACAACAACTGCTTCAGGCTCAATACAATTTGAATTCGAAAGTTTTTTTACATACCTTAACAGTACTGTTCTGCCTGATTCACAAACAGACAGCGTTCTTATTTTTAATTATGAGCCACTTGGCCCCGGGGCTGAAAGATCAATTGTTATTGATTTCCAGTCACCAGGTACTGAACATATCTTCGATAGTTTCATAATGAGTGCATTCATAACTCCCTTAATATCAGATATTGATACAACAAATAATTATGACACTTTGCCTGATATGGTTAATGGTCCTTATGATCCAAATTACAAGACGGTTGTTCCTGTAGGTTATAATGAAGAAGGATATGTGTTACATGATCAAAGATTGTCCTATACAATAAATTTCCAAAACGTTGGAAATGATACAGCTTTTAATATAATAATCAGGGATACGCTTGATGCAGATCTTGATATTGAGACATTTCTTATTGATGCTTCAAGCCATAATGTCGAATTGGAACTTCTTGGTGGAAATGAAATGCTTTTCAGGTTTAATAATATCCTTTTACCCGATAGTACAACAAATGAGTTTGAAAGCCACGGGTTCATAAGATATTCAATTTCTCCCAAACCTGATTTACCTGATTATACTGAAGTAAACAATACAGCATATATATTCTTTGATAGCAATCCTGCCATTATTACAAATACTGTTCTTAACACTTTTATTTCGAATATTCCGGTTACGGTTCCATACAGTGAAAAACAAACAATCAATGTTACAGTTTATCCAAATCCAACAACCGGAAGCATAATGATAAATTTACCGGATGGTTCTGAAAAAATTGAAATTTATGATGGTAATCAAAAAATGCAAAGGAGTTTTGTTCCAGCTAAAAATTCTGTTGAAATCAGTACAAATGGAATGTCTGCCGGAATGTACTATGTAAAAGTATTTACATCAAAAGGAACAATAACAACTTGCTTTATAAAGCAATAATTCATTAGAAAAATGAATTTTCAAAGAATCAAAATACAGGCAAATAAAAAATACATTTGTATTTTTTAAATTGCTTTTAGCACTAAGAATTGAATTGCAGGGAAAAAATATCAGAATAAGTTAAAGTTTTTTTTAATTTTGAACTTGGCAAAGTCATTAAACAGTAAGCATATTTTAAGATTCATGAAAAAAATTCAAACATTTATCTTATGCATTATTAACCTATTTGCAATTGGTCAAATGCCCGAAGCCGGATTGGTATGCTATTATCCAATGAACGGAAATGCAAATGACTTTAGTGGAAATAATTATCACGGCATTGTAAACGGTCCGGTGTTAATTGCCGATCGCTTTGGAAACATAAACAGCGCTTATGATTTTGATGGAATAAATGATTATATTGACCTTAGCGAATTTGCCAATGAATTAAATTTTGAACAGCCTGCATCTTTTTCTTTTTGGGTAAATACATCGGCTGATATAGGAATGGCGGTATATTCAGTATCTGATGCAACCACAGGTTATAGTATCTCTATGATTGCGATTGGAAATAGTACAACTTTTACATTGACTAATGAAATCGCGATTGCTTCGCACAGACGTGACGATTCGGATATGTATATCGCCGGCTTCACCACCACAAACAGAGGTATGCTTGTTAATCAAAAATGGCATCATCTTGCATATATTTATGATGGTATTGCGGTTAAAATTTACATTGATGGTGTGTTTGTTCCCATCAGTTCAACATACGGCATCGAAAATGGCCATTATGGTAATGTCATCAATGCAGCAATTGCTGTATTGGGCACAAGATATTATTCAGGTTACGGAGCTTTCTTAAACGGTTCCCTCGACGATTTTCGCATATACAACAGGGTACTTGATTCTGATGAAGTAAATGAGCTTTTGAATGAGCCGGATTATGCCTCAGAAATAGAATCAATAAACCTGCCTGATTTCTTTATCTATCCTAATCCTGCAAGCGAATATCTGCGAATTGAAACAAACAATCCCGGTTTTACAGGAAAAATTGAAATTGCCAATGTGATGGGATCAGTTGTTTTTGAAGATATCATCGAACAACCCGAAAAGATTATTGAACTTGCTGAATTTGTAAACGGGTTTTATTTTGTCAGGATTTTTGATTATGAAATGAATGTTGTTAAGAGCAAGAAAATTTTTATTTCAAAATAACTATTATACAAAAATTAAACTATGAAAGCCTTTTTTTTATTCACAATCCTGAGTTTTTCTATTATTATAGACATCCAATCACAAACAGGATCAAATTTGAAAAACAATATTTATTCAAGTGGAGAGTTCAAACCCGTAGAAAATGATTTAAATTCCCCTAAATCTGATTGTGATACCATTGATAATTTGTATGATGGGGAGTCATTAACATACTTACATCACCCGGAATTATGGGGATATTTGCCCGGACATAACGGTGACAATATTGTAACTTATGCTGAGAAATTTGAAGGGAACACGCTGGATGCAATAACTTCAATAATTTTGCCTGTTGCCAAAGCATATTCAGCCGGAGGAACAGTTAGATTTACAATATGGGACGGAGATTCGATCCCTACAACCATTTTAGGGTATAAAGAATATAATATTGGCTATTTATTGCCAGGCTTATTCAATTATATAGAATTTTATTCTCCTATTCCGGTAAATGAATCCTTCTTCATTGGATTTGAAATATCATACGAATTTTCAGATACTTTTGCGATATACATGGCCTCTAACAGAGGTTCTTCGGGAGTCAATACCATATATTGTCAAAAATCGGGCACATGGTATCAGGCTCCTGATTTATATGATCTCCACTCTTCTCTTGCAATCAGTGTAATTGGATGTTTGACTGAAAACAAACCCATTGCACAAATTGAAGAATCAATAAAAGTGTTTCCAAATCCATCAGATGATATTATATATATTGAATTAGAATCATTCAATTTACAGAATATTGATGTGAAAGTATTAGATATTACCGGCAAAGTGGTTTGCTCAGATAATTTATCAATTAACAATGGTTTATTTAAGTTTAACCTTGAACAACTTAATACCGGGATTTATATTCTTCAACTGAAGTTAGACGAAACTTTATACAATAAACAAATTTCAATAACAAAATAACAATTGTTTTACAATCCTGCTAAAGCTGTTTCGGAAGTATGTACTTGAAATAAAATTGATCAATCTTATAGCTTCCGACACAGTTTTCAGCATAATTTCCTGATAAAAACCAGCCCCTAAAAAATTCCCATTTATTTCAATATCCTACCATTTATACCACCAAACCATCCATCCGTAACTCGCCCCATTGCTTAACATATTTTTCCTATTAACATTGTTCCTAAACGCGGATGCCGAAAAGCGGAAAGAGAGTAGGTCCAAAAAATACTATAAAATGAAAAAAAAATTAATTGTCTTTGCGTTGCTTTTGCAAGCAGGGTGGCTATTTTGCCAAAGTATAAACCAGCCGGGCATATTGCCATTGCCTTCAGGCCAATATTTAAAATTTGATCATACAAACAACTGGGCCAAGTCCATTGAAAGCCTTACACGATATGACAATTTTAACAATGTTACAACAGGGCTTCTCCCAAGTGAAGATGATTTAAGAAACGCCTTTGTAAACTGGGATTATGATGATTTAAGTTATTTTCATTACTACAGGGGACAAGCTCCCAAATTTTGCTTCAATATCCAATATGATTCAAATGGTGAAATAATTTTTTTCATCGTTGATAACAACATTTATAATGCGAATGGTATTGCTTTTTATAACAGTAGAACTTTGGAATATAATGGCGGGATGATAGATTGGTCTGAAGTTGACCCTGATTCTTACGTCCATAATGGCCCCATAACCCCCCCCCCATCATCAGGTTACACATCTCATTGGTGTACCTCAAGTATTTATGTTGTCGGGAATGAAATAGCTTGTATGGATCAAAGGCTAAGAAATATCAACCGCTGGGGAAAAGGTTGGAATAATGATGGCAGTTGGGCTTTTGATGATTCTTATTATAACCCCATATTAAGTTCTGATCTTTTGGTATTGCCTGATAACAACACCCCAAATGCTTATACCTTGGTATACATGATCCAGAACAGCAACAGCCTCGGCGCATTACCAATTTACCCCGAAGTATTTTATAGAAGAATGGTTGTCAACAGCCAAACTGAGGTCAGCATATCAGAACCTCATCCTCTTGCTTGGAGCGATGTATTATGCAATGAAAATAACAGGTGCAATATTATTTCATCTGCCTACAGGCCTTCATTAGGTATGGAAAATTATATGGTGATTGTCAATTTTTTTGACAACTTATATTTTTTCGAGTCTGATAATCTTGAAAATAGTGATATGGAAACCAATGTTAAGAGAATTTCAATTAACTGCGATGGCCCCCAACAAAGTTTCAGATCAGAAATGGAAATAAAACGCATAACCCAAGGTCAGGAAGATTACTATTTATTGGCAGTGCCTTTTTGCTCAAATGAAACACATTTGTTTTCAGTTTTACATCGGATATATAAGCTTCCTGTCAGTTTTGATTTATTGCCTTCATATTGGACCAATAATAATACTAATGCTTCAACTTACAATTATTATTCAGGTTATTCAAGCACTTTAAATTCAAGGCCATTTTCGTTGCCTTTAGATTATATCTGTAATAGCCCAAAAGGCCTGGAGTTTTCCCCTGATGGAAATACTTTGTATTTTACTTTTGGTGATGTAAACAATCAATGCCCATCCAGTGCCGATCCAACAAGCATGTTTTATGTAACAAATATACTGACTGAAATGGAGCAGATCCCAACTTCTCCATCAAACAACAGTCTTACAGTAGTTACAAAACCTGTTCCAAATCCGGGACAGCTTCAATTTACCGAGATTGAATCAGGAAGGGACGGAAACTTATGGTTTGCATATAATAATGCCGGCGCAACAGGCCTTGCAACATTAACAACACCTAACGACCCGATTGGGTCAAGTTTAATATTTAACCCTTCATCTGTCCCTGATTTAAGTGAGCTGACTCCAATGATTTTAACAAACAACTGTCAGGAAAATATACTGTTTTCAGATAGAAGCATTTTCTCATTTACTAGACAAATTGATGATCCCGTAGATTGTCAGGTAACTAACATTAAATTTGATGAAACATGGAATACCGGAAAACACTTGTGCAATAATTTGACAATTGGCAATATTACAAATCCCGAGATGACCGTAACATTGACTGCAAATGATATTATCATGTATCCGGAAGCTACCTCAATCACAATAAGACATGGCGGCATCCTTAATTTAAATGGGATCATTCATGCAAGCGATGGCAATGGTTTTACAGGAGAAATTATTGTTGAAGAAGGTGGAGAACTATACATTAATTCAACAGGAGTTGTGGATCTTGCCGGAACATCAGGTCGTTTATTGGTCGAAGATGGTGGCTTGTTTACTTTTCAAAAAGGTGCTCAGCTGATACTTGCAGATAATGAAACTGTAGCAGAAATCACAGGGACACTGGACATTCAATCCTTGGCAATATTTTCATTTACAGGCAACGGTTTTGTAAGGTTTAATTCTCCATACACAACCAGCAACAACATTACTTGTGGAACTAATGCATCAATATCATTGACCGGATCGGGTCAGTCTGATATAGTTCTTGAAATTAATCAGAATGCAATTAATTGCCCGTCAAATTTAGAGTCAATCCAAATTTCACATGCATTGGTAAGAATGGCTCATTCAACAGCAATGCTTAATATTCCAGGATCAGGCACAGATGTTTCAATGGTTGATGTCAGGTTTTCACCTCAGGGGACTTTAAGGACAACCCACAGAGGATTGAGATTATCAAATCAGGAAAACTGCATCATTTCAGGTTGTACATTTGAAAACGGAGTTTTTGGCATTTACAATTGGATGACCAGCAACAAGATGAGAGTGGAAAATAGTAACTTCTTTAATAATTCTTCAGGAATCTGGATTCATGGTTTTTTCTTTGAATTATCTGGATGTTCCTTCCAAAACAACTTAAATGTAACAGGATTCCCTACTGCTATTGCATTGTATGCAGAAGCTACTTCGTTAAATAACAATTTAATAGAAAACACGACCTTCACAAATAATACAAATCACATCCAGTATATTAATTGTGATGGGAATATCCTTATTGACAACTGTACGCTGAACATTACTCCAAATACTGCTATTACTGCAAACGGAACACATGATATGTTATTGAAATGCACAAAAGTAACAAATGTGACCGGTGCATCAAAAACAGGTGTTTATATGCTTAATGGGGCTGCTTTATTCATGACCAATGCAACTACCCCGGCATCCACTCGCAATTATATTACAGGCGCGTATGCAATAAGATTAAGTAATGCCAGAACAATCAGCTTAAATGGTGGCGCAAACTATATCTGTCCCAATACAGTTGGCACATATAAACATATTTACGGAACAATTTCCGAGAATGGTTGTGGGTCAACAATTCAGGCGACTCAAAACCAATGGTATGCAAATTTAAATCCACTAAGTTCGTCTCATTATCAAATTTGGCATACACCAATGACTCCAAGTTGTTCTTTGATAAACCCGTTAAATACAACTCCAACAGCACAGTACAGTGCCTGCAGTGGAGGAGATATCTCCAAAAATTGTTTTAGCCAAATTGATAATTTATATTTTATCAGCGGTGTTGAATCAATGAAAAATGCTCAAGTATCCAATAATTGGTCAGAGCCATTTAGTTTGTTTTTAAAAGTATTTGATGAAAGCAGACCTGAAATTGAATCTGACGACTTGTGGAACAATTCATGGGAAAATATGAGAAACTGTTTAAAACAAATGTTTCTTAATAAACAAATCTCAAGTTCATCTGATATTGAATTCATTCAAGCAATGGAAGTAAACAGTAAAATGGTTGAAAAGGAATATGAAAACAAAACAAGGGAGTTTCAAATAGAGCTTGAAAAAGCCACACTTTATAGAATGATTGGCGAATATGATCATGCTATTTCAATTTTAAACAAATTAATCCAGAATGATGATTTGAACAACAAAATCCAGGCTGAAGATTGGTTATGCATCGTTACGATTGAAAAAAGGATAAGTGAAGGTGAATTAACTACTGATAATGCACAAAAAGAAATTGAAACATGCTCAGGATATCAAAAACTTGAAGAAATTGAAGCTGCTACAACAGACATCAACCTCTCAAATTCTGTTTCAGAAGAATCTTCACTAAGAGTATTCCCCAATCCGGCAAATAGTAGTTCTGTTGTCTCTGTAAACACAGCAAACAATGAAAGCGGAATTATTGAAATTTCAGATATTTTCGGTCGGTTGGTTACCAAAATTACAGTTAATGCCGGGTATAGCGAAAATAAATTACCATCTGACATTTCAAATGGTATATATACACTGACATTAAAACAAAAAGGAATAACAATTCAAACAACCAGAATTATTATTGAAGAATAAAACCAAACTCCGGCAAAACCCAAAACTCAACTTTTGTCGGTATCTCTTTTGAATATCTTCAAGAATTCATCTCTTTTACGGCGGGAAAGGATAACTTTCTCGCCGTTTTGCATTTGTATATATCCTTCGCGGCTGTTAAAGAATTGTATATGGTTTAGGTTTATTATACTCGAATGGTGCGCACGAAAAAACTCATCACTGCCAATTTGTGCTTCCATTTCACCCAGACTGCGTGTGATAAGAATGGGTGCCTGATTGATAAAATGAATGTTTGAATATCTTCCTTCAGCCTCAATATAAGAAATGTCTGAAGCATCAATAAAAGAATAGCCCTTGCCTGTGGGAACACAAATTTTTTCTGAGATTACTTTTTTTGTTGCATTTTGCATGGCAAGTTCCCGTTGCTTATAGATTTCCTTTGCCTTTTCAACCACCGATTGCAATTCTTCAATTTCGACCGGTTTGGTAATGTAACCGATGGCATTGACTTTAAATGCTTTTATTGCATATTGCTCAAATGCTGTTACAAAAACAATCATTGGTTGAATACCTTTAATTGCATTGGCAACATCAAAACCTGTGGCATCAGGCATTTCAATATCAACAAACACAAGATCGGGTTTGATTTTTTTTGCCAGTTCAATCCCTTCTGCTGCATTATAAGCACAACCGCTTATTTCAATTTCATCACAGTAGTTTTTTAGAATGGTAACAATATTCTCAACTGCGTTTTTTTCGTCATCAATGACTAATGTTTTTAGTGTGCTCATTTTATTTAATAATAGGTATAATTATTTCAACCTTGGTTCCTGATGGATTTCCGGAACTATCAGTCAAATCGTTATAATGAATTTTTAATTTATTGTTGTATAATGAATTAAAAAGAACCAATCTTTCTTCTGTTATTTTTGCCCCCATTGATTTATGCTTTTCACTTTTCATTTTAATGATTTGTGCTGCCTTTTCTCTCCCGATACCATCATCAGTTATAATGCATTTAATGGAATTATTATTGACAGGGAAAATTTCAACAGTGAGTTTTCCGGTTGTTGTTTTGTTCATCAATCCATGCCAAATGGCATTCTCTACAAAAGGCTGAATAAGTAAAGTGGGTATTTGGGTTTCTGAAATACAAATTGTCGGATCAACATTTATTTCATATGAAAATTTATTGTCAAATCTTAATGATTCAAGCTCAAGATACGTGCTCAATGTATTTATTTCATTTTCAAGCGTAACTGATGGTTCACTGGAATTAACCAAAATTGTCCTCATTAAACTGGAGAATTTTCCAAGATATTTATTTGATTTTACAACATCATTTTTTAAAATATATAATTGTATTGAATTAAGAGAGTTAAAAATAAAATGCGGGTTCATTTGGCTTGCGAGAGCTTTTCTTTGAAATTCAAACAGTTGATATTTTGTTTTGTTTTTTCTGTTTATTTGGTTGATCCTTAAAATGAAAATTATAAAAATAACAGAAATAGAAAATGTAACTACAATAATATAAAACCACCATTCTTGCCAAAACGGACTCTTTATTTCAATATTGACAATGCCGGGAACATGACAACTTGTTCCGTCGCTAAAGACAGCATAAATTTCAATTGTATATTTACCCGGAGGAAGGGTAGTCAATCTCACCTCAGTTGAACTGGTATATTTCCATTCATCTGACAATCCCAATATTCTGTATTTATACTGCTGTTTCCCTGCATTTAAAAAGGATAAATATCCAAACGAAATTGTAATCGTTGCAGTGTTGTAGGGCAAACTATATTGATCCTGCAGCAAGGTGTCTTTTTCATTTATTTTAATCCCAAAAATTTTCACATGTCCTCTTTTTGGTAATTCGGTATCTATATTTTCTGAATTGAAGATTATTACACCCTTGTCGGTTGCAGCATATATATTTTTTCCAATATAACCTATTTGGTTGATGTCATTTGAAATAAATCCATTATCCTGATTTATGTTCTGAATATTCAATATTCCTCTTTTATAATCATTTAAAAAAATTCTTGATATGCCATTATTTGTTGCAACCCATATTTCATTATCAATTTTTACCATGTGTTTTACAAATTCACTGCATAGCCCATCTTTTTTTGAGATGGTAGAAACCCTGCCATCTTTTAAAACAAATATTCCTTCTCCTTTTGTGCCTATCCAAAGACTCGCATCCTCAGGATTACAAAGCACCCAGGTCGCCCGGGCTTTTAATTTCGGATATTTTTCAGATAACATGACCAGAGAATCCGGGGTTTGCTCTCCAACACCATAGTAGCTGCTAAAGTATAATTTGCCGTCAGGGCTCTTACACATATTAATTACCCTTATTAGCAAATTAGAGCTTTTATAAAAAAAAGTTTGATTTTCTACAACTTTAATAATGCCCATCTTTGTGGCAATATGAAATTCATTCAAATTTGAATTGTAAATATTTTCGGTAGCCACAATAAATTCAGAATTCTTAATGTTTTCAGGTAAAAAAGTAATTTCTTTCCAAACAGGTGTTGTAATATCATCCTTAATTTTATACGACATTTTGTTGGTGCCCAACCATAAATAATCTCCAAAGAATGTGGCGAACTCCACTTTTTCACCGGCAGGTATGTTAGTTTTGATCAAATTGCACTTTTCGCCATCTATCAAATAAGCAGCACCTTTTGATAACGCAATAAAGGAGCTGTCTTTGTTTACAGAAATTTTACTTACATTGTCTTCCCCCAGTCCGGATGATTTGTTATATGTGATAAAATTCAAGGATGGCGTGTAGAAAACCCCCGAAGTTGTCGTCGTTATCCACAACCCATATTCATGGTCCATTATTACATTGGTTACAGGTAATCCTTTTAATAAATGGAATAGTTCCGTTTTTGTAAAATCACCTTGAGGGTAACACTTCGTGCCGTTGTCCCTAAAACCAACCCAGATATTGCCCAACTTATCTTCATCAATTGATATGATATTGTCGCTCAATTCGAATTGTTCACAGGAATTGCCTTTAATTTTAAAAATGGAATTGTTTTGTGAAAAATATAAATACCCGTCCGAAGAAATTAAATTAATTTTTGTTATAAACTTAGAATTGTGTTTGTAATTCACCTTTTGCAATGATCCTAAATTTTCATAATACAACATGCTGTCTCCTAATGATGTACATGATAAAATGGCCTTGCTCTTGTTTACATTAAGGATTACAAGCATTTTATCTTTGGTCAGTTTACTCTTAAATGACTTAACAACTCCTTGTTTGTTAATTTTAAAAGCTCCTTTTGTTGTAATGCTAAAATAAATATTATCAAGGGAATCAACATAAAAGCTTCGACTTTCAATGTATGGTTTTATGTCAACCGACTTTTTTATCGATTCATTGTATTTATACATATAAAACCTGTTTTTATACCAATAGGATAATTTAAAATTACTGGTCAAAAACCAAATTCTTCCCTTATAATCCTCAAAAATTTCAAAAACCGTATTTTCTGCCAATCCATCATTGGTATCGAATGATTCAAATTTATTGCCATCAAAACGGCAAACTCCATAATTAGTTGAAAACCACATATAACCCTCCTTGTCCTGATGGGCCATAAATACTTCATAGGATGGCAGTCCGTCGTTGGTTGTATAATTTTTAAGTATTGGGTTTTGGGCAGATAATGATAGTGGAAATATAAATAGTGTAAATAAGGAAATACAGTAAATTACTTTTAATTTGATTGAGCTAACCATTGATAAGTTAATATTCACAATGAAAAATCCTTAACAGTTTGATGATTAATTAAATGGTCAGATAATTGATTATATCCTGATGATAAGTACCCATATTTTTCATCCAGATATGTGATAGTACACAATCAATCTAACCTAAAAACAACGGCAATTTATTAAGAAATAATTGAAAACCATAGAAAATGAAACATTCTTGGTAAAAGTTTTTTATGTTTTTGATTTTTCTTCGCAACCACCTCCCTGGTATTGTCATATCGACCAGCGGGAGAAATCTGCTATAAATTACATGCAGCTTTTTACTTATTGAATATTCCCCGGTCTTGCCGCATGTCGCTTTAGCTTTAAATGTAGAGCAAGACCGAGGTTATATAATGCTTGCAGATAACAGTCAGCCTGACAACTAATTTCAGTCGATCAGTGTGTGGATTAATTTTTTGATATTCAAAAAAATTCATGTATATTTGATTGAAATAAAGATATATCCATTATCAAATTAGTGAAACTGAAAAACTTGAAACCTATGAAAAACTTTACCCTGATTTTCTCCCTGGCCATGACCCTGATTTTTTCGGGCAACCTCAAGGCTCAAACCGATTCAGTGTATATCGTGCTTACAAACATCAGCGATGTGGATCCATACTATCCCGCCGTTGAGGCAATTAGCAACTACCGCGATGCCGAAATCATTCAGTTCGACCCGGCTGATCTGTCTTCTTTGCTTTCTACGCTGCAAAGTATTGAACCAAGATATGCAGCCATCGTCATGAAACCCATCGATATTCATATAAATTTTATCCGAGAATTTATGATGATGAGCACCAACGTGGATGCCGATCCTTTCAGCGATTTTTCCTACGGGTTTATCACCGGAGCAACCGCCGGGGATGCTCTGGACTTCGTTAACAACATTATTTATGCCGAAGCAAACAATATTGAGGATTTTCCTCTAAATGTAGGTGGCTACGCTGCTTCATCAGTAAACGTAGTCTATACATCCTGCTACAATTACATGGACAACCTCGATCCAGTAGATGTAGATAATATCTATCTGGAAACAAGCGACCTGAGTACCGGAATAAATTATTTCCTTGACAATGCTTACCGGCTCGAAAACAAGAAAATTCTGGATATAGGCCATAATGGCGACCCCCACATGCTGTGGCTCTTTGAAGGTGGCAACATGGATCCCGATCCTCCTGTTTGGGATTACGATCCTGCAAAAATTGAGGACCCTGCTTATGGAAGGGTCGGACTGAAAAGTCATCATATTGGTGCTATGAACTTATATCCCGCTGTGGCTTTTAACGGCGCCTGTCATGCCGGTGAACCTAAAACCGTAATGGTCGAAGGCGATATCGCTGCCACTTTCGGTGAAACAAATGGATACACAAAATTCTATACCATGTCGGATACTTTCAGCTTTGCGCTGAATATCCTGAAAACCGGCATCACCGGTTATTTTGCTCCCTGTGGTGCAAACAATGCCAACGATCAGGGCGAGGAAGTTTATAATGCTTTTCTTTATGACGAACCTTTGGGTGATATCCACAAACGCACCAACGATGGCGTAGTGATGGGCTTTCTGGGCAATCGTCCCGATCTGAAAATTTTTGTTGAGGATGAATGGGGCTACGGCTGCGATGTGAACCCTTCCGGCTCTTTCGACCCCGATGAATATTCAGGTGCCTGTTACATGCTTGGCGGCAAGGCAAACCGCATCTATTTCGGCGACCCGCTGTTTGACCCTTACAAACAAAATCATTCGCCACTGCTCGAACTGACAACAGCCAACCTGACTCCCGTTTCACCTACCTCAATGGAAATTCAGCTGCTGTTTAATAAACCCGATAACTATTACCCTGTTTGGGATAAGTTTCATTTTGGAAATACCCGAATCTATAAATCCATTGAATTGCCTTCTAATGTGGGCGAAATTCTCGATTTTCAGGTGATTGCCAATTCAGGTCCCTACGACCTGGCTTTTTATGCAGTGGAACTGTTCGAAGGCAAATATTACCTGCACATCGAAGTGGATATTCCTGATGATATGTATGCTGCAATCAATTACGACATCACTTTTCTGATTAATCATGTTTCGACCGGAATTAAGCCGCTTGCCGACGAAACAAATAATTTCAACTTAAACGTTTATCCCAATCCTTCCAATGGAAATGCCGTTGTCAGCTATGATCTGTTTGATAAAGCTGATGTCAGTCTGAAACTTTTTGATGTTACCGGCAGAGAAATCAACACATTATTTTCAGGTGCTAAAAACAAAGGGCAGCATAAAGCCGGACTGTGGATGGCAGGTAAACTCCCCGAAGGAATTTATTACATTGTTCTGGATGCTGATGGCGAGCGTTCTACTCAGAAAATTTCTGTTATAAAATAATGGTAAATTAGTGCTCATGAAAAACCTGGTTTTTATTGCAATACTTTTGTTTGCTGCGGTTACTCTGAACGCTCAAACTCCCGAAATCATGTGGTCATACGACACCTATGACGCTTCCTTTGGTCAGTCTGCTGCCGGAGATATCGACGGGGATGGTAAACTTGAGGTGGTTTTTGGCTGCTACCGCAACGACAGCTCTGTTTATGCGCTTAATTTAGAAGACGGAACGCTGCTGTGGAAAGTCAATACCCGTTATCCGGGATATGAAGGATGCAACGACGTTGCTCCGCTTATCTATGATGTGGATGGCGACGGAGTACTTGATGTTATCGTTCCCAGTTCATGCAACCCTACCACTTATTGTTTTAATGGTCCGGATGGCGAAATCAAATGGCAAACACCTACTTCCGGAAGTGATTCTCCTCCCACCATTTCAGATATAGATGGTGATGGTGATATGGAAATTATGCATGGCGGGTTTGATGGACACGTGATGTGCCTTAACGCCATTGATGGAAACGTCGAATGGTCGCTGGCTGTGGATGAGGATTCGTGGGTGCAAACGGCTCCCACCATCGTTGATTTGGATGGCGACGGCTTGATTGATTTTGTGGTGGCCTCCGAAAAATCCGATACAAACAGGGTTTACGCCTATAAAGGGATTGACCATACCCCGCTTTGGCAGTATACTATGGCAGACTGGGTTTACCATGGTACAGCTGTGGCTGACCTCGATCAGGACGGGAAACCTGAACTGGTTCTCGGCGATTATGAAGGCAATCTGGTTGCCCTCAATGGCGAAGACGGCAGCGAAGCATGGACATACACCTACTCAACCTCGGGTGGATATTACGTCGGCTCTCCCGCTACCATTGCCGACCTCGATGGCGACGGACATTGCGAACTTGTTTTCTGCAACTGGTTTAAAATTATTGCTCTGCGTGATGACGGAACCATGTTCTGGAATTACTCCATCCCTGATTACGAAACTGCATTCAGGGGAGCTGTGCTCAGCGATGTGGATAATGACGGTTTGCCCGATGCGGTTTTTGGAACCAGCGGCGGACTGGTTATGGCGCTCAGCGGACTTGATGGCAGCCTGCTGTGGTCTGTTGATTTGCAAACACATTACGGAATGACTTTTCCCATTGACCATGCTCCGGTTATAGCTGATTTTGACGGTGATGGCGGACTTGATCTTTTTATCGTGGGCGGCCATGCCGAATATCCCGATTTCTTTAACGATTACGGCAGGGCTTACGCACTTTCAATCGGACAGGGAACCGGTCCCGACTGGCTGATGTTCCAGAATAATATTCACCGCACAGGGAGTATTTGCGAGACTTCTGTATCGGTAAATGAAAACATCAAACAACAGGCCTTTGCATCAATCAATGTCTATCCCAATCCGTTTGCCGGATCTGTAAATATTGAGATTTTCAATCCTCAAAAGACTGATGTGAAAATTGAAATTTCAGATATATACGGAAGATTGGTAAATTCAACCGGGTTTGCCGAAAACGGTCAGGATTTTTTCAGTTTCAAATGGAATGGTGAAAATCAGGAGGGATCAATCATACCGGCAGGAATGTATTTTTTGAAAGTTAAGTGTTCGGGAGTTGTTTTAACCAATAAGATATTGAAATGAAATAAGGAATAACTCCGATAAAAAGGCCTTGTAATAAATGTCCGGCACCTACTGAACCGGGGTTTTTCAAATTTTCATGATCCTTTGAAAACCTTTCCGACTTTATAGACTTTACGGACTTTACAGACCTTATAATCTAACCTTCTGTTAAATTTCATCATTCATTTCCGCCGGAATGGATTTTTTCGCTCTAAGGTGTTTTTGTCCGGCGGTTTGGTTTCTTTCATTTATAAACCCCGGCTTGAAAGCCGGGGCTGAATTGAGCCGGCCCTTCAGGCCTGGGTTGCGGGAGATATAACTACATTGACCTAAAGAACTTTTGCCTTTATGAACTTCCGACTTTACGGACTTTACCGACTTTACGAACTACCTCCAGCCTTTTGATAAACATATTCCCGATGTCAAAATATTAAGCTAACTTTGCCGCCTGTTTGACCCGAAAATATTTAATGTCATGACAAAAAGAATAAAAGCAGGTGTGTTAAGAGAAACAAAAACTCCACCCGATCGCAGGGTTTGTGTTTCACCCCATCAGGCAGTTGAACTCACTAAAAGGTTTCCCAATGTTGATTTGGTAATACAGTCAAGTGAAAATCGTTGCTTTAAAGATCATGAATATACCGATCTGGGACTGAAAGTTGTTGAGGATGTCAGCGATTGCGAAGTATTGCTTGGTGTGAAAGAAGTGTATAAACCTGCTTTGCTTGAAAATAAAAAATACCTGTTTTTCTCACATACCGCAAAAAAACAGCCGCACAACCGCGAACTGCTGCAGAAAATGGTCAAGATGAACATTCAGATGATTGATCACGAATATATTACCGATCACAATGGCATTCGTCTGGTTGCTTTTGGCAGATGGGCCGGAATTGTGGGCGCTTATAACGGACTGATTGCCATAGGCAGAAGGTTCGGACTGTATTCGCTAAAACGCGCCATTGAATGTCATGATATGGCTGAAATGCTGCAAGAAGTTAAAAAGGTAAAACTTCCTAAAAACTATAAAATTATTGTTACCGGTAAGGGACGAGTAGGCAAAGGTGCTTTTGAAACCCTCGCTCCGCTGAACCTGAAGCAGGTAAATGCAGCAGATTTTCTGAATAAAACTTTCGACGAACCGGTGGTTTGTTGGATCGATGCCGATGAGTACACGAAAAGAAAAGATGGTCAGCCATTTGAATTCCCACATTTTTTCAAGCACCCCGAGCTGTATGAGGAAAATTTCAAACCCTTTACCAAGGCAGCTGATATGTATATTGCCTGTCATTTTTGGGATCCCAAATCACCGGTATTTATAAAGCGCGAAGATTATCACGATGATGATTTTAAAATCAGAATTATTTCGGATGTGAGCTGTGATATCAAAGATCCCATTGCATCTACCATAAAAGCTTCGACCATTGCCGATCCGTTTTTCGGGTATAATCCGCATACCGACCTTGAAGGTCCGGCTTTCGACGATGACCATGTTACTGTAATGTCGGTTGATAATTTACCCGGAGAACTTCCCAGAGATGCTTCAGTCGATTTTAGTAAAGCACTTTTGGACAAAGTTTTTCCGGCATTATTCGGAGAAGATACCGATGGCGTTGTTGAGCGTGCCAGCATTTGCAAAGAAGGCAGCTTGACACCCAAATTTTCTTATTTGCAGGGGTATCTGGAGGGAAAAGAGTAAATTAACTTTTGGTGAATCAATTCACCAAAAGTTATGCTTTTTGGTGAAATTATTTTAACCAACAAAAACCATTCGCGTTCCCGATAATTATCGGGAAGCGGTAAAAATCCAAAATCCATTTCCTCCCCATCCTTTTTGCTTTCTCCAAATATTCCAATAATTTTACCCTATTTTAATCAAACCAACATGCTAAAATTAAAATTATTTATAGCATATTTTTTTATTTCTGTTTGCACAGGTTACTCACAGTTTGATTCATATATTTCAATTGATTTTCAAAAAAGCAACCTTCTGATTATCGGGGAATACCATAATATCGCTGAAAATTCAGATATTCAATTAAATATCATTAAAGATATAGCAGTAAAATCTGATAAAAACATAGAAATATTAATTGAGTTTTCTCCTTCATTTGAATATTACCTTGAAAAATTGTTCAATAATAACGACAGCATATCCTTATTGAATTATATGCTTAATAAGAGAAAGGAAAAACATGATACTCTTGGCATGGCACTTACCAATCAATACGAATTGTTAATGAACTTATATTATTATTCAAAAACACTAAGTGAAAAAAGTTTTAAGATAAAATGCATTGATAAGGAATATCTACCCAGGGCTTTGTTGTTTACCTTGAAAGATATTTTTGGAAAATATGAGATTAAGGATTCAGCGTTGATAAACCAAATTTGTGCTCTTGATTCCATTCAATTAAAAGAGGTCATTGATTACACTGACTTTAAATTATTTGATGCCACGTTCAGAGCTTATTATTTTAGAAACATTGAGTTGTTTAAATCAACATTAAACCCAAATGATTTTTATTATGTATCGAGAATGCTTGAGTACTCATCGGAAATTGACAGGTACTCACCTGAAAGGGAAAAACTGATGGCTCGCAATGTGATCAGAAATTATTTTGACAGTTTGTTTTATATCCTGATTACCGGCATCAACCACAGCAATAAAAACTATTATAAAAAACTTGATATCCGTAACAATAATATTTCAACAGGCTACTTGCTAAACAATGAAAATAAATCTCCTTTCCGGAATAAGGTAATTAGTGTGGCAATTACACGAAGATATTTTAACACAGGTACCAGAATTTTTAATTATGAGTATGCTTATCCTTGCATACTGAACAGCGAGGTTGATTATTTAAATTCATTAGTTAAAGGCAATATTATTTCATGCATAAACCTTAAATCAACCAGACTAAAATATGCAAAGCGTTTTTTTGATTATTTTATAATAATTGAAAACAGCAATTCGATTTATGATTTTTGATCGACGTTCTGACTGAATAATTCAGAGCATCCTACCCCCTTTGGTAAATAACATTTTTTAATGCACACTTTTTTCAAAATGATTTCTTTTAATGAAAATATTTTAAGCAACCAAAAACCATTCGCACTTCAGACAACTTCTGCTATCCGCAGGTCTGTTTGTGTTCCTCTGCGTTCAAACTTTGCCCTTCTCTGCGTTCAAACAAAGCGTATCTCTGTGGTTAAACTTTTTGCTTTCTCCCAAAATTCCAATAAATTTACCTTAAATTAATTTTTACCAACATGAAAATATTTTTACTGATTATTTCAGTTCTCTCTATGCTTAACCTCAGTGCACAAACTCCGGGTAAAATGAAGTCCGCCGAACTGTCAAAAGGCATTTTTCTGCACAGCACCGGCGATGTCAACCTGGTTTCACTTAGCGGACCCGATGGCACTTTCCTCGTTGACGCCGGATGGGATTACGAAGCCCCCGCGCTAAAAACCAATTTCGATTCCCTCAAAACCGAACAGCCAAAATACATTGTCAGTACCCACTGGCACCTCGACCATGTTTTCGGGAACAAAGCTTTTACCGATGCTTTTATCATCGCTCACGTAAATACCAAAAAGTATGTGTCGGCCGACCAGACGCTCTTCACCGAAACCATTAAAGCTCTGCCACTCGAGGCACAACCAAATATGACCATTAAAGATACTGTTACACTATATCTGAACGGCGAAACCATAAAAATAATTCCCATTCCGGGTGGTCACACCGGCACCGATATGCTGGTGTATTTCGAAAAAGCCAACATCCTGCATGTGGGCGATCTTATTTTTGCAGATATGTTTCCCTTCGTGGATGTGAATCACGGAGGCAACGTGCTCAAGGCAAGGGAACGCATTAAGGAAATTCTCAACACCTTCCCCAAAACCGTCAGGATTATTCCGGGTCATGGCAGGGAACTCAGCGTATCTGATTTGTCATCATATATCATGATGTACGACGCCACCATTAAACTGGTAAAAGAACAAAAGCAAAAAGGAAAAACCATGAAGGAAATTCAGGATATGAAAGTGCTGAAAGACTTTGCAAAATGGGAAAAGGGCTTTGGCTGTGATCAGTGGATTGAGTATATTTATCTTAGTTTGTAGTATTTAACTATCGCTTAAAAAAGAATTGATTTTAGAACAAGGAACACCGATTTCCGATTTCAGAATTTTACTTCACCATTCTTAAATCGATGTTCCTTGTTCGATATTTTATATTTTTGTTATTTCATTATCTGACAAAAAAATTCAACTATATTGTATTTGCCATTAACTCTGTTAAGTGGCCAATAAAAAAGATCATCTTTGAGGGTTATTGTAATTTTACTATTTTTACCTAAAAAATGCAATTCAGAACTCCAGTCGAAATTCCAAAAGCCGTATTTAACATTGATCACCGGTCAAACCTGCTGTTCATGGGTTCGTGTTTTTCAGTGAACATGGGCAGGCAGTTGCAGGAACTAAAAATAAATTCCAGTGTCAATCCTTTTGGTGTTTTGTATAACCCTGTGTCAATAAATAACAGTCTGGAAATCCTCCTCAAGAAAAAAATATTTGGCAAAGATGATATTCAGGAATACAAAGGATTGTGGTTCAGCTTTTTTCATCACAGCTCGTTTTCTGATACCGACCCTGAAAAATGCCTTGAAAAAATCAATTCTGCCATTCATGAAGCTTCAGATCATCTGAAAAAAACATCGGTGATTTTTCTGACCTTCGGAACAGCCATGGTTTACGATCATATAAAGTCGGGCATGACCGTTTCAAACTGTCATAAATTGCCTGCAACGGAATTTTCGCACCGGATGCTGAATCCCGAAGAAATTATTTCAGATTGCAATGTGCTATTTAAGAACCTGAAAACCTTCAATCCTGATGTGCGGATTGTTTTCAGTATTTCGCCCGTGAGGTATGTAAAAGACGGACTTGAAATAAGCAATTACAGCAAATCCATTCTGAATGTGGCCATCCATGAACTGATAGCACAAAATGATTGTTGCAGTTATTTCCCTGCTTACGAAATTGTAATGGATGACCTGCGCGATTACCGTTTTTTTGATGCAGATATGGTACATCCATCCCGGCAGGCAGTGGATTATATATTGGAGAAATTTGCAGCTTGCTATTTTTCTGAAGAAACGATTAAAATAAACGAGCAGGTAAAAAAGCTAATAAAAGCATGCAATCACAGATTTCTCACAAACAATAAAACTGAAATTCTCGGTTTCCTTGAAACACAGCTTGCCAAAGCAAAGTTTCTGTATGAAAAATCAATGGTAAATATGCAGGACGAGATAAATTATTTTGAGAGAGAGATTGAATTTCAGGCACATAAATAAGTCGCCATACTTTTGTTTAATATTTATTTAAAAACAATGAACAAAATTATTGCATCATTGTTATAAGGGAAATAAGAAAAAGATGAAACGAACATTATATATATTATTACTGATTACAACAACTCTAACTTCCTTTGCGCAAAAGGGGAGGATAGAGGGCAGGGTTTTCAACGCATCAAACAATGAGCCATTGGCTTTTTCAAATATTCTCATTACGGGAACTCAAATTGGAGCGACAACTGATTTTGAAGGGAAATTCATCATTACAAACATTGAGCCCGGATTTGTCACCCTTACTGTTTCTTCGCTTGGATTTGAAACCGTGGTTTCAGAGGAACTTGTGGTAAGCAGTACCAAGCCTGCTTATATAGATATTCCCATGAATGAAACTTCGGTCACGCTGGAAACAGTAGTTGTGAAAACAAATAAGTTCAGGAAAACCGAAGAAAGTCCGGTTTCTCTGCGCACCCTTGGTCCTGCCATGATCGAAAACAGTCCGGGTGCCAACCGCGATATATCAAAGGTGATTCAGAACCTTCCCGGCATTGCTGCCATTCCGGGTCCAAACAGAAACGATATTATCGTGAGGGGAGGAGCATCCAATGAGAGCAAATATTATCTTGATGAAGTTGAAATTCCAACCATCAACCATTTTTCTACCCAGGGAGCATCGGGCGGATCAAATGGTATTATCAATGCCGATTTTGTGCGCGAGGTGGAATTTTTCTCCGGAGCTTTTCCCGTAAACAGGGGCAATGCGCTCAGCGGTGTTTTCAATTTTAAGCAAATCAACGGAAACAAGGAGGAAACAAGGTTTAGGGGAACATTGGGTGCCTCGGAAATTTCTTTGACCGCCGACGGTCCGCTTTCAGCAAATACAACTTATATTGCTTCAGTAAGAAGGTCTTATCTGCAGTTTCTTTTCAAAGCATTGGGATTGCCTTTTTTGCCCACTTTTAATGACTATCAGATAAAAGTACGCACCCAGTTGGATGAAAAAAGTGAATTGAGAATCATCAGCATTGGCGCACTCGATCAGTTTAAACTGGACACCGATATTCCAAATCCGGATGAAAATCAGCGGTATATCCTCAATTTTCTGCCAATTTATGATCAGTGGAGTTATGCCATTGGAGGTGTTTACAAGCATTTCCGTGAAACAGGTATTAATACATTGGTGTTGAGTCGTAACATGCTTAACAACCGCATTTATAAATATCTTGATAATGATAAAACTGATGAATCAAAAAAGCAACGTGATTACCTGTCACAGGAAATTGAAAACAAGTTGAGATTTGAAAGTACTGTCAGGACATCAAATGACTATAAAATAATTTACGGTCTTAGTCTTGAGCAGGCCAAATATTACAACAGCACATACCAGAAAATATACACAAACACAGGCGAAGATTCTCTGGAATATGAATCGGATCTCACATTTTACAAATACGGTTTATTTACCCAGGTAAGCAAAAAGTATTTCAATGATCTTGCCACCCTTTCCTTTGGTGTTCGCACAGATGCAGCAACCTATTCAGATGAAATGAACAACCCTGCCAAACAAATTTCCCCAAGATTCTCATTGTCGGTGGTGCTTACCGATCGCATTACATTTAATGCCAATACCGGAAGATATTACCAGTTGCCTGCTTACACTTCACTTGGTTATCGCAACAATGAAGGCAATCTGATAAACAGGGACAATGGAATAAAATATGTTTCGGCCGATCATTATGTGGCAGGATTTGAGTATCTCAGGGATCAGAAACTCAAACTTACCCTTGAGGGATTTTACAAAATCTACCGTGATTATCCATTTTCACTCAGAGATTCTATTAGTCTGGCCCATAAAATGGTTGACTATGGAACCCTTGGTGATGAAGAAGTAGTTTCATTATCCGAAGGTCATGCATACGGCGCAGAGCTGCTTTTGCAAACCACACTGAAAAACGATTTTAATCTGATGTTGAGCTACACTTTTGCTGTGAGTGAGTTCAGAGACAAAAACGATGATTTCAGATCAACTGGTTGGGATAACCGTCATATTTTAATTGCCACAGCTTCAAAAATCTTTAAAAAAAGATGGTATTTGGGGATGAAATACAGATTTGCCGGAGGATTACCTTACTCACCTTTTGATATGGACAAATCTTCACTTATTTCGGCATGGAATTTACGCGGACAGGCTTATTTGGATTACAACCGGTTAAACAGTGAGCGATTTAAACCATTTCACCAGGTTGATTTCAGGGTAGATAAAACCTGGTTGTTCAATAAAACCAGTCTGAAATTATATCTGGACATTCAAAACCTCTTAAATTTCAAATCGGAGGGTTATGACCGGATCACCAACCTTGATGAAAATGGTAATCAGGTTATGGATTCAGAAGATCCTTCAAGATATGTGCTCAGGACCATTGAAAATGAAGGTGACGGTACAATTTTACCAACAATAGGCGTGATATTTGATTTTTAATACTAAGATTATGAAAACGATACCATATTTAATATTTTTAGCAGCATTGATAGTGCTGACAGGTTTCTCAATCACCGAAACAATTGATAAGCCGGAAAAAGATAAAGATCCTTTAACAGATACATTATATACTAATAAAGATGGATTGGGAATCGATGTGATTGTTTCCCTTACCGAAGGAAAAAATTATAACCATCCTCTTATTGCCGTCTGGGTGGAAACCCTGGACGAAGAATATCTACAAACCCTGTATGTGTCAAATTCCATAGCTAAAGGAGTTTATGAGCACGGAGATGCCTCTCAGGGAAAATGGCTTCCCGGCGAAAAAAGACGTCCGGCTGCCCTCCCATACTGGTCACATCAAAGAAATGTAAAAGAATCAGACGGCCTGTATATCCCAACATCAAAAACACCAATGCCCGACGCATATTCAGGAGCGACACCCCTGAACGATTTCATGCTGATCACAAAGACCGACAAAAAGCCGGTCGGGAAGTTCAGACTGATGTTTGAAATAAACCAGCCCTTTGATTTCAATGAATTTTGGCATAATACACTTTACCCTGACGATGAGAATTACAAAACCTCCGGTCAACCCTCAATAATTTATTCAGTTACCATTGACACTGAAAAGCCGGAAAAAATTTATTTTCTGAACCCCATAGGCCACGGTCATTTCTCAGGATCAACGGGAGATCTTTTTACAGATTTGTCGACACTTAGCACTGCACTTGAAATAGTTGAAAAGATACAGGTTCATTTAAAATAACTGTCGGCTTTGCCCTTGCATCATCTGGATTTAAGGTCTGAAAGACCGATTTGTAATACCACAGGGTGAAACACAGTGAAACCCTGTGAGAAAAAACATTTTTCACATATATCTCAAATAGGATTTTTTATTACGCATAGGGTTGCATTTTATTTCACCCTACGCGCATACAATCCCAGGGCTTTGCCCTTGCATCATCTGATTAAAGGTCTGAAAGACCGATTTGTAACACCACAGGGTGAAACACAGTGAAACCCTGCGAAAAAAAATAAAAAAAGCCATGAAATTTTTCATGGCTTTTTTTATCTGATAATTATTTTACAGAGTCTTTTTAACTTCGACCTGCTCATAACCCTCAATAATATCACCGGTTTTGATGTCGTTGAAATTATGGATGTTCAAGCCGCATTCATAGCCTGTGGTAACTTCCTTAACATCGTCTTTGAAGCGTTTCAAAGATCCCAGTTCGCCAGTATAAACAACAATGCCGTCGCGTATAATTCGAACCTGAGTATTTCGGGTAATTTTCCCGTCTCTTACGAAGCAACCTGCAACGGTACCAACTTTAGTGATTTTGAATACTTCACGAACTTCGACGGTGGCAACGATTTCTTCTTTAATATCCGGAGAAAGCATTCCTTCCATAGCATCCCTGATGTCGTTGATGGCATCGTAGATGATGGAGTACAGACGAATTTCGATCTGTTCTTTTTCGGCAAGTTTCCTTGCACTGAGTGAAGGTCTGACCTGGAATCCAAGGATAACAGCATTGGATGCTGCAGCCAGTGTAACGTCCATTTCGGTGATGGCGCCAACGGCTTTGTGTATAACATTAACCTGAATTTCGGGTGTTGAAAGTTTGATAATTGAATCGGCCAAAGCTTCAATGGATCCATCCACGTCACCTTTAACGATAACATTGAGTTCCTGGAAGTTTCCGATTGCAATACGGCGACCGATTTCATCAAGGGTAATATGTTTCTGGGTTCTGAGTCCCTGTTCACGTTGAAGCTGAATTCTTTTAGTGGCAATTTCCTTTGCTTCGCGGTCACTGTCCAGAATATTGAATTTATCGCCAGCTTGGGGTGCACCGTTGAGACCGAGAATTCTGACCGGAGTTGATGGTCCGGCTTCTTCAATAATCCCGCCTCTTTCGTTGAACATAGCTTTCACGTGACCGGTATAGCAACCAGCAAGCATTATATCGCCTACACGCATGGTGCCGGTTTCAACAAGCAGTGTGGCAACATAGCCACGGCCCTTGTCGAGGGATGATTCAATAACAGTTCCTCTGGCATTTCTGTCAGGGTTTGCTTTAAGATCAAGGATTTCCGCTTCGAGCAGTACTTTTTCAAGGAGTAATTCCACGTTTGTACCAGGTTTTGCAGCAATTTCCTGAGATTGGTATTTTCCACCCCAATCTTCGACCAGGTAATTCATATTTGCAAGCTGTTCCTTGATTCTTTCAGGGTTGGCTGTAGGTTTATCAATTTTATTGATTGCAAAAACGATGGGTACGTTTGCAGCCTGGGCATGGTTGATGGCTTCAATAGTCTGTGGCATCACACTGTCATCGGCAGCAACAACAATAATGGCAATATCGGTAACCTTGGCACCACGGGCCCTCATGGCGGTAAACGCTTCGTGTCCCGGAGTATCGAGGAAAGTAATTTGTCTTCCATCTTTCAATTTTACGCCGTAAGCACCAATGTGCTGGGTGATACCGCCTGCTTCACCAGCCACAACGTTGGCCGATCTAATATAATCAAGCAGTTTTGTTTTACCATGGTCAACGTGACCCATAACGGTAACGATGGGCGGACGATGAACGAGATCTTCTTCATCGTCAACTTCTTCCAGTAAGGAGTCTTCGATATCTACGCTGGTAAATTCAACTTTATGGCCAAACTCATCAGCAACCACTGACATAGTTTCAGCATCCAGTCTTTGATTTATTGAAACAAAGAGACCCATGTTCATGCAGGTTGTGATCACGTCATTTACCGGCACGTTCATCATGGTTGCAAGTTCGCTTACTGAAACAAACTCGGCTACTTTGATGATATTCTTTTCGAAGTCGATTTTTTCCTGTTCTTCGGCCATTTTCAGACTGGCGGAATCCCTCTTTTCTCTTCTGTATTTGGCGCCTTTGGATTTGGTTTTTGTGGTTAATCTGGCCAGCGTGTCCTTGATCTGCTGTTGTACTTCCACTTCGCTAACCTCAGGTTTATGTGCCTTTTTCTTTTTCTTACTTTTTTTGCCTTGCGCTGAATTTGTTTGGCTGGCTGGGGTTACAGGACGGTGTTCTTTTTCTTTTTCAGGAGGAGAAAACTCAACTTTGGCTTTTTCCTTTTTAATCCTTTTCCTTTTCTTTTTTCTGAAGTCATTATCATCAGAAGAGCCTTTGTTTTCTTTCTCGGCAACGACAGGAAGATCAATTCTTCCAACAACCGTTGGACCGGTAAGTTTTTCAATCCGCATATGGATAAAATCCACATCAGGTTTTTCAACTTTTAATTCAGGAACTTTAGGAACCTCAGGAATTTCTTCGATTACAGGTTCAACTTCAGCAGGAGCGGATTTGACCTTTGTTTTTTCTTGTCTTTCCTTATCTTTTTCCTCTTTGGATTTACGTGAAGGTCTGGTTTTCTGGTTAAGAGAGTCAAGGTCAATTTTGCCAACAACTTTCACTTCCGATTCAGCTTCTTTTGCAATAACAACAGGAGCTTCGACAATTTCCTCGGTTTTTTTGGCTGCTTTTTTAGTTTCAGGCTTTTTAGTTTCAGCTTTGGCATCAACTTTTTTGGGTTCCGGCTCAGCAATGGGCTCAACGACTTCTGCAACCGGCTCCACAATTTTCTTTTTAGGAGAAAGGTCAATTTTTCCCAGAATTTTCGGACCGGTTTTTTCAATCGGAATGTTTGTAACCTCGGCAGGTCTTCTTTTTTCCTGAGAGTAATCTATATCCTCATCTTCATCCTCATCATCCTCGTCATCCTCATCGCCGTCGCTACCCGGTAAAATTTCGTCATCGATTGAAATGGTTTCTTTTTTCTCTCTGGTTTTTTTGAGGTCAAGTTTTTCAGATTCCTTTTTTACTTTCAGTTCTGAGCTGTATTCCTTCACCAGGATATTAAAAACATCATCAGATATTTTACTGTTGGGATTGGGCGATTCACCAATATCAATTCCCTTTTTATTAAGAAAATCAATGATGGTAGAAATACCTACATTTAATTCCTTTGCCGCTTTGCTTAATCGAATAGTTCCTTTTGTCATATTTTGTTGAAACTTGTACTAATTTGATCTGTTATGGTGTCTGGTCTATTGTTCAAATTCTGCTTTAATAATTCTGATCACATCCTTAATGGTTTCCTCTTCAAGATCGGTTCTCTTAACCAGGTCAGATACAGACAGTTCAAGCACGCTTTTTGCAGTGTCACAGCCAATGGCTTTGAATTCATCAATTACCCAGCTTTCAATTTCATCTGCAAATTCTTCGATGTCAACGTCTTCATCATCTTCAATAACTTCTCTGTAAACATCAATTTCATAACCGGTAAGCTGTCCGGCAAGTTTGATATTCAGTCCGCCTTTTCCAATAGCCAGAGAAACCTGGTCGGGTTGCAGAAATACCTCTGCAGTTTTGGCTGTTTCGTTGATTTTAATGGAAGATATTTTAGCCGGACTTAATGATCTTGAGATGAAAAGTTGTAGGTTCGAAGTGAAGTTAATAACATCGATGTTTTCGTTGCGGAGTTCCCTGACAATTCCGTGAATCCTTGATCCTTTCATACCTACACAGGCACCAACGGGATCGATTCTTTCGTCGTATGATTCAACAGCCACTTTTGCTCTTTCGCCCGGTACCCGTACAATTTTTTTAATGGTAATGAGTCCGTCAAAAATTTCAGGAACCTCAAGTTCAAAAAGTCTTTCCAGGAAAACAGGAGAGGTACGTGACAGAACAATCAACGGGTTGTTGTTGCGCATATCTACTTTGATTACCACAGCACGGAGGGAATCTCCTTTTCTGAAGTAATCAGAAGGGATCTGTTCTGTTTTGGGTAATATCAGTTCGTTGCCTTCGTCATCAAGGATGAGAATTTCCTTTTTCCATACCTGATAAACTTCACCGGTAACTATTTCACCGATACGATCCTTGTATTTTGAATATATATTGTCTTTTTCAAGGTCAAGAATTCTGGAAGTGAGGTTCTGGCGAAGAGCAAGAATAGCACGGCGGCCAAAATCAATAAGTTTTACCTCGTCTGTTACTTCTTCCCCTACTTCAAAATCTTCATCTATTTTTTTTGCTTCTGACAGTTTAATCTGCATGTTGGGATCAGTAACTTCATTGTCTTCCACAATAACCCTGTTTCTCCAGATTTCGAAGTCACCTTTGTCAATATTGATGATGATGTCAAAATTTTCGTCGGTTTCGAAAAGTTTCTTTAAAGTTCCTTTAAATACATCTTCGATAACCCTCATCATGGTTTCCCTGTCAATGTTCTTAAGTTCTTTGAACTCCGAAAAGGTGTCAATTAAATTGATGTTTTCCATTTGTGTAAATAATTTCTTATTTAAATGTAATTATTAATCTGGTTGTCTTTATTTTATCCAGATTGAAATTTATTTTTTCAGTAACTTTTTCTTTTTTCTTTTTGCCTTCTCTTTTAACCATTCTTTCCACTTCTACTTCAATGCTTTCTCCGCTGTATTTCAGAAGTTTGCCTTTATGTTTTTCACCATTTGACAGGCAAATTTCCACATCTTTTCCGATGCTTTTCAGATACTGCTGTTCTACCTTAAACGGTTTATCCAGTCCGGGTGTTGAAACCTCCACATCAAAATCAGCAATACGATCTCCCAATGAGGCCTCGATTTTTCGTGAAATGAAAACACAATCGTCAATGCCTGCGCCGGCAAAGTTGTCAATGACAACTGTAATTTTTTTTGCGGGCGTAGCTATGACATCAACAATAAACAATCCTTTCTCGGCGGCAGCGCTGGAAACAATGTCAAGTATGTCCTGTTTTTCTATCATATTTTCAATAAAATAGGGGACTTTGTCCCCTAAAAATTTACTTTCCGCACATTTTCGAATGCAAAAGTAGAAAATTTTCCGGAATATGCAAAATGTTTGTTGGTTATCTTTGAAATTGATGCCAGCCACTGTTAGATTGTGAGCAAATTATGATCGCAAATCAATCTCCTGCCTTCGGTCACCCGATATGGTACGGCGGGCCCATGGGCGTTTGCCCGGGGATACCGTAATTTAAGCCCTCAAGACTTATTAGAATGACGGATTGAATTTATGAGCTTTCTCATTCATTTCCGCCGGAAAAAGGTTTGTAGTTCTAATAAATTCGTAGCCGGCGGTCTGGATTCTTCATTTATTAACCCCGGCTTGAAAGCCGGGGCTGAATTGAGCCGGCCCTTCAGGCCTATGTTGCAAAAAAATAAGCATTATCGACTTGATGGACTTTCAACTTGATGGACTTTCAACTTTAAAGACTCCGAACTTATGAACATCCCGTTTTTAGAAACTTTAAACAGCAACTGTTTGTTTTATACAACAGAACATTAAATTTGTGCGTTATATATTTATTAATGCAGCTTAAAATGAGAAAAATATACATTGGTCTCTTTATTCTGACCTCATGCATGTTCCTTTCAATGGGGGTGCTTGAAAAAAAGATTGATTATTCCAAGGCACGGAACAAAAATGTGTGCAAAGTGCTTAAAGAAGACGTGCTGATTTATGTTGTTTTTGTTTCGAACAAAGTAAACAGACCATTTACCGAACTTGATATCCTTTCGACCATGGATTCAATCAACGTGGCAGTTCAATGGATCAACAACAGGGCTTCTGAAAACAAAATCAATCTGAAAATTTCCACTGCTTTCCATATTGGAGATAATTTTGCCACAGTGAAAAAGGAGCTTCCGGCAGGATCGGTGCTTGAATCGGCAACACAACCCAATCTGTCTACCGGAATAAAAAACCTCAACGAGTGGGCCGATTACATTGCCAAAAGGGTGGGAGCTACTTTTCTTATCGAGGAAACGCCGGGAATACAAACTCCGAAGAATCCCCGCGATAAGGAAAGTCTGATCGCTTTTCTGAGAGATAAATATAAAGTGGAAAGCGTTGCCCTTTTCTATGTTGTAAACAACTATTTCGTTGATGATCTGTCAATTTCCATGAATACCATGAGCAACAGTGATGTGGAATTTTCTCTGATCAGCTATAAATGGCCCTCAGTTTTTGCTCATAATTTTTTGCATCTTTTTGGCGCCGCCGATATGCACGAAACTCCATTCAGACAAGATAAAAGCAATATTGAACTGGCAAAAAAACTCTACCCCGACGACATCATGCAAAGTCCGGAAGGCGAAAACATCCGCGAAATGAAATTGGGCGAAATGACCAAATATCTTATCGGATGGAGTGAAACAGCCGACAGTAAATTTGCACCGCTGCTGACTGATAAGAAGGAGAGGTGAGGTTTAGGTTGGAGTTGGGAATGAAAAATGGACTTGTGAATCGGAAAGATTTTTAGTATCTTTGAATAAAACATTATGAAATCATGAAAAAGAATCTTAACCAGATACTTAAAGAAGCCCTGGTGGGCAAAAAAGTTGTGCTATCTTCACTTACAAACCTCGAATCAGACAAAAGCATTATCGTCAGGATTACTGATTGTGATTTTGAAGAAAAAAAAGGCGATGACGATGATAAATTCATCTATTTTGAATTGCCCGATGGTACCATTTCTTATGAGAACATGGATTGGGGGGATGAAATTGAGTTTGTACAATAAAAAAAGCAGGGACTCCGAAATATCCCTGCTTTTACATTACCTTCTTAACATCTTCCAAAAGTGTGTTAAGTTAATTCGCACAAAGTAAAGCTTTTGTTGTCAATGATAAGACGCCACAAACACAAAAAAGGTTGCTTCGGTCAGGAAAAAAATCACTGTTTTTTAGATATTTAACAAATTTTTAGCAGTTTTTGATTCGCCTTCGGCTTTATTTCAAATTAAAATTCTCTGCTCTTTCCTGACTTCCTCAATGCACCCCTCCCATCCTGGTTTTTTTTCACAGGGTTGCACCGTGTTTCACCCTGTGGTGTTACAAATCGGTCTTTCAGACCTTAAACTTAGATGATGCAAGGGCAAAGCCCTGGGATTGTGGCCGCGTAGGGTGAAATAAATGCAACCCTACGCGAAAAAAGCTATAATAACAGGGTTGCACCGTGTTTCAACCTTTTGTTTCTTTGGCGCACCTCCCAATTCTCATTTTTTTTATCTTCTTGTTATTTAAAGCTTTGGTATTTTTCTTGTTTTTTGTGACAAAGTCAGGAGATTAAAATTCTACGCTCATTATGTAGAAATTGATTGAGGGGGAGATCCCGCCGATGCCGTTGGGATTGTTCCCTTCGGTCATGATATAGTTGTTCGACTATCCCGACTTTTCAGTCGAGGATTTTCAACAGTTTTTGATGCGCCTTCGGCTTTCTTTAAATCAAAAATTTTGTGCTATTAATTAAGTTGCTGCTTGCCGGGGAGATCCCGCCGATGCCGTCGGGATTGTTCGACTAACAGTTTTTGATGCGCCTTCGGCTTTCAAAAACTGAGTCTCACGAAAAAAAGAAGCGCCCCGTTGAGCGCCCCTTTCAAACTAACCAAAACTAATACATACATCATTTAATATCTTTTCCAAATTCGTAAGTACAAAAACCAGCCCTGTGTTGTGTCATATTATTTTTTCCACCATCTTGGGCCTGCGTTGTCAATCCTAGTATGATCAGACTCACAACAGCAATCAGAAGTAAAAAAAACTTTTTCATAATTCCAGGTTTACATTTGTAAGACTACCATAATCAAAAAAAGGTTGCATGTGATTTTTTAAAATCGAATAAAAGCCGCAAATGTCAGATACCCGATAATCACAACCCCCATTATGACTATGGTCGGAATCACCACTTTTCTGAAAAATAAAAGATCCATTTTTACCATCCTTTTTTCTTAAGACTCCTCTTATCTTAAAATGGTTGCATGAAAAATATACCTTGATTAAGTAATTCTGTGACATCAAAGTCATAACCAGGTAAAAATACCTGTTTTTATCATGCAATTATAAATATAAACCCTGATTGACAACAATGCTAACGCTCCTGACGTAAAAAAAAACCTGAACATATTTTAATTTCAATAACTGACATGAAAAAAATTATTATAATTTCTGAAGATTCAGGCTTTAATTTCCTGGAGACAGAAATTAGTGAAAGTATTGATCTGCTATCTGCTCAGGATCTAGTGGTAAGTTCACCTGTGCATTCCGAAATAATTATTATTGATGGGTATGATGAAATTACCACGGTTAAAATATGTCAGAAAATAAGAGGCAACCATTTAATATCCAAAATATTAATAATATATCTGTGTAAAGCAGGAATTCAATTAGACCACGAAAAATTTTACAATGCAGGAGTTGATGCCATTCAATTCCGACCGGGAAATAAAACTGAACTTGAAATTCTTTTTGCAGCAATTGTTAAACTTTCAGGAAACAGTTTGAAAGAGGAACATCAGTTAAACGAAGTTTCTTTTCATAAAGAGAGATTAAGTCTTGCACAAAAAGCCGGAAAAGCGGGCTTATGGGACTGGGACATAAGAAAAAATATTTTTTACTGGTCTCCTGAATTTCTCGAATTATTTGGAATGGATGCATATACTGTTCCGGGATTTGAATCATGGAAAAAAGCATTGCATCCCGATGATGTGGAAAACGCCTCGAAAAATATTGAGCTTTCCATTAAAGAAAAGAAACAACTGATAAATTACTACAGAGTTGTACTACCCGATGATAATTTCAGATGGATACAGGCAACCGGAAGTGCATATTACGAAAATAATGAGCCTGTAAGGATGATTGGATTTTGTGTGGATATTACTGATAAGAAACAAGCCGAAGAAAAACTCAGAAACAGTGAAGAATTATATCGCTTGCTGGCAAAAAACCTGAAGGGGACCTCAGTAATGCTTTTTGATAAAGATCTGAGGTTTATTTTGGTCGAAGGCAACATGCATCCTGATTATATGGCTATGCAACAAAATATGATCGGCAAAACCATTTTCGAGATATTACCGGCTAAAAGTGCAGAAATTCTTGCTCCATATTACCAAAACACACTCAATGGAATTATTACTGAAGGGTATATTTCTGAATACAAAGAAAACATCTATTCATCAAGTTTTCTGCCGGTAAGGGATACATTCAACAAGATCATTGGCGGGATGATTGTTTCATACGATGTCACCGAAAATAAAAAATCAGAAGATATTCTTAAATATTCTGAGGAAAAATTCAGGAAAGCATTCCGTTCCCATCCGGGAATAATCGGAATTAGTACGATTAAAGAAGGCAGATATGTTGAAGTAAATAAAAGATTTTGCGATATTTTGGAATGGTCGTACGAAGAGGTAATAGGACATACATCTAAAGACCTCAATATTTATGGTAATTACAAAGACCGGCAGATAATAACTGAATTGATAAAACGTGACGGGAGACTTGATAATATTGAAATAAAATTAAGAACAAAATCCGGCGAATTTAGATCAGGGCTTGTTTCAGCTGAAACAATCACAATCGACCAGCAGGAATGTTTGCTGTTACAGTTTTTTGATTTGACCGATCTGAAAAAAGTAGAGGAAAAATTAATAAACAGTAAAGAACAGTACAGCAAAATATTTAATCATGTTCAGGATGTTTTTTATGAAACAACCCTTGAAGGAAAAATAATCGAAGTAAGTCCCTCTATTTCTGTTATGTCATCTGGACAATATCAAAGAGATGATCTTTTGGGCAGATCTATTTTTGAATTCTATGCTGTTCCTCAGGAAAGAAGTAATCTAATAGCAGAAATTACGAAAAAGGGATTTGTAAATGATTTCAGGATTATACTCAAAAATAGAGATGGATCGCTGCTTAATGGAAGCATTTCTTCAAAGATTAAAAAGGGGATCGATGGAAACCCGGATACCATAATTGGCAGTTTGCGCGACATTACCGATTATGTAAAAACAGAAAACGCACTAATCCAAAGTGAAAAACATTATAAACTCATAACAGAAAAAAACACCGATGTTATCTGGCTGATGGACCTGAATGGGAAAAGCGTTTTTGTATCTCCTTCAATTGAACGTTTTACTGGATTTACGGAAGAGGAGTATTTAAATCAAACGATAATTGAAAGATTTACCCCTGTTTCAACAAAAAAAGGCATGGAAATATTTTCTGAAGAGCTCAGAAAATACAAGGATAATCCGAAAGAATTAAAAAACTATATCAAAAGACTTGAGCTGGAATATATTTGTAAGGACGGAACAACAAAATGGGGCGAGTTAATTGTTTCTCCTTATTTTGTTGACGGAAAACTCGAAGGTATCCACGGTGTTACAAGGGATATAACCGACCGCAAAAGAAAAGAAAAAGAATTAGAGGCAGCTCTCGAAAAGGCTGAAGAATCTGATCTTGCAAAAACAACTTTTATTCAAAATATTTCGCACGAAATAAGAACCCCGATGAATGCCATTTGTGGTTTTGCTGATATGATCAATAAAAGCGGTACAAGTTTTGAAAAAATAAAAGAATATTCGAAAATTATTAAAAACAGCAGTTTTCAATTGTTGTCTGTTGTAAATGATATTCTCACTGTTTCTTCTCTTGAAAACAGAAAAGAAGAATATAACTCGGGGAAAGTGAATATCAACAGAATTTTTTCTGATTTGTATGCCATTTTTTCTCCTCAGACTAATTCAAAAGGAATAGAGTTTTCCCTGTCTTTGCCATTGCCATCAGATAAGTCAATAATTAGTACCGATGGAACAAAACTTACACAGATAATTGCAAACCTGATTTCAAATTCGGTTAAGTTTACTCAGGCAGGCAGAATTGATGCAGGATATATTGTCCAAAACGATTCTCTGCTGTTTTTTGTAAAAGACACAGGCATCGGTATAAAAAAACAAATGCAGGAAATTATATTTGAAAGATTTAAGCAGGCAGATCCTTCAATTAGTGCGAATTATGGCGGAACCGGACTGGGTTTGTCAATTTCGCGCGAATTTGCAAAAATAATTGGGGGTGAATTATCCGTAGATTCGGAACCAGGCAAAGGATCTTCTTTTTATTTGAATCTTCATGGCTCTTTTGAAACGGATAAAGAGGAAAAAGAAATAATTACTAAACAAGTTTTCAATAAAAGCAAAATCCTGATTGCCGATGATGAACATGTGAATATTATACTGATTAAGGAAATGCTAAGCGGTTCTGAAATTGATTTTATATGCGCTGCAAACGGTGTCGAAGCGTTAACATTTTGCGAAAATGACTCTGAAATATCACTTGTGCTGATGGATATCAAAATGCCTGAAATGAATGGAATTGAAGCAACACAAAAGATTAAAAAGTTTAATCCGGAGTTAAAAATAATTGCTTTGACAGCTTACGGACTTGACATCGAAATTGAAAAATATAAAGAGTGTGGATTTGATAATTATCTTACTAAACCTGTTAATTATGAGGTTCTTATGACTTTGCTAAAGAAATATCTTTCCTGATTGAAATTAATAAAACAACTTTACTAAAACCCTTTTTGAAAATCGCAGAAATGAACATTATACCAAAACACGAAAATACTATTCTGATTGTCGATGATAACAGTGCAAACCTTGAGTTGTTGAGGGAAATTTTATCAAAGGAAGGTTACTTTATTAAACTTGCCAGAAGTGGTAAAGAGGCTCTCCTGCAAATTTCCGAAAAATCCCCCTCTCTAATAATTCTGGATGTAATGATGCCCGGCATGGATGGATTTGATCTTTGCTCCAGGATAAAAAATAATGCCGAAACAAAAAAAATCCCGGTAATTTTTATCAGTGCTCTTGAAGACGATGAATCAAAAATAAAAGGGTTACAAGCAGGGGCAATTGATTTTATAAGTAAACCTTTTATTCACAAAGAAGTTACCGTTAGGGTGAAAAACCATTTAGAGATTAGAAATATGCAGATCGAGTTGGAAGAAATAAACAACCAACTCAAAGCCGAAATCTACGATAGGCAGATTGCAGAAAAACTGCTTAATGAAAGTAATGAAAAATTTTCAAAAGTTTTTAGTGTAAGTCCTTATGTGCAGATTATTACATCAATTGAAGATGGTAAAATTATTGAAGTCAATGATGCAATATATACTATCGGGGGATATACCAGAACTGAGGCAATTGGCAAAACAACTTTTGAACTGAGTTTTTGGCTGAATGTTGCCACCAGAAGTGAGTTTATAAAAAAATTGTCAACCGAGGGAACAGTTCTAAATTATGAGATATCACTGCGTAGGAAAAATGGTGAAATTTTCGATGCTCTGGTATCAGGAGATTTCATTACTATTGATGAGAAAAAATGCATTTTCAGCATTATTCATGATATTTCAAACAGAATCAACACGGAAAAAGCTCTTGAGGAAAGCCGAAAAAACCTGATGGCCCTGAACACCACCAAAGACAAGTTGTTTTCAATTATCGCCCACGACCTCAAAAGTCCTTTCAACAGTATTATGGGATTTTCAGAACTATTGAAAAAAAATATCCATACGCTTGATACCGGTAAAATTGAAGAATACCTTGACCATATTTATGACTCATCCAAAAAAACCTTTATTCTGATTGACAACCTCCTGATTTGGGCTAAAGCTCAGGCAGGAAAAATAGAATATAAACCGCAGCCAACTGATATTGAGAAAATATTTCAGGAAATAACAACCGAAACTGAATCACAGGGAAGAATAAAAAATATTTCTGTCAGTTATTTTCAATCAGAAAAAATAATTATACATGCTGATATAAATATGATCAAAACAATACTGAGAAACCTGATTGTTAATGCAATAAAATTTACTCGTCCGGGTGGAAAAATTAATCTTTTTGCATTAACCAGAGAAAATATGGCTGAGATTACTGTTTCTGATAATGGAATTGGTATGAATCCTGAAATTGCTCAAGGACTTTTTAAAAGCAATATTCATGAAAGTACAACCGGTACGGCAAACGAAAAAGGGTCGGGACTGGGATTGCAGATTTGCATGGAATTCGTCGAACGACACGGAGGAAAAATATGGGCCGAGAGTGAACCAGGCTTAGGAACGGAAATAAAATTTCTGATACCACAATCTCAAAAAAAATGAAATGCGCATATTTTCCTGACGCATACCCGGTATTTTCACCTGCTTAAATCGGGTAATAACAATCAATTTTTAGGCATATAAACTATTTATTTCTATACATATACAGTTTAATTTTGATTATTGGAAAATTAAAGTATCACTGTTATGAAAACAATAGCTACTCTATCAGCATTAATGACAATCCTGAGCATTTATTGCTCAGTTGCTCAAAATGGCCCTGTATTGGGCACTAACCAGGAAAAAATAATGACCTTAACAAAATTTACTATCGAGGAAAGATACATAGTAAATGAAAATGAAGAAATGAAAAAGGAAGCACTTGAACTTATTGGACTTTCAGTAAATACTTTTAATGAAGTAAATGAAGTAAGAACAATTGCTTTAAGCTGTAAAAAATATGAAGACCTGTATTCAAAAGTTGTCAAAAAAGCCGACAAACTTGAATATATCGCACTTTCAGCCCGATTTGATGCTGCAGAGTATATTGAGCTTTCTAATGATATGACATTTAGTTTGTATCAAAAGGTATTTGAAAGAATTACCACTCATTCTGAAAAAAATATTCCGGAAAGAGCTAAAAATATGATGAAAGAAGCCGAAAAGCAATACAATAACAGTAAATCAAAAATTGATGAATGTTATAATAATGGTTTTAACCACCGAACCGTTGAATTGCTGTTCGATTGTCAAAAAAATATTGAGCTTGCTATAAAAAAACAGGAAAAAGCATTTAGTAACCTGCTGGATTTTGAATATAAAGAAGAAGAATTGTGGATTGCCATGGTGGATATTTCAACAAGGCTTACGGCACCCGAAGATGTTGCGATGGAGCAAATCAACCTGACTGTAAACAATGAGCTGACAGCAGAAGCACAAATTGAAGATCAAAGTTCAATTGATGTAAAAGAATTAGAAACAGAATCCAAAACAGAAACTCAATCCGAATCAGAGCCGGTTAAAACTTACAAAGTTCAGATCGGAGCATTTATAAGTGAAGTTGATCAAAAAGCATTTAATGGAATCAATCCCATTGCCATTGAAGAATCAGAAACAGGTTTTACAAGATATCTGGTTGGAGATTACAATTCGGTGGCTGTTGCCTGCCATTCACTGAAAATCCTGAAGGATACCGGGTTTGATGATGCGTTTATCGTTACGTATATTAATGGTGACCGACAAAAAGCGGTTATAATGCGTGAAACAATTATAAATGATAACAGCTCTGCCGTTGCAACAAAATAAATAAAATTATATGATCAATCAGAACACAATCGGAATAAACGCCGGAAAAATATGGCGAAGACTTGATGAAGGTGAACTGACCAATCCCGAGGTTAATGTAATAAGGGAAGAATGTGGCCTCAGTTCCGAAGACTTTCTTTTAGCACTCGGATGGCTTTCACGGGAAAATAAAATAAGGTTTATGATTGGTAAGAAAAAAATTTATGTTTTTCCTGCTGATTAAGCTTACATAAATGCTGCTGAAAAAACTAATAACAAATTGATTCAGATGTTATTATTAATAAATATTTCATTCTATTGAGATTATGATGCTCTACACATATTGTGTTTACCTGTGGTGCAGAGCACCACAACCTCAATAGTAATTATTGAACATGAATAAAAAAGGTACAGAGTATTTATCCTCGAATGCAATTCGGGACCGGAACCTATAATGAAAATATATTAATTTTTGACTTAACCAGTTGGCCTCACATAAAATTACCTTATCCTTGTTGGTACTGAGAAAATACTTTTTGTTGTAAAAACAGGTAAAAATACCTGTTTTATTATTTTTGGTAATTGGTTTATTAAAAAACACTATCTTTACTTAATGCACCAAAATATCAAGCGATTATGGGCAAGAAACCTGAAAAAAAAGTTACTGAAAAAATCCTGACTCAACTTAACTTACCTGTTATATCAACTGATTTGAAAGGGATAATTTTCTTCGCCAATAAAAAAGCCTGTGATTTAACCGGGTTTGAAGAGATTGAACTGATTGGAAAGCAGATTTATGAAATAACCGAATCGGTTATTCCCGAATTTTCACTTAGCCTTATTAAAGATGAATTAACCTCCACCGGCTTTTGGTCAGGAGAATTTGTTATACATTCAAAAAATAAAGACGACATCCCTGCCTTAATTACCCTTTCTCCTCTTTTTGATGAAAAAGGAGTTATTATGGGAATTTCCGGTGTTTCTGATTTGTTATTTAGCAAGGATAGAATAAAAAAACAGTTAAAAGATACTGAAACACATTTTCTTTCAATCTTTAATAATATCCGCGATGGCATAATAATTTTTAATAATTCAGGAACAATTATTGAAGCTAACCCCGCCACTCTTGAGATGTACGGTTATACTCATGATGAAATGATCGGAATGAATGGTTCTCAAATTGTTCATGAAAGTTGCCATGAAAAATTTCGTGATTTTATGGGTTGCTTAAGCACGGTGAAACTGTTTCACACAATTTCAACTGATAGAAAAAAAGACGGGAATTTATTTTCGGTTGAGGTAAAAGGCCGGTTTTACCTGTATAAAGGTGAACCCCATATGCTGGCTGTAATCAGGGATATTTCAGATATGATGGGCATTCAGGAGTTATTAAAAGAAAGAAACGAACAACTGGCCACCCAAAACGAAGAATACGAAACCATCACTGAAGAACTTAATCAAAGCAATAATGAACTGATCATTTTAAACAGCCTTATTGAGGCTAACCGCGAGGAAAAAGAGCTGATCCTTAACACCATGAATGACTGGATTGCTTACCAGGATCTAAACTTTAATTATATCTGGACAAATAAAATAATCAGAAAACATTCAGGATGCAGTGAAAGAGAAATAAAAAACAAAAAATGCTATCAGATCTGGTTCAACAGGGATGAACCGTGCTCGGATTGTCCTGCCGTAAAAGCAATCAGCACAAAATCAACTTGTGAAACAGAACATACAGATAAAAACAATAAGATTTGGCATGTAAGGTCCTTTCCAATCTTAAATAAAAATAAGGAAGTTATTGGCATTATTGAAACCGGCAGGGACATCACCGAAAAAGTAAAAAGTGAAGAAAAATACCGACTACTCGTTTCCAAAATGAAACATGGTCTGGCTACCCATGAAATTATTCTGGATAAAAAAGGGAGGCCCTTTGATTATAGGTTTGAATATATCAATGACAGTTTCACCAAATTGACCGGATTGAAAAAAGACATCATTGGCAAAACAGTTAAAGAGGTGATACCCGAAGTCGAAGATATTTTTATCCAAAAATATGGAGCAGTTGCCCTTACCGGAATGTCCGACAGCTTTGAAACATATTCACATCCCCTTAAAAAACACTATAAAATTACTGCTTACAGCAACATGCCGGGACATTTTACAACAATCTTTGAAGATATAACCGATATTAAAAAAAATGAAGAAGAACTGATCAACTCTTTTAAACGCCAGGAAGCTATTCTGGATGCAGTGCCCGAAATATTAATGGAGGTTGATGTAAATAAGGTATATACTCATGCAAATGATGCGGGAAGAGAATTTTTCGGAAATGATGTAATTGGTAAGGAAGCTTCCAGCTACTTTTTAGGTGAACAGGATACTTATAAAAAAGTAAAACCACTTTTTGATGGAAATGAAAATCTGATTTGTATAGAAAGCTGGCAACGCAGAAAAGATGGCGAAAAAAGGTTGCTCTCATGGAGGTGTAAAGTGTTAAAAGATAACAATGGAAATGTTATTGGAAGCATTTCCTCTGCCAGAGACATAACTGAATCAAGAGTGGCAGAAGAAAAATTTATTTCTGTATTTGATTACTCCCCAATCGGAAAATCACTTACCTCAATTAATGGAAAATTAACCCGGATAAACTTTGCATTTGCTAAGATGTTGGGATATTCTGTTGATGAAATGTTTAACATGGACTTTTCTGAAATTACTTATCCCGATGATATTCCTGTCAGTAAAAAAGTAATTGCTGACCTCATTGAAGGAAAGATAAAAACCATTCGGTTCGAAAAAAGATATATTCACAAAAATGGCACAATTATTTATGCCGATATCAGTACCTTTCTGCTTTGTGATTTAGATAAAAAGCCATTATTCTTCATTACCAACATTATTGATAACACCGAAAAGAAAAAATTTGAACAAAATCTGATTCACAGTGAGGAAAAGTATAGAATGCTTGCTGAAAATTCTGTGGATGTTATTTTTATTTTCAATCTCAGCCTTGAGTTTACCTATGTGAGTCCATCCGTTAAAAAGCTTCAGGGATTTGAGCCTGAAGAGTTAATAGGAAATTCTATTTTTGAAGTTTTAAATGATCAGGATGGGAAAACAGTGCTAATGGCTATTAATGAAGAGTTAAGTGCTGAAAATGATCTTAATTCAGATCCGCAAAGAAGCCGGGTATTTGAGTTTGAAATCAAAAAGAAAAACGGAGATTTTATTTGGGTAGAAATCAAAGCTTCACTGTTAAGGGATGAAAATAATATTGTAAAAGGTGTAATAGGTATTTCACGTGATATTACAGAAAGGCAGCAGGTTAGTGAGGCACTGAAAAAAAGCGAGGAAAGATTTATTCAGCTTTTTGAAAGGGCTCCGCTGGGATATCAGTCACTCGATGCAAAGGGTTGCTTCATTGAGGTTAATGAAGCCTGGCTCGATACACTTGGCTATAACGAACCTGAGGTGATCGGAAAATGGTTTGGTGATTTTCTTGCGCCTGAATATGCTCATACATTTAAACAAAGATTTCCCGAATTTAAGAAAAAAGGCAAAACACATGTGGAATTTGAAATGATCCATAAAAACGGTGAAAGGAAACTTATCTCATTCGAGGGGAAAGTAGGGTATGACGAAAACGGAAATTTTGAAAAAACACATTGTATTTTACAGGATATCACTGTTAAGAAAAAAGCCGAAGAGGCCATAGCCGAGAGCGAGCAACAATACAGGATGCTGGCCAATTCAGGAACTGCTCTGATATGGAAATCGGGCACTGACAAATTATGTAACTATTTTAACCAACCCTGGCTTGATTTTACCGGACGCACACTTGAACAGGAACTTGGAAACGGCTGGGCCGAAGGTGTACATCCCGATGATTTTGATCAATGCCTGTCAATCTATGTGAATTCGTTCGATAAAAGGGTCCCTTTTTCAATGGAATACCGGTTAAGAAACAATAAAGGCGAATACAGATGGATTCTTGATCTTGGCAGTCCAAATTACAATTTTAAAGGAGAATTTATTGGTTATATCGGACATTGCTTTGATATTACCGAACGTAAGGTTATGGAATTTGAATTATTGGTTGCAAAGGAAAAAGCAGAGGAAAGCGACAAACTGAAAACTGCTTTTCTTGCCAACATGAGCCATGAAATCAGAACCCCCATGAATGGCATCATTGGCTTTGCCGACCTGCTTAAAAGAAATAACCTTACCCGCGAGGAACAGAAAAAATATGCCGAAATCATTGTCAATTCATCGCATCGTTTACTTGGAATAATAAACGATATAATTGATATCTCAAAAATTGAGACAAACCAGGTAACCATTAACGAAGTAAACTGCAATGTTCTTGACTTGTTTGTTAAGTTGTACAATTTCTATTTGCCTATAGCCAATTCAAAGGAAATTGAATTTCTTATGCAGCCAAATCTCGAGCAGTCGGTAATTAAAACAGATGAGCTTAAACTTTACCAGATTATCAACAATCTGCTTGATAATGCTTTTAAATTTACACAAAAAGGAAAAATATCTTTTGGATGTAAAACCGAAAACAGCATGCTGGAAATTTGGGTAAAAGACACTGGTATAGGCATTAAAAAAGAAAACATTTCAAGAATTTTCGACAGGTTTGTTCAGTCTGATTCCAATATTTCAATGGATTATGGAGGTTCTGGCCTTGGCTTATCAATCACTAAGGCATTTGCCGAACTGATGGGTGGAAAAATTGAACTGGAAACAGAATATGGATATGGAACAAAATTTATTGTTACCATTCCGTATAAAAAGAATCTTGCTAAAACAGAAAAAAATCCAATTAATGAAAACAAGGAAATCAAGTATAATTTTGGTGCACATAAAATTCTAATTGCCGAAGATGAAGACTTAAATTTCTTTTACCTTGTAACTGTTTTGGAAAAATCAGATTTAACTATTATCAGGGCAACCGATGGTCAGGAGGCAGTGAGCATCATAAGGGATAATCCAGACATCAGACTGATAATTATGGATATTAAAATGCCAATTATGAATGGAATTGAAGCCACTCGTCTGATAAAGCAACACAATCCGGATATTTATATTATTGCTTACACTGCCTATGCTTTGATGGGCGACAATGAACGATTGCTCGAAGAAGGATTTGATGACTATATTTCAAAACCGGCCGTAAAAGATGAACTGCTTGAAAAAATCGGTAAATTTTTTATCTGAGAATTGTGAAAGATGTATAAGGTTTGATTTTAGCTTTCTCACATTTCGAAAATATTGAACCCGGTTGCAGGTTCTTAAGTTATGTAAATTTTTTCCTTAAAGTTTAGCACATAAAACCCCGAAAATAGCTTTTCCTTTTTTCAGGCAACGCAATTTTACGCATACAAAATATGGTGTTAATATCGTGTTTTTCAGTATGAATACTCTGAATTATAATTTCGCTCTATACTACTTTAGTAATTCGAAAAACACATTAAAACAACCATATGAAACTATCAAACAAATTCTGCATTTTCCTCTTAACTTTTCTGAGCCTTGCAACAAGTGCACAGGTAAAAATAGGAAACAACCCAAACTCAATTAATGAAAATTCAATTCTTGAAATTGAAACCACCAGTAAAGGTTTTTTAGGACCAAGGGTAGCCCTTAACGACCTTGGGTTGGCATCTCCTCTAACAGGAACTGTCCCTGCCGGTATGCTTGTTTTTTCATCGGGAGGTTCAGTTGCCGATGGCTTTTATTATTGGAATGGAAGTAAGTGGATTAAAATTTCAAGTTCCAACGATTTAAAAAACACGGTTATTAAAACTGCAAACGCAAATTTACTCAAGACCGACGCAATTGTACTTGCAAGTAACGATATAACACTTACCCTGCCTGAAATAACGGCTGCTGATAACGGACTGGAAATTAATATTAAAAACAACGGAAACCACAAAGACCTGGTAACCGTAATTGGTTTTTCAGGTGCTTTAATTGACGGCATCAACTCCGCTATTTTATACCGTTGGGCCGGAAAAACTTTTGTTGCTTTCGAAGGCAATTGGGTAATAAAGGAAAAAATAAACAGGGCATGCAATTTAATGGATGTGTCAGAAACGAGTTCATGGACAACCCTTAAAGAAGCTATTGAATTTCTTGAGGAACACATGATGGGGGCAACAACAATCAGACTTGCAGACAGCGAATTTTTACTCTCTGAAACTCAGGTTATTGATTTGCCATATCCCCTTACTTTACAGGGATTAAGTTATGGACACACTTCTATTTCTGCATCTGGCGGACTTGAAAATTTACCCATGTTCAGGTGTGTATCCGAATGTTATTTTAAAATGTTAATGTTCGATGGCACAACCCTTACAAGTTATGGAACTAATCCCGGTGAGGATGCAATCAGGTTTGTTGGCCAAGATACTTACCATGAAATCAAAGACTGCACATTTGATGGCTTCTACAATGCAATCCTCGATTCGACTAATGCTGAACTATGGCTTTTCGAATGTGATATTTCAAATTGCACCGGCAGCGGTGTTTTACTGCATGGAAATGTCCCGGGTGTTAAACTCAGAGTTTCGGAAACAGATTTTATTTCCTGTACAAAAGGAATTAATATGGAAAAAGGTTCAAATGCAGTGGTTCAGCTTACCTCTGGTGCTTACCTTAACAACAATGCAGGCGCATACGGAGTTTTATATGTTCCGGCAACATTTTCTTTTGAAACTATGATAATCACAAACAACTCGTGGAATAATACCGGGTATTTTATCAGTGGTTTTGATTTCACCAGGTCGGATGGCAGGGATGCTGATGCATTTATTATTGCTAATGCAGGAATGGAATCTAAAAATCCACACAGCAAGATAAATGTCCTAAACAATGCTTCAACCACTACAGTTACAACCACCGGCACCTGGTATAAGGCAAACTGGACCAACAGCAATCAGTACACCTGTAAGTTTGGGGTTTCCAACAATAAACTAACATACCTGACATCAAATTCAATGGATGTGGTAATGAATATTACCGGAAATGTAATTTGCACAAATACCAATAAAGTATTTTCAGTTGCTGTGGTTAAAAACGGAAATCCTGCATTAAGATATGGAGAAATAACTGTTAAAATAACTTCAGCAAGTTATCCTTATCAGTGGGCTACAAATGTTTACATACCCGATGCTGTTGCTGGCGATTATTATGAGGTTTGGATAACCAGCACAACCGATAACGATATTTATATTCTCCAGGACGTTCAATGGTTCACAAACACTCAGTAAATTAAAAATCATGAAAACAACTGCTTTTTTTATCTTATTTACTTGTTTTTTTGTGAACTTTCAAGCATCCTCACAAGATCAATTCACAAATTCGGGTAACTTAAAATTACACCCCGGCTCCAGCATTTCATTTTATGGAAATTTTGCCAATAACGGGAGTCTGGCCGACAACGGTCAATCATTGACATTTAACGGCAGCAGCTTGCAGGTGATTTCCGGCACGAGTGATGCTGCATTCAATAATCTGGCAATAAACAATACAGCCGGAGTCAGAATAAACTGTACCGTTTCGGTAAATAACATGCTTGTTCTTACAAAAGGCCCTTTGGTATTAAATTCAAACATGCTTTATATTATTAACAACTCAGCTTCGGCGGTTAGCCGGACAACTGGTTATATTGTTAGCGAACAGGCTGACAACTCTGGCCGCGTAAAGTGGAATATTGGAAATATTATTGATATATACACCATACCATTTGGCAATTTGTCGGGAAATTACATTCCGGTTATTTTCAACCACACTGCCGGAAACATCGGAAATGTAACAGCATCAACCTACTCAACAGCCACAAATAACACTCCGTATCCATTAACTCCTGTTGCAGTAACAAATGTTGACGACTTATCAGGAAATGATAACTCAGCCAATATTATTGACAGGTTTTGGCAAATTGATAAAGATGGTATTGATGGAACAGCAGACATTACATTTACAGCTTCGGAGTCAGAAACAGGAACATTAACAGACCTTTTGGCTCAAAGATGGAATTCATCCACTTCAGAATGGGATGCTCCGCTTCCCGGACAAACTTCAGGCGATTTTTCGGTTACAGTTCCGGGAGTCACAACATTCTCTCCCTGGTTGGTTTCAGGATTAAATTCTACACTGGCTGTAGAATTATTCGATTTTAATGTTTTAAGGGATGGTAATTACGCAGCGCTTAATTGGTCAACATTATCCGAAACCGATAATTATGGTTTTAATATTGAAAAAAGCACAGATTTAATCAGTTGGAACTTTTGTGCATTTGTTTCAGGCTCGGGCAATTCGCAAACTCAAAAAATGTACACCTATAATGACGATCTTGCTGGAAATATCTCCCAACATGATGAAGAAGTGTATTACAGACTCAGGCAAATTGACTTCGACAATGCCTTTTCATACAGTGAGATAAAATCAATAACCTTAAATAATAATGATATGAACGATGTAATTTGTTTTGTATATCCAAATCCGGCAGATAGTTATATAAACATCATGACAAGCAAGCCCGGATTAGCATGTAATGTTAAAATTTACAACCAGCTTGGCTCTTTGAAGGGCGAGTACAATATGGTAAACAAAACACAGCTTGATGTAACCGGACTTTCATCGGGTTTATACCAAATCGTAATCAGTGCTGTGGGTAGTGATAAAAAATTCAATTACAGTATTATAAAAATGTGAACAAAAAACACATGTTAATACTTGATGTTTCAGGTATTTATACCTTTAACAATAGGGTTCATTAATCGTATAATATTATATAAACCTAACTTATAAGAAATGAAAAGAATATTAATTTCCATAATGATTTCAGTAATGATTTATGGAGTTGGACAATCACAGGATACATTGTTGCTTATGAATGGAAAAATAATCTGCGGTGAAGTTAAAAAAACAGATAATAAAGCTGTCTATTATTGCAAAACAGAGGGCAGGATGAGAATTAAAAAAATAGATGTCGAAGATTTATTCAGCATCAGCTACAATGATACCAAAAAAGATTATTTTTATAAAAGAGATACTTCATACGGCTATTATCTCCAAACAGATGAAATGTATGTGTATCTCATGGGACAAAACTATGCCCATGAAAATTTCAAAGCCCCGCTTAACACATTTGCCGGAGTATTATTTGGCGTAACCGGAGGTGTTGTGGGATTCTGGGGAATGACAATACCTGCCACATATATTTTTCTGGCCGGATCAAAAGACCCGCACTTTGTGTATAATACCGAAATGCTTTCTCTGATAAATACCAGATATTATGCTGAAATTACAAATATTGAAAATGAAACGGGGATGTCTTACAAAGCAATTAATGAACAAACACCAGTAAAAACGCCAATAGTCCTTGATCCGCTTTTTCAGGAAGGATATAACTACACAGCTAAAGATAAAAAAGTGAAAAACTCCATTAAGGGTGGGGTAATCGGGTTTATTTCACTGGTTGCCGCATCTTATTTAATAATTGCCACACAGTGATTTTTAATTTGCTTGATAGTTAGGTTGGTAAGGGGCTGCAGAAATGCAGTCCCTTTTTATTCGTGAAACTAAAATTTCAAGAACGGAGTGAATTGAAATTTACTGTAAGTCCTCGACATTTTGTCGGGATAAGTTGAACAACTAAGCGTAAGCGTTCTCACGAACACCGAAGGTGAAGTAACCCTCGACAAAGAAATTTGTCGGGGTAAATGAGATTAATACTCCATCACTCCAATATCGGAGGAATCGAATAAAAAAAATGTTTTATTGATACCCAGCTGATCTGTGGCGGGGTAGTTCAAATACTTACAAGTTTGTTTTTAATGGCATATATTACCAGTCCGACCGTATTTACAGCACCTATTTTTGAAAGCATTTTTGCCCTGTGTCCGTCAACAGTACGGTTGCTGATAAACAACTTCTCTCCAATCTCAACATTGGTATACCCTTCGCAAATAAGTTTAAGGATATCATGTTCACGTCCGCTAAAAACAATTGATTCTGATGTAGTTGTTTCGGGTTTTTTAATGAATTTACTTGCCAGGATATTCATCAATTCTTCGGAAAAGAAACGGTTGCCTGATAAAACAGTGTGAATGGCTTTTTCAATATCCGTCATTGAAACATTCTTCAGGAGAAAACCCATTGCCCCAGCTTCAAGCATTTGCTCAAGATATTCTTCTTCACTGTGCATGCTAAGTGCAATAACTTTCATTGAGGGAACTATTTGAAGGCCTTTTTTTGTTGCAGCAATTCCATCCATTACCGGCATTCTTACATCCATAAATACCACGTCAGGTTTTATTCTTTCTATAAGTTTAATAAATGCTTCTCCGTTTTCGGCCTGGCCAATAACCTGGATATCTTTAATATCTTCCAACAGAGTAATAACTCCTTTGCGGAAAATTTCATGATCTTCAACAACTATTACCTTAACCATATTGTTCTTTTTTTATGCTAAAGTTAACTATATTAGATTAATATCAAAATCTATTTTCATAAAAAACCCTTTCCCGGGTTTTGATTTTATTTCATATGAACCTGATAGCATTGAAATTCGGTTGGTGATACTCATAAGACCATGGCCTGGCATTTTTTCCGGATTGTATAGGTTTGTATCGTCAAAACCCCTGCCATTGTCGAGATAGGTTAATGAAAGGTTTTTTTCATCCTTTGTAATATGAATGGAAATGTTTTTAGCCTCAGAATGTTTCAGGGAATTGTTTATCAGTTCAATGGAGGTGCGATACAAGAAAATTTCAAGTGGCTTGCTGATGTCACCTATTGAAATATTCAATTCAAAACTGGTATGGCAAACCGGAGATACTTTATCAACAAATGAATAAATGGCGTTTTTCAGACCCATTAGTTCCAATACATTTGGCATTAATGAGTTTGAAATATCTCTGGTTTTCTGTATGGTTGTGGCAATTATTTCATTTGCTTTTCCGGTAATTTCCTTTCTTTTCTCGGCATCTTCATAGTAATATAATAATCTGTCGAAATACATTTTTATTACCGAAATCAGAGGTCCGATGTCATCATGAATGGCAGAGGCAATTTTCTTCCGCTCATTTTCTTCGGCCTCCATAACTTTTTTAATTACCTCTAACTCGGCCTGTTTTTTCAGCATAATGTCCTGAGCCACCCCGATAATAACAGAATCGGCAATTCCTGTATCAAGCTGACTGCATGAAATTGATAAATATTTAATAGAGCCGTTATTATGGACCAAGAGCGTTTCAAATGACTTTATGATATTGTCTTTTTTAAGAGATTCACTAATTATTCCAAAGTCCCTATTCTTATAAAAATAATTTTGAATTTTACTTCCGATAATTTCATAGGGCTGATAACCAAGAATTTTAAAAACAGAAGGACTTATTTCTGTAATAACCCCCGACTTATTCATGATGAAAAAAATATCCTCGACATTTTCAAAAAATATCCTTAATTTAAGTTCGTTCTGCTTAATATTTTCTATGGATTTATTCAAGGCCTGGTGCATAAGCTTAACTTCATAAGCCCGTTCGACCACATAAGTGATTTTGTCTATAAATCCGATGCTTTTTATAATAAAATCCAGTGCACCCCTCCGCATCATTTCCACTCCAATGGTTTGATCGTTTAACCCCGTCATTACTAAAAACGGAACATCAATTTTTTTTGCTTCCATATGAGAAATAAATTCACTGCAATCCATATCAGGCAAACGATAGTCGGCAAGAATTAAGCAATCGCACGTTTTCTCCAAAAACGTTAATCCATCTGATCCCAGATAGAAATTTGTAACTTCAAACCCCGAACTTTCAAGTTTTATTTTGATTAATTCGGCAAGTGAATATTCATCTTCTAACAGGAGGATAGTTTTTTTCATTAAAAAAAGATATATTACAAATCTAATACATTAAAGTATTTTTACATAATTGCCGGGGCAAAATTTCATAAATAGTAGAATATAAATTTTGTTTTCAATCACAAATAATTGAGAAATTATTTATTTATTATCACTTTCATGGTTTTTTTACTGTTTTTGCCATCAGAAAGTTCACCAATATAAATTCCTTCAAAAAGTTCATTGCAAATCAATTGTTCATTACGAAAAACATTTTTATTTAATACCATTGCTCCGGTTAAAGAGTACATTTTGAAATTCATAACCGGAATTTCATCCTCCCAGGAAATTGTAAAAACCCCGGAATTTGGATTGGGATACAATGCGCACTCTTTTGTTAAATCAGGAGTGTTTTCGCCGGTTGTTATTACTTCAACAAGGTAAATTGAATCTGTAGCATTGTTTACATACCACAATCCCATATTACAAATCGACAAACCATTGGGATATGATCCTCCAGGTGCCTGTATTCTGTCAACTATTGCATAGTCACCCTTTGAAATTTTAAATGTACTTTGTGAAGTATTGTCTGTTATCCACATGAAATCACCATCAGAAACAATGCCTGTTGGAAAGTTAGCATAAGCAGGAAATGCTTTTCGAAGTTCATTTGTATTAATATCAAAATTCAATGTTGAATCACCTGAAAAAACTGCAGTAGTTCCTTTGGTATCATTCATCCAATATGAATCTCCATCAACACAAATTCCAACAGGAAATACAGGGTTAGCCAAAGGAATAACCTGTTCAACAGTGCCGTCTAACAGAATTATCTCCAACAACTTGTTGTCATTATCAATCACATACAATTTATCATCTTGGTAATCAATTCCATATGGCCTTTGTATGTCAATGGGAATTTCCTCAATTAAGGCACCGGAAATGGGATCAACAACGAAAATTTTAAATTCGTTATAGCCGATTACGTATAAATACGTGCCGCTACAGGTAATTCCTGTGGGCATTAAGGTGGGAGATAAAAATGATTTGATAATTGGGACCGGACTAATTGGATAGTCTTCGCCGGCGAATTTAGGTTGATAAGTTTGCTGTGGTTGTTTTTCAACCGGTATTCCCATTTGATCCAGCCACTGTTGTGCTTGTAAAACAAACGGAAAAATCATCAGGGTAAAAAATATTGCTCTCATAGGTTGGTTTTTATTCAAAGATACGAGCATGAAGGCCACTAATTCAAGCGTCCAAAACCCTGAAAAGACAAGTGTTTTTACTTGATTGCAGATTTGTAATTATACCTGAAAACCCAATTGTATTTGGACAGTTTGCTTGTTATACGAATTAAGAAAGGATGGAACCAGGCCCATAACCGTCATCCTGATAAAAATCGTCAGACAATGTTTTTTCCGAGTTAAGTTCAATAATAACAGGACAAAGCCAGGTTTTTTTAGTACCTGCTTCTGTTAACTCATTAATTTTATTTAATTCGGATTTGTGCATTTAATAATTCAGTCCTAAAAAAACCATATCCTGTAACAATTAATCAATAAAAAGGTTCAAAATTATTTACATTATTACTGCACAATTAATCTTTTTGTGACTCTCTCATTTTTTGTTGTTATTGCAATCAAATATATACCGGGAGGAAGATCCGAAAGGTCTTTATTAAATTCAACACCCACAACTATTTCCTTTTCTTCAACAGAAACCAATTGTCCCATTTGATTGATCAGTTCTAATTTAATGTTTTCTGGATTTCCAATAAAATCATCATCATCAATAATAATGCTAATCATATTCTTCGCAGGGTTTGGGAAGACAGTGAACTCCAAAGAACTTGCTGACAGAGCCGGTATTCCGCATGAAGGTATTTTGATTTTTGATCTTTCTTTTGGACAACCATTTGCATCGGTAACAATAGCTCGATAATTGGAACCTGAACACATTCCGCTTAAAGTCTGTGTATTGTAAGAAAATGATCCAAGTTTCCATTGATAAGAGTATGGAGTAGTGCCTCCGGTTACAACCTGTGTGGCAATACCATTACATGAACCGTTATCACATTGAACAGTTTGAATATTTAAAATCAGATCAGCAGGTTCAGTAATGGTAACATTTGCAATTGCGCAACCAGAAGTCCGGGTAACAGTTACACTGTAATTCCCGGGACCCAAATTAGAGGCTGTTGCTGCTGTCTGAACAGGAGCCGGGTCGTTCCATAAATACGAAACAGAGCCAGTTCCGCCCGAATATGAAACAGTAGCAGTACCATTATCAAAACCAAAGCAGGTAACATTTGTTTGTGATGAAATCCAGGCAGTCATGGCTACAGGTTGTGTTATTATTGCCGAAGCAGATGCAGTGCATCCCCCGAGGGAGGTCACCGTAACTGTCCATGTTCCAGCAGTCAACGCGGTCGCAGTTGAAGTGGTTTGAGCCGGGGCCGGATCGTTCCAAAGATAGGTATAGGGAGCTGATCCGCCTGAAGCAGTAACAGTTGCAGTTCCGTTTGACCCGCCATTGCAGGTAACATTTGTTTGCGAGGTAATTGTTGCAACTAATTGAACAGGTTGGGCAAGTACAGACGAGGATGATGTTGTACATCCGGCACCATCAGTAATTGTTACATTATATGTTCCGGCAGGTATTCCGGTGATATCCTCGCTGGTGGCACCATTTGACCATAAAAAACTGTATGGAGATGTACCTCCTGTGACAGTTAAGTTAACTATGCCATTTGAATAGCCGTAGCAGGTCGGATTTGTTAGCGTTTTGAAAACTGAAACGGCTGTAGGTTGAGTAATGGTTACTGATTTAATAACCATATTTCCACACTGGTCTGATACAGTAACGGTATATGCTCCAGCTGTTAAACCGGTTGCAGTTGATGTTGCCGCTCCGTTGGACCAGGTATAATTATAAGGAGCAACACCCAAACTTGCAGTAACAGTCGCAGACCCTGTGGCACCTCCATTACACAAAACATTGGATGAGGAAGTAATGGCTGCCTGTAAGGCCGGCAGATTTGTAACCGTTGCAGTTGCTGTCAGTGAACAACCATAAGCACCTGTAATTGTAACTGAGAAATTCCCCAGTCCTAAACCTGATGCTGTCGCAGTTGTTGCTCCGTTTGACCATAAATAAGTATAAGGTTCACTCCCGGTAGTTGGAGTAGCCGTAATAGCTCCATCATTTTCAATTGGGATTCCAAGGTCATCAACGCAACTAACCGGAGTAACAGTCAGGTTTACATCATCAAAACATCCATACTTCATTATGTAGGCATCGCGCTTTGAGTTATCGGTTGTGGAATTTGTCAGTGTGGTTGAACCGATGGTAACTGATGCGGAATAAAAATCGCCGGCAGTTATGTAATTTCTTCCGTTTGAATTATAAAAGCAAGCTTCACCGGTATCATTTGCCCCGCCCGAGATACCAATGCCAGAAGTAAAATTGCCCGAAGTATTGAATTCAGCAATAAAAGCATCAATTAGTGCAGTCCATGAAAGGGTAGAGGTGCCAAAAGTAATAGCTCCCCCGAAACTGCCGGTCACAACACCTTTTCCATTTTTGAAAGTAATATCAAGGCATTTATCATCAGCTGTTGATCCTGCAGATTGCGCCCATTGTACTGATCCGTTGGTATTATATTTTGCAATAAATACATCGTAAGTTCCTGCAGAGGTATTTGTCAAAATAGTACCGTCAAGGTTAACAGTACTACTTATGAAATGCCCGGTAAGGTATAAATTACCCGATTCATCCATTGTATGACGGTAAACGATTTCAGCATTATCATTGCCGGTAATCTGTTTGACCCATTGTACCGTGCCACTGCTGTTCATTTTAAACAATACTCCATCGGTAAAACCGGTTGAATTTGAAATAGCAGTTCCGTTAATATCGAGGTTTCCAACATATGACCCGGTAAAATAATATTCGCCATTATAGCTGGTAACTGATTTAATATTTGAGGAATTGGCAGCATCACTGCAACCAACAAGTTTTGACCAGGTAAAATTACCCCCCGAATCGAACTTGGCAATAAACATTTGCCTTAATCCGGAATATGATGAAGAAAGACTGCCTGAACCGCCATAAAATGTTACTGCATCAATAAAAATACCGGTCATAACAATACTTCCGCTGTTATCCTCGGCAATTGCCCCATTAATCTGATGAGTAGCTCCATAAGCCACGTTTTTGGCCCATTGACAGTTGCCCGATAAAGAGAATTTAGCCAGAAAAATATCATTTAGTCCAACAGTTGTCACAGATGTACCTCCAAAATCACAGGTTCCATTAGTTTGACCCGATAAAATAAGGGAACTTCCATCGGCGCTTAACAACAGACTAACAGCTGTTTCAACCCCGGTTCCCCCAATTTGCTTTATCCATTGCACTTCGCCCAGTGAATTGTATTTCGACAGAAAAATATCCTGTGAACCGCCAAAGGAACTGTACGAAATTGCGTCCTGACTAACCGTTCCGTTAAAGTTTCCATAGATGTAATAATTGCCGTTATCATCCATGATTACGGAGGTAGGCTGGTTTTGACCGGTACCGTTAAAATGTTTTGTCCACATTATGCCCTGGGCATCAAGAGCAGATGAAATGCAGAATATAAAGATAAAAAGTAAAACGTTTTTCATATATGGCCAATTTTATAGAGTCAAATTACTTAATTCAGCAGGTATTTTTACCTGATGATTTTATACGCAAAATTACTATAAAGGTTTATAAAAAAAGATGTTTTTTTCTTTTTTTTATTTTCTTATAAATGAATTAATTAGAAGTCATTTTTTGACAAAACTTTGTTTGTATTTATGATAAATATTTTTTGGAAAAACAACAAAATGCTGTTTTGACGGTTAAAGACAAAACTCCGGCCTTGGGCAGGAGTTTACCGTACAACTTTGAATAATTTTATTGATTCAAAGGACTATGGATCAAAGTGAAACAAGGATTTTTTATTTTAGCAGGTTTTAGCAGATATTTGTGAAGGTTGAGAAGAGTTCTTTAAATTTCTACAATTTGGAATCTGTTTATGCCAATTTCTCTTATTGAAATGGGATTAATACTCCGCCCGCTAGCCAGCGGGGCGAATAGATATATATTTTATTGATACCCCGCTGCTCTGCGGCGGGGTAGTTCATTATCAATTGACAGTGGTTTGATCATTTTTGCAAGTTCCACATTATTCTCTTTACAAATGTAAAATGACACCTTGTCTCCCTGATCAATTCCGGGTTGACATTCTGTACTTTCAAAAAAAACTTCCTTATCCCCATTTGAAGGAATAATAAAGCCAAACCCTTTAGCTTTATTAAACAAAAAAACCACTCCTGTCATAAGCTCCATTAATTTATCACTTTTAAAATAAAATACCAAAAGGCAAGGGCACTAAGGCCCTCACCTTTCGGTTGATGAATTGGGAATTGAACTTTTGAACTTTTCATAGTCTCACCATTCTGTTCTATCCGATACTTCTTCCATAGATAGGATGCAGTAAACCCTGAAAAGTAGACAGTAAAAACTGATATTTTTTTCTACATATTTGTAAGATGTAGATTGTCAGGACAATAATTTTTTATTTTCGAGTTTTTTTTTAAGAATCAAGAACACGGAAAATAGGGTTAAAGCCAAAATGGCGATTAAAAGAATGTATACTGTGTCGGAGGAGTCAGTTCCTTTTTTTTGTACAATGTTGCCGGTATCCCCAATTACGGAGATACCTGCCCAAAAATATGGATGGCAGCTCATTGCTTCTGATTGTGACAAATATTCGTTTACAGCCATTTGCATAGCAATATCTTTTGGATTACCTTTTATTAAATATCTGTAAAAGTTTTTAATTATCAGGTATCCGGAAACATCGTCTTCATTCCACAAAGAAACAACGACCGACTTTGCGCCCGATTGCAGGAAAGACCTTGCCAAACCGAGGACACCCTCACCATTCATGATTTTTCCGCTTCCGGTATTGCAACCGTTTAAGACTACCATATCTGCCAGGGTTTCGCTATTATAAATTTCATAGGAATAAAGCAGGTTATCAAAGAGAGAATCTGTATTTCCGGAAAGTACAAAGGCCGAGAACAATGGTTCCTCTTTATTTACTAGGCAATGTCCTGACAGATGCACAACTTTATATTCGCTTAAAGCTTTTCTGATATTTTTTTCATTGGCTTCATTGTTTATTAAACAGTTGCCACCCATAATTTCAGATACATCACCGGCTTCCCTTTTGTTGTATTTGAGCCGGGGGAGAAATTTGCCATTAATTTCGGGGTAGAAGGGATTTTCGCTGATCAGGGAATGTTGGTAATCAGGAGCAATGGCAATAAAATTTTTTCGGGCAGTATATGTTTTTTTTCTGTAGAAGGACAGGTAGGCCGAATAATCATAACTGATTGCATGATCCCTGATAAGATATTGAGCATTTCTGAAACCATGTCCTTTTTTTCTTTCTTTTATAAGAATTTCAAAGGGAATCTGGTTTAATCGGGTATCCTGAATGATTGCAAGTCTCTTGCCATTAATTTCTTTTTCAACAGGATAAATCAGTTTTTTATAAAGTCTGTGTGATGTTTCAGCAAATTTTTCAAAGGAGCCTGTGTTAACTTTTCCAATATTAAAGCCTCTGATTAAAGAATTTATTTCAAAAAGGTCGCTGAAAAAAGCACTGTCAATAGTCACAGCTTTTACATTTAATTGATTGTGGTCAATAACAAAAGTAAAAAGCATTGAATCGGTAAGACAATATTCGATGAGCACTTTGTCAGATTCCAGCTTCTTTTGTATTTCTTCAATGGGAACGAATGGCAGGGTGTATTTTTCGGTACTGCTTTTTTCGTATTTTTTCATTTTTTCCCTTACCAGTTCAATCTCATAAAATTTTTCAAACAGTTTATTTTCAGTCTCGACCAGATCTTTTTCATTACTTTTTTCGGCAATTGCCTTAAGCACGGCAATATCATATTTCAATTTGCGCTCCTTTTCTATTAATGAAGCCGGCACCCCGTCCATTCGGTTCTTCAAAGCCCCTGCAATTGATTTTAACAACAATGATGATTTAGCCATTTCGGAATACTCGAACATTTTTTTCAGATATTTTTCCTCTTTATGAATTTTATACAGTTCGTAGGCAGTAATTATTGCATTGTCCACAGTTTCCTTAAAGCTTGATGCAAAAAAGAAATTGCTTTCTTCAGAATAAAAGTCCCCACGTGTCCTGCCAATTACATCAAAAGTCAGTTCAAATGTGTTGTATGCAGCAATTAGGTCTCTGATATTTCCGGTTTGGTATTTATATAAGCAATATAGCGCATGGGCTTTGTAGCGCAGGGCGTAGAGTAGTCTTTCGTCGAAGGCTTTTTTATTAAACTTAGGGATTGAATAAATATAAGCTGTATCAATATCAGAATCAAAGAGCCTCAATGCTTTTTGAAAGTAGCATACAGATTTTTCAAAATCACCATTATTCTTATAGAAAAATGCCAGATGATTTAATATACTTATCAGTTCGCTATTGAATTTTTTTTCATCATGCTTCAATAAATTATAAGATTGTTTGAAATACTCCTCTGCATCTGAATTGTTATTGGCAGATAAACATAAAAGACCATATCCGCCGTAAATTGAGGACAATTCACTGATATGCTCTGGAAATTGATTAAGTATTTTAATGGAATGATCTAAAATTTGTTTAGCATTTTTATACTCATTTAAGTTCTGATAAACATAGGCTAGAGATAAGTTTATTTTTACCATAAGAATATCATCGACCAGATGACTGTTTCTAGCTAAAACCAAAAGTTCTTTTGCCTTTTTGTAATTTCTTGAATAATAGTAATTTGTGCCTAATAGGAAATAAATGTTTTCAATCATGTTTTCAGTGAAACAATTATAAATAAACTGGTATTTTAGGGATTGTTTATAATAAATTTCAGCTAAATAATAATCACTATTACATTGGCTTTGAAATGCTAGTGTATTCAGGCAGAAATAGAATTTTTCAAGGTATTTTATTCGTTCTTCACCGTAAATAGACTCTATAGATTTATTCTTTTTATTTAAAAAAAAATTAACGGCACTTGCAAATTCTTTTTTATTTATCATTGTATCCAACTTATTGACTTGGAAAACAGCATTATTATCTTGTGAAATGCAAATACCCGAAACAGTAAATAATATTAAGAAATAAATTCCTTTCATTGGCTCAAACTTATAAAAAAACAAAAAAAAAAGCAGGTTATTCCTGCTTTTTTTTAATACCTTTTTGGTGGAGGTGGTGGAGGTGGTGGAGGAATTGTTGGTGGATCATCAGGATCATCCATCCTTCTTTTTAAATAAAGCTCATAAGTGCTCATAATATTGTTTTTTAAAATTGCCTACTCTGTTTAAGCTTTTCGGCTTCCGCTGTTTTTTGTGAAAGGTTGAAATACCCTTTCCTTTCAACAATAAGATGCACTTAGTACGCATTAGTATGCACTTTTTTGCTTGTTTTCCACAAAAAAAAATCAAATATTTCTTAACTAACTGATTACCTGATCTGAAAATTATCAAATATTTCACTGAAAAAGATGAATTTACATCTGAATATTTCTTATGTAATATGAAATACTATTGGAAAGTCGAGCAGGTAAAACTATTTTAGAATATTCAGTATTTCAAGGGCCTCGCTTTCCTTAAACTGTTTGTTTTCAACAATTTTATTAAGCAGTTTTATGGCTTCGTCGTTTTTATCAAGTTGCAGATAGCATAAAGCCAGTTTCCATTCTGCTGCATCATAAAACAAATCGTTCCCCTTCAGGATGATTTCTTCAAGTTTTTTTGCAGCAATTTCATATTGGCCGCTTTCAAAATATGACAGACCCAGAAAAAAAAGAGCCGGGTCATTTTCGGGATTGACATTCAATTCCTGTGTAAATAAAAGAACAGCTTCTTTGTAATTTCCGGCATCATATGCTCTGAATCCGTCGGTAAGCGTGTCTTCATTACCTCTGGAATATGTTCCGGCATCAATTAGTTCATCATATTCGGCAATTACCTTTTTGCTGTCAAATTGTTCTGATTTAGTATATTTTAGAATTAGCAATGATGCTGCAATAAGAATAATCACCGCAGCAGAACTGAATAAGATTAATCTCAGAGAGCGGTTGCCGGCCTTATTGGATGAATATTTTTCTCCGAGTACCTCAATCTGATTATAATAATCAATTAACGGCTGATCCCTGTGGATTTTATTCATGAGTTCCTGGAACTTTAACTCTTCCTGCAAATCCTTATTTTCGCTCAGTTCCATGCGGAATGCCGACAATTCATCATCTGCCAGGTCTCCATCCAGATACCGGTAAACTAAATCTATATGTCTTTTATTCCGAATCATTTTTTTTCATTTTAGAGTAAATCCCGAAAAAATATTTCAGACATCGTTCTCTTCTTTTTTTGGCCGATGATTCACCTTTTAATTTCAATAACTTCGAAATTTCTATATAAGAAAGATTCTGACTTCTTAAGATTAAAATTCTTTTACATTCTTCCCTGAGCAAATTGAAACTTTTTAAGGCTATTTCAATTGATTTGAATTCTTCAACCTCATCAGTTTCTTCAATTATCTCATTGTCGCTCTCTTTAAGTTCGATTTTCTTATTATGGTTCCTTCTGTTATAAAAAAACTCATTTACACAAGATCTGATAAAATAACTTTTAAAATCACTAATATTAATCTCTCCATTTTTAATCTTTAAATACAACTTCAACATTACACTCTGAAAGGCATCCTTTGCTTCGGATTTTGTGCCGCCCTTTCCTGAAATAATATTTTGTACTTCAATCCAATACATTTCATAAATGTACCCGGTTATTTCAGGGCTGTTGTTTTTAATTCCCTGATATATTATTTCGTCAGAATATCTTCCTTTCATTAATAAGATACAAACATCATTAAAAAGTGACCAGGTAAAATTACTTTTTTTTTAGTTCGACACTAATTTTTTTTTACAATTGTTTGTAATACCCTATTATTCAGATGTATATAAAATATGTAATTTTTACAATTCTTGTAAATTTTTTTCGAAAAATTATTTATTCCTGAATGACCTGCTGAAAATAGCCAGAAATGTGTATAGCTCCAAACGGCCAATGATCATTAAAAACGCCAGTAATATTTTTCCGGCTTCCGGGATTTCTGAAAAATTACTCACGGCACCGACTGAGCCGAGTCCCGGACCAATTCCTGCCATGGTGGTAGCTACACTGCTTGCTGAGGTTTGAATATTTGTTCCAATGGCAACCATCAACATTGTGCCGGCTAAAAATACCAGAAAATACCAAACGATAAATGTATAAACGGCTTGTGTAGTATTGCTGCTCAGAGCCTTTCCATTTACTTTTACCGGATTTACCGAATGTGGATTCATTAATTTATTGAACTGTTTTTTCAATCCCCTGACCAGAATCATATGCCTGAGCATTTTTATACCTCCGCTGGTTGATCCAACACTGCCTCCTGCAAACATGATGAAAAAAATTATCAGCAAGCCGGTTGTGGGCCAAAGCATGTAATCATCAGAAACAAAACCGGTACACGAAATAATGGATATAACCTGAAAAAAAGCATCCCTGAATGACTTTTCCAGTCCGAATTCACGGTTTTGATAAAGAATAAAGGTTACAATCAATGTCACTGCTAACACAAATGTGATAAAAAACTTCCATTCATCATTTTGCTTTATTTTCCTGAAATCTCCGGTAACAAAATAGAAATGGATTACAAAGTTTGTTGCTGCCAGTAACATGAAAATTGCAGTTACATATTGCAGATAAGGTGAATACTCGATAAAGCTGCTGTTTTTAGGTGAAAAACCTCCAGTGGCTACCGTTCCGAAGGCATGACAGATACTTTCGTACCAGTTCATATTTCCTGCCATCAACAGGATAATCTGTAAAACTGTCAGGCCGACATAAATCAGGACCAGACTTCGGGCAACGGTCTTCGTGCGGGCGTGGATCTTTTCCTGAAATGATGATTCAAGGGAAAATAAACTCTGTCCGCCAATATTAAGCGAGGGTACAATCACAATCACCAGAACAACAATTCCTATTCCGCCTACCCAATGAGTCATGCTGCGCCAAAACAAAATGGATTTGGGCAGGATTTCTATATCCTTTAATATTGATGACCCGGTTGTGGTAAAACCTGATGACGACTCAAAAAACGCATCTGTAAAAGAAGGTATTGAACCGCTGAAAAGATACGGAAGTGCTCCTGCAACTGCCGTAAACAACCAGGCCAGGGTTACGGTTAAATAAGCATCCCTGACATAGATTTTTTCAACCTTGTAAGTGCGTGTAAAATGCATAAGAGCGGCAGTCAATGCAAGAAGAATAGCTGATGTATATACAAATGGGGTAATCGGTTCATTGTAAATAAGCGCGATTATAATACAGGATAATACAGCAAAAACTTCAATCAGAAAAATCCTGCTTAGAACGAAGAAAATATTTTGATAATTGATTTTCATACCGAAAGAGAATTGAATTAAAGACTTGTAAAGTTGACTTTGCAGTCAATGCGCCCCTGTGGGTTGTTTGTTGGGTAATTGGTCTTTTTTTCAATTCTCGTTTTTCTTCGGTATGTGTTTTTCATTTTAAATGATTTTTTTACTCAGGGGCAACCTGAAACAGAACCTGCTCCCCGCACCCGGAGAGCTTTCGGCCCAGATTTCCCCATTTTGTTTGGTTATTATGTCTTTTGAGATATACAATCCTAATCCGGTTCCCTTTGAAACCGACCCTGGTACCCTGAAATACTTGTCGAAAATTCTTGGGAGGTACTCAGCAGAAATTCCCTTTCCGAAATCCTCCACACAAAACTCAACAAACTTGTTATTTGCCTTCAGCTCTATGCGTACTTTACTGCCCTTGTCGGAGTACTGAATGGCATTATTCACTAAATTTAGCAGCACCCATGCGGTTTTCTCATTGTCTCCAAAAAAGGGAGGAAGTGTTTCAGGTAAAATATATTCAATAAAAATGTTATTTTCTGCTGCTTGTTTTTCTGATGATTCCCTTATATAATCAACAACCTGAACAGGATTCACGGGCTTCAGATCAAATCGGAAATTTCCTGTTTCGATCTGACTGATTTCCAATAATTCTGAGGTGATATTCAGCATTTTTCCGGTCTCACCTTTCAAGGTCTCAATAAGCTCGGATTGTTCTGAATTCAGATTTCCAATTCTCGAATCGCTGAGCAGTTTAAGATTAAGTTTTAAGGAGGCAATAGGTGTTTTCAGCTGGTGTGAGATGGCTGCAATAAAATCAGTTTTGGCTTCATCCTGTTCAAGAAAACGAGTAATATTTTTCAAGATAATGACATATCCTGCAGGGGTAATATTGCTTCCTTCACCGGAAAGCAATACCTGAAAAACCTCTTTCGAATAATATGCAGGCTTGTTTTCAGAAACAATTTTAATAGACGAAAACTCAGGTTTTTCAATATACATATTATCAGAAAAATCGCTGAAAATATCTCTGAGCAAACGATTTAAGCCAATGACTTCGGATACTTTTTTTCCGGTAATTTCCTTTGAACTTACACCAATAAGTTTACATGCCAGAAGATTTGAAAAAATGATGTCAAAATTTTCATTGAGTCCGATAATGGCATCATTCATATTATTGATGATGGTTTCGGTTCTCTTTTTCTCGAACAGCAATTGCGACAAGTTTGAATGCTCGTACTCGTTCAGCTTTCCGGCCATTGAATTGAATGCTCCGGCAAGCTCTTCCAATTCATCCCTCGATTTAAAATCCAGCTTTTGTTCATAATTCCTGTTTGCAATTTCCCTGATTCCGGCTGTAAGCTGCTTCAGTGGCCTGATAATACTTTTCGGGTAAATCAAAGAAAAATAAGCTCCTATAAAAAAGCATGCCGCACCAATAAGTGAAAGTAAAAGAAATGCCCTGCTGGCAGTCCGGTTCAATGAATCATTTTTATAAATAATGGCGTTGCGGTTTTTATCTGAAACCTTTATAATATCGTTTCTGACTTTTTTATACTGCGGCAAAAGAGTTTCAAAGAAAAAAACTCTGGCATTTGTTGTGTCATTCAAACTTTTATCCAGCATTTTAACAAACAATCCATAGGACTGGTTAAGAGATTCAACCAGATTATTTTCGCCCGATTCGGTTATATTATTATTCACGTCTTTGAGATGTTCCTCAAAGCGTTGTTTTTCTTTTTCAATGCTATCAATATTTTCAGTGGAGCGATCATAAAAAATTATTTCCATCTGCAAATTTTCGATCTCATCAATAGTTTTGACAAGATATTCGGCAGATTCCACTGACTGATAGTTTTCATGAAGCATGGCTTCGGAACGGTCCGAAAGATTGGAAATAAAATATGAGCCTGTAACCCATAATAGCACAATCATTACGGTAAGAAAACCGAAGCCGAAATACAATTTCTTTCTGATGCTTAACCTTATCATTTTGCTTATTTTTATAATTTACCTGCAAAGTAAATTATTAAATAAGGGAATTGCATAACTATTTAAATGCCAAAATATGCTTCATTGCAAATTGCAATTGCAAATACATGATAATAAGCAGATTATAAATATAAATGATTTTTAATACAAAAAAGATTTCCAAGAACACCCTATCAAAATAAAAGACACCATATTATTTTGAAATGGTTTATCTTTCCAGCCCATACTGATCTATCTTCCTGTAAAGTGTTGGGATACCAATTCCAAGTTTCTCTGCAGCCCGGGTTTTGTTCCAGCCACACTTATCCAAAACATTTCTGATGTGATTTTTTTCAAGATCGTCGATAAGGTCTGACTCTGAAATAAAACTTCTTTTACCAAGTGTTTTTATTTCATTGGGCAACAAAGCAGGGATGAGTATTTCCTCATCGCATAGAATAACTGCGCGCTCGATAATGTTTTTCAATTCGCGGGTATTTCCCGGCCATGAATTTTTTTTCAGGATTTCATAAAATTCAGGCGTTGCTCCGTTAATTTTTTTCTTGGTTTTTAAGGAATACTGTTTGATGAAGAAATCAGTAAGTTCTCGAATATCTTCAATTCTCTCTCTGAGCGAAGGCAGTTTAATATTGAAAACCGAAAGCCGATAATACAAATCCTGCCTGAAACGGTCAGCTTCCATTTCTTTCATCAGATCCTTATTAGTGGCAGCAATGATCCTGACGTTCACTTTCACAGGTTTTGTTTCTCCGATGCGAGTGAATGTTTGTTCTTCCAAAACCCTTAATAGTTTTGCCTGCAGGTCATGCGGCATTTCCGAAACTTCATCAAGAAAAAGTGTTCCCTCATGGGCTTCGCTGAAAAAACCGTTTTTGTCTGAAATAGCTCCTGTAAAAGATCCCCTTTTGTAACCAAACATTTCGGCTTCAAGAAGTTCCTTTGGAAAGGCGCTGCAATTGATTGCTACAAAAGATTTGTCCTTTCGCCGGCTCCCATTATGGATCGACTGGGCAAATAATTCTTTTCCGGTACCGGTTTCTCCCAACAGTAGTACAGTTGAGTCAGTGGGTGAAACTTTATGGGCCATATCCTTTACACTTTTTATTGCCTGCGAATTGCCTAAAATCCTGTCAAAACTGTATCGTGTTTCAAGCTTGTCTTCAAGTTCATAAATTCTCTTTTTCAATCTGGCTTTTTCAATTGCTTTCTCTACGGTTACCACAATGTGTTCGTCCTGATCTCCTTTGGTAATATAATCGAAAGCGCCAATCTTCATTGCGTGTACGCCATCGTGGATGGTACCGTAGGCAGTGATTAGTATTACTTCGCAATCAAATCCGTGTGTCTTAATATTTTCAAGTACCTGTATGCCGTTAATATCAGGAAGTTTTACATCACAAATGACCAGATCAATTTCCTTTTCCTGTCCCAGAATTTTCAATCCGGATGAACCATTAACCGCCTGATAAACCTGATAACCTTCAAGTTCAAGTATCCTGCTCAAAGCCTTTCTCAGCTGATCCTCATCATCAATAACCAGTATTTTCGATTTTATCATACCTGCTTTGTTTCGGGTTACAAAAGTAATAATTGACTGTTAATACCCATATCTGTCTTTCCAGTATCTGTTCATCAACTTAAGAATATCTGCTTCTTTGGTGTTTTCTCCCGGACTGTACAATCTGGTGCCGTTTAATTGTTCGGGAAGAAATTGCTGATCGGTGAAATGGCCTTCATAACTGTGGGCATATTTATACCCTTTTCCATATTCAAGATCCTTCATAAGTTTTGTTGGAGCATTCCGGATATGCAAAGGAACAGGCAAATCTCCGGTTTTCTTAACCAGATCAATGGCTGCATCGATGGCCTGATACGAGGAATTGCTTTTAAGTGATGTTGCCAGATAAATCGCTGTTTCGGAAAGTATGATCCTTGCCTCGGGCATTCCGATCATAGATACTGCCTGAAAACAACTTGTGGCAAGCAACAGGGCGTTGGGATTGGCCAGACCAACATCTTCTGCTGCGAGAATTACCATGCGGCGGGCGATGAACTTGATGTCTTCGCCCCCTTCAAGCATTCTGGCAAGCCAGTAAACCGCAGCATTGGGATCTGAACCGCGTATGGATTTAATAAAAGCTGAAATAATATCGAAATGTTGCTCGCCCGATTTATCGTACATAGCAATATTTTCCTGCAGTTTCTCGACTACCTTTTTATTGGTGATTGTAATTTGCTTTGCTGTTTCTGAGTTGACAATAATCTCAAGAATATTAAGCAGTTTTCGTGCATCTCCCCCTGAAAACCTCAACAAGGCTTCATTTTCCTTTACAACGATTTTTCTTTCCTTAAGATACGTATCGGTGCTGATGGCTTTTTCAATAAGTTTTTCAAGATCATTTTTTTCAAAATGCTTGAGCACATATACCTGGCAGCGCGATAAAAGCGGAGTGATTACTTCAAAGGAGGGATTTTCGGTGGTTGCTCCGATCAGTGTTATGGTTCCGCTTTCTACAGCTCCCAAAAGTGAATCCTGCTGTGACTTGTTGAAACGGTGAATTTCATCAATAAAAAGTATGGGATTGGGATTGTTAAAAAATTTCTGCTTTTCCGCTTTTTCAAAAACCTCACGCACATCTTTAACTCCCGAGTTTACAGCACTGAGCGTGTAAAAGGACCTTTTTGAATGGGTTGCAATGATTCGAGCCAGGGTTGTTTTTCCAACTCCGGGAGGACCCCAGAAAATCATGGACGGAATATTTCCACTGTCAATGGATTTCCGGAGTATGGCATTTTTTCCGACAAGATGTTCCTGCCCAATATAATCATCCAGGTTTTTTGGTCTTAATCTTTCAGCAAGTGGAATGTTGCTTTGCATTTAATATTGTTTCTGAAAATTTTTATAAATTTAGATGTTTATAATAATCAATTCTAATAAAAATAGAGAAAAATTATGAACTTTTGTTTTTTTTCATTTTGAAATTAAGATGCGAAATATTTATAATAAATATCAGATTACAATAATATGAAATTATCAAGGTGCTTTTTAGTTATGTATTTTTTGATTTTGATTTCCTGTTCAGCAAAAAGGCAATCAGGGGGTCAATTGGTAACTTATGAGGAGTATTTGAAACAATTGTCGGATATAAAAAAGGATTACAGCCGCAAGGGACTAAAAGAAAAAAAAGAACTGTTGTTCAAAATAATTTCGGAGGAAATGCCTGATTACTGGATCGGGACAAAATGGGATTTCAATGGTACAACAAGAACTCCGGGTGATGGGGAAATTGCCTGCGGATATTTCGTAACTACAGTTTTATTTGATGCGGGTTTTGAAATTGAAAGGGTTAAACTGGCTCAACAGGTTTCATCGGTAATGATTGAAAAACTAACCGTAAACATCAAGCGTACCGGCAACATTGAAACCCTTAAAGAATACATATCCGGCCAGCCCGACCATTCTGTTTTTATTATTGGACTTGATTTTCATACCGGTTTTATAACCAGGGATGGCAGTAATTTTTATTTTATACATTCCAATTACATCAGAAAAAAAGGCGTTCAAAAAGAGTTGATTGATTTTTCTTCAGCATTGAAAGCGAGCAAATCTTTTATGATCGGAAATTTATCCGAAAACGAAAAATTAGTTGAATCGTGGTGTAAATAGCGTGTTAAAAGATGTCCCTTACTTCACTATTTTCCTGATAATTTTTTGGTTGTTGCCAAATGAAATTTCAAGATTGTACATGCCGCTATTTAAGTGAGAAAAATCAACCTTAATTTCACCCGATCCGGTTTGATTAATAATCTTCATCATTAACTTTTGACCCAGTGAATTAAAAACTGAAATTTGAACAGGCATATTCATTTCTTCCTTAAACCTGATATTCAGATAATCGATCACAGGGTTGGGATAAATACTGTAATCGACCATCAGGTTTTCGGGAATGTCTGTAACATCATAAAAAATATCTTCGGCTCTGATAATAAATTGTCTGTCAAGAATTGAAGTACGCGATTCGTTAAAGGAAATACTTGCCGGATAAGTAACAAGTCCTGCTTTTTCGGGATAAAGAATAAAATCACTCAAAGGAAGCTTTGAGAATGAAAAATAGCCTGATGAATCAGTGAGAACGAAACGATAAGGATTGTATTCGTTGTCGAGCAGCAAAACCGGAATGTTTCGGGCCGGACCGATAATCAGGTTTCTGTTTCGTGTGCTGTCTTCGGTAAACCACTGCTCTCCAAAAATACTATATTCGAAATCTGCATCATCACCCACATTAACATAACCATCGGTTTCAGATTCTCCGTATATTAAGGTGGTGCATTTTTCCAGATTGATGTCAAGGTAGTTAATCAGAGGTTCATTTACATTGATGACATTTGCATTTTCCCAGAAAACATCATTTCCATAATAAGTCGGGAAATAAACCGGAAAATAATATTCTGCCTCAAAATATGGAACAGCATAAATAAGATAATTTCCATAATTGGCCGGTTCGAAATAATAGAAACCATAATTTATCAGACAAGTTTGAACAGCAACATATTCTCCCGATGCTGTTTCCCTGAAAAGCACAGCCATTCCTTTTGGCAAAAATGCCGATCCGGCTCTCACATATCCTGAAATAAAAATGGCTGAATCAGCCAGATTGCTGGGAGCATAAACGGTATCACAGAAAGTATTTACACAACCGTCGGAAGTATAAATGGTCAGGCAAACCTGATAACTACCCGAATCAATATAAACATGACTTGGGTTTTCAACATCAAGTAAAATCTGGCCATCACCAAAATCCCAAAACACAGATTGAATAATTCCTGTTGAAATGTTTTCAAATGAAAAACAATTTGAACAATACTCTTCATTTGTAATGAAAGAAGACACACAGTCACCACTGATAGTGTTTTCAACAATAATTGTTTGACAGTATGAGCTTTCACATCCGTCGGAAGTTAAGATGTGCAAACAAGTATTATATTCACCTGCATTATAAAAGGTATGATTGAAACCAGTGGAACTAACAGAGTAAGTTCCATCATCAAAATCCCAATACCACATAACTACATCTCCGTTTGAGAGATCGTCAAAGCTATAGGTGTTGGGCCAAAACCCCGGTGAATAATCATAAAATGCCTGACAATCGGTATCAGCGCCCACAAAAACAACATGGCAAATAGAATCAGAGCACCCGCCATCTGTTTCGATAAACAGACAAACTTCAAAAAAACCCGTTGAAGCATAAATGTGAATGGGGTTATCATCATTACTGATATAGCCATCGCCAAAATTCCAAAAATACGTTGCATCTGGCGGGTATGAACCATTAATAAACTGAACGTGGGTGGTGCCGTCGCAATAGTATGAAAATTCAGCATCACATAAATCTTCGGTATCTTTTTCAAGAATGGTTATGGTGTCACAAATGCTGCTTTCGCAGTTGGCTTCATTAATGGTAAGGCATACAACATATTCTCCAGGTTCAAGGAATGAAACAACCGGCGACTGGTTATCAGACTCCGAAGGCATTCCGTTTTCAAAAGTCCAGTGCCACGAAGTGTTGGCAGCGTCATTGTAAACAGAATTGTCAACAACATTAATAGGAACATCCTGAATCAAATGTTGTGAATCAAAACCGAATTTAGCCATGCATTCAAACTCCTGGGAAAAAATCCCAAGAGAAATCAAAATACCTACCCCCGTCAAAATTTTCTTCATCTCTTATTCATTAAAATAATACCTCAGTCCGACCTTTACTCCGGCCCCATATAATTTCTGGGATACAGAACTTTCTTTCCTGAAAATGGAATTAAGGTTGTATCTCAGATAAGGATCGGCAATGGCTTCAAACCTTCCGGATATTTTATATGCGAATCCCACTGCAAAATATGCAGACAGATTTATTTTATTCAATGGCATTCCTGCCGAAACATCCATAATTTTAGAGTTATCAAATCTTGAAATGGTTGTTCCGCCGTAACCTTTCAGATAACCGGCAATTAAACCCACTTTTGGAGTAACGGTATATTTAGGCCTTTCGAATTCAAAGCCGACAATAACCGGAATTTCAACCCAGGAATATCTGGCATAGGAATTAAGTGCAGCAATGCTGTTAATTGTGTCATAAGCCACGTATTGGAAGGTATCGGTTGAATGAGACCAAACAGTATCATAAACGGTTATGGGGTAATCTACTCCGGCAATCAGCGAGTCAAGGTCAAGGAAAGTGTATTCGTTAACCGTGAAATCGGTTGTGGGGAATACAGCTTCGGCAGTATATGGGTTAAATGTTTGTGTGTTTACCGAAACGGAATTTTGGCATTCAACAGCGGTGTATGAAATACCTGTTTGAACAAGCAACTGTTTAAAAGAATAATTTGCATTAAATCCGAAACTGGTTGTGTTGATTACCGGTTTGTCAGATCCGTCAAGGAGTGCCGAATATCTCTGTGATTCGGAATTGGCAGCAGCATAACGGTTGATGGTCCGTACCGGCGACCAATAAACATCAGCCGACCAGTGTGTGGTTTCAATTATAATGTCATTGCCGGCAGCATCTTTTCCAACGGTATCTTTATACATTTCATCAACGGGAATCACTTCGGCAACAACAATTTCGGCAACCTTTACCACCGGTTCATTGCTTTCAGATTTTATTTGAACAACGTCAGTCTGTTTTTCAGTTTGATTGTTTTTACTCACCGGTATTTCGGTCGATTTTCTTTCATCAACAGCTATATTAGCTTCTTTTGCTACATTTTCGGCAGTTAAAACAGGAACCTGTTTTATGGATTTATCAGCAATAAGGTCATTATTTTTAACCGGGATGCTGTTTTTCACCTTAATTTTGGATGAAAGAACTTTATCAAAGCTTACCACTAGATCAGCGTTGCCCGCAGTTTTTCCTGTTCTTTTAATAAACGATTCGGCGAAAACTACTTTTCCCTTATCCTCAACTACTACAACGTTTTCATTAACAGTGTTTTCGTTATTAACTATAGGATTTTCAGAAACAGTCTGAGTCGTAGTTTTTTCAGTATTGTTATTCAAAACAGGGTAAGCTGTTGTGTTATTGGCAGGGGTTTCCTCAATGCGATTAAAACGGGTTCTTTCGGGTAAATTTTCAGCAGTAATATTTGCCCGGGTATTTTCAGGTATGTTGATATTATCTGATATTTCCCGTACAGGCTGAATTTCGAAAGCAGACGATTGATTTTCTGTAATACCGTTTAATTTTGAAGGACTGAGCTCGTTACTTCCGAAGTCGGAGAACATAAACAATCCTGAAGCAGCAATCAGTAAAAATGATGCGTAATAAATGTTGAAAGAATTCCAGCTAAATCGGAAAAACATCAGAAACTTAAGTTTGCTCTGAATGTTGCTCCAGACCTGAACGGAAGGTTGAACCTGGTATTTCTTTAAGATCTCGTTAAGGTTGTTGAAAAAGTTTTTGTTCCACATCTCCTTCTCAACATTTTCCCATACCTGCTTCCCCGGCTGAACCTTATAGTTTTCGGCCGCTTTCCTGAAAATGTCTTCTATGTTTTTTCCTTTATCCATGAAACATGAATTAATATAAGTGCTCTTCTTTTTTCAATTCGTACAATTTTTGCTGAATGACTTTTTTGGCCCTTGAATACTGCGATTTGGAGGTGCTCACATCAATGCCCAGCATATCGGCAATTTCTTTGTGTTTGTATCCCTCAACCGCGTATAGGTTGAACACAATCCTGAAACCATCGGGCAAAGCCGTGATGATATCCATGATTTCCTTTTCAGAAAACTCGCTGTCGCTGATAATGTTTTCGTCAATCTGCGTTTCATTCACATCATCAATATTCTGATGATACAGATGTTTCAGATTCGTCCGGTAGTGCGACAACGCTGTGTTAACCATGACCCTTTTCATCCAGCCTTCAAAAGAACCTGTTCCTGCATACTGGGAGATTCTCATGAATATTTTCACAAAACCCTCCTGAAGTATATCCTCGGCCTCATCGTGGCTATTGGCATACCTCATGCAAACACCAAGAAGTGTCGATGCATATTTGTCAAACAGCATCTTTTGTTCCTTCTTGTTGTTTTTTAAGCATCCCTGTATGATCTGCTCTTCGCTAAGCATGTGGTCGTTCTTAATAATCAGACTGCGTTAATTAAAAAAAGGTTGCACGTAAAAAACATATTATTATAAAAGTTTGATAAAGATACAAAAAATATAACAAAAAATTATGATCAGGCCAAAAGGTATTTTTCTTCAACAGATTCATAACCTATATAGTTACGTCGGGGTTATTATGCCTGACTTACAAAAGGTCTATTGTTCCGACCTTGAAAGAGCATAAAATAATACATGAAATAATTATCAATCGTCAATTGAAAAACCCAGCTAATCACATTTGAACAGTAAAAACAGATTGAAAATACTATCTTAGCAGTTCAATTTTATTATATGGAAAAAGCCATTGAAAAAATAAGGGAACAGGTGCGGCAGCAATTTATGGGCGAGGTAACCGGTCACGATTGGTGGCATATAAAAAGGGTGACTGATCTTTCAATATACCTTGGGAAAAAGGAAAATGCCAATTTGCAAATTGTTGAAATTGCGGCCTTGCTTCATGACATTGCCGATTGGAAATTTCATGACGGCAACGAGAACAAAGGTCCTGAAATGGCTGCTGAAATAATGAAATCACATGCCATACTAAATGAAATTTCGGAGCAGGTAACCGACATTATTAAAACAATTAGTTTTAAGGGGGCAGGAGTAGCAACTCCCATGAAAACCATTGAAGGGAAAGTTGTGCAGGATGCCGATCGTTTGGATGCCATGGGAGCCATAGGAATTGCCCGGGCTTTTGCCTACGGAGGAAGTAGAAACAGAGAAATTTACAATCCTGATATTAAACCCGAGATGCACAGCAGTTTTGGAGAATACAAAAAAAGCAAGGGCCACACAATAAACCATTTTTATGAAAAACTTCTTTTGCTTAAAGACCGGATGAATACTGAAACAGCAAAAGAAATGGCTGAAAGCCGTCACGGGTTTATGGTTGAGTATTTGGAGCGGTTTTTTGGGGAATGGAATTTAAAATCTGAGTAAACAATTTCCCCTTTTAGTTGTTACAATTAAAACAATTAAAAATGGAAACACCTCTGATATTCTGGATATTGTTTAATGGATTTGTGCTTTTGATGCTGGCGCTCGATCTGGGTGTTTTTCACAGAAAGTCACATCACGTGTCGGTAAAAGAAGCTATTATCTGGACATTTATCTGGATATCCCTGGCTATGATCTTTAACCTGATAATTTATTATTGGCAGGGAAAACAGCAGGCACTGGAATTTTTCACCGGATACCTTATTGAAAAGGCCCTGAGCATAGACAATATATTTGTCTTCATCATGATTTTTTCATATTTCAGCATACCCTCTATTTATCAGCATAAAATATTATTCTGGGGAATCCTGGGAGCTTTGGTAATGAGGATAATTTTCATCTTTGCAGGTGTTACGCTCATAGAAAAATTCCATTTTACAATTTACATTTTCGGTGCCCTTTTAATCTATACCGGTTACAAAATGTACAGCCACAGCAGTGCAAAGATTGAACCGGAAAAAAATCCTATTGTAAAGATTTTCAGGAAAATATTTCCCGTTTCCCAAAACTTCGAGGGTGGTAAATTTTTCACCAGAGTTGACGGAAAAAGAGCAGCCACACCGCTTTTTCTGGTATTGATCCTTGTTGAAACAACCGATCTGATTTTTGCTGTTGACAGCATTCCGGCCATCCTGTCAATCACCCAGGATCAGTTTATCGTTTACACTTCCAATGTTTTTGCAATTCTCGGACTGCGTTCATTGTATTTTGCACTTGCCGGAGTAGTACATAAATTCTGGCTGCTGAACTATGGCCTTTCCATAGTGCTGATATTTGTGGGGATTAAAATGATTTTATCAGATTTCTATAAAATTCCCATTGAAATATCTCTTCTGTTTATTGCCGGAATAATTATCGGAAGCATATTATTGTCATTAAAAATTGAAAAACCTAAAACAGCGATATGATACCTATTGATATTTCATTTCAGAATATTTTTGATGCCAATCATTTGATTGAGTATGGAGGATTTGCCTTAATTCTTATTATCGTTTACCTCGAAACAGGATTTTTTTTGGGTTTTGTACTGCCCGGCGGCGACTACATGTTGTTTGCAACCGGTATGCTTTCTGCAAGTTTCCTGCCCGATATTCCGCTCCTGCTGATTGTGCTTTCACTGGTTACTGCTTCATTCCTCGGTGACCTTACCGGATATTTCAAAGGCAGGTGGCTGGGAAGCAAACTTTTTACCGGAAACAAATCACGCTTTTTTAAAATTGAATATATTGAAAAAGGAAACAGTTTTTATGAAAAATATGGTATGCGGGCATTTATCATTGGCAGGTACTTGCCGGTAATCAGGACCCTGGTGCCAATGATAGCCGGTGCAAGCGAATTTAAATTAAATAAATTTCTAATCTACAATTTGCTGGGCGCAACAACCTGGGTTGGAACGCTGGTCCCCCTGGGCTATTTTATCGGTGAAACTTATCCTGATGCAATAAATTATTCGATCTATTTTATAATTATTTTTGCTGCCATTGCTTCGTTTCCGGTAATTAAAATCTTGCTTTCAGGGAAAAAAGTAAAATTATAAATGAGGTTACCTTTATCATATAGCTTTATTGGATTTTGAGTATTTTTGTTTAAATTAGCCTCACTAAAAACATGGAAGCGGCATTAATTAATGAAAAACAACCTGCTCAAAAAACAAATACTGGTTTTTGCATCAATTCAATTGGTCTTTGCCATATACATTAATGCACAGAACAGTTACACCGACAGTTTACTTTTATCAATAAGCAAATCGAAAACCGACAGTATAAAAATCAAGGGATACGAAGAACTTGCTGAGTATTTTAAAACCATTAAACCCGACAGCGCGCTTTACTATCATGAAAAGGCCCTTAAGCTGGCGACAAAAAGCAATTCATTTAAAAAACAACAAAATCAAACAGCTATTTTGATGAATATGGCTAATCTTTACGCCTATAGCTTTTCTGATTTTAAAAACTCAACATTGTATAGCTCAAAAGCCAGAAAAATATATGAAAAATATATTGACAACAGAGATACCCTGATTTATAATTGGGCCATGAACGGTATTGCCGATCTGTATAACCTTGATGCTTCAGTAATGTTTTTTCAGGGCAAATACAGTGATGCAGTAGTGCTGTTCAAGAAAAGTGTTGAAATTTACCAATCCATACACGACGAGGAAAGTGCAATTCTTGGTATTGGCAACCTCGGAGTGGTATATACCAATATTGGTGATTATGTCAGGGCTGTCGAAAACATCAGGATTATATTAAAGTTCAATGAAAAAAACAACAACAAGCAGGGTATGGCAAAAAATTACAATAACCTGGCAATTGTTTACGTAAAACAGAAAAGTTTTGAGCTGGCAAAAAAATATTATGAAAAAGCCATTAAAATAGCAAAGGAAATTAATTATAAGGAAGGTCTGTCAAGATATTACGCTAATATTGGCATGTTGAATTATGATCTGGGTTTTTTAAGCACAACTGAAAAAGGCAGGGATTCGCTTTTTGCCATTAGCGAAAAATACATTAATGATGCTCAAGTCCTTTATAATGAATTAAATTTTGTTGAGGGGATAGCCGATTGCTACAACAATCTCAGTTTAATTCAAACCGCCAGAAAAAACTACACAAAAGCCCTCGAATTTCTGGAGAAAAGTCTTGAAATACAGAAAAAAATAAACAACCTTGACGGAGAAGCAACGGCTTATAACAACCTTGCAGAAAACATGATTTTTCAGGGAAAATACAGTCAGGCAATTGATTATGCCCTGAAAGCCTATAATTATTCCATTGAATCGGGATCGCTTTCTGTCAGAGCAAGTTCGTGTAAAAAACTTGCCGACGGATATGCCGGAATGGGACGCCATTTTGAAGCTGTGAAATATCTCAACGAGTTGGTGGAGTTGAAAGACAGTCTTTTCGATCAGGAAAAAACCAACGCTATTGCCAATATGGAAGCCCGGTATGATGTGGAAAAGAAACAGGAAGAAATTGAAAAACAGCAATTGGTAATTGCCAAAAAAGATGCCGAAATGAAACAGCAGGATGAGGAAAATGCACGACAAAAACTTCAACGCAATATGTTTATCGGGGCATTCCTGTTTATGATTTTACTTGCGTTTTTTATTTACCGTAACTTCAGACAAAAGAAAAAGGCAAACATTATTCTTTTCAATCAAAAACAACAAATCGAGATACAGAATACAAAACTTCAGCAGGCAAATGAGGAAATTACTGCACAAAGGGATGAGATTGATGAACAAAGAGCCATTCTCAGTGAGCAGAAAAAGGAAATTACCGACAGCATCAATTATGCAAAAAGAATTCAACAGGCCGTTTTGCCTTCCGGCGAATCAGCTTCTTCAATTTTGGGCGAACATTTCATTTTTTTTAAGCCCCGCGATATTGTAAGCGGTGATTTTTACTGGGCTGCGCGGATAAAAAATTTATTGGTGGTATGTGTGGCAGATTGTACCGGACATGGTGTTCCCGGAGGATTCATGAGCATGCTCGGGGTTTCTTTCCTCAATGAAATTGTCAGGAAAAAAGAAGTCATCATTTCCGGCGAAGTTCTTGACCAGTTGCGAAACTCGGTAATTGACGCCCTTCAACAGGAAGCAACCCGTGATCATGATTTTGGCTCAGTGAAAGACGGAATGGATATTTGTCTTTGCGTTATTGACACAGCAACACAAAAAGTTCAGTTTTCCGGAGCAAACAACCCATTGTATATTGTTGATTGCAGAGGAAATGTAAATGAAATCCAACCCGACAAACAACCTGTTGCCATGTACGATTGCATGAACCCCTTTACCAGTAATGAAATTTTCTTAAATGCAGGTGATTGCATTTATCTAACCAGCGATGGCTTTTCGGATCAGTTTGGCGGACCAACTCAAAACGGAAAAAAATTCAAAACAAAAAAATTAAAGGAACTGCTGGCTGTAATAGCATCAAAACCTATGAGCGAACAATTGGAGGAGCTGGACAAGGCATTTATTGAATGGAAAGGAATGCACGAACAAACGGATGATATTACCATCCTCGGAATAAGGTTTTAATTGCAAAGCTTAATCCATACATACTAAAAAAACATTATCTCCGTTTTTCATACCAGTTCGTGAAAAACAATAAGTTTTACTATCTTTACAGAGATTTTTAATATGAAAACGGTAATAGCTGCCATACTGATTTTTTCCGCAAGTCTTCTGAATGCCCAGATCGGAGGAAAAAATACCTATGAATTCCTTGATCTTCCCAATTCAGCCCGAGTGGCTTCGCTTGGTGGCAATGCCCTTGCTCTGTGTGATGGCGACATCAATATGGTTTTCCATAACCCCTCGCTGCTGAATGAATCCATGGACAACCATGTGGTGGCAAATTACGTGAATTACTTTTCGGATATCAACTTCGGATACGCTGCCTATGCCAAAAAATTCAAAAAGTTTGGCATGCTGGGGTTCGGGATACATTACATTAATTACGGAGATTTCGTAAGAGCCGATGAAACTTCTGCCATTTTGGGAAATTTCAAGGCTTCTGAGCAATCGCTTAATGTTAGCTGGGCAAAACCCCTCGATTCATTGTTTTCTGTTGGAGCTACCGCAAAAATTATATATTCGGCCCTGGATAGTTACTTTTCAGCCGGAATGGTTTTTGATGCCGGTGCAACTTATTATAACAGTAAAAAATTATTTGGGGCTGCTGTGGTTTTAAAAAATTTCGGAACACAATTCAAATCCTATACCAAAGGCAATTACGAACCCATGCCCATGGATATTCAGCTTGGTTTTTCCAAAAAACTCAGATATGCCCCGTTCAGGTTTTCGGTAACAGCTCAAAATCTACTGAGGTGGGACATGAGCTACATCAATACCAACGAGCCCGACGAATCGGTTGACCCGCTCACAGGTGAGCCCATCAAAGAAAATAAACTTGAAAAACGTGCCGATAATTTCATGAAACATTTTATCCTCGGATCGGAATTGATCATGTCTAAAAATTTCTTTATCAGACTGGGTTATAATTACCAGAGACGTTCTGAACTTAAAATCTCAACAAGAGCATTCACCGTTGGCTTTTCATGGGGATTCGGTTTCCGCATCAATAAATTTCATTTCAGCTATGGTCGCGCTACCTACCATTTGGCCGGACCATCCAACCATTTTTCCATCTCAACAAGTCTGAGCGACTTCATGAAAAAGGCAGAGTAAAGAATTCTATTACACTTCCAATTTGTTGATTGGACCGAAATTTCCTATTTTTACATTTGATTTTTTTTATCCGGACTGATTTTGTTTAAATGCAATCCTATGAATAAAAAACTAGTCATAGCCGTAGACGGTTATTCATCATGTGGAAAAAGTACCGTTGCCAGGGAACTGGCGCATAAACTCGGTTATATCTATATTGACAGCGGAGCCATGTACAGAGCTGCTACTCTTTTTTGCATGGAAAACAATTTATTGGGAGATGAGCAGAAAATAATCAGCCGGCTGAATGAAATAAACATTGAGTTCAGATTAAATCCTGTTAACGGAAATGCCGATACCTGGCTAAATGAAGTTAATGTTGAAAACAGAATACGTAAAATAGATGTTTCTGATAATGTAAGTCAGGTAAGCCGAATAAAAAATGTGCGCGAAAAAATGGTAGCCATCCAGCGTAAATTGGGCGAGAAAAAGGGAATTGTTATGGATGGACGAGATATCGGAACCGTCGTTTTTCCAGATGCCGACCTGAAAATTTTCATGACTGCCAGTCCCGAAATCAGGGCACAAAGAAGATTCGATGAACTTGTTGCAAAAGGAGATAACATTTCTTTGGACGAGATTATTTCAAACATCAAAAAAAGGGATCAAATGGATGAAAACCGCACCGAAAGTCCCTTGCGTAAAGCAGATGATGCCGTTGTCCTTGATAACGGAAATATGACGCGAAATGAACAGATGGAATGGATTATGAACCTGGTTGCAAGTAAAATACAATAATTTTCAGATACAAATGAAAGTAGAAATTGACCCGGGATCCGGATTTTGCTTTGGTGTGGTAAATGCCATTGAAAGGGCTGAGGATGAACTGGATAAAACCGGAAAACTCTACTGTCTTGGAGATATTGTACACAATAATGTGGAAGTAAACCGACTGAAAGAAAAAGGACTGATTACCATCAACCACGACGAATTTTCAAAGCTTAAAAACTGCAAGGTGCTTATCAGGGCACATGGAGAACCTCCCGAGACATATCAGATAGCCGAAAAAAACCAGATCACACTTATTGATGCATCCTGTCCGGTTGTTCTAAAACTCCAGGAACGGATAAAAAAGGGTTACGAAAACATGAAAAAGGTGAACGGGCAGATAGTTATTTTCGGAAAACTTGGTCACGCCGAGGTAAACGGACTGGTAGGGCAGACAAATCAGGAAGCCATTGTGGTGGAGGGCATGGAAGACATTTCGAAAATAAATCTATCGCTGCCGGTAAAGATTTTTTCACAAACAACAAAAAGTATCGACGAGTACAAGGAACTCATCGAAGAAATAAAAAACCGTAAAAAGAAACTGGGGTTTGAGGAGATTCCGTTCATTGAAAATGATACCATTTGCAGGCAGGTTTCCACGCGCGGACCAAAACTTATGGCCTTTGCCCAAAAACACGATGTGATAATTTTTGTGAGCGGAAGTAAATCATCCAATGGCAAAATGTTGTATGATGTATGTAAAAAAGAGAATCCGATGACGTTTTTTGTTTCTGATATCTATGAAATAGAAAAGGACTGGTTTAAAAATGTAAAATCGGTTGGAGTTTGTGGTGCAACTTCATCTCCCCGTTGGCTAATGGAAAAGATTGCAGAGCACATTCAAACACTATCAAAATAACCATGTGTCATTTTTTTCGTATCTTCATATAATTTGTATTTCTAAAATAGGAATTGATTAGTAATTTCGCTGAATTTTAAAATTTTCTTAAAAATGAGTAAAATAAAGAACATTGCTGTATTGACTTCAGGAGGCGATGCTCCGGGCATGAATGCCGCTATCAGGGCAGTTGTGAGATCGGCAATTTATCATCACCTGAGGGTTTTTGGAGTCCGCCACGGCTATGAAGGCATGATTCAGGGTCAGTTAAAGGAAATGAAATCACACCATGTGGCTAATATTATTCAGCGCGGAGGAACCATTTTAAAATCTGCCCGTTGTGAGGAATTTAAAACCCCCGAAGGAAGAAAAAAAGCATACGAGCAACTTAAATCTTTTGATATTGACGGAGTGGTGGTGATAGGTGGCGATGGCACTTTTAAAGGCGCCCGTGCATTTATGGACGAATATGAAATTCCATTTGTTGGGGTTCCGGGAACCATTGACAATGACCTTTTCGGTACCGATTATACAATTGGATATGACACCGCAGTGAATACAGTTGTTGAAGCCATAGATAAAATAAGGGATACAGCCAGCTCACACAACCGATTATTTTTTGTCGAAGTAATGGGAAGGGATGCCGGTTTTATAGCTTTACGCAGTGGCATTGCCTGCGGAGCAGAAGCTATTCTGATACCCGAAAAACAAACACATCTGGAAACCCTCAGGTCACATCTGGAAGATGGCCCACGGCGTAAAAAATCAAGCAATATTATTTTGGTTGCCGAAGGCGAAGTGGCAGGCGGAGCATTTGCCATTGCCGAAAAAGTTAAGGAAGATTTTAAAGAATATGATGTCAGGGTTACAGTACTGGGACATATTCAGCGTGGAGGAACACCGTCGGCTTTTGACAGGTTTTTAGCAACTAGGCTTGGTGTTGCCGCTGTTCAGGCATTGCTTGACGACCAAAAGAGTATCATGGTTGGTTATATGGATAGGGAAATTGTTCACATTCCTTTCAATAAAACCATCAAGCACAACCGCACTGTTAATCAGGAATTGCTTGATTTGTTTGATATTTTGAATGTTTAGAAAAAATTATTTAGCCGCGAATGCGCGAATATGAAATTCGCGCATTCGCGGCTAAATTTTTTAATTAATTCCTGCCGTAAGCAACCAGCATTTCCGAAAGTTTTTTGCGACTGAAGAAAATCCTGCTTTTTACTGTGCCCACAGGCACTTTGGTTATATCAGATATTTCCTTGTATTTATATCCGCTGGTAAAAAGTTTGAAGGTGGTTTTGTGATCATCTTCAAGTAAGTCAATGCTTTTTTCAAGTTCATTTACTGATACACTTACTTCAGCATTGCTGCCTGTGACAGCTCCGTTCATTGAAACATCATCGCTCAGCTGATACCTCTTTTTCTTTTTGTATTCATTGATGAAACTGTTTTTGAGAATGGTACTCAACCATCCAAAAAGGTTTTTATCATCTGTAAATTTTTCTCTGTTTAATAATGCTTTGAGATAAGTTTCCTGCACCAGGTCCTGGGCATCGTTTCGGTTGAGGGTCAGACTCATTGCGAAATTCATAAGTCTGTTATTGTGTTGGTATATGTTGTTTATAGCTTCCATTTTCTGTAAATTTAATTGTTTATTAAAATCAATATAAATATGAAACAAAGATAAATAATGTTTAAGCAAAAACCAAATAAATTAAACACTATTTTTAATTGAGTTTAAATAAAAGTTATAAACAATTAAAATACAGCACTATAAAATTTTCAATATTTTTTCTAATTCATAAAAAGTTGTTAATTTTATTATTTTTTCATTATTTAATTCAGGCAGGTTCTTAATTTGAATTCCTGAAATGATTATTTTCGATTTATTGAATTTTTCAGTCAAATCACCGATGTACTCAGTAAGTTTTTGCTTTGAAATATTCGAGGTAAAAGAGGTCACAAGAAATTCAGCCGGTTTTGCATTCCATGTCTTTACAAGATCGGGCAGGGGTACACTTTGTCCAAGATAAATGACCTTGCCTCCTGCTTTTTTTATCAGATAATAGGAGTATAATAATCCCAATTCATGCAGCTCGTTTTCGTGAAGAAAAAGAATGAATTTTCGGTTTTCATTTTCGGGTTCCTTCAATTTTTCAATTTCAGAAAAGAAGAGTTTTTTAATGATGTTTGACACAAAATGTTCCTGTGCAGGGTTGATGGCTTCGGTTTGCCATAGTATTCCCACTTTTGTAAAAAAAGGATAAATCAGATTATTCACTGTATTTTGAAAACCTGATTTTTGTATTGTTTTTAGCACTGTTTTTTCAAAGGCAGGCTGATCAAAATCAATCATGGCAATGATGAGTTTTTCAACCGGATCATTTTTGTCAGCAGTTTTAGAGCTGCATAGATTTACTTTTTTTAGTATCTCTTCAGCTGAAAAGTGTGCAATCTGAGAAATTTTAAAATTATTTTCGAGTAAAATTGAAATGTTCAGAAGTTTTCGAAGGTCATTGTCCAGATAATAACGGATATTGGTATCGGTACGCTGTGGTTCGAATATATTGTATCTTTTTTCCCATATACGAATGGTGTGCGCTTTAATTCCGGATATATCCTCAAGATCTTTTATGGAATAAACCTGTATGTCCATTTCTCTTTTTTCCATTGTAACAATTTTCAAGGTTTCTTGTTCATTTTTTTCTGATCAGGTTTAACCCGTCGCGCATGGGAAGGATGATATTCTCTACTCTGATATCACTATTAATCAACGTGTTAAACTCTCTAATTCCTTTGGTAAAATAATCGTTGTCCCTGATTTTTTTCTCAATAACTTTTCCGCTCCAGAGCACATTATCGGCAAGGATAAACCCGCCTGGTTTCACTTTTTCAAAAATCAATTTATAATATTCGCAATACTGATCTTTTTCTCCGTCGATAAAAACAAGGTCAAACTGTTCGTTAAGCTCCGGAATTACTTTTAGCGCATCACCGATAAGCAGGTTAATCCTTTTCTCCACTCCGGCCTTTTTAAAATACCCTCTGATAAAATCTTCCAGTTCATCATTGATTTCAATGGTTGTCAGTTTTCCTTGATCAGACAGTCCACGTGCAATTGAAATGGCCGAATAACCGGTATAAGTGCCAATTTCTAAAACTTGCGAAGGGTTTATCATCCTTACAAGGAACTCCAGCAACTTGCCTTGCTCATGTCCCGAAACCATTCGTGGATGATAAATTTTCACATGGGTTTGCCTGTGCAGGTCTGCCAATACTTCATCTTCGGGGCAGGAATGATCAAGAATGTATTTTTCGAGTTCGCTGTTTAAGTCCATTTCATTAAAATTTAAAAACAATGTAACTCATGCTCAGGTATGGGTAATCAATTACTTTTTATAAATTAATACCGACATTTGATTATCGTCTAAAATCAAATTAGCTGTTTCAATAAGGGTTTCAGCGCTAATGGCTTCAACTTTTCTTTGGATGGTTTCCAGATCGTCCACTTTTCCAAAAATGAGATAGCTTTTTCCCAATGTGAAAAGCAGGTTTGAATGGCTGTCGGCCGAAATGGCAACCTGACCGATAATCTGATTTTTAGCTTTGTGCAGTTGAAGTGTTCCCATTTTTTTGGTTTTAATCAGCTTCAATTCTTTGTTGATTAATTCCATTGACCGGTCCAGATTGTCAGGATCGGTGCCAAAATAAATCGAAAACAATCCACAGTCGCGGTAGGGTTCATAATTTGATTCAACATTGTACACAAAGCCATATTTTTCACGAAGCACCAGATTCAGTCTTGAATTTAGTCCGGGACCACCAAGAATATTATTAAGCATGACCATGCTCAGCCGGTTTTTGTCCATGATGCTGAAAGCCTCATTTCCCATTATGCAGTGCGACTGAAAGGTATTTTTTTTGACAGTTTTTACAATCTTTGAATAAACCGGTTTATTAAGTCCCGAAGTTTTTTTTCTGTTTTCAGGAACTGTAGAAAAGTATTTGGAGAAAATCTTTACCAGTTTTTCAAAATTTATATTTCCTACGGAACAAAATACCATCTGGTCAGTATGGTAATTGCGCTGCATAAATTCCTGAATATGTGATTTTTTGAAAGATTTTAACGATTTTTTTGTTCCAAGGATATTTCTCCCCAGGGGATGGTTTGGATAGACAAACTCTTCAAAGTCGTCAAAAATTTGTTCGGCAGGTGAATCTTTATAGGAATTTATCTCATCAACAATAACTGTTTTTTCTTTTTCAAGCTCCTTTTGTGGAAATACAGAATTAAAAAGAATATCAGAAATCAGGTCGATGGTACGCTCATAATAATTATGCATGAAAGTAGCGTACAGACAGGTTTTTTCTTTGGTGGTATAGGCATCAATATCGCCTCCCACATCTTCCATCCGGCTTAAAATATGATATGCTTTTCTGCGCTTGGTTCCTTTAAAAATAACGTGTTCGATGAAATGTGCAATTCCATGTTCATCTTCATTTTCATCGCGTGTGCCGGCATTGATGATCATTCCTGCATAAGCTACTGTATTTGGCACAGGGAGGTGAATCAGCCGGATACCGTTATCAAGTTCAAAGGTTTTGTATTCCATACAATTGTTTAAAAGACAAAACTAATAAAATTAATTATGAGTTATGGTTATAAGTTATAAGTTATGGGTTATGAGTTATGGGTTGGGGGGAAGCCGGAAGACGGAAGTTGAATTAACTCCTTATTTTACATCGAATAAATGGCCTGACCACCTATGCTGAAACTTCGGTGGTTAAATAAGGCCAGGTAAATTCAACCCCGGCTTTGTGCCTCCCTTCGGTTGCCGAAGGTTTATCTTAAGACTTGCCGTAGGTGAAACGCTTAAGCTTCAGCGACAAGCGGTCAAGCAGGGGATTTAATAAGCCTGTAGGGCTTAAATTATGGTAGCCCCGGGCAATTGCCCGGGGGCCCGCCGGCCATGAACACATTAGAACGAAAAACCCCATTCCGGCGGAAATGAATGAGTCGGTTTGGTTTATGGGTTATAAGTTATGGGTTATAAGTTATGGGTTATGAGTTATGAGTTATGAGTTTGGGAGTTGAGGATGTTATTTTTTCTCAATGGTTGCTTTCAACTCAGCCAATTCACGTTCCAGTTTATTGATGGTATTTTTAAGATTGGGCAGACTTCTATAAAGCACGTATGATTTTTGATAGTCTTTAATTTCGAAAGCAGGTGAACCCTGAACGATGGCTCCCTTTTCAGTAATAGTTTTTCCAATACCTGATTGGGCAGCAATCTTTACTTCATCAGCAATTTTGATATGGCCGATAATTCCTACCTGTCCGCCAATCATGCAATTAGCCCCAACTTTTGTTGATCCGGAGATGCCGGTTTGTGAAGCCACAACTGTATTTTCGCCTATTTCGACATTGTGGGCTATCTGAATCAGGTTGTCAAGTTTTACGCCTTTTCTGAGTATGGTAGAACCAATAGTAGCACGGTCAATGGTTGTATTGGAACCTATTTCCACATGATCTTCAATGATAACGTTGCCAATTTGCGGAACTTTTTTACGGTTATTATCGTCCTGTATGGCAAAGCCAAAACCATCGCCTCCAATAATTGCACAGCTGTGGATGGTACATTGGGCACCAATTTTACAGTCGTTATAGACTTTTACTCCTGAATTTAAAACCGAACCATTTCCCACCGAAGCATTTTCACCTATATAAACATGTGGAAAAAGACTTACATCATCACCGATAACAGCATAGGCATCAACACAGGCAAAAGGTGCAATAAAAACATTTTTACCGATAGTGGCTGTTTTATCCACAAAAGCAAGCGGGTCAATCCCTGTTCTGCGGGGTTTAGAGTTGTTATAAAACTCCAGAACCCGGGCAAAAGCTTCATAGGCATTGCGGACTTTTATCATGGTAGCTTCAACCTTTGTTTCGGGCTTAAAATCATGATTTACAAGAACAATGGAAGCGCGTGTAGAATAAATAAATTTTTCGTATTGCGGATTGGCAAGAAATGAAAGTGTACCTGGTTTTCCTTCTTCAATTTTCGAGATGTTGTTTACCTTAACAGCCGGATCTCCAATAATTTCTCCCTCTAAAAGTTCGGCAATGCTTTTCGCGCTTAATTCCATACACATTTATTTTTGACAAAACTATGAAAATATTTTTTTTAGTATGTCATTTTTGGTTTTTTATTTTTCTAAAATATTCTCAATCCAGTTTCTTGGGGTAACACATAAAATATTTTCTCACCTTTTTTGAAAGCACTGAAATATTGAGCATATCCGATGCTTCGGCAATATCTTTCAATTCATTGTTTTTCATAAGGATGTTAATTTTTTCATCATTGGCACTGTAGGCGTAATTAGTAATGTTATCGGTAAAAACAAAGTATTTGATTTCCTTGTCGGTGAGTGACATTTTTTCTTTGAATTCCTTCTTTTTTGCGCTGAGAACTTCTTTATTAATGGGCTCATTCTGAATCACAATTTTAAAGAGGTTTCGGTTAATCATATTGCTGCTGAGTGTTGATAACACCTTGTCGGGATGGTTTACCCATACTTTAATTGCCGACATGATGTCGTAATCGTCGAGGTTTGCATACAGATCGAGCAGCGTATGGTCGCCAAGTACTTTTTTATCATTTTTAAAGTCATCGGCACAAACATCATTGCTGAGAAAATACTGTAATGCCGGGGTGGCAAAAAGCATTTCGCCCTTTTCACTGAGTTCCTTTGCCCTGAGCAATGTTTTCACCAGAAGCTGTTCGGCCGAAAGAACCGTTTTATGAAGATACACCTGCCAGTACATCAGTCGGCGGGCAATCAGGAATTTTTCAATGGAGTAAATGCCTTTAGATTCAACCACCAGTTCATCGTTAACAATATCGAGCATCTTAATGATGCGGTCAGAACCGATTACTCCTTCAGAAACACCTGAGAAAAAGGAATCCCTTCGCAGGTAATCAAGCCGGTCCACATCAAGTTGTCCGGATACCAGTTGATGCAGGAATTTTTTATGATATTCGTTTTTAAAAATTTTAATGGCCAAATCGAGTTTTCCCTTATATTTTTTATTCAGCTTGTCCATAAACAACAATGAAAGATCTTCATGCGTCACATTTTTAACAATGGTAAACTCCAGCGCATGAGAAAAAGGTCCGTGTCCAATATCATGAAGCAGAATGGCCAGCATGGCGGCATTTTCTTCCTTTTCAGTGATAACATGACCTTTTGACCTGATGATATTAATTACCGTGCTCATGAGGTGCATGGCTCCAATGGCGTGTTGAAAACGGGTATGGTAGGCCCCCGGGTAAACCAGATAGGTTAGTCCGAGTTGCTTTATTCTTCTGAGTCGCTGAAAATATGAATTTTCGATGATTTCATAAATCAATCCCGAAGGAATGTCAATAAATCCGTAAACAGGATCGTTCATTATTTTTCTTTTGTTCGGAGCCGCCATTTTTTTAAGTTAAGATTGTAAAGATAGTAAAATGTGTAGTTATGTCAAAGAAGTCGGGAGTTCGATGTTCGGAGTTCAGAGTTCGGTGTTCGGAGTCGGAAGTCGGAAGTCGGAAGTTGGAAGACCGAAGAGGGAAGACGGAAGTATTGATCAACTCTTTAAATCCAAAAAAGCAAACGGCCTGACCTCCTTTGCTTTAGTTCTGGAGGTTAAAAAGGCCAGCTCAATTCCGCCCCGGCTTTTAAGCCTGTAGGGCTTAAATTATGGTAGCCTCGGGCAATTGCCCCGGGGCCCGCCGGCCATGAACACATTAGAACAAAAAACCCCATTCCGGCGAATATGAATGATGAATTTAATCAGAAGGTAAGTTTATAAAGTCCATCAAGTCAAAATTTCCTAAAAAGCATTGAAAACAGAGGATTTCGAATTTCGAAAACCAGTCGGGGCATGACTTATCACTGAACCACTCAGGAGGCAACTTAAAGTCGTACCCTGACTTTCACAGACTTTAAACTTTTTTACCGATATTTGCCAAATGAAATTCTTGCTTGCCATATTGAAAACAACTTTTTACATGCTGATGATATATATGTCATTGGTAGTGATATATCTGGCGGTTTTGGTTTTGGTCGATCCGGCAGGAGGTTTCTGGGGTTTTATTGTTAATGCTGTTTCTTTTCTGATGAATAATATTTTTTCATACCCATTAAAAATTGCCAATCCCGATTATCCTTTTTTCTGGGAGGTAAATAGTATTTCAACGGCTACAGTTTTGATTTTTTCGTTTGGAAATGCACTCATACAATCATTGATAGTGGTGTATCTGACGAAACTTTTTAAAAGAAAGGAAAAGGCAGCCTTAAAACCCGAATAAAACATTATTGAAATAAATAGTTGCATAAAAACCTAAAAACCATGAAACGAAAACTTAATTTGATTTTAGCTTTGATCTTTACTCTTTCCATTGTAATGTCATCATGCAGTATTTTTAAAAAACAACATACCTGGTCAGAGGTTGAAAGAACAGCATTTCTAGAAGCTTGTGTTGAAGGTATGAAGGAAATGCCCAATTACAATGGCGAAAAATACTGTGAATGCATGCTTGAAAAGATTGAAAAGATAACCAAGAGTGCCATTGAAGCACAAAGCATCACCGAAACACAGATGCAGGAGATGGCTGTGGATTGTTTGAAGGGGAAATGATTATAAAACAGAAAGACACCACCGGTTGCCCGGAGATGCCTTTCATAACCCCTAAACTATTATGAAACTACAACGACGCTAATAGCCTTTTTACAATGTCGGCAACCATTTTGCCGTCGGCCTTTCCGGCCAGTTGTTGGTTGGCTGCGCCCATTACTTTTCCCATTTCTTTCTGGGAAGTGGCACCAACCCGGGCAATAACCTGTTTGATGATATTCTCAACTTCGGCTTCGCCCATTTGTTCGGGAAGGAATTTTGAAATAACCTTTGCCTCGAATTCCTCTTTTTCTGAAAGATCAGTCCGGTTAGCCGCTTTATACAGTTCGGCCGATTCTTTTCTTTGCTTAACCAGCTTTTTGAGCAGGGTCATTTCCTGTTCTTCGGTAAGCTGGTCTGAACCACCTTTTTCGGTTTTGGCAAGAATGATGGCTCCTTTTATTGCCCTCAGAGCCTCCATGGTTGCTTTGTCCTGAGCTTTCATTGCATCTTTCAGCTCAGCCATTATTTTTATTTCTAAACTCATAATTATTTAATTTTAAAGGTTTCACAACCCATAACTTATAACTTATAACTTATAACCTATAACCTATAACCCATAACCCCAACACCCTCTTTCCTTTCCGCCGGAACAGTATTCTTCGTTATTTAGATTTCATGGCCGGCGGTTTTTATCTTACCGATTCAAACACCCCGGATTTCATCCGGGACTATTGTTATTCAACTCCTCCAGAGTTGCAATGCCCCAAACCCGAAACCAGAAACAAAAAGAACCCCCCCAAACCTCAACCTCCCAACTCCCAACTCATAACTCATAACTCATAACTCATAACTCATAACTCATAACTCATAACTCATAACCCCTAATCCACCTTATCATGGATATAAGGATTATTCGGACTCAATCTGATACCATCATTCTCATCAGATTTCAAAGTATACCTCGAAATGTCAGATTCATCGGAAGAAGTTCTGTTGTCAAGATCCACATTGCGGCGCTTGTAAGCAGGTACATTCTCAATGCGGTTAATTTCGTCTGTATCTTCTATTTCACTCAGTTTTTTGTTTTCTGTAGAACTTTTCTGAACTGTGTTCAAACGTTCTTCATTGGTTGTGCGGCTGTTTTCCTTGCCTTTTGATTCGTAGTACTGACTGAATGATTCATGTTTGACATCGCCACGTTTGGGGTCAAAATTGAATGACTGTTGGGTAATTGGTGGCGGAGTAGGTTTCCTGAACTCAACAGTATTTGGTTTTTCGCCAAACACAACCACTTCTTTTTGGTTTTTTTCGCTGCGGGCAAGCAGTTCGGGTATGCTTCCGGAACCAAATCCGGTTGCAATGATGGTGACCGAAATTTTGTCGCCGAGTGATTCATCTGTGCCGTTACCCCAGATTATATCTGCATTTGAACCGGCTGCATTTTGTACAAAGTCGGTTATTTCTCCTATTTCATCCATGGTTACCTCTTCAGTTCCCGAGGTGATGTTAAGCAGGATATTCCTTGAGCCGGTAATATCATTATTATTCAGAAGCGGTGAGGTAAGTGCTTCCTGGATGGCAATAATAGCCCTGTTTTCGCCACTGGCTGTAGCTGCTCCCATAATGGATACTCCTGAATTGAACATGACGGTGTGGACATCTGCAAAGTCAACATTTATGTATCCGTGCACGGTAATGATTTCGGCTATGCCTTTGGCAGCCATTGTCAAAACGTTGTCGGCTTTGGCAAATGCATCGGTCAGCTTAAGGTCACCATAAATTTCTCTTAATTTCTCATTGTTAATGACAAGCAATGAGTCCACATTTTCCTTCAGTTCTTCAATACCCAGCAATGCCTGATTAATCCTGCGGGTACCTTCGAAGCGGAAGGGAATGGTAACGATGCCAACGGTAAGGATGTTCATTTCGCGGGCCACCTGTGCAATAACCGGGGCAGCACCTGTTCCGGTTCCGCCGCCCATGCCTGCAGTAATAAACACCATTTTAGTATTGTTGGCAAGGACTCTTTTCACTTCATCGATATTTTCAATGGCTGCCTGTCTTCCCTGGTCGGGTTTGTTTCCTGCTCCACGGCCTTCGGTAAGTGATGACCCAAGCTGGATTTTAATAGGTACGGGACTAATGACCAGTGCCTGTGCATCGGTGTTGCATACAACAAAGTTTACATCTTTTATTCCCTGTCGGAACATATGGTTCACGGCATTACTGCCACCACCTCCGACGCCAATCACCTTAATGATCGAGTTTTCGTCGGTGGGCATGTTAAAATCAATTAATTCTTCGTTCATGATATTTAGTTTTTGGGGTTATTTTTTACATTTTAGCATCATCTTCGGGCTCGTCAAATACGTGGCCCAGACTAGATTTTATTTGATTAAAAAGACCAAAACCTGTTTTTTTCTTTTCACGGGGTTCTTTTTCCACAGGTTTTTCCTTAACGATTTCTTCTTTTACCTCGGCTTCTTTCTTTTCACCTACCGAAACATAGTCAGGGGTTTCTTCCTGTTCAATATATTCATGACCTTTAAGCAGCAGTCCAACCACAGTTGAATACATAGGCTGGTTAATTTCTGCAATAGAGTCGCTTGAAAGATATTCGTTGGGGTATCCCAGTCTCACGTCCATGCCTGTTTTATATGCAACAAGCTGGGGAAGATGTTTCAACATAGAGCCACCACCTGTTAAAACAATTCCTCCACCCAATTTGCTGGCAATACCTGATGATTCGATTTCGAAATAAATGGCATCGATGATTTCTTCCATTCTTGCCTGGATGATATTGGACAGATTTTTAAAGGAAATTTCCTTGGGATCACGGCCTTTTAATCCGGGTATTGTAACAAACTTATTGTCCAGTTCAAATTCGGCCAGAGCAGAGCCATACTGAACTTTAAGTGATTCGGCCATTCTTTCGAGGATACCGCATCCTTCTTTGATGTCATTGGTTACGACGTTTCCTCCAAACGGAATAACTGCCGAATGGTAGATATTGCCTTCGTAGAAAACAGCAACATCGGTTGTGCCACCGCCGATATCCACCAATGCCACACCCAGTTCTTTTTCTTCATCGCTGAGAACAGCATCTGCCGAAGCGAGGGGCTCAAGAATGAGGTCATACACCCTCAATCCTACACGGTCAACACATTTTTTGATGTTATTGGCCGAAGCAACATGTCCGATTACAATATGGAAATTGGCTTCGAGCCGTTTTCCGGAAATGCCCACGGGATTTTTAATGCCGGTTTCATTATCCACAATAAAATTCTGAGGAATCACATGCAGAATTTCCTCACCCATTTCGATGGGAATGTTATGCATATCCTTAATCAAATGCTTAACATCCGATTTCGTGATTTCCTTATCAATCCCACCGGTATTGATATAGCCGCGATTCTGGATGCTTTTGATATGCTGTCCTGCTATACCTACGAAAACATCTTTCATTTTGATTCCGGCCATTCCTTCGGCTTGCTCAACAGCCGATTTAATGGAATTTACGGTATCTTCAATGTTGATGACGGTTCCGCGTTTTACGCCATTTGATGGGGTTTTGCCCATTCCCAGGATCTCGATCCTTCCTGCTTCGTTTTTCTTCCCGACAAGGGCAACAATCTTGGTTGTTCCAATGTCGATTGCTGATACTAATTGTGTCTTGTGGCTCATAATAGTGGTTTTTTTGTACAAACTACCTGGTTCTTATATTTTAAATTAATCGTTGTATACTTGTTCCATCCGGATTGTTTAAGTCCTAATTTATAAACGACCTTCAGTTTTCTGAATTTTTCATACATATCCTCGGCAGTTCCGAAGATGACGGTGTGGTTGCCAACGCGCGGAATGAGTTCGAGGTCATTGTTGATGTTCACATAAATCTGTTCAATCATTGATTTCCAAAACTCATTGTTGTAAACATGGAGGGCAATATTGTAAATATCCTTGATCACATAACGGCGGCCAATGACGTCTTTGTCGCTTAAGGAGGTTATGTTTGTGGAATACAAAAGGTCCTGAGACTCATTGATATTACCGTTTGCAATTAAAACATGAGCTGTGTATTTTGGTGAAAGCGGCATGATTTCACCCTGTTCATCAATGTAATAGCTTTCATTTTTTCGGTTTATTACTCTAACGATGGGGTTTCTTTGCTCAACTTCAATAATAACACTGCCGTCAATGCGTGTGTATACCTGCGAATTTTTTATTGACGGGTCGTTGTTAAGGATTTTTTCCAGTTCATTAACGTTTATTTTATTGATATTCACTCCTTCAAGGGCAATTCCTTTGCTCAGGAACATTGAAATGACATCTTCCTTTTCTACGAAATAATTATCCGTATTATCTGTAATGATCACCTCAATATTGCTGCATACCACCTGTTCTCTCTTAATGGCAGAAAATCCAAGTGTTATCAGCGAATAAGCTGTAATTACAATCCAGAATAATATGTATTTATATTTCTTAATCATTTGTTACTAAACAATTCCTTTATGGGTTCTACAAAGTTGTCAATATCGCCTGCTCCCATGGTGAGGAGTATTTCCGGTGATTTTGTTTTCAGAATTTCCATGAGTTGGTTTTTTGAACATTGTTCCCGGTTTTTTATGGTGATATCTCTGAAAATTATACCGGATGTCAATCCCTCGATAGGTTCTTCGCGTGCAGGGTAAATGTCAAGTAAAATCAGTTCGTCCAGCAAGTTCAGTGAAACAGCAAATTCAGCTGCAAAATCTCTGGTCCTGCTGTACAGATGCGGTTGGAATATTCCTGTTATTTTTTTATTTGGGAACAGTTCACGCACCGAGTTGATGCATGCCTTGATTTCTTCGGGATGGTGTGCATAGTCATCCAGATAAATCATTTTTTCGTTTCGGATATGAAAATCAAAGCGTCTCTGTACCCCGGCAAAAGTGTCAAGGCCATGTTTTATTTCGCTTTCAAGCAATCCGGTCATCATGCATACTGCAATTGCAGCAATGGAATTTTCAAGATTGAACCGGCCTGGCAATCCCAGTCTGATTCCCCTGATTATATTTGTTGGGGTTGCTACATCATATTCATAATACCCGTTTACGATTTTCACATTCAGGGCATGGAAATCTGCTGTAATATCCTTGTCTGAATAGGTAAACCTGTTTTTGGCAACTTCTTCATTGGGCATCAGGCCCTTTTTGATGATGAGTTTTCCTTCGGGTTTGAGTCTTTGGATAAACTTCATGAAGGATTCCTGAATGTCATTTTTATCCTTGTAAATATCGAGATGATCTTCGTCTATAGCTGTAATTACTGCTATTTCGGGTGAAAGGGTAAGAAATGATCTGTCAAATTCATCTGCTTCAATCACAACGTAATCGCTGTGGTTTGAATACAGCATATTGGTGTTATAATTTTTGGAAATCGCACCCATAAATGCACTGCAATCAACCGAAGAGGATTTTAGCAGATGGGTCACCATACTTGTGATGGTCGATTTGCCATGGGTTCCCGAAATTGCAATGCCTTTTCTCGAATGGGTAATCATTCCCAATACCTGTGATCTTTTGTATATCGTGTAATTATTTTTCTGAAAATAAACCAGTTGAGGATGGTCGGAGGGAACAGCCGGAGTATAAACAATAAGCACATGGTCTCTGTTTTCGTTCATTATTTTTAAAGGAACAGCATCCAGACTGTCTTCGTACACCACGTCGATGCCCTCGCTTTCAATGGATCTAGTTAGACTGGTAATTGTGCGGTCATAACCGGCCACCCAATATCCGGTAAGTTTGAAATATCTGGCCAGGGCACTCATTCCTATGCCGCCGATCCCGATAAAATAAACTCTTTTAATCTGTTCCAAACTCATTTCTTAATCTCTTTTGTTATTGACCAGTTTTATTATTTCGTTTGCAATTAGATTGGCTGAATTTTTAACAGCCATTTTAGCTACGTTTTCTTTGTAAACATTCATTCTAAACTCATCATTAAGCAAATCAATGGCAGCTCTGACAAGGTCGGTATGAGCATTTTTATCTTCAACCATCATGGCTGCATTTATTTTTATTAAAGCCATGGCATTTTTAGTCTGGTGGTCTTCGGCCACATTTGGTGAAGGAACCAAAATAGACGGTTTTCGCACCAGGGTAAGCTCAGAAACGGTGCTGGCACCTGCTCTAGAAATCACAATGTCGCTCACTGCATAGGCAAAATCCATTCTTGAAACAAAATCAAGAACATGGATGAGCCTTGTATTGCGCTTTATCACTTCGCTTTTTGCGGTCTCAAAATAGGTCTTTCCTGTTTGCCAGATTACCTGTATGTTGTTCTTTATTAACAGATCAAGGTTTTTTGTAATGCTTTCGTTGATTGTTCTGGCACCCAGACTGCCGCCCACAACCAGAATAATTTTATGATTTGCCTGTAGGCCGAAGTACATAAGGCCTTGTTCCTTTTTATTGTCAAGGCTCACGATATCCTGGCGTACCGGATTGCCGGTGACAATGATTTTTTCTTTCGGGAAAAATCTGTCCATCTCATCGTAGGCCACACATATTTTTAATGCGTTTTTAGCAAGCAGCTTGTTGGTCATGCCCGCATAGGAGTTTTGCTCCTGAATAAGAGTTGGAATATTTTTTTTAGCCGCCACGCGCAGGGTTGGCCCCGATGCATATCCGCCAAAACCGGCTACCACATCTGGTTTGAATTCCCTGACAATTCTTTTTGCTTTCCTGATTGAGGAAATCAGTTTGAAAACAAAGGTCACATTTTTAAAAGTGAACCTACGCTGGAATCCCGCTACCGGCAAGCCGATAATTTCATATCCTGCGGCAGGAACCTTTTCCATTTCCATTCGTCCGAGCGCCCCGACAAAAAGAATCTGAACATCAGGCACCAGTCGTTTCAGTTCGTTGGCAACTGAAATGGCAGGAAAAATATGTCCGCCGGTTCCTCCGGCACTAATTATTACCTTCAGCGGTTTCTTTTCCGGGCTCTCCGGAAGGTTCTGTTGCTGTGTCATTTTCAGTTGAATTTTGGTTTGTACGGCTGATACTCAGTATAATTCCCAAGGCACCCGAAGTAAAAACTATGGAAGTTCCTCCCATGCTCACAAAGGGTAGTGTTTGGCCGGTAACCGGAATCAGGTTTACATTTACAGCCATGTTGATCATACCCTGAAAAACAAGACTGAATGCGAGTCCGAATGCCAGTAAAGCCGGAAATGTCCTGGAACTTTTCCTGACCACAATTCCTGCCCTGAAGAGCAGGTACAGATAGAGCAGAAGAATGGGTATTCCTCCAAGGATGATACCGTATTCCTCGATAATAATGGCATAAATAAAATCGGAGTAGGGGTGGGGAAGGAAGTTCCTTTGAGAACTGTTTCCCGGCCCTTTGCCGATAAAACCGCCGTCTACTACGGCGATGATGGCCTGTTCGGCCTGGAAGTTGGTTTCGCTGTCGCCCGAACTGAAATTTTCAATTCTGCCTTTCCATGTTTCACCACGGGGAAGGATGTTCGGGAAATTAAATATGATAATGCCGATGAGAAATACTCCGGCAAGTCCTATTCCAAATGTTCTGAACAGGTGTTTAACATCAACCCTGCCTACAAACATGATTACTGCTGCAGTGATAAAAACAATGGCGGCAGTAGAGAAGTTGGCAGGCAGTATGAGGATGACAATGGCAGCCACCCACCTGATCATGGGTTTGTATGTTATTTCATAATCTTTTATATTATCCTGGTTTTGTGACAGGTGTTTTGCCAGATACATGATTAAAGCAAGCTTGGCAAAGTCAGAAGTCTGGAAAGTTAGTCCGCCCGGCAGGGTAATCCATCTGGTTGCTGAGTTCAGACTGGTACCCAGAATCAGGGTAAATGCCAGCAGGAACACCGAAATATATAAAAACAAACGGGCCAGTCTGATGTAATATTTATAATGAACCAAATGCAGGAGGTAGGTTACGAACAAACCTAAAACCAGAAACATTGAATGTCGGAGGAGGTAATAGAAAGTGTTTCCGCCATGAAATTTGTATGCAAGGGTTCCTGTCGAGCTGTAAACAGCAAGCAGTGAATACAGGGATAATATGACTATTATCGCCCATATTACAGGGTCTCCCTTGAAATATCTGGCCAGAAACTCGCGCATTATAATTTACCTACTTCAAATTTGAATTTTCTTCCTCTGTCTTCATAGTTTTCAAAAAGATCGAAGCTTGCGCATGCAGGCGAAAGGAGTACTGTGTCTCCCTGCTTTGCAAGATAATAAGCTGATCTTACTGCATCATGCATGGATGAGGTGTCAACAATTGTTTCGCAAATGCCATCAAAGGCTTTGTGAATTTTTGAATTGTCTTTTCCCATGCAGATAATGGCTTTGACTTTTTGCTTTACCAGATCGGTAAGCGAAGAGTAATCGTTTCCTTTATCTATTCCGCCGGCGATCCAGACGATAGGTTTTTCAACACTTTCAAGGGCATACCAGGTAGAATTCACATTGGTAGCTTTTGAATCATTTATAAACTCTATTCCGTGGACTTTGAAAACCGGTTCAAGACGGTGTTCAATGCTCTGGAAATCAGTAAGACATTCCCTGATGATATCTTTTCTGATCTTATAAACACTTGCCGCCAGTCCGGCTGCCATCGAATTGTAGGTGTTGTGTTTACCTTGTAATGCTAATTCCTGAATTGACATAGTTAGTTGGGTATTGTTTGTTTTTATAAATAATTTTTCATCATTTGCATAAGCGCCAAAGCCGACTTCCTTTTTAATGGAGAAGGGCATCAGTACCATACCGGGTTTTCTTTTTTCCATTTCAATCATGGTCACTTCATCGTCGATACAGTATATAAAATGGTCTGAGTCAAGCTGATTTTGGATTACCCGGAATTTTGAGTCGATATAATTCTGAAATTGATATTCATATCTGTCCAGATGATCGGGGGTAATGTTTGTCAGAATGGCAACATCTGCTTTGAATTTGTACATTCCGTCAAGTTGAAAGCTGCTGAGTTCTATCACGTAATAATCGAAATTATTTTCGGCTACCTGCAATGCAAAACTCTGTCCCACATTCCCTGCCAATCCAACATTTAGTCCGGCCTTTTTAAAGATATGATAGGTAAGCAGAGTGGTGGTAGTTTTACCATTTGCTCCGGTAATACATATCATTTTGGCGTTGGTATAGCGTCCGGCAAATTCAATTTCGGAAATGACCGGAATATTTTTTTCGCGGATTTTTTTGACAATGGCCACCTTATCAGGTATTCCCGGACTTTTAATTACCTCATCAGCATTGAGAATAAGTTCCTCGGTATGCATTTCTTCTTCGAAGGTGATGTCATATTTCTGCAGCAGGGCTTTGTATTTATCTGCAATTTTTCCAAAATCGGACAGGAATACGTCAAACCCCCTGGTTTTTGCCAGGATGGCAGCACCAGCTCCGCTTTCGCCCCCACCAAGTATGACAATCCTATTACTCATTTTATCTCATTTTAAGTGTTACAATGGTGAATACTGCCAGCGCAATACCTACAATCCAGAAGCGAGAGACAATTTTGGGTTCTGTATATCCAAGTTTCTGGAAATGATGGTGGATGGGGGCCATTTTAAACAGGCGCCTTCCTTCACCGTATTTTCTTTTAGTTCTTTTAAACCATGCCACCTGCAACATAACCGAGAGACTTTCAACAAAGAAAATTCCGCACAGAATGGGTATTAAAAGTTCTTTTCTGATGATGATGGCAAAAACAGCGATAATTCCGCCCAGGGCCAAACTACCTGTGTCGCCCATGAATACCTGGGCAGGGTAGGAGTTATACCATAAAAATCCGATCAGCGCTCCGATGAATGCGGCGCTGAATACAAGCAGCTCGCCCGAATTTGGTATATACATGATGTTCAGGTAGTCGGAAAAAATGGTGTTACCCGAAACGTAAGCCAGAATACCAAGGGTGGTTCCGATGATGGCTGAAGTTCCGGTTGCCAGGCCATCCAGACCATCTGTGAGGTTTGCCCCGTTTGAAACGGCTGTTACCACAATGATGGTCATAATTACAAAAAGCACCCAGCGGCCCCATCCACGGTTGTTGTAACCAAGCATGCCTTCAGCGACATCTGCATAATCGAGTTCATTATTTGCAAAAAATGGAATTGTGGTTGTAGTTGATTTGTGATCGTTGGCCACAACTACATAGTCATCGGTATCGCAGGTTTTACTAACGATGACCATTTTATCGGTTAACTCTGATTTGTGGACTTCGGAAGTATCACGCACCAGCACATCGCTGCTCAGATAAAGAGTAAGTCCAACGATAAAACCAAGTCCAACCTGACCGATAATTTTAAATTTGCCGGCAAGGCCTTGTTTGTTTTTTTTGAAAACCTTTATGTAATCATCAATAAATCCAACGGTGCCCAGCCATACGGTTGTGATGAGCATCAAATATATATACACATTGTGTATTTGTGCAAAAAGCAAGGTTGGAATTACAATACTTGATAAAATGATAATTCCGCCCATAGTTGGGGTTCCTTTTTTCGAGTACTGGCCTTCGAGGTCAAGGTTTCTGATTTCTTCGCCGATTTGTTTTCTCTGGAGGAAGCGGATAATTTTTTTACCGAAAATCAGGGCAACAACCAGCGATGCGATCAGAGCCATGGCTGCTCTGAAGGTGATGGAGTAGAACATCCCTGCACCGGGAAGGTCGAATTTATCGAGATATGTAAACAAATAATAAAACATGCTAACTTGTTTTAAAAAGTTCTTTTATAATTTCTTTATCGTCAAAATGGTGTTTCACACCTTTAATTTCCTGATAGGTCTCATGACCTTTGCCTGCAATGAGAATGATGTCGCCTGATGCGGCTATCATCACAGCTGTTCTGATTGCCTCTTTGCGGTCGGTAATCCTGAGAACCTTTTTCATATTGTCAACTCCGGCCATCATGTCATTGAGGATATCCTCAGGGTTTTCACTTCTTGGGTTGTCGGAAGTAAGGATGACCTTGTTGCTTTGATTGCAGGCAATTTTTGCCATTTCGGGCCTTTTTGTTTTGTCGCGGTCACCGCCTGCGCCAACCACTGTAATGACCTGACCGCCTTCGCTGATCTCATTGATGGTGGTGAGGACATTTTTCAGGGCATCGGGTGTGTGCGCATAATCCACAATGGCTGTGACTTTTTCGAGAGAAACGAAATATTCAAACCGTCCGTTTACGGATTTGAGTTCACTGATGATGGTAAGCACTTCCTGTTTTTCCAGTCCAAGCAGAACAGCAGCCGAATAAACCGCAAGAAGGTTGTAGGCGTTGAATTTTCCGATAAACCGGGTCCAGATTTCATTCCCATCCATATTCAGTTTCATGCCTTCGAAGTGGTTTTCGAGAATACGGCATTTGAAATCGGCCATGCTCCTAAGAGAATAGGAGTATTTTTTAGCGTTGGTGTTCTGGAGCATTACCTTGCCATTTCTGTCGTCGAAATTTGAAAGGGCAAAAGCTTCGCCTGGAAGGTTGTCAAAAAACATTTTTTTAGCCTTGATGTATTCATCGAAGGTTTTATGATAGTCGAGGTGATCGTGTGTGATGTTTGAAAAAATTCCCCCTGCAAATTTTAACCCTGCAATTCGGTGCTGATGTATTGAATGTGAACTTACCTCCATAAAGCAATACTGACATCCGGTTTCTACCATACGGGCAAGCAAAGCGTTAAGCTGAACCGGGTCGGGCGTGGTATGGGTAGCAGGAATCTCTTCGTTGTGAATGTAATTGCAAACAGTGGACAACAACCCGGTTTTATAGCCTGATTTTTTAAACAGTTCATAAAGCAGGGTGGCAGTGGTTGTTTTGCCGTTAGTTCCTGTTATACCGGTAAGGATGAGGTTTTCTGAAGGGCAGTCGTAATAATTTGAAGCACAAACACCTAAGGCAATAGCACTGTTTTCGACCTGAATATAAGTGATATGATCAGCAATTTCTTCCGGAAGTTTTTCGCAAATAATTGCCACAGCTCCTTTTTCAATGGTAGAGGAAATAAAGCGGTGGCCGTCAGCGGCGGTACCCGATACAGCAATAAAAACATCACTGGGCATCACTTTTCTGGAATCGAAACAAATATTTCCAATGCTGATGTTTTCATCACCCAGGATTTTTACTGTCCCGCAATTTTTTAATATGTCTTTTAATCTTTTCAATTTATCCCAGTTCAATGGTTATTTCCTGGCCCGGAATAATTTTTCTTCCGGGTTCAATATTTTGTTTTATCACTGTGCCTTTTCTTTTTCCGGCAATTTCTACTTCGAGTCCGGCATTATTAAGCAAAAAAACAGCATCACGCAGTCCCATCCCCCTGACATCAGGAACTTGCTTATTTTTAATGTATCTGTTTCTGAACTCAACAACAGAATCTCTTTTTACAGTGCTGATCCAGCTTGATTTCACATCATTTTCGACTACTGGAATTCCCAGGTAATTGAATACATATTCCAGTTGTTTTTTATTGCCGTTTTTAGAGTAGGGAGTTTCTTTACCCATCAATTCGTTTTGCTCCATTTCTTTCTGGATTTCAAGACTGGTTGCATAAACCTTATCAGCAATTTCCTGAAAAACCGGTCCGGCAACTGTTGCACCATAATACCCGTTTTTCGGAAGGTTGATAATTACAATGCATGAATACTGTGGGTTATCGGCCGGGAAATAACCAACGAAAGATGAGCGGTGACCTGAAATGTTGCCATTCGAATAACCAACCTGAGCGGTACCTGTTTTTCCGGCAATCTTATAATTTTCGGTATTCATTGCCGAGGCTGTACCATGTTCAACAACCCCTTCGAGCATATTTTTCAGTTTGTCGATGGTAGATTGTGAGCACATTTTGTTGTTTAGAATGGTTGTCGGGTATTCTTTTACTATTTCACCGTTTTGGCGAAGGGCTTTAACAAACTTGGGTTTTACCACGATGCCGTTGTTGGCCACTCCGTTGTAATAGGTGAGCAATTGCAGGGGAGTTAATGTTGATTCATAACCTACAGCCATCCACATCAGCGTGATACCTGACCAGTCGTCTACTTCCTTGATGTAAGGTGAACCTTCACCGGGGATTTCCAGTCCGAGAGGCCTGTGAATTCCGATTTTTTTCAGTCCGTTCAGGTAACTTTGTTTTTTATCGGAATAGTTAAGCCGGATTATTTCAGCCATACCCACATTGGATGATTTTTCCATGATTTGCTGAACACTTAGCTTGCGGTAAAGGTCGGTTTTGGAGTCTTCCATTACGGCATCTTTATATGCTTTTTTACCCCAGAAAATGTCAATGGTGTCTTCGGGTCTCACGTAGCCATCTTCGAGGGCGACCATCATGGAGAATAATTTAAAAGTTGATCCACATTCAATGCTTGAGTGCACGGCCATATTGAGAGACTCTTTGTATTTTCCGTCCTTTTGTCTTTCAAGATTGGCAATGGCTTTGATTTCACCAGTTTTAACTTCCATCAGAACGGCAGTTCCCCATTGGGCTTCCTGGGCTATCAGTTGATTCATAAGGGCGGTTTCGGCAACATCCTGTATGTCGATGTTAATGGTGGTAATCAAATCCATTCCGTTTTGTGGTTCCACTTCGTTTCCGTCATTAACAGGCATCCATACACTTCCCGAGAGTTTCTGCATCGATCGCACACCCATAGTCCCGCGCAGTTCTTTATCATAGGCAATTTCGAGACCGACTCCCCTAACCGAGTCGCTGATGGTTTTATAGGTAAACCCGAGGGTTCGGTTTGCTAGGAGGTCAAAGGGTTTTTCGCGGAATTCGATTTGTTCGAAAATTACGCCCGATTTAAACCTGCCCAGTCTGAAAATAGGGTAATTCTGAATTTTTTTAAACTGGGAGTGGGTTACCTTTCTTTTCAGCAGATAATACCTTTCACCGCGGTTGCGCGCGTTGATGATGTTATCCTTATATTCTTCCTTTGTGCGGTCTTTAAAAGTGGCAGCCAGATAAAAGCAAAGAGAGTCGAGGTTTTCCTTGATAATTTCATCGGTAAGCAATCCGGCGCCAAAATCCACTCTGATTTCATAGTATGGCACAGTGCTGCACATGGGGCGGCCATCTTCGGCACAGATATCACCACGTTCAGGTTCAATGATGATATCTTTTTTCTTCATGGTTTCGGCTTTCTTTTTCCAGATTTCTTTCTCGCCGATCTGAAGGTACAGAGCCCTGCTGAGTATAGCCACCGCCACCAGTACAATGGTGATGTACACTATTCCTACGCGCCACAATATGTCTTTTTTAACATCCATTAATAATACAGGGCATTAACAATTATTTTAACCGGAGGGGTTCTTGATTCAATGAGATTCAAGTCTTTGGATTTCAATGAATCGAGAACCACTGTTCTTTTGCTGCTGTTCATGAGTTCGGACTGTACTGCAATTTTTTCGGTACGCAGTTCTTTTACTTCTTTTCTGAGCTCCACGGTTTGACGGATTACTTTTTCAGCGTGGTAGCGGTTTGCGATGTAAAAAATGCAGAGCACGGTAACAAAAAGGATGTAGGGAAGCTGTTTTACCACGGATTCGCGGGTAAGCAGACTGCCGTCGATGACATCCTTAAGCATGGAACCCTTTTTTTGTTCCTTATCACCGGATTTTAAGTCCTTGTCTTTTTTATTTTTCTTTTTAAATATTTTCATGCAATCTTTTCAGCAATTCTGAGCCTTGCACTGCGGGCTCTTGAGTTATTCATTATTTCTTTTTCATTTGGTTCGGTACCTTTTTTGTTGATCAGGGTAAACGGCACATCGGCATTTCCATAAATATCTTTCTGCGGTTGGCCGGTGAGCATTCCGAATTTCAGAAAGTTTTTTACCAGCCGGTCTTCCAATGAATGGTAGGTGATGATTACCAATCGTCCACCCGGATTCAGTATGTCGGTGGTTTGCAGCAGCATTTCTTCCAGTGCATCTTTTTCATTGTTCACTTCGATGCGCAGGGCCTGAAAAACTTTAGCCAGATATTTGTATTCGGCTTTGGGCTGAATACATTCTGCAATGGATTCTCTGAACTGAATGGTTCGTTCAATCATAGTTCCCTCGCGCTGTCTTATTATGACAGATGCCAGTTTGCCAGCATTGGGAACTTCGCCATACTCGGAAAAAATCCGGATAAGTTTTTCTTTAGGATAGCTGTTAATCACCTCACGGGCACTGATAGAAGATTTCTGTGACATGCGCATGTCGAGCACCGCATCATGCATAAAAGAGAAACCCCTTTCGGGCATATCGATGTGGTGCGAAGAAATTCCCAGATCGGCTAAAATGCCATCGACTTTCACTATTCCGTTGTACCTTAAATAATTTTTAAAGAACCTGAAATTACTGTTAATCAATAAAAAGCGTTCATCTTTTAGGGTATTGGCAATAGCATCATCATCCTGATCAAAGGCTATAAGTTTACCGTTCTTAAGATGTTTTAAGATTTCTGCTGAATGCCCGCCGCCGCCAAAAGTCAGATCCAGATACGTCCCCCCGGGTTTGATGTTCAACCCCTCAACACTTTCTTTCAGGAGCACAGGGACGTGATAATCCATTATTTTTTATCTTCATCTGTTATTGATCCACCTAGAATTTTTTCAGCCAAAGCTGCAAAGTCATCCTCAGGCTCGCGGATCTGATCATAGACATTTTTGTCCCACATTTCGATTTTGCCCATTTGTCCCGCAAGCACGATTTCTTTCTCTATCCCTACCAGATCAAGTAATCGTTTCGGAATCAGCAACCGGTTTGCGTTGTCAATGACCACTTCGGCCACGCCGCGCGAAAATTCCCTGAGAAACCGGTTATGTTCCTTATTGTAAGGGTTGATTTTGCTTCTGATGATGTTCATCTGTCTGTCCCATTCGTCCATCGGATAAACGATCAGACATTTTTCGTAGATATCCTTTTTTACCACAAACTTATCCGGTTCAGATGAACTGCTCATCTGTTTCTTGAAAGCCGCCGGAAACATCAGTCTTCCTTTGACATCAAGCTTGCATGGATAGTCGCCGATAAATGTTGTCATATCTTCAAAAAAATCTTTGTAAAAATATACAAAAAGTTCCCACTTTATACCACTTATACACACTTTTTCCCACTTTGTTAATAACTATTTTTTAAATACCTGAAAATCAGATAATTAAAAAAGTAATGTTGTTAATAAGTTAAGATTCAGTATTACAGATAGTTATAAGGATAATTTTTGGACAAAATTTTAAAAATCCTAGTTTTTATTGGGAGGTTAAGTATCAAATTTGTGCGGTAAACAATTATTTTGCTGAATTGGTCAAAATTCAGTGTGTTTTGGTAAGATTTTTGATACCTTAGTACCTGAAATATAAACCTAAATTAGTTTTAAGATGAAGAAATTAGTTGTTATTGTTGTTCTGGTTCTGGCTGCTTTTGTTTCAAATGCCCAGAAAATATATTCTGTTGATTATGAATCACAGGCCGATGTTAAGGTTTTTGTTGTTGATTATGAATCACAATGCGACCTTAAAGTTTACAAGGTAAGTTATGAATCACAAGCCAGCGGAGATGGTAAGTGGTTTTTTGTGGATTATGAATCACAAGCCGACAAAAAAATATTTTTTGTGGACTATGAATCTCAGGCCGATTTAAAAATCTATTTTGTGGATTATGAATCGCAGGCTGGCTGGAATAACAGTTCAAAAAAGCATTTGATGTATTAACCTCTGATCTATGAAAACTATGGAAAGCCCGGGACTTATGTTCCGGGTTTTTTTATCAATATACCTTCCAATATCTGTTTCCGGTAATGAGATTGATGTAACCGAGGGGAAAAGACTTTATTAAACTTCCATGAACAATTTCATCCTGAATGAAAAAACAATAATCGGTATTTAAGGTTTTTCCGGTTAGGTCAATAATTGAGAAATCCTGCCCGAACAGTCTGCAATTATAAATAATTTTCTCATTTTGGCTGACCATGGCAAATCCCGAATTAAATCTGCCTGCATAGAAATATTTTGGTTCAATAACCGTTTTCCCTGTTAAATTGATGTAACCATATTTATTTTCAACTGAGTATGGAGCCAGTCCGCATGAAAATTCTCCCGCCCAGTCAAATTGCGGTTTAATCAGTGTAATGCCGCTGAAATCCATATAACCGAATTTCAGGTTTTCAGTACCTTCGATGTAACTTTGGTAACAAACAATTCCGTTTGAAACGTTTTCAAATATCCGCAAACCGTCAAAATCATCATGCAACTTCCCGTTTATTTTATATACAATCAGATCAGGTATTCCGGCAACAATGTACTTTTTATTATAGCTGTAAATTTCAGTCAGGTCGTCAATAATAGTTTTCCCTTTCGAACTGATCAGTCTCACAAATCCGGCATATCCCACTACTGCTTTTTTCAGGTAAAAATCAGTTGCAGATTCGTAAATGGCATTGATCTGTATTTCGCCCCGGGAATTGATGTATCCCCATTTTCCAAGGATTTTAATTGCAGCAAGCGATTCGCTGAAATTACGGGCATCATCATATTTGCAGGGTATGACTTCACTGCCTGTTTTGTCAATAAATCCCCATAAGCCGTTCTTTTTTACGGCTGCAAAACCATTTTTAAATGGCAATGCTTTTTCATAAACCAATTCGGTAATTTTTTTACCTGAATTATTTAGAAATCCATAAACCAGCGAGTCACCTTTTTTGATTCCGACCAGAGCAACATCTTCATGAAACAAATCGGCAAAATCGTACTCGAGGGGTATAACAACCCGTCCGTTTTGGTCGCTGTATCCCCATTTATCATAGAAAACCTCGCAATCAGATATGTTTGTGAATCCATAGCTAAAACAAACCATGTAAGGTACCATGGTTTCGTTTGACGGTACAGATAAAATTTCATCTATACTTTTAATGTATATTTCATTGTTGGAGAGTACCTCATATTCAACCCGGTCAAATGCTGTGTCGCATAATGTTTCCGGAAGGTTTACCGCAAGGTAACTCTGATCCTGACCTGACATTATCTTACCGTAATCGCAGGATGAGCTGAAATATCCGGTTTCGGTGGTGAAATATTTGCTGATAAGGGATTGAAGCCTGTTGAAATCATTATTTTCAAGTACTCTGGCAACATCTGTAATTAAATAATAATAAGTAGGTTCATCAGCAAGTTCATTTTCAGGACCGTCAACGTTTTTATATGTTACCGGGCCGATTGCGGCAATAATGCTGTTATGATAAAATTTATCTGGGTCAGTACGGTACCAGAATTTTTCAACCCCTATGCCAATTGGGTTTGTATTATCCTTAAAGTAATTTGGAGCAAAATTTAACTGCGTTTCAGAGTCATTTTCATAGGCATAGGGCCGGCAGTTGTTTTCCGGGTGTTTTAAAATCAAAAAGATCTTTTTAATAAATTCAAGATCAGCAGGATCATTGATTTGTTTTACTGAAGCTGTTTTTTTCACAACAATATCTCTCAGTGGTTTATCGTTGATCATGTTGTCAATCAGATGGATTATATCCGGGCCACCTAAATCTTTATTTATAATATCCTCTGTTTTTACCCAGAAAACAGGAATATAGGAATTGTTGTTATAGTTTTGGTCAGACTGATCAGGTTTTCCGGGACCAATGGCTGTCGGAAAGTTTGAATAAGCAGCTGTTTTATTGTTTTCCAATGAGCCTTTAAAAGCACAATAAATTACGGGGAACTTTATGGCTTGGGTAAACCTTCCGTCGGTTTCCTGATCTTCGAAATAAATAGTTTCGTTTAAGAGGTTGAAAGTTTCCTCGTTGCTGTATGTTTGAGAAAAATTCAAATCACGGTACAGGTCAATCAGATTATAGTTCCAATCATAACTTAATGATTTAATAATGTTGTATGAACTAAAGGAAAATGGTGAATCGGGGTCGGTTTTGTAATATTTTAATGTCAGGATTTGAGCGTTTCCTTTGATGATAAGGTCATTTAATTGCTTATGAAGTTCGCTTCCCAAAAGATGTTCCAATTCAGTCAATTTAAAACAGACAGCAGGATTATGGTTGAAAGTATTTATTCCGATAAAGAATTCTTGTTTTCCATTTTTCACATTTGTGAAGACAGAATAATCGGGGAAATAGTCGCTGATGAGTTTTTCTCTTGAATCATCGGAATAGAGGTCTCCATAAGGTCTGTAATAAACCGAATCACATATATTATATTTATTGAAGAAGGTAGTGAGATTGGAATGGTAGATAAAAGTTTTCACCTCTTTGATATTGTATTCGGGGTTTGGAATCAACATGCCCGATTCCATATCGGTAATAGAATCGGTATCAAGTTTATATCCGTTATAAATGTAGTCGGTTATTTTTTTATGCACTTCATAAAGAAACGGTATTGCATATTCGCCTGAGTATCCTTTGTAATTTGCAACTTGTTTATTGATATTGTTTTGGGCATACACATCAATAATAAGGGCAGTAAAAATAGCGGTCAGAAGTACAATTTTTTTCATAGTTTCAGTTATTGGTACAGTAAAAGTAAGAAAAATGATAAAGCCAGGAAGTAAGGGGTTACTTTTTTTTTAAAAGGGGTTGTGATTAAAGTATTTTTTGTATATTTGCAATCCCAAAATGGTCGGTTGGCCGAGTGGCTAGGCATCGGTCTGCAAAACCGGGTACGGCGGTTCGAATCCGCCATCGACCTCTGAAAAACCCCGATGTGCGAAGCACATCCGGGGTTTTTTAATTTAAATTGTTGCCAAGCTCCGCTTGAGCAAAAAAATTTAAATTAAAAAATCCCGAAGGCGATAGCCGGGGTTTTGCAGAGGGTATCCCCCCCTCTGGATCATGAAATAATCCGCTCCGCTTGAGCAAAAAAAAATTAAATTAAAAAACCCCGAAGGCGATAGCCGGGGTTTTGCAGAGGGTATCCCCCCCTCTGGATCATGAAATAATCTGCCAGCCAAAGCATGGCTGTATACTGTGTTGTCTTTTTCGTTGTAAATTATTTTTACTATTTTTATCCTTTAGTACAAATCAATATTTTATCTCGAAAAACCAACGGTAGAAAAAGTGAACACTCAGCAAAAAATATCCATAAGTTTTTTTGACGACCGTGAAGTGCGCGCCATCTGGGATGAGCAAAATGCTAAGTGGTGGTTTTCGGTTTTAGACATAGTTGCCGTTCTTACTGACCAAAACGATTATGCGAAAACCCGCAACTATTGGAAATACCTTAAAGCCAAGCTGAAGAAGGAAAACAGTGAAGTGGTTAGTGTCACTACCCAGTTGAAACTTCTTGCCCCTGACGGCAAAAAACGTATGTCTGATATGCTCGATTATAATGGGATCATTGCATTGGGCAGACAGTTTCCCGGAAAAAAGGCAAACCGGTTTATCGAATGGTTTACTTTAAGTGATGAAAGCATAGACGGAAAAAGCAAATCAAAGGCCTATGCACTTTTCGAGAGTTCTTTTATTGACAGTCTCGAAGTTGGCACAGCCAAAGGTCTTCAGCAAATCCATGCATATTTGTTTGGTGGCTTGTATGATTTTGCCGGACAAATAAGACAAAAAAACATTTCAAAAGGAGGGTTTCAGTTTGCTGTATCACAATTCCTTGGAACTACATTAAGGCAAATCGAAGAAATGCCCGAAAATACATTCGATGAAATTGCGGAAAAATACGTGGAAATGAACATCGCACATCCATTTATGGAAGGCAACGGCAGAAGCACCCGGATATGGCTGGATCTGATATTGAAAAAACGTCTGAAAAAATGCATCGACTGGAGCAAAATAGGCAAAACAGATTATATGAACGCAATGGTGAAAAGTGCTGTAACCAGCAGTACCGTAAAAAAGTTGCTTAAAAATGCCCTAAACGACCAAATCCACAGCCGGGAAATGTATTTGAAAGGAATTGATTATTCTTATTATTATGAGGAAAATTAATATAAGATAATAAGTACAGATACTGGAGTCAAAAAATGATTTATCGTGAATTATTCTAAAAATTTAAACCCTTGCTTTAGCCAAGGTTTTCATATGAACCAGTAATTGATTCAATTTTACATAAGTATTAACTTATGAATTGTCACTCCTCTGTTTGAGATCAGATATACAAAATACAATCCTTTGGGATTAGTGCTTAATTCAATTCTTTTATTCGTGCCCTTATAGACTACAGTTCCTTTGATATTGTATATCTCAATCATTTCAATATTTTCCCCTGAAACATTTATGTAACCATCTGATGGATTGGGAAATATTGTATTTTCATTTTTGGTTTTTTTATCTAAACCTACAAAGTGAAATCCCTTGTATAATAATAAATTAGGCATTCCTAAGCCGCATGTTCTTGATTCAAGGTATATGGCATCATTGACATAATCACAATCTTCTCCTAAACCATTGGGATTGTTAATCACATCCAAATAAGAAGTATAAACATCAGACACATAAATTTTGCCGTCTGGGCCAAGCTGAAGTCCTCCACCGTTGACCAGAGAATTGGAAATATTTATCGGGTCTGAAAAAGAACCACCTGAGATGTCATATTGGTAAAGATTCGGATTAATAATGTCACATACGTACATTTTGGTTTCATCGGGTGAAAATTCTAAGCCATAAGCATCAGGATGGCAAGTTACATCTGTTTGGCAGTTGGAAAGGATTCCAGTGCTGTTATCAAAATCAAAGAGCTCAATGGCGCCTAATGAATAATGGGCAAGGGCAATTTTACTACCTGAAATTGTTGCTTTCATAAAGCCCATACTTTGCATGCAATTGTCAACATAAGAAGGTGTGGCTCCTATGTTTGATATTACTGGAGTGGTATGCAGACTATCAGAATCAATTAAAAAAGTCTTAAACGCATTTGTGCCCCATTCATGGGTTACCAACCAAAAATAAGTGCCGTTTGCATGAGAAACTGCCTGCATTTTTTCACAGGATTTAGCATAAATGAGCTTATTTTTTTTTGTTGGATCAACATCACCCTTTCCGCCATTTAAATTCATGTTAACGATTGAATATCTCAAACCATATATTAAGTTGTTTTCAGCATAATCCAGGGTGAAAATATAGAATAAGGAATCATTATTTGGTTTGGGAACAATTATACAGGAATTGGTTGTGGAGTTTCCTCCTAACAAAACTGTTCCATGAGGCATATAAGAGTGTGTAGAATCCCATACGCTTATTCCATCACTATAGAAGAGCAAATTACCTTCAGAATCGCAAACGGTTGCGCAGCCCTCGTGGGTATTTACTTTTCCATTGGTAAGTACCACAGGTGTTGCTGAATTAAAATCCAGTCCGCACCTATATCCAAAATACCAGATATTGGTATTATAATTTTGCCCATTAATACTTACTGCAAAAAAAAGGCATAGTATAATAAGAACTTCTTTTTTCATTGATTTTCAACACTATTTAGCAAATTGAATCATATCTGATTCAAAGATAATGGATTATTTTGGAAATGCAATTTCGGATTTGTTTTATTGCCAATTCTTGATTTTGTGATTTAACTGACAATATTATCTCATTTGAATAAAACCAAATTCTTCAATTCAATCGTTTAGAATATTTTTTCACTTTATTGATTGACCCAAACGAATCATTTCAGATACAGCTTATAGTTTGGCTCATATTGAAAGCTCCAAATAGTCTCTCCCCTGTTTACAATGAATTTAGATCTGTAATTTATTCTAAGCCATCGGCAACTGCACCATCCAAATTGTTGAAATAACCAGCATTCCAATTGAAATGAGAATGAATACAAATTTGATTGAAGGCTGTTTCAGTGCCATGGTTATACCGGCAAAAAATAATACGATTGTGAATAAAACGGTCAACAACATATAGGTGTCGCCGGTTTCATTATGCTGACGCCCCAAAGCGGTATATTCTTCACCTTTTACATATAAACTGTCAACTTCCTTTGTAAGGGCTTCAGTGTATTTTTGACAATAGATTGGAGTAAAGAATTCTAATTCTTCCTCATACGCCAATGAATCGGCGGGATTAAAATACAGACTGTCGGCATTCGACTGGAGTACCACAATTTCCTCCAACAACCGGGCATAATCCTCCGGTGTGGTATCTCCTGACGATATTAATTGATTATACATAGCCAACCCGTTGGTGTTCACATACTCTAACCAGTCAACTGTCTTACTGATTTCGGGAGTCATGATTTCTTTCTTGATTTTATACAACAGTGTTGAATCATCATATGAGGTCTGTTTGGTATATTCCATCCAGGTCAGCATATCAAAGATATACTGTTGCGTGGCCTGCTGGTTGCTTGTGTTGGCTTGCCCCAAAGTGTTGCTGCCCAAAGTGTAGTTTTCTATACTCATACCGCTGTAAAGTGAAGACTGGTATGCCGACCAGGCTCCAAGTGTCGTAGCCAAACCAATCATAATTGCTGCTATTAACTCGTAGAAATAGTCCCTTTTTGTTGTTCTTTTTTCGGGTTCCATATTTTGTTTTTTATTGCGTGTTTTGAATTTGCACTTTTTTACAAAAATATCCAGATTATCACAAAAAACAAAAAGATACACACCAACCTAAATCATTTTTTTTCGTACAACGGGTTACTGTATCAGACCTGTAAAAAATGAAAAATATTGCCGTAACCGGACTGGTTATTATATCAGTTGGTTTTTTTATTAATTTGTATTCTTTTTCTGAAAAAACACCTTTCAGATTTACTGACGGAAAAGACACCATCAATCCCGTCTCATTAATAAACCCTGAAATTCCTGCACTTCTGTCCGGCGAAAAAGCAATTAATCACAAAGGATACACCCTGCTTTACAATGAGAGCCATGAGCAGGCAAGCTGGGTGGCTTACGAACTTACTTCTGCTGAAACAAAAAAGCTGTTTAGCCGCACCGATTATTCAGGTTCTGGTTATGACCGCGGTCACCTCGCTCCGGCTGCCGATATGGGCTGGTCTGAACAGGCCATGGCCGAATCTTTTTACTACAGCAATATGAGTCCGCAAACCCCCGGTTTCAACCGCGGAATATGGAAAAACCTTGAAGAATTGATCAGAAGCTGGGCAGTGGAGTATGGAAGCGTTTATGTTGTAACCGGACCGGTTTTGAAATCAGGGTTGCCCTCAATTGGCGCAAACAAAGTTTCTGTGCCTGAATATTATTATAAAGTGATTCTCGATTATTCAAAACCCGATGTCAAAGCCATTGGATTTATCATGAAAAATACTTCTTCCGACAAGTCTCTGTCAAATTTTGCGGTTACCGTTGATTCGGTGGAAAATATTACCGGAATTGATTTTTTCCCCTCCCTGCCGGATACCCATGAAGCAATAATTGAAAAAGAACTTTGTGTTTCATGCTGGATCTGGGAAAGGCAAAATACCGAATATGTGCCTGAAAAACAATCCACTTCGGCCTCGGTACAGTGTTCTGAATATACGCAGGCCGGAACAAGATGCAAGAGAAAAACAAGTTCTCCGAATGGTAAATGCTGGCAACATGGCGGGGATTGATGAACTTTTTGTTTTTTTGGTTGTTTAGTTGTTAGTTGTTTTTGTTTGTTATGTTCTTTTAGTTTTTTGCCTGCGGCGTTTTTTTTGTTTCCCAAGGGTTTGTTGTTGGGGGACTGGCTTCGGACTTCCGACTTCGGACTTCCGGCTTTTGTCCCGAAAATGAAATTTTCGAGGATGCTCGACTTTAGTCGGCATTCTTTTAGTTCTTTTTGTTAGTTGTATACTTGTTTATTTTAAATATGAAACCATTCAGAAATATTCAGAAGATTTACAATCCACCTCCCTTTCACTGGGTTGGGAACGGATTTAAAGTTCATAATTTCTTTCCTCGTGCCATTGAATCAAACGACAGAATGAGTCCTTTTTTTCTGCTCGATTACAATGCAAAAATTCACTACCCGCCATCAAATGAAAAAAGAGGAGTGGGGGTTCATCCGCACCGCGGACTTGAAACGGTTACCATTGCTTATCACGGCAAGGTTGCCCATCATGACAGTGCAGGTAATGGTGGTGTAATATCTGCAGGTGATGTTCAGTGGATGACAGCCGGAAAAGGTATTCTGCACAAGGAATACCAGGAAGATAGTTACGTAAAAAAAGGCGGCGATTTCCAAATGGTTCAGCTTTGGGTCAACCTGCCTGCAGAACATAAAATGACTGAACCCGCTTATCAGGAAATACCTGCTTCAAAAATGGGAAAATTTACTTTGCCCGGTCAGTCCGGATTTGTAAATGTTATTGCCGGCGAATACATGTCGGTTAAAGGCCCTGCCCACACTTTTACACCGATAAATCTTTTTGATATCAGGCTTGAAAAGGGTGCCTCTGCAGATTTCGAAATAAACCCCGCTCACAACACTTCCATTCTTGTTATTGAAGGAAATGTTGAGGTCAATGAAAGTAAGGTTGCTGGTTTAAACCAGCTGGTACTTTTTGAAAACGCCGGCCAACATATTAAAATTTCTGCTTCTGAAAAGGCTATTGTGCTTTTGATGAGCGGCGAACCTATTAACGAGCCCGTTTATTCGCACGGCCCATTTCTAATGAATACCCGCGAGGAAATTATTAAGGCGTGGGAGGATTATGAAAATGGTTTTTTTGGTGAACTGGAAGATTAATTAAAACATAAAAATTTGTTAAATAAAAGACTTTGATATCTTTTATTGTTTTTATGTATTATATTTGTATTAATATATTAATATGCGGCTGATTCTAAATATATTGTCAATACTCATTCTGCTTGTGGTTTTTGTTTCCTCCACAGGGATAAATAAGCATGAGCATGAATGTAAGTCAATGGGATCTGCTGATGTTTCATATCTTCCTGAGTATTTTGGAATTCATACCGAATGTGCTTGCAGAGGAATTCTTCATCATGATGAACAGCACAAAAGCAATACCGTAGTTTCAGGAATCAGCTGTTGCAAAAATTCCATGGAGTTTTTTAAGGTTCCGGTTTTAAACCAGAATGTTGCAAAATTCTTTCAGATAACTACAGAATATACTCCCATAATTTTATCCTGCGAATCGCGCTTAAATAAATTTGAAGATAACAGTCCTGCGCACGCCGGCACATTTTATCGTCCGCCCCCCAATATATATTGTGGCCGACAATTGATTTATTTTACCTCCAATATTAAAATTCCCTTTCCCGAATTGATCTGATGAGAAAATTCATTGGCTTAAAATTGTCATTTTTTTATAAAAGGATAAAACTAAGCCACGAATTGCTTTAATCCAGTTTGATAAAAAAAACTGCAGATTCAATTGAAAATTTTAATATTAAAAAAGATGAAAATAAATATAGCGGTAATACTTGGTTTTATATTTGTTCTTACTGCTGTGAATGCTTTCTCCCAGAGTCTTTCAGGTACCGCATTCGAATTAAATGAGAACAACAAAAAAGCCAATCTCGAAGGAGTCAATATTCAGTGGCAGGGAACCACGGTGGGCACTTCGACCGATAAAAACGGAAATTTTTCACTTCCCCGTGTTTCCGGAAACACTAAATTAGTTTGTTCTTTTCTGGGTTATCGAACAGATACTATGGATGTTAAGGAAGGCATTTCAAAATTAGATATCAGAATGTTTAACTCTTCGGTTACACTTTCGCAGGTGGTGGTGAGTGGAAACTCAGAAACCACAATAATTTCAAAAATAAATCCCAGACAAACCCAGCTTCTAACTCAGGGTGAGTTATACCGTGCTGCTTGCTGCAACCTCTCAGAGAGCTTCGAAACCAACGCTTCAGTTGACGTCATGTACAGCGATGCCATCACCGGAGCCAAGCAGATTCAGTTGCTCGGACTGGCAGGAATTTACAGTCAGATTCAAACCGAGAATGTGCCTTCAATTCGTGGTCTGGCCAGTGCTTACGGACTAAATTATATTCCCGGATCATGGATGGAATCCATTCAGATTTCAAAGGGAACTTCCTCGGTCATCAACGGGTATGAATCCATCACCGGACAAATAAACGTTGAGTTCAAAAAACCGGCAAAAAGCGATAAACTTTTTATAAATCTCTTTACCAACAGCAATCTCAGGCAGGAAGCCAATATCAACGGATCATTCAGGATCAATGACAAACTCAGCACGATGGTCATGGTTCACGGGGATTATTTTGACAAAGAGATTAACAAAATCGATTCAACCCAAATATATATGAACGGCGAATATTCTAATCTGGCCGAAAACTTCATGGATCTTCCGAAGCTCAATACCATCAGCATTTTTAACAGATGGGATTATAATGTTCCGGGCAAATATATTTCGCGTTTTGGCATCAGGTTTCTCAGGGAAGACCGCAACGGCGGCACCATTGATTATGACAAAAACACTTTTGTGCTGGATACATCACAAATTAATCAGAAAAAACTTCCTTATGGCTTTGGATTGAAAACTCTGCGTACCGAAGCATTCTGGAAAAATGGTTTCATGTTTAAAGATAAACCATGGAAAAGTCTGGGAATTATTTTGTCAGGAGTGAATCATGAACAGTCGGGTTTTTTCGGGGTAAATAATTATCACGGAAATGAAAAATCCCTCTATGCCAACATGATTTACCAATCAATTTTCGGAAATACCGACCGAAAATTCAATACTGGTATCAGCTTTTTGTATGATGAGTTTGATGAGGGCTACGATCAGACCAGGTTCAGGTACATTTATCAGGACCTGCCTGCCGACTCGGTTCCGTCGATGTATCAGATTACACATCTTTCGGGTTACTCACAACATTCATATAACTGGGATCGCAGTGAAATGGTGCCCGGGGCATTTTTCGAGTACACGCATACATGGAGAACACTTGTGTTTATTGCCGGAATCAGAGGAGATTATTCCAGTAATCATGGATTTTTTGTTACACCGAGGGCAAATCTCAGGTATCAGTTTAACGAAAAGACTGTTATCAGAGGATCAGCAGGATTGGGTTACCGTTCGGCCAATGTGATTTCTGAAAGTATTCCGGTTATCGCATCCCAGAGAATTATTGAAATGGATGACTCGCTGGATCAGGAAAAAGCCATGAATTTCGGGATCAATTTTTCAAAGGAATTTAAACTTTTCGGGAAAAAGGCAGATTTTGACATTGATTTGTACCGAACCGAGTTTATCAAACAGGTTATTGTGGATTTGGATAAGGACCCGACCACGGCCTATATTTATAATCTGGGAGAAGATGAAAAATCTTACGCAAACAGTTTCCAGGTGCAGTTGAACTATCATCCTGCCGAAAGGTTTTCGACAGTGCTGGCTTACAGGCTAAACGACGGATGGTCAACATCATCAGGCAAACTGCAGCGCCGACTTATGCAACCAAGGTTTAAGGCGTTGGCTTCGTTTTCATACGCCACAAAACATGAAAAATGGAAGTTCGATCTCACAGGCCAGCTTAACGGCAGTGCCAGAATTTCTCCACAAAACCTGATGCCCGAGATAGTACGCAGGGATTATGAGAAATCACCGGTATATTCCATCATAAACGCACAGATTACAAAAAAATTCAAAGAAAATTTTGATGTATATATTGGTGCTGAAAACTTACTCAACTATACTCAGAAAGATCCCATCACCGAACCATTTATTCCGTACCATACCCATTTTGACACGGGCATGGTTTGGGGACCGGTAATCGGACGGGTTATATATGGCGGGTTGAGATATTCGATACCTTATAAAGATTAAAAAAGTTAGAAAATTAACTGCCCAATTTGGGCAGTTAATTTCTTTAAATTGATTGTAATTAAAAAAGTAATATAAACATTAACAAACAAACGATTATGAAAAAGTTATTTACTTTATTATTTGTCCTTGGCTCTATATGCATAGTTAATGCTCAAACAGCCGTGAATTTCACCTGTAATGACTGTGATGGCAATTCACACGATCTGTTTACTGAACTGGACAATGGAAAAGTTATTGTTTTGTGCTGGGCCATGCCTTGTGCATCATGTATAGCTCCATCCAAAACCACTTACAATGTAGTTCAGAGTTATCAGGCAACAAATCCCGACAGAGTTTATTTTTATCTTGTGGATGATTATGCCAACACCGTTTGCAGTTCACTTAACAGTTGGGCAAACACCAATGCTATGCCAGCTTCTTCATCTTCCATCCGATTCTCAGAATCAAGCATAAGAATGACTGATTACGGAACAGCCGGTATGCCAAAAATTGTTGTTCTGGGATGTAACACTCACCATGTTTTCTATAATGTTAATGGGGTGGTAAATGCAACAAATCTTCAGGCAGCCATTGATGATGCATTGGTTTGCGAAACAAGTACAGATGAGATAGATGGGTCACATTCAAATGTTTCTATTTATCCTTCACCCGCAAATGATTTTCTGAACATAGCTTATGCCTCGCAAAGTGAAATTGTAATTGAAATATATTCCGTTTCAGGAGTTTTGGTACAGTCTTTTACTAACAACGAAACCTACAGCAAAACTGAAAACACCATCACAATCGGAACTGGTGATTTTGAAAACGGGCTGTATCTGGTTAAAGTAAATATAGATGGAAAAAGTATTGTTGAAAAAATCAACATCCAGCATTAGCGGATCTTAAACCAAGATAATATGAAAAGAATTATCCTTGTATTATTGCTTGTCTATGCCTTTTCTGCATCTGTGAATGCACAATGCTGCGGAGGTGGAAGCGGCAGTCCGATCGCAGGAGGCGAATCGCGTGGAGTGCTCATGGAAAGGCAAATGGAGATAAGTTCCAGTTTTGTTTATCTGAACACTGATAAATTTCTTACCGGAAATACTCCGGATACCAATTTTCTTGACAATTATAACAGTAAGTACGAATATACGCGGCTTGCATATGGCTTGTCAAAAAAATTCACTTTGTCAATAGAGTCAGGCTATTGGATCAATAAAACACAGATCGGGCTTCATGGTGTTGACACCAATGATGCTTCGGGGTTTGGCGATTTAATTATTTCTCCACGCTACAACGTTTATAATAAAACAAAAAATTCATGGTTCACCGAGTTAACACTTGGCATTGGATTCAAAATACCTTTGGGAAAGTATAATGACTCACTTCGCCGGATTGAGCCTTTTTCAGGAGAAGTATATTACATTCCGAAAACTCTGGCAGTGCAACCTTCATCAGGAGCACAGGATATAATTTTTCAGCTTTTTTTCTTTCACGGCCACAACATAAAAAAACTGAATTTTATTGCCAACATGCTGTATATTAAAAAGGGGTGGAATCCACTGGGTGAAAAAATCGGTGATTATGCAGGAGTTACATTTACGGTAAGCAAAACATATTTTAAACGATTGGGTTTGGCCCTTCAGTTAAAAGGCGAATGGGTCGATCAGATGTCATTGAATAAAAACATACTTTTATATGCATACCCAAATTATGATCCTTTTGCGACAGGTTACCGCAAAGTCATGCTTGCGCCTATTGCCAGCTATTTCATCAAACAGGGACTCAGTGTTTTTGTAATGCCAGAGATACCGGTGTATCAGTATATGTTTAAAACTCAGATTGCATCAAAGTTTCAGGTAAATTTTGGTATTACTTACAGGTTTTTCCCGTTTAAAATGGCTCCGGCCGTGGAATGAAAAAATAATGATTTTTTGATAATTAAATATTTTTCAACCCACTATTGCAAAGTTCAAAAAAATTATTTTATCTTTGCACTCCCAATTGAGTTGGTACCATAGCTCAGTAGGTAGAGCAATGGACTGAAAATCCATGTGTCCCTGGTTCGATCCCGGGTGGTACCACAAACGTAGAGACGCAATATTTTGCGTCTCTACGTTTGTTTAATGGCCCGTCCATATCCTATTACTCCTCCAAATTTCACCCGGAAAATTATTTATTCTACCTAATACGTCTAAAAACGTATCCCCAAAATCCGTCTTTAACCCCCTTCATTTAGGTCTTTAATCGGTTTTGCAAGATCTGTATCTCCGGTACTTTTACAAAAAATTATTAAACTCTAAATAATATGAAAAAATTGTTTTTAATGTTAGCAGGTTTTGCTTTACTGTCTGGACTATTTTACAATTGTGCCGGATCGGGCGAGCAGGACAAAACCATTACCATCTCCGGTGCTTTTGCACTTTATCCCATGGCCGTTGTTTGGGCCGAAGAATACCAGAAAATTAACCCGGATGTTAGAATTGACATCTCTGCCGGTGGTGCCGGAAAAGGCATGACCGATGCTCTTAACGAAATGGCCGACCTGGGCATGTACTCAAAAGAAGTTAGTCAGGAAGAAGTTGATAAAGGTGCATGGAAAATCGCTCTTACCAAAGATGCTGTTCTTCCTACCATCAGTGTCGACAATCCTTATTATAATGAATTGATGACAAAAGGTATGACCAAACAGGAATTTATTGATGTGTTCCTCACTGAAAAAATTACTTCATGGGGATACATTATCGATTCAACTAAAAATGATGAAAAAATAAACGTATACAACCGTTCTGATGCTTGTGGTGCTGCCGAAATGTGGGCAAAATACATGGGCGGCAAAAAACAGGAAGACCTCAAAGGAATTGGAGTATTTGGTGACCCTGGAATGGCCGATGCCATCAAAAAAGATAAAAATGCCATTGGCTTTAACAACGTGGCTTATGTGTTCGATGTCAAAACCAGAAAGAAATACGCCGGCATTGATGTAATTCCCATCGACATCAACGAAAACGGTACCATTGATCCCGAAGAAAAGGTTTACAATACCCTTGAAGATATCGTGAAAGCTATTAAATCTGGGGCTTATCCTTCACCTCCTGCCCGTGACCTGTATTTTGTTTCAAAAGGACTGCCTAAAAAACAGGCGGTAAAAGATTTCATTAAATGGATTCTCACCGATGGTCAGAAATTCGTTGACGAAGCCGGATATGTAATGCTTACCGAGGAACAATTGAAAGCCGAGCTCAAAAAATTAGAATAAATACTAACAAAGCAATCTCCTTATAACATACAAAGTACTATTTGGAGATTGCTTCGTTCCTCGCATCCGATAGCTATCGGATGACGGTCAATAATAGGGGTAACCCGGTAGTTATATTACTGTAATATTCAATTTTGAAAACTAATAATGAAACTAAGTGATCTTAAAATAAGCCGGCAGTTACGCAGCAAACTCCATAACAAATGGATGTATCTGTGTTTTGCGGTAATACTGATTCTGGCTCCGGCTTTGCTTTTCGGACTGTATATCAAGTCAGCTCCCTTGTTTGAGCAAAATGGCTTTAGTGAGGTGATTTTTTCAAATGAATGGAAACCTCTTTCAGGAAAATTTGGTTTTCTTTCATTTATTTTAAGTTCGCTTTGGGTTACTATTCTGGCTCTGATTTTATCTGTGCCAGTTTGCATTTTAACATCCATCTATCTTATTTATTACGCCAAAGGGTTTGTTCTTAAAATCATGCATCCGATTATTGACATTCTGGCCGGAATACCTTCAGTTATTTATGGTGTTTGGGGCATACTCATGATCGTACCCATGGTTTCAAAGGATATTGCTCCTTTTTTCGGATACGAAACCACAGGATTTTCAATTCTGTCGGGCGCTATTGTACTCGCGGTAATGATCATTCCCTTTATGCTGAATATTCTTATTGAAATTCTCAGAACTGTTCCTGAAGGTCTTATCGAATCCTCACTTTCACTGGGTGCCAGTAAATGGCAAACCATCAAGTTTGTGGTGGTGAAAAAAGCACTTCCGGGAATTGTATCATCAATAGGATTGGGACTGTCCCGTGCATTTGGTGAAACCATCGCCGTTCTGATGGTGGTTGGAAATGTGGTGCAAAACCCTACAAATGTTTTTGATGCCGGATATCCGCTTCCTGCCCTGATTGCAAACAATTATGGCGAAATGATGTCTATACCCATGTATGACTCGGCACTTATGCTGGCCGCCCTGATTCTATTTGTTATTGTATTGATATTTAACATTCTGTCGCGCATTTTGATCAGAAGATATGAAATAAAAGTTGCATAATATGAAATTAAGAAAAGTAGAGGAGCATGTATTTTTATTTCTGATGAGATTATCAGCCCTTCTCATTGGTTTTGCACTTTTGGCAATTATCTGGAGTATTTTCAGCAAGGGCCTTGGTTCTCTTAATTGGCAAATGATCTCTGAAGTTCCAAAAGGAGGTTATTATTTTGGAAAAGAGGGTGGCATTTTAAACGCAATTATCGGATCATTGTATCTTTCCTTGGGAGCAACTGTTCTGGCACTTGTGATCGGATTACCGATTGCGCTTTTTATCAATATTCATTTAAGTAAAAGGCGCCGGTTGGTCAATGTGGTCAGGTTGATTCTTGATATCCTGTGGGGAGTGCCCTCTATTGTTTATGGGGCATTCGGTTTTACTGTCATGATTTTTTTTGGTGTTAAAACTTCTTTGATGGCCGGTATTATTGTCATTACAGCTCTGATCCTGCCAATCATGATCAGGTCGCTCGATGAAGTTTTTAAGGAAGTTCCCATGGGATTGAAGGAAGCTTCATACTCATTGGGATCCACAAAATCTGAAACAGCTTATAAGGTTTATGTGAGACAATGTGTGCCCGGGTTGGTTACCGCAGTCCTTCTTTCTTTGGGAAGAGGAATCGGTGATGCTGCTTCGGTACTTTTTACCTCCGGGTATACTGATAATATTCCCACAGCCCTCGATCAGCCCGCTGCAACTTTGCCGTTGGCAATATTCTTCCAGTTGGGATCACCCATTCCCGAGGTGCAAAACAGGGCTTACGCAGCCGCTGCAGTTCTTACAATCATAATATTGGTGATCAGTATTCTTGCCAGAATAGTCGGAAATAAATATCAGAAAAATAAAATTAAAGCTTAATATGGAAAATCCTAAAATAAAGGTACAAAACCTCAACCTTTTTATTGGAAAACAGCAGATTCTCAAAAATGTGAATGTTGAAATTCCCGAGAAGAAAATCACCATTATCATTGGCCCGTCGGGTTGTGGTAAAACCACGTTGCTTAAAAGTCTGAACCGGCTCACCGACATTTATGAAGACATCAATGTTCAGGGAAATATTTTTATCAATAACGAAGACATTCTTAATACCAAAACCGACATCACCATATTGAGAAAAAAAATGGGACTGTTGTCTCAGAGACCTTATCCGCTGCCCATGAATATTTATGACAATATTGCATACGGCTTGCGCATCAGCGGAAGAAAACAAAAAAAATATCTCGACAAAAGAGTCGAACATTATCTGAAACAGGCAAATCTATGGGATGAAGTCAAAGACAGACTGAAAAGTCCGGCTTCTGCATTATCCATCGGACAACAACAAAGGTTGTGTCTGGCACGCGGATTGGCAGTTGATCCCGAAATCATTCTGGCCGATGAACCAACTTCTGCACTCGACCCCATTTCAAGCCAGTATATCGAAGAAAAATTTGTTCAGCTAAAGGAGCATTACACAATAATCATGGTTACCCACATCCTGCGTCAGGCAAGAAGGATAGCCGACTACGTGGTATTCATGTATCTCGGTGAAATTATTGAACAGGGAACAGCCGAAGAATTTTTCAACAACCCCCAACAAGAAAAAACAAAAGCATATTTAAAAGGATTGTTTAACTAGCAGAGACGCATTATCATGCGTCTCCCTTTCAAAAGGAAAGCACACCGTGCTTCCCTTTTGAAAGAAAAAAATTAAAATCATGAAAAACAAAATTCAAAAACAAATCATCATCGTATTATTTGCAACCATTTTCCTGCCTGAACTAATTCAGGCACAATTTACAATGACCGGCGAATATCGTCCAAGATTCGAATACCGCAACGGATATAAAGAACTTGGTGATTCATCAACCCTACCTGCGTATATCGCAGCCCAAAGAACCCGCGGAGGGTTTAAATTCAAAAATGACAACCTCGAAGCCGCTTTTACCTTGCAGGATTCAAGGGTTTGGGGCGAAGTAAAGCCTAAAGATGATATTGCTTCTGTGCAAGTGTACGAAGCATGGTTTGAACTTCCGCTGTCAAAAGTGTTTAAGCTGAAAATCGGCCGCCAGGAAGTTAAATATGATGATGAAAGATTGCTTTCTTCTGCCAATTGGAACAATGTGGGAACAACCCACGATCTGGCTATGTTGAAATACAAGGGCAAAGATATGGATATCCATTGTGGTATGGCTTACAACAACGCTTCTGAAATTTATCACGGAGCCAACTATGCTGTAAAAACCTACAAAACCCTTAATTACCTGTGGATAAATAAAAAGCTGAACAAAGAATTCAGTCTGAGCTTCCTCGATGTAGCCGACGGTTTTAACAAGGAAGAATCCGTGGATGTAATTTACCTCAGAAATACAGTTGGAATTTTTGGTGAATACAAAAATGACTCATTGGGTCTTACTGTCAATGGATCAGGATATTACCAATCTGGCAAAAATAAAGCCGGGACTGAAATTGGTGCTTTCCTGTTTTCACTTAAAGCTGATTTCTTTATTACCAAAAAACTTGACATTCTCGCCGGTTACGACTATTACTCAGGAAACGATTACACCGATACCGCCAACGAAAAAGTCAATTATTTCAGTAATCTATACGGATCGGGCCACAGATTTTTAGGTTCCATGGATTATTTTACTGCTCCAGAACATACTGCAGGTGCAGGAATTACGGATATATTTGGCGGAATCGGATATAAAATTACAGACAAATGGTCATCACAACTTTTTTACCATTCTTTTGCCATTTCAGGCGAAATACCTGATTTCACCAGTGCCACTCTTACCGGAGTTGACAAAGGATTGGCTTCAGAAATTGATTTGCTTTTCATACTCAAATTAAACCAGATGGTTAACATCAATTTTGGTTATTCAACGCTCATGGGCAAAGAAACCTTGTCATTGGTTCAGTTGGGAGATTATGAAAAAACATCTCATTGGGGTTTTGTGATGATCAATGTAAAGTTGTAAATTTGCATTCTTTTTATGATATATGGGTAAAATAACCGATTTGCTTTTTAAAGATATCCACGTTGAAGATGGATTATCTGCCTGCATTAATTGTGGAACCTGCACTGCCATTTGTCCGGCTGCAGGTTTTTACCATTATTCGCCCCGCGAAATTGTTGATACCGTTCAAAGCAAAAATGAACTGAAAATCATTGATCTGCTTAAATCGGAACAAATTTGGTACTGCGGTGAGTGCATGTCATGCAAAACAAGATGTCCCAGAAACAATACCCCGGGTATGATCATCATTGCCCTGCGATCGCTTTCTCAGGAATTGGGATATTTTACAGAATCTGAAAAGGGCAGACAGCAGTTGGCTGTAAAAAGAATAATTGGTGAAGCCATTCTTAATAAAGGATATTGTGTCCATATTGATCAGATAGAAACAGGGCTGCATCCTGAACAGGGTCCCGTTTGGGATTGGTTTAAGGAAAATGTTGAACAGGTGCATGAAAGACTCGGAACTGCTTACAAAAAAAACACAGCAGGTGTAATGAGGAATATTGCTCAGGAGGATCTGGATGAATTGGATAAAATCTTTGAAGTGACCGGTGCTCATGACCGGTTCAGAAAAATTGAGGAATTTTCAAAGCAAAAGGCGAGGGACTTAAGAATTGAATTTGATAAAGGTATAGATGAGTACTTCCTCCATGTATATCAATCTAATTGCGGAAAACATTATTAATCATGATTGAAGAAGGAAAAGAAAAAGTTTGGAAGGATTACCAGAAGGAAATTGCTGAGGACAATTATTTTTATGCCCGCAGTTGCATCAGGCAGAATTTTTTTCCCGGATCTGAGGTTGCATTTTTACGCATTCTAAAAGAACTTGGTAAAAACCTGTTTGATGATCCCAGACACACTACCTGTACCGGAATTGCATACCATTCGGATATTGTTCCTTTTGATACAACCATGACTGTGGTTGCCAGGCATTTTGCTTTAATGACGGAGGCCGGATTGAAAAATTTTGTGCCTTCATGCATTACATCATTTGGAATTTATACTGAGGTACTTGAGTTGTGGCGGCATCATCCCGAGATTGAGCAAAAAATAAAGGAAAATCTGTTGAAAGCAACTGGCAGAACTTTTGAAAAACCCGAGAACCTGGCTCATTCCAGCGATATTATTTACAAGTTCAGAAATGAAATTGCAAACAAATCAAAGTACCGGCTTGTCAATAAAGAAACAGGGAAACCTTTAAGGGTAGTCGAGCATATCGGTTGCCATTATTCTAAAATGTTTCCGGAAAAAGGAGTTGGCGGAGCCGAATATCCTTTGGTTTTAACCGGAATGGTGCAGGCATGGGGTGGCGAAGTAATTGATTATCCCGAAAGAAGACAGTGCTGTGGCTTTGGTTTCAGACAATATATTGTTCAGGCTAACAGGGGTTACTCTGTTGCCTGCTCAAAGAAAAAATTTGAGTCCATGGCTCCCTATAAACCTGACCTGATCCTGACTAACTGTCCGGGATGCCCATATTTCCTCGACAGATGGCAATATGTGGTAAGTGAAATGGAAGGAGTAACTTATGGCGAAAATAACGGAGGAATACCTGTTTTTACCTATGAAGAACTAGCCGGAATGGTTTTGGGATACAATCCATGGGATTTGGGATTGCAACTCCATCAGGTTCCGGTCGAGCCGGTTCTTGATAAAATTGGTGTTCAATACAAAAAGGAAGATAAATATAAAGGAGTTAACGGAAAAGATCTGGGCAGGCCCGAAAGTCCTTCCTGCCTAAAAATATAAATATATGGATACAAATAAAACTGTTGCAGTTATAGGTGGCGGAATTGCCGGGATGGAGGCAGCTACTTTCTTGTCGGCAAGAGGGATAACTGTTTATTTGATTGAAAAGGAAGATAAACTGGGCGGGCATCTTCTCGATTGGGAAAGATTGTTTCCTACCATGCGCAATGGGAGTGAGGTGGTTAAATTCCTGATGGATGGCGTTAAGGCCGACAACATTAAAATCATGTTGAGTTCCAAGCTTACTGCTGCCGAAAAATCCGGTAAAGGTTATAACCTGAGGATTAATGAAAATGTTGATCTTTTTGCTGATGCAGTTTTGGTTACCACCGGATATGACCTTTTCGACGCTACAAAAAAGGAAGAGTATGGTTATGGTATTTATGACAATGTGATCACTTCGGCCGATCTTGAAAAAATATTCATGTCGGGCAAAGCCCTGCAAACAAAACAGGGAAATGTGCCGAAAAAAATTGGTCTGGTTCATTGTGTGGGATCAAGAGACGAAAAAGCCGGTAATGTATATTGCTCAAAAGTTTGCTGTGTTACCGGTGTGAAACAGGCTATTGAGATCAAACAGAAAATGCCTTATACCGAGGTTTTTAACTTCTATATGGATCTCAGGATGTATGGAATGCATTTCGAAGCACTCTATAAAAAAGCTCAGGCCGATTTCGGAATACAGTTTATCAGGGGTAGGCTTTCTGAAGCATCCGAAGACCAGAACGGTGGAATTATCCTGAAAGTTGAGGACACTCTCATGGGAAAACCTCTTAAACTGACTGTGGATATTCTGGTTTTACTTATCGGATTAATTCCGGCTAAAGGATCTAAAGAGGTTGGCGAATTGTTCGGACTGAAAAACGGGGTAAACGGATTCTACAAAACCACCGACCAGCACACTCTTACCAACAGCTCAAACGTTGATGGTGTGTTTTTTGCCGGTGCATGCACCTCTCCTAAAACCATTACTAACACAATAACCGATGCCAGGGCCGCTGCTTCAACTGTGGCTGCTTACCTTTTTAATTACCGTTCACTGGAAAGAAAAATTGAACAGAATGAAGACTTTTGGCTATACAATACAAAATGACAGGCAGATTGACTTTGATGCAGCCGACAAAAAGCTGTACAGGTATGTGGCCGAAAAAGAACCTGATATTAATTTGTGTATTTTTTGCGGAACTTGCACTGCCACATGCTCAGCTGCTGAGTTTAAAAATATGAGTTTCAGAAAAATATCTCTCTTTCTGCGCAGGGGCCTTACCGAAAATCTCAAGCGTGAAATTGAATCTTGTATGTTTTGCGGAAAATGTACGCTTGTTTGTCCACGTGGAATTAATACCCGCAATATTATTTTTAACATCAGAAAAGGAATAGAAGAATATGAGTTTTGATTGGTTTGTACTTCCGTTTAGTATCGGGGCACTTATCCTTATCGTAGTGCTCATTTCAAGATATATCCTGTGGGTTATTAAACTGTCGCGCGCCGACCGCAGAAAATCCTGGCGCAGTGTATTTAGCTTTAAGTTGTTTCAGGCCGTTTGGGAAGTTTTTAATGAAAGTCTGCTACACCGAAAAATTTTCAGGGTCAATGCCCTGCTTGGCTGGATGCACATGACTTTTGCTCTGGGCTGGTTTTTGCTGATCGTTATCGGTTCGGTTGAATCCAAATTCCATAAGGAAAAGGTATTCAATATGCCTTATGACCCCATTTTTCTAAGATATTTCGAGCATGATGTCCATGGTTTCTGGTTTGCCGAAGGTTTTACCACCATCATGGATACGATCCTGCTGCTTTTGCTGGTTGCTACTATTATGGCCGTTTCCAAAAGATTTTTCAAATGGATTTATGGCATGAAAAGAACCACAAAACTTCATCCCGGCGACCAAATTGCCCTGGCAAGTTTATGGCTCATTTTTCCCATGAGATTTATTGCCGAGAGTTTTACTGCCGGCATATACGGAAATGGCGGATACCTCACCCAAACAGCCGGTGACATTTTCGCAACATTTCTTCCGCTGAAATCTCTTGAGCTTGGCGCCTGGTGGACGTATTCATCGGCTCTTTGTCTGTTCTTCCTGTTTTTGCCTTTCTCAAGATACATGCACATTCCCACAGAGGTTTTTCTTATTTATCTCAGAAAAGCCGGGGTTAAAACTCCAGACAACAAGCTTACAGGATTCTCTGAATTTGAAACCTATTCCTGCTCCAGATGTGGTCTGTGCATCGACCAGTGTCAGCTTTCCGAAACAACCGGGTATGATGACCAGGCAGTATATTTTTTACAGAAACTGCGAAGAAACATCCTTCAGGAAGAAAGTTCACACAACTGCCTGCTTTGTGGAAAATGTACCAATATTTGTCCGGTTGGCATTGATATCACAAAAATACGTTTGCTCAAGCGTACCGAGTTTGCCCCCGAAATGCTTTTCAATTACCGCCATTACGAAAACGTTATCCATCATGATGAACGAAAAGTCGATGTGGCTTATTTCGGAGGATGTATGACTCACCTTACCCCTAAAATTAAAATCGCCATGACCGGAATTTTCAGGAAACTGAATATCCGATATAATTTTGTTGACGAAAATGGCAGTATTTGTTGTGGCAGACCGCTAAAACTAGCCGGTAATCACATGCAAGCGCGCGATTTGATGCAGGAAAACAAGAGAATTATTATAGCCACCGGTGCTAAAATATTGGTTACTTCATGCCCCATTTGTTACAATATCTTTAAAAATGAATACAAATTTGATAAGATACAGGTGCTTCATCATTCCGAGTACCTTAATTTACTCCATAAAGAAGGTGCTTTGAAACTCACCCCCAACGAAGAAAAAATGGTGTACCACGACCCCTGCGAATTGGGCAGGATGATGAATATTTATGAGCCCCCACGCGAAATACTTGAAAAATCAGGAAAACTGATACCTGTTCAAAAGGAGAAGAATTTTGCTGATTGCTGCGGAGGGAGCTTAGCCAATTTACCCCTCTCTGAAGATAATCGCCGCAAGGTTTCAAAAGAAGCTTTGACTAAACTTTTGGCTCCATCACCCGACATACTTGTAACTGCCTGTCCGCTTTGCAAAAAAACATTTTCAAACGTTTCGGATACCCCGGTTAAGGATATTGCTGAGGTGGTTTATGAGAGGATGATTGAGTAATTCTGATCCTGAGCTTAATCTACAAGTTATTTAACTTTAACAAATGGCTATTATGCTAAGTAGCTAAGCATTAATAGATAACGAAATTTATTTAAGAACAAGGAACACCGATTTAAGAATTTTGAAGTTAAATCAGTGAGACTATAATTTCAGGAACGATAGTGAACTGAAATTATTTAGTCGAACTGATCCCGAGCGAAGCCGAGGGATCTCACGGGTTTTATTGGCTTCGCCGAGCTCGTAAACTCGGTTCCCCGTATCTTGATGCGAATAATAAAACATTCCGTTGTGATACCCCGTCTGCTTGCAGCGGGGTAGTTCATTTCTGAAATCATAAATCGATGTTCCTTGTTCGATATTTTTAGTTTTTATAGGATTGTTTTTAAACACCATCAGTGATAGTGGAAGTCTACAGAAGTACAAAAAAAAGAGGGCAAGCGACTCACATCGCACCGCTACAACCATCTACCCTTGCTACCTTCCGGTCCTGGGGGGGTTCGACGGGAGCTGGTCGTATGAGACTTGCCCAGGGCGGCAAAAGTACTAAAATTCATGTTAATTGCAATATTTTTTAAAATCTTTTATTAAAAATGTTAATCATTGACTCATAATTAGGATTATAAGGCATTTTTAAATTTTCTTTTGTATTTTTGATTTCATTTTAATTTAAAACATTTAGTCATGCAACAGAATGCTTTGCTGAAAAACTCAATGCTCTATGGTGCTTATCTGGGCTTGAGTCTGATACTGGTCTCAGTGCTTTTTTATTCGCTTTCATTTGAAAACGGAATTGTTTCGATGCTTGTAAATTATGCAGTTCTCATCGTCTGGGTGGCTGTTGGAACAATTTCTTTCAGAGACAATAAACTTAACGGGTTTTTATCTTACGGAAAGGCTTACACATCAGGAATACTGATAATCATTTTCGGTGCATTTATTACTTCTATATACATGTATTTTTTCGTGACAGTGATTGAACCCGATTTCATGAATAAAGTGATTGAAAAAATGACCGAGGATTTGCAGGAACAAGGTAAATCTGTAGAAGAAATTGATATGGCTGTCAGTTGGACAAAAAAATTCAGTACCCCTTTAATGCTAACCTTTATGACTTTTATTGGTCAGGTTTTTTGGGGCGCACTATTGAATCTGATTGTGGCAATATTCCTGAAAAAGAAAGATAACCGGACTGCTGGTCCAACAGAACTGTAATTAACATGGAAAACACCAACATCTCAATAGTTGTTCCTCTTTTTAATGAGGAAGAATCACTTAATGAGCTTTATTCCTGGATAAAAAGGGTGATGAACGAGAATAAATTCTCCTTTGAACTCATTCTGGTTGACGACGGTAGCTCCGATAAATCATGGAAGGTTATTGAATCGCTTGCAGCATCCGACAAATGCGTGAAGGGACTGAAATTCAGACGCAATTATGGTAAGTCTGCTGCCCTTTTCAGTGGTTTTGCTGAAGCATCCGGAGATGTGGTGATTACCATGGATGCTGATCTTCAGGACAGTCCCGAAGAAATTCCCGAAATGTACAAAATGATTACTGAACAGGATTTCGATATTGTATCGGGATGGAAAAAGGAGCGCCATGACTCTTTCATCAAAAACAATACTTCTAAAATATATAACTGGGCTGCCCGCCGTTCAACAAAAATTAAACTTCATGATTTTAACTGCGGTTTAAAAGCTTATAAAAACCAGGTTATTAAAAGCATTGAGGTTTATGGTGAGATGCACCGCTATATACCGGTGTTGGCAAAAGAGGCCGGATTTGTAAAGATTGGCGAAAAAGTGGTAAAACATCAGAAAAGGAAATTCGGAACTACCAAATTCGGGTTGGAGCGTTTTACCAACGGATTACTTGACCTTATGACCATTTCTTTCATGTCAAGATTTGGAAAAAGACCCATGCATTTTTTCGGCACCATTGGAATTCTCATGTTTTTCTTTGGGCTACTGGCTGCCGGTTATTTGGGGGCTCATAAGCTATATATGGTTTATAATAATGTGCCGTTTGGAAAAGTTACCGACAGTCCGTATTTCTATCTCTCAATGGTCATGATGGTTATAGGAACACTCTTGTTTATTGCAGGATTTCTGGGAGAAATGATTACAAGAAATTCGCCCATCCGCAATTTCTACCATATCGACAAAAAACTGAATGTTGAAGATCGTTAATATCGGTCCGGCCTACCCCCTTCGAGGAGGCATTGCCAATTTCAATCTGGCTCTTACACGTGCCCTTATCAAAAAAGGCCATGATGTAACAATCCAATCATTTTCCCTTCAATATCCGGGATTTCTTTTTCCCGGTAAAACCCAGTTTGAAGAGGGTACACCTCCCGAAAATATCAGAATATATTCGGAAATAAGCTCCGTGAACCCCTTTTCATGGTTCAGGGTGGCACGCAAAATATTGAGCAACAAGCCCGATTTGGCCATAGTTCATTATTGGATGCCATTCATGGCTCCTTCACAGGGGAAAATTGCCCGGAAATTGCGCAAAAACGGGGTAAAGGTCATTGCCATTACCCACAATGTGATTCCGCATGAGAAAAGGCCCGGAGATAAAATCCTTACAAAATATTTTATAAATTCCTGCGATGCTTTTATTGCACTGGCAAAATCGGTGGAAGAAGATATAAAAACAATTAAAAAAGATGCTCTCACAACATTTGTCCCGCATCCTGTTTATGATATTTTTGGAGAAATTGTTTCACGCGAAAATGCCCGGTCATTCCTGAAAATATCGCCCGACAAAAAACTGGTTTTGTTTTTCGGCATTATCAGGGACTATAAGGGTCTTGATATACTTCTGGAAACAATGGCATATAAATCGCTTGCTGATTTGGATGTTCATTTGCTCATTGCCGGTGAATTTTACGGTGACAAGGAAAAATACCTGAAAATTATAGCTGAAAAAAATCTTGGACAAAGGATTATTATTGTTGATAATTATATTCCCTCAGATGAGGTTAAATATTATTTTTGTTCAGCTGATCTGATAGCTCAAACATACAAGTCAGCAACACAAAGCGGAGTTGCACAGATTGCCTATCATTTTGAGCGACCTATGCTGGTTACCAATGTGGGCGGACTGGCTGAAATTGTGCCAAATGGAAAAGTGGGCTATGTTACTTCTCAAAATCCAGAAGAAATTGCTTCCTGCATCAGCGATTTTTATCTGAACAATCGTGAAAATGAATTTTCAGAGAATGTCAGAAATGAAAAGCACAGGTTTTCCTGGGATTCTATGGTTGAGGCTGTTGAAAAGGTGTTTTATAGTTTATAAACTTTCGACTTTACAGCCTTTCGACTTTACGAACTTTATGGACTTTATAATCTTACCTGAAAAACACAACTGATTTATAATCAACACCTGAACGAACTATTATCTTTTTCAAAGTAACATTTTAGCAACTTTTTTGGTCAAATGACTTGTAATGGCTTGGAAATGTTTTGTTGCTACTTTTTTGTTATTTCTATATTCGCTTCTACCATTGTTACTCATTACAATACAAAGATACTAATTTTTCAATTATTCCAATATCTCCATTTAAAATTTATTTAGTTTAAAGGCTTTTATACTCAGTAAAAGGAAATTGGTTATTTGTTATTCAAAAATAAATATTAACGGCACAATTCTCTTTTTCCTTTATTAAATGATTTATGCTTTTCATTGTACCAGTTTTTTAGAGTATCATTTATAGCTTCAATTGAAATATCCTTAATATCTAACCAAACTCTCACCTGCTCTTGTGCATGTTTAATGCTATTTGTATCTATAAAATTTTCAATATACCCTGCAAGATTTTGATTACACACTGGTTTTAAAAAAATGTATCCATGACACAAATCTTTTAATGTGAAAGAATCATAGCCCAGTGAATAATAACTCGATGAATCAACTATCTCTCCAAGAATTGATTCATTTGTAAAAAAAGCATACGATTTAAAATCTGAAGGAAGGCTATCAACTAATTTATCAAAATATGACTGCATAGGAATAACCATCTTATCATCAAGTCCTTTTTTTCCTGCCCATGTATGATGAATCCATATTGTTATTGTTGTTTCAGGGTACTTATTATATACACATTGTCCAACTCTATCATTTTTATTCGCTTTTCCTATAAATTTTCCACCCTCGACTAATGGTTGTGCATAATGAGTTATTGAATGGTGAGCACCACAATAAACAAGTGCTTTTTTGTTTTTTTTATAAGTTTCATTAATTATTCTATTGGCCCAATCACTTTCACCGTCTCCAAAAAATGCTTTTCGCTTTTCTGGATCATTAAAATCCTCCGGTTTTTGTATTGCTGAACAATTATAATCTTTTATTAAACCAATTATTCGAAATTGTTTCTCGCTTTTTTGATTTACTTCCCATGCCACATGAAGAATATCAATATACTCCTGATATGACCATTCAAATAAACTTCTACTTGTAATTGATCGGGCAAGTTTCTCGTCAAATTTATCTGCAGTCAATAATGAATCAATAAGTTTTGTATCATCGTAACTAACAAATTCTGAAAATAAAATATTAATGTCATTTTTGTTTAAAATTGGAATAATTGATTTAATAAAATCAACCTCTTCTTTTATCCAGTGTGCCTCTCCAATAAATATCACATCCTTATTCTTAAATGCATCAATAATTAAATCTTCAGGCTTATATAATTTGTATTTTTCAACAAAAGTTTGTTCTTTTTTTTGCTCACTACAGGAACAAACAACGATAATTAATAAAGCAAATAATAATGTTTTCATTTTCAGACTTTTTTATTTATCAAATAATTATCAATTATACAAAAAATCTTACGAATTTCAAACATAGCATTAGATCATCCACCTCCCAATCTGCTTATCCCCCAAAAATGTTTTTGCACTCATCTCATTTTTAAAATTCCAGTTCATGCGACTTAATTAGTTTTCGGTTTGTATCTGCAAAGGTGGAAAGCCGAAATGCCATCCACAACAGAA
>MEOH01000007.1:0-67660 GCA_001769535.1 Bacteroidetes bacterium GWF2_38_335
TCTGACAGCAGGCACCTGGACCGTTACCGTAACTGATGCCAACTCATGTACAAGTTCATCTAACGTGACCATCACCCAACCGGCAGCGTTGACAGCCAGCATCACTGCTCAGACCAACGTAAGCTGTTTCGGCGGATCAAACGGTTCGGCCACAGCAACCCCGGTAGGAGGTACCGCACCATATACCTATTTATGGAATGATCCGGCACCGGCCCAGACCACAGCCACAGCAACTGCTCTGACTGCAGGCACCTGGACAGTGACCGTGACTTCAACAGGAGGATGTACCACAACAACCAGTGCAACCATAACCCAGCCTGCATCAGCGTTGACATCGAGCATTTCAGCCCAGACCAACGTAAGCTGCTTTGGTGGATCAAACGGTTCGGCCACAGTAACAGCAACAGGCGGCACAGCACCTTATGGTTATTTATGGAACGATCCGGCACCAGCTCAGACCACAGCCACTTGTACTGCTCTGACAGCAGCCACCTGGACAGTGACCGTTACCGATGCCAACTCATGTACCAGCACATCAAACGTCACAATTACACAACCAACAGCTTTGACTGCAAGTATTACAGCCCAAACCAATGTTAGTTGTAATGGTGGTACAAACGGCACTGCAACAGTAACAGCAGCAGGTGGAACCGCACCCTATACATATTTATGGAATGACCCGGCACCGGCCCAGACTACAGCCACAGCAACTTCTCTGATTGCAGGAACATGGACCGTGACTGTTACCAGCACTGGCGGATGTACAGCGACAGCCAGTGTAACAATTACCCAGCCGGCAGTACTCGCAGTTGTCATGACAGGCGCCAATGCTTCTTGTAATGGAACCTGCAATGGAACCGGAATTGCGACACCTTCAGGTGGAACATCACCATATAATTATTCATGGAATGATCCGGGTTTCCAGACAGCCGCAACAGCAACTGGCTTGTGTGCAGGAACATTTAATGTTACTGTAACTGATGCCAATAGTTGTACCGTTTCCGGAATAAGAACTGTAACTCAGCCATCTGCAATTGTTCTTAGCACTTCTACAGTAAGTGCAACCTGTGGCAATTCAGACGGTTCTGCAACAGTAACTGCTTCAGGCGGAACATCACCATACACATATTTATGGAACGATCCGGCACCCGCACAAACAACACCGACTGCAACAGGTCTGGCTTCAGGTTCATATTCAGTAACAGTTACAGATAATGTTGGATGTACAGCATCTGCCACTGCTAATATCAGTGATGCCGGAGCACCTACAGCCACAATTTCTTCTTCTGCAAATGCCAGTTGTAATGGTGTTTGTGATGGAACAGCCGCTGTTACAGTTATTGGAGGTACAGCACCATACAATTATTTATGGTCAACCGGAGGAACAGGAAATTCAGTTTCCGGCCTTTGTGACGGAACAGTATCTGTAAACGTTACAGATGCTATTGGTTGCAACGCTTCGGCTTCAGTTGTTATTACTGAACCTGCTGTTTTGGTTGCAACTGTAACTGCAAGCACCAATGCAACATGTAATGGAACTTGCAATGGTACAGCCACCGTAAGTGTATCAGGCGGAACAACAACATACAATTATTTGTGGGATAATGGCCAGACTGTTGCCAATGCAACCGCATTATGTGCAGGAACTCATGCGGTAACAGTAACCGATTCTCATGGATGTACTGCTTCTGCTACCAGAGTTATCACTCAGCCGGCAGCATTGACTGCATCAACCACTGCTACCAATGTTTCTTGTAATGGAGGCGCAAATGGCACAGCCACAGTAACAGCAGCAGGCGGAACATCACCCTATACCTATTTATGGAATGACCCGGCTCCGGTCCAGACAACTCCAACAGCTTCTGCTTTAACAGCCGGAACATGGTCAGTTACCGTAACAGATGCAAATGGCTGTACAACATCAGTCAGTGCTACTGTTAACCAACCCGCTGCATTGACAGCCGGTACAACTTCAACCAATGTTTCCTGCTTTGGCGGAGCAAATGGAAGTGCAACAGTAACTGCAGCCGGAGGAACGTCACCATATTCTTATTTATGGAATGACCCGGCACCTGCTCAAACAACACCAACAGCAACTGCATTAACTTCAGGAACCTGGACAGTGACCATTACAGATGCTAACAGTTGTACAACTTCAGCAAATGCAATAATTACACAACCTTCTGCATTGACATCAGCTATTTCAGCTCAAGCCAATGTAAGCTGCTTTGGCGGAGCAAATGGAAGTGCAACAGTGACAGCATCAGGTGGAACATCACCATATTCTTATTTATGGAATGATCCGGCACCTGCTCAAACAACTCCGACAGCAACTGCTTTGACTGCAGGAACATACGGAGTGACTGTAACCGATTTCAATAGTTGTACTTCAACTACAAGTGTTGTGATTACACAGCCCGCAGTTCTTACTGCCACTACAACGGTTACCAATGTATCATGTAATGGTGGGGCAAATGGAACAGCAACTATAACAGCAACAGGCGGTACATCACCATATAATTATTTATGGAATGATCCGGCACCGGTACAAACAACAGCTACATGCACAGGTTTATCATCTGGTAGCTGGTGTTATACAGTTACAGACGTTAATGGTTGCTGGTATGCTTCGTGTGTTACTATCACTCAGCCTGCCGCATTACTTGCTACAGCAACAAGTACCAATGTGTCATGCAACGGTGGATCAAACGGAACAGCCACTGCTTCTGTATCGGGCGGAACATCACCATATAACTATGTGTGGAATGATCCGGCACCGGCCCAGACAACTGTCACCGCAACTGCTCTGACAGCTGGAACATGGACAGTAACAGCAACTGACGCCAATGGATGTACTGCTTCAGCAAACACAACAATTACCCAGCCATCAGCCTTGACAGCTACAATTACATCTACAGTAAACGTTACTGTAGCCGGTGGAAGTGATGGTTCTGCGACTGTGACTGCATCAGGCGGAACATCTCCATATAGTTATTTATGGAATGATCCTGCTCCGGCACAAACCACAGCAACAGCAACAGGTTTGATCTCAGGTACCTATACTGTTACCGTTACAGATGCCAATGGTTGTACAACAACAGCTAGTGCTACTATTAATGAACCTGGGGTTCTTATTGTTAGTATAACAGCATCAACTAACGTAACTTGCTCTGGTGCATGTAATGGTACTATATCTGCTTGGGCAAGTGGTGGTATTACTCCATATGGATATTCATGGTCAAATAGTTCAACCAGTCCAGATTTGACTGGATTGTGTGCTGGAACATATTCAGTAACCGTAACTGATGCAAACTTTGTTACTGCTTCGGCTAGTGTTACAATTACCGAACCCTCTGTACTTGATGCAACAACAACAGTAACCAATGTATTATGTAATGGTGGGTTTACCGGTTCAGCTTCAGTTTCATCAACTGGTGGTACTCCTGGTTATTCATACTTGTGGTCAGAAGGAACTGCTTCTTCTCTTATCAATGGTATTCAGGCCGGAACTTATTCAGTTGTCGTAACTGATGCCAGCGGTTGTACAGTGGAAAGAACAGCTATCGTTACCGAGCCCGCTGCTTTGTCGCTGACTGTAACAGGAACAAATATGACCTGCTTCGGAATCTGCGACGGTACCGCAACAGCTTCTGTATCCGGTGGAACAGTTCCTTATTCATATTTATGGACTGATCCTTCAGTAACTACTTTACTTTCTGTATTTAACCTCTGTGCCGGTTTGGTTACAGTGAATATCACCGACGGAAACGGATGTGTAACTTCAGGAAACTATACAGTTATTGAACCTGCTGATATGGTACTTACCATGAGCGGATCTGACGAAACCTGCAGCAATGCCAATGGTACTGCTTCTGCTTCGGTTACCGGAGGAACTCCGATATACACTTATTTATGGGATGGAGGTGCCGTAACCGATAATATTACTGGTCTGGTTGCAGGAGTTTACAATGTTACTGTTACTGATGCAAACGCTTGTGTCAAAACAGGAACTTATACTGTGAACAATCATGCCGCTCCGGTTTTAAGTATCAGTGGATTATCCAATGTTTCATGTTTTGGAATCTGCGACGGTGCAGCAACTGTTGATATAACAGGAGGAACCTTGCCGGTTTCTTATTCATGGTCTAACGGTACGCTCACTGCAACCGATAATGCGCTTTGTGCAGGTACTTACAGTGTTGTTGTTACTGATGCCAGTGGTTGTACATCAACAACCGATGTAACTATTACTGAACCTGCTGAGCTTATTGCAGGTGTTACAACAACCGATGTAACTTGTTACGGAGAGCTGAATGGCGAGGCAATACTTACAGTGACCGGTGGCACACCAACTTACACCTACTCATGGTCAACCGGTGGATCAGCAGTGACCGAAAGCGGTTTGGCTGCAGGAACATATGATGTTACTGTGGTTGATGCCAATGGATGTTCAGATGTTGTAACATTTGATATCCTTACACCTGCCGAACTGGTTGCAAATATGTTATACACCGATATTACCTGTTTTGCTGATAACAACGGAACAGCATCTGTTTCAGTAACAGGAGGAGTATCGCCATACTATTATGAATGGTCAACCGGTTCAACTGCTGATAATATTTCAGCACTGGGTGCCGGATTGGTTAGCTTGACAGTTACTGATGATTCGGGTTGTTCAGTTATTAATACAGTAACCATCAATGAGCCTGCACCTGTTATTGCTTCAATTCTTTCGTTAACAGATGTGGTTTGCTACGGTGAATGCAATGGCTCATCAGAGCTACAGGTAACAGGAGGTGTTCTTCCATATACCTACATATGGGATGATCCTGCAGCACAAACCGATGCGCTTGCTACAGGTTTATGTGCAGGTGAATACAATCCCGTAGTTACTGATGCCAATGGTTGTTCAGCAACACAGATGGTGCTTGTATACCAACCGGATGAGATTGTAATTTATCCTGTTGTTACTGATGCCAATTGCAGCATGAGCGACGGAGCAATTTCATTGTCAGTTATTGGTGGCGATGGTTCTTTCTCATATTTCTGGGCAGGAGGCGAAACTACCAGTGACCTTACAGGTATCCCTTCAGGATTGTACTATGTGACTGTTGAAGATGGAGCACTGTGTGCTGCAGAAGCAGAAATTACAGTTAATGATATCGGCGGAGCAACCATTTCAGTCAACGTAATCAATGCTGGTTGCTTTGGCGAAAGTACAGGTGAAGCTTCTCTGACCATTACTGGCGGAACAGAACCATTTACTTACAACTGGTCAACCGGCTCAACAGATGCAACAGTTACCGGATTGGCAGCAGGATCATATTCAGTAACAGTTACTGATGATGCAGGCTGTGAAGCATTCGAATCATTTGATGTAACAGAACCTGAACAATTGGTGCTTACAATGAGCTCAACCGATGAAGATCCTGTTGGTGCTTTAAATGGTACTGCAACTGTTACAATCAGCGGAGGTACACCGGCATTTATCATCCAATGGAGCAATGGTGAAAATACTGAAACTATTGGCGGACTTGCAACAGGATGGTATTATGTGACTGTTATCGATTCATACAGCTGTACCTTGACAGACTCCGTATTAGTTGATTTTGGTATTTCAGTTGCCGAAACAGAAACCGGTTCGGGATACAGAATCTATCCAAACCCGACCAATGGTCTTTTAAAAGTTGAGTTATACTCAATGAATGTAAACACCATTGAAGTAATGGATGTTGTTGGAAAACGGGTATTGGTTTTAGAGGAAGTAAATGTTATTACTGAAATTGATTTATCAAAATTTGATGGAGGCGTATATTTTATCAACTTATATTCGGGGGATAGAAAGTACACAAACAAAATAATTTTAAAACAATAAATAAAAAAAGAGGCGGTCAGTGACCGCCTCTTTTTTTTAGTATCAAGTAATAAGTATCAAGAAACAAGAAACAAGAAACAAGAAACAAGAAACAAGAAACAAGGGGAGTTTCTATAAAAAAAATTACTCTCCAATAATTTTAACTAAAATCCGTTTTCTTCTTTTCCCATCAAATTCACCGTAAAATATCTGTTCCCAGGGACCAAAATCAAGTTTCCCGTTGGTTATGGCTACCACCACCTCACGGCCCATTATGGTGCGTTTTAAATGGGCATCACCGTTATCTTCAAAGGAGTTGTGCTTGTATTGTGAATGGGGCTTCTCAGGAGCTAATTTTTCGAGCCATACTTCAAAATCATGATGCAGTCCGGATTCATCGTCATTGATAAAAACACTGGCGGTGATATGCATGGCATTTACAAGACATAAACCTTCCCGGATACCACTTTCATTCAGGCATAATTCAATGTATGGCGTGATATTGATCAATTCGCGCCTTTTTTCAATGTTAAACCAAAGCTCTTTTCTGTATGATTTCATAGTTCTTCAATTTGTTAAATATTGTACTTTTTCATTGAATAATAAAGGATTAAACAGCTAATTGTCAGAAATATAATGCCGGATATAAAATTTATCGAATAATTAAAATTCTTAAGTATTTCAATTCCGATTATCGGAAATATCAATGCTCTTATTCCGGTAAGTGACATGTGAATTGATTGGTAATCGGCGGCATCTTTGTCTTTGCAAAAATATGCTGAACCAATACTCCACAATATTCCGTTTGTTGCAGTGAAAACACCAAAGAACAGCAAAGAAATCACAATGGTTATGTGCATTTCCAATCCAAATAAACGGAAGGTCTGGTCGAAATACTGGGTCAATCCAATAAATAATATATATACTGCCAATGACAAAAAGCTAATAATTCCCAGTTTTCGTGGATCCATTTTATCAACCACTCTGGCAAATATCGGTGTCAGACCAATTGCAAAAATCCACCTTAGATTTTCATAAACAGATAATGTTGTGTAATTTAATTTGAGGTATTCACCCATAAAAATTTTGATAACGGAATCGGTGATCATAAATGCTATCCCATAGAAAACAAAACCTATCTCAAAATCTCTGTAGGGCTTGTTTTTACTTAATATTTGCCACATTTTTTTTAGGTGAAAAATGAGTTTCTGGTAGATTGTACCTTTTACTTCAGGATCATAAGTTTTGAAATCAATGAGCGTAAGTGTGTATATGGAAATAAATCCCAAGAGTCCGGTGACAGGATAAATAATGGTATAAGCATTATTATTGAAATCAAGCATTATTCCAAAAACCAGCGTGGCAAGCAAGGTGGAACCATTTCGCACCATATTTGAGTAGCTGAATAACCTGCCAAAGTTTTCTTTTGAATAATTGGTCTTTAATGCGAGATTGATCACAGGCATAAAAAACGGCTGCGATATAAAGTAAAGAAGGAAAATTAATAAAAAAAGGTGTGGAAACAGGTCTTTTCCCTGGTTGTCAATTAAAGGAAAAAAAGCGAACAGCAACATCGGTGCTCTGGTTATTAAAGACATGATATTCAGCATCCTCTTGATATTCTTGCTGTTCTTCATCAGGATGTTAAACAAAACAGTTAAAACCATGATTCCCCACGTAATGGTAAAAAGATACCCTACCTGGTCTTCGGTTCCATTGAGACTCTTTAATAAAACGAAAGCATTGAGCGCAATCACGCCTCTTGTGATTCCTTCGGCAGTAGAAAAAAACAAGTGAAGTTTGAAAACCTTCTTTTCTGTAATTGAAAGCGCCATAAAAGTAAATTATGCAAATATAAGTATTGAAAAAATTATTCTTTGTATAAAAAATGTTTACTGTGGAATAATATTATCGTATGAAAAACTGAAAAACCTACGGGATGAAAATATTTTACTTTTTTATATTGTGTTTTTTGCTTTTCTCATGTCAGAAGGAATATGATGACTATAACAAACTTGAGAAAAGAGATGACTTTTATTATCTCGGTAAATCAAAAGAACCCTACACCGGAACCTGTGCCGCGTACCATGAAAACGGACAAATGAGTATCATTGCAGATTTTGTAGATGGCAAAAGACATGGAGATGGTGCGGCATGGTATTCAAACGGACAGCAGGAGTATGAAGGTACTTACGAAGATGGTACACGTCATGGAAAATTTACCGGTTGGTATGAAAATGGACAGGTTGCTGTGATCAAACATTACAAACATGATACACTTGACGGGGATTGGAAATTTTGGTATGAAAATGGAATGGTCAAGGAATTCGGTCATTATAAAAACAATGAAAGGGTAGGGAAGTGGTTCTGGTATTATGAAAATTCAAATCCATGGATTGAGGTTGCATTTGTTAACGGCAAAGAAAATGGTGATTGGAAAATGTGGCATCAGAACGAAAAACTCAAGGAATCAGGTAATTATAATATGGGAAACAAAACAGGAACCTGGATTCAGTTTGAGGCAAATGGTGATACTTTAAAGGTTGAAAACTTCGATTAAAAATAGAAAAGCCAGAAAAAAGTTCTTATTTTTTCAAACAAGTCAACACCGGATCCACTTCATGAAGCGTGAAACCCATTTGCTCCGAAGCAGCCCTGCATCCGCCAAAACACTTATCAAATAAATCACAGCCATTGCAGAATTCGGGAACAATATCTGTCCAGCCTTTCAGATATTCTGATTTAAAAATAGTTTCAAAATTTTCTTTAAAAATATTTCCCAATACAATGGGAGAGTGGTTGCACATTCTGATATTTCCTTCAATATCAAGCGTAATGGGCTTGTTCAAAACATTCGATGAACATGGTGCCCATGCAATTTTCGGATATTGTTTAAAATCTACAAGGCAAATTGGTGTGCAAACATTTGATGACAGCTTCATTCCGGTTTCCTCAGCAGCCTCGTTTGCCAGCCGGAATGCCTCGTTCAATTCCTCTTTTGTGGTAACCAATTCATTAATATAGGACAACCCGGTTCCCCCGATATTATACCGGTTCAGCATCACCCTGTTAACACCTATTGATCTGATAAACTTCAGAGTTTCTTTTATTTCCTTATAATTGATTTTGGTGATGACGATGACACATACCACATTTCCACCCAATGATAAAATATCTTTCACCGACTGAACGGATTTTTCCCAGGAACCTTTAATCTGGCTTAAATTATCATGATTTTCCGGGATATTTGAATGTATAGGAAGCTCAAAAAGTTCGCAACCCAGACGTATTAGCATGTGGTAGTCTTCCTTTTTGCCTCCGTTGCCGTTTGTAATTATAGAAACGTATTTTTTTCTTAGCCGTGTGAAAAGTACAAGTTCCTGAAACCTCTCTGAAATTAGCGGCTCACCTCCGGTAAAGGTGACCTGCTCCACATCGGCTAATCTGAACAAACGCTTTAATGCCCTTCTGGCTTTTCGATAGGAGTTTTTTGGTTCATCTACTTCGCCCGGTCGTTTCCATATATTATAACAATATTTGCAGTTGAGGTTACAAACTGAGGTGGTTTCGAAAATTATAAAAGGTAATTTTTGTTTTTTCATTTGATCTCCAGGATGTTTAAGACGTATTTTGCGTCATAACTGTATTCATCCGGTCTTCCGGAATAAAAAAGCAAATCATACAATCCGTAAAGTGAATCATTCAGGGTAATCTCAAAATCTTCCATGTCGCTGTTATAAGCTCCGTCTAATGCTTCAATTTTTCCCGATTGATATATCAATTCATCCCTTATAATCCGGTAATAAAAACCTGAAGCTACAGGATTTGAAATATACCCTGTAATTTTATTGGTTTCATTTAAAAGAATATTGATGGAGTCATTTTCAGTATTTAAAAAGAATTCATTTGGTGGCAGTTCTTGTGCCGGTTCATAGCATGTAACGCAGCTTTGAAAAGTCAGGGAAATTGATGTTAATGCTATAATTGCTGCTCCCAGGTGAAGTTTTCTTTTAAGCAACCGGGCATTTTTCGGATTTATAAAAAGCAAAAAGCTGATCACAACAAAGGCAACCGATAAAGCTGGTAAAACAATATAACCAAAAACTTTTTCCTTTTCCATGGGATTTTTGTTTATCCAAAGATAAAAAAAACGAGCGAACACACAAAAAATTATTTAAAATGAATCTAAATTAGAATTTATTTTGTATATTGCAGCAAAAATAAAGTACTCTGATATGAAAAAAACAGCAATAATTTATTGGCCCTATAAAGGAGCAACCGAAAAGGCTGCAATTAAAATACATGCGGCACTTGGAAAAGAAAAATCTGAAATTTTTAAGCTTAGTGAAGTTGATTTTTCAGTTTTTTCAAACTACGATCAGTTTATTATTGGAGGTTCCACAGTGGGAGCCGACAACTGGCAGGATGCTTATAAAGGTGAACAGTGGGGACCATTTTCGAAAAGTTTGAATGATAACAAAGTGAGCTTAAAAGGCAAAAAAATAGCTCTTTTTGGAATGGGAAATCAGGTATTATATCCCGAGCATTTTGTAAATGACATGAAGCTTTTACATGATTATTTTTCTTCACTTGACGCTGCCATTATTGGCTCATGGCCGGTAGAAGGTTATGAACATACCGACTCGAAAGCCATTTCAGGTGGTCATTTTATCGGACTTGCTCTTGATGAGGATACTCAGCCCGAATTGACCGATTCGCGTATTGCCGGATGGTTAAAGCAATTGGAAGGGGAGTTTTAACAAAGATGAAAAATCCACCTTCTAAAAAGGTGGTTATGTATTAATGGCTTGGTCAAATAAATGATATTGATTTAAGAACAAGGAACACCGATTTTAGATTTATGAACATAAAACTTCTAAAATCGAATATCGATGTTCCTCGTTCGATATTCCTTTAATAAATAATTGTTTCTGTAATTATTTCTCAGATCTTTTTTGCTTATATATTCTGATGAAATTTTCGATTGACCGGTCGTAGGTTTTTTCGATATCATCAGGGAAATAACAGGCAGGTAATTCACCGGCTTTACGGTGGTAATGCAAGCAATCACAGCAAATTCCCTTGCGACTACAGGGATAAGTGCAATTGCATTTTGTTGTATTGGATGATTGTTTACAGTCCATAGTATAAAGGTTTTCAGCCACAAATAATCATTTATCTGATTGTTTGTGGCTGAATATTTTTAGAATAAATTCTCAAGTATCTTGTCATCAGCAATATTAGGCACGGTTACTTTCAATCCGGGTGTCCGCTCCATCTCACGCTTAATAGCAAATATAGCACCTTCATTTCTGGCCCAGCTTCTTCTTGCAATTCCGTTGTTTACATCCCAATGCAGCATCATTCTGAGTCTGCGGTCAGCATCATCAGAACCGTCGAGTAGCATTCCGAATCCTCCGTTGATTACTTCGCCCCAGCCAACGCCTCCGCCATTATGAATTGAAACCCATGTGGCGCCACGGAATGAATCACCGATTACATTTTGAATGGCCATATCGGCAGTAAAACAACTGCCATCGTAAATATTTGAGGTTTCCCTGAATGGAGAATCGGTTCCTGAAACATCGTGATGATCGCGGCCAAGAACAACCGGAGCAGATATTTTACCATCCTTAATGGCTTTATTGAATGCAGCAGCGATTTTTGTTCTTCCCTCAGCATCGGCATATAGGATGCGTGCCTGCGATCCAACAACTAGTTTATTTTCTTTGGCTCCTTTGATCCATTTGATGTTGTCTTTCATCTGTTGTGAAATCTCTTTAGGCGCAGTGGCTGAGATTTCTGAGAGTACTTCCATGGCAATTTTATCGGTCATATCAAGATCTTCGGGTTTTGAGGATGTGCACACCCAACGGAACGGACCAAATCCGTAATCAAAGCACATGGGTCCCATAATATCCTGAACATAAGATGGATATTTAAACGATCCGTCTTCTTTTGTGATTTCAGCTCCGGCACGGCTTGATTCAAGCAAAAACGCATTGCCATAATCAAAGAAATACATGCCTTTAGAGGTAAGCTTGTTAATAGCTGCAACATGGCGGCACAAAGACTTTTGAAGGTATTCCTTGAATTTAGCCGGGTTTTCTGCCATCATTTTATTGGATTCCTCATAACTTAGTCCGGCCGGATAATACCCGCCTGCCCAGGGGTTGTGAAGTGAGGTCTGGTCTGATCCCAGGTCAATATAAATATTTCTTTCAGCCATTCTTTCCCACAGGTCAACAACATTGCCCAAAAATGCTATTGAGCGGGCCTGGTTGTTTTCTCTGTATTTAAGAGCGGCATCAATTGTTTTATCAACATCTTCAATAACTTCATCTACCCAGCCCTGTTCATGGCGTTTATAGGCTGCCTTTGGATTTATTTCAGCAGTGATGCTTACCACACCTGCAATATTTCCCGCTTTTGGCTGCGCGCCGCTCATTCCGCCCAAACCGGCTGTTACAAAAATCCTTGTCTTGTTTTCTTCGCCGGGTTTTGAAATCATCCTGCAGGCATTCAGAACGGTGATTGTTGTTCCGTGGACAATTCCCTGCGGACCGATGTACATAAATGATCCGGCGGTCATCTGACCGTATTGTGTTACGCCCAAAGCGTTGAATTTTTCCCAGTCATCGGGTTTGGAGTAGTTTGGAATCATCATGCCGTTGGTTACAACAACGCGCGGAGCGTCTTTGTGTGAAGGAAAAACGCCCATGGGGTGACCCGAGTACATAACCAGGGTTTGTTCATCGGTCATTTCAGCAAGATATTTCATTGCCAGACGGTATTGTGCCCAGTTTTGGAAAACTGCTCCGTTTCCGCCATAAGTAATCAGCTCATGGGGATGCTGAGCCACGGCATAATCAAGGTTGTTACTGAGCATCAGCATGATGGCTGCTGCCTGTTTTGATTTATGCGGAAAATCGTTAATTGATCGGGCATATATTTTATAATCGGGTCTCAGCCGGTACATATAAATTCTGCCGTAAGTTTTAAGCTCAACGGCAAATTCTTTGGCAAGTTCTTCGTGCTGCGAATTGGGGAAATATCTGAGGGCATTTTTAACAGCCAGTTTCTTTTCTTTCAGCGTCAGTATATCTTTCCTTTTCGGAGCATGGTTTATGGTGCTGTCGTAAGGTTTTTGTTGTGGCAATATTTGTGGAATGCCTTCAAGAATTTCGTTATGAAAATTATATGTGCTCATTTTTTAAAATTTTTGTAAAAATAGTAAAATGCCTGTTTATTTTAAACTGCTGCGAATGAATTTGCAGAATTTTTCGGAAGTGCATTTTTTTCAACCGAAACCCGGTATCTTATAAAAAAAAAAGCTGCCAACCAAACGGAAGACAGCCTTAATATTTTAAAAGATAATTATTTAATTGTTATCGATTTAGCCATTGCATACAGGGTTGAAATCTGTTCGGGAGTCAGATTTACGAAAGTGTCAGATTCCACTTTGTAATTTGAATCTTTGCCTTTAAGGATCATGGCAAAATTATAAACAAGTGTTTCATCAGATTTGTTCATGGCTTCATAAACAACACCGTTTTCATCTTCTACAAGAAATCTTTTAAATTCAAGAAACATGTTTTTTTCAATTTCTTCCTTCACTTTTGCAAAATCAACTGCAGTTTTTGAGATATAAAATTTAATATCAGAGCTGGAGTCAAACTGGATTACGATTTGCTGTTGTTTTCCTTCGTCAGTTTGCAATTCGGAAGTGTAAATATAAGCTTCGGCAGGGCATTTAACAGCAGCATCCAATCCGAATTCTTTCAGTTCCTTATCAACAAAACCATCGGGAATAACCGGGTTGATTGTAACTTCGGGTCCTTCGGTTTTTTGTTCAGTGGTATCTTTCTTTTCTTTGTTTTCTTCCTTTTTGCTGTCGCCGCATGATGAGATGATAATTGCAGAAGCAACCAAAAGAATCATAAAAAATTTTGCAATCATGGCCATATAGTTTTTAGTTAATATTAAAATCAATATGCAAAAAAAGTAAAAAAAGATGAGATAATGAACTGCTTTCAATCATTTTTATACACTGATTTGGGATTATTATGAACTAGTATGGGTGTGAAAATCCGCGAAAATCAGTCCAATCCGCGTCATCAGTGTTCCATTTGATTATAATAAAATTATTATCTTTAAAAACTAAAAAAAACAAATATGGATCAAATCAAAAAAGCCGCTGAATTAATCAGAAAATCAAAGCATACAACGGTTTTTACCGGGGCCGGAATTTCTGTTGAGAGTGGAATTCCTGCATTCAGGGGCCCTGGCGGGTTGTGGACAAAATATGACCCCAAAGTGCTTGAGCTTTCTTATTTTCATTCAAATACAAAGGAATCGTGGACTTTGATAAAAGAGGTTTTTTATGATTTTTTTGGACAGGGAAAACCAAACGGAGCACATATTGCCATTGCAAAACTTGAACAAATGGGCTATGTGAAAACAGTGATTACTCAGAATATTGATAACCTGCATCAGGAGGCCGGGAGCAAAAAAGTTTATGAATATCATGGAACTTCAAAGTACCTTGTATGCGAAAAATGCGGGGCAAGGTACGATGTGTCGGATGTAAACCTGAACTCACTGCCTCCCTTATGCGATTGTGGGTATTATCTGAAACCCGATTTTATTTTCTTTGGTGAAGGAATTCCTGAAAAAGCTGCTCTGGGTTCAGAGAATGAAGCCCGGATTGCTGACGTTTTTCTGGTAATAGGAACCACCGGTGAAGTAATGCCTGCCTGCATGATCCCATACAAGGCAAAAGAAAATAATGCTAAAATAATTGAGATCAACCCCGAAACATCATCCTTTACCAAATACATAACCGACATTCACCTGAAAGGTAAAGCTGTTGAAATTATGAATGCTCTTTATAATGAGATTGTTGGAAAATAACTATATTTGCATTTAAATAACTTTTTAAACGGACAATTTAAAACTAAAAAACAAGAAAATGAAAAAACTTTTATCAATTATGGTTCTTGCACTTGCAGTTGTATTCATTACTTCATGCGGTGACAAAAAAGAAGAAAAAAAAGACGATAAAAAAACTGACACAGTTGCTACTGACACAGTAAAAGCTGAAGAAGCTCCTATCGTTGTTTCTCCCGAAATGGAAGAATTTATGGGAATGTTCGATGGAACTTACCAGAAAGTTGAAGAAGCTATTGCAAAATTTGCTTCAACCGAAGAAATGAAAGAAGACGAAATGGGTATGTATGACATGAGCGAACCCGGAATCGTTTCAGCCGAAGGTGACTGTTACGTAATGGAAGCCAAAGCCGGTATGACAATCCGTGTTTACAAACTTTGCTGGGCTGATGGCAAAATCGCTTCAATCGAATTTATTGAAATGAAGTAATTTTTATTACTGAAAAAGAAAATCCCGGTTATGCCGGGATTTTTTTTTGATATAATTTTTTTTACCTCTGAATTAGTAATTATCAGATTCGATTTTTTATAATTATTGTTTAGCCAGTTGATCATTAATAATAAAATAAGTCATTCCAACTCTTATGCCCTCAGTATAAGTAACTACAAAAGCATCTTCATAACCAGTTTCTTTCAGTATTTTTAATGAATGTCTTGCCACATCAACTGAATTATAGTCGCCAACCATAATTTTTGTATATCCATTTACTGTATTTTCCATTGTTATCGGGTTAATTCCAAAAAAAGCGTCTTCGTCGATATCGCCTATAAATGCTCCAATTTGAACCTTGTAAGTGTTTTTTATTTCGGGTAAATTTTCATTAATGGTTTCTTCTTCGTCCTGGTATGTGAAATCAATTTCTGCTTTTTCCTTTATCGTGAACTCGGTAAGCAATGATTGGTCAAGTTTATTATTATTGAATTCAGAAAGATTGGCAGAATAATCCAAATTTGCCAACCAAGTTGGTTCAATTTCATAATCAAATCCAATTAAAAGACTTATTGCTATTTCCTGTATCTGTATGGCTTTTTCTTCTGCTTTTTCAGCTTCAAAAAGTGATGCAATAGATTTGCTGTAAGTATCATTTTCATATGCTTTTTCAATCATGTTTTTTGACTTGTCATACAAATCTTGAGACTGAATAATCAGTTCCTTTGCTGCTCTTTTATTATCAGATTTGTTTTCAATAATTAATTCATCAATTAATTTTTTGTAAAGATTATATGTTAAATCGTTAGCTAATTCAATGTATTCAAGCGATTCAAATTGAGCTGTAAATGCAATATATTCTAGTTTTTCTGCTTTTTTCAGTGCCCGTGAATGAAGATCATTATAATTTTTTGATAAAAAAGCAATTTCTTTAATCTGATTTACTTCAATAAAAGTGTTATTTGCCATGTTAAGTAGTCTAACAGACTCATTTTTCATTTCATTATTCTGATTCAGAATATATAAATCTTCATCTGAGAGAGAAATGCCAGTTATTATTTTATACTGATTGCTTTTTGAAAAGGAAGGATTCTGCGATAGCCCCTGATTATAAAGAAAAATTGCTGATAATGCGAGGATAAATAGTTGAGTTTTCATTTGGTTGGATTTTTATGGTTTATCAATATAACAAAGGTAATTTACAGAGGATTTCAATAATATAGGCCAATTACCTTTTACTTCAATGAAAACACTTAATTATATAAGCAAAAACACTTATTATACCCCGCAATGGCAATTAGCCCTAGCTTCTGAAAGTGGCTTTTTTACTCTTCTTAAAAATTTTGTTTTGATGTATTTCCTTAATTCCTCAGGTTCGGGGTTTGATTTATTTTCAAATAACTCAACATATCGGACAGGAGAGTAATGATAATATCCCAGTCGTTTTCCATCGGCATCTTTTTCCTTATTCCTCAGAGTATACAAAAGGTAATAATGATCAACCAGAAATTGATTCAGACTGTCTGCAACAACTGTGGTACGGTATTTACGTTCTCCTTTATAAATGGACATCATTTCAAATTCAATAAAAAAATACTCTTTTTCTGCCCTGAATTCTGACTGGTATCCAACCACTTTGCCGGCAAATACAAATCTGCTGCTGTCGAATGACTTTATTGCAACAGAGTCTGACTGGCCTTTCATTCCTGAAAAAGCAAGCAAAATAATCCATATAGTGAGGAAGTTTTTCAATCTTTCTTTTTAAACTCAAGTTCGGTAAAATAGAAATCGGGATTGGGAACGTCTATTTTCATTTCTTCCACTTTACCGTCCTGATTGATAATAAAATTTACTTTTCCGGTGGGCAATGAGGGAAATGCATTGAATTTTACAGTGAAAATATCGTATTGCCAATGTTCCAAAACCGATTCGAATTCGGGTGCCGGAATAAATTGCACTTTCAGTTTTCCTTTTTCCAGGGTTACTTTTGCATCGCCGTAAAGCTCTCCTCCGTATGTTCCAACATAACTTTCGAGTGGCAGGGTTGGCTTGGAGTTTTTATTACGGGCTTTTTCTTCTTCTTCCTGTTTTTTCTTGTCTTCTTCTTTGTTTCTTTTTACAAAGTCAGCAACGATCTTGCCGTAATCAAGCCCTTTGTTTTCAAGAAAAACATCAATTACCGTGTACATCAGGAAATAGGGGAGGTAGTTGTTTGAATTGGTGAGGATGACAAATCCCAGTTTTTCTTCAGGAACCATGGCTACCTGCGAAATCATTCCATCAAGTCCGCCACTGTGATTGACAACCTTTTTACCCAGATAATCAAATAAATCCCAGCCCATTCCATACAAATGAAAGTGTTTTGTAGGAAAGAAATATTTATCGGTTCCCGAAATGGTATTGACCATCTGTGCACTCCACATTTCTTCCTGTGTTTCTTTTGAAAAATATTTTTTGCCATCAAGCGTACCATTTGAAAGCTGCAGTTTTATCCATTTGGACATATCGGTAACAGTCGAATTGATTCCGCCGGCAGCAGCAATGTTATCCCATGAAATATATTTCAGTTTTGTTATTTTGTCGTTTACCCAGTCGTGGGGCTGCGCCAGATTGGTGATATTTTTATGCTCCCTGATGGTAGAATTGGTAGTGGCCATTCCAAGTGGTGTAAAGAAAGTCTGTTTCAGATAGTCATCCAGACTAATACCCGTAACAGCCGGAATTATTTCACCTGCAGTAAGAAACATCAGGTTTGAATAACCGTAATGAGCCCTGAATCCATAAACAGGTTTTAAAAACCTTGCTCTTTTGATAATGTCTTCGCGCGAATAGGAAGTGGAATGCCACAGCAGGTCGCCGCTGAAAGTTTCGAAACCGGCTCTGTGACACAGCAGATCGCGTATGGTCATGTTCTCACTCACATACGGATCGTATAGCTGAAAATAAGGAAGATATTTTCTGACCTTATCATCCCATGAAATTTTTCCTTCATCCACAAGGGTTGCCAGCGAGGCCGAAACAAAAGCCTTGGTGTTGGATGCGATGCCAAACATGGTGTTTTCATCCACTTTTTCGGGTTTACCGGTTTCACGAACACCATATCCTTTGGTGAAAATTACTTCGCCGTCTTTCACTATCCCAATGGCCATACCCGGAATGCCCCAGTCGGTCATTGCTTTTACAATATATTTATCAATGGAATCAAGTTTTGTTTTGTAATCAGCATTCTGCGATTTTGCTGAAATTAAAAACAAAGACACAATAATTAATACAAATACTTTTTTCATAATCGTTTTTTTTGTTTCCAGTTTCCAGTTTCTTGTTTCCAGTTTCTTGTTTCTGGTTTCTTGTTTTTTGTTTCTTGTTTTTTGTTTTTTGTTTCTGGTTCCACAGTTTAACTTATCCACCCATCCACCTTCCTACAACGGATCATACTTCGAGAGTTGTAGAATACTCTGGTAATCATCATCTTCCATCAGATCCTGCAGGGTAACACTTTCATTGTTTTTCATATAGCTTTTTACAATCTGCCAGCCAATCCACACGCCTGCTTTTCCTGGTGATTCTTTGGAGAAATTGATGGTAAATGGACCTTCGCCCACGTATTTTTTAATAGTCATCATATCTGTGATGAAAAGTTGTTTGTAATCGAGTAGATAGCTCCACATATCATCTTCGCTTGCATTTATCCATTCCCATTGTTCTTCATTATAACCGATGATGAGATTTTCGGGCTCATCGGGCATCATGGCTTCAACAAAATACAGTATTTTGCCTTCATAAATCATATTGCTGATCAGATTGTCAATGGAATCATTAAATGGAAATTCCTTATATGCAATGGCCTGCATGGCGTCGGGAACAATTTTATCCTTATGCATATTGGCAATGGTAAAGGCAGGAATTCCCATGCTTTTATACACCTCATAATCTTTACCAAGATAACGGTCAAGTCCGATTCCGATCATATTGCCAGATGTAAAAGCAGAAAGATTAAAACCGCTTACATAAGTATAAATTTCAGGAATTGGTTTGTCGGGCCAATAATATTTGTAGTGCTTAAAGGCATCCGTTAGTTTGGTTTCAAGATAATCATCGGTATAATAAATTTTGCTGATGGCCTTGTAAGCCTCTTTGGTCATCGGATATTCCATGAAATCATGAAGTCTGACCAAATATCCGCTGTCAGACGACGGACCCACACTGATGAGGTTTATATTAAACATTTCAAAAAATTCGGGATATTTTTCCCCGAGTTTAATCACTTCGCTATCACTTTTTTTGTACGCATCAAGCAAATCACGGTCAAAACGGTTTATTTTCACTTCAGCCTCAATATCAGAAACATCCACGTCAAGCGGATCGCTGCTTCCACATCCTGAGAAAATCAAAACCATCAAAGAAATTAAAATTGGATAAGTCTTCATTTTTTATTTAATCATTTTTTTATGTTTCTCAATATAATTATATCTTTGTGATAAATAATTTTAAATGGTAAAACTATGAAAAAGTACTTATTTCTTGCAATATTATTTGTGTTTATTGTAAAAGTAAATTATTCACAGGTCAGTTTTTCATTAGATGCTGCTCCTCAGTTATCATGGATGAAATCTGATAAATCAGTTGTTGAATCAGATGGGGCCAAATTTGGCTTTAAATTCGGACTAAACCTTGACTTTTTCTTCAACGAAGGAAAAAATTATGCTTTTTGTACCGGAATCAAGATCAATAATATGGCCGGAGCATTAAAATACAATATTGCCGATACATTATTATTATTTTATCACGACGGAGCACTTGACTCTTTGCCAGTTGGCTCAGTGATTGACTACAAACTGCAATATCTTGAAATACCACTTGGATTAAAATTCAAAACAAATGAAATTGGTTACATTACCTATTTTGCTCAAATTGGTATTTCTCCACTTATCAACATTGGAGCAAGTGGAAACGGAAGTCATGCAGATATGAGTTTCGATAAACATAAGATCAATGAAGAAGTCAGATTGTTTGGCATGGGTTACCATATTGGAGCCGGAATGGAATACAGTCTTGGCGGTGAAACTTCTTTTCTTGCAGGATTCACTTATACCAATGGTTTTATGGATGTTACCAGCAACGACCAGATCAAGGATAAAACTATTCTGAACAGTGTATCACTGAATGTTGGGATAAAATTTTAATAATTTTGCCGCTAATGCGCGAATAAAAATTAGCGCATTAGCGGCTAAAAATTGAATCATTAGCCCGTCAGCGGTAAAAAATTCTACATCCTTACCGGTACCTCAATCCCCAGCAACCACATTGCTTCTTTAATTATTCTCCCTGTTTGTTCAGATAAATACAGTCTGAAATTTCTCAATTCCCCGCTTTCTTTCAGGATAATAAAATCATGGTAAAACTGATTGTATTCTTTTGCAAGATCGTAGGCGTAATTGGCAATGATGGCCGGACTTAATTTCTGAGCAGATTCTTTTTTTACACTTTCAAACTGACGGAGCATTTTTATAAGGGAAATCTCTTTGTCATTGGGCGTGATTCCGGCGGGATATTGTTTGTATTCTAAAATACCCTCGTCATCAGCTTTTGTTTTCAATGAGTTTATACGGGCGTAGGTGTATTGGATAAACGGACCGGTATTGCCGTTAAAGTCAATGGATTCTTTTGGGTTGAAAACCATGTTTTTCTTAGGATCCACCTTAAGAATGAAATATTTGAGTGCACCCAATCCGATTATTCTGAGAATATTTTCCTTTTCTTCGCTTGAAAAGTCCTCCAGTTTTCCCAATTCGGTTGACATTTCGCGGGCTGTTGCAACCATTTCATCAATCAGGTCATCGGCATCTACCACTGTACCTTCGCGCGATTTCATTTTACCTTCGGGCAGTTCAACCATTCCATAGGAAAAATGGACAATATTTTTTGCCCAATCAAACCCAAGTTTTTCCAGAACGATTTTCAATACATTAAAATGGTATATCTGTTCGTTTCCAACCACATAGATCATTTTTTCGGGTTTATACTCGTTGTATCGCATTTCGGCAGTGCCGATATCCTGAGTCATATACACCGAAGTTCCGTCGGAACGAAGCAGCAATTTCTCATCAAGTTTGTTTTCGGTAAGGTCGGCCCAAACTGAGCCATCACTTTTTTTAATCAGCACATTACTTTGAATCCCTTTCAGCACTGTGTCTTTCCCAAGTTTGTATGTTTCTGATTCGTAATATATTTTGTCGAATGAAATATCCAGGTTTCTGTAGGTGATGTCAAATCCGGCATAAACCCATCTGTTCATCATTTTCCAGATGGATATCACCTCTTTGTCATCATTTTCCCATTTCAGAAGCATTTCACGTGCTTCAAGTATGAGTGGGGCTTTATTTTCAGCCTCTTCTTTTGTTAAACCCTGTGAAATGAGTTCTTCCTGTTGCTTCTTGTATTCCTTGTCAAAGAGGACATAAAAATCGCCAACAAGCTTGTCGCCCTTTTTTCCAGAGGTTTCAGGCGTGATTCCATTTCCCCATTTTTGCCAGGCCAGCATAGATTTGCAGATGTGGATGCCCCGGTCATTTACCAGATTTACTTTTTTTACGTCAAATCCATCAGCAAGCAATATTCGGGCAAGTGATTCGCCCAGTAAATTGTTGCGCACATGGCCCAGGTGAAGGGGTTTGTTGGTGTTTGGTGAAGAAAATTCAAGAACAACCGTTTCTTTTTTAACAGCAGTTTCTGTTTTATTTTCATAAAGTCCTTTCAACCAGTATTCCGAAGAAATTGAAATATTCAGGAATCCTTTTATAACATTGTATGAATCAACGATATCCAGATTTTCTTTCAAATATTTTCCGATCTCTTCTGCTGCAATTTCGGGAGATCTTTTCACCTGCTTAATAAAGGGAAAAACATTAACTGTGAGGTCGCCTGTAAACTCTTTCCTTGTTGCCTGTACCAATATCTGCTCGGGGTTTACATCCTCGTTGTACAGACTTTTTATTGCTTTAATTACATTTTTTTGCAGTATAATCTCCATAATTGCATTATTTTTGACAAAGATAAAAAGACAGTCCGTTTTTTTTGCATGATTTTGTATTTTTGAATGCACAACAAAATTGGAAAGACATTTAAATATCATATCGTTTAATATTCCTTATCCTGCCGATTATGGCGGAGTGATAGATGTTTACTATAAAATCAAGTGGCTTTTTAAAAACGGGGTAAAAGTCCACCTGCATTGCTATGAATACGACAGGGAACCGGCTCCCGAGCTGGAGGAGATTTGTTCTTCGGTGCAATATTACCGCAGAAAAACAGGTTACAGATATTTTATGAAAAGCAGTCCGTATATCGTAAACACCCGTTTCTCTGAAGATCTGATTAAAAATATCGGATATAACAATTATCCCATTTTATTTGAGGGGTTGCATACCACTTCGATGCTCAACCACGAAGCTTTTTCAGGACGTAAAAAGATTGTGCGTACCCACAATGTGGAGCATAATTATTACAATCAACTGGCTGATATTGAAAAAAAATGGTCCAGAAGGATATTTTTCAGGAAAGAGGCGGTGAAACTTGAGCGACATGAGCGGATTCTTGTCGTTGCTGATGGAATTGCCGCTATTTCACCAAATGATTGTGGCTATTTTAATGATAAATATAAAAAAGCAACTTTTATTCCGGCCTTTCATCCCAACGACAAAGTAAAATGCAAAGAGGGCAGGGGGAACTATATTTTGTACCATGGGAACTTGTCTGTGGGCGAGAATGTAAAAGCGGCAAACTATCTTATTGAATGTGTTTTTTCAAAACTTAAGGGTATTCCGGTTAAAATTGCCGGTAAAAATCCTGATAAGTCAATTTTTATCAATGCAACAAAACATCTCAGGGATTACGAAATTGTAAGCAATCCTACCCATGAGCGCATGAATGATCTTATTGAAAATGCCCATATTAATATTTTGCCCACATTTCAATCAACAGGTATCAAACTTAAACTGCTTGCAGCATTATTTTCGGGTAGGCATTGCATTGTCAATAAGGATATGGTCGATAATACCGGATTACAGGATTTGTGCTCGGTTAAGGATACTCCCGATGATATGATCAAGGAAATTAACAGGTTATTTCATATAACTTTCACACATATGCAGATTGAATCGCGGACTGAAAAGCTTAATTTTGTTTTCAGCAACCAGATTAATGCAGATAAAATAATTGACCTGATTTACAGTTAATATAAATAAAGACCTGATGTCAAGGATATTTTCAGTATTTGTCTTTGCGATTTCAATATTCTGTGGTTATTCACAGCACAACATTACATTTAAAATAAACGGAGTAAAAAATGTACCGCTTACCATCGGATATCATTATGGCAGTGAAGTTGTACGAAAATACACTGTAGATCTCGATAAAACAGGTAAAGGTGTTTTTTCGGGTGACACACCGATACCCGGAGGCATTTACCTCGCCATTCTTCCCGATAACAACTTTTTTGAGTTTCTGATGACAGATGACCGTGAGTTTACCCTCGAAACGGATACCTCACATTTTGTTTTGGCAATGAAAGTCATCGGCAGTGATGATAATACCATGTTTAATGATTATCAGAAATTCATGCTCGGTCAGAAAAAAAAGTCTATTGATCTGCAATTAAGAATGAGACAAAATCCTGATTCGGCTGTTTTTATCAGGGAGTCATTGAAGAAAATCACTGAAGAAAATACCATTTCATGGAAAAAAATTGTTGCGGCGCACCCTGAATCTTTCTTATCCTCCATATTTATGGCCATGACCGATCCTGAAGTTCCTGAAAAAAACCAACTGGATACAAACCGGAATTATGAAGTAGAATATGTGAAAAATCATTATTGGGATAATTTCAGGTTTTCGGATGAAAAACTGTTATATACTCCGGTTTTCTACAAAAGACTGGATCATTATTTTACTGGAATGATTAAGTCTGATCCAGATACCATTATTTCGGAAGGCTACCGGTTTTTGGATAAATTGAAATCTTATCCGATATTTTACAGATATACAGCAGGTTATTTATTGAATTACTACGCAGATTACAATCAAGGTAATTTGGATAAGGTTTTCGTGACTTTTGCCACTGATTTGTTTTTAACAGGCAAAGTGCCGGTTGATTCGGCAGATTTTTCAGCCATACTGCAACAAACACTTCAGATGGCCCCTGTGATGTATGGAAATGTGGCAAAGGATATCAGTCTGGAATCGCCCGACGGTAAACAATATTCATTGCTTGAAACAAAAGCAGAGTACACTGCAGTTTTCTTCTATGAAACCGACTGTGCCTATTGTGTTTACGAAACACCCCGGTTAAAAAGTTTGTATGATAAGTACAAAAACAAGAGTTTTGAAGTTTTTGCTGTTTACACTCAATCTGATAAAGATGCGTGGATAAAATATATAAATGATTTTGGTCTGACCTGGATTAACACCTGGGATCCTGAAAACCGGTCGGAGTATCGTTATAAATTCTGGGTCGACGAAACCCCGATAATTTACCTGCTAAACAACCGCAAAGAAATAATTGCCAAAAAGATTGATACGGCTGAACTTGAAAGGTTGCTTAAAATAAACCTTGGTGAATAGTTGGTTTGTATTTGTACTTCCGCATCCCAGCCAAACACGTTATATTAAAGCCCCCTCGTTTTTGAGCAGGCTTTATTTGATATAAAAATCCATCATCTTTTTATCCCCGATGCGGCCGATCAGGTTGTCGCCGATGTGAAGGGGGCCGACGCCGGCCGGGGTGCCGGTATAAATTAGGTCGCCGATTTTGATGGTGACAAATTGTGAAATATGGGCGATGAGCCGGTCAACACCAAAAATCATATCACGGGTATTGGCCTTTTGTACTGTTTTTCCGTTTATGTCGAGTGAAAAATCTATGTCCTGAATATTTGGGTAATTCGAAAGTTTTACAAACTTGCTTATGGGCGCAGCATTGTCAAAGGACTTGCATATTTCCCATGGCAGTCCCTTTTGCTTGCATTTTTCCTGCAGGTCGCGGGCTGTAAGGTCAATTCCCAGTGCGATTTCATCGTAGTACCTCTTTGCAAACTTTTCAGAGATGTTCTTTCCAACACGACTAATTTTTACAACTATCTCAACTTCGTAATGAAGGTTTTTGGTAAACTCAGGGTAATAAAAAGGTTTGTTGTTGGTGAGCAATGCCGTATCGGGCATCATAAAAAACATGGGCTCAGCAGGAACATCATTTTTGAGTTCCTTTGCATGGTCAAGGTAGTTTCTTCCGATTCCGAATATCTTCATAGCTTATTTGTTCATTCCCCTTAACTTGATGCTTGTCATGATTTTCTTTGTGTACAAGGGAAAATCACCATTAAGAATCCAACCGTAATAACCGGGGTCTTTATCAAAAATACTGGTAACGGACATCCCTTTGTATTTTCCGAAATTGAATACTTCAACACCGTTTTCGTCATAAATGATTCTCCCTGCAAAATCAACATTTTTGTTTTGTGAAGAGAATTCATTTAAAAATACTACGTCTTTTTCCAGTTCTTTGTATTTGTCCAACTGGGCGTTAAGTATTTCCCATGTGGCTTTTACATCGGCTTCGGCGCTGTGGGCATCATTATGGTCTTTGTTACAATAAAATTTGTATGCGGCAGAAAGTGTGCGTTGTTCCATTTTGTGAAAGATCACCTGCACATCGATAAATTTTCTTTTTTTCATGTCAAAGTCAATCTCTGCCCTGATAAACTCTTCTGCAAGCAGGGGAAAGTCGAATTTATTGGAATTATAGCCTGCAAGATCACACCCTTCGAGCATGCGGGCAATAACTTTTCCCACCTCTTTAAAAGTGGGTTCGTTTTTTACATCCTCGTCTGTGATTCCGTGAATCTCGGTGGATTTGGGTGGAATAGGTATTGTGGGATTAATTCGGAACGTTTTAATTTCTTCGTGGCCGTTTGGCATTACCTTTAGAATGCAAATCTCTACAATGCGGTCAGCTGCCACATTAATCCCCGTTGTTTCCAAATCAATAAAAGCAATGGGGTTTTTAAGTTGTAAATTCATTTTATAATTAAAAATGGTTAGAAAGTTCTCTTTTTGGGTGTGGTTTCTGTTTTAACCTTGGGTCGAAGGAAAACATCCATCTGGGTAAAGTTTTCACCTGCGCTTACTTCAGTTACTTCGAGCGGACGGATATAATCTTCAATTTTCTCACCTTTTATTTTAAGTTCGTATTTGCCCGGAGGTAGCGAAATAACATAGTTTCCGGTATTTGGATTGACAAGATATTGTCCAAACGGATTGTCATTTCCTTCAAGAAATACTTCGATTGTAATTGATTTGTCAAAATCCAGAACCGGAATTTGCTTAGTGTCCTGTACCTTGATGGTGCCGGTATACAAGTAATCCATCCGTGGCTGGTCATTGAAAACCACCTTATAAATATCAAGGTTTCCAAAACCACCTTCCCTGAAACTGGCAACATAGGCAAACCTTTTATTGTCGGGAAATGAAATATTCAGATTGTCATAAGTATCATTTATGGGGTATCCGAAATTTTTCGGAGTTGACCAGGCAAATTTATCACCTTTGCGTGTGCAGGAAAAAATATCGTAACCACCCATTGAATTATATCCTGTTGATGCAAAATATAAATTTTTGCTGTCATAGGAAATGCTCGGGTAGTTTTCATCAGCCACTGTGTTGATGCCGGGACCAAGATTTATGGGGATTCCGAAGGTACCATCAGGTAGTTTGGCTGAATAATACAGATCAAATCCGCCAAATCCGCCCGGCCTGTCGCTGGCAAAGATAAGAGTGTCGCCCGAAAAAGTCATGGTGGCGCCACCTTCTTTATACTTGGTGTTGATTACATCGCCGGCACTGAAAACGTCCTTATAAGTACCGGCTTTTTTATTGATGTAGAAAATATCAAAATAGGCATTGAAATGGTCATAGGTTAAAATCAGTGTTTCACCATTTTTGGCATATCCCACACAAAGTTCATTTTCATCAGTGTTGATTTTGCTGCTGAGGGATTTCATAGGCTGCCATGATCCTGCAACCACATCACAATGAAATACATTTGAGATAAGCATCTGGTAATCGTAGCTGTATTTTTTATTTGATGTAAACACCAGATGTGTTTCGTCAAAATTAACAAAAGGAAGAAAGTCGGATCTTTTTGTGTTGATATTTTTCCCAAGATTTATGAAGGTAACGTCTAAAGGACTTTTTATCAATTCTTCAGCATTGGTGCAGTTTACTAAGTACTTTTTCGATTCTTCAACCAATTCACCTAAAGCATCTTTTGATTTAATGTATTCTTCGAACTTGGCTTTTGCCTTTTCAAATTCATGTTTATGAAAAAGGGCCAGCGCATAATAATAATGTGTATCGAAAGGATAATTTTTCTGATTCATGGCAATTTCAAGATATTTTAATGCCTGTGATTTGTCGTCATCTGTTTTCAGATAACAAATGGCAATACGGTAATTTACCACAACATCCTGTGCATCGCGCTTCCATATTTTCAGATACTGCTCGCGGGCAACATCGAAATTATCTGCGTCGAAATTGGCATCTGCCTCGGCTCTGTCCTGACTCTGTAAAACCATTGAAAAAAGGAAAGCAGGAATAATGAGTATGTATTTTAATTTATTGTAATTCATATGCTTAGTTTTTCTCATGATATTACGTATAAACTAGTTTTTTGTTGTCAGGTAAACAGCCTTTTCAATTTCATTAACAAATTGGTTGCGGTCGCCAATGGAAAATGCTTCCTCATGGGTTTCAAAACCTTCGTATTCAACTTTTAATGTATAAGATCCGGGGGGCAGGATGGCTACAAAATTACCCGTTCCCGGTTTTGGCAGATACATTCCATAAAGGTTCCCGAATTTGTCATAAATTTCAATAACCAAATCGCTCGATTCGCCTGAAAAAGATTTGGAAGATTCTGGTCCGCCAAAACGAATTTCACCTTTGATCAGGGTGCGTTCAATGTCCACATCATTGTAAATCAGCCGATAGATGTCATAACCACCGAAGCCTTCTTTTCTGATTGATGAAACATATGCATATCTTTTGTTTTTCGGAAAAGATATTGTCTTGTCATCATCAGAGGTGTTGATCGGGTAGCCCAGATTCAGGGGTTTTGTCCATGCCTGACTGGTAGTATTCCAGTAAGTAACGAAAAGGTCATAACCACCGATGCTGTTGTGTCCTTTGGATGCAAAATACAGTTCGGTTCCTTCGGCTGAGATATTTGGAAATGCATCATCGTATGGAGTATTGATGGCAAGGTTCTCAGGGTCTCCCCATGTTCCGTTGGGAAGCTTTTTGATCATGTAAATATCCAACCCGCCTTTTCCATATGGTGATTCGGCAGAAACGAAAATGGATGTGCCGTCGCCATTAATACAACAGCCTGTTTCACGGGATTTGGTATTGATTATATTGAGTAATTCCTTGTCTTTTTCATTGATTCTTAACTCACGTGTTTTTTTCTCAGCCAGATTGATGTCTGAATAGTCGCCGTCAACGCTGTTGCAGATAAATACTTTTTTGCCGTTGGGGGTAATTGAAACAGGTTCTTCATTGTCGAAGGTGTTTACATTTTTATCGCTTGTGGCAAAAGTCCAACTGCCTTTTTCAGGATGAGAAACAAAAACGTTTACCTCAAAAGTACCATATAATTCGTCATATTTTTTATTGGATGCAAATACCAGGTAACTTTCATCTTCGGGAACAAAAGGGTTAAAGTCGTCAAGGGTTGAGTTGACTTTATCGCCCAGGTTTTCGAAGGTCACATTTACAGGCTGCGACATTATTTCCTTGGAATTGTATGCCTGTTTAATAAAACGCTCGCTTTCGTTAAGGAAAATCTCTTTTGTTTTGGCTCCCGACTTATATTCCATAAAGCACTCAACGGCTTTGGAATATTCATAAATATATAAATAGGCCCTTCCAAGGTAATAGTGTTTTTCAGGTTCAACAGATTCCAGTTTCACTGCTTTTTCAAGCAATTTGACAGCAAGATCCCTTTTTCTGTTTGTTTCAATATAACATACGCCAAGAGGAAAAAAATATTCAGGATTGACTGTGTCCAGCTTATAAAGCCGTTCAAATTCTTTAACTGCAAGCCCATATTCACCTTGTGCAAAATGATCCTGACCTTTTTTCAGTAGGTCTTTTACAAAGGGATCTTCCTGAGAGAATGAAACAGCTGCGATAAAAAAAAGAGCAAGTGCAATAATCTTTTTAGCCATGGTTGGTGATTTTAAAAAAAAAGGAGATTCAGTGAATCTCCCGTTATTTTATGAATTGATCATCATCGGCATCAGGAGCATGAGTACGTCCTCGTGCTCATTATCCTTTTCCAGCGGAGTAAGCAGTCCGGCCCGAGTAGGATCCGAAAGTTCCATAACCGCTTCGGATGAAGATAAATTTGACAATATTTCAATAAGGAATATGGATTTGAATCCGATTTCCATTTCGTCGCCATCATATTGACAATTAACTCTTTCATGTGCTGAAATAGCAAAATCAATGTCCTGCGCCGATATTTTCAACTGATTTCCGTTAAGTTCGAGTTTCACCAGATTGCTGGCGGGGTTTGAGAAAATAGATACCCTTTTGAGTGTATTGTAAAATTCAACTCTGTCGATAATCAGTTTGTTTGGGTTTTCCTGTGGAATCACAGAATTGTAACTTGGATAATTGCCTTCAACGAGTCTGCAAATCAATTTGAAGTTGGTAAGTGAGAAAAACGCATTTTTATCATCAAACTCTATCAGTACCTGGTTTTCTTCTTTTGGCAGAATAGCTTTCAGAAGTGATGCCGGTTTTTTAGGAAGGATGAATGATGCGGTTATGCCAGATTCAATATCTTTTCTTTTGTATCTGACTAGTTTGTGTGCGTCTGAAGCAACAAAGGTGATTTCTTCTTCAGTAATTTCAAAGAAAATACCGTTCATAACCGGACGAAGTTCATCGTCGGCTGTGGCGAAGAGGGTTTTGAGAATTCCCTGGTTCAGTACATCAGCTTTTACAGTTATTTTGGATGACTTGTCCACTTTAATAGTTGGCATTTGCGGAAAATCACCGCCATTTTGACCTTTAATCTGATATTTACCATTTTCAGTGGTAACTTCGACATTTAAGGTGTCAACATCAATGTTAAAGGAAAGGGGAAGATCTGAAAACTCCTTCAGTATATCATTAAGTCTTTTTGCTTCAATGGCAATAACTCCTTCTCCCTTGGCATTTTCAAGTTTTATGCTGGTGGTGAATGTTGTCTCCAGATCAGAGGCAGTAATCACCAATTCATTATCACTCAGGTCAAATAAATAATTGTCCAGTATGGGCAATGTGTTTTTTGAACTGATTACCTTTCCGACCGCCTGCAGGTGGCTCAACAATAAAGAACTTGATATTACAAAATTCATTTTCAGTGGGTTTTAAAATTTAACGTAATTTTCAAAATTATCATAAACTCCAGTTTGTATGGACTATCAAGGTTTTTAGATATCAACAAATAGGGAATTTTTATTAACACTTAGCAGAGATGACACCGCTTTAAGTACCAATACCTAAACCCCGGCCTGAGCGTTGGAGTTATTCAAGAAACATTTCAATATCCGGGGTAAGCGGATCGAATACAAAATATTGTAAGATGATCAAGCCGTGTTTGTCGGTATAGCCAAAGGCTCTGTCGGGGTCCCATTGCATTTCTTTTCCTTCTTCATCCAAAAGTCCGTCGCCCGGCCTTCTAAACATTTTGATGATGTTTTTTTTGCCTTTGTTGTCGGTGAGGGTAATTACTTTTAAGGGTTTGCTTTTTATCACTGAATCAACTTGTTGTGGACTAAGTGAAACCACAATGCTTTCGTAAAACACTTTTTTGTATCCGGCAAGTAATTTTTTGACCATTATGGTATCAAATGCGGGGAAATTTTTTCCTGATACAGAAGAAAGTTCAAAGCGGTTATTTCCCAGATTGGATGCGATGTATGATCTGTCCGGATTTTCTCCATCTTCAATTTTTAATGATTTGATTTCCTCAAATTTATATTTGAAAATGGATTTTTCTTTCCATTCTTCTACGTCACAAAAGAATCTTGAAGACAAAAAGCCGGTAAAACCGGGTATGTGCGTAATCTGTGGCTCGCAAGCCATCAAACCGTCTATTTCCATGAGCATGAAAGTGCCAAATTGATCTTTTGTTGCACCACCCACGTACCATGTTTTAATTAGTCCGTTTTTATCGTAAATCTCCACTTTCGTTGATCTGCCGGCCATGTTTCTAACAATGGTATTGTGCGAGGATTTTGATACCGGCATTTTAATTTCAATCCGGCAGATGGTTTTAAGAATATTGAAAATTGCATCTTTTCTTGCCGGGTATTTGCCATTTACAAGCCATCCATCCTTTGATCTTTCCAAAGTCACTGATTTTCCTGATTTTTCTGCAATAAAAATTTTTGTCACAGAGGCTGTGTCTTTTACCGCAAACTGCTTAAATTCTTCACCGTTACCACAATCATCAGATGATGTTTTTCCGTAAAATTTAAGAAAATATACTACCAGTCCGGCCAGAACCAGCACAATAATTAAAAGAATAATGTTTTGTTTTTTCACGACAGTAATTATTTGTTAGTTACCGGCAGGTGCCGAAAATTTTCTTTTTCTGAAAAATGTAAATATAAATCCAAAGACTATGATAATAAGTATTGGAAGCACCGAATTGATTACCTGCCATTTAAATCGGTCTTTGGTGATGGTCATCTTATTTAAAAACCTTTGTTTGAATTTTTTTGTGCGCAACCCCATATATCCGGTATCTCCAACCAGGTAATTTACTGCATTCATTACAAATTCCTTGTTTCCTTTGTACACAACGTTGTTCGACCGGTCGGCACCAAGGGGCAGGGGATAGGGATTGCCGCTGTTAAGGCGGTAATAATTTTTGATTATGTCGCCATCGCCCACAACAATCATGCTGGTTTCCACACTGTTTGGCAGAAATGCTATTTCTTTGCTGTTGGCAATTTCAGGTGGGATGCGGTTTTTATAGAGAGATTCAAATTTTCCTTCAAGTAAAACAGCAATTGGCAAATCATGTTCCTTAAATCCAATATCCATTGGGTTTTTATAGAGGTATTCAACAGTTATTTCAACGGGAGTGATAAATGCATCAGAGTTTTGTGAGGTTTTTAGCAAAATGGTCTTTTTTATTGATGGGGATTCACCAACAGTATCGACAACTGATGGAAATTCAGTTTTGATATAGTCAATGTCCTTTGTAATAACATGCTCGTTTCCTGAAGAAATCAATGGATAATAGTACCATGGGCGGGGGTCATAACGCGGTGGATTGGTGTTTGAAACTGGAATGGGAATAAATCCACATTGTTTATCAATGATGATATTCGGATTGATTCTGGCTCCGTATTTATATAACTGGTCAGCAAGATTGACATCTTTTGCCATTCCAATGGTAATCGGAGAAAATGACAGGCTGTCTTCGTTTGGTTCTACATGGTCGATGAACCATAAAATTTTTCCACCCCGCATGATATATTGGTCCAGTATAAACTTATCTCTTTCGCTATAAGCCGAATCGGGCTTTGCAATAACAAGTACATCATATTTATTTATAACCCTGTATTTATCAGGTCCAACTGAATCTCTCATCGTTAAACTGCTGAGGTTTTCATCCAGCTTCACTCTTACCACATCATAATAACTTACCAGTTCATAAAAAATATCGGCCACGGCTATCTCGGGCAACTCGCCATGTCCTTCCAAAAAAGCAACAGTCCTTTTTGTTTTTGTGGTGAGTTTCCTGATAGCTGTAATGAATTTATATTCTAACCGCTGAACACAATTATTCAGTGTTGCACGGTCAAGTTCGCCTGGATTTCGGGTGTAATCATCTTCTCCGTCAATGAGGTTGACAGATATTTCTTTGTCGCGATATCTTAGTATGGCTGCGGGATAAACAACTTTTTGTTCCCAATTTTCTTCAGAATCTATTCCTTTTACATATTCATAGCGAATCCCTTTTTTAAAGAGTTGCATGTGTATGTCGTTTTTCTCTTTGGGATTGGTTGTGTTTTCAAGCGGATCAAATACTGTATATTGAATATTGTTTCCGGAATAGGCAATAAGGTTGTCGAAAAATTCTTTTGTTGCTTTTTTCAGCCTGTTGTAACCCGGAGGTATGTCTCCTTCCAGTAAAAGCTCAATGTAAACCACATCATCCAGATTTTCAATCAGGTCAATGGTTTCGTCTGATAATGTATATCTTTTATCTGTGGTGAGGTCTATTCTTGTGAAAACATACTGCCCCAGGATGTTTAACAGTGCAATAATAGCCAGAACAAGTACCAACTGAATAAGGTTGTTGGTGCGTAAACTTCTTTTGCTGTTTATTTTTTTTGCTTCTGCCATTTTTTCTTCTTTTACCATTTTCTGCTTTCTAGAACAAGTTTAGTAAACACAATAAATAAACCAATTACACTAATGAAATAGATCATATCTCGTGAGTCAATTACTCCCCGGCTGATTGAAAAATAATGGTCGTTGATGCCCAGTCCCATTATAAACTCCTGAACCTCATAATTGCCTATGATGCTGCTCATGGCATCGAATCCGTAATAAAAGAAAAAGGAAAGTATAATGGATATGATCAGCGAAACAATCTGGTTATCGGTTATTGATGAACAAAAAACACCGATGGCAACATAAACCGCTGCTAAAAAAAACAAGCCAATGTATGAACCCCATGTTCCGCCGGAGTCCAGACTGCCAACCGGTTCTCCAAGCATGTAAATGCTGTAATAGAAAATCAATGTTGGTAAAAGTGCAATCACAACCAATGTAAGTCCGGCAAGGTATTTTGCCATAATTATTTTCAGGTCACTAATGGGCCTGGTGAAAAGAAGTTCAATGGTTCCCGATCTTTTTTCTTCGGCAAAAAGACGCATGGTGATTGCCGGAATAAGAATCAGGAAAAACCAGGGTGCCATTAGGAAGAGGGTGTCCAGACTGGCAATTCCTCCGTCAAGAATGTTCATTTCACCCGGAAGGATCCATATAAAAAAGCTGTTCAGCAAGAGAAAGACCACGATGGCGATGTAGCCGGTCAGTGAATTTAGAAAGCTCCTGATCTCTTTTAGGAAAAGTGTATACATTTTTCAAATTTTTGAACCTGCAAATTTAAACTAATTTTCGGTAAAATATAAAATCTTGCAGGCAATGAACAATGCATATGTTAAAAGATATTAATGTCGAATCATGTAATTTGTTATTATTCAATGCCGTGTACTTATCAATATGAATAATCTCAGGAAAATATAAAAAAAATGGACCATTATGGAATCCTTATTCCTATAACCATCACATCATCAATTTGTTCGAAATTACCTTTCCAGTCCGTGAAGTGTAAATCCACTTGCGAAAATTGTTCTGAAACCGGCAGTTGGGAAACCCGAACCAGCAGTTCGTAAAATGCTTTGTATTTGAGTTTTTTTCCTTCTTCCCCGCCAAACTGGTCGGCAAACCCGTCTGAAAAAAGATACAGCATACTGCCTTTTTCAGGCATCAATTCATGGTTTGTGTAGTTGTGGTTTTCTCCCTTGAAGCTGATCCCGATGGGTATTTTATCAGCTTTTATCTCCATAATGTTGTTTTTGTGAATAATGACAAGCGGATTATATGCACCCGAAAATTCAAGTTTGCCGGTTTTTTTATCAATTGCACAAAGGGTGATATCCATCCCGTCTTTTACTCCGCCTGTCTCGCCCGACTGTCTGAGTGTTTTAGCAACCTCATGGCTCAAAAATGCAAGTATTTCGGATGGCTTGTAAATTTTCTCATGTTTTATTGCCTGATCAAGTGAGTTATACCCGATAACAGACATTATTGCTCCGGGAACCCCGTGCCCTGTGCAATCAACAGCTGCAATAAATATTTTTTCATTGGTTTCTTCGAAGTAGAAAAAGTCACCGCTCACTACATCTTTCGGTTTGTAAAAAACAAAGTTCCCGGGAAGGATTTTATTAATGAGTTCGGGTGGAGGGAGCATGGCAGACTGAATTCTGAACGCATAATTGATACTGTCTGTTATTTCTTTTTTCTGTTCCTCGATGTGTTCTTTTTGAGAAGTCACCAGATCCCGTTGGGCTGCAATTTCATCTCTTTGCGCTTCAATTTCATCACGCTGACTTTCGATTTCTTCTTTTTGTTGCTTCAGTTCAACGTTGGCCTGCTGAATCTCATCACGGGCAATCATCAGTTCTTCATTATAAATAACAGAGCTGATAATATAACCTGTAACCCATATATTAAATGCTCCGGATATCATAATGAATATAGAGGAATATGCAAGCGTGAGCCAGGGTGCTCCGGCAAGCAGGAATAGCGTGGTGTTTAAGGCCAGACTAAGTAAACTGCTGTAAATTACAACCGATTTATTTCCTCTCAGGATACTTAAGGAATTAAAGAAAATAAAAAAGATCGTGGTCATTATAACTATTTCCGAAGTGGTTATGTTATCAGACAATTCACTGTATAAAGTTGTTAATCCGGCAAGGAACGTAACGGAAATATCTATTGTAACAGTTCTATATTTAAGAAAGTAGTAATATTTGCCCGAGATGGTCTGCTTGTTAATTGTATAAAATCCGAGAAAAATAAAAACAAGCACTGAAAAATCCATTATATACAGGTTCATGTCGCTTACACCTGATGAGAAAAGCATGATCAGGTCTGAAATAATAATTGAAAAAACAAAAATCAGTCTGAAAAAATTAATCAGTCGCTCAATTTTCATTTCCCTTTTTTGTAAGGCCTGTATTACGGCAGAATTGCTTACATGAGGATTTTTGAAAAAATTGTTCATTGATACTTTAAAGGCTTTTTTTCTTCAAATTTTTCTATAACAAGTCCTTTGGATTTATTCCCGACATGGTATTCGATCAGTCCTTCTCCCTGAAATTCGGGTATTGAAATTTTTTCTTTTTCTTCAGTTTGTTTGTAATCAGGCAAAATCCTTCGGGTGGCGGTAATGACTACTGTATCACCTTTTTCGGGAGTTTCCTGTATACCGGGTTTTGAACCGTATTTGTTGACTTTTATTTCAAGCTTCTCATTTCCAGTCCATAAAACGTCAAAATTTGTATTGGATGAATTCAGTTTTAAAATAATCTTGTAATTCACGCCCGAACCTCCACTGCTGATTCCGGCTGTCCACTTCTGTGATTCGGCCGAAATCAGCTCAGGGTTTACATTTCCACATAAAATATAGAACGGAATCAATAGTCCGGCAATATATTTCATTATTTTTTGATTATTTTTTTAGTATAATGTGTGTTATTAAATTCAACCTGCACAATATAGGTTCCGTTTGCAAATCCCGAAAGATCAATTTCACGGCTTATTTTCCCATTCGGTGAAGTCAGGGTCAAAATCTTGTTTCCTGTTGCTGAGAAAATGGTGATATTTACATTTTTCGTTGTATTTACTTCACCTTTGATCATGAATTTGCCATCATTTGGATTGGGATAAATGGTAATAGCATCATTATCGCCAAGCTGTGTAATCCCGTTTTCATAAACATACAGGTCGGTTTCCCAAAATCCCCGGCCATAAGTGGCTGCTCTTAATTTTTGAGCACCATAGTGAATTTCAAGTTCATTGACCACAACGTTTGGCAGTCCTTCGCTGTAAGAAATCCAGTAAGCTGATGGATTTGCGGTCTGAATGGAATCATTGGTATAGAATACGCCAATATCGGTTCCCACATAAAGTGCTCCGGTATATCCGCCATACTCGCATGCAATGGTGTTAGCCGAAATATTGGGAAGATTGGAGGAAATGTTTGTCCAGGTGTCTCCTGCATTTAGCGAGAGATAAACTTTGTTGCCATCGGCATATCCCGAGAAGGTTACCCAAACTTTTTCAGGATTGGTTTCGTCAACAGCAATATACGTTAATTTCTGTGAGCTTATCGGCAATCCGGCACTCACACCTTCCCAGGTGCCGCCGCCATTTTTGGTGCGGAGCATGGTTCCCGGACGGTAAGCATAGATGTATTTTGTATTGGCCGGAGCCACAGCCAGAGCCCTGAATGAATTGGAGTTGGCTATATCGCCGAGTTGTTCCCATGTTGCTCCACCGTCACCTGATCTCCATACATTGTTAAATGCGGTGTAAATGGTATCGGGTGCTGTTGGATGCATCACAAATGGAGTAACCCAATCGCCTGTTTCGCCTGCTCCCTGTGTGATGGCTGAATCAAGTCCGGACACATAATTGACGCCTCCGTCAATTGATTTGCTTAACGCTCCGTTGTAATTGGTAGCGTAAATAATATTTGGATCGGTATGGCTAATCATACATTCCATTCCGTCGCCTCCCAATGTGTTAACCCAGTTTCCTTCCTTGTAAAGGTGAGTTCCGTTGTCCTGTGAGCCTCCGATAACCATATCGGCCACAGAGCGACTGAGACCAAGACGGTAATATTCGGTATTGTGCACACCGGCTGATTTGTAAGTCCAGGTGGTTGGCAGCTCATAGCAACCGGGAATAATAACATCTTCGATTTCATCTGCGTCATCCGGAATGGGAAAGGTGATGCATCCGTTCATCATCAGCCAGGTGAGATCAAGGTTTCCTATCTGAAGGTCTTCAGTTTTGTAAATGCCACCGTCGGTTCCCTGATAGAAATGGCCGGTGAGCGGATTGAAAGCTGAGCAGTGCTGGTCGGCATGGATGCTTTCTCCGAACACTTTGATCCACATGCTGACAAGGTCCCAGGTTGTTCCGCCGTTTGAGCTTCCCCACATATTTACTCCGCCGCTGTAAACTTTTGAGGCATTAGTGGGGTGCACAATAAGAGTTAAATCATAATCACCCTGACCGGCATTGTCGTCAAATCCGGTGACATCGGCAAATTCACCGCCATCGGCCCATCCCATAACGTTGGGTTCGGTTGCCATTTCGGTCCATGAAGTTCCGCCGTTAGTTGTCTTGTAAAAAGCGTGCAGTGCTCCGCTTGAATTGGTAGCAATGGCATAGACAATATTTGTGTCCGAAGGAGCAGCGGCAAGTTCAATTCTGATGACAGTAGAAGGAATTCCTGTTTCCAGTTCGTTCCAGGTATTTCCAAAGTCAATTGATTTATAGATGCGTTTACTTACCAGATCGGCACTATTATAAAAAGTTGAAGCGTAAATAGTGTTTTTATTTGTTGGATTAGGTTCAATATCAATATAAAGCTTGTCCGAAGTTTTTGTCCATGTTGCACCGCCATCATTGGAAACGTGAATGCCACATGGTCCGCCGGCCATAAGGTGATTTGAATTGGAAGGATCAACAATGATAGCTCTGATCAGCGAATTATCTTCATCAGTAAGTTCAAATGACAGTCCGGTTGTATTCCATGTTTCCCCTCCGTCGGTTGTTTTGATGATTCCAACCCCGTATTGGGTAATTCTTCCCTGTTGAATGGTTGGGAATCCAATGTAATCAATATCTCCGGTGGCAACATAAATGATATCAGGATTTGAGGGGTCAACAGCTATGGCTGAAACGCGCATTATCGGGGCATCGTCGGTAAGGCAAGTCCATGTATTTCCATCGTCGGTAGTTTTCCAAACACCGCCCTGAGAGGCTCCAATGAACATGATGCTGTCATCTGTGGGATGAAAGGTCATGCAGTTGATACGGCCCATACCGTGAATACTTGTTGCTTCAGGAGATGGCGGAAGTGAAGTAGGGGCTATTGAAACCCAGTTTGCGGTTTTATACTGATCGCGGTTTTTTGGAAAATTGCGGTTAAAACGTTCCCATTCTTTCCAGTTTATTGAAGGATCGGGAAGAAAACCGTTTTCATCCATGCGCTGTCCATAAAACCATTCCCATCTTTTATATCTTTTCCATCCTTTTAAATCGCTGATGTCTTTTCCTTCAGACCAAAGTTTGAAAGCGTTCTGGATATCATAAAAACTGACATTCAGGGGATCAGCAGGTTTGAAATATTCGGGCTGAAGCCATTGCTGTGCGGATAAAGTGCCCGAGAAGGCAGCTACTAAAACAAAAAGTATAAATTTTTTCATAATCATGGGTTTTTATTGATTATAAAAGTAGGGATTTTTTTTAAATTGACAAATTAAGATTACAGTTCCCAAGTCGGGAGACTTGGGAGAGCAGCGTTAGTGGTTTTTGTAGACTGCCCCAAAGGGGCAAAAGCAACAACATAGGGCAACGCCCTATGAAAAGAGGTGTGATAATAACCGCCGCTTGAAAAGGCAAAAAAGAAAGAAAAATTCAATAAGCGGCGGAATGTGAAAATAACACTGATAAACAAATTCAAAGTCAACTACCCCCATGCAGGGAGACTTGAGAGTGGGAAGGATTATCTAAAAAATTTATATAGCCAATCAAGAAAACCAAATTCCTTTAGTAAATATACCAACATATAAAATATAACAATAAGCCACTTAACCTTATCAAAAACAATAAGAATTTCTTTTAATGCAAAAACCTTAAAAGATATAATTATTGCATAAAAAAAAGGAATAAGAATAAACGTTAAATCCATATCCCCATTGGCTCCTCCCCAAATGTCAAATTTAACGGTAATCGTTAGGATACTTAAAAAACCAGCTACAGCAAAAAATGGAACTAATAATACTTTAAAAACCAAGACTGTAATATTATTATTTACTTTATAAAAAAAAGTAATCAATAGGGAGATAACAATAGCATATAGTAAATAATAATCAAATAACATAGGATTAACAAGCAGTATCAGTGCATTAAAAATTACTATGAAATATGAAAATATAATTCTTTCCTTCATTTATAATGTTTTGAATTGATTTTGCTACTTCTTAAAAATAAAATAAACAGCCAGCACCAAAAACACAAACCCGATGACATGGTTTAACCTGAAAGTTTCGTTTTTAAAGAAAAGGAGCGTAAAAGCCACAAAAACAATCAGCGTGATGACTTCCTGAATGACCTTCAGTTCAACCAGTGAAAAAGGTCCGCCATTGGCTTTATACCCGATTCTATTGGCAGGCACCTGAAAAAAATACTCGAAAAGAGCCAGTCCCCAGCTTATCAACACAATGGCAATCAACCCCAGATTTTCAAACCACTTAAGTTCTTTGAATTTTAAATGACCGTACCAGGCCATGGTCATGAATGTGTTGGATAAAATGAGCAGCAGAATTGTGTATAAACCTTTCATGATTCATCAGTTTATTGATGGGCAAATGTATTAATAAATGCAAAAAAAAATAAAATGACGACAATTAAAAGAGCTTTCTATTATATATTTCCAGGTTACTTCCTAATCCTCACATAAATATGCTTGATATGCGATTTCTCCACTTCTTTTTCATCAATTTCAAAATGCTCTGACAGTGATTTTATCAGTGGGGTGAGTTTCATAAAACCATAATTTCTCGGGTCAAAATCGGGCTTTTTCTTGATGATCAGTCCGCCCACCTCAGCCATTGACGCCCATCCTGATTCGTTGCCCAAATCTTCGACAGTCTTTTTCAATAGATGAATAATATTATTATTTACGCGCTCCACCCTTGGCTTGTGCTCTTTTGGCGCGGCAACCTGCTCACTTTTTGAAGTCTTTGTTTTATCTTTTTTAATGGAACTTGTCTTTGCCCGCTCCAGTATTTCGATGTAGATAAACTTATCACAGGCTACAATAAATGGATTGGGAGTTTTTTTCTCACCAATTCCGATAACCAGCATACCCGATTCTCTCAGCCGCGTTGCCAACCGTGTAAAATCGCTGTCGCTCGAAACGAGGCAAAACCCATCAACTTTTTGTAAGTGCAAAATATCCATGGCATCGATGATCATGGCCGAGTCTGTGGCGTTTTTTCCGCTGGTATAGGAATATTGCTGAACAGGGGTTATGGCGTGTTCCAGCAGCGACTGCTTCCATCCTGAAATGGTGGGCTTTGTCCAGTCACCATAAATTCTTTTGATGGAAGGAACACCAAGCTTGGCAATCTCATCGAGCATGCCTTTAATGTTTGAATAGGGTATGTTGTCGGCATCTATCAGTACCGCAAGTCGTAGATCGTTTTTTTCCTGCATGGATTTTAATTTTGATGTTGGCTAAATAACCAAACTAATTTTCATAAAGATAGACTATTAAATTGAATTTAAAAAAACAGGTTGAGATCATCATATTTCAAACAAGATCACAAAAAACATTTGCTTTCATTCTTCCTGCTTGTTATTTATTAATTCTTTTAATTCATTTTTACCTGGCAAAACTGTCAGGTATTTACTTGCAAATATTTGTTCGTTGTTTTCAGGCAGGGTAATTTCAACAAGCGCATCGTTCTTCTTTTTACAAAGGATAATTCCTATTGTTTTATTTTCAGTGTCTAGCTTCACAAATCTGTCATAATAGTTAACATACATTTGCATTTGCCCAAGGTCCTGATGAGTAATTTCTCCAATTTTAAGGTCAATCAGGACAAAGCACTGAAGCAGGCGGTTATAGAAAACCAAATCAATGCGAAAATGTTTGTCATCATAGGTGAACCTGACTTGTCGACCGACAAAAGTGTAGCCTTTTCCTAATTCAAGTAAAAAATGTTCTATTTTGTCAATTAATTTTTGTTCTAAGTCATTTTCAGAATATTTTGTTTCTTCGGGTAAGCCTAAAAATTCTAAAATATATGGGTCTTTTAACGAGTCTTGTGCTTTCTCTATAATTTGCCCCTTTTCAGATAGTTTTTTTACTTCATTTTTGTTTCTGCTCAATACTAATCTTTCATATAAGGCAGTGTCAAATTGTCTTTGCAATTCTCGTATACTCCAGTTGTTCCCGGCTGATTCAATTTCATAAAATTTTCTCTCTTCCTCGTTGTCAATTCTCATTAACATCAGATAATGTGACCAACTCAATCTGAATTCGTCAGACACTGTCTGACCTTTTGAGTATTTAAGGTAGAATGTCCTCATTTGCTTAAGGTTAGTAGTGGAAAAGCCTTTCCCGAAATCACTTGTTAACTTGCGTGATAATTCGGGAATTAAGCTTTGACCATATTCTGCTTTGGATTTACCTTTTTGTTCTTCTTCAACAATAAGCCTTCCTATTTCAAAATATGTATTGACAATTGTTTTGTTTACCGATTGGACAACAGCTATCCTTGCCAGCTTTAGCAAATCCGAAACCCTGTCATAAAAATTGCCTTTATCAATATTTGATTTACTCATATTGTATGGTGTTTATAATTCAACAAAAATAGTAAAATATAAAAATAAATAAAATTATGATGTTTATTTGTAATGGCTTTGAATAATAATTGGCTTTCAGAGTGACAATTTGTTAATTCCATATATAGATTAACCCTTCGTGTCAGAGAATGTTTCTGTCATAGATATCTTACAATAAAAAAGTAGAATAAAATGGTTTATCAGTCCAGTCAATTAAAAGTATATTAAATGGTGGTAATTTCAAATGAATATATCAATCGCATATTCTTAATTATTTATTTTTTATTCAGACAATAATAAAATGTTTACTTATTTTTGAATCACAAATTTCAAGTGATTTATTATGAAAATAACATTTCTTTTTCCGTTTTTATTTCTGCTGGTTTCTTTACCTGCTTTTTCCCAGTCGGTTTTCAACGATGATGACCTGCTTGTCAATGGTTTTTCTGCAAAAATTTCAGGCACCGATTACGACTATCATTCCTGCGTTCCTGGTTTGCGTGCCAGTCTGATCGTTAGGGCAACCGGAGGAAAAGATTTTATGGAGTGGCAAACTGATGTTCCGGGAAATACATCAGGAAAAAAGTACGCTGCTTTTGTCTGGATAGCTGCTTTGGGCTCAGGACCCGGAAAAGCTGCAATGGATCTGACTGCCGATGATAAATGGAAATTCACTTTTTATACCGATGGCAAAGCCAAATGGGAAGTGAAAAATGATGATGGTTCCTCACTCTCTTTCAACTCAATTTTTCTCGACCAGTACGGAGACCATCATGGATACATGATTCTCAGAATTCCTGTGGAAAAAATTCAGTCGGGAAAGCCAGTGAATATCAAAGTTACTGGCAGCAAGTCAAACCTCAGCTCCTGGTACATGACCTATAAAATGCAGGTAAAGACTGAAGTTAGAATCAGAACTTTTTCTGCCATCCTGAAAAATAAGGGAAACCCGTTACAACTTGTTGAAGCCGGTATTTTCTACTTTGACCGGCCTGCCGAATCTGTTATCTATGCCGACAACAAACCCATTGATACCGTTGATTTAAAGTTTGGCTACAATTCTGTTAACATCGGTATTCCTCCCTCAGAAAAACCAAAAAAAGTAAAGATTTCCATCAAAACGGGTGACCTTTCATTTGAAAAAGCCGTTATGATCAAGCCGGTAAGGAAATGGACGGTTGACCTCATCCAGCATGCCCATACGGATATTGGTTATACCAGATCGCAGACTGAAATTCTGGCCGAACATCTCAGGTATATTGATTATGCGCTTGACTATTGTGATCTGACCGATGATTATCCCGAAAACGCAAAATTCCGCTGGACTTGCGAAGCTTCCTGGGCTGTTGATGAATATCTCAAATGTCGCCCCGAAGCCCAGGTTAAACGGCTGGTTAAAAGAATCAAAGAGGGCAGGATAGAGGTAACCGGAATGTATTTCAATTTTGACGAGATACCCGATGAACAGATTCTGGCCGCTTCCATTGCCGCTGTTGCCAACATTAAAAAGCTGGGAGTACCTGTGGAACTGGCCATGCAAAATGACGTGAACGGAATTGGCTGGTGCTTCAGCGAGTTTTTCCCCGAAATGGGCATCAAATATCTGAACATGGGAACGCATGGTCACAGGGCGCTGATCAGCTTTGATAAACCAACATTGTTCTGGTGGGAATCTCCCTCGGGAAAAAGAACCCTGACTTTCAGGGCCGAACACTATATGACCGGAAATACCGTGCTTGAAATTCATACCGGTGATTTCGACAAGTTTAAGGTGAACCTTTTTAACTATCTGGCTTCGCTTGAACTGAAAGATTATAAATACAATGAGATTGCCATTCAGCATTCGGGCTATATGACCGACAATTCACCACCGTCAACCACTGCTTCTGATATCATTAAAAAGTGGAATGAAGTTTTTGAATGGCCAAAGATTACCACATCACTTGCAGGAACATTCTTTAGCAATATGGAGAAAAATTATTCGGCCGAATTTCCGGTTATCAGGGGTGCTTGGCCCGACTGGTGGACCGATGGGTTTGGTGCTTCGGCTCGTGAGGTGGCAACAACACGTAAGGCATCTGCTTCGCTTTCGGCTAATTTGTCCGGACTTTCCATGGCTGCACTATCCGGAATGAAGTTGCCGGAACAGATGGATGAAAAAATTAAGCTTGCCCTCGAAGCACTGCTGTTTTATACCGAGCATACCACCGGATATTCAGAGTCGGTCCGCGAACCTTTTTCACTTCCGACCATGGAACAGAGGGCTCTCAAGGAATCTTATGCGTGGGAAGCAAACCGCCGGAATGCCGGAATAGGAGAGGAGACCATGGGATTGCTCCAGACACTTTTCCAAAGGGAAAAAGATCCTGTTTTTGTCGTTTTTAATACGCTTAACTGGGTGCGGTCCGGAGTAACCACAGTGTATATTGACCACCAGATAGTGCCGCGCGGAATGACAGCCGGAATCTTTGACAAAGAGGGAAACAGGCTTCCCGTTCAGGCATTAAACCACCGGTCGGATGGAACTTACTGGAGTATTTATATTTCTGACATACCGGCTTTTGGCTTTAAAAAATATTCCATAAGACCTGTTGAGAATATTTCAGATGAAATTTCAGATAAAACCACAACTGTACTCGAAAACAAGTGGTACAAAATGGTTGCCGATTTAAAAAAGGGTGCGTTAAATTCCATAACCGATAAAGATTCGGGTTTGGAACTCATTGATGCCAAGGCAAAATACCAGCTTGGTGAGTTTATTCTTGAACAGCTGGCAAACAGAGAGCAAATGGAAGGCAAAAAGCTCAACGACTTTAAAAGATTACCACTCGATACCATTTGGTTTGATTCGCAGATTTCAGGGGAAATATGGAACAGTATCAAATTCTACGGAGAGTCTGTTACAGCTGAAGGTCCGCGTGGATTCACCATTGAATACCGACTGTACAATCAGGAAAAACGAATTGAAGTTGCCTGCTCAATCATTAAAAAAAGCATCACAGACCCCGAAAGCTTTTATATTGCTTTCCCCTTTGATGTTAAGGACGGCAAGCATTTTATCGAAGTTCCGGGCGGGATAATCCAGCCGGATAAAGATCAGATTCCGGGCTCCTCAAACGACTGGTACACCATACAGGGTTTTTCGGCAGTGAGAAATGCCACATCACAAATTGTTTTCAGTTGCAATGAAATGCCATTGATTCAACCGGGAAACATCAACACCGGCAGATATGCCTATACAGTCAGTTCACGCCCAACCCATTTGTTTTCATGGCCCATGAACAATTACTGGACCACCAATTTCAATGCCGATCAGCGGGGTGGACATGCATGGTCATACTTTATCACAAGTTCTCAGGATGTTTCAAATGACTTTGCCACTCAGTTTGGCTGGGGTAATAAAATACCATTCCTGACACGAATTATTCCGGGTGGCGGAACAGCCCAAAACAAAGATTCGGATTCTTTTATCAAGGGATGGCCGGCCGGAACGGTTTTGGTTTCATCAGTACCCGAGGATGATGGCGCAAGTCTGAAAATGCATGTCAGGGAAACTGCCGGAAAAATAACTGTTTTTGAACCGGTGAACAGTCGGACAGGCAAACCCTTCAAAGTGATCCGGACAGATTCAAACGGAATATCCCTTGAAAAGCAAACTTCAGATTTAAAGCCCTTTGAATCGGCATTCTTTAAACTGACAATTCAATAATATGGAAATGATTAAAGAAATTTTAGGTGATAAATCGCTAAAAGCCAAAGAAAGAAATGAAAAACTCGCTTCCCTTTTGCTTGAGGAAAAAATATCTGCGGATGAAATTCTGAAATATACATCCGGACTTAAAAAAGATGCTGATAAAGCCACCTGCATTGAGGCGGTGGAATATGCCACGCAGCAAAAGCCCGGATTGGCAACTGCAAAAACACTTGATTTTGTTAGTCAAACTCTAACTGAAAAGGCACCACGGATTAAATGGGAATCGGCAAGGGTAATTGGAAATATTGCACATCTGTTTCCTTCAAAAATGGAAAAGCCGGTTGCAAACCTTCTGGAAAATACGGCACATCCCGGAACAGTAGTCAGATGGAGTGCAGCATTTGCCCTTTCCAGAATTTATCTGATGAAAACAAAATACAATGCCGATCTTGAAAAAGTGTTCAGATCTGTCATCGAAAGTGATGAAAAAAACAGCATAAAGAAAATTTACATTACCGCACTTAAAAAGAAATAATATGGATACTTCAGATATATTAACAGCTTTGGCAATAGGAATTGCAGCCGGAATTATCGATGTGGTGCCTATGATTATTCAAAAACTGAACAGGACTGCCTGCGCATCAGCTTTTATGCAATGGGTGTTTCTTGGGCTGGTGATCCCATTTGTGGCATGGAACATTGAACCCTGGCTAAAAGGAATTATTATTGCCGAACTGGCACTGATTCCGGTTTTAATCATTGTTTCATCAGCCGACAAAAAGGCCATCATTCCCATGTTGATTTTTTCGGCAATACTTGGAGCCGGAGTAGGTTTTGCAGGTGATTATTTTATTGGTTGAGAATGGAAAAGCTAATTGGTATTGCAATTAAATTCGATTTTGGTGAAACTGTAAAATCAATTGTCAGATTTGGTTCGGGGCACATCAATGATACCTATCTGGTTGATACAACGGGTAAAAAATTCATATTGCAGAAAGTAAACACGGCCATTTTTAAAAATATTGAAAATCTTACTTCAAACATTCTGGTAATAACAGATCATTACAACAGGAAAATTGCAACTGCCGATTATAGAGACCTTTCATTGAAACCCCTTTATCTGATACCATGTAAGGAAGGGAATTACTTTTTCAGGGACGATAATAACGGATGCTGGCGGATGTTCAATTACATTGAAAAAAGCATTTGCTACGACCGCATTGACAGTGAGAAAAAAGCTTATAATGCTGCCCATACTTTTGGACTGTTTCAGAAAATTCTTTCAGATCTGGATCCAAAACTGATACATGAAATAATTCCTGATTTCCATAATATGAAATCGCGATATAAAAATTTCCTGAAAGTAGTTAAAGAAAACCCTGTTAACCGTTTAAATTCGGTTAAAAAGGAAGTGCAGTTTGTTGAAAACAGGATAGCTGAAATGATTTCATTGCAGCAACTGATTGATGACGGTAAAATTCCTATCAGGATTACCCACAACGACACAAAAATCAATAATATTCTGTTTGATGAAAACGACAATGCCCTTAGCGTCATTGATCTGGATATCGTCATGCCCGGCTCGGTGCTGTTTGATTTTGGTGATGCCATCAGAACAGGCGCTGCAATGGCTGATGAGGATGAACAGGATCTGACCAAGGTTGGTATTGACATTGGTTTGTTTGAAGCATATGTTAAGGGATATTTGTATTCAACCAAACAGTTTCTTGTTTCAGAGGAAATATCAAATCTTGCTTTTTCTGCAAAATATATGACTTTTATTATGGGGTTAAGGTTTCTGACCGATTATTTAGATGGCGATAAATACTACAAAATCCATCATTCAAACCATAATTTGCACAGAGTCTGTGCACAATTCAGGCAAGTCGAAATCCTGGAAAACAATTTTGAAATAATGAAAGGAATTGTACAATCATCCCAATAAACTTTAACCCTGTACCCTTGTCACCCCGTCACTCCATCACCCCATCACCCCGTCACCCCGTCACCTTGTATCTTTCCCCTCAAACCATTATATTTGTGAAAACTAAAAATTTCTGTTATGAAAAAACTGTTTTTCCTTTCTTTCCTGCTGATCAATGTATTGGCATTTTCCCAAACTCAGAAGTTTATTGAGTTTCCTGTACCTGAGCGTCCTGCCGGACAAACAGATGTCTTAAAACTGAAGTGCGAACCCATCGACACTGTTCGGATTGCCTTTATTGGCCTCGGAATGCGCGGAAACGAAGCTGTACGCAGATATATGTATGTCGAGGGTGTTGAAGTGGTTGCTTTGTGCGACATGCTTCCCGAACGCGTTGACTCTTGTCAGGCAATACTGAAAAAAAACAACAGGCCTGCTGCTGCTTCCTATTCAGGAAAGGACAGTTGGAAAAAGGCCGTTGAGCGTGAAGATGTTGATCTGGTTTATATTTGTACCGATTGGCTTTCACATACCGATATAGCTGTGTATGCCATGGAACATGGGAAACATGCTGCTGTTGAGGTTCCGGCTGCCACCAATCTGAAAGATTGCTGGAGACTGGTAAATACTTCCGAAAAAACCCGCAGACATTGCATTATGTTGGAAAATTGCTGCTACGACTTTTTTGAAATGGCCACATTGAATATGGCCCAGCAGGGTGTTTTTGGTGAAGTGATGCATTGTGAGGCCGCATATATTCACGATCTCAGATGGCTCAATTTTGATGAAAAAACCGGTTACTGGGATATGTGGCGGTTAAAATATAATACCGGACATACAGGAAATCCATATCCTACACACGGTTTAGGTCCCGTTTGCCAGATTCTCAACATCCATCGTGGCGACAAAATGGATTACCTGGTCTCCATGTCTACCAATCAGGTTGGAATGACCGAATATGCAAAGGAAAAGTTTGGCGAGAAATCAGAATACAGCAAAACCAATTACAAGCTGGGCGACATGAACACCACCATCATCCGCACGGCTAAAGGTAAAACCATCATGGTACAGCATGACGTAACCAGTCCGCGCCCCTACAGCCGCCTGCACACAGTAAGCGGAACAAAAGCATTTGCTCAAAAATACCCTTATGAACTTATTGCGCTGGAGCCAAACGGACATTCATTTTTGAATCAGCAGCAAATGGACTCGGTGCTTACCAAATATGAGCATCCCTTTTCAAAAGAGATAGGAGAATTGGCGCGCAAAGTGGGCGGACATGGCGGAATGGATTTTATCATGGATTACAGGCTCATTTACTGCCTCCGAAAAGGTTTGCCACTGGATGAAGATGTATATGATGCAGCCGAATGGTCATGCATAGTTGAGCTTTCGGAACAGTCGGTGCTAAACAATTCCGCTCCGGTAAAAATTCCCGATTTCACCCGCGGGGCATGGGATAAGCTGAAGGGGTTGACGTTTGCAGAGTAGGGATTAATGGAAATCATTTTTGATAAAATAAAAACAGGTTTTGATGATGCCATATAATTCCGCCGCAAAAAGCATCTTTTATTTAAAACTGTATTCGTGCGGCGGTTTTTCCTATTTATAGCCATTTTCTACAAAGAGTAAGGTGCTCTGCACCTTTTTTATTCATAAGGTGCAGAGCACCTTACTCTCTGTAGAATGTTAGTTTTTAAGTATAAAAACGCCGCGCGGGAATATCTTTGTAGGATATTTTTTTTTGCGGCGGAAATGAAAACAAATCTCATGCAGGAGAAAATGAAGAATTGTAAAATACCGAATCCCAAAACCGTTGTTTAAGATTAATCTATTGAACTTTTTTGTAATTCAATGTATTGCCTCTTCCCATATAAGAAAGAGATAAAGTAGTTTCATTTAATTCAAGGATGTACCAGCATAAATCAGAAGCTTTGCATGTGATGTATCTGTCCTTTTCACCTTCGGTTTTATTATCCTTATTAAAATCATTAAGGCATTTGTCAGATAAAACAAATTCTTCACTGTCCCATTCGTCCATTCCGGCAGCAATTTCCTTTCGAAGGTTATTTTCAAAAACCACAAAATTGGTTTTGTCTTCAGTGTGTTGCCATTTACCTTGAAGTAAATCATAATTCGAAACCTCTGATGAAGCTTCTTCCTTCAGCTCATCAGTTGATTCCTTTGTTTGTTCGGTTGCACCTTTTGATTGTTTTTCCTTTTCAGAGTTTTTATTGCAATTTGTAAACATGATTGATGTAAATAAAATTGCAATTGATAATGATAGTATTTTTTTCATTTTTTTGTTGTTAAATGATTTTATTAAAACCCCGGCAAAAGTATATAAATATTAGTTCTCGGAAGGGTCGAATTTAAAAAAATTGTTTTATTGATGCCTTGTCAGCTTATGGCGGTTAAGACTCTTTATTATTTTGAGTTTTGAAATAAATGCAGACTAATTACTGTATTCCAATAATCTGATTTTTTTGATTAGGATCCCGTTTTTATATATTTCCTTCATAACTTTGTCGCCGTTGGAACTGCAGATTATTTGAACACCTTCTTTTTTGTCGTTTTTGAAGTAAGCAGTTGAAGAGATGTTCCCATTCTCATTGTACCAAATCCATTGACCTTCTCTTTTACCTTTTACTACATTTCCATAGCAAAAAAGCAATCCTGAGGGGTAAGATGTGGTTTGCTGGCCGGTCATTTCACCTTTAATATACCTTTGTTCCTGGAGAATTACTCCGGTTGGGTAATAAATAGTCCACAAACCATCCCTGACACCTTCTTTAATTTCTCCATTTTCGGTTACAAGAGTATCAGTAAAATTATAGGAATTGTAAATGCCTGTTCCGTCAATAACCTCTTCAGTGCCATCTCGACCCCAGGAATTTTTTATAAATAATAGACCATTTTTGTATTCATGTTCAGCCATTTTTTTTCCGTTGTCATGATAGTACATCCATACTCCTGTTCTTACCCCTCCTGACACATTTCCTGTTATTACCAACTTTCCGTTTTCTGAATATGATTTATAGCTTCCGTTCCTGTCTGTGACCAGATGATTGCCCTTTTGATCCCAATAATCCAGAATTATAGGTTCATCTGAGTCCTTGTGCATCAAAATAGCTGAGATTTTACCGTTTCTGTAATAATATATCCATTTGTCAGTTTTTAGATCATCTTTCATTTTTCCTGTTGCTGATAACTTTCCGTTATCGTAATAGAAATTCCAGATGCTGTCGTAATGGTTTTCAATATAATTGCCAATTTCTGAAATATTTCCATTCTCGTACCAGCTTTTCCATATACCGTTTTTTCTGCCATTAATGTAACTTCCGGAATCCATGGGCGTTTTATTGTTGTAATAACTGAACCAGACTCCCTCTTCCAAACCATCCTTGAAGTTGCCGATAGCCAGCAATGTACCTGCTTCATCAAACCACATCCATGTGCTGTCCTGAATTCCTTCTTTGTAATAACCTGTCGATTGAACACTGTCATTTTCATAATAATAAGTCCATTTTCCCTCTTCTTTTCCCCTGAAAGTTTTGCCTTCAGACCTATAGGGAGATTCTTTATTGCCCTGACCATTATAAATAGGATTATCACCGGAAATTACTTCAGGTTCCTGAGAAAAATAGGATTCACTGTTTAAAGTAAGGAAAAATGAAATAAAAAATATTGCCGATCCAATTATCGAAACAACATATAAGGGTGAACGGAGAAAATTAAATGCCGGAGTTCCGTCATATTTTGAACTTTTAAAGGCAATCTGTTCTCTGACAGTGACTTTTCTGAAAGCAAATTTATATCCTTCGGCAACGGCTATACCGTAGAAAAATATTTCGACCGGACTGAATGTTTCGACAAGAGCTTCAATTAAAATCTGGAAGTTAACAAATGAAACAACCTCAATAATACTTAAATTTCCTTCTTCTGCTGCCAGTCCGATCAAAGTCAGTATATTACCTAACAAGCAACCAAAAACCGAAAGGACTGCCCCAAGATATCCAAATTTTTTATCCACCCCTAAACCAAAAAACTGAATCGAATATCCGACAATAAATCCAACACCAATTGCCATATAACCAATTTGGAATTTGGTTGCAACTGTTACAGCAGCCCAAAGAAATGCGCTGATTATTGCTGCAAATATTCCTCCGGCTACAGCGTATGAAAAATTCTGGTGTATTTTTAATATTTCCCGGAAATTGTCATCAAGTTTAATGAGAATTTCTTCATTGGTTTCTCCCGGTACTTCTTCAGGGACATCCTCTTTAACAGATTCGTCCGCCTTAAAATTTGAACAAGATGATTCAAAATCAGCTATTTTGCCTGTTACACTGCAGATTAATCCCTGCATTGGATCAAATTTTCTGTTCAAACATTTTTTACAGAAATAAAGATGTTCTTTCCTGGTCATAAAGTTTGTAATAAAAAGTGCATATTCTCATTACACCACTATTCTCAAAAATTCATTCGTTTTCAAATATAATGAAAATACTTTAAAATAGTAAATGACTATCGGTTTACTTTAATAATTGAAATTTAATTCAGTTGCCCTTATCTTATATTTTTCTGATGTCGGCCAATTATGTTTTTTATACTATTGGGTATTGCTGAAAAACTGATATCAAATTGATATATAGATTTTTATTATTGATTTGTATATTAATAAATGCAAGGTTTTAAGAGTTTTTCTTCCTTTTTTCCTTGCATTAGAAAATCGTTTTCATTTGCGCCGCAAAAGTAACCATCTTTCTTATAATGTTTTCGGGCGGTGGTTTTTCCGATTCACACCTATTTCCTACAAATTTAAACAATTAATATTGTTTTATTCTGCCATACCTAAAACCTCTTTATAAACAACAATAATAGGAATGTTAAAATAAAGTCATTAAGTGTAATGATAATAAAAATTATTAATCGTCTTGATTAGTCAAATCAAGAGGTTTGTAATTTTTATCCCTTTGTTGGTTTATATGATTGCATATTTTTTTGATAAGCAATTCAATCTTTTTAGCCGGAAATTCCTGGTATGAGCTGAAAAGATGATTATTGTGTCTGTAATCACTTCTGACGGGTAAATAAATATCAGTAAACGTACAATCATTTATATAACAAGTAATTGAAGATGAGGTTCCGACAATTCTGAAATTTTGAATTTCACTTATTTCAATTGAGTTTTCAGGACAATATATGGATTTGCAAGTTATTAGCATGCCCAACTCCCGATCGCCAGAGTCAAGATACTTAATATAAAGTAATGGCGCTTCTATTAATGCTTGAAAAGCAAAGGATTCAGAAATAAATTTATATTGCAATTCATCAATTCCGTCAAAATAGTGAAAATATTCATAATCGGGCATACTTTCTCTTTCCTTGGAAATCATTCTGAATAATTCTCTGTCCTGCATTTGAATATACCTTAGCTTGAGTGCATCAGGTAAAAATTTGTCATGCCCGGTTTTGTAAATCAGGTCTAGTAATTCAAATGTAATAAAGAAATCATAATTGAATATACAATCATTGTTTTGAAATGTAATTACAATAAAACCATCTTCAGCCAATAATTGAATCTTAGAAATTGATGAAATGGGAATAGTCTCATTGTATTCATTAAATGAAAAACTTAATTGATCCGGGTAAAAAATTATTTCAACATAAACATCCTCGCCCTGATACTTTTTTTCTATTAACTTGTCAAGCGATTCAACGCCTGCAATGTATAAGAATTTGAATTTTGTTTCCATTTAATTTGGTTTTTTACTTCTTATAAATGTACTTCTAATTCCTCATTTTTTGAAATAAAAATGCAAATTACTATGCTTTACTTTTAATAATATGAGATGTCCACTTATACAACCATTTAATATGGTTTGAAAACTCAGTTAACTGTTTCAGAAAACGATTTATTTTCGAATACTTTTAACAATGTAGATGGGCCTTTTTCTGATTTCGTGAAGTGCTTTTTCGAAATATAACGACAGAACGGTAATGATAGAAAACAAAACCGAAAAGGAAAATGAAAGAAAAAGTACAATGGTTGTGTATCCTGAAGGGGGCGTTTCAAAGAAAAAATAAGCGTAAAGACTATATGCCCCGAAAACAAGAGTGAACAGAATAAATAAGGCCGAGAAAACAATTGCCAACCGGAGAGGTTTATCAGAAAAAGAAAAAACCGCATTGATAGCAAGTTTAAGCAACCGTTTGAAAGAGTAGTGGGTTTTTCCGTGCTGCCGGTCGGGAGCCTCGAAGCTAACTATGTCCTTTGTGAAGCCTACCGATTGAATATACCCTCTGATAAACCGGTTGTTTTCTCTGAAATTTTCTCTTAATACTGTAGCTACCTGACGTGATACAAGAAAAAAATCGGTAGAGTTTTTATTGAACTTAAATGTTGAGACAGAATTTAAAAACCTGTAAAATACACCTGAAAATATTTTTGAAAAAAAGCCGGCATCGTTCCTTGAGGTTCTTTCTGTAAGTACAATATCTGAACCATTTAAAAAACTTTTGATCATATCACCCAATTTTGATGGGGGATGCTGACCATCAGCATCCATGCAGATCACTGCATCGCCAGTCGAATGATCAATTCCGGCAATCATTGCAGCTTCATGACCATAGTTTTTTGAAAATTCAATACCTGTATGGTTGGTGTTTTCTGCTTTTACAGAATTAATTATTAAGTCAATTTCTTTTTGCGATTTATCTGTGCTTCCATCATTTACCCAAAGAATTTCAAACTTGTATTGTGGCATTTTTTTTAAATCATCAACAAGCGACCTGCCGAAATCTGGCAATCCTTTTTCTTCATTGTAAACTGAAATTACGACTGATATGGTTTTCTGATCCATTTTGTTTATATTAATTCCTGAGAAATAATCAGTAGGTATGACAAAAATACCAAAAAAAAGGAGGAAACAAAAATCATGTATTTTTCTATGAGATAACTTTCCATAAAACTTTTTATCCTTCGCAAATCATACCAGATAAGGCTTTTAAAATATTTTGACAAACAACTATAACATTTACAAGATTATTTTCGTTTATAAAATTGTAACATTGATCCTAAAAAACCTAACACTCATGGAAAGAAAAATAATATTCGCCGTTTTTTTTGCATTAGCCGGCTTTTTGCTGGTTACCTGCAAAACTGAAAAAAACACCGCGGCTGTCTCTACAGTCCTTTCCCCTGCTTTTGAAGGCGTGGATGTGAAGTTTTCCCCATTTAATCTTGATGCAAATAAAGGTGGGGTAATCCATCTTGACAATGGTGGTTCAATTGTAGTGCCCCCGGATGCTTTTGTTGATGCTTCGGGCGAATCGGTTACCGGTACGGTGAAAATTGATTTCCGTGAATTTCATAATGCCTATGATATAATTTTGGCCGGAATTCCAATGTCATACGATAGTGCAGGTGTGAAATATGATTTTGAAACTGCGGGAATGTTTGACATACGCGGTTATGCGGGTAATTCGGAAATTTTTATCCGCGAAGGATCAAAAATCAGTGTTAACCTGGCTTCCTTCAATCAGGGTGAAGATTTTGGTTTTTATGCTCTTGATGAGAAATCGGGAGACTGGCAGTATATTACAACCGGCAGGTCTGAAATTAATGTTACAAAGAAAAGAGTTCTGGACTCACTGTCTGCTCTGGGCGACAAACCTGTGAAACCGCTCAAATATGAAAAGGGTGGCACGTATCTTGATTTTAAAGTGTTTTATAATCAGTTTCCTGAACTTAAGGAACTGGGATCGGTAATCTGGAAATATACAGGAACGGTTGACAGGGAAGATCCATCAAAAAATAAGTGGATTTATCGTGAAAAATGGGCTAGCATGGACCTGATTCCCTATAATTCTGAAGCCGGTCAGTATAAACTTAAACTCACAAGCAACCAAAAAGCTTTTGAAACAACCATCTCGGCTGTGCTTATTGGCGATGATTTCAATGCTGCCATGGAAATTTTTCAGGAACAAATGGGTATGTATAGGGAAAAATTTACCGAAAGGGTTCAAAAAGAGGAAATGGCAAATTTGCAAGCCGATATTCTTCGCTCTTATGATATCTCTTCATTTGGTATTTATAACTGGGATCGATATATGAAACAACCATCGGTTATTGCTGTGAAAGCTGATTTTAAATTTGATGCCGAAATTCCTGATAAAAACGACATCATCATTTATCTGATTTCTGACAACGAAAAATCCCTGGTTAAATATGCCTATTCCGATTGGGATAAATTTGCCTTTAAACCCGATAATACCAATAAACTTGTTGCCGTTATTCCGGGTAATAAAATTGCCGTATTCACCATCAGGGATTTTGAGAATATTAATACAGATGAAATTAAAGCACAGAAAAGTCCGGTCTATACTTTCAATATGAAAACCATTGAAAGAAAAATTGAAAAACCTGAGGATTTTCTGATTATAATGAAAAGTGTCTGATCTTTCTGTAAATGAAACTTTTAAGGATAATATTACTATTTATCCCTGCTTTTTTCTTGCTTGAATGTGCAGGGCAAAAATCCGGTGATTTTTTCGGGTATCTTCCCGTTAAAACCAACGGAAAGACTGCTCTCATTGATAAAACCGGAAATATCGTTTTTCCTGCACATTACGATAATATTTATCCTTTTGATGGTGACAATCTTATTAAAATTGAGTTGAACGGACTTTTCGGACTTGCAGACAGTTCTCTCAAAATAATTATGCATCCTGCTTTTTCGGAACTCCGGTTTTTAAAGGGAAATTATGTGTTGGCAGGAAACAATCAAAACTTTTCCATTCTTGACATTCTGAAAGGAAATATGATTCAAATCGGAGATTCTGTTTCTGAGGTTAAATATTTAACTGATGATGTATTTATCGTGAAAAAAAACAGCAAATGGTCAGCTGTTCGGATTAACGGAAAAACGATTGAAGGCAAAGACTGGAATGAAATAAAACCTCTTTTTTCCTGCATTGTCGCTTCTAAAAACAACAAATATGGTTTGTTTACTATTGATGGGAAAGAAATTTTACCTGTTGTTTACTCATCTGTTACATCGTTGGAAAAAATAGCTGTGCTGGTAAGAGATTCGCAGGGATTTATGATTGCCGATACTGCAGGAGCCTTCTTTGACACCACCCGCTGGGATGACGTAAAAGCCGAAGGAAAATGCATCCGTCTTAAAAAAGATACCAATGCCGGCCTTTTTTCTGTCCCCGCAAAGAAAATGATTATTGAACCCGGTCAGTTTTCTGATTTTGAATTTTTCAGTGCAGACCTCTTTCTTGTACACCGTAATGGCAAAAAAGGATTGATTAACAGTCTGGGTACCCAAATTATTCCCGTCAATGCCAATGTTATTGACTATTTCGAAAATTCATATTTTTTAGTCCAGATGGATGCCGGCTATGGGTTGTATTCTGTCAATGGCAACAAAATTATTGATTGCAAACATGATATGATCATTAAGAACGAAAACTTCTTTATCTGCAATGATTTAACATCCTACTCAGTTTATTCAATTTCCGGACAGGAATTGTGGACTGGTTTGGCTGATGATATCTTTTGCAAGGGACGTACAGTGAAAATTTACAATGGCGATGCAATTACATTGATAAATGTTAAAACCAACGGCGAGGAATCGGCCCGCGAAACTTTTGAAGAAGTGGGCAGGATCAATGTGGATAAAAATGCTTCAAATCTCACAAATTTATTTGCCAATGCTTCGCGCAGGGTAAATATAAATCTGAACAGACGAGATGGAAATTGGTTTTATGTTGATACGCTTGGAAGGTGGGGACTAAAAAACGACAAGGACAGCATAATTATGAAGCCCCTTTATTTACAGATATACCGAAATCTGGTAAATGACAGTATGGTTATCGTTATGAGACGCTATTCCATTGAAAATTCTTTTTTTATCAGATATGGTGTTGTAAATGAAAAAACCGGAAAATTCGTTACGCCTCTGGTTATTTATGATATTGTTACCGATGATTTAAGAAAAAAGACTTATGCCCGCTGTCTTCTTAAAGATAATTCCTTTGCCATGCTTCATAAAAACGGAAGGTTGGGAAAATCAAGGTATGCGTATATCGGCGATTCTTATGATGGCATGGCACTTTTTAATATTTATGGGGATATTGATAAAAGATACCGCACTTCCGTTTGGGAAGCTTTTACCATCAGCTCTTTTGAAGCATACCTGAGAAATTTTATTACATCAGGCAAATGGGGATATATTGGCGATAATTCCGAAATAAAGATAGATGCGCAGTTCGATTATGCCGAACGGTTTATAAATAAAACTGCAATAGTAAATAAAAATGGTTACACCGGAATTATAACTCCCGATACGGTTTTGCTGGCTTTTAAATATAATACTATTGAAAGGATAGCCGGAATGGGTGACAGCTTGTTTTTTCTGAGGAATTTTAACCGCGAATATGGATTGTCGGATGAGTCGGGAACCTACTTAACTGACTGTTCTTTTGATTATATTGAAGATTATTCCGAAAACAGGATGAAATATTATAATAACGGGTTGTTTGGATTTCTCGATCAAAATGGCAAAACAGTCATTGAAGCTCAGTTTGCAAAGGCTGAAAAATTTTCAGAGGGACTGGCAGCTGTGTCAAATGGAATGAAATACGGATTCGCAGATACGCTGGGAAATCTGAATATTGATTACAGTTTTAAGAAACCGGGACAATTTCATGAAGGCATTTGTGTTGTTCCGAAAGGAGCTGGTTACGGATATATCAATACAAATGGAGATTATATTAACCAGATTGTATATCGTAAATGCAACGATTTTTCGAATGGATTGGGTGTGGTAATTTATCAGGGAAAATATGGCGCTGTGGATAAATCCGGAAAAGAAATTATCAAACCTGTCTATGCATCACTTTCGGATTTTGATCAGCAGGGCTATGCTAGGTTTAAAAAGAAAGATAAATACGGTATCATCGACGCTGCCGGAAAAGTAATTATTCCTGCACGCTATTCAAAATTGGGCATGCCTTCTGAAGGATTGATGAGCTTCAGCGATGATGTTTATACCGGTTTTATGACTATGGATAAAAAAATAAAAATTCCGGCTGCATACAAAAGTGCAAATGACTTTAAACAAAGCAGATCTCTGGTGAGGGATGGCAGCAGATATGGCTATATTGATACTTCGGGGCAAATGGTGATACCGGCGGGTTATTCCAAAGCCGAGGACTTTTTTCATGGCTGTGCGGTTGTGAAAGGTAAGAATTGGGGAATGATCGGACTATCTGGTGATACGCTGATCAGCTTTGAATACGGAAAAATAACCAGGGTACATGATACTTTGTTTCTTGCTGATAACAATGACAGCATTTTCCTTTTTGACGCATTTGGCAGAAAATTAACCGGAGTAGATAATGATTATTTAATCTCAGGTGTTTCATCTAACCTTCTGATTCTATACAAATACCGCCAGGGCTATTCGGCTGTATCATTTTCGGGTGATGAAGTGTATAAAATGAATTATTCTGAACTTACCTGGATTGGCGATAGGTTTTTCAGATATCAGTCCATGAGCAACAACGGATTGGCCGATAGCAAGGGAAATGTCATTGTTGAACCTGAATTCGAAAAAATCGAATGGTTTGGTGATAATATCTTTAAAATATCCAAGGGCGAAGAATATGGCTATCTTTCTAAAGATAAAACATGGATATGGAAACCAAGTAAATAACCTGCCAATCAGGGTTCACTATTTTGCTTTTTTTATCGAAACCGCAGATAATTTAAATGGTGCAATCTTTGAAAACGGATCCAGTTCATCGCGTGTCAGACTGTTTACCAATGACTCGCCATAATGCCAGGGCATAAACAATTCCCCGATGGCTACTCCGTCTGTGATCTCAACTGTCGTTTCCAATACCCCTCTGATGTTTGTCAGCTTAACCCGGTCACCGTTTTTAAGTTTGTTTTTCTCTGCATCCACAGGATGTATTAAAACGTATGATTTGTTCGCAAAAGCGGTAAGCGATTTATTTTTTCGCGACATCGTTGAGGAGTGATATTGATAAAGTATCCTTCCCGAATTCAGAATGTATGGGTATTCCGGACTGGCTTTTTCGCTTTGTTCGGCATAATCAACCGGATTTAATTTTGCTTTGCCATTTGGGGTATTGAATTTTTCCAGAAACAAGGTACTTGTTCCGGGATGGTTTTTATCCGGACACGGCCACTGAATACTTCCCTTTTCCAAACGTTTATAACTGATTCCGGCCATGATCGGAGTGACTTTTGCTATTTCATCAAATATTTCGGAAGCGTTTTTGTAATTTCCGATTTCTGTACCCATTCTTTTTGAAATTTCCAATAGAATTTTCCAGTCTTCTCTTGCTTCACCCGGCATTTCTACTGCTTTTCTTACCCGTAATACGCGCCGGTCTGAATTCACAAATGTTCCTTCTTTTTCGGCGAAGGATGAGGCGGGCAAAATCACATCTGCATAGGGTGTTGTTTCGGTGTGGAAAATATCCTGAACAACCAGAAATTCAAGTTTCTTAACCGAAGCAATGGTGTGATTAAGATTGGGATCGGTTACCATCGGATTTTCTCCCATGATGAACATTCCCCTGATCTTGCCATCGTGCGCGGCTTTCATTATCTCTACGGTGGTCAGACCAGCTTTGCCGGAAAGCTTTTCAAAGGGCACTTTCCATATTTTGGCCACTTTTTTTCGGTTTTCCTCATTGCCGATGGGAATATATCCGGGATAATTAAGCGGAGATACACCAACATCTGTGGCTCCCTGTACATTGTTTTGTCCACGGGGCGGATTGATTCCGCAGCGCTCACGGCCAATCTGACCGGTGATGAAACACATATTCAGCAAAGAAAAAACATTATGGGTGCCCGTAACCTGCTGACTCATGCCCATTCCGGTTGCAATCATCGCAGTGGGAGCGAGGGCGTACATTTTTGATGCTTCGTATAGTTTTTTTGCCGGAACGCCGGTTATTTTCTCAACCATCTTCGGATTGTATTTCTTAACCAGTTTTCTGAGCTCCTCAAAAGCTTCCATCCCACGGTCAATCCTTTTTTCGATAAATTCTTTGTTAAACCAGCCCTCTTTTATGATGATGTGCATCATTCCGTTTAGCAAAGCTACATCAGTACCCAGTTTTGGCTGCAGCCAGATTTTTGCGTATTTAACCAGCGGAGTCCATCTGGGATCACAAACAATGATGTTCATTCCTTTTTTAGCACCACGTTTCACGTATGTTGCCGTTATCGGATGGGTTTCGATGATGTTGTTGCCGGTAACGAAAAGGCAATCAGTGGTTTCGAAATCTTCAATGGAATTGCTTCCGGCTCCGTCACCAATAGATCTGAGCATGGCTGTGACCGTGGAGGCGTGGCACAAGCGTGTGCAATAGTCCATGTTGTTGGTTCCGAATGCCACACGCATCATTTTCTGGAAAATATAATTGTCTTCGTTGGTGCATTTGGCCGATGAATATCCGGCAATGGAATCGTTTCCGTATTTTTCCTTTATTTCATTGAATTTTTTGGCGATGAGATCTAGTGCTTCGTCCCATGTGGCGTTTACAAATTTGCCCTTCTTTTTGATCAACGGAGTAGTAAGTCTTTCATTACTGCCAACAAAATCATAACCGAAACGTCCTTTCACACAAAGCCGGCCGTCATTCGGACTAACCCCCTCGATGCCGTTTGATCGCACGATTTTTCCGTTTTGCACGAACAATTCAATCTGGCATCCCACACCGCAATACGGACAGGTGGTTTTGACTTTTCTTTCAATTTTATCGAGATTTATTTCGTTGCGATGGGGTTTTTCAACCAGCGCACCTGTGGGACACAACTGAACACACTCGCCACAGCCGTCACACTCTGAATTGCTCCAGATGCCTGTTCCTGCAATGATATAGGATTCAAGACCTCTTTCATGAAAATTCAAAACGGATTTACCCTGAACTTCCTCGCAGGCCTTGATGCACCTGAAACATTTGATGCATTTTGAGCTGTCGTAGGTTAAAACGGGTGAGCTGTTGTCTGCTTTATGGTTGATGGCAGTTTTTAACGGTTTATGCTTGCGGGCCTTGATTTTGTCCAGACCATATTTTTCTTTCAGATTTTTCAGTTCATCCGGATAGGTGTGATCGTAGCTTTCATTGTGTTCGGCAAGCAGCAGACTCATTGTATGCATGCGATCCTGCTCCAGTTCTTCGTCAAAGGCAGTAACCTCCATTCCGTCGGTCACAGCAGTAGAGCAGGAAGTTACAAACCCCCGCATATTTTTAATTTTGGTGACACACAGTCGGCATGCCCCGGTAGGACTGAGTTTTCTGTGAAAACAAAGGTTTGGAATTTCGATTTTATTTTCAAGGGCAACCTGCAAAAGATTTTTGCCCTCGGTGGTATTAATTTTTTTTCCGTCAATGGTAATGGAGATATTCTTGCTCATTGTAATTACTTGCTGATAAGTTCGTTTTTAAAATACCTTATTGCTGTGCTCACCGGAAGAACAGGGGATTGGCCAAGCGGACAAAGTGAGTTTCGGGCTATATATTTTGCTTCATTCAAAAGTTCATCCAGCACTGCATTTTTATCTTTTGATTTTTCAAGATCTTGCATTTGCAAAAGGAGTTGTTTACATCCAACCCTGCAGGGAACGCATTTTCCGCACGATTCGTGTTTGAAAAACCTGAGGATGGAATGTAACATTTCATAAATACTTCTTGACTCGTTCATGACGATAATGGCGCCCGAGCCCATGGTGGTGTTTGTTGCGGCCAGACTGTCATAATCCATTGAAATGTCAAGCATTGAAGCATCGACAAACGTTCCGGCTGCACCGCCCAGCAATACCGCTTTCGGATTTTTGCTTCCTAAAACTCCGCCGGCATGATTATAAATAAGTTCACGCAGTGTAATACCCAGATTGGCTTCGACCATTCCCGGTTTTATCACATCACCCGAAATAGTGAAAAGCTTTGTACCAAAAGCATTTTTAACTCCGTATTTTTTATATTCTTTAGCTCCTTGGGCGATGATAAACGGAATGTTGGCTAAAGTTTCAACATTGTTAACCAGGGTAGGTTTTCCAAAAATACCTTTTTGCGCAGGAAAAGGCGGTTTTATTCTGGGATGCCCGCGTTTGCCCTCGGCCGATTCAATCAGCGTAAGTTCTTCGCCACAGAGGTATGATCCTGCACCTTTTTTGATGGAGATATTCAGTGAAAAGTCAGTACCTTCGATATTTTCTCCTAAAAGCCCTTCCTTGTTGGCATCTTTGATGGCTTTCAGGATTTTTTTGATTGATTCGTAATATTCGCCGCGAATATAAATAATTGCTTCAGATGCGCCGATGGCATAAGCAGCAATGATAACCCCTTCGATAAGCAAATGCGGGTTGTTTTCCATGAGTAACCTGTCTTTGAACGTGCCGGGCTCGCCTTCGTCGGCATTGCAGATCACATATTTTTGATCAGAAATTTCCTTTGCAGTGAATCCCCATTTTGATCCGGTGGGGAATCCGGCACCGCCGCGGCCTCTCAATCCCGATTCTGAAACTTCATGGATGATATTGGCAGGTTTTATTTTCAGGGCTTTTTTCAGAGCCGAATATCCGCCATGTTCAATATAATCATTAATAGAGGTTGGCGAAATTTTTCCGAAAAGTCCGGTAAGAATTTTATTTCTTTCCATTTGCATTATGCCTGTGTTTGTTAATTATTTCTTTGATTTTTTCAGCCGACAGTTCAGTGTAAACTTTATCATTTACCATGATAACCGGTCCGTTTCCGCATTGCCCAAGACATTCAGTCTCCTCAATGGTAAATTCATTGTTTTTGTCAGTTTCGCCAATTCCGATTCCCAGTTCATTTTTAAAAATCCGTTCAATTTTTTCACCGCCAACCATGCAACAAACGGGCGAACAGCAAATTCTGATCAGGTTTTTTCCCCGTGGTTTTGTGCTGAACATGCTATAATACCCAACCACCCCGGTTATTTCGGCCATGCAAACATTTAGGTATTTCGATACCTCCTCCATGTCCTTTTCCGAAATATAATTTAATTCATTGTTATCCTGAATTTCCTGAAGAATCAGCAGCAGATTGTCCTTTTCAGGTTTATATTTTTTGATAATTTCCTCGCGTTTCATATCCGTATTATTTATTCAATAAAGTTACGATATAAATTCAGTAAAAGAAAATAATTCAGGTAAAAGAATACTTGAATCAATGAAACTATTCAATAATAAATGTGTTTTTTTTATACACAGGGTTGCACAATGTTTCACCCTGTGGTGATACAAATCGGTCTTTCAGACCTTAAATATAGAAGCAAAAAGGGCAACGCCCTGGGGTTGTAATCGCATGGGGTGGAATGAAATGCAACCCTATGTGTAAAAAACTAGCAGTCTTTTTAAAATATCCGATGTGTTTCAGTGTACATGTGAAACTAGATATGTCTTTTTATGGAATTGGATTCCATAATTGGATGGTTATTTTTTCAGAATATTATCTAAATCTTCCGGCGCATTAATATTAAAAAAACTCTTCTCAAGTTCAATGTCAACAATAGAAAACCCTGTATTGACAACCGGAAAAAAACTACGCACAGAAAAATTCCCGGTAGTTTGCAAAAATGCATCAAGTTTTTCCAATATACTGGTATTATATATTGAGTGCAGCGGTTCAATCCCCTTTGATGTTTCGGAAATATAAATCTGAAAATCGGTTTTTTGGTACGAGCTGACCAATGTTCTGATCAGGGTTTCATTTGGAAAAGGCATATCTGCAGCAATGATAAAAACTGATTTACGGGTGGTGTGGGAGAGGGCAGCGTGTATTCCGCCAAGCGGACCAACATTTTTAATAATATCTCCATAAACCGGAACATTGATTTTGTTTCTGTAGAGTTCTGCTTCATTTGCAATAACAAAAACCTCATCAAAAATTCCCTCTAAAACCGAAATGGTGTTTTCAATAATTGTTTTTCCGCCAACCTCCAGCAAACCTTTCTGCTTCCCTCCATATCGCGAATTTTTTCCTCCCGAAAGTACTACTCCGGCTATATCTTTATATTTTCCAATCATTCATCAAAGATAAAGATTATTCACAATCCTTGTTATACCAACTGCTTATTATGGTTTGTCGAAAGGATAAATTCATAATATTACGTATCGGTATTAATAGCATCAGGAAAAAAAAATATTCGCGCATTAGCGGCAAAAAAATATTTTCCGGTACAATTATTGTTGTAAAATAAAAAAAAACTAAACAAATAGTTGTATAACTAAAAACTTAGTTATATATTTGTAAGGAAGTTTTAAAAACATTACAATGAAAGAGCTAACAAAGGCAGAGGAGCAGTTAATGCAGATCTTATGGAAGATTGAAAAAGGTTTTGTCAATAACATCATGGAAGAAATTCCGGAGCCAAAACCCGCTTACAACACCGTTTCAACAATTGTAAGAATTCTTGAAAAGAAGGGATTTGTGGGGCATAAGGCATATGGCAAAACCCATGAATACTTTCCGTTGATCAGCAAAGATGAATATTCGAAAGAGTACATGGGAAGCTTTGTGAAAAATTATTTTCAGAATTCCTATCAGCAACTGGTTTCATTTTTTGCCAGTGGCGATAACCTGTCCATTAAAGAACTCGAGGAAATCAGATCTATGATGGATGAACAAATTAAAAAGAATAAAAAAAGTAAGAATAAATAAATTCTGTTGTTATGGAAGCAATTTTAATTTACTCGCTAAAATCGGCCTTTTCAATGGCTTTGCTGTTTGCGTTTTATTATTTTGTGATGAAACGTGATACCCATTTCAGGATACACAGGTATTTTCTGGTTTTTTCGATGTTGTTTTCCATGATTATTCCTGCTTTGGAGCTGACGTGGCCAATAGGTGAAATATCAAAATCCTATACAGTAGTCCTTGATGAAATTGTTGTGGGCGGTTTGTCATCCACATATATTAATAAGGATGCACCCGATTATTTTAATATGCTTTTTACTTTATATCTGGCCGGAGTGACATTATTTGCACTGAGGTTTGTATATAAAATGGTCCGGTTATACAGTTTTATTAAAAAATACAGAATCAGAAAAGAAAACGGAATCAATATGGTCAGCATGGATAAAGCCCATGCTCCATTTTCATTCTTTAACTTCCTGTTCCTTAATAACGATCTGAAAACTGAGGATGCCGAAAAAATTGTGACCCACGAGCTGGTTCATGTAAAGCAGCACCATTCGGTTGATATTGTTATTATGGAGCTGATATCAGTCTTTCAATGGTTTAACCCATTTGTCTGGATGTACAGAAATTCATTAAAAGAGCTTCATGAATACCTGGCCGACGAAGGAGTGCTGTTGAAAGGATACGAAAAAACCGGTTACCAGCAATTGTTGTTAGCGCTGACAATGGGTGCTTCGGTAAGCGACTTTGCCAATAGTTTTAATCAATCATTAATTAAAAGGAGAATTCAAATGATGACAAAAATCAAATCGGGAATGCGTTCAAAATTCAAATTTTTAATCGCATTGCCATTAGTTACTCTACTTACTTTACTTTTTGCTTTTACTAACCCTTCTTCCATTGTTGACTCTACGGCCATGCTTCCTGCATACCAGAAACTGGTTTTGCAAGAAAAACCAATTCAGCCTCAGAATTATACCGAAGTTGGAAAAGCGCCCGAATTCAAAGGCGGCCAGGATGCCATGCTAAATTACCTGATATCCAATATCAAATATCCCAAAAACGCACAGGAAAAGGGGATAACAGGATCGGTCTATGTTCAGTTTGTCGTTGAAAAAACAGGAAAAATATCCGATGTTGGCATTAAAAAGGGAGTCAATGATGAACTGGATAAGGAAGCAGTCAGAGTCATTTCTTCCATGCCCGACTGGAATCCGGGTACCGATAAGGATGGAAATGCCGTTGATGTTGAAATGGTTCTTCCGATTACCTTTCGACTCGACGAGAAAAAAGACAAATAAAAAATGAGGCTCCGGCCTCATTTTTTTTTGTTAAACTCAAATTTCAGGACATATCGATTTGAAATTTACTGAATGTCCTCAATATTTTGTGGATTTTAGTTAAATAACCCTCAACCCGAAACAAGAAACCCGAAACTTTCTCTTCCATTTCCGCCGGAACATTATATTTCGTTCTAATGAATTCACTACCGGCGGTTCTTTTCGCATCTCATCAAACCCCGGCCGTTAGCCGGGGCTGAATTAACCTGGCCCTTCAGGCCGTTTGTCCCATGGGTTTAATTTGGTCAGTCAAACCTCAAGCCCCAACCCCGAAACAAAAAGAACCAAAAGAACCCTTCGAACAAAAAGAACAAAAAGAACCAACCCCAAACCCCAAACCCGAAACAAGGAACCCCAAACCCCAAACTCCAAACCCGAAACTTTCTCTTCCATTTCCGCCGGAACATTATATTTCGTTCTAATGAATTCACTACCGGCGGTTCTTTTCGCATCTCATCAA